>CAWBEP010000017.1:0-174757 GCA_963787915.1 uncultured Acidobacteriaceae bacterium | reverse complement strand
CCCAGCAACCTTCACGATCTTCGCCGTGATCGCCTGCCGTTCATCCGCCGCGTTCTTTTCGATTGCCAGAAGTCGTCGTTAAACGCCAGGTGAATGACCCCCTCAGCACCGGCCGCACCCTTGCGCAGACTATCGAGATCCTCGAGGTTGCCATGCAGCACGGCAGCCCCTGCCTTGCGCAGCGCCTCGGCGCCTGGCTCCGACCGGGTTAACCCCACCACCTGATGTCCTGCCTGCGTGAGCTCCCCAATCAGCGCTGTCCCGATAAATCCCGTTGCTCCGGTAATGAAAACCCGCATGATGTTGTCCCCTCATCTTCACCAACGGCAAAGCCAGTCATCCATCCGTGCCGCTCATCACTAGATGAGCCTCGGACCGCGGACGATCCATGCTGAAAGTCCGAATGAGACTTCATGCGTCCTGCCGCTCCAGAAAGCCAGAACCTCCTCCGCCCTTGCGCTACGAGTGATTTCCCTCGAGACGTGAGGGTAAGATTGCTCTCATGCGAATGCTGGCAATTTCGACTGTTATCCTCTTCGTCTCATGCGGCCTCTCGGCGCAGCGGGGTCCAGTCGCCACTCCCCACATTCGATCTGTCGTGCAGGGATCTCTCATCGCCCCCGGGAGTCCGCCTTTTCACCTCGAAGCGACCATCACCGAAGGTCAGGAAGGCACACCTTACGCGACGATTCAGATGGATTGGCTATCTGCCGCGAGCTATCGAGAAGTTGTCCGCTCCGCCGACTTAACCTCCGTTCGCATTTCCTCGAACGGACGCTTCTACGAAAAAGATTCCGCCGCCTACATCCCCTTGATCCTTCAAACCCTGACAACGGCAATGCTTGATCCCAAGCCGATCGTTGACGCCGTTCAGGAAGGGGATCGCGTTCTGACAAAGTCCAATGGGGCCGTCGATGAATCAGGAGTCTCGTGCTTCGATGTACAACGACGCCTGTGCCGCCGCGATCCCGGCGGACTGAAAGAGACAGTCGCCGCATCAGGCCATGCAGTAACGTTTGGGAATTACCAGCCATTCGGAGATAAGCGAATCGCACGAGTGATCACCAACTCTCCCCGGCTTGGCGAAGAACTCTTCACTCTTACCGTCACTGAACTGAAAGAGATCGACAAGGCCACTCAGTTCGACGTTCCAGCCGACGCCGGAACCGGCCGAATCGAATTTAAGGATATTTCTGAGGCCGACCTCAGGAGCCATCTTGTCGGTTCGCCCTCCATCATCTGGCCACAGCCTCTCGACGGAGCCGAGCAGGGGCCGGCCAGCTTCTTCGTTTCGATCGATTCAACGGGAACGGTGCGAGAAGTTCAACAACTCTACACAGTCAATGAAAGGACGAACGACTCCGCGATGAACCAGCTGATGCGGTGGCGCTTCAAGCCGTTCGCCGTCGATGGCACGCCAATGCAGGCCAGCGGTATCTTGCGATTCATGCTCAACACCCGTCAATTCGGTCCGCACACGCCGCTGACCGACGCGGAGGCAAGAAAGCTCGTGGCGAACCCGACGAATCCAAAAATTCAGGGAAGCATTCCGCCTCCGGGAACGACCTACTCACTTTGGGCAGCCGTCGATTCCGACGGTCATGTGGTCGAGATTATGGCGGGTGACGGACCCCACGAGCTCTTCATTCCCTGCATGCAGGCAGTGCAAAGCTGGCACTTCGAACCACTAACCGTCGACGGCGCCGCAGTTCCCTTTCGCGCAAATTTGATATTCCGGTTCTAGTTCGTAAAGTGCACTCCGTATGCGCCATACCAATGGCGATTCACCCTAACTCGTTTGCCAAACAAAAGGTGCGCCCCTTGCGACGCACCTTCCTTTCGCTGTACCGAAACGCGTCTTCCGGTTTGCCGCCTACGCCGCTTTTGCCTTTGCTCCCTTTCCCACCGCTTCAATCAGCGCTTTGTTAAACGCAGGAATATCGTCCGGCTTGCGGCTTGAAATGAACTGCCCATCTGTCACAACTTCCTTATCCACCCAGTTCGCGCCAGCGTTCTTCAAATCCGTCTTCAACGATGGCCACGAGGTGAACGACTTGCCTTTCACTACGCCCGCTTCCACCAGCGTCCACGGACCATGGCAGATCGCGGCCACCGGCTTACCCGTCGCCACGAAGTCTTTCACGAACTGCACCGCCTTTGGCTCCATCCGCAGATGGTCCGGATTGATCACTCCGCCCGGCAAAACGAGCGCGTCGTAATCCTGCGCGCGTGCCTGATCCAGTGTCTTGTCGACCTTCACCTTGTCGCCCCACTCTGTATGATTCCAGCCTTTGATCTCGCCGCTCTTCGGAGAGACCACCTCCGTTGTCGCGCCGGCCTGATCCAGCGCCTTGCGCGGCTCCGTCAACTCCACCTGCTCAAATCCATCCGTCGCGAGAATGGCCACTCTCTTTCCTGCCAGGTTTTCTGCCATATCCCCTCCATTGTTGTTCTCTTCACTAGGACGAGCCGGCACGCGCACGCGTTGCCAATTCTTCGGTTTGTAACGTTGGACCGGGCAGTTTTGTTACATTCCCGCTCGTGTGCATCCCCATTCTGAATTCGGGCAACGTAAATGGAGAGGTGTTTTCTTATGTCCGTTCGACTCGTGACCGCGTTCGCTGCGGTTTTCGTGCTGGGCTCTCTGACTGCCTGTAAGTCCTCGAGCAATAACGTGCAGATTTCCGGCGCAGGCAGCACGTTTGTCTACCCCGTCATGACGCGCTGGGTTCAGGATTTCTCACGCGCGCATCAAAATGTCCAGATTAATTACCAGTCCATTGGATCGGGCGGCGGCATCCAGCAGGTGAAGGCTGGGACCGTGGATTTTGGCGCTTCGGATGCGGCCCTCAACGACCAGGAACTCGCGGCGATGCGCCCCGTAGTGCAGATTCCCGAAAGCGCCGGACCCGTCTGCATCACCTACAATCTGCCCGGCCTGACGCAGCCGCTGCAGCTTTCTCCCCAGGCGTTGGCCGGCATCTATCTTGGCACCATCAAATCCTGGAAGGATCCGCTGCTGGCAAAAGACAATCCGGGGGTCAAGCTTCCCTCAGTCCCGGTGGTCGTCGCCCACCGCTCTGAAGGCAGTGGCACCACCAACATCTTCACGACATATCTTTCCGCCGTAAGCCCCGAGTGGAAACAAAAAGTCGGTGCGGGCCCAGCGGTCAGCTGGCCGGTGGGCATCGGTGGCAAGGGCAGCGAAGGCGTCACCGGCAGCATTCGCAATTCACCCGGTGCTATCGGCTATGTCGAGCTGACCTATGCACAGCAGAATCATCTGCCGACGGCGTCTATCGAAAACGCGGCTGGTCAGTATGTGCAGCCGACAGCCCGCGGAACCACGGCGGCGATTGCCGCGTTCAGCGCCCAGCTCACGCAGGATCCCCGCGTCCCCATCGTCAACCCTCCCGCCAGCGCACCCACGGGGTACCCCATCTCCGGGCTGACATTTCTGATCATCCCGAAGGACGGACCGGACCAGGCCAGACGGATGGCGTTGAAGCAGTTTATTCAGTATGTGATTACGGATGGGCAGGCGACTGCGGAAACGCTGAACTATGCTCCGCTGCCGGATGAGGTGAAGCAATACGACCAGCAGCAATTACAGCAGCTAACTGCCGGCGGCCAGCCGATCGGTTAAGCCAGTTGGATCAGGGGCGCGCATGGGATGATCTCCGTCGCGCCCCTGCGCGTCCCTTCAGAAGCGGCACGCGAACCCCAGCGACAGAATGGGAAAGAAGCGGGCGTCGGCGGCATCTTTGTTCAGCTTCTGCTCTTCGGCGGTAACGTTGGCCTGGATCATGGGATCGGTCGCCACGTTGTCGCAGTAAGTTGTTCCCTGGTCCGTGTAGCAGGCGGTGCCGGCAAGGTTGAGCGACACTTTGGGATCGCCGATATAGGCTGCGCCGATTTCTACGGGGAAGCTAAAGTGGTGGCCGCTGCGCGGAATCAGATTTCCCCATCCGATGGTCAACTTGGGCGCGGTCTTGTTCATCACCACGCTGCCTGTGCCGGTCACCGGATTCGTCGCGCTGCTGGTGTAAGTCGTGCTGTTCAGCGTGAAGGTGTCACCGGCTGCTACGTGCGCGCCACCGCTGATCTGATTGTTGTTGTAGACGAGCGCTCCGGGACTGATGTGAAAACCGCCCGCCCATGGGAACCAGTCGACGCTCGCTTCGGCGGAGCGAAAACGCAGCGTCGCATCGTACGTAATGCCGTCGCTGCTCAGCGTGTCGCTAAAGTTCATGAAATTACCGCCGGCCCGCAGGTTCAGGTGGTACGAGAGCGGCGTGGCAACCTCGACGCCTGCACCCAGTAATCCAACCTTCACCCCGACGCCGAAGCCGGCGAAGGCGCCGGAACGAGTCGCGGAGGGTGGCGCTGTCACCGCACCCATGGCAGCCGGAACCGAAGAACCTCCATACAGCAGCTCCGGCGCAATGAGAGATGAGCTGCTTTGGGCAAACCCCGCAGGAAGACATACAGCAAGAGCGAACAAAGGCAGAGAAAAACGGTGCATGGGGGACTCCTCCATTCAGGTAAACGTTGTTGCGCGGTTATCCAGCGGCCTCAGCCGCTGCAATTCCGCCCTCCCTCATTTCCGGAGGCTGGAGGGACCCGAGCACGGCGCTTGCTGCGATCCTGCCCTGACTTCCTCGTGGCGCTTCGGTAACGAGCGTAGGTCACTTACGAATCGTCGACAATGACACGCCGGTGCTATCTCGTGCCGCGTTTGGGGTCAGGCGATCCCGCAAACGATCTGCCATTTCCGCCAGAGTGCGCAGGTGACCTTCAACCCCGGGCGGAATGCCTTCTTCCTTGAGCGCCAGCTGCGATTCAAGCAGAAAGCCGGTGATGGCATTCTTCAGTTCGACGTCGATCACCGCCGCCGCGGCGGATTCAGCTAATTGTTGTTCGCGGCACCGCCGTGCGAGCGCGGCTCGCATCTCGCGTTCCAGCCGGGCTCTCCCCGCCAGCGCGAAATTGATCTGAAGCGGAATCGCCACCCCCGCATGCTTCCAGATCAGGTCGGCTGCCTCCGGATCGGGGTCGGCGAGCATCTGGTCAACGACCACAATCGAGTAACTGCGCCGCGTGAGCAGCCGTAGCGCCGTAGAGCGGCTTGTGGCGATTTCGATGGTGGCGTTCAACTGTCCCGCCAACGCAGCCGCCGTCGTTTCCACATCTTCCATCGCCGTCACGATCAGCGCGCTTGCCGGCGAGCCGGATGGTGAGCTCCCGGTACTGTTGAGAAGGCCGCTCATAGCGTTTGTCCGTATTCCTTCAGCTTGCGATACAGCGTTGTCTTGCCGATGTCGAGGAGCCGGGCAGCCAGCAGCTTGTCCCCCTTGACCTGTTCGAGTGTTGTCAGAATGGCGCGCTTCTCCAGCGCCGCCAGAGTTTCGACGGCGACGGGAGCGTCGGCGGCCTCTTCGCTTTGCTCGCGGCGTTTCATGTTCGCGTGCATCCACGCATCCTGGACGATCGTGTTCATGTCGCCCATGTCGATGACCTCGCCCGAGGCGAGGTTGCAGGCGCGATCGATGGCATTGGACAGCTCACGCACGTTGCCCGGCCACGCATACTCCACCAGAAACCCCAGCGTCTCCGCGCTGAGCCGGAATGGACGGCGCATCTCCAGACTGTTGCGCTCCAAAAAATGCGCTGCCAGTAGCGGAATGTCCTCCTTCCGCTCCCGGAGCGGGGGCAGCGTGAGCTTCACCACATTGAGCCGGTAATACAGATCGCGTCGAAACTTGCCTTGCTCCACCATCGCGGCCAGATCCTGGTGCGTGGCAGCGAGAATCCGTGCCCGGATCGGAACCGCATGGCTGCCCCCCAGCGGGCGCACCTCTTTTTCCTGCAACGCCCGCAACAGCCTCGCCTGCAGATCGAGCGGCAGCTCCGCGATCTCGTCGAGAAAAACCGTCCCGCTGCCCGCGGCCACCAGCAGGCCCTCGTTGCTGCGATGCGCGCCCGTGAACGCTCCCTTCACATGCCCGAACAACTCGCTCTCGATCAAAGTCGGTGCAAGCGAGCCGCAATCGACGGGCACGAAGGGCTTGCCGGCCCCCGGCCCATTCGCGTGGATCGCGCGCGCGACCATTTCCTTTCCGGTCCCGCTCTCGCCCAGAATCAGCACCGGATGCACGGTCTGCGCCACCCGCGCGAGTATCCGATACAGCTTTTCCATCTCCGGGCTCTCGCCGAGGATGCCGGCTGTGCCCCGCCCCGACCGCAGGCGCTCGCGTAGCCCGCGGCTCGCTGTGTCGAGGGTGCGCTTCTCCGCCAGGCGCCGTAAAACCGCGCTTAGCTCCTCACCCGAAAACGGCTTGACCAGATAGTCGCTCGCCCCGGAGCGTAAAGCCTCGACCGTCAGGTCCACGGTAGACGCCGATGTCATCCACACCACCGCAACGTCGGGACGCATCTGCCGGAGTACCTCCAGCAACTCGAATCCCGCGCCGCTGGCGATGGTTTCATCGACCAGGACGATATCCGCCCCTTTCGCCAGGAGAAGCCCGCGCTCGCGGCTGGAGAGCTCCGCCTCATGGCTGACCATTCCTTCTCTGGCTGCGATCTCGCAACATGCTCGCCGGATCGAAACATCCTCGTCAGCGACGAGCACATGCAGTGGTGCGGATTCCGGCGGAAAAAGTGGCGGCATCGAATGTACCGGCGTGCGGAGTGCTGTTGATGTCCATCGTCGCATCATTCAGCGTCACTCTCGCTGTTGAAGGCCCGTTCCGAAGGTAAGGTCGGGGTTACGTTTGTAAGGGGCATGTCAACGGTCAGGGGCAGCTCAACCTCGAATCGTGCCCCCTGGATCGGTGCGGCCTTGACGCGCACGCTCCCCCCCGCGGCTTCGACCAGCTGGCGGACGATGCTCAGCCCCAGTCCACGGTGCTGCGCCTCCGGCCATGATCTTCCCGCCGCCCGCGTCGTGAAGCCCGGCTCGAAGATACGGTCCATGTGCTCCTCCGCAATCCCGGGCCCGTTGTCCTCAACGGTCAGACATACCGTTTGTGGCGCACTGTCCGCCGGATGCGGCGCGTCATCCCACAGGTATTGCGCGGATTGCTCGCCGTCGCATTCTTCCCCCGCCGTCCAGAGAAAACCGCCGCCGCCGCCGCGTTGCGCCGTGATTCGAATGCGCCCGCCCGTGGGCATTGCATCGGCCGCATTCCGCACCAGGTTCACCAGAATCCGCGACAGATCTTCCTCCGTGAGCTGCAATTCGCCAGAGCAGGGAAGGCACGCAACCTGCACTTCGATTCCAGGTCCGGCGATGGCCTTCAGCAGACTGCTCAACGGTCCAACGGCCGCCGCGAGATCCGTGATTGTCGCTTGTGTTGTGGCTTGTGCCGTGGCCCGCACCGTGGCCTGCACCTTCGTCACCGCGGCCGTTTGCGCAAAGTCCGAGAGCCGTTGCATCAGTCGCGCCGAGGCCGCCGCCAGCGAACGGATCTCCACGGCAAAATGCCGATGGCTCGGTGCCAGAACGCCAGGCTCGCTGATGGACTCGGCGCACAGCCCCAGGGCGGTCACTAAATTCCGAGAGTCGTGCGCAATCCCTGCCAGAACCAGAGCTGCCCCCCTCTGTTCTCGAAGCGTCGGAGGGTTTCCTTTGCGGGGAAGCGGGAAAAGTACACCACCGGACCGATCTCCTCGATCCCCGGTCACCGAGAGCTGCGCGGATGGTTCCATGGTCATCCTCCTCGCGTCGTGCGAGAAGCCGTTGCGCTCTGGATCTCGCCCCGGCTTCCCATCGCTGGTTCACGACTGCCTCCCTCTAGAACACGTCGGGTGCCAAACCCGCACCCACCTCCTAACCTATTCACCCAAAGATACTTCGCCTCAAAACCAGAGCCCGCTTCAGAAACGGAAACCCGACCCGTCCCTCCCGAATCGGAACTGCACTCCTCCCCGCTCCGCCCGCAACCTGCGCGCCCTCAGCGCCTTACCCCCCGCATTCCATTTGCGAACCGCTCCGCCCCGATTTCCCAATTGAAAACCGTACAATGGGCCGATGCCCGAAACCTTCTTCCGCACCGGCAATCGCGCTCCCGCCGAGATGCGTCCCGTCCGCCTCTCCCCCGGCTACGTCACCGTGCCCGAAGGCTCCGTCCTCATCGAAGTCGGCCACACTCGCGTCCTCTGCAATGTCTCGATCGAGCAGGGTGTCCCCGCCTGGCTCCGCAACAGCGGCCGCGGCTGGGTCACCGCCGAATACGGCATGCTCCCCCGCGCCACCCTCACCCGCACACCCCGCGAATCGGAAAAAGGCAAAGTCGGCGGCCGCACCCACGAGATCCAGCGCCTCATCGGCCGCTCCCTCCGCGCCGTCGTCGACATGAAAGCCCTCGGCGAGCGCACCGTCGTCGTCGACTGCGATGTCCTCCAGGCCGACGGGGGCACGCGCACCGCCGCCATCACCGGAGCCTGCGCCGCCCTGGCCATCGCCTTCAACCGCATGATCGCCACCGGCGCCCTCAAGACCTCGCCCCTCCGCCAGCTCGTCGCCGCCACCAGCGTCGGCATCGTCGAAGACACCGTCCTCCTCGACCTCGCCTACGAAGAAGACTCCCAGGCCGAAGTCGATGCGAACCTGGTCATGACCGAAGACGGCGGCTTCGTCGAAGTCCAGGCTACCGCCGAGCGCAACCCCTTCCCCCGCGCACGACTCCTCGCCATGATGGACTACGCCGAAGCCGGCATCCGCCAGCTCCACGACCTCCAGCGCGCCGCCATCGCAGCCAGGCCGCTGTGACGCAATCTGCCGCAAATGAAATGTCGGGCTGGGGCTTAAGCGGGCGTTCCAAATCTCTTGCGATGCCAATCCTTCCCCCTGCCGGATAACTTCGAGTTGTCATCCCGAGCGGTGCGTTTTGGCCCCGTCGCGCCGAAAGGCGGGATGGGGTAGGCGGAGCGAGGGACCTGCTTCTGCTTCTCTACCTCGATCCGTCCCAACCTCCGCATGCCGACATTGCAGAACCAATGGAACGTGTCCTTGTATCAGGGCACGATCGTGCCGGCACCGCCCCCAATAAAAGGCGCTTCAACCCCTGAACCGGCTCGCCCATCCAGGCTTGGTTTTACCTTGCGTGGTGCTGCCCCCTGATTTTCGTGAGCCCGATTGTCTGCCACGTCCCCGTGCACGCCGCATTCTCCCCTTCAACCCCGTCTGCTAGACTGAACGGCCATGAAAATCCCTGCCCTCCGCTTCCTCTGGATCGCCCTCCTGCTGCTGCCCCTCGCCTCCGCCCAGGAGGTCATCTCTCTCTATCCCGGCGCGGCCCCCGGCTCCACCCCGGCCGATTATCCCGAGCAGGAGTACCACTCGAAAATCTGGAATACCGATGTGGTCACGAATGTCACCCGGCCCTCCCTGACCGTCTTCAAGCCCTCTCCGAACCTCAAAATCGACACCGCCATCGTCATCTGTCCTGGCGGCGGCTTCATGGCCCTCTCCTGGACGAACGAGGGAACCGACGTCGCCAAGTATCTCGCCGCCCGCGGCGTCACCGCCTTCGTTCTCAAATATCGCGTCGCTCACACCGACGGCGACGCCACCGAGGAATTCACCACTCTGATCAAAGACCCGCCGAAGTTCAACGCACTCGTCAAGCCCATCATCCCGCAGTCCATCGCCGACGGAGTCGCCGCCGTCGCCTGGGTCCGTCAGCACGCCGCCGAGTACGGTATCTCTCCGGACCGGGTCGGCATCCTCGGTTTCTCCGCCGGTGGATCGGTGACCGCCGAAGTGGCCTTCCACTATGCACCCGCGGGCCGTCCCGCCTTCGTCGCGCCCATCTACTCGGCCGGATTGATGGCCGACGCTCCCGTCCCCGCCGACGCGCCGCCCATGTTTATTGCCGCGGCCACCGACGATAACCTCGGCCTCGCGCCCAAAAGCGTCGAGCTCTATCAAAAGTGGACAGCCGCCCACCAATCGGCCGAACTGCACATGTACGCGAAAGGCGGCCACGGCTTCGGCATGGCGCAACACAACCTGCCCACCGACCACTGGATCGACCGCTTCGCCGACTGGCTCCAGCTCGAAGGCTTTCTGAATCAGTAACGAACCACAACTCAACCACCCACGAAAACCCTGGGCGCCCCATGCAAGCCCTGTTTCGGCTTGAGTGAACCCGTCCCCGACTCGTTTCGATGTTGCCGGGCGGGCGGGGTGCCCCATTCAAGCCCTGTTTTGGCTTGAGTGGGCTCGTGCGCTGGAGTCAGGGAAGGGAATCGATAACCCCGTTGTACAAGCCAACCCCACAGCGGGCGGGGTGCCCCATTCAAGCCCTGTTTTGGCTTGAGTGGGCTTGTGCGTCTCCTCGCGATGATAGCGGGGTGCCCCATTCAAGCCCTGTTTTGGCTTGAGTGGGTCTGTGCTCGACTCCGCCCCGGGGTGTGGCCAATATACGGGCATTACCGCAGACAACGGCGTTTATGGGGCTGTTCCGGTAAACTGCGTGTTTTTCGCTCTTGATTAAGGTGCTACCGGTGTTTTGGTGCCGGGTCGAAGCCGGCCGAGGTTTGCCGCTCGTCGATTGACGGAAAGTTAGAGCCTTCCTCGATAGCGTGGATTACGGCAGTCAGTTCTGCGGGGATTTCAGATTGCGCCATCTGACGTGCGATCGCCGGTGGGCCGAAGGCCACGCCGAAATTCTCTTGGGTCCATTTAGATAATTCAGAGAGCAACGTCTTGCCCGACACGATGGCAAATCGAGCTTCCTCCGAGTGCCAACTGTTTTCGACTTGGGTGCGCGCTGATTTATTTGCAGTAACGACGTCTAACTTGCGATTGTTCTGTATCATCGCCGACGCGAACGCGTCCTCGATCGCACGACGCTCTGAATCGCAGATGTCGAGGGCCTTCTGTCTAAGCTCTTCCACGCTCGGCACCTCGCCCTCCTTGACTCGAGCCGCGAGGACCCGGCGGATGGCCTTTGGCTGCAACAGGTAGTTCTCAATTTCCTTCCTTCGCCAGATATGGAGGTTGACCCCACGATTTTGAGCTTCCTTGTATCGTTCTCTGATCTCCTCCTCCGAGTGATAATCGCAATCAAGGATGCAGTATGTCTCGATGCGGTCACCCACTGCATTACTCAATGTCATGGAGGATCCAACAGCATACGGCCACCCTGCCCAGCCGCCGATAGGGAGAGACGGAATCGCATCAAGTGGTAGTTCAGCGTCGGGAAATAGGGCAGAATGGAAGTGCTTCAGTAGTGCAATATCCTTGCCTTCGACCAATAAGAATTTCCGCGCGCTCCAAAGCCGCGCGAGATGGACGTTATGAACACCGCCAATCTGATCAATTAGGACCTGTACTCCCGGCTCATTATCCGCGTATCGGGACCTACGGACTTTCTTGTCGATAATCAGAATGTTACCGGGATCGGTTTCAGCCATTATCTCAACAGAGTGCGTGGCGACGATGCATTGCCGAAAGCGGGCACGCGCAAGCCTGAAAAGCTTACGTTGAAGATCAGGGTGCATGTAAACATCTGGCTCGTCGAGGACCACTGTACAGTCCGCCGGAGTTCGAGAAAGGAACCAGATCGTTTGGAGCCACATCTGCAGGCCGCTTCCCATCCAGCCGACCTCTGCGACGAAGTCCCCGTCTCGTACTTGAAGCGAGAGTAAGGTTCCCTCCTTGGTAGTCGATTCTTGAATCGGATCGATTTGGAGGCCACCCCAAGTCTCCTCCGCCAATGCTTTGAAGTCAGAGAAGGGCGTATCCATTCGAAGCAATTGGTTACGGAAGTGGCGCGAGGAGAGTCGGGAATTCAGGTGCCCAATTACGCGCTCATCGGTCAGGCGATACTCCTCCGTCAGGAGAGGCCCGATCTGAGGCTGCACGCCAATCCACGGGAGTCTAAGATTGAGGAATTTCGCCGCCGATTCGATCCAGTCCGAGTTTCCTTGGACCGTGGCAAAGATGGTCTCTCCCCGCCCGACGTAGACATCGACCACCGCGCCCTGGCGAAAAGTCGCGGTGATTCTTGCGGGGGGCTCGCCGTAGCGGTGAAAAACAGTGTTTAGATTGAGGCCGAGCTGAGAAATGCTCGGTGCGATTCCTTTTCTGAAACGGGGCAGATCCAGCCATCCTGGCGCAAGGGCAAACTGTACACCCCGTCGATTTATGACGGTAGCAACGAGGCGCAGTGCCTCAATTAAGGAAGACTTCCCTGCGTTGTTCTTGCCAACCACCACGACGCAGGGTTCGAAGAGAACCGTGTGGTCGTCGAAGCATCTGAAATTCTGCATCCGGAGCTGACGGAGCATACTTAAACCCTTCGTGCGGAAAGGACTATAAGCATTATAGTTTTCCTCCGTGATGAGGAGCCGGCGAATTACTACCCGATAAGTCGGCTTGTCGCACCCATCCACCGGTACCTCCGTACCGCCCCCGTCTCCGATTCCAGTTGCTTCATCCCGCGCAACAACCGCACACTGTTACCAGCGAAGCTCTGTCCGCACCTGGAGACCGAGCCTTTTTTGCTTTTCCAGTCCCGGCTCAGGGCCGGAGTTATCGTGGCTCTTTGAGAAAACCGGCGGTTAATAAAGTCGTCAACCCCCGGGGGTTGACCCCTCCAGATGTCGTTGATACTTTTGGCGAGCAAGGGGGCCGAACCCCCTCTCCACAAATTCTCTGCACGAATGTCCGAGACAGGACACAACGGTTATGCACTGTCATCCTCGTATACATGCACTGTCATCCTGACGTCTCGCCTGCGAGACGCGGCCTTTAGGCCCGGATGCTTCGAGCCTCGTAGAGCTCAGCGACAGCGGACGAAGGAGTTAATCACTCGGTCAACCCCCAGGGGGTGACCCCTCCAGATGTCCTTGATTCTTTTAGCGACCAAGGGGGGTCGAACCCCTCCCCCGTAAACTGAACCCATGCCGCCGATCCTGATCGCGCAGAACATCTCCAAACGCTTCGGCGCCGTCCCCCTCTTCGACGACATCTCCTTCGCCGTCCACGACGGCGACCGCATCGGCCTCATCGGTCCCAACGGAGCAGGGAAGTCCACCCTCCTCGCCATCCTCGGCGCCGAGCAGGACCCCGACTCCGGCGTTGTCTCCTTCCGCAAGCGCGCTCGCATCGGCTACGTCCACCAGATCTCCGACTTCGCCCCCGGCCTCACCGTCCGCCAGATCGCCGAAGCTGCCCTCGACCGCGCCGCTGTTCCCGCCGCCGACCGCGAACAGCGCCTCCGCGAAACCCTCGGCCGGGCCGGTTTCTCCGACAATGACAGCCCCGACGGCGACACCCCCGCCCACCCCGGCATCCACCGCGAAGCCGCCACCCTCAGCGGTGGTTGGCGCAAACGCCTCGCCATCGCCGAAGCCCTCGTCACCGGCCCCGAGGTCCTCCTCCTCGACGAGCCCACCAACCACCTCGACCTCGAAGGCATCGAGTGGCTCGAAGGCCTCCTCACCGCTGCAAGGTTCGCCTTCGTCGTCGTCACCCACGACCGCTATTTCCTCGAGAACGTCGCCACCTCCATCGTCGAGCTCAACCGCATCTACTCCGACGGCCTGCTCCGCCTCGACGGCAGCTACTCCAGATTCCTCGAAGGCCGCGAAGCGTACGTCGAATGGCAGCAGCGCGCCCAGGAGAGCCTACGCAATCGCGTCCGCATCGAGATGGACTGGCTCCGCCGCGGCCCCAAAGCCCGTGCCACCAAGGCCAAAGCCCGCATCGACAGCGCCCACGCCCTCATCGCCGAGCTCCAGGACTCCGAGTCCCGCTCCCGCACCGCTACCGCCGGCATCGCCTTCGACGCCACCGGCCGCCAGACCAAACGCCTCATCGAAGTCGAGAATGCCAGCGTCACCCTCGGCGATCGCACCATCCTCCGCGACGTCAGCCTCACCCTTACCAACGGACTCAAGCTCGGCCTCGCCGGCGCCAACGGCTCCGGCAAAACGACCCTCCTCCGCGCCATCACCGGCGAGCTCCCGCTCAGCGCCGGCGTCATCCGCCGCGCCCCCGGCCTCCGCACCGTTTACTTCTCGCAGATGCGCGAGCTCGACAACGCCGTCACCCTCCGCCGCGCCCTCGCGCCCCACTCCGACTCCGTCCTCTATCAGGATCGCGTTGTCCACGTCGCCAGCTACGCGGCGCGCTTTCTCTTCACCAGCGAGCAGCTCAACCAGCCCGTCGAGCGCCTCAGCGGAGGCGAGCGTGCCCGCGTGCTCATCGCTCGCCTCATGCTCCAGCCCGCCGACGTCCTCATCCTCGACGAGCCCACCAACGACCTCGACATCCCCACCCTTGAAATCCTCGAAGAGTCCCTCCTCGAATTTCCCGGCGCACTGGTCCTCGTCACCCACGACCGCTATCTCCTCGACCGCGTCACCAACACCGTCCTCGGTCTCGACGGCCTCGGCAACGCCGCCCTCTTTGCCGACTACCTGCAGTGGGAAGCCTGGCGTGACGAGCAGGTCCGCGCCGCATCCGAATCCGGCGTCGCCCACAACCAGCCAGTAACTCCCCCCGCGGCCCCCGCCGCCCAGCCGCCTCGAAAAAAGCTCTCCTATATAGAGCAGCGCGAGTACGACACCATCGAGGCTCGCATCGAGCAGGCCGACGCCCGCCTCCGTGCCGCCCAGCTCCGCACTGAATCACCCGATATCGTCACCGATCCCACCGCCCTTACCGCCGCCCTCGCCGACCTCGAACAAGCCCGAGCCCATCACCACGCCGTCTACGAGCGCTGGGTCGAGCTCACCGAGAAGGTCGGCGGCTGAGCAGCGGATGCTAAACTATGACCATAGTCCGTGACCATGGGAGGAACGCATGAAAACCGCCACCATCCCCGCCGGTGAATTCAAATCCCGCTGCCTGAAGTTGCTCGACGAGGTTGCCGAAAAACACCACACCCTGATCGTCACCAAGCGCGGCCGCCCCGTGGCCCAGATCACGCCCATTCCAAAGAAGGGCGGCTTCGTCGGTTCGATGGAAGGAACCGTGGAGATCCACGGAGACATCATCTCTCCCATTGATGTTGAGTGGGAGGCCATGAAGTGAGCGCGGAAGCGCCTCTTCCGCCACCAGGACTGCTGCTCCTCGACACCCATGTCCTGCTCTGGTCGTCGTCGAACCAGCGTCGACTTGGACAACAGACCGCCAGGGCCATCGACCTTGCCTCGCGCCAGAACCGGTTGGCGGTTTCCGCCATCACCCCCTGGGAGATCGGTCTCCTCGACAGCAAGAAGCGAATCACCCTGCACAAGGAAGCGCTGGCCTGGATTCGCGAAACGCTCGCGCAACCCGGGCTCAGCCTTATCCCGCTCGAACCCGAAATCGCCATCGCCAGCACCCGGCTGCCCTTCGACATGCACCCCGACCCCGCTGATCGCATCCTCGTGGCCACCGCGCGCCACCTCGGCGCAACCCTCGTCACGGCCGATGCCAATCTCCTCAAACTGGCAAAGAAGGGCTACTTCCTCGCCACCGACGCTCAAAAGTGATCCCAGGGTCCACTCCCCGCTCCCCGCTTTTCTGTACCCTGTACCCTGTTCCCTGTACCCTGCCTTTCCCACACGTTACTTTAGCCATCTGTCCACCCCTTCCTCCGGGCGCGTAAAATCGAGATGGAGACGTTATCTATATATTTCGAGCGCAGGAGAGAGACGCATGTCCATCCATTTGACCCCCGGCAAACTCGCCGGTCTGAAAGCCGTATCCGACAAGCGCGGCGTCATCGCCGCCGCCGCCATGGACCAGCGCGGTTCGCTGAAGAAATCCCTGGCCAAAGAAAAGGGAGTGGCCGATGTTCCCGACTCCGCCCTTGAAGAATTCAAAACCCTCGTCACCGAAGTCCTCACCAAGCACGCCTCGGCCATCCTGCTCGACCCCGAGTTCGGCCTGCCCGCCTCAAAGCACCGCAACGGCAAAGGCCTGCTCCTCGCCTATGAGAAGACCGGCTACGACGCGGCCCTCGCCGGCCGTCTCCCCGATCTCCTCGACCTCTGGTCCGTCCGCCGCCTGAAGGAAGCCGGCGCCGACTGCATCAAGATCCTTCTCTACTACACGCCCTACGAGCAGTCCCGCATCAACGACCTCAAGCAGGCCTGGGTCGAGCGCATCGCCGACGAATGCATCGCCCACGACATCCCCTTCTTCCTCGAGCTCGTCGGCTACGCCGTCCACGGCGAAGACGAGAAGTCCGTCGCCTACGCGAAGCGCAAGCCCGACATCGTCACCGGCTCCATGGAGGAGTTCGGCAAGGCGCGCTACGGCGTCGACGTCCTCAAAGTCGAAGTCCCCATCCAGATGGAGTTCGTCTCCGGCACCAAATCCTTCAAAGGCGAGGAAGCCTACACCCGCAAAGAGGCCCTCGAGCACTTCCGCACCGCCGCCTCCTCCACGCACAAGCCATTCATCTATCTCTCGGCCGGCGTCTCCAACCCGGTCTTCATCGAAACCCTCGAGCTGGCTGGCGAATCCGGCACCTCCTTCAACGGCGTCCTCTGCGGACGCGCCACCTGGAAGGACGGCATCGCCATCTACGCGAAGCAGGGCGCGCAGGCCTTCGAAGACTGGCTCAATACCAAAGGCGTCGAGAACATCGAGAATGTCAACAAAGCGCTCAAAGGCGCTCACTCCTGGTACGACAAAGTCGCCGTCCCAGCGCTCGTATAACCCAGGCACACGATGGCTGGCCCGGGTCTCGATTTTGAGACCCGGGAGCATTGCCGGGTGCCCCATTCAAGCCCGGGCTCCCAGGCATACTCTGGCTGGCCCGGGTCTCGATTTTGAGACCCGGGAGCATTGCCGGTTGCCCTATTCAAGCCCGGGGCTCCCAACATACTCTGGCTGGCCCGGGTCTCGATTTTGAGACCCGGGAGCATTGCCGGTTGCCCTATTCAAGCCCGGGGCTCCCAACATACTCTGGCTGGCCCGGGTCTCGATTTTGAGACCCGGGAGCATTGCCGGGTGCCCCATTCAAGCCGGGGCTCCCAACATACTCTGGCTGGCCCGGGTCTCGATTTTGAGACCCGGGAGCAATGCCGGGTGCCCCATTCAAGCCCGGGCTCCCAACATACTCTGGTTGGCCCGGGTCTCGATTTTGAGACCCGGGTGCATTTCCTGAACCCTGAACCCTGAACCCTGACCGCTGAACCCTGAACCCTGAACCCTGAACCCTGAATTCTGAACCCTGATCGCTGAATTCTGACCGCTGAACCCCGGACCGCCCTTCCATGCCCTCCACCTCCAACCGCCTCATCCGCCTCGTCGCCCTCTTCAAACTCCTCAAGGCGGCTCTGCTGATCGTCGGCGGCATCGGCCTCCTCAAGCTCATGCACATGGACGTGGCCACCGAACTCGACCACTGGATCGTCCGCCTCGGCCTCGATCCCGGCAGCCGCTACGTCAGCCAGGCCCTCGAGAAGGCCACCAAGCTCTCTCCCAACAAAATTAAAGACCTGGGACTAACCAGCTTCGTCTATGCCGGACTGTTCCTGACCGAAGGCATCGGCCTCTGGCTCCTCAAGCGCTGGGCCGAATGGCTCACCGTCGTCATCACCTCCTCGCTCGTCCCCCTCGAAGCCTACGAGATCCACCGCCACCCCACCCCGCTCAGGATCATCGTGCTCCTGATCAATCTGGCCATCGTCGGCTACCTGCTCTATCGCATCTTCAAAGACCCTCGCGATCGGCATCAGTAGGTTCGGCTGGCCCAGCGTGGCCTGACCGTGTCGAAATGGCTTGTCATCGTTATGGGACGGCTGGCCCGGGTCTCGCTCCTGAGACCCGGGAGACCGCGCAGCGCCCGTTCTAAACCTGATTGAGCCACACCGCCCAGCGATGGCATCCGGCCTCACTCAACGCGTCCTTGTATCAGGGCACGGCTTCAGCCGTGCCGAACACTCGCCCAAATGAAACCGGCTTTAGCCGCTGAGGGACGGGCTTCCCTCCCGGCATGCCTATGCCTTGAGCCGGCACGGCTTCACTCTTTGCGAAACTGACTCGCACATGAGGTTTGGCTGGCCCGGCTCACGCCCCTGAGACCCGGGAAACCGCGCAGCGCCCGCTCTAAATCCGCTGAGCCCCACCACCAGAAGATGAACCCCGGCCCCACTCCGCGCTTTTGTATCAGGGCACGTTGCGGTTGTGCTGTGGCCCACTAATTTACCGAGGATTCGCTCGATCATCGCATGGGCTTGGTCCCGATAAATATCTCTAACGGAACCTTCGCGTCTGCGGACTGAACTAATGGAGAGACAATCCAACTAGGTACCATCGTGGCATGGACTCCGGCAGCCTCAAGGGCATCACGCAAATGGATGGCGTACGACTCCGACCGCGACATTTGATAGTAAATTCCGACTCCGTCAACTTGTCCCGAATTGAAACTGACGTTGTCCACCCACTTCATATTGGTATGTGAGAGGCTTTCCTTAATCTCGTTGGCGTAGTGCTTCGCCTCATCGTCAAGGGGCGCTGGATTTACGCCTATGGGGTAATCGTATAATTCCTTCATGTTCGCCAGCTGATCGATAAGTTGTTTCGATTGCGTAGCGCTAAAGTGACGCGGGGAGAACTGTTTCCGAATCAGTTCTTCGGCCTTGTCATCGGCGACCTGCTTTATCGACGTGGACAGAGGCGGAGTAGTAAGATCCCTGTGGATCTCTGCTGTTAGACTTGTGGCGCTATAGTCGCGGATTTGATCGCGAACAATTTGATTGATGTTCTCCTTTGTGAGCTGATCTTTAACTTGTCTGGTAACTTCCAATTTCATCTGGTCCTGGGCCGCCGCAATCGCGGCTGTTTTCAGGTTTGAATATCCGATGTAACTGAAGATCGCTAGGACTGTTGCCGCGAACACTCCTATATAACCGAATGACACCAAGGTTCGATTGTGAATACGCTCGATGCTGGCAATCTCGCGGTCGGCGAGCTGCCCAGCAAAGTCGAGTGCTTCCTTCGTCTGATCCTGCCCGATATTCGGCGGCAATACTGGCGGCAGTAGCGATGGTTGTCCCCCGGTGGCGCCCAACGTGCCCTCCTTCTAACCCACATAATAGCTGAGCAAACCATCGTACTATTGATACCGCTGGCTGGCCCGGGGCTCGCTCTTGAGAGCCGGGACAGCGCGAAGCGCCCGCTCTTCCCTTAATCGGGCGCTAACAGCCCTGAGTTAAAAAAACGGGCCTCACGCCCCCCGTTTGTGTCCAGGCAGGATCTCAGTCGTCCCGAATCAGACAGCGCGTAGCGCCTAGTTTGCTGCCGCGGGCCGCCGTGAAGCGCTCCCGCGTAGCGGCCCCACCTAACCCACCACCACCGCAACCCCCGCCAGCCGCCAATCTAGCTACCCGGTATGCGCTGATCCTGGCTGACATACGCATTGATAATCGTTCCAACCGGCAAGCTCGCATTTGGGCCATACCAAAGAGCCGATACGGTTGTAAGTGCCCCGCCCTTTCCACCGCTGACCCCAGCTCCGCCGCGCAACGGAATCTTCCCACCGGATACTGCGTTCACGTAGTCGAACAACAAGACAAGTCTTCCTGATTTCCCCAACAAACCGCTTTTAGAGACCGAGTCAATGTGCCCAATGGCCTGAGTGCCTGTTTTCACAATGAGCTTGGAATCAACCACGAGGTCCTCGCGAACCTTGAAATGAACCGTTTGCTTGATCTGCAGCTTTGTCCCTAGGAGGTCGTCCATTAAAACAAGGTGAATCGGCGTTCCGTCGGCGATGAGAAGGGAACCAGCCTTCAGATCTTCGCCCCCTTGAGCCCGGACGCGCATGGGGAAGATGGCTACTAGCGTTGCTAATGCAAGCACCGTTAAATGGGTTGTCGAATGGGTTCGCCCTGTTTTCATGGCCGCCACTATTGAACTGTGAAATCAAACCCCTGCCCGTATACCCCATGAGGGAAATCGGCAGACCCAACGGAGTACAGGATGTATTCGCCTTTCTTCAAATCTTGTACGGGCGACATCTTGAAACGGCGCCCCCCTACCGGCGTCGCAGAGGTGCGGACGATCCTATCGGCCCGAATGCCGACTTTTTCGCCCACGGTCCCACCGACTGAACCCATTTCGATTTCTCTGCGGTCGCCCTTATCATCCATCGCAACAACGATGTAGTTGTCGATATTGTCGTTGGAAGGTAGTTCAATTTCGATTACAGGCTTTCGAGACGATATCACCGAAGCGTGCTGCCCTTGCAGATATGCCTTGTTCTTGACGGACTTGATCCCCAGCGTGACAGCGTGTCCAAGCCGGCCGCCCACCTTCTGCTCGCCGATAGTGCGCACTTCAACCGGGTTCCCGTCAATTTTGACTTTGGGAGCCGTCAACTGCGTGGACTGAATCATGGCCGCGACAACCGCATCGGACACTCCTGCTTTCTTGAGGGCAGCGAGGTCGTCATCGGAAAGGTTGAATTTCGTTGCACTCGCCTTTATCCTGGCGATAATAACGTCGTCGCCAAGACCCTTTCGGGTCATTTCCATGATGCGAGCGTTGTCTACATCACTTTCCAGGCTTGACTGCGAATGGGCCACGACGGTCCCAAGAACATAAGAGAACAAAGAGCAAGAAGTGCGGGCAAACGGCGCACTGGCATGCTACGAATAAGAAGCCGACCGGTTTCCATGTAATCCTCTTTTCGACCGGACTTTATCACACCCGGACCTTCACGGCTAACATCTGGCCACTCTCAAGGCAGCACCCCCACCCACCCCCCCTTACCTCCGTACCCCCACCCCTCCTTTTCTCCTTGCCTCCCACTCCCCCAATACCTACCCTAACGACAGGGAGAATTCTGCCCCACACACCAAGAGAAGGGTCGCCATCCGCGACCCTTTTCTCTTGCTGGAGGTCCGCATGCCGCGCTTCTGCACCGCCATCGACGAGGGCCAGCGATGTACGTGTCGCGCGCGTCCCGGCCAGCCCTTCTGTGCCGGACATCATCCCCACACATTCGACCCGCGCCCCTGCCTCTTCTTCAACGAGCGCGGAGAACCATGCCGCGCCAAAGCCCTCCGCGGCCAGGACCATTGCTTCGCACACAGCAAGCGCAACGGCCGTCTTCGACGTCCCTCGACGCCCCTCGTCCCGCGTACCCGCCGCCAAAAGGCCAGGGCCAAATGGCTTCTTTTCAAAGGCATGCCACAGCCCCAAACCGGCCTCCCGGAAGTCCCGCCGTGGCCATGCTTTGCCACAGCCCCCCAGTCAGGGGGGAGGGGGGTCCAACGACCTGTCATTCAGCCGCACATGATTCCGCAGCGCCTCCTCAACCAACCACGTGCCCAGCGCTCCCTTGACATGCGATCCCCGCTGCACCCATCATGATCTCCCCAGCTCCCAGGGCTACGGAGAGCTGGCGCTGTTCCGCTCCTGTTGTTTCCTTCCGAGGTTCCCGATTACCCTCGCGCGCCGGTGCCGGCCGTTTGCGCGCAACTAACGGCAACCCCCCGTGTTCTCACGGTGAACCTGACCCACCAGGAGGCCTTCCTCATGAAGGGCAAATCTCTGTCTCTCCTTGGTCTGCTGCTTGCGGCGTCGTTGTCTGCCTGCGCCGAACAGCTGATCCCAGCCGGTTCTCTCATCTCCTGCACGCTCGCAGAACCCAAACTCTCCTCCAAAACCGCAGCCATCGGCGATCCAGTCCTGTGCCGCGTCGGTCACGCCGAACGCTACGGACGCTCGGTCCTGCCTTATGACAGCTATCTCGTCGGCCGCTTTGAAGATTACAAAGACCCAGGCCACCTCGTCGGCAAAGGCTGGATGGAACTTCGCTTCGACCACATGGTGATCGAGCCGAACACGATCCTCCCCATCGACGCGAAGGTCGTCGACGTTCCCGGCTATAACGTCGATCGCTATGGCCGCATCCTCGGCAAAGGTCACGCCACCCGCGACACCGTCACCTGGATGATTCCCCTCCTGTGGCCCATCGACCTGATCAACCTGCCGCGGCGCGGACCCTATCCGACCCTCAAGGAAGAAACCCGCCTGACTCTCAAGGTCATGGACGACCTCGGCGTTCCCGATGTCGACCAGCAGCCTCTGCAGCAGGAACCCTCCGGGCTCTACCGGCGTCCGACCGACTACGACCAGGCGCCCGCCCCGCCCCCTCCACCGCAGCAGATAGCCTATGCGCCGGCCCCGGCTCCACCGCCGCAACAGATCACCTACATCCAGACACCGCCGCCCGCGCCAACCTATGTGTATATGGCCCCCCCTCCGGTCGTAGCCATGTGGGCCCCCCGCACGGTCATCGTCTACCGGAACGGGTACGCGTATCGCGTAGCGGTTCCGTACTAAAGCATTTCGCGTCAGCAATGGGGGAAGGGAAACCTTCCCCCAACACTTGATTAAGTACTGGTAAACATAACATTTATCAATGTTTAAGCGAGCAGTTGACGCGCGTCAGATTGCTTGCACCGCGGGTTTCATCCTTCCCCGGTTCCACAGCCATCCAGCCACCAGGTAGGTGAGATAGATATAAGGAAGCCAGCGGTACACTCCCGTCGGAACGGGGTAGACCGATCCGGCAATCGCGAGCAGCATCGCGATGAATCCCGCGCCTGACAAAA
Organism: uncultured Acidobacteriaceae bacterium; assembly: GCA_963787915.1. Lineage (GTDB taxonomy): Bacteria > Acidobacteriota > Terriglobia > Terriglobales > Acidobacteriaceae > Palsa-343. The sequence goes on along the minus strand of CAWBEP010000017.1, from coordinate 152,173 downwards.
CCAGCCAGAGCATCGTCAACGCGCCCTCGCGGCGCAGGAAGCTCGGAACCGCGAGGCAGACCAGGGCATAAGCGGTAAGGAATCCGTAGGTCGCAAGCGATCCCATCCACCCGTAGATGTCCGATCCGGAGACTCCGCGCAGCGCCAGCGCAAGGGTCAGGACAAACGTAACAATGCCTGTGACAAGAACCGCGATGTGGGGCGTCTCATTCCGGCGGTGTGTGCGCGTCAGGTGAACATGCGTGAGTCCGTTGTGGGACATGGTCAGCAGCACTCGCGCCGACGCCGTCATGCACGCCAGAACGCAGGCGAACATGCTCATCATCGCCCCCACGTCAACGGCAATGCCGAGCCCGCTGACCCCGACTTGCTGAGCGAGGATGTGAAAGGGCGCGGCACTCTGATCGAGGGTGACCGGCGACCCTCGGAAGCCGAGCACTTCGGTATACGCGCAGACGACGAAGAGAAAGCCAAGGCCGATGGCGCTCTCGAGGACGGCGCGCGGGATGGTCTTCAGCGGATTGCGCGCCTCTTCGCCGAGTGCCGTCGCGCTTTCGAATCCAACGAAACTGAAGAGCGCGAGCACCATGCCGAGGCGCATGCCGGAGACACTGGCGCCGCGCAGGTGGAACTGCGCCGTATCGATATGAAGTCCGTGACGAGCGAGGACCAGCGCCACGATGACCAGAATGCAGCCCACAGACGCGGCTTCGAGCCACAACATCGAGCGGGCGGAGAGGCGGATGTCCCGGTAGGCCATCGCAGAAGCAATGAGGATCGCCACAGTGGCAAGAAGGGCGGCGGGCGCGGTCCTCCCCGTCCCGGCCTGGATTAAGACATTGGCGTACTGGACGAAGCCGCCGGTGACCGAAACGGCGGTGGTGACATAGGCGAGCAGCAGCGCCCATCCTGCGAGGCCGGAGGCCCAGTCCGGAAGAGATTCAGTCACGTATTTGTAGAGCGATCCTGGAGAGGCCGAGCGGCGCGCGAAACAGCCGATCAGCAGCCCGATCAGCGTCATCCCCGACGTCGCCAGCAGGTAAACCAACCAGGTCCCGTTGCCGGCCATGGCAAAAACCAATGGGATGGTCATCGCGGGCGTGGTTGTCGGCGCGATGGCGGAAACGGACTGCGCCAGCGTTTCCGCAGGCGAGAGGACTCCGCGGCGCAGGCCGTATGCAACGGCCGGCTCAACCTCGGGAACGTAGACGTTCACGGCTTCGGACGCCAAGGCGCGAAGTTCCTCCTGGTCAAAAATGACGGAAAGGTGCGCAGAACGGCGCGACGAGGAGCCGGATGGTTTTGGTATGGTTCAGTCTTGCCGGGAAGAGGGCCAGTGTCAAGAGAAGGTTTGCAGCCCTGCGACCGGGATCGTTTCGGCAATTTTCTCGAAGATCACCGTCATCTGCTGCACCCTTGGCAGAATGGCCTGGCCAGCGCGAAAGTTAAGCGATGCATCATGGCTGGCTTTGCTTTCCCACACCTCGGTGATCCAGAGGGTGTTCCCATTTCCCAGGTCGTCGGCGATGATATAGCTGAAGCAGCCAGGCAAGTTGCGAGAGTTTTCCGACAGCAGAGCGATCACCTCTTCGCGTTTGCCGGGATGAAGAGTGAGCTTGGCTATCACACCGTACATGGCGTTGGTCCCGGGCAGTATGTTAAAAAACCGCCAGGGGAGAACTGCTTCCCTCAGCGTAAAGGGGGATTGGATCTAATCCGCGGCGGCCAACGCAGCGCTTCGCTTCTTCGCGGTGTGAGTGGGACGGGCTTTCGATGGAGCAGGAGCCTCCAACCTCGGAATGTCCGCTGTATCGGCTTTGCCTTCGGCAACCTCGATGAAGAAATCCTGGACGCTGAAGCCGGCCTGGCCCGGTTCGAGGAGTCGGGTGTAGGTGCCGTCCGCATGCATCTGCCGTGCTTTGACATTGTCTGCGAGATAGCCGGCAAGAATCTCGTCGCGTACGCGAGCTTTGATCTGGGCATCGCGAATCGGATAGATGACCTCGCAGCGCTCGAAAAGATTGCGGGGCATCCAGTCGGCGCTGCCGCAGTAATACTCCTCGTCTCCGCCGTTGAGGAAGTAATACAGACGGCTGTGTTCCAGAAAGCGCCCGATGATGGAGCGCACGCGGATGCGCTCGCTGACATTCTTAAGGCCCGGACGCAGCGAGCAGATGCCGCGGACGATCAGGTCAATCTCGACTCCGGCCCTGGATGCGGCGTAGAGAGCCTCGACGATGCTCTGCTCGAGCAGCGAGTTCATCTTGGCCACGATGCGCGCGGGCTTGCCGGCCGCGGCGTGTTCCGCTTCGCGATGGATGAGCCGTATGAAGCTCTCGGCGAGGGTGAGCGGCGCAACGAGGAGCGGCCGATAGTCGTCCGACTCGGAGTGGGCGGTGAGGTAATTGAAAACGCTGTGCACCGCGGCAGTGATTTCCGGATCGGCGGTGAGCAGGCTCAAATCGGTGTAAAAGCGCGCGGTATCGGGGTTATAGTTGCCGGTGCCCAGGTGTGCGTAGCGCCGCACCGCCCCGTCAGGGTCGCGCCGAACCTGGAGGGCCAGCTTGCAGTGGGTCTTCAGGCCGACGATGCCGTGGAAGACCTGAACGCCGGCGTCCTCGAGATTGCGCGCCCACCGGATGTTCGAAGCCTCGTCAAAGCGTGCGGTCAGCTCGACGACGGCGGTCACTTCTTTCGTCTGTGCGGCTTCGGTTAGCGCCTGGAAGATAGGCGAATCGGCGCTGGTACGGTAGAGCGTCTGCTTCATCGAAACCACGTTCGGGTCCTGGGCCGCCGCTTCGATGAAACCGACGACGCCGTCGTACGAATCGTACGGGTGGTGCAGCAGGATGTCACGATGGCGGATCTCGTCGAAAAGATCGACGGACTTTCGATTCAGCCGGAGCTCCCTCGGTACGAACGGCTTGAACTTCAGCTCCGGTCGCGGCGACGCGCCATAAAGAGTCATGACCCGGGAGAGATTCACCGGGCCGTCGGTGTGGTAAACGAGGGATTCATCCAGTTCAAAGTTCGTGCGGAGACGATCGACGATCTCCGGGTCGGCCTGGCTGTCAATTTCAAGACGGACCGCGTCGCCCTTACGCCGATTGTGGAGCTCCGCGCGTACCGTCTCGAGCAGCGAACGGGATTCTTCTTCCTGAAAATAAAGATTGCTGTTGCGGGTCACGCGGAAAGCGGCTTTGGAAACAATCTCGTAGCCGCGGTACATGCCGGCAGCGTTGCGCTCGATCAGGTCATGGAGAAAGATGAAGTCCTCGGTGCCGGACGAAGGAATGCGCACAAAGCGCGGCAGAGCGCGCGGGACCGTCAGCACGCCAAGCACCGGACCGAGGGTGCCCCGGCGTTTACGACGCAGCAGCAGGGCAAGGCACATCGCCTTGTTCAGGACACGAGGAAAGGGATGTGCGGGATCGATGGTGATGGGGGTGAGCAGAGGATCGACTTCGCGCTGGTAGTAATCCGTCGCGAATTTTCTGGTTTCCTCGCTCATCTCGCCCCAGCTCAGGACGCGGATGCCGGCCTTGCGCATGGCCGGCAGCAGCTCCTCGTTCCAGCAGCGATATTGGGCAACGACGAAGCTGTGGGTCTCATCTTTCATGGCCTGGAGCGATTCCCGCAGGGTGGCTCCATCGGGCGTGGCTTCGTTGTACCCGTCTTCAATGCGCTGCAGAACGCCGGCAATGCGAATCTCAAAGAATTCATCGAGATTGCTGGCGGTGATGGCCAGGAACTTTACCCGCTCCAGCAGCGGATTCGATGTGTCCTGAGCTTCCTCGAGCACGCGGCGGTTAAAACCGAGCCACGACTCGTCGCGGCTGAGAAAAAGGCTCTGCACGCGTTGCGTTGCTTTTGCCATAGATCCTGCCCGTATCCTTGCGTATGGGGAAGTTTACCTGATCGGCTGTAGGGAGGATTGTCGCAGAAGAAGATGAAGGAATTGCAAAAAGACACCCTCTACGGCAGGTGCCACGCTCACAGCGGGCCATCCCTGCCGACAGGGGCACCGGGTACCTCGAAACGCGAATTCGAGGGCGGGTGGGTTGCCGAGCGGCGCATGCAGCGCCGTATTTTGCAGCGATAGATTTAGGGTGAAATAGAAGCTTACTTAGCAACCACAACAGCCGTCACTATAGCAGCTACGGAGATCCTCGCTTGACGACAGTAGACACAGCCTACACCGTGATCCGACCCAATTCTCTCTCAGAAAGGCTTGCAGCGTATCAGCGCCGAAAGATGTTTCTCACTTTTCTCGCGATAACCCATCTACGCGATTCAGACACGGTGCTGGACGTGGGCGTGACGAGTGATAGAACTCTCGGGATATCAAACCACTTTGAGGCATGGTGTCCCAACAAAGCACGGATCACCGCGAGCAGCATCGACGACGCGTCGTTTCTGGAAGAAATGTATCCGGGCCTGCAGTTCGTGCGCGGGGACGGACGATCGCTTCCCTTTGCCGATGGCTCGTTCGATTACGTTCACTCGAACGCGGTTTTGGAGCATGTAGGCAACAGAGAAAACCAGCGGCTTTTCATTCATGAAGCCTGGCGCGTAACGCGTAAAGGAATATTTATTACTACACCGAACCGTTTTTTCCCGATCGAGCTACACACAGGGCTGCCATTACTGCACTGGTTGCCTGCACGCTGGTACAGGCGTCTGCTTCGAGATACTAAAGTAAGTTTCGCCACACAGGAAAATAACGTGAACCTGCTTTCCCGAAGCGAGTTGAAAAGGATCGCTCAGGAGGCTGGAGCCAATGACCCGAGCATAAGAGACTTCAGGCTTGGCGGATGGACCTGCAACCTTGCGGTAATAGCGTTGCGCAAGGGCAGGGACTTAGAGACGTAGAAAGAAGTCTCTAGAGCTGAAAGAAGAAGAAGTTGGTTGATTTGCCGAGTGGCTTCCAGTTTCCCGAACAGAGACAAGTGCCGTCGAATTTCGCGACAATAACGCGAATGTGCCGTTGCCGCAGCAGATCAAGAACTGCAGGATTGTGTTCAAGTGTTTGGCAACCTGTCTCCGCACTTTCGAGCTCCCACCCATTGCCCGATTCAATAATGGCTGTCAATCTGACGCCGGCGTAACGGGCCCAGTAGGGATCGGCCCAGCAGGCTTTGTCCCCCATGCAGGCTACTTCCGATCCAGCCGCGAGACGCGAACGCAGATCCGCTCCAGCAGTGACCACTCCCTGATCGTAAATTCCGTGCAATGGCCTTGCGCCGGCTTTCATGGCGATATCTGCCTCACGCAGGGAGCTCTGAAAATTGTTGATAAGAAATAGAGCCGCCATGATGAGAACTGTCACGTGTATGGAGCGGAGCCCCCTTCGAGGCTGCTGTGAGATCGCGCTGGCGGCATATACGGCTCCTGCGGCTACGAACGCAAACACGACATAGCGCCCTTCCAGCCAAACAAGCAAATACAAACCGAGGCAGGACATCAATGCCAGAACGATCGCGGTAAAAATATGATCCACCAAAGAGCGCTTGCGAAAGACGAACCCCCACAGCCAGAGCGCGACGATAAAAATAATGGCTTGAAAACGCATTACGAATATCCTGAGGAGAACCCGCAGTGTGATCGTGAGTGTTTTCGCTGCCTCGCGAGGATGCATGCGCGGAGTCATGCCATTCCACCAGTACGGGGGATTGTCCCACTGTGGAGTAGAGCCGGGAATATTGTGGTGCCCATAGTAGGCAATTTCAGGATTTACGGAAAGAAGCTCACCGGGATGCGTGAAACGTACCAAAGCCGTCCCGCGATGGTATACAGACGGGTCATCGACTGGATTAAAGCGATCGGCGCCATTCTCGTACCATGCGAAGGCGAGCGCACCGGTATCCCCAAATGTCAGATGCTCTTCAGTGCGGGATAACTGCCAGACATAGGGACCCACAACAGCTATGAAAACGAGAACAGAAAAACCAAGTCTTGACCATATGTAGAAACGTCGCCAACTTACAGTTAATGCGAAGAAGATGAGGATGACGAAGAAAGGGAACGCAAACGTCTTAGTCCAGAAGGCCAGCCCGGCAAACAGACCAACCGCGCCGTAGGATGCCAGACTACCACCGACCCTCGTCCACACGAGCGCTGCTAGACAAAGAATCATGAATGCAGAGAGAAGCGCGTCCGGAGAAATAATCGAGAAATCCTGAATGGCAAAGAAATAGGAAAAGAGGGCAACCCATAGGTACAGAGTGCGTGCAGGGATTAGCTCGTTTGTCCCGATGCCTTTATTGAGCAAGAGACGCCGAACAGACGCCGCCAGCGCTACCGCCGATAACACAAACGGCAGTGCACAGATCAAAGTGACTAGCCGGACCGCAGTCATCTCATATTGTGGACGGAAGCCGAAAAGCGCTCTTCCTGCGGCGAGGAGTGTCGGAAATAAAGGGAACCAGTACCCGTTCACGAGCGTATGCCATTGGTGTGCCCGGGCGGCATCGGAGAGATCCAGGTACGCGACGGTGTCCGCGTTTGTGATAACGTTGCCGGCCAGCGCTTTGGTCAGACTGCAAACTGCCATGCCGACGTAAACGAGCCAGTCCGCATAGAGTGGAACTGGCTTGTACCGCTCTATGGGCTCTACAGTAGCGGCGGAAACATCGTCCACAGGAGTCCCTTCCCCGAACTTTCCTCGGTAGTATAGACGGAAACCTGGTCTGGCTTTAGCTGCATGCCCCTCTGGCATCGTGCTTAGCCGGCATGTTCGATCGGTCAGGATGTGCTTCTGGTTCGTTGTCGCGCTCGGGAATCTAGTTCGTGGATCACTGTATTAGACTTGAAGCGCGAGGCAGGCCGAATTTGCCCCACACGAAACGAGTGGAAACTGAGAGCCGGACGTTACACAAAAGCGACTTGAATCTGCTGCGGACTGCGATCCTCATTCCCTGCTACAACGAGGAGGCCTCGATTGCTAAGGTGGTTGGGGATTTTCGCGCCGCTCTCCCGTCTGCGGAAATTTACGTCTACGACAACAATTCAGTGGATCGTACTGTGGAACTGGCGCGCGGAGCCGGGGCGCAGATAGGTCACGAACGGCTCCAGGGCAAGGGGAACGTCGTGCGTCGGATGTTCTCGGATGTCGAGTCGGACGTGTATGTATTGGTGGACGGCGACGATACCTACGAGGCAAGTTCCGCGGCCGAAATGATTGACCAGTTGCTCAGCGAAAAATTGGATATGGTCACCGGGACGCGCGTCACCACGATGGCCGGCGCATACCGGCGGGGCCATCGCTTCGGAAACGTCATGCTCACGTCGATTGTTGCCGCAATCTTCGGAGACAGGGTTACAGACATGTTGTCCGGATACAGAGCTTTGAGCCGACGGTTTGTTAAGTCGTTCCCTGCATTGTCATCCGGTTTTGAGACGGAGACGGAACTGACAGTTCATGCTTTGGAGCTAAAGATGCCTTTGGGTGAGCAGGAGACGCCCTACCGCGAGCGACCTGAAGGAAGCCCTTCGAAGCTGAACACGTATCGCGACGGCTGGCGCATTCTGGTGACGATCGTTTTGCTCGTGAAAGAAGAAAAGCCATTGCAGTTTTTCACGGTTGCTGCTGTCGTTCTTTTTTTTGCGGGGGTCGGGCTCAGTATTCCGATATTTATCGAATTTCATCGCACGCATCTGGTCCCCCGCCTCCCCACGGCTGTTTTATCAACCGGCCTGGTCTTAATGTCGTTTCTTTCGCTGGTTTGCGGATTGGTGCTGGATTCGGTCGCACGGGGCCGCAAGGAAGCGAAGCGAATGGCTTATCTTTCCATTCCATTCCGCCGATTTGAAGGCGACGTGCCGCCCGATCGGGCGTGACGCACGCCAGGTTAACGCCTTATAGAAGAGGCTAATTTGACGGTACTGGCACTCTCAGCGAGTATAAGAACACCGGTTTTCCCCGGGAGGTACTCATGACGGAATCCCCAGGTTCCGGTAGCGAAGGAATCCTCAAAGCGGAGAACGTGGCCCTGGAGATGTACAGATTCGCAGCTCTGATGCTGGGCAACGAAGCAGCGGCGCTGAGCCTTGTGGAAGATACCCTCTTTGCCGTCGAGGTCGATCCGTGCGCGGACCCCTGCGCCACGAAGGGGCTGGTGCGAGAGCGCGTGTTGGATGGCTTACTTGCGATCATGCAGCAGCGCGACCCGTCCAGCTTTTCCGCGTTGCCCCGTGCGGATGAGCCAGGATCATGCATCGAAGACGATGGACCTCTTTCGGGCAAAGAAATTTCTGTGCTGGTGAGCGGCGCCGCCCGCGGAATAGTGCGCGACTGGTTGAATCGGCTCTCCCAGGCGCAGCGGGCAGTCTTCCTGCAGCGGGCCGTCTTGGGCAGCAGCAATGTGGAAACCGCGCGCGCCATCAATCGCGTCGCCCAGCCCTCGGTCTGGACGGCTGAAGCCGTCAGCAGCCTGTTCCGTCAGGCACTCTGCTCGCTGGCTTCCTCGTTGGTCCATTCAGCGCAGGCGGCGTAGGGATTCTGCCGGAAGCCACCTTCCGGAAATCCGCCCTCGGTTTCCCGTTAAACTTTCCGATATTGTTCATCGCTGACCTGCTCCAACCACTCGACGACCTTGCCGTCGAGGCGCTCCTGAATGGCGATGTGGGTCATGGCCGTCGCAGGCGCAGCGCCGTGCCAGTGCTTCTCACCGGGCGAAAACCAGACTACATCCCCAGGCCGAATCTCTTCGATGGGCCCGCCCTCGCGCTGCGCCCATCCACAGCCCGCGGTGACGATCAGCGTTTGGCCCAGCGGGTGCGTGTGCCAGGCCGTCCGGGCGCCGGGCTCGAACGTGACACTCGCGCCCTGCACAAGCGCGGGATCGGGGGCTTGAAACAATGGATCGATCCGAACGGTGCCCGTGAACCACTCGGTCGGGCCTTTGGCGGAGGGTTGTGTCCCAACTTTTTTGATTTCCATGCGATCTATATCCTCCTTCCATCCAGAATCAGTCCCGGTCGAACTGGTTCGAACAACACCTCGTCGGGTTTTCCTGCAATCCCTCCATTGGGATGGTGAGGCCAAAGAGCCCAGGGAGGGTTGTGTACCCTTCTGGATTGTTGAATTGATGCAATCCATTTCATATATAGTGCACGATTCGAAAATATGAAGTGTTTTCGAGTCGCAGCGAGCCGGAGTCGTCTGCGCAGGGGACCCTTACTTACGACACCGCACATTCAACGCCCCAAACCGAAGTGGAGGGAGGCAAATCGATGCTTCTTTTGGTGAACGGCGGCGGTTTTTGTGGGATTCAGAGAGACGCTGACCGCCGTTTCGACTACTCTTATCACTGAGATTCTTCTGAATTTTTTGCTCGGCGTGGTGCATCCAAAGCACATACATGAAATGGGAGACGGTTCTCCCGGAAGTTCCAACAAGAAAGGCTCGTCTTTGTGCCGGAGGCAGTAGCAACCGATTCACGATTTTTGCGCCCGAGGAGGGCCGTGCAGGTGGGGGCGTTTCTGGCGCTGCTGTGCGGAACCAGCTTCGCTCAGGGACCGCCGGGCGCCGGCTCTGTCATCGTTCCGGCGGCCCCGATTCAGATTCCCCAGCCGCCGATCGACACCACGACCTATCAAAGCAGCGTGAGCGACGGGAAGGTCACGCCTGGGGTTCTGCAGCTGTCGCTCGACGATGCCATCCAGAGAGGATTGCGCTTCAACCTCGGGCAGATTTTGACAACGCAAAACGTACAAATGGCGAGTGGATCGAGGCTGGAGGAGCTTCAGGCGTTGTTGCCCACCGCCAGCGGCTCGATTAAGGAAGCGGTGCAGGAGACCGATCTACAGGCTGAGGGTCTGCGCATTCCAGGCTTCCCGTCGATTATCGGGCCATATGGCTATACCGATATTCGCGGCTCGCTCAGCTGGTCGCTGGTAAATTTGTCTTCGCTCGAAAACTACCTTGCGCAGAGACACAATTTTCAGGCTGCCAAACTCTCGGCGCAGGACGCACGTGATCTGGTGGTGCTTACCGTGGGTAATGCCTACCTCACTGTGATCGCGGATGCGGCGCTGGTGCAGTCGGCACAGGCGCAGGTGGATACGTCAAAAGTTTCGCTCGATCAGGCGGTCGGCAATCATCAGGCTGGCACCGCCCCGCTCATCGACGAACTGCGGGCTCGCGTGGATTACCAGACGCAGCAACAGGCGCTCATTGCGGACCGCAATTCCTATGAAAAGGACAAGATCGCCCTGGCGCGGGCCATCGGCTTGCCCCTCGAACAGCAATTCGAATTGAGCGACAAGGAGCCGTACGCGCCCTTCGACCGCGTCGATCCAGATAAGGCTGTGCAACAGGCTCTGGCGACACGCGCGGATCTGAAGGCGCTCGAGGAGTCTGTGGCCGCCGCCGACAGTGCGCGCAGGGCAGCGACGGATGAAAGGCTTCCAACGGTGAGTTTTACGGGCGATTACGGGGACATCGGGGTAAATCCCTCGCATTCGCATGGGACCGGCAATGCCGTCGGTTCGGTTGACGCGCCGATTTTCGAGGAAGCGAAGCTGCGGGGAGACGCAAAGCAGGCCCAGTCGCAGCTCGAGCAGGAGCGAGCGCGGCTCAGCGATCTGCGCGGGCAGATCGGCGCGGATGTTCGCGACAGCATCCTCGATATCGAGGCGGCGGAAAAGCTCGTGGAAGTAGCAAAGAGTAATGTGGACCTGGCCAATGAAGCGCTGAGCGAGGCGCAGCAGCGTTACAAGGCGGGTGTCTCCGATAATCTCGCCGTTTCGCAGGCGCAGCAAACCGTTGCCCAGGCCGATCAGCAGTATGTAGCCAGCCTCTACCGGCACAACGTCGCGAAGTTATCCCTGGCGCGCGCCCTTGGAGTTGCGCAAAGTAGTTACAAGGATTATGTGGGAGGAAAGTAAGCGTGGCGGAGCAGAATTCCGAACAGACCAGACCTACCGAGGAGCGGCCTGAGCACCCAGCAGGACAGGGCTCGCGACGTCGTTTCATCATCATCGGCCTTGTAGCGATCTTTGTGGTGGGCGCGTTGCTCTTCTGGTGGCACTCGACCTTCTACGAAGACACGGACGATGCATCGGTGGACGGCCATCTTGTGCAGATCAGCGCACGCATCAATGGACACGTCGCCAAAGTCAATGTCGAACAGAATCAATACGTGGATGCGGGTAGTTTGCTGGTTCAGATCGACCCCAGCGACTATCAGACTGCGGCGAATCAGGCACAGGCCAATTTGGAGGCGGCGGAGGCAAACTACGAGGCGACGCGCGTCAATGTGCCCGTGATCAATACCAATGCCGGCAGCAATCTCAATTCAGCCAACGCCGATGTGGCCAGCGCAAGCGCCAGCGTTGCGCAAACGGAAAAACAACTTCAGGCGGCGCAGGCGCGGGTGATTGAGGCGCAGGCGAATGCCACTAAGTCGAAGCTCGACCTCGACCGTTACACCCCGCTCGTTGAGAAGGACATCATTTCGAAACAGCAATTCGATGCGGCCGTCGCCGCCAACGCTGCCAATCAGGCGGGCGTGGCGGAGGCCGAAGCCAATCTCATCGCGGCCCAGGACGCTGTTCGCATCGCGAAGGATCGGGTTTTGCAGGCGCAGTCGTCGCAGAAATATGCAGAGACAGGACCGCAGCAGGTAGCCATCCAGCGAGCCAAAGCGGATCAAGCCGCTGGCCAGGTAGCTCAGGCACGCGCTGCATTGGCCCAGGCCACGCTCAACCTCCAATACACACAGATCGTTGCGCCGGTTGCCGGCATCGTGACGACCAAGAGCGTGGAACCAGGTCAGAACGTGGCCATCGGCCAGGCGTTGATGACGCTGGTGTCGCTCGATGATGTGTGGATCACCGCGGACTTCAAGGAGACCCAACTGCGGCACATGCAGGTTGGGCAGCCGGTGACCATTCACGTGGATGCCTTTGGTCGGGACTACGACGGCAAGATATCGCAGATTGGCGGAGCGACCGGATCCATGCTGAGCCTCTTTCCACCGGAGAATGCGACCGGAAACTACGTCAAGGTTGTGCAGCGTATTCCTGTGCGCATCGATCTGACCAAGCCGGATCAGAATAAGGACCACATGCTTCGGCCGGGAATGTCGGTGGAACCCAAGGTGCGGGTGAAATAGGCGCAAAATACGGGCCGCATGCGAAAGCGGCCCGATTGCTCACTTCCGCTTCCAGCGCGTGCCGTCTTTTGAATCCTCAAGCAGGATGCCTTTGCCGGCCAGCTCGTTGCGAATCTCATCGGCGCGTTTGAAATTACGGGTCCGTTTCGCGCGGTCCCGCTCGTCTACCAGCGCCTGGATTTGCTCTTCGGTGACACCGCGTGTGGCCAGCACCTCGGGGGTCGCCTCGCTCAGCCGGCCCTCGCGGTCCGCCCAGTCCAGCGTGAAGCGCGTCCATTCCGGGTCGTGATCATCAAGCACGGCGAAGACGCGGTCGAACTGCTGCAAGGCATCCATAATCTCTGCTCTGTCGGACTCGAAAACCTTGTTGGCGTCAGCTTGCGCGTTCACGAAGCGCACCATTTCAAAGATGGCCGCCCGCGCCTCGGCCGTGTTCAGGTCGTCGGCAAGCGCAGCGAGGAAACTGGCTTTCGCCCCACGGGCCGCCTGTTGGACCTCGCTGGCGTCGCCATGTGAAGCTGGGCGATCCGGCCACTTCGTATTCGCAATACGATCGCGAAAGGTGCGCAGACGCTCGACGGCGATGGTTTCTGCCGCGAGTCCTTCGAAGGTAAAGTTGAGCTGTTGACGATAGGGCACGGAGATCAGCAGCATGCGAATCGCCGAGGCTTTGTACCCGCGCAGCAGCAGGTCCCGCAGGGTATAGAAATTCCCCTCGGATTTCGACATCTTGCGGCCCTCGACGAGCAGAAACCGCACATGAAACCAGTGCCGCGCAAAGGGACGATGGGTCGCTGACTCTGACTGCGCAATCTCGTTTTCGTGATGTGGAAACATCAGGTCTTCGCCGCCCGCGTGCAGATCGAAACTGTCGCCGAGGTATTCCATCGCCATCGCGGAGCACTCGATGTGCCAGCCCGGCCGTCCCGGACCAAGCGCGGTCTCCCACTGGTGTTCGCCTGGCTTGGGCGCCTTCCACAAAGCGAAGTCGCGGGCGGAGTCCTTTTCGTACTCGTCCACGTCGATCCGCGCACCGTCCGTGATGCCGCCGAAATCCTTCTTCGACAACTTGCCATAGCCTGGGAAGCGCGCGATGCGGAAATACCAGGACCCATCCTCAGCGCGGTAGGCGATATCCTGCTCTGCGAGGCGCTCAACCAAACGAACCATGGTCGGAATGTGCTCGGTCGCGCGCGCGACGACCTCCGGATGCTCCACCTGCAGAGCTTTCAGGTCTTCGAAAAAAGCTTCCTGGTATTTGCGGGTGTACTCGTCGATGTCCATTCCGGCCGCAGTCGCGTTGCGGATGATCTTGTCGTCGACGTCGGTGATGTTCATGACGTGGCGGACCTTTGTCCCAAGCAGTCGGAGCGAGCGGCGAAGGACATCCACCTGAAGAAACGTCCGGAAGTTGCCGATGTGACCGTAGTCGTAAACGGTGGGGCCGCAGGCGTACATGCGCAGGGCCGTGCCATCCATGGGCGCCAGCGCCTCAACCTTGCCGGACATCGTGTTGTAGAGCCGCATCTGCCTATGTAAGGGCGCGGCGACATTCCCAGCCGGTCCTGGAAGTTCCGCTGTCGCAGCGTGAGTGTCTTTGCCGGTCGGCTGATTGTCCAGAGTCATGGGACGCAAAGCACGATTCTATCAGCGGCTTCCGGCTGCGCTCTTCACGCGAGCGGCACCCTGCAGTGTCGTTCCCAGAGCAAGAGAGGGTTCCGCCGTCAGCAACGCGTCGGCAAAATCGTGCGCCACCAGTTTCGGCCATGCGGCTGCGGCAATCATCGCTGCATTGTCGGTAGCCAGACTTACCGATGGAAAAGCAATAGGAATGTTCCGCTCGCCGGCTTCAGCGGTGAAACGTACGCGCAGTTCGCGGTTCGCCGCGACTCCGCCCGAGACGATGATGCGCTCGGCATGGAATCGCTCCGCGGCGCGAAAGGTCTTGCGCCGAAGGTCATCGACGACGGAGCGCTGAAAAGAGGCAATCAGGTCCAGGGTCCGCTTGTCGCAAAGGGGCAGGGCATCGGCGGGTTTTGGATCGGGCTGCGCCGCCAGTGCTGCCCGTCGTGCTTCGATCGACAGGCCCATTTCATAGACCTTGGTGTAGCGGAGGATCGCCGTCTTGATTCCACTGAACGAAAAGTAGATCGCCTCGGCAGGATCGAGCGCTCCGGGCTCGCCCTTTCGATGCACTTTGGCTTTGATCTGCGAAAAAGAAAATGGCACAGCCTCCGGATTGCCGTGGGGCGCGAGAGCATCGATCCACGGCCCTCCAGGATAGCCGAGACCGAGCAGCTTGGCGACCTTATCGAAAGCCTCGCCTGCCGCATCGTCCACGGTGCGCCCGACATTCCGGTAGATCCAGCTGCCGGCTTCCACGCGCGCGAGATAAAGATGCGTGTGTCCGCCGGAGACGACCAGAGCAAGGGTCGGTCCCTCGCCCTCGGGGCTTCCCCGGGCGGCGCCATCGTTGTTGCGCCGCGCTTCCTCCAGCAAAACCGCGTGAATGTGCCCTTCGAGATGGTTGACCGCGATGAGCGGCTTGTCGAGCGCGTAAGCGAGGGACTTGGCAAAGCTGATGCCGACCAGCAGCGCACCCGCGAGACCCGGCCCTTCGGTTACGGCGATGGCGTCGAGATCTCTGTACGTAGCCCCTGCCTCGGCCAATGCAGCGCGTACGACGGGCAAAATATTGCGCAGATGCTCGCGCGAGGCCAGCTCGGGAACGACACCTCCATAGGGAGAATGGATCGGAATCTGGGAGGCGACGACGTTGGAAAGAATCTCGCCGCCGCACCGGACGACAGCCGCCGCCGTCTCGTCGCAGGAGCTTTCGATGCCGAGAATCAGTCCGCCTGAGCCAGTTCCCACATCTCTATAGTAGAAGGAGTTCGCGACCCCACGGGAGCAGGCTTTTGCCACTAACAGCAGCACAAATCGCGGCGGAACGCATCGTGGTTCAACTGCGCTCGGCGGGCTACGAGGCCTACTTCGCCGGCGGTTGCGTGCGCGATATGCTGCTCGGCGTTCCACCGAAGGACTTCGATGTTGCCACCAGCGCCCATCCTGACGCGGTTCTCGCCATGTTTCCGCGGACGTTTGCTGTCGGGGCGCATTTCGGCGTGGTGCTGGTCGCGGAGGACGTGCCCGGTCAGGACGGGAGTAGCCAGGAAATTGTCACCGAGGTCGCTACATTTCGCAGCGATGGCGCCTATCTCGATGGACGGCATCCCGCCGAGGTGCGTTTTTCCTCGAGCGCGCGCGAAGATGTACTGCGCCGCGATTTCACCATCAACGGCATGATGTTCGATCCAGTGCTCAACCGCGAGACCTGCAATCTCACTTCGTCGGTTCTTGATTACGTTGGCGGGCAGAACGATCTGCGCACAGGGATCATTCGCGCCATTGGCGAACCGCATCGCCGCTTCGAGGAAGACAAGCTGCGCATGCTGCGCGCCGTGCGCTTCGCCGCGCGATTTGAGTATGCCATCGAGCCGGAGACGCAGCGGGCCATCCGCCAGTTGGCACATACCGTCCACCAGGTGAGCCGCGAGCGCATCCGCGACGAGCTAACCCGCATGCTGACGGAAGGGCATGCACGCCGCGCCTTCGAATTGCTGGACCGCACCGGACTCCTGCGGGAAGTTCTGCCGGAGATCGGCAAGCTTCAGGGCGTTGAGCAGCCGCCCGAGTACCACCCCGAAGGCGACGTGTGGATTCACACCCTGCTCTTACTCGAAAAGCTGCCCGCGGGCGTGTCGCCGACACTTGCCTGGGGTGCGCTGCTGCACGATGTCGGCAAGCCGGCGACGTTTTCGCACAATCCCCCGGATCGGATTCGCTTCAATGGTCACGTTGAAGTGGGCGTGAAGATTGCGCATGAGATTCTGCGGCGATTGCGTTTCTCGAACGAAGACTGCGCGCAAATCCTGAGCCTCATCGAAAATCACATGCGCTTCGGCGACGTGGAGAAGATGAAGGAGTCTACGCTCAAACGTTTCTTCCGCCTGCCGCACTTCGACGAGCACCTGGCCCTGCACCGCCTGGACTGCCTGTCGAGCCACGGCGATCTCTCGCTTTATGAATTCGCAAAGCGGAGAAGGGAAGAGCTGCCGGAGGACGGGGTGCGTCCTGCGCTGCTGGTCACAGGGCGCGACCTGATCGAAGCGGGCTACGCGCCGGGACCTCGCTTCAAAGACCTGCTCGCGCTGGCCGAAGACGCCCAACTGGAAGGACGGATTCGCACGAAGGAAGAGGGCCTGGACCTGATCCGAAGCGCATCCGAACCCGCCGTGAAACCTCGGTAATCTGTCCCGCACCGTCCCGCGAAACGTACCCTGAGCTTACCTTCCCTGCGAAGTGCAGAGCGGCAACGCGAAGATTGGTCCGGAAGATTGGGCCAACGGCTCGCGAACCGCGCTAACGGTCCGCGAGCCGTCCCAACGCAAGGGAGGTGAGGCCAATGGACAAGAGATTGTCCTGGACCCGCATCGCCATCGCGATCGCCATTGACTGGCGGCTGTTGGTGGTTATCGTAGTCCTGGTACTCGTGCTGCTCCTGAAGTAGCACAACCTGCCGGGAGGGTCGCATCCTTTCGGCAGCCTTATTTTACCAAATCGGCTGACCCGACGAGAACTTGATCCGGTCCTTTAAACACCGCCGCCGGCCGCCCCGTGAAATAACTCCACCTGCGCCTGCGACGGGGGTTTCGTCGCCAAACTCACCACCACCAACCCCAGCACCGCTGCGAGCAGGGCGGGGAAAATGGCGTCACGTTCAGCCACAACCGCCGGCAAATGGTGATGGACAAAGGGTGTATCCCAGAAGACCGTCACAAAAGTGCCGAGTCCTATGGCCGTCACAGCCCCCGCAGCATTCGCGCGTCTCGAGTAAAACGCCGCCAGAATCACCGGTGTCAGCGCTGCCGAATAAATCGTGTAGGCGTACAGCGCCTGCTTGAGCACCGATCCGGTATGCATCGCTTCGTACAGCGCCCACAGGCCCAGCAGAACCACCATGAGTCGCGAGATCAGCAGCACCCGTTTGTTCGAAGCCTGCGGCGCGATGTAGCGAGTAAAAACATCGTTCACCAGGTTCGTTGCCGGCGAAAATAGAAAATTGTTCGCTGTCGACATGATCTTCGCGAAGACCGCGCCCATCAGCAGCGCGCCCAGCCACGCGGGCAGTCCATGCAACGCCGTGTACGCGATAATCTCGCGGGGGTGTTCTGAGACCTCGCCGCGTGGGAAAAGAACCGAGCCCACCACCGCCAGCGCAACGATCACCGTCTCCAGAATAACTGTCCCGATAATCCATCCCACCACCGCCACCCGCGCATCGCGCTCCGACTTCGCGGAGAAAAACTTCTGATACATCGCCTGATTGCCAAGCATCAGCAGCATCGTAGGTAGCAGCAACTCCAGCCCCTGCGCCAACGAAAGATCGCCGAGAACCTCGAAGTGCGTCCGCGGCAAAGCGTGCGTAACACCGCTCCATCCCCCTGCGGAATGAATGAGGACGGGCAACGCCACCAACATTGTCGCCGTCGCCAGCAATCCGATGAATACATCCATATAAGCCACCGAGGCCATGCCGGCGATCGCGGTGAACACAATCACGAACGCCGTCATGATGTACTTGCCAAGATCCGCGGTGATGACCGTGGGGAAGACAAGGTGCAGGATGTCTCCGCCGCCGATCAGCTGGTAGCTGAGGATCGCTGTGTAGGCAAAGATCACCGCAATCACGCCGAGCACCCGCGCCGTCTGGCTGTAGCGCGCCTCCAGCAGGTCGGGAATGGTGAACTGCGCAAAATGGCGCGCCCGCGGTGCGATGAAGTAGATCAGCAGCAGTCCCAGCCATCCTCCCGCCGCCATCCACAGGGCTGCGAAGCCGTGACGGTAAGCGTTCTCTGCTCCGGCCAGCAGCGACCCCGATCCGATCCAGGATGAAAGCAGCGTGAAGATGAGGACGAACGCGGGCAGCGAGCGTCCCGCGACCAGGTAGTCCGCCTTCGTCTTTACGCCGCCAAGGCGTGTAAGCGAGACCACGAGGAGGCTGAGGACAATGGCGCCGAGTACGATGGCGTAGAGAGAGGGCATGGACCTGCTTTCTCCGGCGAAGGGTTACGAGTGTAAGGAACCGGAAAGCCGTTGTCAGGAGTCATTGGGGTCTGGAACGTTCGCTCAGCTAAGCGGGCTTCTTCTTTGCAACAGCAGCGTGGCTGGTGGTCGCTGTTTTCGTCGCGGCCTTCCCGGTCGTCTTTGCCGCGGCATGCCGCCTTCTTCCGTACCGCAAAGCCGAGATGTGTGCTGGCTCCGAAACATACAGGCTGCGGCCGGGTGCCAGGACACCGCCACTCAGGTGATTCCAGCGCCGCAGCTGCTGCACGGTCACGCCAAAGCGATCGGCGATTGTCACCAGCGTGTCGCCGCGGCGCGGTCGATACAACGTGCTGCGCAGCGCACTCGGCTCCGTGACCGGTGCAAGCGGGATCACCAGAGAGTCGACGTTCGACAGGTCCGAGGTCGGCTGCAGTTGGTTCACGAAGGCCAGCTCCGATACAGAGACGTGCCATGTGCGGGCCAGGCCTGCCAGCGTGTCGCCCTCCTCCACGGTATGGAACCGCCAAAAACGACGCTTCTCGACCGGAATCTCCGCGATGTCGCGCTGGAAAATATCTCCCGTACCGGCGGGCAAATGTAGTTCGAAGGATTCATCGGGCGGCGTGCTCATGCGCAGCAGGCTCGGATTGAGCGCTTCGATCTCCTGCACCGGCGTGCCGGTGATATCGGAAACGAGCCGAAGGTCGACCGCGTAATCCGTCTTCACCGTATCGGTAACGAGGGGCGGATCCGGCGTGATGCTCTCGAGCCCGTATTGCTTTGGATTTTTAGCCATCAGCGTCACAGCCAGAAAGACAGGAACATAGTTTTTTGTCTCCTGGGGAAGGTTGTTGCGACGATAGAGCTCCCAAAAATCCGCATAACCGGTGCGCTGCACGGCCTTCTGAATGTTCCCCGGCCCCCAGTCATAGGCGGCCATAGCGAGGTACCAGTCACCGAGCTGGTCGTACATCTTTTTAATTTCCCGCGCGTACGCGTGCGTCGCTTTTTCCGGATCGAAACGCTCGTCGTACCACGCTGTGTGCTGCAACCCATAAGTTCCATAGGGCATAAATTGCCACATGCCGCCCGCGCCCGAACGAGCATTCACCGCCTGGGGACGGAAGCCGGACTCGGCGAAGGCCTGATAGATCAGGTCCTGGGGAACGCCCTCTTCCCGCAGCACACGCTGAATCATGTCCTTGTAGCGCCCCATGCGTTCGAGCGAAGCCACGATGGTTCCGCGCCCGCGGGAGCTGTTCTGGAAGAACTCGATATAGCTCGCCACGTATTCGTTCATCACGAGGGGCAGGTCGGATTGCGTGGTTTTCAGTTCCGCCGCCGCCTTCGCCGCAACATTGGGATTTGCCGGAGTAGTGATGTTGCCAGCTACGTCCACGGGGGCGGACTCCGCCTGCTGCATGGGGCCATTTCCCTGACGAAGCGCGTCCATCTCCAGCGTGTTGACCGCATCGACGATGTGATCGAATTCCTCGGAAAGAGCGTCGTCGTTGCGGAGATCGCAGTTGCAGAGCAGGAGCAGATCGACCGCGTAGTCGAAATTAGCGCGTGCCGCTGCTACATGTCCCTGCTGATAATCCGAGAGGCCCGCGTGATACGCCTTCTCCACCGAATCGATCAGTTGCCGGTCGCGCACGGATGGCTCCGCTGGTGCCGGTTGAGCAGGCGCCGCCGTTTGCACCGGCTGTGCGGTCGGAGGTGGTACCGCTTCCGGCTTTGAGACCGCCTCATCTTCGAGCACAGGCGCGGTCGCCTGCGGAGGAGCATCCGAGTCG
This sequence comes from uncultured Acidobacteriaceae bacterium, assembly GCA_963787915.1. GTDB lineage: Bacteria > Acidobacteriota > Terriglobia > Terriglobales > Acidobacteriaceae > Palsa-343. Next base: position 132,150 of record CAWBEP010000017.1, on the reverse strand, counting down.
TGGCTCGCCGGGCATCCGGCCAGTGTCGCGAGCGCGGCCGCCGTAGCTGCCAGAAGAATTCTTTTCAAGCCGATATGCATCAAGCGCAGCCTTATTGTATGGCGTGATTGTATGGCGTCGAGCGCGCTGTTGCCGATGTTAAACTTGAGGCTCCCGGCGAACTTCTCCTGCAAAGCCATCAGGCTCCCGCGGCCCGCCGTTCCCGGGGTCCCCACGCGGCTGCCTCGGGCGCGACGGGGTGGCTCTCGATGGACAACAAACACATTCGCAATTTCGCGATCATCGCGCACATCGATCACGGGAAGTCCACGCTCTCCGACCGCCTGCTTGAGCTCACCGGCTCGCTCACGGCGCGCGAGATGCAGGCGCAGGTGCTCGACGCCATGGACCTCGAGCGGGAGCGCGGCATCACCATTAAGGCGCACTCCGTCCGCATGATGTACCCGGCGAAAAATGGGGAAATTTATCAGCTCAACCTGATCGACACACCGGGACACGTTGACTTCAGCTACGAAGTGTCGCGGTCCCTCGCCTCGTGCGAAGGCGCGCTGCTGGTCGTCGACGCCTCGCAGGGTGTAGAAGCGCAGACCCTTGCCAATGCCTATCTGGCCATCAATCACGGCCTCGAAATCATTCCCGTCATCAACAAAATCGATCTCCCGAGTGCCGACATCGCGCGCACCCAGGAGATGATCGAGCAGACGGTCGGGCTCGATGCCACTGACGCGATCCCTGTCAGCGCGAAGACCGGCCAGGGCGTGCCCGACATCCTCGAGGCCATTGTGAACCGCCTGCCCCCGCCGAAGGGAGATGCGGAAGCTCCGCTGCAGGCGCTCATCTTCGATTCGTGGTTCGACCCATATCGTGGGGTGATCGTCCTCGCCCGCATCGTCAACGGCCGCATGCGCAAGGGCATGAAGATTCGCCTGATGTGGAACGGCAAAGTCTTCGATGTGGAGTCGATGGGGGTGCTGACGCCCAAGCCCGTCGAAATTGAAGAGCTTTCCGCCGGCGAGGTGGGATTCTTCGTGGCGACCATTAAGAACGTCTCCGACACCCGCGTGGGCGATACCATCACCGAAGACGCGCGGCCCGCAGCGGCCGCCTTACCCGGCTTTGAAGAGATCAAGCCGATGGTTTTTGCAGGCATTTATACCGTCGACTCGCACGAGCACACGCTTCTGCGCGACGCTCTTGAAAAACTCAAGCTCAACGACTCATCGTTCTTCTTTGAACCGGAGAGCTCCGTCGCCCTCGGTTTCGGCTTTCGCTGCGGCTTCCTCGGCCTGCTGCATATGGAAATCATCCAGGAGCGCCTGGAGCGGGAATTCAATCTCGACCTCATTACGACCGCGCCGAGCGTGCGCTACAAGATTCACCTTACCGACGGCTCGCTGATCGAAGTCGATAACCCATCGCGCTGGCCCGACCCGACTGACATCGTCAGGATCGAGGAGCCCATGATCACCGCCACCATCCTGACGAACGAAGAATATGTAGGCGGAATCCTGAAGCTCGTCGAAGAGAAGCGGGGAAAGCAGAAAAACTTCGAGTACGTGTCCTCGACCCGTGTGATGCTCACGTACGAACTGCCGCTCAACGAGATCGTTCTGGACTTCTACGACCGGCTGAAAAGTGTCAGCCGCGGTTACGCATCGCTCGATTACCACCTGTCCGGCACATGGGAATCGCCCATGGTCAAGATGGACATCCTCGTCTCGGGCGAACCCGTCGACGCGCTGTCGATTATCGTGCATCGCGACTTCGCCTATGATCGCGGCCGCGCCCTGGTTTCAAAGATGCGGGAGCTGATCCCGCGCCAGCAGTTCGAAGTCGCCATCCAGGCGGCAATCGGCGCCAAAGTCATTGCCCGCGAAACGGTCTCCGCGCTGCGCAAGAACGTGCTGGCCAAGTGCTACGGCGGTGACATCAGCCGCAAGCGCAAGCTTCTCGAAAAGCAAAAAGAGGGCAAGAAGCGCATGAAGCGGATCGGCAAGGTCGACATACCGCAGGAGGCTTTCCTCGCCGTGCTGAAGGTAGGGGAAGACAGCGCACGTTAGCAACTTCCCGCCAATCCTCTTTCCTCTCACCCTTCGTCCCCATCAGTGAGCGTTACGGACCTCCGTCTCACGGGGGCTCCAATCGAGTCCAACTGCTCGACGATCTCGGCCGGCAGATTGAGTTCCGGCGCGCCGAGGTTCTCCCGCAGATGTTGCAGGGTTGAGGTGCCGGGGATCAACAGAATATTCGGACTGTGTTGCAGCAGCCAGGCGAGAGCAACCTGCATGGGCGTCGCGTTCAGCGATGCGGCTGCCGTATCCAGAACCGAGGATTGCAACGGAGTAAACCCTCCCAGCGGGAAAAAGGGTACGTACGCGATACCCTGGGCAGCCAGGTCCCTGATGAATCCATCGTCGTCGCGGTGCGCCACGTTGAAGAAATTCTGAACACAGACGACCGGTGCGATTCTCTGTGCCTCCGCAAGCTGCGCCGCTGTCATGTTGCTGACTCCCAGGTGCCGAATCTTTCCCTGCGAGCGAAGTTCGGCGAGGACCGAAAACGGCTCTTCAATCGACCCTTCGGTCGGTGACTGTAGGCCGCCCACCCTGAGGTTGACCACGTCGAGGTCCTCGACGCCGAGGTTGCGCAGGTTGTCCTCGACCGCCTCCGTCAGTTCCTGTGGTGAGAGAGCGGGAATCCATGACTTGTCGTTCCCACGGCGTGCACCAACTTTGGTCACGATGACCAAACCGTCCGGATACGGATGAAGCGCCTCTTGAATGATCTGATTCGTCACATGCGGACCGTAGAAGTCGCTGGTGTCGATGTGGTCCACCCCCGCATCGATGGCTTCGCGCAATACCGCGAGCGCCTGATCGCGATCGCGCGGGGGTCCCCAGACATGGGGTCCCGCCAGTTGCATAGCGCCATAGCCGACGCGATGGATCGTCATTCCGCTGCCAGGAAAAGTGAAGGTACCCCCGAGATGGCTCTGTACAGTCATCGTCATTGCTTCCTTTTTGAGTCGCGTTTTGATGCCTACCTGTTGGATGAAGGACTTCTTGCAGACAATTCACAATTGACGCCCAGCCCGGGCGGCCGCTCAGCCACGGTCGTGACCCCGCTCAAACCGTCCGCGCAAGCGCGCGAACCTCTCTGGTCAATTTTGACCGCGGGGCAGATTGTGCTATTCTCAAAAAGCTGTCTATAACCCGTTTTTTCGCCAGTCAGTGCGTCGGTGGAACTGTGGGTAGAGAAGCGCGGAGTCGTGAGGAGCCGGAAACTTCGGCTGAATCGCCAACCGCTGGATCGTAGTTTGATCGCATTGGGCCTGCGACACTCGCCACCTTGGCGAACTATGCGGGCCGGAACTTCGAAACGGAATCGGCTGTTCCTGAGGCCTCGCTGCAATGCGAGGTTCGCGGCACGCTCGGTCACCGTCGCAGGTTCTCGTCTGAGCAGGGGTGTGAAGCGGACGCGAAGCATCAGGGTTCCTTGCGTGCCTGTTTGGCGTGCCGGGGCTTAGGTCAGGACTTCGTGCGGGCCGAATCGTTGATTCGCAGTCCCGGCGAACGTCCTGGTTTCTTGTGCTTTGCGTGGATGTGTTGAGCGGGTAAAGGAAGAAGGAGTTTGGTTTGCCGACATTCAATCAGCTGGTGAAAAAGGGACGGACGGCGCCGCGCTACAAGACCGCCTCTCCGGCGTTGCAGGGATCGCCGCAGCGGCGCGGTGTGTGCACGCGCGTGTACACGCAAACGCCCAAGAAGCCGAACTCGGCGCTGCGCAAAGTGGCTCGCGTGCGCCTGACCAACGGCATTGAGGTAACGACTTATATTCCCGGCATCGGCCACAACCTGCAGGAGCACTCCATCGTGCTGATCCGCGGCGGCCGTGTGAAGGATTTGCCGGGTGTTCGGTATCACGTGGTGCGCGGCACGCTCGATTCCGTCGGCGTGGCCGGGCGCAATCAGGGGCGATCGAAGTACGGCACCAAGCGCGCCAAGGGCGGCGCGGCTGCCGGCAAGAAATAAGGATTAGAGAGCATGCCGAGAAAAGGTCATATCGCGAAGCGGGAAGTGGCGGCGGATCCGGTGTACAACTCGACGCTGGTGACGAAGTTCATCAACTCCATGATGTACGAGGGAAAGAAGTCGACCGCCCAGGGTATCTTCTACACCGCCATGACGAACCTGGAACAGAAGGGCGGCGGCGAGGCGCTGGTGCTTTTCAAGAAGGCGGTTGAGAACTGCAAGCCGCTCCTTGAGGTCAAGACGCGGCGCGTCGGCGGCGCGAACTACCAGGTACCGGTGGAAGTGAACCCGGAGCGCCGGACTTCTCTGGCGATTCGGTGGCTCGTGAGCTACGGCCGGGCGCGCGGCGAAAAGGGCATGATCGACAAGCTGTCGAACGAGCTGCTGGACGCGGCCAACGGGCGCGGCGCTGCCATGAAGAAGAAGGAAGATGTCCACCGCATGGCTGAGGCGAATAAGGCCTTCGCGCACTATCGCTGGTAGATGCTGTCACGGGGCAACAGGAAACAGAAAGATCTAACCGCGGGCTGAAAGGTCCGCAAGAAGCAAAGAGAGAAGATTGTGGCTCGACAAGTACCGCTAAATCGTTGCCGGAATATCGGAATCATGGCGCATATCGACGCCGGAAAGACGACGACGACCGAGCGCATCCTCTATTACACGGGGATTACCCATCGTATCGGTGAAGTGCACGAAGGCACCGCGACCATGGATTACATGGAGCAGGAGCAGGAACGCGGCATCACGATTACCTCCGCAGCCACGACCTGCACCTGGAAGGATATTCGGATCAACATCATCGATACGCCAGGCCACGTGGATTTCACGGCCGAGGTGGAGCGATCCCTGCGCGTGCTCGACGGCGCTGTGGCCCTGTTTGACTCCGTATCCGGAGTGCAGCCCCAGACCGAGACGGTGTGGCGGCAGGGCGACAAGTACAAAGTGCCCCGCATCTGCTTCGTGAACAAAATGGACAAGGCGGGCGCGGATTTTGAGCACGTCATCGAGACGATCCGTAAGCGGTTGGGCGCGCGGCCCGTCGCTACCCAGATTCCGATCGGCGCGGAAGCAAAGTTCAAGGGCGTCGTCGACCTGATCGAGATGAAAGCTATCCTGTGGCACGACGAGACCATGGGCGCTGAGTACTCGACTGAGGAAGTGCCGGCCGACCTGAAGAAGAAGGCGGAAGCCTTCCGTATGCAGCTGATCGAGACGGTCGCCGAGAATGACGATGAGATGCTGCACAAGTTCCTTGAGGGTGAGACGCCCACGCCCGAAGAGTTGAAGAGCGCTCTGCGGAGGGCCACCATCGAAATGAAGGTCTTCCCGGTGCTCTGCGGCTCGGCCTTCAAGAACAAGGGTGTGCAGACGCTGCTCGACGCGGTGGTGGATTTCCTTCCCAGCCCGCTGGATGTACCTCCGATCGAAGGTATCGATCCGCACCATACAGGCGTAGTGCTGACCCGCGAGGCGAAAGACACCGAGCCGTTTTCCGCTCTGGCGTTCAAGCTGATCAACGATCAATACGGGAAGCTTGGCTTCATCCGGCTTTATTCGGGTTCACTGAAAACCGGCGACACAGTGCTCAATCCCCGGTCGGGCCGCACCGAACGCGTGGGCCGCCTGGTGAAAATGCACGCAAACAAGCGCGAGGAGATCACCGAGATCTACGCTGGCGACATTTGCGCGTGCGTGGGTCTGAAGGAAATAAAAACCGGCGATACGCTGTGCGATCCGCACCATGCAATTGCGCTGAGCGCGATTGATTTTCCCGAGCCGGTGATTTCGGTGGCAGTCGAGCCGAAGACGAAGACGGATCAGGAAAAGATGGGTGTGGCGCTGTCGCGGCTCGCTGAGGAAGATCCCACGTTCAAAGTGCGAACCGATATCGACTCGGGCCAGACGATCATCAGTGGCATGGGCGAGCTGCATCTCGAAATCCTCGTCGATCGAATGAAGCGCGAGCACAAGGTCGAAGCGAATGTGGGCGAGCCGAAGGTTGCGTTCCGGGAGACGATCCGCAAAACCTCCGAAGCGGAAGGGAAATACATTCGGCAGACGGGCGGCTCGGGCAACTACGGTCACGCGAAGATTCGCCTCGAACCCAACGAGACGGGTAAGGGCGTTGAGTTCATCAACGAAATTCGCGGCGGTACGGTTCCAAAGGAGTACATCAAGCCGATCGAACAGGGTATTCGCGAAGCGGCGCTCGGTGGCATTCTGGCCGGCTACGAAGTCGTCGACTACAAGGCCATCCTCTACGACGGCAGCTATCACGAAGTTGACTCGAACGAAATGGCTTTCAAGATTGCCGGCTCTCTGGCATTCAAGGAAGCAGCGAGGAAGGCCTCTCCAGTACTGCTCGAGCCGGTCATGGCTGTTGAAGTGACCGTTCCCGAAGAGCATATGGGGACCATCATCGGCGACATCAACTCGCGTCGTGGCCGTATCGAAGGCATGGAGCATGTTGGCGGATCACAGGTGATCAAGGCCATGGTTCCGCTGAAGGAGATGTTCGGATACGTCAACGATATTCGTTCATCGACGCAGGGGCGCGCCTCCTACAGCATGCAGTTTGCGCGCTATGAAGAGGCTCCGCGGATGATTTCGGAAGAGATTATCGGGCGAAACCAGGGTAAGTAAGTAATTTGTCGAACGGATTTTTGGGGCTGGAGCCGGATCGCCGGCGCTCCGAGATGAAACAAGCAGTACAAGCTACGAAAGGGAATCAGGACTTTTATGGCGAAGGAAAAGTTTGACCGGTCGAAGCCGCACGTGAACGTGGGGACGATCGGGCACATCGATCACGGCAAGACGACTTTGACGGCGGCGATCACGAAGGTATTGTCGAAGCACAATCCGAAGATTGCGTTTCGCTCGTTTGATTCGATCGACAACGCGCCGGAGGAGCGGGAGCGCGGCATCACGATTGCGACGGCGCACGTGGAGTACGAGACGGCCAACCGGCACTACGCGCACGTGGATTGCCCGGGACACGCCGACTACATCAAGAACATGATCACCGGCGCGGCGCAGATGGACGGGGCGATTCTGGTGGTTGCGGCGACCGACGGTCCGATGCCGCAGACCAAGGAGCACGTGCTGCTGGCGCGCCAGGTCGGCGTGCCGTACATCGTGGTGTTTCTGAACAAGTGCGACGCGGTTGAGGACGAAGAGCTGACGGATCTGGTCGAGATGGAAGTGCGCGAGCTGCTCTCGAAGTATCAGTTCCCGGGCGACGATGTAGCGGTGATCCGCGGCTCGGCGCTGGGCGCTCTGAACGGCGAGGCGAAGTGGGAAGCGAAGATCGACGAGCTGATGGACGCGGTCGACAAGCAGGTACCGCTGCCGGCGCGCGCTGTCGATCAGCCGTTCCTGATGCCGATCGAGGACATCTTTTCGATCTCGGGGCGCGGCACGGTGGTGACGGGCCGAATCGAGCGCGGCAAGGTGAAGGTGGGCGAGGAAGTGGAGATTGTGGGCTTCCGCGACACGCGCAAGACGGTGGTAACGGGCGTCGAGATGTTCAAGAAGCAGCTCGACGAAGGCATGGCGGGCGACAACGCGGGTCTGCTGCTGCGCGGCATCGCGAAGGAGGATGTGGAGCGCGGGATGGTGCTGGCCAAGACCGGCTCGATCACGCCGCACACCAAGTTCAAGGCAGAGATTTACGTTCTGTCGAAGGACGAGGGTGGGCGTCACACGCCGTTCTTCAACGGATATCGTCCGCAGTTCTACTTCCGCACGACGGACGTGACGGGAGTGGCGAAGCTGCCGGCAGGAACGGAGATGGTGATGCCGGGAGACAACGTGGCGCTCGAAATCGAACTGATCACGCCGGTGGCCATGGAAAAGGGCCTGCGCTTCGCGATCCGCGAGGGCGGCAGGACGGTGGGCGCGGGCACGATCTCGGAGATTATCAGCTAAGGACCCCAGCCGTCCAGGCAAACGCGCCCTTCGCGCAAATGCCGGACATAACGAATCAGGCAGCGGGCTGTTCGCGAGAACAGTCCGCTGACCAGAGAAAGAACAGACGAAATGGTTGGACAGAGAATTCGAATCCGGCTGAAAGCCTATGACTACCGGGTGCTCGACACATCGACGGGTGAGATTGTCGATACGGCAAAACGGACGGGCGCACAGGTAGCGGGGCCGATTCCGTTGCCCACGGTCAAGAACAAGTACTGCGTTTTGCGCTCGCCGCACGTCGACAAGAAGTCGCGTGAGGCGTTCGAAATTCGCACCCACAAGAGACTCATCGACATTCTGGAACCGACGCAGCAGACCGTGGACGCGCTGATGAAGCTCGACCTCCCGGCCGGAGTCGATGTGGAGATTAAGGCGTTCGAGAAGTAGTTGTTAGTAGCCAGTTCCCAGTCCCCCGTAGGAACGCTGGCAGCTTGATACGGCAACTAAGAATTGAACAATCCGGCAGTGCGGTGCTGACGCAACGCATGATGAGGGAGAGAAGAAGATGCCAGTTACCGGAATTTTGGGTAAGAAAATCGGAATGACGCAGGTGTTCGACGACAACGGTGAGGTTCATCCCATTACCGTCCTGCAGGCGGGCCCGTGCGTCGTTACGCAATTAAAGACTGCGACCAAAGACGGCTACGATGCAGCGCAGATCGGACTTGTCGAGTTCGTGAAAGCGTCCAGGGTGACGAAGCCGCAGGCCGGACACTTTGCAAAACAGAGTGTCGCTCCGGTGCGGTTTCAAAAGGAAGTCGCGATCGAGGTAGTCAAGGCTCCCGCCGAGGGCGAAGCAGCCACGGATGGCGTAAAGGCCGGAGATCGCGTGCTGGTGGATATTTTTTCCGACGATAAGTACGTGGATGTGACGGGCACGAGCAAAGGGCGCGGCTTTGCTGGCGTCGTCCGGCGGCATCATTTTGGCGGCGGTCCCAAGTCGCACGGACACATGTTTCAGGTGCAGGGCTCGATTGGCGCATCATCGTTTCCGTCGCGGGTATTTCCCGGGCAGAGAATGCCGGGGCACATGGGCGTCGATAAGGTGACCGTGCGAAATCTGAGGATTCGCGGGATCGATCTCGACGAGAACCTGATCATGGTCGAGGGTGCCGTGCCGGGTCCGCGCGATGGGTACGTCCTGATTACGAAATCGAAGGCCCCGCCGCGCGAGCGCCGAGGGTTCGCGGGTTCGGGCACGGTCGATCCGCTGAAGGCGTCGAAGAAGGCAGCGGGCAAGAAGAAATAGCTGGTATCCGGTATGCGGTATCCAGTAGCGAAGTTCGAAAGAGACAAAGATGGCCAACATTGATGTGGTGGATCTCGGAGGCAAAAAGGTCGGCTCCCTGGAGCTGGCCGATGAGGTCTTCGGGCAAGTGAACGAAGCGTTGCTGTGGGAGGCTGTGAAGCATTATCGTGCTGCTCTGCGCCAGGGCACGGCTGCAACCAAAAACCGCAAGCTGGTCGCCGGGTCGGGCAAGAAGCTCTGGAAGCAGAAGGGAACCGGTCGCGCGCGCATTGGATCGATCCGCTCGCCCTTGTGGCGGCATGGCGGCACGGTCCATGGACCAGTCCCCCATTCCCACGAGTATGCCTTCCCCCGCAAGAAGCTGCTGGGCGCGCTGCGCTCGGCGCTGGCTTCGAAGCTTGCCGATGGCAAGCTGACCGTAGTGGAGTCCCTCGAGGCGAAAGAACCAAAAACGAAGCTGTATCGGGCGGCGCTCGATAAGCTCGAGGCCAAACGGACTGCTCTGCTGGTCGAGAGCGGAGCCAGTCTCGGACCCAATCTGCAGAAAGGCGCGCGCAATCTCCAGGGCGTGGATCTGATGCTGAACAGCGAGGTTCATCCTTACGATTTGCTGCGCGCGGAACGAGTGATTTTCTCGCGGCCGGCGCTCGAAAAGCTGCAGGAATCGCTCAAAAAATCGGCGGCAACGCGCAAAAAGGCGGTGGCGTAATGGCCTCGACTTATACAGTAATTCGCCGGGCGATGATCACCGAGAAAGCCCTCGCAGCCAAGGAAACCGAAGGCACGCTGGTTTTCGAAGTGGACGCGAAGGCTTCGAAGACGCAGGTGAAGCAGGCGGTGGAAGCGCTCTTCAAAGTCAAGGTACACGCGGTGCGTACCTCCAACATGGTCGGCAAGGAACGCCGCCGCGGCAAGTTTTCAGGCTATCGTCCCGACTGGAAGAAGGCCTATGTAAGGCTGAAGGCGGGCGAGAAGATGCCGGATTACGTGAACAACCTTTAGCGCAGCCGGTAAGCGGTAGCCAGTAGCAAGGCAACAGGGCAGAGAGAAAACAAGATGCCGATTAAGACATACAGACCGATCACCCCGACGCTCCGGTTCAAGACCACGCTGGTGCGGGACGAGATCACGACCGACAAGCCGTACAAGCCGCTGGTGACCAATAAGCTGCGGACCGGCGGACGGCGGAACTCGGGCGACATTACGATTCGCCACCACGGCGGCGGACACAAGCAGAAGCTGCGCCTGATCGACTTCAAGCGCGACAAGTATGGCGTGCCGGGAACCGTAGCCACCATCGAGTACGATCCGGGCCGCTCCTCACGGATTGCGCTGATTAGTTACGCCGACGGTGAGAAGCGCTACATCCTGCAGCCGGTGGGTCTGAAAGTCGGCCAAAAGGTCATGAGTGGACCGGAAGCCGACATTCTCGTGGGTAACGCGCTCCCGCTCAAAAACATTCCGGCCGGCACCACGGTGCACAACGTGGAACTGCGCCCCGGCAAGGGCGCCCAAATGGTGCGCTCCGCCGGTTCTTCGGCACAGCTGGTGGCGAAGGAAGGCGACTACGCTCTGCTCAAGCTGCCTTCCGGGGAAACCCGCAGGGTGTTGATCGATTGCATGGCGACGATCGGCCAGGTCGGAAACACCGATCACGAAAACGTTTCGATCGGCAAAGCAGGGCGCAATCGGTGGAAGGGCATTCGCCCGACCAACCGTGGCGTCACCATGAACCCGGTCGATCACCCGCACGGCGGCGGTGAAGGCAAGACTTCCGGCGGACGTCACCCGGTCACCCCATGGGGTCAGCCGACGCGTGGCTACAAGACCAGAAACAACAAGCGGACCGATGCCTTCATCGTGGCCCGCAGAACGAAGTAGAGGACAGAGATGGCAAGGTCAACGAAAAAGGGCGCGTTCGTGGATGTCCACCTGATGGTGAAGATCGAGACGATGAATCGCGCCAACGACAAGAAGGTGGTTCGCACCTGGTCGCGTCGCTCGACAGTTCATCCGGACATGATTGGGCATACGATCGCGGTTCACAACGGCAAGAAGTTTGTGCCTGTGTATGTGACAGAAAACATGGTTGGGCACAAGCTGGGCGAATTCGCAGCGACCCGCACCTTTAAAGGCCACTCCATGAAAGCGGCCGAGACGACGTCTAAGCCGAAGTAAAAGGATCGGGGTAAGGGAATGCAGACAGAGATACGGGAGTTTCGGGCTGAAGCGCGCTTTCAGCGGGTTTCCCCGCAGAAGGCGCGGCTGGTGCTCGACATGATCAAGGGCCGCGGCGTCGAAGAAGCGCTGAATACTGTAGCCTTCACCAAAAAAGCGGTGGGGCCAATGGTGGAAAAGGTTCTGCGCTCGGCGCTGCAGAACGCGAACCATCTCAGCCAGGAGCAGGGCCTCGACGTGGATCTGGATAATCTCTACGTAAAGTCCGCGGTCGCCAATGACGGGCCTCGTATGAAGCGCATCCGTCCGGCTCCCATGGGTCGCGCCTATCGGTATCAGCGCCGGCTGTCGCACATCGCCATCGCAGTGGCGGAACGCGCTCAGGCTGCGGGGCTCGTTCGGCGCGTCGACGATGAAACGCCACAATCCGTGAAGCAGGCGGCGCCGAAGTCTGCAGCGAAGAAGACACCGGCAAAGAAAGTGGCAGCGAAGAAAGCTGTCGCCAAGGCTCCGGCGAAGAAGACCGCGGCGAAAAAGCCCGCGAAAAAGAAGTAGCGAGAGGATTCGAGTTATGGGACAGAAAGTCCATCCGTATGGATTCCGGGTCGGCGTTAACAAGCCGTGGCACTCCCGCTGGTTTGCGGGAAAGGATTACAGCCGGCTGCTCATCGAGGACGTCCACCTGAAGCGCGAGCTGAAGGAGAAGCTCAAGGCTGCCGGGGTGAGCTCGGTCGAAGTCGAGCGCCCGGGAAACAAGCTGCGGCTTATGATCCGCACCGCGCGGCCGGGAATCGTCATCGGACGCAAAGGCGCGGAAATCGAGAAGCTGAAAGGCGAGCTGCAGAAGCGGACCAATCGCGATGTCTTCATCGACATTCTCGAGGTCAACAAGCCTGAGCTCGATGCGCAGTTGGTCGCCGAGAACATCGCGCTGCAGCTGGAGAAGCGCGTTGGCTTTCGCCGCGCCATGCGCAAGGCCGTGGATTCGGCATTGAGGTTTGGCTGCAAAGGGATCAAGGTGCGCGTTTCAGGCCGGTTGAATGGCAACGAAATCGCCCGCTCCGAGTGGTATCTGCAGGGACGTCTGCCGCTGCATACCTTGCGGGCTGACATCGACTATGGTTTTGCCGAAGCGCGCACGACTTATGGCGTGATCGGCGTTAAGACCTGGATTTATCGCGGAGATATTTATCAGCAGAGGCGGAGAGAACCAGCGGCCGCGGTGGGAACCAGCGTTTTTTAGGAATTACCAGTCGCTGGTTACCATCCCCAGTAAAATACGGGGCCTGGCTGATAACTGGAGACTAAGAACTGGGGACCGGTAGAGGGATTCGATATGTTGATGCCAAAGAAAGTGAAGTATCGGAAGCAGCAGCGCGGGCGTATGCGCGGCAAGGCATGGCGCGGGAGCGAGCTGTCGTTTGGCGATTTCGGGTTGAAGGTCATGGAGTGCGGTTACATTACCGACCGCCAGATCGAAGCCAGCCGCGTCGCAATGACCCGCTTCATCAAGCGCGGAGGCAAGATCTGGCTGCGCCTGTTTCCGGACAAACCGGTCACCAAGAAGCCCGCCGAAACCCGTATGGGCAAAGGTAAGGGCGCACCGGACCACTGGGTCGCTGTTGTTCGCCCGGGGCGGGTCTTGTTCGAGATGGAAGGCGTGACACCGGAGATGGCGCAGGAAGCGATGCGTCTGGCGGCGCACAAGCTGCCGCTCAGGACGAAATTCGTGCAGCGTCACGACGCGAAGGTCACGGTGGCGGCGAAGTAATTGGCAGGGATCGGAAAGCTGGCGGAATTTGAGACGCGGGTTGGGCCCTGGATCTGGGTCCGGCCGGAGAGAAGAGAAACGATGGAAGTGGAGAAGATTCGTAACCTGAGCGACGACGAGCTGGCGCTCGAAGGGCGGAAAGCGGCCGAGGCTCTTTTCCGTCTGCGCTTTCAGATGAAGCTCGGACAAAGCGAGGGCGTGAAGAAGCTGCGCGAGCTGCGGAAGGATGTTGCGCGGATCAACACGATCGAGCGGGAACGCGAGCTGGGCCTTCACGGAGCGAGCCACAAGCTGGAGTCGACGGCACCGGCAAAGCATGCGCGGAAGAAGGCGGCCAAACCCGTTAAGAAGAAAGCGGCAAAAAAGGCAGCTTCGCGGAAGTCTGGCGGAAGGATTCCGACGGCGCGCAAGTCGGCGGCCAAGCCGTCTGCGAACAAGAAGAAAGCGGCCAGGTCCGCAAATGTGAAGAAGGGCGGCTAAATCATGAGCGCAACAGCAAACAGCACAGCGAAGAGCGACAAGTCCGGGGCGGCTCCAGCCAGGGCTCCGCTTCAGTCCCGCCGCAACGAGAAGATCGGGCAGGTGGTCTCGACCAAAATGCAGAAGACCATCGTCGTCGAAGTGGAGATGCGCAAAGCGCATGCGAAATACAAGCGCATTGTGCGTTCCAGCCGGAAGTTTTACGCACACGACGAACAGAACACGGCGCGGGTCGGCGACATGGTGCGCATCCGCGAAACGCGTCCACTCAGCAAGTTGAAGCGGTGGAACCTCGAAGAGATCGTGCGCCGTTCGGCTCTTGCGCAGGTGGAAGAAGCCGAAGCGGCGGTCGCCGCGAAATAACGTTGGGTTCAGATCGCGGCGCAGGATCGCGACACTGGTAAGGAGAGAGTGCCATGGCAGTGCAGATGAGAACGATGCTCGAGGTCGCCGATAACTCCGGCGCGCGCAAGCTTCAGATGATTTTGCCTCTGGGCGGCGCGAGCGGATCGAAGGCCGGGCTGGGGGACGTGATCACCGCGGCCGTGAAAGAGGCGTCCCCGGATGGACAGGTGAAGAAGGGCAAGGTGGTCAAGGCCGTTGTTGTACGGACCCGCAAGGAAACGCGCCGCCGCGACGGAACCTACATTCGCTTCGACACCAACGCCGCGGTGCTGATCAACGATGCCGGCGAACCGGTAGGAACGCGCGTCTTCGGACCAGTGGCCCGCGAGCTGCGCGAGAAAAAGTTTTTGAAGATCGTTTCTCTCGCGCCCGAAGTTCTGTAAGCAGGGCGCGAGAAGCAGAGGACAGAGATTATGGCGGGTTTGGACATTCAGCGGAACGATACGGTGCAGGTGATCACGGGCAGCGACCGCGATAAGAAGGGGCGCGTGCTGCGCGTCTTTCCGGATACAGGGCGCTTGCTGGTCGAGCACGTGCACATCGTCAAGAAGCACATGAAAGAGAATCCGCAGCGGCGGACCAAGGGCGGCATCGCGGAGCAGGAAGCGTCTGTCCACCGCTCCAATGTGATGCTGGTTTGCCCGAGCTGCAACCAGGCGACGCGGATCGCTCACAAACTGGAAGGCGACGTGAAAGTGCGGATCTGCAGGAAGTGCGGCGGTACCATCGCCCCGAAAAAGAAGTAAGCGGCTGCCTGCTGGCAGCTATAGCTGGTTTCCGAAACGGTAGACGGCCGCAGCCAATCCGAGAGCGGAGACAGAGAGAGAAGCGAAAATGGCAGCGAGACTGAAAGAGAAATACCACAAGGAAATTAAAGGCGCGCTCCAGAAGGAGCTCGGCCTCGAGAACCCGATGGCGGTGCCGCGGCTGGAAAAGATCGTGGTGAACATGGGACTGGGCGAAGCCACGCAGAACTCGAAGATGCTCGATCCGCTGGCGGCCGACCTGGCGGCGATTGCCGGCCAGAAGCCCGTGACCACGCGCGCGAAGAAGTCGATCGCGGCCTTTAAGGTGCGCGAGAACATGCCGATCGGCGCGATGGTGACGCTGCGTGGGGACACCATGTACGAGTTTCTGGATCGCCTGGTCTCGGTGGCGTTACCGCGCGTGCGCGACTTCCGTGGTGTATCCACGAAAAGCTTTGACGGACGCGGTAATTACACTCTGGGCATTCGCGACCAATTGATTTTTCCCGAGATCGATTACTCGAAAGTGGAGAAGCTGAAGGGCATGAACATTACGATCGTGACCTCCGCAAAGGATGATAACTCGGCGCGCGCTCTGCTTCGGCAGTTCGGCATACCGTTCCGTCAGACGGCCTAAGTGAGGATTGGATAAGTCATGGCAACAACTGCAAAACGAGTCAAGGACGCAAGAAAGCCTAAGTTCAAAAGCAGGAAGCATAACCGCTGCCAGCTCTGCGGAAGGCCACGCGCCTTTCTCCGCAAGTTTGGGGTATGCCGCCTGTGTTTCCGCAGCCTGGCGCTCAAGGGCGAAATTCCTGGCGTCGTGAAGTCCTCCTGGTAGGGATTTCCCGGTTCAGGCGCACAAATTTCGATCGACAGCCGAGAGGTTGAAGATCAAGAGACATTCCCGCGGGTTCTCCGGACTGCTGAGCAGGGCGGGCGGAGCGAACGGGGAATGAAGGAGAAACGATGAGTTTGACCGATCCGGTAGCAGATTTTCTGACGCGCATTCGCAATTCGATCCGCGCGCGTCATCAGAAGCTGGATGTTCCGGCCTCCAAGCTGAAGGCGGAGATTGCGCGCATCCTGAAGGAAGAGGGTTACATCTCTAACTTCAAAACCACCGAGGAAAACGGGCGCGCGGTGTTGCGTGTCTACCTGAAGTACGGCGCGAACAACGAAGCCGCTATCCGCGATCTCGAGCGCATCTCGCGTCCGGGGTGCCGCGTTTACATCGGCCGCGATGAGATTCGCCGGGTACAGGGCGGCCTCGGCATCAGCATCATGACCACCCCGAAAGGCGTCATGACCGGTCGTCAGGCACGCCGCGAGGGCGTTGGCGGCGAAGTTCTCTGCGAAATCTGGTAAGGACTGCGCGTCCAGCGGGAGGCGCGCGTTGCGCGCACATCGACGGAGGCGTCAACTGCGTTATCGGGCCGTTGGCCCGAATAGAAGATGAGTAGAGCGAGACCTGGAAAGACTCGCTGCAGGCTGCAGTGGAACGGCAATCGCAATGCCGGGACTCGCAAGCCCCAAAGGATCTGAGATGTCGAGGATTGGAAAAAAGCCGATACCGTTGCCGACCGGGGTTAAGTACTCCGTGCAGGGCAGCGTGGTGGTGGTCGAAGGGCCGAAGGGCAGGATCGAGCAATCGATCCCGGCTGGGATCAAACTGGAAACCCAGGACGGCCACATCAACGCTGTGCGCGAAAGTGATTCCCAGGCTGCGATTCACGGTCTGACGCGGGCGCTGGTCGCCAACGCAGTGGAAGGCGTCACGAAAGGCTGGTCGAAGGATCTGGATATTGTCGGCATTGGTTATCGCGCAGAGTTGAAGGGCAAGAATACAGTCGTGTTCACCCTCGGCTACTCGCACCCGATCGAATTTCCTCTGCCTGCCGGAATAGTTGCCACCGTCGATCCCAAACAAACTCGCGTGACAATCACCGGCATCGACCGGCAAAAGGTAGGCCAGGTCGCCGCGGATATGCGCTCGCTGCGCAAGCCTGATCCGTACAAGAACAAAGGCGTGCGCTATTCCGACGAGCGGTTGAAGAAGAAGGTCGGTAAGACGGGCGCTAAATAGCTTTTAGCCGCTAGCTGTTAGCTGCGAGAGTGCAAATCTGGAAGTTGCGGCTAACGGCTGGAAGCTAAAGGCTAAAAGCTGCAGTTGAACCGAACGAGGCTGCAAGGCAGCTTCGCTTTTAGGAAGGAAGAGACAGCATGATTCCCTTAAGGAAGAGAAACGAGATTCGGCAACGCGTGCACACACGCATTCGCCGCAAGATGACGGGCACAACCGAGCGTCCGCGGCTCAACGTTTACCGGTCGCTGAATCATATCTACGCTCAGGTCATCGACGACAGCCAGGGTGTGACGATCGTCTCGGCATCCACCGTGGCCGCGAAGGCGAAGACGGGCGGCAATGTTGCGGCGGCAAAAGAGATTGGCAAGCAGATCGCGGAGCGTGCTAAGGAGAAGGGCATCACGAAGGTGGTGTTCGATCGCGGCGGATACTTGTATCACGGGCGCATTAAGGCGCTGGCGGACGCAGCGCGCGAAGCAGGGCTCGAGTTCTGAAGCAGGTTTCGGGTTACGGGTTACAGAGAAGCTCCGGGCGGCAGCACAACCCGGCAGGAAATGCAGAAGTTTTACAGGGCGAGTGGGCAGGTATCGAGTGACAGGGGCGAACGCGTTATTAAGTAACAGACACGGTTACTGTAACCTGCACCCTGCACCCTGTACCCTGACATTGAAGGGAAGCGAATGGCGATACTGAAGAAGAAGCTGGATTCGGGAAGTTTCAACCTCAAGGATCAGGTCGTGGCCATCAACCGCGTGACCAAGGTTGTGAAGGGCGGCAAGAACATGTCCTTTGCGGCTCTGGTTGTCGTCGGCGATCCGGGCGCGGGCGTCGTGGGCTATGGCTCGGGTAAGGCGCGCGAAGTTCCTCAGGCGATCCGTAAAGGCATCGAGGCGGCGAAGAAGAATCTCGTCCACATCAACCTGACCCAGACTACGATTCCGCACCAGGTGCTGGGACGTTTCGGATCGGGACAGGTGCTGCTGAAGCCGGCCCCCGAAGGCACAGGTGTGATCGCGGGTGGCGCAGTGCGCGCGGTGATGACCTCGGTCGGCGTGCAGAATGTCCTCACTAAGAGCCTTGGCACTGCTAATCCGCACAACGTAATCAAAGCAACCTTCGATGCGTTGGTGCAGCTGCGCGACCGTAATGAAGTGGCGGCGATGCGTGGCAAGACGGCGCAGGAGATCTAACCATGGCCGAGACAAAAGCGCAGAAAAAAACGGCGTCCACAGCGAAGCCGGCGAAGGCCGCGCCAAAGGCGACCATTCAGATTCAGTATTTTCGTTCCATGATCCAGGCGCCGGTCAAACACAAAAAGGTCATTAAGGGGTTGGGCTTCACACGGCTCAATCAGATCGTTGTGCGGGAAGATACGCCTTCGATTCGCGGCATGGTGAGAACCGTTCCGCATCTGGTCAGGATAGTCAGTTAGGAATTGTCAGTCTTCGGTCCCAGGCCCCGGTTTTCCGACTTTGAATCGCGTACCGAAAACTGGATACTGGCCACTGAATACTTAAAGGCGAGTCGTCGGGTGTAACTCCCAACGGCGTTGAGCGAGGGAAAAATGAACTTATCGAATCTGCGAGCGCCAAAAAAGGCCAATCGCAACAAGAAGCGCATCGGGCGCGGCATGGGCTCCGGTACCGGCAAGACCTCCGGACGCGGGCATAAAGGTCAGGGGTCGCGGTCGGGTTCGAGCCTGATGCGCGGTTTCGAAGGCGGCCAGATGCCGCTCCACCGCCGCCTGCCGAAGCGCGGCTTCACCAACATCTTTCGCACTGAGTACACGGTCGTGAATCTGGACCGGCTGGCGGAGCTGGGTGAGAAAGAGCTGACGCTCGAGAAATTCACTGAACTGGGCCTCGTGAAGAAGAGGAACGGGCTGATCAAGATTCTCGGCGATGGGGAGCTGAAGGTCGCCGTGACCGTGCATGCCCACAAATTTTCGAAATCTGCGCAGGAAAAGATCGAGAAGGCTGGCGGAAAGGCGATTGTTCTGGGCGGATCAGAAGTGGCGGTCAGGGGAAAACTGGTCAGCAAAAAGGCCCCCAGCGCCGAGCCGGTACGCAACAAGCGCTGAGCAAAACGCGGGTGAGAAGCCTATGATGAGAGCAGCCAGTCATGTTTGAGAAGTTCCTGAATATCTTCCGCGTCCCGGACCTGCGCAGGCGTGTTCTTTTCACCCTCGGCATTCTGGCAGTCTATCGACTGGGCGCCCACATCACCACGCCGGGCGTGAATGTCGCCGCCCTCGAGAGTTTCTTCAACAATCAGGCCGGCTCGTCTCTCGGCCTGGTCGATCTGTTCAGTGGCGGCAACCTGCGCCGCCTGACAGTCTTTGCCCTCGGCATCATGCCGTACATCACCGCGTCGATCATCTTTCAGCTCTTAACGGTGGTCTACGAGCCATTGGCCAAGCTGCAGAAAGAAGGCGAGCTGGGACGCCGCAAGATCACGCAGTGGACCCGGTACCTGACCGTGGGGCTCGGTATCATCCAGTCGGCGGCGATCGCCATCGCCCTCCGCAGCTCCTCCGGCAACCTCGTTCTCGATCCCGGCTTCGGCTTTATTGCCATGACCGTGATTACGCTGACCGCCGGTACGACCTTCATCATGTGGCTCGGCGAACAGATCACGGAGCGCGGCATCGGCAACGGCATGAGCCTGCTCATCTTCGCGGGAATTGTGGTCGGACTCCCGCGCGGGATCGCCGACCTGGTCAATACCGCGAGGACCGAGCGCTTCGGTGTCTTCACCGTTCCGGCGCTCCTCCTGCTGGTCGTCGGCATGATTGCCATTGTCGCCTTCATCGTCTTCGTGGAACGCAGCGAGCGCCGCATCCCCGTGCAATATGCCAAGCGTATTGTCGGACGCCGCCTCATGGGTGGCCAGTCAACACACCTTCCGCTCAAGGTGAATTCAGGCGGTGTCATGCCTGTCATCTTTGCAGCCTCGGTGCTGTCTGCGCCGATGCTGTTCGGGCAGGCGTCGTTCGTGAAGAACAGCGCGTGGCTCTCCCGAACATTCGACGCGTTGCGGGTCGGCGAACCGGCGTACGAGCTGCTCTACATGATCGCGATTATCTTCTTCGCGTACTTCTATATTTCCATCGTCTTCCGGCCGGACGACATCGCGGATAACATGCGCAAGTACGGCGGGTTTATCCCGGGCATTCGCCCCGGTCGGCGTACTTCTGACTTTGTCAATGAGATCCTGACGCGGATTACACTCGTTGGCGCGCTCTACCTCATCGTGATCTCCATCATCCCGCAGATTCTCATCAGCGGAATTCACCTCAATCACCTGTGGCTGGTAGGCCGCTTCTTTGAGTCGATGCCGCTCTGGGTGACCAACGGCCTCGGATTCAACTTCTACTTCGGCGGGACCTCGCTCCTGATCGTTGTGGGTGTCGCGATGGATACCGTGAACCAGGTCGAGTCCCAGCTCATCATGCGGCACTATGAAGGGTTTTCTCCCAAAAGCGGGAGAGTTCGGGGAAGGCGGGCCTGGTAATGGCGTTTACCGTGGCAGATGCAAATGCGGAAACGATGCAGGGAGTGAGAGTTCAGCCGGGTCCGATCCTGCTGATGGGCGCTCCAGGCGTGGGCAAGGGCACCCAGGCGAAAGAGCTGATGGCGAAGTGGGGTATTCCGCAGATTTCAACCGGCGACCTGCTCCGCTTCCATCGCGACCACGGCACGCCCCTGGGATTAAAAGCGAAGCAGGTTATGGCGGAGGGTCATCTGGTTCCCGACGATCTGGTAAACCAGATGGTGGCAGAGCGCCTTCAGCAGCCCGATACAGATGCTGGCTATATCCTGGACGGGTTTCCTCGAACTTTAGGACAGGCAAAGTGGCTGGACGAGCATATCGGCTCAGCTTTAAACGCGCTGCCAGTGATTGCGGTGAGCATTCAGGTCGGGTACAATGAATTACTGCGCCGTATCACCGGCCGGCGCAACTGCCCAGTCTGCGGGACGATCTACAACATTTACCTGCAGCCGCCGAAGGTCGATGAGAAATGCGACCTGGACGGCACACCTCTGGCGCGGCGTTCCGACGATACTGAGGAAGTCTTCAGGGAGCGGATGCGGACATACGATTCGCAGACGGCTCCGGTTGTGGAACATTACCGTGCCCTTGGGCGGTTTGAAGAAGTCAATGGCGAGCAACCGGTGAGCGCAGTTGCGGCCGGTGTGATCGCTGCGGTGGCTCGCCTGAGGGGTTGGGGCAGGTAATACCTGTTGTCACGCCCGAATCAAGTTTGGATGTAACAGAACCGAGTTCAAGGATAGCGATTGTCGAAGGAAGACGCGATTGAAGTGATGGCAACGGTTCTCGAGACGTTGCCGAATGCGATGTTCAAGGTCAAGCTTGAGAGCAGTGGCGGCCATGAGGTGCTGGCGCATGTGTCGGGGCGCATGAGGAAGAACTTCATTCGTATTCTTCCCGGGGATCGCGTGGCGGTCGAGTTAAGTCCCTACGATTTGAATCGCGGACGGATTGTGTACAGGTACAAGTGATCAGTTGTCGGTTGTCAGTCCTTAGTAAGTGCGCGAGAAGAGGGGCTGGCAGCAAAACTGAGAACTAACAACTGAGAACTGAGGACGTTTATGAAGGTTCGGGCATCGGTCAAGAAGATTTGCGACAAGTGCAAGGTCATCCATCGGCGCGGTGTGGTGCGGGTGATCTGCGAGAACTCGAAGCACAAACAGCGCCAGGGTTGAACGACGCTGGTAACGTAGCGCTGCTGGTGCAGGCGCATTAGAGGGCTGAGCTTCTTCTGAATCCAGGCAGAAGCTGGGGCTAGTTAGCCGAAGTCAGGCTTGCGATGAACCCCGAGTACCACTCAGGCTCTCGTCACTCCGGTTCGAGATTCGGCCGGACAACCGCTCCGTAAGCAGTTCGGGGCATGAAGGACACGGTATGGCACGTATTGCAGGCGTCGATCTTCCCCGCAATAAGCAGGCAAGAATCGGGCTGACCTATATCTACGGCATCGGCAATCCGCGCGCGCTCAAAATTCTTGGCGCGGCGAATGTCGATCCGTTTAAGAAAATCCAGGATCTCGGCGAAGACGAGGTCAATCGCATCCGTCAGGTCATCGAAGAACAGGGCGATGTGGAAGGTGACCTCCGCAAAGATGTGAACATGCACATCAAGCGGCTGGTCGACATCCAGTCCTATCGTGGGCAGCGGCACCGCCGGAGCCTTCCGGTGCGGGGCCAGCGCACCCACACCAACGCCCGCACCCGCAAGGGACCGCGCAAGGGCACGGTGGCTAACAAGAAGAAAGCGAGCGCGAAGACCTAATGGCCGATCAGAAACCAGCGAAGACCGGCGCGACCGGCAAGGCCGCGCGCAACAAAAAGTTCAAAAAGCGCGAACGCAAGAATGTGCCGTTTGGTTTGGTGCACATCCAGGCTTCGTTCAACAACACGATTGTCACGATCACCGACCAACAGGGCAATACGCTTTCCTGGAAGAGCTCGGGTTCGTTGGGCTTCCGTGGATCGCGCAAGGGCACGCCCTTCGCAGCGCAGCAGGCCGCCATGAATGCGGCCAACATGGCGCGGGATCACGGTGTGCGTTCGGTGGATGTGCGGGTCAGCGGACCGGGTTCGGGCCGCGAGTCCGCCGTGCGAGCCCTGGCGGCAGCGGGCATTGACGTTCGCTCCATTCGCGACGTCACCCCGATTCCGCACAACGGATGCCGGCCACCGAAGCGCAGACGCGTTTAGCTCTTAGCTGCCGGCTCTTAGCTTCGAGCTGGGGCTGCGGTGGGGTAAACTATAAGGGTGGGCCGAAAGGCTTGCCCTGTAACAAATCGGCTAACAGCTAATGGCTAAAAGCTAAGAGCTGTTCCTGGACCGGGACGAAGTCCCTCGCGGACGTAAACCGGTCGGCCTCTGAACTAAGGAGAATGCATTGGCACGTTATACGGGAGCCGTTTGCCGGCTGTGCCGGCGAGAAGGCATGAAGCTGTTCCTGAAGGGCGCGAAGTGTTTCACCGACAAGTGCCCCATTGAGAAGCGCAATTTTGCCCCCGGCCAGCACGGCCGCGATCGCAAAGCCAAGATCGTGGGTTACGGTCTGCAGCTGCGTGAGAAGCAGAAGGCGCGCCGTATCTATTTTGCCCTCGAAGGGCAGTTCCGCGCCTACTACGAAAAAGCCGCACGCACACCGGGCGTCACCGGCGAGCTGCTCCTGCAACAGCTGGAACGGCGTCTCGATAACGTGACCTTCCGTCTCGGCTTCGCCAGCTCCCGCCGTCAGGCGCGGCAGCTCGTTCGCCATGGCCACGTCGAAGTCAACGGGCGCAAAGTGAATATCCCTTCGTTTCAGGTAGGCGTGGGCGATGAGATCAAGATTCGCCCGAACAGCACTAAGCTGACCGTCATCGAAGGTGCGCGGGAGTTTGCCAGCCACCAGCCTGCACCGACGTGGCTGACCATCGATCCCAACAACCTGAGCGGCAAAGTCATGTCGTTGCCGAAGCGGGAAGACATCAACCTGCCCGTTAACGAGCAGCTGATCGTGGAACTTTACAGCAAGTAGTTCTTAGTCCCCAGGTCCACAGTTGCCAGCTCGTGCTGGAGACTGGGGACTGACAACTGGTAACTGCAGTAGTACAGCAAGTAGTTCTTAATGGCCAGTTCACAGGTGCCAGTTCCTGCTGGACACTGACGACTGGTAACTGCAGGACGCCGCAAGGCGCAATTTATTAACGGAGTGAAACGGCACGGCCGCTGCAGAATGCTTCGCGGCGCTCGCTGTGCGGAGATATCGATATGCTTTGGAGAGGATTTCAAAAACCGAAGCGCTTGGCGGTTGACACCGACACGCTTACTGAGAAGTACGGCAAATTCAGCGCCCAGCCCTTTGAGCGCGGATTCGGCACCACGATCGGCAACGCTCTGCGCCGCACCCTGCTTTCTTCCATCGAAGGCGCGGCTGTTACGGCGGTCCGTATCGAAGGGGTTCTCCATGAATTCCAATCGATCACCGGCGTCGTCGAAGATGCGACCGACATTCTGCTCAACCTGAAGCAGATTCCGTTCAAGCTCAACGGAGATGGACCGAAGGCTCTCTACCTGAATGCTGAACAGCCAGGAGTGGTCACCGCCGGCATGATCGAAGCCGACGGCGACGTTGAGATTCTCGACAAGGATGTCTATATTGCCACCGTCAGCGAAGGCGGACGGCTCAGCATGGAGATGCGGCTCAAGCGCGGCCGCGGCTATGTCTCCGCCGACAAAAACTTTGACTCCGATCTGGGCATCGGCTTTATCCCCGTCGACTCAGTGCATTCACCGGTCCGCAAGGTGAACTTCACCGTGGAAGCTGCGCGTCTGGGTCAGATCACCGACTACGACAAGCTGACACTCGAAGTCTGGACCAACGGTTCGGTCCTGCCGGCCGATTCGATCGGTTTGGCCGCGAAGCTGCTTAAGGATCACATGAGTATCTTCATCAACTTCGAGGAAGAAATCGAAGCGGAAGGCCTGGCCGAAGAGGGCCGCGTTCAGCTGAAGAACGAGAACCTGAATCGGTCCGTCGAAGAGCTGGAACTCAGCGTGCGAAGCTACAACTGCCTGAAGAACGCGAACATTCAGACCATCGGCGAACTGGTGCAGAAGACCGAAGCCGAGATGCTGAAGACCAAGAACTTCGGCCGTAAATCGCTCAACGAAATCAAGGAAATTCTCGCGCAGATGGGCCTGTCGCTGGGCATGCGCATCGATGAGCAGGGCAATGCGGTTCCCGGACCGACCAGCGTCCTGCCTGCCGCACAGCTGGCCGCAAGCTATAGCCGTTATGACGACGACGAGGACGAAGGACTGGATTCGGATCTTCCGATCCAGCCCGAAACGGAGAACTTCTAACGGAAGTTGTTAGTTCACAGTTGTTAGTCCTCAGTGCCGCTCCAATCCACTCTGGGGACTAGCAACTGGCAACTGGGGACTAAAGAACTGGCAACTGGAGACTGAAAGATGCGTCATCGCAATGCAGGATACAAACTGGGACGGAATCCAAGCCATCGCCGCGCGCTGCTGCGCAATCTGGTGACGTCCATTCTTCTCGAAGATCGCGTCGAGACCACGGTGGCGAAGGCCAAGGCCGCTCGGCCACACGTGGAAAAGCTGATCACGCTCGGCAAGAAAGGCGATCTGCACGCGCGGCGTCAGGCACTGGCGTTTCTGCAAACGGGCGAAGCCGTGACCCGCCTCTTCGATACGGTCGCGCCACGCTATGGCGACCGCAACGGCGGATACCTGCGCATCATTCGCGCCGGCTTCCAGCGCGGTGATGGCGCCGAAAAAGTCTACATCGAGCTGCTCGACGCCGAACAGGTGCTCGACGAGAAGCGTCAGAAGCGCGCAGAAGCCCGGGCGAAGCGCCGCGAGGAAATGCAGAAGGCCATGGCTGAGAGCGAAAAGTCCGAGGGCGGCGAAGAAAAGGCCTCGTAAGGCAACGTACAGCCAGTTCGTATGGCCAGTTCAAAAGGCGCGTCCCCCCTGGGGCTGCGCCTTTTCTTTTGCCGGCGCTCACCTCCGGAAACAGAAGGAATTTTGTTCGCAACCGCGCCGGTCGCTGGTACGCTGGCTGGATCATGACAACTGAGCCAGAGATGCGCCGCAGCCGGCTGCATGGGTTTCGCCTGCCCGGCACAGCCAGACGCGACGCCGAGCAGGAGCAGGCGCGCGCCATTCAGACAAAGCTGCTGCAACAGGAACCTCCGCAGCTGGATGACTTTGAGATAGCCTGCGGATGGCACCTTTCCCCACAGGTGAGCGGCGACTACGTGGACGTGTTTCCGCTGGGCCCTGGACGAATGGCCCTTTGCATTGCCGACGTCTCCGGCAAAGGGCTCGAAGCGGTGACCTTGACCGGCCGTTTACAGGCGGCCGTCCGGGAGTTTGGTCCGGGTGCGGCGTCGCCCGCCGAATTATGCACGCAGGTCAACCAGATGCTGTGTGGGCCTGGCCCGCAAACCCGCTACATCACCATGTTCTATGCCGTTCTCGAGTCCGGTGCCGGGCGCCTGCGCTATGAGTGTGCAGGGCACTGTCTGCCTGTGCTGGTGCGCGGCGACGACAGGGTCGAATTTCCCACCAGCTTTAGCGGAATCATCGGTATTTTCTCGCATTGGCTCTACCAGGATCAGGAAGTTGAGTTGCGTTCCGGAGACTGTCTTCTGCTCATCACTGACGGTCTGTTGCAGGCGGAGAATCGCCGCCATGAAGAATTCGGCTATCAGCGGCTCATCGCTGCGGTGCAAACCCATCGGAAGCTGGGTGCTCAGGGCATTCGTCGCGAGATTCTGGCGGCACTCGCGAAGTTTTGCGGCAATAAGTTTCGCGACGAAGCGTCGCTGATCGTCGTCGTGGCCCGGTGAGACGGAGTGTCAGTCAGAAGATCGCGCCCCGGCGTATTAAAGATCAGCGCCGCGCAATTCATGAAATTGTAACGGTCGCGGTTCGCCCCAACCTTTATATTTTCAACTATGTCCGCCGAACCTCTGACGTTTGAGAGCGTGGCTGGGCAGGCTCCTGGCGTTAGGATTCTGCGCCTCAAGGGCCCGCTCACTCTGGCCAGCCTTTTCGATTTCCAGACCATCCTCAGAACCGACCCGCCGCCGACGCTGATCCTCGACCTCACGGAAGTTCCTTACATGGATTCAGCCGGGATGGGCGCCATCATCAACTACTTCGTCTCCACGCAGCGCGCCGGACGAAAACTCCTTGTGGCTGGCGTGAACGGCCGCGTGCTCGAGCTGTTCCGCATGACGAAGGTCGAAGGCTTGTTGACGATGAAGCCGACCGTCGCCGAAGCCGAGCAGTCCGTCTAGAAAGATTCCAGCTGTTTTCGCGGTTTCCCCTCTCGACCGTTTACGCTGGAATAATGCTGGTGCGGACACCCCCTCTCCGATGGCTGATGGCAATGGCGGCGGTGTTACTCCCGTTGTTCTCGGCGACCGGTGCGCAAGATCTCAATGTCCCCTACGTCGCACCTCGACCCGCTAATACGCTCGTGATGCTGCCCGACGGCTCGACGGTGCATGTCGAGCTGGCGCGGACTCCAGCTGAACAACAATACGGGCTTATGGGGCGGACGAACCTTCCTCAGGGCCGCGGGATGCTGTTTATCGAGCCGCCGGGTAAGCATGCGTACTGGATGTATCACTGTAAGATTGGGCTGGATATCATTTGGATGAAAGAAGATCACCAGATCGTAGAAATGTCGCCCAATACGCCGCCGTGTCTCGGAAAGTCAACGACGTGTCCAACGTACGGCGGCAAAGAAGACTCTGAGTATGTTCTGGAGTTGCCGGTAGGCTCGATCCAGAAACACAAGCTGGCGGTCGGCGAGCGGGTGGAGTTCTCGCTGGAGCCGTAAGAGCCGGCTTCTTTTTTTCAAATTTTGCAAGTGTGGGAAGTAAAGCGTTTGCCAGCGTGCGATGTGTAAGTGTGGGAAACAGGACACTTAGATATCCGCAATGGCTATCTGTGGGAAACAAAACACTTACGCCTGTTTATTCACTGAGGCCCGCACCCAAACGAGCGGCGAAGTGCCGTCACCGCGCGGGCAACGGGGTCATAGGACAAATCGGAAGCAGCCCTTTCAAAGAACAGTTCGGCGGCCTGAGCCGCAGAAGGAAAAAGCTCCGGCCGCGGTTGCGGACAGAGCTTGCCCTGATCCCAGTCTGCGGCGCACCGAGCCGAGAGACAAGCGGAATCGTCGGCTCGACGGTACGCGGGTACCGTAGCTGAGAAAGAAAATGTTGCTCCGCCTCGCGGGGCTGGGCTGCGGTCAACACGTTGAGTCGGCTTTGCAGCTCGCCGCGCTGAGACTCGGCCCATGCAAAGTTCTGACACTGTCGCATGCCCAGCTACCTGGAATAGTTCGAGTGGAGTGAAAGCCGGCAGGCACAGTGCGGAGCAATCTGGACCTCGAACTAAATCGGCAGGAGGAGGTCTTGCCGGTTTACACGGTCAAACGCAACGATCGTCCCGCCTTACTGACCGAATCGTGTCGTCCATCTGGACAGAAAAACCTGGGCGCGCCGCATCACACTTGTGCGTGTGAGGAATAATCATGTCTCGGCTGCTTCAGTTTTGTCTTTGCATTTTTTGCTGGTTCGCATTTGCATTACCGGCCTTGTTTATAACCGGGTGCGGCAGCAGCGCGACTGCTGGTAATGGAAGCACCACGGCTCCTGGCAGCGGGGGCAGCGGCTCGGGGAGTGGCAGTGGATCGGGAAGCGGGAGCGGCTCGACGAGTGGCAACACTGCGGGATGCGGCGGTATGGGATATGGCTACAACAACGGAAATGGCCAGATAACCGGTGTTTGGCTGCAAAGCCCTGCACCCGGTCAGAATCAGGGCAATGTCCAGGTAAATGCAACCGCCTATGGCCCCGCTACCGTTGCCGTTTGGACGGTTTGCCTCGACGGTCAAGCCGTGTATCAGACAAAGAGCAGTGCGGCTTCCATCTCCCAGGCGGTCGATATTCCCACCGGCCAGCACCTCCTCTGGGCCAGCGCGGCCGACGCCCAGGGCGATTCCGACAGATCGGAGATCAGGTTGATCCAGGTTGGACCGGCAGCGCCCAGCAGTACTGTGCTTCCGACTCCGCCCTCAAACGCTCAGGTGCTGACGGAGATGCAGAATGACAAGGGCAACTGGAGCATCTGCAGCCTCTGTGCAGCGGGCACCAACACCACCGGCAACTACTCGATGACATTTGACCAAAGCCAGCCCTCGCTGAGCGGCAGCAGCCTTGAGATGTACGCCGACGGGCCGTCCTGGACCAACGTGCTGTTTATGGACCTCATGTTGGGCACCAGTTCCAATTCTCATTTCTTGTTCGATTTCTGGGTCTACCATGACCCCGCCGCCGAAGCCCACTTCTGGGCCTCGGAGTTCGATCTCTGGCAGGTTCTCAACGGCAGCGAATTCATGATCGGCAGCCAGTGCGACTTTGGCGACGGCTACTGGGCCACCTGGGATAGCCGGGGCGATGCCTGGGTTCTCAATGGAATCCCGTGTACGCACTGGACGCCGGGCTGGCACCATGTGCAGTGGTACTACGAACGCATCAGCTCCACGCAATATCGCTACGACACACTCGTGTTCGACGGTCAGGCATATGGGTTCAATCAAACCTGGAACGTGAACCCCACGACCTGGCCGGATATGGTCGGCATTCAATACCAACTGGACCAGGATCCCACCGGGACTCCGCTTCACGAATGGGTCGACAAAGTGACTCTGACGGAGTGGTAAGGCAACGCGGGAGCGCGACAGCCTCTGTTGCTGATTTGCATAAACTCCGAGGCTGCGGAAACTCTTCGTTGTTCCTTCATCTATAGAAGAGCCCGTGCCTTCCGGGTGCGACTTCGGACGCAAGTTCCGGATTGATGAAATTCTCCGGCGATGGCACGCTTGAAGCATGACGACAGGCCATGCTCCATCCCACGATCTCCCAACGATTACTCCGGCACCGTTCGAAGAAGTTCTCCATCAGGCTTATGCCAGCGCGGTTGCCTATCTTGGCGGTCTGGATGAAAGACCTGTAGCGGCGACCGCCGATCGAACAACGCTGCGCGAGCGCCTGGGACGGCCGCTGGGCGAGAAGGGAACTGCCGCTGAGCAGGTAATCGCCGATCTGGTGGCCGACGTCGAAGGCGGCATTCTGAACACAGCGGGCGGGCGATTCTTCGGCTGGGTGATTGGTGGCACGCTCCCGGCCGCTCTGGCAGCGGAATGGATGACTGCGGCGTGGGATCAGAACGCGGCCGTTTACGCCACCGCCCCCGCCGCCGCCGTGGTGGAGGAAATCGTTGGCGCGTGGCTGAAGCAAATTCTGGCTTTGCCACTGGGCGCGAGCTTTGCGCTGGTGAGCGGCTGCCAGATGGCTCATGCGACCTCGCTGGCCTCGGCACGGCACGCAGTGCTGGCGCGAAACGGGTGGGATCTGGAGGAGAGAGGATTGTCCGGCGCACCGGAAATCCGCGTGCTGGCCAGCGATCAGAAGCATGGGTCGGTGGCGCGGGCGCTGCGGCTGCTGGGAATCGGCCGCTCGCAAATCATCGACCTCGCGACGGATGAAAAGAGCCGCGTTGAGCCGCAATCACTGGAAGATGCGCTCCTGCGGAAGCCCGACGCGCCCACGATTGTGGTGCTGCAGGCGGGTGATATCAATACGGGGGCGTGCGATCTCTTCGAGACCCTCGTGCCGATGGCGCACGCGCACGGTGCGTGGGTCCATGTGGATGGGGCTTTCGGACTCTGGGCGGGCGCGAGCGCGGAGCATCGGCATTTGGTCCGGGGCGTTGAGCAAGCGGATTCCTGGGCGACAGATGGCCACAAGTGGCTGAATGTTCCGCACGACTGCGGATACGCCTTCGTCGCTCATCCCGAGGCGCATCGCGCGGCGATGTCCCAGCGGTCCAGCTATGTGACCTACGACAGCGATGCGCGCGATGAGATGGAGTGGAATCCGGAGTGGTCGCGGAGGGCTCGGGGATTCGCTACCTATGCTGCGCTTCGGCAACTCGGCCGGCAGGGTGTGAGCGCGCTCGTCGACCGGTGCTGTGCCCATGCTCGCGAACTGGGTAAGCGAATCGGTCAATTGCCGGGGGCGGAGCTTCTGGCTGAGCCTGCGCTCAATCAGGCGCTGGTGCGGTTCATCGACCCCCGAGCCGATGCAGGAGAGCCGGATCATGCAAAGCGAACGGACGCTGTAATTGCCGCGATTGCGGCATCGGGAGAGGCATTCTTTACCGGGAGCACCTGGAAGGGCCGGCGCGTGATGCGGGTCAGCGTCTGCAACTGGCAGACGTCAGCCGAGGATGTGAACCGCGTTGTGGCAGGAGTGGAGCGGGTGTTGCAGGCGCTATAGGTTCTACGTCTGATAACAGATATTCTGTTCACTCGCGCCCGGGTACGCCAAAGGGCTGCTTCTGGCGTTCTTCCGGACCCCACGCACCGCTTGCTGCCTGCACCGATAACGCGATTCGGTTCCCTACGCCGACTTTCCGCATGAGACGGGCGACATAGGACTTTACCGTCTGTTCCTGGATGCTTAACGCCTGCGCGATCTCGCGATTGGAGCGAGCGAGGACCAGCTGCTGCAGCACGGCTTCTTCGCGTTCCGTGAAGCGGGGGCTGTGCCGTTTTTGGCGTGTCGCCGAGCCATCGATAGCGCGATCGACAAACGTAGCCAAAACCCGCCTGGGGGCCCAGACGGAACCGCCAAGGACGGCGAACGCAGCCTGTTTGACGTGCGTTGGCGAGGCCGTTTCTTCGAGCCAGCCTTTTGCTCCCGCGTTGAGGGCTGCGAGGATCTTCTCCTGCTCGGAGCCGGACCCAATCACGAGAACCCTGAGCCCGTGGTGGCGACCCCTCAGCCGAGCCAGCAAAGCGAGGGAGAAGGCTTGTTCCTTGAGAACCAGCACGGCGAGATCGAACGCCGATTCGCGAAAGGCCATTGTCCAATCGGTGGCCGCAACCTCAAACTCGGGTTGAGCAAAAATTTCTCGCAGCCCCGCGATGCGAATCGGCTCAAAATCGAGCAACGCGATGCGCATAGGGCGATCGGGATGACTCAGGATTTCCATAGACCTTTCATAACTTCGGCAGAACAATTCCCTGTTGGCTTTTGACCTGTTCTTTTGAGTCGGCCCGTACATTTGCCGACTCCTCATATTCATATCAGGGATCAAGGCGGGTGATCTTCACGACACTCCGCACCCGCAATAAGTGGATTTTCCCATGCAAATGCCAGCGCGTCACGCGAAATCCGCAAAGAATCGATCAGAACGCGCCGGCGTGGGCGGTTGGGGGGGGCCGCTGCCCGGGTGGCCGGTGATCGAAAGAGACCGGCGCCGCATTGACAATGAAAGCAAAGCTTTCTAGGATCAGCCTTGAAGCGGCCATTCGCCTCATCGGAGAAAACCTTGATAAAACAGGACATTATTCACCAGGTGATTGAGCGTACAGGGCTCCAGCGCAACAAGGCCGAGGCCGCCGTGGATACGGTGTTCGAAACCCTGAAGCGGGCTCTTGCCGGTGGCGAGCGGATCGAGCTGCGTGGTTTCGGTGTATTCAATGTGCGCCCGCGCAAAACCGGAATCGGCCGCAATCCCAGAACCGGTGCTGAAGTCAGCATCGCTCCAGGCAAGGCCGTCCGCTTCAAGCCAGGTAAGGAACTGCATCTGCTGGACAGCTAACTTCCCGGCTGGTGATTCACTCCCCGCTCAGGAATAAATTGACCCTGGAACCGTGTTTGGGTGGTTACACTGAACACGTCCGGCGTTTCCGTCCGGCCCTCGACTGCGAGCATGGGTCAGCCTGCTTTTGACGCCTCCGGTCCGTTGCCAGGGAGTGCGCCTGCGTCGCTGCAGAGCGTGCCAATCCGCCCCGCCTCGCAGTTTGAACAAGCCGGTGTCGCCATCTGCCTGCTTGCCTTAAGTCTGTTTACCACCCTCAGCACAGGCGCAGTTCTGATGTACAACTTCTACCGCGGCGCCCCACCTTTCGCCGTCAACGCCGACTTCTTCCCCTTCGCCTGGGTCGTTCGCCACCCCGACCAGCTGTCGGCAGGATGGCCCTTCGCCCTCACCCTCCTTGGCATTCTTTTCGCCCATGAGTGTGGCCATTACATCGCGTGCCGCGCGCACGGCGTTCATTCTTCCCTGCCATGGGTACTGCCGGCGCCCACGTTAATCGGCACCTTTGGCGCATTCATTCGCCTGCGGTCGCGCGTTCCGTCGCGTACGGCGTTGCTCGATATCGGCGTTGCCGGTCCGCTGGCCGGCATGCTGGTCGCGGTGCCAGCGGTCATCTGCGGTCTGATGTTGTCGCAGCACGTCGCTGCTCCGGGATTCCAATCCACGACGAGCATCAGCGTCGGTGTTCCCTTCTCCCTGTCGATGCTCCACAGCATCGTTCATCTGTTCCATCCCGCGCTGCCCCCGCTCGATGCATCGTTCAATCCGCATCCGGTTCTGGTTGCATCATGGATCGGTCTCTTCATTACCTCCGTCAACCTGATGCCGGCCGGTCAGCTGGATGGAGGGCACATTCTTTACGCGGTTTCGCCGCGGGCCCATCGCTGGCTGACGAACACGATCGTCTTTCTCCTGTTCTTTGCGGGGACATTTTTCTGGGTGGGATGGCTGGTGTGGGGATGTTTCCTCTTGCCGAGCCTCAGCCATCCGTCCGTGCCGGAGGCGCCGACGCTGAAGAATTCAAGGCGCTGGCTGGCGACCGCCGGGCTGCTTCTTTTTCTACTGACCTTTACGCTCCAGCCGTTCGCCGGCGGCAGCCTCATGAATTTTCTGCATTAGGGCGAGGGCTCCGGCTCAGCTGGCGGGCTTCACGTGAACAACCGTGCAGTTGACCTTGGCCGTGCTCGCGATAAACACGCCAAGCTGGATGTTGCTGTAACTGCTCCAGGCATTCGCCGCTGTGGGACCGTTCAGCGTGACGCGATACTGGGAGAGGTCCGTCCCCTCGGCATTGTCCTGCTCGCATTGAACAACTGCGGAAGTGATGGCGACCGCCGAGTTGTTGGTCCACTTTGCGGTGGTCAGGACGAGGAAGCCATTCTCCTCCTGCCAGTGAGCGTCAAACGACTGCTGGTTGACCAGGGCGGCGTTGGCGCCCGATCCCTGACCCGGAGCTGCCGGCGCAGCGGGCTGAGAAGCGGCGGGCGTTGTTGCCGGTGAGCCGGGAGCATTCGCGCCCGGGTGCGACTTCGCATAATAGTAGTAGCCGAGTCCCGCGACGATGGCGAGGATCGCGACTGTTCCCATCAACCCGCTGTGCTTCTGAGGGACAGGGGCCGGTGGACCGGGAAATGAACCGGGGCCGTGCGCCGGCACCGCATATGGCGTTGGTGCGGCTGCCGCCTGCTGGATGGGCGGTGCGGCCGGTGGGGAGTTCGGTATCGGTGCGGCAGAAGGCTTTGCGGAAACCCCGGTGCCGCATTGCGCACAAAAGCGCTCGCTGCCCAGCAGAGCGTTCCCACAATTGCTGCAAAAAGCCATGGAGATCGTCTCCTTGATATCGGGCACATTCCCGCGTTCGCAGTCGAACTATGTGACGCCGACTGTACCTTGTGTCTGCATCGCAGCCTCAACCGTTGCCAGTGTGCTCTGCAAATGCGCCCGCTGGTCTTCCTGCACCTGACGCAACCCCTGCTGGACGAGGCCGAAGACGACGTACCAGCTGACAACTGCAGACAGAATGTAATTCCCATCGAAGGGCAGCTGCCACGGCGCGTCCCAGATCATGTGCAGCACCACGGGAATCATGAACGCTTTCAGAAAACGCGAATCGAACAGCATCGAGACACTGAGCACCTGGTCCCTCTTCACTCGCCAGAATGCTCCCGCAGCAATCGCCGTCCACGCAACGTGCCCCCAGGGAGTGAGGAAAGCGCGCTCGCGGAGAATCTGCAGCATGCCGATGACGCCGGAGGGCAGCAGGCCCTGATTCAACGCGTAGCCAGCGGTTTCAAAGGCGGCGAATCCCGCCCCGACTGTCGCCCCAAAGAGCAGTCCGTTCAGGATGTATTTGTAGCGAACGCTGCGCACGACGATGACCACCGTGAGCAGTTTGGCAACCTCTTCGACGATGCCGGCGGCCATGTTTCCCAGCACACCGAGCAATGGCAGCGTGTATCCGATCAGAGCGAATACGCAGGGAGACCACCGCGCCGAGCAGAAACAAGGTCGCGATTCGATGGATGGAGACGTTCCGCGGGCTGTTCATCTCGAAGAAAAATGTAAGCGTGGCCAGAGGAACTGCGAACGCTCCGATGATCATCACGC
This sequence comes from uncultured Acidobacteriaceae bacterium, assembly GCA_963787915.1. Lineage (GTDB taxonomy): Bacteria > Acidobacteriota > Terriglobia > Terriglobales > Acidobacteriaceae > Palsa-343. The sequence continues at coordinate 97,389 of CAWBEP010000017.1, read as the reverse complement.
CCGGGATGAGGTTGGGATTGGCAGAACGCATGAGCGTAAAGGTGAGCGCTACGTAGGCCACCACCATGGTGGCCAGCACCCGGAAAAAGAGCCACGGCTTCGGCCAGCCGGTTTCCACCAGGTCAATCACCGGAGTCGTTTTGGAGGTACCGACGAGGATGTAGTCTTCCACGTCGCTATTGCTCCGGCGCTTGAACACGTCGGAGAACATCTGCTTCAGGCTGAAGCCCTGAAGATCTTCAGTCGAAGCAATGCGCTGCAGCCTGCTTTGCAGACTGTGCAGCAGATTGATTTGCTGAACGGTCTGCGGCTGGTGGGTGGCGGGAACGTAATACACCGCTTGCGGGATAGACTGCACGGGCGGTGGAGCACTTTGATAAACCGGCTGCGGAATTCCCTGTATCGGCGGAAGATTTGGAATCGGCGGGGGAGCCGCCTGGTAAGCTGGCGGCGGAATCGTGGGTGGTAACGTTTGAGCATGCGCCCCGAAAGTGGCCTGTGCGATACCAGGAGCGTCGGTGGCGAGAGGCGCGGGCGGCGTCGCGACAAAGCCGTTGGGAACACTCTCAGGGCGGCGTATCGCGGCGCCGCATTGATTACAAAACTTATTGTCGGGCGGAACCACCGATCCACACTGAACGCAGTACACCTGAATTCTCCATGGGGAAGCTCGGGGGATTGGTTAGGAAAGTAGCATGGAGTTGTTTTCGAAGTAAAGCAGAGAATCGCGTGCCTGGTGGATGGCTGAATCTCCCTCTCCAGAGTTGCATTTGAACCGGCAGACTTCCGTAATCACCCCCGGCACCGAAAGGAACCGTCTTGAACGAACCCATGGATGCACTCACGAACCCACCGAGGACCACCGCATCGACGGCCACGGCGATTCCCGCGCATTCGTCAGCCTCGGGCGCAGCGATGGTTGCGGTGATCGCTTTCCTGAAGTTCGCTCTCGAAATGCGGGCGGCGCCGCATTACGGCATCTTTCGCGATGAGATGTACTACCTCGCCTGCGGCCAGCATCTCGGTTGGGGTTACGTCGACCACCCGCCGGGGATGCCGTTCATTGCCTGGCTGGTAAGTCACATTTTCGGGACGTCGCTGCTCGGATTGCGCTTCCTGCCGGCGCTGGCTGGAGCGGCGCTCGTTTGGCTGACCGGCACAATGGCTCGCATGATGGGTGGCGGCCGTATGGCGCAGGTGCTTGCGGCCCTTGCGATTCTGACTGCGCCGATCTACATGCTGATGCAGCACTGGCTGACGATGAACGCTTTTGAACCGCTGCTGTGGATGCTCTGTGCGTGGTGTGTGCTCCGCTACATCGAAAGCAGCGATGAGCGCTGGTGGCTCGGCATCGGCGTGCTCGTGGGCGCTGGCCTCGAGATGAAATACAGCGTAGTTCTGTTTGCCGCGGGACTGATTCTCGGCCTGGCGCTCACGCCGCATCGCCGCGTCCTGCTATCGAAGTGGTTCTGGCTTGGCTGCCTGGCCGCTCTTTTGATTTTCCTGCCGCATCTGGTCTGGCTGGTGCATCATCACTTCCCTTTTCTTGAATACGAGCGCAACGTCCGCGCGACGCCGCGCGATGTACGGCGCGGGCCGCTCTCGTTTCTCATCGATCAGGCGAACATTCTGAATCCGCTCTCGGCGCCGTTGTGGATCGGCGGCGCAGTGTGGCTGCTGTTTACGCGCGCTGGCGCAAAGTACCGAATCCTGGCGCGGGCATTTTTGGTTGTGGTCGTCCTCCTGATGGTGACGCAAGGCAAGAACTACTACGTCTCGCCGGTGTATCCCATGATCTTTGCCGCAGGCGCCGTCGGTTGGACGCGCTGGGTTCGCAACGCATGGATCAGCGGCGCCTACGCGATGCTGCTGGCCGTTTCCGGGCTGGTCCTCGCGCCCCTGACACTGCCCCTGCTGCGCCCGGAGACCTATCTGCGTTACCAGCACGCGCTCGGCATCGATCCGCCGAAGGCGGAGAATCAACGCACCGGACCGCTGCCGCAGTTCTTCGCCGATGAATTCGGCTGGGAGGACATGGTGCGCAAAACCGCCATTGTCTATAACAGCCTGCCGCCCGCAGAACGAGCTCGCACGGCCATCTTCGCGAACTCCTGGGGCGAGGCAGCGGCGGTGGACTACTTTGGCCCGAAGTACGGCTTGCCCCGCGCGATCAGCGCGCACAATTCCTATTGGCTGTGGGGCCCTCGCGATTACGACGGCAGCATCGTGATCGTTCTCGGCAGCGATGGGAGCGGCGATCGCGAACACTTCCAGAGCGTGATCGATACCGGCCAGAAGACCGACAATCCCTGGTCTCGTGAAGACGAACATTTCACCATCTGGCTCTGCCGCGGACTGAAGTGGGATTTGCGGACCGTCTGGCCGGAGATGAAGAAGTGGGGCTAACGCAGCAAAGGCTGCTCCCGGTCCGGGGTCAACGCAAGCGTTCGATTGAGCGGCAGCCAGATCGAAAACACCGTGCCGCTGGGGGGATTCCGCCGGCTCTTCACGCGGATAGTTCCGCCGTGTCTTTCCACGATCTCCCGGCTGGTCCATAAGCCCAGACCCGTGCCCCGTTCCCCCTTGGTCGTGAAGAACGCCTCAAAGAGACGGCGGCGTGTCGCGGCGTCCATTCCCTCTCCGCTATCGGCAATCGTGACACGGAGTCCGGCCGAGCCCGTCTGCCAGTGAGGCTGAAGGCGAGTTCGCAAAATCAGCACTCCCCCTCGTTTGGTGGCGTCGAAAGAATTCCCGATGATGTTGGCAAACACCTGTCGCAGATTAGAGGGAAAGCGGCACAGGTGGCTGTCGGGGGCGTAGTCACGCTCCAGAAGAATCTCCTGTTGTCGAAGGCGCGCTTCATAGATTCCTACGGAAGAATCGAGCAATTCCGAGATCGCCTCATAGAATCCTCCATTCGTACCGCGGTTAAAGCGGAGTGTATGGGTCACGATGTGGGCAACCCGGTCAAGCTCCCTTTGCGCCGTCCTCACATAGCTTTGAGTGTCTTCATCTTTCGCCGATTGCGCGATCAGGTAGAGCAGATTGGCGACCGCCTCCAGCGGATTATTGATCTCGTGCGAGATGGCGGCGGCCAGGCGGCCCACAATGGCCAGCTTCTCGCTGCGGATCAGGGCCGCTTCGGCGAGATCCCGTGCTTCCTCGGCCTCTTTGAGCGCCGTGATGTCCTTGGTTACACCATCGAAACGCACCGGACGGCCCTGCGCATCATAGGCAGTCCGGCCGATGGCATGAATCCACTTGAACTCACCCGCCGGCGATGTCGTTCGGTATTCAATGTCGTAGCGTGTGCGCGTGGCGATGGAGCGCTCGATGGCCTCCCGTGTCCGGTCGCGATCCTCGGGATGAAGCCGTTCGTAGAACAGCTGGATGTCTACGTCAGCGTCCGGCTCAAGCCAGAAGTGTTCCTTGACCCGATGATCCCAGATGAGCTTGTCGAAAGGCAGATCGCAGAACCAATAGCCAATCTGTGCTGCTTCCGTGGCGAATGCAAAACGTTCGCGCTCCAACCGGATTTCGGCAGACGGGGCCAGGCCCGAGGAGATGCCGGATTCCAGTACCTCGATCTTTCCGGAGGTCACGATGTTCGTCCTGCCCCAGGTCCCAGAAATACTGACTTCAACGTGGCCGGCCGTAGATCCAGCCGGAGCGTGCTCCCCTGAGAGGAACAAAGCGATCCAGGCGGCTCAAGGCTGCGATGCCGAAGGCCGGGCCCCGGGATGCCTGCGATTCACTTGTTGCAGGTTGGCGGCTGCTTACAGCTTTTCCGGCTCAAGGGCGATATTCGTCTCGCCCGCAGCCTTCTTCTCCCAGTACTTTTTAATCCATGCCTCGAAGGTGCGGCCTGCCGCGTTGTCGCGTCCGGTGAAGGCGAGGGCGGCGATATCGGAGTACGGAATGCTCAGCTTGGTCCGCTGCTCCGAAGGGATCACCCGGACGACAGAATCCTGGAGGGTCGCGCCGGTCCGCCGATCAAAGACATAGCCGTGGATCATTCGGCCGTCCTTGAGGGTCAGCGTCACATCGCCGCGGTAGTCGAAGGCCTTTTCGAGCGCCTCTCGGATATCGTCGTCGCTGGCCAGGGACGGGATCCAACCCTCGAGCTGCTCGCGTGCGCGCCCGTCCATTACCTCGATTGCGTTGGGATCGAGGGCAGGATTGGCGGTCGTCGTCATGCGCGACTTCCCTCTTCAACGCGGACCTCAGTCCTGACCTGGGCGTTGATCTGTACCAGCGGATTGAAGCTGTGCGCTGGTTTTACTGGCTCGTTGAGAAGATCGAGCGCGCCCTTGTCGGGATAGAGCCTTGTCATCGCCTTCGCCGTCTCCCACAGTCCCTTCAGCGATCCGAAGGTGTAGTTCACCGCGGTGCCTTCGTAGCCGGAGTGGACCATGCAGTTCGCGCACTTCGGATTGCCGCTCTCGGTGCCGTAGTTGTCCCAGTTCGTGGACTCGATCAGCTCCTCGAAGGTATCCGCGTACCCATCCTGCAGGAGGTAGCAGGGTTTTTGCCAGCCGAAGATGCTGTATGTCGGCATCGCCCACGGCGTGCATTTGAAATCCCGCTTGCCCATGATGAATTCGAGGTATAGGTAGTTCGCGTTGAACTTCCAGGTCTTCCTGCGATTCGAAAGAATCGCGCGGAAGAGCTTGCGCGAGCGGGCGCGGCCCAGGAAGTGCTTCTGGTCGGGAGCCTTCTCGTAGGTGTAGCCGGGAGCGACCATCATGGCCTCGACCCCAACGTCCATCAACTCGTCGAAATGAGCGCGCACCGAATTTGGATCGGCGCCGTCGAAGAGCGTCGTATTCGTCGTCACTCGGAAACCTGCCGCGATCGCCGCTTTGATTCCTTCCATCGCGATGTCGTAGCCACCCTCGCGGCATACGGAGAAATCGTGGTGCTCGCGCTGGCCGTCGAGGTGGACGGAGAACGAGAGATACTTGCTCGGCTTGAACAGGTAAAGTTTTTCTTTCAGAAGCAGCGCGTTCGTGCACATGTAAACGTACTTTTTGCGCTCAACCAGGCCCGCGACAATCTTGTCGATCTGCGGATGCAGCAGCGGTTCTCCACCGGGAATGGAAACCATCGGCGTGCCGGCCTCTTCGACCGCGCGGAAGCACTCCTCCGGCGTCAGCTCCTGCTTGAGGATGTGAGGCGGATATTGAATCTTGCCGCACCCGGCACAGGCCAGGTTGCAGCGGAAGAGCGGCTCGAGCATCGTCACGAGCGGAAAGCGCTTCCTGCCTTTCAGCTTTTGCGTCAGGACGTAGGTGGCCACCGTCCATGCCTGGGAAACAGGTACCGCCATCAGTAATCCTTCCTCCGTCTGAAATCCGGACTCAGTTCAGTTGACCCGCCGCGTCCCGGCGCTTACTCGGCCTTTTCCAGCGCCCGCTTGTAGCTGGTCAGCGCCAGCAACGGAAAATAGTCGCGGTAGAGCGGATAGGCCAGATAGAACACACGTGGGAAACCGGTCCCGGTATAGATCGCCTGGCGCGTCTTGCCCGCACCCTGGCTTTCATCCCAATAACCATCGGCTTGTTGCTGGGCCAGCAGCCATTTGACGCCCTTGGCCACGGAGTCGCTTCGTGTATCGCCCGCCGCCAGAAGTCCCAGGACGCCCCAGGCTGTCTGCGAAGGCGTGCTGGTGCCGATCCCCCGCGCCACTGGATCGTCGTAGCTGTTACAGCTTTCCCCCCAGCCGCCGTCCGCGTTCTGCACGGAACGGACCCACTCCGCCGCCTGCTGCACCTGCGGCTCGTGGTTCCACACACCGATCGCCTCGAGACCGCGCAGCACCAGGAAGGTGCCGTACAGGTAATTCACGCCCCACCGGCCAAACCAGCTGCCGTCCGGCTCCTGTTCCTGGTAGATGAACTTGATGGCCTTCTCTACGCGGCGATCCTTGCGGGTGTAGCCATAGGTGGCGAGCATCTCGAGGATGCGCCCGGTGATGTCCACTGTCGGCGGGTCGAGCATCGCATTGTGATCCGCAAATGGGATGTGCTGGAAGATCATCTTCGTGTTGTCTTTGTCGAAGCTGGCCCAGCCGCCATTGCGGCACTGCATGGAGAAAACCCAGTCGATGGCTCGCTGGCAAACGTCGTACTGATAACGTTCGCGGGGATTATCGACTTTATTCAGAGCGAGCAGAACCTGTCCCGTATCATCAACATCCGGGTAAAACTCATTGTTGAACTCAAAGTACCAACCCCCTGGGGCGGCGCGCCGGTTCTTCACCGCCCAGTCGCCTTTGTGACGGACTTCCTTGGAAAGCATCCAGTCAGCGGCCTTCAGCAGCCGCGGGTCTTTGCGATCCAGCCCCGCCTCTCCGAGCGCATAGACGGCCTGAGCCGTATCCCATACCGGAGACAGGCACGGCTGCATGCGAAAGGTGGGTTCGGGATAATCCTTCGTTCCGTGCGGTTCGTCGATGCCGAGCTTTTCGAACTCGTCCATCGCGCGGATCACCTGCGGATCGTCGAGCGAATAACCGAGACAACGGAGCGCGATAATCGAGTTGAGGATGGCCGGATAGATCGCCCCCAGCCCGTCGGACATCTCGAGACGCTCCAGCATCCACTTCTGCGCCTTCTTCAGGGCGACCGAGCGCAGCGGGCGGATGTGGATGCGCTCGCACCAGTGGGTCAGCCGGTCGATGAAAATGAAGAAATTGCGCCACCCGAAAAGGTGCTCGCGATCCCAGCGCAACTTCAGGTCGGCATTCTCGCGGCCACCCACGAAAAGCTCCTGGATGCCGTGCTCGGAGGGAATCTTCTTAAAGGGCTTTTTTGCATATGCGATCGACAGCGGCACCAGAATCGCCCGCGACCACGATGAGATTTCGTAAATGTTGAACCAGAACCAACTGGGGAACAGGACGATCTCCGGCGGGATGGCGGGAACGCAGTTGTATTCGTATTGCCCCAGCGAGCAAAGATAAATCTTCGTGAAGGTGTTGCAAGCGGTCACACCACCATGGGCGAGAATCCACTCCCGGGTCTGAGCCATGTGCGGCTCATCTGCAGAAACACCCATCAGCTTGTTCGCGAAATAGCACTTGACCGAAAGGCTCACATTGCCGGGACCACCCGGATAGAGCGACCAGCTGCCATCGTCGTTCCGGTAGCGCATGATCTCAGTAAGGGCTCTTTCCATCTTTCCCGCATCGCCCGTACCCAGCAGGACGTGGAGGAAAATGTAATCTGCCTCCAGCATCGAATCGCCTTCGAGCTCGCCGCTCCAGTAGCCCTCAGGATGCTGCCGCGCCAGCAGCGATTCGCGGGACCGCTCGATGGCGCGCGCCACCTCTTCAGGTGCGGCGTCGATGCGCCCAAATTTCACATTGGCAAAAGGCCGGCGTGGCTCGGTGACAGGGATACCACTGCCACTACTCCCTGAGGGAGATGCTGCTGCGCGGGGCCGAACGACTTCAGAAGGTGTACTCATGCGTTCAAGGAACCACGTTTCCTCTAATACTGATGGCGCTCCGCCAATGAAGATGCATTGAATGGGCCCATGATGTTTGGATGCCCGCACCCACCCCGGTTGCGCGTATTCTCAGACTCCCGCGGGGGTTGGCGGAGGAGCCGACTGAATCGCCTGAACGATCTCCGGCGGAAGCCCGAACCGGACGTTTTCCGGCATCACTTCGACTTCCTCGACCGTTCCGAAGCCGTTGCGCTTCAGATACTCGATAACACCCTCGACCAGGATCTCCGGCGCCGAAGCACCAGCCGTAACCGCCACGTTACTGACGCCCTCTAACCATTCCGGATGGATTGCGTCGGCATTGTCGATCAGATAGCCCTGGGTCCCAAGATTGCGCGAAACTTCGACTAACCGATTCGAATTCGAGCTGTTGTTCGAACCCACAACCAGCACCAGATCGGCGCTGTGTGCGACGTTCTTCACCGCGACCTGGCGATTCTCCGTTGCGTAGCAAATGTCCTGGGAATGGGGCCCGACCATCTTCGGGAATTTCTGCTTCAGGGCCTGAATGATGTCGCGGGATTCGTCGAGAGACAGCGTTGTCTGGGTCAGGTAAGCCACATGTTCCGGGTCCGGCACTTCCAGCGTTCGCACTTCCTCGACACTCGATACAACCTGAGTGACATTGGGAGCCTCACCCAGGGTGCCTTCAATCTCGTCGTGATCGCGGTGGCCGATCAATACAAGCGAATAGCCCTGTTGAGCGAACTTCACTGCTTCGACGTGAACCTTGGTCACCAGTGGGCAGGTCGCGTCAATCACCTTGAGCTTGCGCTCTTTCGACTGCTCGCGGACCGCTGGCGAAACGCCATGCGCCGAGTAGATGACGCGTGCGCCTTCGGGAACCTGGTGAATATCGTCCACAAAGATCGCGCCCTTTTCCGCCAGTTCATTCACAACAAAGCGGTTATGGACGATCTCCTTGCGCACATAAATCGGCGCTCCAAAGGTTTCGAGGGCGATGCGCACAATGTCAATTGCCCGAACCACGCCTGCGCAAAAACCGCGGGGTTTCAACAGCAGGACGCGTCTTTCGCTCGAGCTGGACGCCGTGTGCCGGGGAGCGACTGGGGTCTCGGTAACGGTTGAACTCACGCTGTAATTATACCGTGAATGGCGCGCCGGAACGGCGTGGAGGGGGTACAGCTCTGATACGCCGCTGTACGCGATTTTCAAAATCCCCTCAGCCGCCGCTGACCATAACACGAAAGTTCGGACGCCCTGGGATAGTTATTAGTAAGGAAAGGCATCCGGCTCCCATTCGGCCGCTTCTTATGCGCAAATAGAAGTGGAGGACTCGATGCGGGTTCTGGTCGTTGGTGCGACAGGCCGATATGCCGGACTGGTCGTTCCGGAGTTGAAAAAGCGAGGCGTTACCGTGCGCGCGCTGATCCGGGACCAGAGCCAGGAAGCTTCTGCGCGCGAGCGCGGTGCCGATGAGACCGTCCTCGGCAATCTCGAGAATCCTACCAGCCTGCTCAACGCTGCCAGGGGCATGGACGGTGTCTTCCACATTAACCCCGCTTTTGCGCCCCACGAGTTCGACATGGGCATCGCCATGATCGAAGGTGCGCGCGCCGCGGGCGTTCGACGCTTCGTCTTTTCCGGCGTCATCCATCCCTCCATCCTCGGCCTCAGCAACCACGCTGCGAAGTTGCCCGTTGAGGAGGTGCTGTATCAATCCGGGATGAACTTCACCGTCCTCCAGCCGACCATGTTCATGCAAAACCTCGAGAGCGCATGGCCGGATGTGGTCCGGCGCGCGCGCTTCGCACTGCCCTATTCGGTCTATCAGAGAGCTTCCTACGTGGATTACTGCGATGTCGCGGAGGTTGTGGGGCTGGCGTTCTCGAGCAATCGCCTCGACTACGGCACCTTCGAACTCTGCGCTCCTGGCATGGTGGACCGCATTGAGCTGGCTGAACTGATGAGCGAAGCTCTCGGCTTCCGCGTTCGAGCCGGAGAGGTGCAGTTCGATGAATGGGCCAACGCTAATCACCTGCCGCCTGGCCCGGTCCGCGACGGGATGCGCCAGATGTTTGCGGATTACGATCGCCACGGCTTCCCCGGCGGGAACGCGCTGGTTCTCCGGGCGATTCTCTCCCGCGAGCCGCGCACTTTGCGCGAGTTCATCCACGACCTCGCCGCCAGCGAACAACGCCGCGCTGCGTAACCAACAGCGATTGCCCAGAGACGTGGGGTTTGCCGAAATGCATGCACATGCATGTATAGTCGAAGTGTGCGCACAACTGTCGAAATGAAGCGCGAGCACCGCGCCGCTCTGGTGGCTCTCGCTGCAAAGCGCGAAAAAAAAGGGTTCTCCGGAGTCCTGGCGGAGATCATTGATACCTACCTGCAGGGCGAGGATGAGCGGGCAAAGCGGAAAACCCGGTTGCTCGCACTCGGAGGATCGCTCTCCGCAAAGGATGCGGAACATCTCAGGCAGGTCTCTCGCAAACTTCGAGAGCAGTGGCGTTGATCATCGCTGACACCGATGTCCTTATCGATTTCCTCCACGGGATTTCGCCGGTACACGATCAAATAGCCCGCTACATCGGCGCCGAGGAACTGGCTACCACCGTCATCACGGTGTTCGAGTTGCTCAGCGGCGGCGACGAAGGAAAACGGGCTCGTGCAACCCGGGAACTTGCCCAGTCCCTTTACGTTTTGCCTCTCGATTTCGGTTCTGCCGAGAGAGCAGCCGGGTTCATCCGTCGTCTCGAAAAGAGCGGCAAGTCCATCGGCTTGGCCGACAGTCTCATCGCCGGCATCGCTGTCGCCCACGACTTGCCTTTGCTCACCCGCAATCGAAGCCATTTTTTCCGGGTTCCCGGTCTCAGGCTCGTCGATATCCAAAAAGCGTAGCTACGCAGGTCATTTCTTGCCCCCTGATTTACTCACCGCAGAGATCTAAAAGACCGCCGAGAAAGGATAGAGTTCTCGTGGAATTTCCTCCTCCGAAACATCGCGTCTTTACTGTGTCCTCTGCGGCCTTAGTGGTGGAGTTTTTCGTGGTAGCCGGGCTCGCAGCGATTCGATGTCGCACTTTCCCGTTCCCGGATTGCCGGTCCCCTTCCCTTTGTGACTCCCATCACATCCCACCCGGCACCTCCCCTGCTCTCCTGATTCCATGGACATCCGCCAGGCCATGACCAAACTCGACTACGATCGGGCGCCCTTTCTTGCTATCTGGGAGACGACCCAGGCGTGCGACCTTGCCTGTAAGCACTGCCGCGCCTCCGCGCAACCGCTGGCGCACGACAACCAGCTCTCCACCGCAGAAGCAAAGAATCTGATCGACCAGATTGCCGAGCTCGAAGTGCCGCTGTTTGTCTTCACCGGTGGCGACCCGCTCAAGCGTCCCGATATCTTCGAACTCATCCAGCACGCCGCCTCCAAAGGCGTCCATGCCGCGCTGACACCCAGCGCCACGCCGTTGCTCACCCGCGACGCCATCTTTCGCATGAAGGAGTCTGGCCTGTCGCGGCTGGCCGTTTCGCTCGACGGCTCCGTGCCCGCTATTCACGACTCGATCCGCGGCATTCCCGGTACCTGGGAGCGCACGGTGCAGGCCATCCAGTGGGCGAACGAAGCGCAGCTGCCCATCCAGGTCCACACCGTCGTCAGCCGGCTCAACATCGCCGATCTTGACAACCTTGCGACCCTTCTCACGCTCAAGCAGATCGTGATGTGGAGCTTCTTCTTCCTCGTGCCCGTCGGGCGCGGCAAGACCGACGATCTGCTGACCGGCCAGGAATTCGAAGACGTCTTTGCAAAAATGTGGGATCTGACCAAGCGTGTCCCCTTCGCCATCAAAACCACAGAAGCCATGCACTACCGCCGCTACCTGATCCAGCAGCGCATGAAGGAGAACCTCCCCACGACAGGCGTTCACGACGACGCCGGCGCTCGTCCGACGACGCATCCGGGCTGGACGGTCAGCTCGGGCCATCCTGGCCGCGGTTCCGAAGACAAGGCAGTCGGCTGGGCCACCAAGCGGGTCAACGATGGACGCGGCTTCGTCTTCATCTCCCACATCGGCAAGGTTTACCCCAGCGGCTTCCTGCCCATCGAGGGCGGCGATCTGCACAACGACACCCTCGCGCACATCTATCAGGAGTCGCCCATCTTCGTGAAGCTCCGCGATTCCGATCTGCTGGACGGCAAATGCGGCGCATGCGAATTCCGCAATATCTGCGGTGGATCGCGGGCGCGTGCCTACGCCGTGACCGGCGACGTGATGGCCGAGGAACCCTGCTGCATCTATCAGCCGCGCGGCTACCACCCCGATCCAAATCGCAAAGACGCTTCCCCTGCATGCGCCGCCCATGATCTGATTCAGTTAGAGGTCGCCCATTCGTGAGGAAAATCGCCATCATTGGCGGCGGGATCGCTGGCCTCAGCGCCGCCTGGACTCTGGAGAAGGCGCGCCGCGCCGGAGAGCCGATTGAGTACCAGCTTTATGAAGCTGCCGGCAGCCTGGGTGGCGTCATTGGCTCAGAGACCATCGACGGCTGTGTCATCGAAGGCGGCCCCGATTCGTTCCTCACCGAAAAGCCCGCTGCCGCCACTCTCTGCCGCGAACTCGGCATCGCCGATCAGCTGCTCGGCTCGAACGACAGCGAGCGCAAAACTTTTATCGTCGTCAGGAACCGTCTTATCCCGCTGCCCGACGGCTTGATGTTCATGGTACCGACGAAGCTGGTGCCAACTGCTTTCACGCGCCTCTTCTCCTGGTCGACGAAGCTCCACATGGCGCGCGAGTTTCTTTTTCCTCCGCCGCCGGCCACGGCCGATGAATCCGTCGCCGAAATGACGCGCCGCCACTTCGGCCAGGAAACCGTCGACCGCCTGGTCTCGCCGCTGCTGTCGGGAGTTTATGGCGGCAATGCCTCGCAGCTGAGCGTACGCGCGGTTCTGCCGCGGATGGTCGCCATGGAGGAGAAGTACGGCAGCCTCTCGCGCGCCATGCTCGCAGCCCGCAAAAATGCCCCACCCTCCAGCGCGAAATCCGGCTCACCGCGACCCCTGTTCACCACGCTGCGGGGCGGCATGCGGCAGATGGTCGACGCTATCGCCGCCCAGCTCCAGCCGGGCACAGTGCATCTGAGCTCGGCGGTCCAGGCCATCGCTCGGCCCGCGCCTGATGCCCGCCGCGCGCGCCTCAACCCTGCACCCGAGACCGGATGGACTGTTGAAACGGCCTTCGGCTCCGAACGCTTTGATGGGGTCATCCTCGCGCTGCCTGCCTGGTCATCGGCCAGACTGCTGCGTCCGCTCGATGCGCCGCTCGCCGAAGCGCTCGCGAGTGTGCCCTATAGTTCCTCGATCACCATGACGCTCGGCTACAACATGGCGGATCTGCGCAGTCTCCCCGCAGGTTTCGGCTACCTCGTCCCGGCAACCGAAGGCCGCAGCATGCTCGCCTGCACCTTCGTCCATGCCAAATTCGCGGGGCGCACGCCGCCGGACAAGGGCGTTCTGCGTTGCTTCCTTGGCGGCTCGGGCAACGACCACCTTCTCGATGAGACCGACGCCCGCCTCACCGAGATTGCGCTGAAGGAGCTGGCCGAGATCCTTCACCTGCACGCTCAGCCGAATTTCGTGCGCATCTACCGCTGGCGTCAGTCGATGGCGCAATATGCCGTCGGCCATCTCGAGCGCATGCAACTGGTCCGGGACAGCATGACCGCGCTGCCTGGGATCGCGCTTGCCGGCAACGCCTACGAAGGCATCGGCGTTCCAGACTGCATCCGCACCGGCCAGCAGGCTGCGGAGTCGGTGCTGCACTCGCTTCAGGAGCAGCCCACCGCCGCTACCGCATAGCAGCTATTCGTACCGTTCACACAAGTTTCATCGACACCCCAATCCTTGTCAATTTCCTCAGCGACCCAGCGCGGCGATGCCGGACAATACCACAGGTTCCCGGTCGGGGAACTCGGCAACCAGCGACAGTTTTCCTCCCATCGCTTCAATCGAGCGCCGCAGCGTTGAGATATGCATGTCCGTTCTCCGCTCGATCTCCGATATCTGCTTCTGCGCCACTCCCAGTGTCTTCGCCATGCGAACCTGGGTCATGGCGCGCGCGCGCCGCAGCTCCTGCAGAGTCATTTCCTCGGCGATCAGCTTTTTCGCGCGCCGTTCGATGCCGCGCCGACGCGCGGCCGGCAAACCCTTGATGATGTCATCCACGTTTCGCGCCATGACTATCTATTCACCTGCCTTCCTGATCCGCTCCAGATGCGCATCGAAGCGTTCATCGGCTTTGCGGATCAACTCTCGATAAAACCTCTTCTCACTTCCTCCCGATTTGTCACCGCCAACCAGCAGGATCGCCCGGCGCCTTGGATCAAAAGCGAATGCCACCCGCCACACGCCGTCGGCCGCATCGAAACGAAGTTCTTTCATGTTGGCCTGCCGAGAAACACTGAGCGTATCCGCCCGCGGACGCCCCAGTTGTGGACCGAAACGCTGCAGCAAACGCGCGGTCGCCAGGGCTTCGTCCTGTACTTCCTTCGGCAGGGCCAGGAACTCCGTTTCGAAATCCTCTGCCAGGAGAACCGTCCATTCCATCTCACTATACGCCCTACGGTGTACACGTTAAAGGGTATATCACAAAAGCTCCACTCTTGACCCCCATTCCGATTCAGCGATCCGCTGCCTTTAGCTGCTTTTCTGCACCATTGGCTTCAGGGGTCGTCCCCTTCGGGAGCGCAAACCCCCGGGCTCTAACTCCGCTATAATTCGGCGCGATGGCAGGTTGAGTCTGTCCGGCGGTTCTTCTTGTGACCTCGGGGCTTTGGGGCGCGACCGGTGACCCATATTCAACGTTGGCACCTGAACAGAAGTCTTTATTGAAGCCCGTCGTTGAGAGTTACGTACACGATCAGATCAAACAAGATTGCGCCGGCCTTTGGGAAATTCAAGATCAGACGTCCGACTTGAAAAACGAGCTTTTGCTGGGGCATCGGGATGCGCCCGATCTGGACAGGCAGCAGTTCGTTTCTGCGATGCGGGAAACAATCGGCACTGGATACCCCCGGCTGCGTTCCTTTGAATTGCGGGAGGTGAGGGTCGACAAGGGCAATTTCGTCATGATCGGTTGCGCCTATGCCACGAGAGAAGAATGGAAGTAAAAGGGCTTCGTTATTGCCGGAATCAGAATTATCGACGGAAAACCTAAGGTTGACCTATGGAGTATGACCTCGGACTCATGCACGTAGACGACTTTGGTGGCTCGCTGACCGTTTCTCTACTGAACGCTTCTTAGCTGACCGCTTTCTCAGCTGCCTTTCGAAGCTCTACTTCGAAGGGCTCGTCATCGGCTTCAGAATATCGTCCAGCCGATCCGCCGTTCCGTCCAGGCGCTCCAGATGCGGATACCGCAGCCCATCGTGATAATCCAAACCAATTACTCGGTAGGTTCCGGTGTTGACCACGATCAGCTCGATGGGCGCGGTGTTCCCTTTCGCATCGCGGATCGCATCGCTGAGTAACTGGCTGCTGAACTGCCTTCCGTTCACCGCAACAATCTGCATGCCAGGGCCCAGCTTCGCGTTGTCCGCGGGCGAGCCGACCAGCACATCCTCAATATGCCCGTCGCTGGTGACGTTGATCCCGATCGACCACCACTCCGGCGTGGTTCCGGTCGCTGTAATCCTGGCCTGGGTGACCTCGTTCGGCTGATCGGTGTACACGAGCTTGTAACCGCCAGCCTCAATCCCGTCGAGAGGAGCATGCGGCGCCTTGCTGGTCAGCAGCTCTTTGAGAAAGCTCGCCCAGTCGTAGGCAACGACATCATTGAGTCCGTTAACAACATCGTCGAACGTATAGGGGACGACCTTCGGCGGCGTGTTGCCGCCCAATCCCTCGAACGCCCCCAGAAAGTCATTGAGGCTCTTTTTGTCCTTCGTCAGCTTACGGATCGTCGTATCCACATCGAGCCAGACCAGGTCGCCCTCGGGATAATAGTCGGTGCTGCGCCGCCAGTTATCCCACTGGTCCGAGGTTTCGTACAGGATCTGCGCCGCTGTCGCCGTATCCTGGAGGTCGCGCCACGTGCGGCCCGGGCGATAGTCGAGCATCGCTGCCGTCGCTGCCAGGTAGTCGCGATACTGCGCTGCGGTTTCGATCTTGCTGCGCGCGGCGAGTACGTTGCCGAGGTAATCCGTAAGCCCCTCATATACCCAGAGCAAATTGCCCTTCATCGGCTGTTCGTAGTTCCCTGTTGCCAGGCCGGCGGGCCGCCGGTACTTCCCATTCCACGAGTGCGTGAACTCGTGCGGCAGCAGATCGGCCGAGAGCAGCAGCAGGTTGTCGTCGGTGAATGTCTTCTCCGGGACGCGATCGTCGCTCGACTGATGATGCTCCAGCCCGAAGTGTGCCACCTGATCGCTCGCCGTGACGAGGAAGTGATAGCTCTCATAGTGCCGCGATTGATAGAGCGCCCCCGTCTCGCGGATCAGGTTGCTGTAGCCGTTGATCGTGTCCTGATTCAGCTTGAGATCCTCAGGACCATCGGCTGCTATATCCAGGAAATGCTTCGGCGTCACTTCCTGGGCCAGCGGTACTTCGAGAAAGTAGCGCCCGGTCAGGAGCGGCGAATCGATCAGTTGCTCCAGCGACACCGTCGAAAAGTCGAGGTGGGTTGCATCCCCGCCCGCCTTCGTCAAAGCGGTTCCCGACTGCCACCCTTGCGGCAATACCACTGATGGCTGCACGTAAATGTCGGCCGACTGGTGACCCGCGGGATAAAGCACCATCTCATTCCAGCTCAGCAGGGCCAGGTTCGCGCTCGTCGAAGCGCCAGCCGAGAAACCCGTTGCCGCGGCAGTGGCCAGGAAATCGTCTTTCACGTCGAGCTGGGTTACGCCATCCGGCACCGTCAGATGGATCGCATACATATTGACGTCGTCCCGCACCCATGCGAGCGGCTGACCATTCGCTGTGATGAACAGCCCGGCAAGATTGTCGATGGGGCCATCGGGCATATGTTCGCCGGGAATCCACTCGGCGTAGAGCAGCGTCAACGGACCCGCGCTGACCGGAATCGTCATATGTGCATGCAGAATCTTGCGCGGCGCATCTGTCAGATCGGCGGTGATTTTGATGGGATTCGACGCGGTCTGGGCATGCGAAGGGAAAGCGACGGCAAGAACGGCAGCGAAGATCAGCCCCGACAACGGGCGAAGGCGAAGATGCATTCATCCTCCTGGAAGTGCAATTCATTAGTGTAAACACCCTCCGTCGGCTTCGAGGCCCGGAGCCTTGCGCCGCTGGCTTTTGGGCGTACACTGGCCGGTCCCGAGGTGCATGCCATGTTCCGTTCACCCGTCGACTGGAACTTCGGCCTGGCGTGGATCGCTTTCGCCCTGGCAGTCGCGGTGCACGTCGCCGACGAAGCACGCCATGACTTCCTCGCCATCTACAATCCCAACGCGATGGCCATCCGCAAGCGCCTGCACGTCCCTTTTCCGCCGGTCTTCACCCTTCGCAGCTTCCTCATTCTGCTCTCCAGCGGCGTCTGCCTCCTGTTGCTGCTTTCCCCGTTCGCTTTGCACGGAGCACACTGGATCCGCCTGGTCGCGCTGCCCCTGGCCATCCTCATCGGAATCGGTAACGCGTTCCTTCACATCGGCGCCTCGATCGTCTATCGACGCTGGATGGCGGGCGTTTTCAGCTCGCCGGTGCTGCTGATTGCCGGCGGATGGCTGGTGTGGAGTTGCGTTCACACGTAGTGAAGAAAATCCTGCCGCTCCGTCCAGTCGGCATGGCCGAACTCCCGAACTACCCATGCGAGGGCTCGCACTAAGGACCCGATGTCGCTCGGGGACACAGTCCGCTGGCTGACGTAGATTACGCCGGCGTGACTGCGGCCCTGTTCTCGCCAGGACCTGAGGAGAGTCGGAATCGTCCTGCAGTCGTAAGTCACCAGCGTGAGTCCTTGCCTTGCTGCCTCGGCCAGGATTTCCGCATCCGGGCGCCCCAGAAATACCCCGCCGTTCCATTCATTCATCGCGTGCACAGCGGCAGGTAGGCCCAGTCGGCGCAGTCCCGCAGCAACCTTCGGTGACAGGTGTTCATCAAGGACCAACCCGATCATGGGGAAGCTCTTTGAGGTCCTCTCCGGTCAGAGTGCCTTTCTTACTCCCCGGGGCACATGTAACTCCTGAAGATCGGGGAGGATCTTCTTCAGAGCGTCGAAATCCATGGCGTCGTTCTCTGCCAGCGCGTCGTTGATCTCTTTCGGATATGCCTCGGCGTAATGCATCGCGGCACGCACTTTGAACTCAGGCCATTCCAGGTGGTCGGCTGCTTTCTTCGCATTGCCCTTGTAGGCGCGGACGATCATCATCACTTCCCAGATCGCCAGCGAGCTCCCCTGGATGTAGGCCTGCCGCCCCACCGGCGAATCGCGAAAATCGATCAGGGCAAACTCCGACCGGCGCAGCCCCTCCTCCACGAGTCGCGCGCTCAGATCGCTCGCCGTCCACCCGTGCCGACGCGCGAGACGCTTCAAGCGTGTCCCGCTCTCCACCGGCAGCCTCATACTCACCACCATCGAACGCGCCGCTTTCATCTGCTCCTCCACAATGTAACTATTGTAAGCGTTGTACCGGTGTAAGCGCTTCTCATGGCAACCCCTATCCGCTGTACCCTGCTGCTATGTCCTCCGGCTTCTTCCTCACCTTCGAGGGCCTCGATGGCTCGGGTAAGACGACCCAGTTGCGCAAACTGGCCACTCATCTTGAAGGTCTCGGGCTCAGTATCACCGTCACACGCCAGCCGGGAGGAACCGGCATCGGGGATCGTATTCGCGGGCTCCTGCTGGATTCGAAAACCGAGCGCCTCGATCCCATGGCCGAGCTGGGACTGATGTTCGCCGACCGCGCCGAATGCATCGCCGAGGTGATCGCCCCTGCGCTTCACGGTGGCAATGTCGTTCTCTGCGATCGTTTCACCGACTCCACGGAGGCCTACCAGGGTGGTGGGCGCCAGCTGGGCAGTGAACCGGTCCTCGCATTGCACCGGACGATGTGTGGTGGCCTCAACCCCGACATGACCCTTTTACTTCTAGCCAACTTCGACCAGTCGCTGCACCGTGCGCGCCGACGCAACGACCGCAACGCGGCCGCTGGCAACGATGAGGGACGCTTTGAGCGGGAAGATGTGGAGTTCTACCGGCGCGTTTACGACAAATACGGGGAGATCGCTGCCCGCGAGCCGGCGCGTGTGGTGGTCATCGACGGAGATCGGGCCATCGAGACGATCCACCGCCAAATTGTGACGGTCGTCGGGGGGAAATTGCGGTCTGCAGGGCTGCTCCCGGTAGCTTCAGCGACGGATGTCCGCTAATGGACAGTGCTTTGCGCAAACGGCCACTCAGCACTTAACAAACTGAAAGGATTACCCCCTGTAATAGTATTTAATTCAGGAGCTTAGCCGCACTGGACGATTGGTGTGGCGCATGCAACTACATTTTCCAATGGACATAGCTCGCCCCGATATTCGGAAGAAGAAGCTCCGCCGGCAGATCATCGTCCTGGCCGTTGTTGCCCTCGGCGTGACTGCTGCCGCCTGGGCCGTGATGCGTCTGAAACCCGCCGTTCCAACCGTCGATGCCAGCACGGTGTGGCCTGAGACTGTCAAGCGCGGCGACATGATCCGTCAGGTCCGCGGTCTCGGCACCCTGGTTCCCCGCGAAGAGAGTATCGAGCTCATCCCCGCGCAAACCGACGCAACGGTTATCCGCATCCGTGTGCTCCCCGGCACGATGGTCAAGCCTGACACCATCCTGCTGGACATGACTGACCCTCAGTTGCAGCAAGAGGTGCTCAACGCGCAATTAGCGCTCAAGGGGGCGCAGGCCGACTACAAGAACCTCCAGGCCCAGCTGCAGAGCACACTCATGGATAAGAAGGAAGCCGCCGCAGCCGTCAACTCCGATTACACGCAGGATCAGCTGCAGGCGCAGACCGACAAGCAACTCTATTCACTGGGCGTGATCAGCGGCCTGCAATACAACCAGTCGAAGAGCAAGGCCGACCAGCTGACCACGCAGCACCAGATCAGCCAGCAGCAGATCGACGTCAATACTCGAGCCATCGAAGTGCAGCTGGCTTCACAGCAAACCAAGATCGATCAGGCCAAGGCCCTTCTGGATCTGTACGAGAAGCAGGAGGCCGCCCTCCAGGTCCGTGCAGGAATTGCAGGGGTCCTCAGTTCCCTGCCTACTCCGGTCCAGGTCGGGCAGCATGTCACGGCGGGAACTTCCGTCGCCGAGGTCATCAATCCCAACCAGCTAAAGGCGGCATTGCAGATTGCCGAAACCCAGGCGCACGACATCCTGATTGGCCAGCAGGCCGAGATTGACACGCACAACGGCATCGTTCCCGGCCATGTCTCCAGAATCGATCCCTCGGTATTGAACGGAACGCGTACCGTTGACGTAACACTCGATGGCCCGTTGCCGGCCGGGGCGGTTCCTCAGCTCAGCGTCGACGGCACCATCGATCTCGAGCGTCTCCACGACGTGCTTTACGTGGGCCGCTGTGCATTCTGCAATGAGAACAGCACCGTCAGTTTGTTCAGAGAGGACCCCAACGGCAAAACCGCCACGCGGGTCCAGGTCAAGGTTGGCAGAGCTTCGGTCACGCAGATCCAGGTTCTCAGCGGCCTGAACGAGGGGGATCGTGTGATCCTTTCTGACATGTCGCGCTACGATGCGACCGATAAGGTTCGTTTGGATTAAGACGCAGGACCAGCAGATATCCGAAACGCAGGAGAGAGCAGGATGGACAACAATCAGGCGTTGATTGAAATCGAAGGCCTTACCAAGGTCTTCTACACCGATGAGATTGAAACCCACGCGCTGTCCGGCGTCCACATGAAGATTGACAAAGGCGAATACGTCGCCATTTCCGGGCCCTCCGGATGTGGCAAATCAACGCTGCTCTCGATCATCGGACTGCTCGACACACCCACCGGTGGCAGCTACACGCTCAACAGCCACTCGGTTGAGAACCTCAACTTTTCGCAACGCTCCCGCATTCGCAACCAGGAAATCGGCTTCATCTTTCAGAGCTTTAACCTGATCGGCGACCTCACCGTCTACGAGAATGTCGAGCTGCCGCTCACGTATCGCTCCGGGATGTCGGCGAGCGAACGCAAGCGTCGTGTCCAGGAGTCTCTGGAGCGGGTCAGCATGGCGCACCGCATCCGCCACTATCCATCGCAGCTTTCCGGCGGTCAGCAGCAACGTGTTGCCGTGGCTCGCGCGCTCGCTGGTTCGCCGTCCATCCTGCTGGCTGACGAGCCTACTGGAAACCTCGATTCGCGCAACGCCGAAGCGGTCATGGAGCTGCTCCAGAACCTGCATCGCGAGGGCGCGACCATCTGCATGGTCACCCACGATCCGCGCTTCGCCCGCCATGCTGATCGCCAAATCCATCTCTTCGACGGCAAGGTGGTCGCTGAGGGTGAGGCGCTGGAACAGGTTCTCGAAGTCAAGTAACGAGCTGGTAGCCGGTGGCCAGGCAAGCGCATCCGTGTGCTTGCTTGAAGCCCGCTACAGAAAGACCAACGCCTACAGGCTAAGCTCATGATCCAGCTAAAAAATATCGAACGCAGTTATAAGACCGGCGCCGGCCAGACCTGGGTTCTGCGCCGCGTGAACCTCGAAATCCAGGAGGGCGAATTCCTCACCATCATGGGCCCCTCGGGGGCGGGAAAGTCCTCGCTCCTGAATGTCCTCGCTCTGCTCGATGACCAGTGGCTCGGCGAGTACTGGTTTAAGGAGGAGGCCGCACATCGGATGAATCGGCGTCAGCGCGCCGAACTGGCCAAGCGCAATATCGGAATGGTCTTCCAGAGCTATCACCTGCTTGACGATCTCACCGTCCAGGAAAACATCGACTTGCCCCTGTCTTACAAGGACATGCCCAGGGCTCAACGCCAGGGCCTGGTCGCGGACACTCTGGACCGATTCAGTATTGTCGGCAAGAAAGACCTCTTCCCCTCGCAGCTCTCCGGCGGACAACAGCAGCTCGTTGGCGTTGCCCGGGCTGTGATCCACAAACCGGCACTGCTGCTTGCCGATGAGCCTACCGGCAACCTGCATTCCAGCCAGGCGAAGGAGATCATGGAGTTGTTCCGCGAACTGAACCAACAGGGCACAACAATCGTTCAGGTCACCCATTCGGAAGTCAATGCCGGTTATGGCTCCCGGGTCATCGAGCTGCGCGATGGATGGCTGACGGCGGACTCCGCCAATCCTAACCTCGGCGTGGAGGTGACCGCATCGTGACGGGCGCCTCCTGGCATCAACGGATCCTGGCTGCCATTATGTGCGGACTTCTCCTGTCCCCCGGCTTCGCGCAAACCCAGGCGCCGCAAAACCCTCCAGTGACGCAGACTGCGACTCCAACAACTCCGGAAGCGCCCGCGCCTGTAACCGCACCCACTCCCGCACCCCCGCCCACGATCGCGGAGCAGGCTCAGCAACTGCAGCAGCAGACGGTCGCGCCGCAGCGACCATTCCATGTAACGATGCCGCACTCGCGTAACCCGCTCGATCGCTATCGGGCCAGCAACGCGCCGGACGTCAATCTCCTGAACTCCCCGCGCCTCGAAAATCTCATTCGCGAAGGCAAGCTCTATATCTCTCTCCGTGACGCCATCGCCCTCGCGCTCGAGAACAACCTCGACCTCGCCTACTTCCGCTATAACTTCCCCATCGCACAGACCGACATCCTGCGCACACGAGCCGGTGGCGCCGCCAATGGCGTTAACACTAACATCGTGCAGGGAACGCAGGGTGGCTTTGCTGCCTCCACCGGTGGAGGCGGCGGATCCACAAGTTCCGGCCTGTCGGCCGCCGGCGCCGGGGGGATCGTCACATCGACGCTCGGCGCAGGGACGTCGGTTCCCTCTTTCGATCCCACCCTGACCTTCAGAGGATTCGTCGACCACAGCGTGACCCAGGAAGAAAACGTCTTCCTTGTCGGCACCCCGACACTCCGAGTGAATACGATCGAAGGCCAGTCCAATTACTCGCAGTCTTTTCCGCTGGGAACCAACGTCAATGTCAGTTACACAGGCGAGCGTTTTACGAGCAACAGTCCGTACAACGCCATCAATCCAAGCCTCTATTCCAATTTCACAGTTCTCATTACCCAGCCATTGCTGGCTGGCTTCGGGCTTTCCACCAATGAGCGCTTCATGCACATCGCGAAGCGGAACCTGCAGATCACCGATCTCGCTTTCAAAGCGCAGGTCATCGCTACCGTCACGCAAGTCGAAAACATCTACTGGGACCTCGTCAATGCCTATCAGGACGAGCAGATCAAGGAGCGCGCCCTCGGCTTCGCAAACCAGACACTTTCCGACGACCAGAAGCAGCTCGAGCTGAATGCTATCCCGGCTATGCAGGTAATGAAGGATCAGTCGGACGTTGCCACCAGCGAAGGCGACCTCACCGTGTCCCGCGCCAGCCTGCGCCTCAACGAGTTGCTGATGAAAAATGCGCTCACCAAGACCGACGATCCGGCGATCGACACCATGCCCGTTGTTCCGCTCGACCTCCTCGGGCCGCCCGATCCGAATGCGGCGAAATCCATCGACGAGCTCATCGCTCAGGCGGAGAAGAACCGCCCTGAGGTCTCCATCTACCAGATGCAGGCCGAAGTGCAGAGGCAAAGCCTGAAGGACATCAACAGCGAGCTGTTGCCCACCCTCAATATGTACGGCGTGTACGCCGGTAACGGCACCGCGGGCCCCCTCAATCCTTACTGCGATCTGGGGGCCGCGGAGTGCAGCACCACTCTGCCCACCAACTTCCCCAGCATGCTGCAGAACACCTTCAATTACTCTTCTCCCGAATACCAGGTCGGCGTAACGCTGGCCATCAACCTGCGTAATCGCCAGGCAAAGGCAGATCAGTTTCGCGCGGTTTTGGCCTTCCGCCAGAGCCAGATCACTTATGAGCAGCAGAAGAAAGGAATCACATTCGACGTGCGCAACTCGCAGTTCGCTCTTGAACAGGCGCAGGCGCGCGTAGACGCTGCCCAGAAAGCCCGTGACCTCGCTCAGCGCACCTTCGATATCACGAAGCAGGAACAGCAGCTCGGCGCCAAATCCAGCGTTGACACTTTAGCCGCGGAAAATGCCCTCGCCGTATCTGAGTCTGCGCTGGTTCTCGCTCAAACGAACTTTGAAAAGGCAAAGGTGGATATCGATCGGGCCACTGGGGCTACGCTCGACCGCATGAATGTCTCCATCGATGACGCGAAATCGGGCGTTGTCACACACGGCCCATAATAGGAGGACTGGCTAGGAGCAACGAGCGGACAGCTGAGACCCATGTCGAGCACCATCGCCCAAACCGAAACCGAAACCGCGCGCCAACGCCTCGCGCCTTGCGTCCTGATCGCCGATGATCAGCCGCACATCCTCGACGCCCTCGAACTTCTCCTTGAGCCTGAGGGCTACCGCATCGAAAAGGCCACGTCGCCATATATGGTCCTCGACACGCTCAAATCCAGCACCTTTGACGCCCTGCTCCTCGACCTGAATTACACCCGCGACACGACCTCGGGCCGCGAAGGCCTCGATCTTCTCTCCCAGATTCGCTCCCACGAATCTCACCTTCCGGTCATCATCATGACCGCGTGGGCCAACGTCGAGCTCGCTGTCGAAGCCATGCGCCGCGGCGCCAATGACTTCATCCAGAAGCCATGGGACAATGCCCGCCTGCTGACGATCCTGCGCACCCAGATCGATCTCTCGAAAGCCGTTCGCCGCGCCCAGCGGCTTGAGGCCGAGAATCGCCTCCTCCGCACCGCGAATCTTCCCGAGATGATTGCGACCGCGCCCGCTATGCAGCCGGTCCTCGCTACTATCGCGCGCATCGGCCCCTCCGACGCCAGCGTACTGATCACCGGCGAGCACGGGACTGGCAAAGAAGTCGTGGCGCAGACGCTGCACGCCCTCTCATCGCGCGCCTCACGCTCCATGGTTGCCGTGAACACCGGCGCGCTTCCCGAGGGTACATTCGAAAGCGAGCTCTTCGGCCACGTCAAGGGCGCATTCACCGACGCGCGAACGGAACGCATTGGCCGCTTCGAACTCGCCGAAGGCGGAACGCTGTTTCTCGACGAGATCGCCAACGTCCCCATGCGACAGCAGTCCAAGTTACTGCGCGTGCTTGAGACCGGCGAAATGGAACGCGTCGGTTCCTCCAAGACGCGCCACGTCAACGTCCGCATCATCTCCGCCACGAATGCCGACATCCGTGCCGAGGTTGAATCGCAGCGCTTCCGCGCCGACCTCCTCTTCCGGCTCAACACCGTCGAAATTCACCTGCCACCGCTGCGCGAGCGGCGGGAAGACATCCCGCCCCTTGCCGCTCATTTCCTCTCACGCTACGCACAACGCTATCGCAAGCAGGTCCAGGGCATCGACCCCACTGCGATGGAGCTCATGCTCCACTATGCGTGGCCGGGCAACGTGCGTGAGCTCGACCACACCATCGAGCGCGCCGTCCTGATGGCGCGCGAAGACGTCATCGAAGTCCCCGACCTTGGCCTCTCGCCGGCTCGTGTCTCTACCCAGGCCCTCGAAGAGATGTCCCTCGAGTCGGTGGAGAGTATCCTCATCCGCAAAGCACTCGCGCGCTGCAACGGCAACGTGAGCCAGGTGGCAGAGGCCCTCGGACTCAGCCGCGGTGCTCTCTACCGGCGGATGGAAAAGTATGGCATCTAGCTGTCATCCTGAGCGCACTGAACCCTGAGCTCTGAGCCTGGCGCTCTGACCCGATGGCGAACTACCCGCACCGACGCAAGCCCAAACGCCAGAGCATCTCTTTTGAAGCGCGCCTCCGCGTCTTTTGCACCGTTGGCGCTCTGACTGTTCTTGGACTCTGCGCCGCTGTTCTCGCGCTCTTCCACGTGACGATGGGCCCGATGCTTGCCACCCTTGGCATGCTCCTTCTCATCCTGCTGCTTGTTTTCGCCGCATTCATTGAAGAGGCCGTTCGTCCAATCCAGACCCTCGCCAACGTCGTTGCCGCCTTGCGTGAGGAGGACTACTCCTTCCGCGCGCGTGGCGCGAATCGCGAAGACTCCGTTGGTCAGCTAAGCCTCGAAATCAACGCCCTCGCCGACACTCTGCAGGCCCAGCGCGTAGGGTCCCTCGAAGCGGTCGCTCTTCTCCGTCGCGTCATTGCCGAAATGGATGCCCCCGTTCTCGCTTTCGATCAGGAGAACCGGCTGCGTCTGCTGAACCCGGCCGCCGAGCGTGTCTTCTCTCTCTTACCTGCTCGCGACCTCGGTAAATCCGTCGCGGACCTCGATCTCACCGTACTTTTTGATGAGCCCAGCGAAGCTGCCGTCCAGCTGGAACTGCCGCGCGGGCCCGGAACGCGTCGGTCCGAGCCCAGCCAGCCGCAGCGCTGGATGATTCGCCGTTCCACATTCCGACAGCGAGGTGTACCGCATATCCTGGTCGTGCTCTCCGATGTCAGTGCGGCCCTGCGCGAAGAGGAACGTCTCGCCTGGCGTCGTCTCATTCGCGTCATCGGGCACGAAATCTCGAACTCCCTGACTCCCATCAAATCCATCGCCGGCAGCCTGCGCTCGCGGATCGCCCCGGTGCTCTCCCGATCCCCGATTCCAGCGCTCGAGGCAGCCACGCAGGCACCTTCGAACGGCGTGCTCAATCGCGACCTTCAGCGCGGGCTCAGCGTCATTGAAAACCGGGCCGAATCGCTCAACAGATTCGTCCAGGCGTATCGCGAACTGGCGCAACTCCCTGCCCCTGTCCTCAAGCGCGTGCCTCTTCTGCCTTTGCTGGAGCGTGTTGTCTCGCTGGAGATTCGCCTTGACGTCCGCATCCTCGCCGCCCCCGAGGTCGAACTGCTCGCGGACCAGGACCAGATCGAGCAGCTGCTGATCAACCTCATACGCAATGCGGTGGAATCGGCAAGCGCCTGCGCCGATGAGGAAGGGGGTCACGACTCATCCAGAGATCGCGGTACTCCCGAGGTCACGATTCACGCAGCCGAAGATGGGGAATTGGTCTCGATTCTGATCGAAGACAACGGCCCAGGGCTGGCCAACCCAGAGAACCTCTTTGTTCCGCTCTACACAACCAAGAAAGCCGGATCTGGAGTAGGCCTGGCCCTTGCCCGGCAGATCGTCGAAGCCCACGGCGGCGCGATTGAGCTGCGCAACAAGCCCGATCACAGGGGCTGCATCGCCGAAGTCAGAATTCCCATTGCGGAGCCCAGCAGAACCTGACACATCGCAACGCGGATGCTCGCGAAGCGGAAAGAACTCCGGACACGACTAGTATGGCATCGCCATCGCAGGAACCAGAACCACCTCCTGCTCTGGACGGCAGGAGCAACGCTCGGCTCACAGGAAGATATCCCTCAGTGCTTGAACAGCCCCTTGAAAACCCCGGTGGCGGCCTTTTTGGCTCCGCCTGCGGTATTTTTCACCATCGCCCCCACATCCGCCCGAATCACCGGGTTTGCCGTCGTTCCGGTAATCGTGACAGGGACGGCGACGTTGCCCACAGTATGCAATGCCCCGCCGGCAATCCCGCTCAGCGCCGCTGTGGCGGCGTTCGTCGACGCCCCCGACGCCCCCGATCCGCTCAGCTTCGCCGACAATTGGAAGTTCAGCGCGCCATCCGAGCTCACCGTTCCCTGTCCCGTCGCACTCCCGATGGCCGGCACCACGGCCTCGATGTCCGTCAGTTGGGTTCCTGCTGACGTCTGGCGCACGTCGGCATGCACCTTCTGGATCCCGGTCCCTCCGCCAGTCCCCGTTAATGCCTTCAGCCCCTGAATCTTCGACGCCAGATCGAACCCCGCCAGCTGCGTGTTGTCGACGTCGACCGGCCCCGCTATGACCAGGTCGGCCGGGGTCCCGGTAATTGCCATCTGCGCTGTCAGCGTCCCGCCCTTCAGCTGCGATCCGGTCGGCAGCCGCACTCCTGCCGCGGGCAGCAACTCCTCGACTGCATCGATTGGTAACTGGTGCGCATTCACATGCAGGTCCAGCTTCACCGTCGGTCCGGTCATCGCAAACGTCCCGGTTGCATGCACCGCGACCGCGCCTGTCACGAGCGCCAGATCCTTCACTTCGCCGGTCTGCGTTTGTAACGCGTCGGCCACCGTATAGGTCAGGTTCACCGGGTTGGGCGTCGGCGTCCCGCCTCTTGCCATCACGAGATGGCGAGCTACAACCTTCCCTGTGCTCGTCGCCGTCTTCCCATCGGACGTCACCTGCGCTTCGATGTCGGCCTCCATCCCAATGCCCGCGCTGGCGGGTACCACGCCGGCCTTCACCGGATCAAACCCCTTCACCGACAGGTTTGCGTTCAGCGGCGTCGCCTCCGCGTCCTGCTGGTTCAGCGGGCCCGCTGTGCCGTTCAGGGCCATCGAGCCTCCAGCGGGCAAATTTGCGGTCATCGTGAACGGCATTGCCTGGTTGAACGATACGTTTTGCACCTTAATGTTGACGGCGTCATAGACGAACGGCTGGGCGGTCGCGGGTATCGACGACACCACAAGCTTTCCGCTGTCGACTTCCATCACCCCCACCGTCAAATTGGGGGCAGGACCCGCCGGCTGTTGCTGGCTGGCGGTCGCTGCGCCATGCCCGAGGGTCGAGTAGTTCCATAGGCCTTTCTGGTTCGAGATCAGATGGATTTCCGGCGACTCCACAACCAACTTCCTGACGTTCACCTCGTGATGAAACAGGAGCGCTCCAACGTCCACACCGATTTTCAGCGATTGCGCCTGCAGGAACGGCGTCGCGCTGAACGCCGGATCATCCGCGACCGACAGCGTGTCGGCGTCAACACTCCCCGACCACAGCGACAGACTTAGCCGCCCCAGGGTCACCTTGCGTCCCAGAGCGCTCGACAACTGGTTCTCCAGCGTCGGACGGAAAGAGTCGGCGTTGACGAACAACGGCACCGCAAGCACCAGAACGATCAACACGACCAGCACCGTGATTCCAATCTTGATCCAACGTCCCATGGATGTTCCCCTTTCCAAATTCCTGGCAGAGCAAGTCTATGACATATCAGGACAGGCGAGACCGGGCCCGCTGTGAATCCCGGCAGAATCCAACACAAAGGAGCCCCGGCACCTCAGGGTTTGCTATAATCACAGCACGCTCAGTTGTTTGGTTGTGAGCCGTTCTCGCCTTCATCCGCAAGACCGTCCTCCCGTAATCATCCCAGCCCTCTCAGCGTGATGGCCCCTTTTGTCATGGTGTGTGCGCAATGTTGCGTACCGGGCCTGGCTGATCGCGATGCTCTGCGCAGCCGAAGACGTGAGTGTGTGGGTCGAATCGAACTGGCGCGTTATCTGCGCTTCCCTGGTTTTCCCTGCATAGATAGAGACCTCCGGCGCAGCTCTGCCTCAAGCCGAGCCGCTGACTGGAGCCACAGCTACTCCGGCCGTTCGCTGGATCCTGGATGAACGAAGGTCGATTGCGACCGCAGAGGGATTCCTGAACGCGCCCGAGCAAGGAACAGATTGAAACTATTTTCTGAACTCCCCCTTTCGCCGGCTCTGCAACAGCAGATTGCCGCCGCCAACTTTGTCACCCCCACCCCGGTCCAGGCAGGAGCAATTCCGCCCGCGCTGGAAGGCCGCGACGTGATTGCCACCGCGCAAACCGGCACCGGCAAGACGCTCAGCTTCCTCATCCCGCTCATCGAGCGCATGCCGAAAGCGACCAAAGGCGCTACCGCCCTCGTCCTGCTGCCCACGCGCGAACTCGCGATGCAGGTTCTCGATCACTACCGCCATCTCACGCAAAATAAGGGCACCTCGGCGCTGGTCTGCGGAGGGCTTGCTGAAGGCCCGCAACTCGATGCGATCCGCCGCGGCGCGCGCCTGATCGTCGCAACTCCCGGGCGCCTGGAAGATTATCTCCAGCGCAAGCTGATCAACCTTAGCGGTATCAAGATCCTCGTCCTCGACGAAGTGGACCGCATGCTCGATATGGGCTTTAAGCCCTCCATCAAGCGCATCGCCGCAGCGCTCCCCGCGGATCGCCAGACGCTCTGCTACTCGGCGACGTTGAGTGCGGAGATTCGCGATGTGGCTCGGGATTACCTCAAGGATCCTGTCCGCGTCGAGATCGGATCGGTCCTGAAGCCCTCACCCAATGTCGAGCTCCGTTCCTTCGAGGTCCCCACCGACAAGAAGCAGGAGCTCCTCGAACATCTGCTCGGTTCACAGGATGGCAGTTTCCTGGTCTTCGTGCGCACCAAGCATGGCGCCGATCGCGTTGCGCGCCGTCTGGCTCGCTCCGGTCACTCGGCGACGCAGATTCATGGCGATCGCTCGCAATCGCAGCGGAACGCCGCGCTGCGCAGCTTCGCTCAGGGACACCATCGCGTCCTGGTCGCCACCGACGTCGCCGCCCGCGGCATCGATGTCGCCGATGTGGCGCATGTCGTTAACTTCGACATGCCCAAGGAAGCGGAGGACTTCGTGCATCGCGTGGGACGTACCGGCCGGGCCTCCAGTCTCGGCATCGCGTCGACCTTCGCCGCTCCCGATGAAACGCGTGCGCTGCGCAGGATGGAGCGCACGCTCTCTATCACGACGAAGAAGTTCCGCGTCCGCCCCAGAACGCAGACGCACGTCTAAACAGAACTGAGGGCCTGGGGTGCGCTTCCGCACCCCAGCATCCCTGCCACCATCGAACAACCCTCCCGCTGCGCCTGTATCTTCGCCTCGAGACCGGAGCGCCTGCACCCGGACACCCCAGGGCTGAGGATCCTTCGATTCCCGGCGTACAATTTCGGCAATCCCATGCCTGACGAGCTTCCATGACCTGCTCGGTCTTTGTCGGAATCAGCGTAGACGGCTTCATGGCCCGTCCCAACGGTTCCGTCGACTTCCTCGACGCTGGCGGAGATGCTCCGCACGGCTTCGAAGAGTTTTACGCAACCGTTGATGCCCTTGTTATCGGGCGGAAGACGTTCGAATGGGTGCTCGCGTACGGTGGCTGGCTCTATGGCAAGAAGCGGGTCATCGCACTCAGCAGCGAGCCTCTCGATTTCAGCTCAATACCGGAAGCCAATATCCAGCAGATGTCCGGGGATCCGGCCGAGATCGTGAAACAGCTGGCCGCCAGCGGCTCGCATCATCTCTACATCGACGGCGGCGTCACCGTCCAGCGCTTCCTGCGTGCCGGCCTTATCGACCGGCTCATCGTCACTCGCGTTCCGGTCCTCATCGGGCAAGGCATCCCGCTTTTTGGCGCTCTGCCACGAGACATCCTCCTCCAGCACATTGCCACGCGCACCTATAGTGGAGGCCTCGTGCAATCGGAGTATGCAATACGCGAACCCAGGTGAACTCAGCAAAGTAATCGAGTTCTCAGTGGACAAACGAGCCGCTGAGCGCTGTCCCCTGTAACCTATAGCCATGAAAGTCGCCCTCCTGGGATTCGGCACCGTGGGCAGTTCGGTCGCCCGCATCCTCTGCGATCTGAAGCCGGAAGGTATCGAACTCTCCCACGTCTTCAATCGAGAGGTACGTCGAAAAAAGACAGATTGGGTGCCGCCCTCTGTGGTGTGGACCGAGGACTTTGAAGAAGTCCTCCAGTCCAATGCCGATGTGATCGTGGAACTGGTCGGCGGTCTTGAGCCCGCTGGCTTCTGGGTCAAGAGCGCCCTCGAAGCCGGCAAGTCGGTGGTCACCGGCAACAAGAAGCTCATCGCCAGGCATGGCATCGAGCTCGACCGGCTCGCCCGCTCCAAAGGCGCGCACCTGCTCTATGGCGCAGCCGTTGCTGGAGGCATCCCCGTCATTCCCGGTCTGCAACAGGGACTGGCCGGCGATCGGATCACGCGCATCGAGGGTATTCTCAACGGAACCTGCAACTACATCCTCAGCCGCATGGAGGCGGGCGACGCCTTCGCCGATGTGCTGAAGGACGCGCAGCGGCTCGGCTATGCCGAAGCCAATCCCAGCGAAGATGTAGATGGCTACGACGCCCGCGCTAAGTTGGTTATCCTCGCGCGGATCGCGCTGCGCGCCGCCGTCGATGTCGAAGCCGTCGCCTGCCGCTCGATCACCGACGTGGATGCCGTCGACCTGGTCTACGCTCGCGACCTGCATTGCACGATCCGCCAGATCGCCAAAGCCGAAGTACGCGCGGATGGAGTCTCCGCAACCGTCGGGCCGATGCTCGTTCCTCTTCGTTCTCCGTTTGCCTGGTCGCGCGGAACGGAGAACATGGTGCTGGTTAGCGGCCAGTACGGTGGTGACGTCGTTTTCTCGGGTCATGGCGCCGGTGGAAATCCCACGGCGGTTGCTGTTGTCTCCGATCTCATTTCCCTCGCACATGGTTCGAAGGCCCCGGAGTTGCCGAGCCGCGCCGCCGCGGTCAGCGGAGAATTCGAGCTGCGGCACTACATTCGATTCGTTGTGAAGGACTGCCCTGGTATCGTTGCGGAGATAGCCGGCGCGCTTTCTGCGGAGAAAATCAATATCGACGCGCTCTTCCAGCGTCCAGGCTACGAAAAAGGCAGCTTGCCGTTCGTGGTCACCGTCGAGCCGTGCGCCGCCTCTTCCCTGCGGCGCGCCATGGACCGCATCGCCCACGCCGCCTGGCTCGCGCAACCGCCGCTCGATATGCCGATGCTGGGAGAATAGCGGCGTGTTCGCTACCATCATCGCGGCAATCACGACGGTCCTCACCTTCGCGGGGCTAGGCTTCTATCTGCTGGCTCTTTGGAGTGCCCGCGCTTACCTGCGGCGGCGGCGCTTCCCTGCCGCAGGATTCGCGCCCCCGGTCAGTATTCTTAAACCGCTGCGGGGCCTCGATGCCGGGATGGCCGAAGCTTTCGCCAGTCACGGGCGTCAGAACTATCCGGGCGTGTACGAGATTCTGTTCTCCGTATCGAGCCTCGACGACCCGGCGGTTTCAGTGGTCCACCAGTTTCAGGCTGAATTTCCGCAGCAGTCGATCCGGCTGATCCACTGCCCCGAAAACCTCGGCCCCAATGGCAAGGTCAGCAATCTCGCACAGCTTCTGCCGCATGCGCGGTATGACTACATTCTCATCAGCGACAGTGACATTCATATCGGACCGCACTACCTCACGCGCATCCTGGCGCCCTTCGCGCCCCAGCCGAATCAGGCGCCCGTCGGTTTGGTCACGGCGCTGTATCGGGGGCTGACCCATAAAACGCTGGGCTCGAAGATGGAAGCCCTGGGCATCGCAACCGACTTTGCGCCGGCCGTGCTGACGGCGCGCTTCCTGGAGGGCGGACTGCATTTCGGACTCGGCTCGACCCTCGCGGTCTCTCGTCCTGCCCTCGACGCAATCGGGGGCCTGACCTCCCTCGTTGAATATCTCGCAGATGACTACGAGTTAGGAGCCCGGATCAGCGCTGCCGGCTTCCGCGTTGAGCTAAGCGAGGAAGTGGTTGAGACCTCGGTCGCACCCTGGAGCCTTTCCGGCTATTTCCACCATCAACTGCGCTGGTCGCGCGCCATGCGCGAATCGCGCCGTGGCGGTTACGCAGGGTTGCTGTTTTCGTTTGGGCTTACCTGGGCGCTGCTGAACCTGATCGCTTCTGGATTGAGCTTGCCCGCCTTTGCTCTCTTCAGCCTTGCGCTCCTGTTTCGCGTTTCTCTGGCCCTGGGAGTGGGTGTCGGCATACTCGAGGATCGCCAGGTTTTGCGCGACCTCTGGCTTCTGATTCCGCGTGACGCGGTGGCGCTCGGAATCTGGGCGTGGAGCTACGCCTCCGACATCGTCGCATGGCGCGACGAACGCTTTCTGCTGAAAAAGGGGAAACTGATTCGGATCGAATCAAGGGAGCCGATGAGGAAAGCCGCGCCCGCGGGCATCAACGAGAAGAGTTAGTGTCCCGACGGAGGAACGTATTCTTTGGGCAGCGCGGCGCCCTCGCCGAAGAAGAACTGATCCATCTGCTCGACGAGAAACTCCTGCGCCTGCTGCGTCCACGGCTGCAGCCGGTACTCGTTTAAGAGCATCTTCTGGCGCTCAACCCACTCCTGCCACGCCTTTTTCGAAACATTGTTGTAGACCTTGTTGCCAAAGTCGCTGTCGAAAGGAGGTTCGTCCAACCCCTCCATTTCCTGCTTGTAGCGCGAGCAAAAGACCATGTGCGGCATCGATATCAATCCCTTGCACTATTGTAATGGCATACCCCGGCGTGAATGGCCAATATGGTTCGGTGTGGTCCACGGGCAACCAGTCCAGGCACCGGCGACTCAAGGTATACAGCGGCTTCGTGCAGAGTTCCTCCGAAGCCGGTGTTGGGCTCATCGCTGGTCAATCACTCCCGCGCAAGGATATAAATAAATTCTGCCTATGAGCATTGCTGCGTTTTCCCCTGCTCGCCCCAGGGATGATCGTTCATGAACCCAATGACGCGGCTCAGCCGCCTTTGCTGGTTGCCTTTTCTTCTGCTTAGTCCCGGGGTTCGTCCGGCGCACGCGGCTCAGACCCAATCACCCGACGACATCGTTCGAACGGTGGTGAAGAACGAGCTTTACGGTGACGCCAACGACCATACAACGTGGATGTATCGCGATGCCTACAAGTCGCCGGAAAAGAACATCCTCAAAATCGTGGTAGAGACGCACGAGGGCAACCTCTCCGAAATCGTCGAGGAGAATGGCCACCCTCCAACCACCGAAGAGCACCAGAACGATCTGAACCACATCCAGCAAATCATCTCCGACCCCG
The DNA here is from genome assembly GCA_963787915.1 of uncultured Acidobacteriaceae bacterium. GTDB lineage: Bacteria > Acidobacteriota > Terriglobia > Terriglobales > Acidobacteriaceae > Palsa-343. Next base: position 63,115 of record CAWBEP010000017.1, on the reverse strand, counting down.
CCCTGCGCGCCCGACAGAAACGCGCCGAAGAGCACGATGGCCAGCAGGCCCGCGACATGATGAACATGCTGCCCAAAGCCTTCATCTGGAAGATTACCGGCCGTGTCGATGACGAGGTCACACTTTCGTTCCGTCCCGATCCCAACTTTTCACCTGACAGCATGAGTGGCAAGGTGCTTGCGGCCATGTCCGGCACGCTGGTTGTCGATGAGCGGGAGATGCGCCTCAGGAAACTCGCCGGCCATCTGGATCGCGATGTCGTGTTCGGATGGGGTCTGCTCGGCCGTATCAATGCAGGAGGCACTTTTCAGATCGTCCGCGAGGAAGTCGGCCCAGGCAGCTGGCAGATCACTGAGACCCACGTCCACATCTCAGGCCACGCTCTCTTTTTCAAGACGATCGGCGACCAGGAAGACGAGATCACCAGCGACTACCATCGCGTTCCGGAGGGCGTTGATCTCAACAAGGCGGCGCAGATGCTGCGCGATGGCGAGGTCGCACGGGAGCTTCATGTGGAAACGCATTTCGGCGGCTGAACCGAGCTCAATGCACGTGCAGCCGCCAGGCCGTATAACTCACAACCTCATGCAGGAGGCGTTCCACGCGCTGCTGCTCCGGGATACTGCGCCCGACGGGCCGGGGTGAGGTGTAAACCGTGAGCCCGTCCTTCTCGCAAATGGCGTGGATTCGAAACAGATGCGTTCCATCACTGACCACGACGATGTTTTTCAGGCCGTTGACGCGAGCGATCACCGCGAGTCGTTCGGCGGACTGCTCCGTGTTGTCGCTCTGCGTTTCCGCGATGATCGCGCTCTCCGGAACGCCATGAGCAATGAGGTAATCGTGCCCGACTCCGCCTTCGGAATGCCGATCAGCGGGATCACCGCCGCCCAGTGTAATCATGAGTGGTGCGAGGCCTCGCTGGTAAAGCTGCAAGGCGTGATCGAGCCGGGCCCGTAACACCGGCGACGGCCGGCCATCGTATTCAGCCGCCCCGAAAACCGCGATCGCATCCGCGGGACGCGACTCGTCGCGATGGGCAAAATAGCGAATCTGCTCATCGACCCATAACACCCAGCCCAGCCCAACCGCGACCAGTACGCCCGCCGTCCAAAGCAGCACCCGCGGACGCGTCGCCCTCGGCTTCCGCCGAGCCGTTCTTAGGTTGTCATCCGGAACAATCATCGCTCCTGCAGAGCGAGCGCGATAGCGTGCGTCGGAATCGCCCCCTCCCGGAGAATCTGCCACGATCCGTCGGGTCCGGAAAGATCGACAATGGTCGTCGGCACGCTGCGCCCAGTTGGGCCGCCGTCGATAATCAGCGGAATTCGGTCGCCGATCTGGTCGCGCACGCAGGCTGCGTAGGTGCACTCCGGCAGGCCTGCCAGATTGGCGGAAGTTGCGGTGATGGGCAGGCCCAGAGCGGCTACCACTGCGCGCGGAATCGCCGCATCCGGTACGCGCAAAGCCACGTTACCGGTGTTCGCCGTGCTGCGCAGGGGCAGACGCGAGCTGGCTTTCACGATCACGGTCAGCGGCCCTGGCCAGAAACGCTCGGCCAGCAGGTCGAAACAAATCCCACTTTCGCGGGCGAGTTCGTAAGCCTGCGAGAGCCCGGAGACCAACAGTGAGAGTGGCTTTTGCTTAAGCCGCGATTTGATCTCGTAGATGCTTTCCACCGCCCGCAGATTCACCGGATCCACGGCGAGACCGTAGAACGTATCGGTGGGAATCCCCACGACTTTGCCGGCGCGAATGCAGGTGGCGACGTATTCGATCCGGTCCTGTTCAGGCTCGTCCGGATGGATGCGCAGAATCTCTGCTGACAAGGCCTCTCCCGTCCAGCAACGTGGGCGCGCAGCGAATCCCTGGACGAAACCGGTTCCGATCGAAGCCTGTCAGGCGCTGGGTGAAATCCCCACCCAGTGATTGCATCCGGAAGATCATCCGGACACAGCAATTGCTGCCCAATCCCTTCAGAGCCGGCTGCATCGAACTTCCTGGTCAGGACCGCAGGACGGTGGAGAGGTTAGAATCCCCCCATGCCAACGGCTCCGGATCGTTCGCGCCTCATCAGCATTGTACAGAGTCGCCAGAATGCCCGGGTACGCGAATTGCGCGCCGCGTTCCTTCGCAGCGGCCGGGAGGTATCTGAAGTAATCGGCATCGAGGGCGAGCATCTGCTGGCCGAGGCTCTCCGAAGCGGATTGCGTTTACGAACCGTCTTCGTCCGTCGCGACCCAACAGCAACCGATGCAATCCGTCGCGATGGCAGCCTGCGTGCGCTCGATCGCCTCGCTCTTCCTTCTCCTGTTCCTGTCGTAGAGCTCACTCCCGCCGTCTTCGACAGCGCCGTTGAGACTGAATCTCCGCAAGGCATCGCTGCCCTCGTAGAGCCACCGCTCTTCTCTCTTGCGGAGGCCATGTCCGCCTCAACCAACCAGAACCCGCTCGTTATTCTCTCTGCAGCACTCCAGGATCCCGGAAACTTCGGTACGCTCATTCGCTCGGCAGAAGCCTTCGGCGCCAGTGGCGTCATTGCTCTCCCGGGCACTGTGAGCGTCTGGAACTCCAAAGCACTCCGCGCCTCCGCGGGCTCGGCTTTCCGCGTTCCCGTTTTTTGCGAGAAGTCGTCGCAGGCGTTCTCCGCGCTCACTGATCGACAGATCAGGATCTTCGCCGCCGTTCCGGCCTCCGATGATGTCGAGGCGATTCCCTGCTCCGAGGCCGACCTTACCGGCCCGGTCGCCTTTCTGATCGGCAACGAAGGCAGTGGCCTCTCCGCCGAATTGCTCGACCGAGCCGATGCGCGAATCAGCATCCCGATGCCGGGACCCGTGGAATCCCTGAACGCCGCTGTCGCTGCCAGCGTTCTGCTGTACGAAGCGGCCCGGCAAAGAGCCGCTCGATGAGCCTCTTCAACCCCACCCCCGAATCCACCACCCGCGCCGTTCCAGCGCCGCTCGCCGAGCGCATGCGACCCCGCTCCCTCGACGAGTTTCTCGGGCAGGAGCATTTGCTCGGACCCGGCAAACCCCTCCGAGTCCAGATCGAGCGCGACGACGCATCTTCGATGATTTTCTGGGGACCTCCCGGCGTCGGCAAAACCACCCTCGCCAAGATCATCGCCGAGACCACCAAGGCTACCTTTATCGAATTCTCCGCTGTTCTCGCCGGCATCAAGGAGATCAAGCAGGTGATGGCGGATGCGGAGAAAGCCGCCTCCTGGGGCACGCGGACTATCCTGTTCATCGATGAGATTCACCGCTTCAACCGCGCACAACAGGACGCGTTTCTCCCCTGGGTCGAGCGCGGCTCCATCCGGCTGATCGGGGCGACCACTGAGAATCCGTCCTTCGAGATCAACTCTGCGCTTCTTTCCCGCTGCCGCGTCTACACCCTGAAGGCTCTAACCGATGATCAAATCGTCAGTTTGCTCGAGCGTGCTCTGGCCGACACGGAGCGCGGCCTCGGCGCGCAACACCTCACCGCTGCCGAAGGAGCTCTGGAACTACTCGCTTCCTATGCCTCAGGTGACGCTCGCAACGGACTCAATGCCTTGGAGGTCGCGGCCAGGCTCGCGCCATCGCACACCGGCAGCCAGTCCGCCGTTATCACGCGTGAGATTGCCACCGAAGCGCTTCAGCAGCGGGTGCTGATCTACGACAAATCCGGCGAGGAACACTATAACCTCATCTCCGCACTGCACAAATCCATCCGCAACTCCGACGCCGACGCATCGATGTACTGGCTGGGCCGCATGCTGCAGGCGGGCGAAGACCCGCTCTATATTGCGCGTCGACTGGTCCGCATGGCCGTCGAGGACATCGGACTTGCCTCTCCCGAAGCCCTGCACATTACTTTGGCCGCCAAAGAAACCGTTGATTTTCTGGGCAGCCCCGAAGGCGATCTGGCCTTGGCTGAAGCGGCGGTTTACCTCGCCCTCGCGCCGAAATCGAACGCCCTGTACACCGGCTACGGCGCTGTTCTCGCCGACATCGAGAGCACCCGCCAGGAGCCGGTGCCCCTCCACCTGCGCAACGCCTCAACCAGGCTCATGAAGGAACTCGATTATGGAAAGGGCTATGAGTATGCCCACGATGTCGAGGGTCGCGTCGCCGACATGGAATGTTTACCGAAAGCCCTCAGCGGCCGAAGCTACTACCACCCCACGCAGGAAGGCCGGGAGAAACTGCTCGCCCAGCGCATGGAGGAGGTCCGGAAGATCCGCGGAACAAAGCGGAAGGAATAACTAAGTTCCATTCAACCTATGCCCGAACAAAAACCAGACCACCTCACGCCTGCCCGCCTTGAAGCCTTTTCTGACGGCGTCATCGCGGTCATCATTACCATCATGGTTCTGGAACTTCACATTCCCAGCCGGGAAACAAGCGACCTCAATGCCCTCCGTTCCGAGCTTCCGCTCGTCCTCGTCTATCTCCTGAGCTTCATTCAAATCGGCATCTATTGGGTCAACCACCACTACCTCATCGACGACCTTGATCAGGTCAGTCACGGCATTCTTTGGTCCAACCTGGCTGTCCTGTTCTCCCTGTCGCTCATCCCCCTGGCCACCAACTGGGTTGCGGTCCGCGGCATTTCATCCTTCTCCGTCGCGCTCTACGCAGTTGTTTGCGCTTTCCCGGGGGTTTCCTGGATGGCTCTCTCCAACCTCATCCACCGCCGCACGAATACGCCTCCAGCGAGCGGCGTCGTCAAGCAGGCAGCCTCCTTTTGCCTTTATGTGGGAGCAATTCCCGTGGCGTTCTTCTCTCCGTGGATCGCCATCGGCATGATCGTCATCGTCGCCGTGATCTGGCTCCTTCCTCCCCGCAAAATCGTAGAACTAACCCGGGAAGCCGGACGGCCGCCAATCTAGGCAAAGTTCTCTGTTCGCGCGCCTGCGCTGTCTTCTACTGCTGCCTTCCTTCTACTGCTGCCTTTTCGATACGCGGTTTTTCGCTAAACACTTTTTACCAAAGGGTTCCCGCTCGGTGCTGGCCAGCCCTTCTGCCATCCTCGCCAGCGGCTACCTGCCGCTTTCCATGTGCTATATTCCGAATGAGTTCCATGATCTTTTCCCGCGAGTACATCGGCTACCTGGCGCGACACACCGTAAAAAGCCTCATCGACGCCAAAGCGATCCAAACCACCAAACCCAAGGCTGTCGAGGAGCGCGTCAACGCCGCCATCCTCGAAGAGCTCTCCCTCGAGGACCGCATCAATGAGGAAGTCCGCGTCATCCTCGACGCGTACCAGGACGAGATGAACCGCACCGGCGCAAGCTACTCCGAGATGTTTAAGAAGGTCAAGACGGAGCTCGCCCGCAAATACAAGGCGGTGCTGTGAGAATCACGCGCGACAAACTCAACAAGCTGGCTCACGTGGTCGCAGATACCCTCGCCGAAACTCCCGAATGCGATTTTCTGGAGGAACGCAATACGGTTCGCCAGGAAGCGCGGAAGGCTCTCGAGCACCTGCTGCTCGAGGAAATGCGCATCGATGTGGCCGCCCGCCAGAAGATTGAGTCTCAGCGCCGCATCATTCCCGAAGGGTCCCAGGAATGGGACATTCTCTACCGCAAGTACTACAACGAGGAAGTGAAGAAACTGGGCATTTAAACCGGGGCAAAAGAGCTACAACCGCGACGCCCGTCCAATCGCACCAATTCCATTTTTCATAGATGAAACGGGTGTCCCTACAGTTTGCTAAAACCGTCCGATCTGGTTCGGAATAAGCCTGCCCCCAACTCTGGCTTCCGGCCGGGATCGCGACACGCAATCTCCTGCTTTAGTCACAGATAAATAAGTACTTGTATCCAGGCGTTGCTGATTGGGTGCCCGATCCTGCGCGAGTTTTCTGGCTGGCCCGGCATTGGTATGCAGAGTGCAAACAGTCACCTGTTGCTTATGTATGCAGTTGACATAAAAGGAGCCCGCTCGAAGGCTCCAGCTTTGCCAGTAGTTCCCACCCACGCCGGTCTCGGTCCCGGGCTTCACATCCGAAATTTCAAGACACAGAGGGGAAAATCCTCTTTCTTCCCCCCTGCCAGCAGTACAAATTCCGGAGGATTCATGAACTTCAGGCGCAATCGCTGGTCGATCGCTCTGCTCTCCCTCAGTCTGCTTGTTTGCAGCGCACCCCGCTCCGAGGCACAAAGTGTTTACGCGGTCATCCACGGCACAGTCACGGACGCTTCGGGCGCCGTAATTCCCAATGCCAGTGTGACCGTCCTGAATACCAGCACCGGTATATCGACCAAAGCCGCCGCGGACGAAAAGGGCTACTACATCCTGCCCCAGCTGCAGGTCGGCGGTCCTTATACAGTCACCATCGTCGCGCCCGGATTTCAGACCTTCGTTTCCTCCGGTTTGAATTTGAACGTCAACGACAATCGCGACGTGGATGCAGCCCTGAAGGTAGGGGGTGGTTCGCAGACCATCAATGTGGCGGCCACCGCCGTCCAGGTGGATACCTCCGACACCCAGCTCAAACAGATCGTTTCGTCCGATCAGCTGGAGCAGATCCCATTGGAAGGCCGTGATCCGGCCGGTCTCGCCAAGCTCGAACCGGGCGTCGTGGAATCTTCCGATCGATTTGGCAGCTTCTCCAGCAACGGCAGTCAGACACCCCAAAATTCCTATCTGGTGAATGGCACCGATATCAACGACGGCCCGCTGCAGAACGAAGGCCTTCAGGTGAATCCTGACGCTCTCTCCGAAGAGAACATCGTCACCAGCACGCTGAATCCGGAATTCGCCCGCAACTCCGGCCAGGTCGTCAACCAGGTCATCAAATCGGGCAGCAATGCTCTCCACGGCAGCGGCTTTGAATACTACCGCGACACCTTCCTGAACAACGGCAATTACTTTTCGACGATTCGGCCGGAGTTTCACCAGAACCTTTACGGCGGAACGCTGGGCGGTCCGGTGATTAAGAACAAGCTGTTCTTCTTCGTCGGCTATCAGGGACTACGCAACCGCACCGGCGCCACGACCCTCAGTCAAACCCTTAATGCGGCGCAATTCGCCGGGAACTTCACGGCCGACCAAAACTACGCCGACGGTTTCGCGCCGGACAGCGCTGGGCTCAGCAGCAATCCTATCCCTTTTGCGATTGGTGGCTGTGCAGCGGGAGAAACGTGGGCGCAGTGCTTCCCCTCGGGAACCGTGAACATTCCCACAAGCGAGTGGAATCCGATTGCAGCGAAAATTGTGAATCAGTTTGTTCCTCAGGCCAATGACACCATTGGCGGCGTTTCGTATTACAACTTCAACGCCGGCGCGACGTCAGCGCAGGATCAGGGCATTATCCGCGTGGACTATACGCCCACCTCGAAGGACACCATCTGGGCTTCCACCATCTTCCAGTCCAGCCCAGCAACCGCGGTGCTTGCCTTCGGCGGCAGCAGCTTTCCCGGTTTCCCCTCCGTTGAGGCTGAGCACTTCAAGATTTTCAGCGCCTCCTACACCCACACCTTTACCGCCAGCATGCTGAACGAGTTGCGCGGCGGCTATTATCGCTTTAATTTCCCCGCAGTCGAGCCCTCTCCGGTGGTCCAGCCCAGCTCCTATGGCTTCTCCATCAATCCGGAGATCAAGCAGGCGGGCCTGCCCTACCTGAGCATCGGATCCTACTTCAGTCTCGGCTTCAGCTATGAAGGCCCTCAGCCCCGGCTCGACAGCAATATGAGCTTCGCTGACAACTTCAGCTGGATTCGCGGCAACCATTCCCTGAAGTTTGGGGCATCTTTCGAGCAGTTCCGGGTGGATAACCCCTTCGCGTATCTCAACAACGGCTATTACTACTACGACGGCGGAACCGGAGGCGGCGGCCTGTACAGTTCCGGCGACCCACTTATCGATTTCGTATTGGGTATTCCCGACGGATACGAGCAAACCAGCGACGGGTTCATCAACGCGCTCGCGTCTGAGCGTTACGCCTACGCTCAGGACAACTGGAAGGTCACCAGCTCCCTGACCGTCAATTACGGCCTGGCATACGACATCGAGCAGCCGAATCAGAACAGGCAGTTCAGCGGACTGGGCATCGTCTGCTACGCGGGCAGCGGTACCTCGAAGGTCTTCCCAGGCGGTCCTCCGGGACTGCTCTTCCCGGGCGACTCGGGCTGCAACGCAGCCGGTTCTCCCACCACCCGTTACACGCACTTCGGACCCCGCCTGGGCTTCGCATGGTCTCCGGAAACCGGTCCGGCACGTTTGTTTGGCCCCGAGGGCGCGCATGACTTCTCGGTGCGCGGCGCCTTCGGCGTCTACTTTAACCGCGATCAGGAAGAGCAGTCGCTGCAGAACCTCGAGGATCCGCCGTTCCTTTACACCTCCTTCGGTGCAAACGACTTTGGCGGCAGCCCTGCCTTCGCCAATCCCTTCGCCGATGTAGCCGGCAACGGATCCGAACCGAATCCCTTTCCTTATTCACCGCCCGCTGTTGGTGGAAGTGTGGATTGGGCGGGACTTTATTACCTCCTCGACCTGGCTGCATTCGACAAGAATTACAACGTCCCGTACGTCTACAACTTCAACCTGAACATCCAGCGTTCGTTACCGAGCAATATGGTTGCGCAAATTGGCTATGTCGGCTCGCTCGGGCGCCGTCTCGCCTCCTGGTATGAAGGCGACCCGATAACGCCAGCGGGTCATGCTGCCTGCCTGGCCGGTTCGGTACCGGCGGGTTTCCCGGCCCCCTACAACTGCAACAGCGGACTCGCCGGCTCCATCCACGAGTACTTCCCGCAGTTCACTGCCAACCCGGCCCTGGCCTATCCTCCCGGAGCCTTAGGAGGATTTCCAAACGGCTTGCCCTGGTACAGAAGCATCGGCGAACAGGATACCGAGGGTACTTCCAACTACAACTCGCTGCAGGCCAGCCTGGTCAAAGCACCGACGCACGGTCTCCAGCTGACTTTCGCCTACACCTACTCCCACGCTCTCGACAACGGCTCAGGCTATGAGAGCTCCACCGGCAGCCACGGGCGCGACATCATCTACACGCCCGGCTTCAAGTACCTCAACTACGGGGACTCAGACTTTGACGCTCGCCAGCGCTTCGTCACGTCCTATATCTACTCGGTGCCTATCGGCGCCGCGGAACGTTCGCACGCACTATTGCGGGAAACGCTCTCCGGCTGGGAGATTGCCGGCGTCTCGGCATTCCAAACTGGATTCCCGGTCAGTGTGGAGACGGGTGAGGATCGCTCCCTGTGGTGCGACGGGGGAAGCTACTTCGGTTGCGGCGACAACCCCAATACCTCCAGCTTCCATATCAAGACCATGAATCCCCGCAATGCCACAAACCAATGGTTCGATACCACTCCGTTCTCTCTCGAGCCCATTGGGACATTTGGGAACACCAAGCGCAACTTCTTCCATGGCCCAGGCTTCAATTACACGAACCTGCAACTGTCGAAGAATTTCCCCATCAACGCGGACGGGTCGCGTTATGCGCAGATCCGCCTCGAGGCGTTTAACGCCTTCAACCACGCCAACTTCGCCGGGCCGACCGGTAACTACAGCAGCCAGAGCTTCGGCAACATCACCAGCGTCATCCAGTCATCGGAGCCGAATGCTGATCCGCAGCCGGGCCGCGCTGTGCAGCTGGCAGGCAAGTTCTACTTCTGATCCCGCGTTCACGCGGAGATCAGACTCTCACCTCTGGGCCGCTTCGGCGGCCCTTTCTTTTTGCGGCGTCATCCCGCCGCCTCCTTACTCTCCCTGCATTCCTGTCCGATATCGATTAGGCGTGGTATGCTGGCGAGTTTTGTTCCTCATCCCCTTCCGATGAATGACCTGAAGCGACCCAATTTGCCAGACCTGAAGAATCAACTTGTCTCGAAGATCGATACGAAGCAGCCACGGGCGCAGAGCCATGCCCGGAAGATGTCGGCGCTTCTTGCCCTCATTCATGAACAGGAGGCTGAAATCCGCCAGGGCGGCGGCGCCAAAGCCATCGAAGCCCAGCGTGCAAAGCAGCGACTGACGGCACGCGAGCGCATCGACTTGCTGCTCGATCCGGGAACGACGCTGTTCGAACTCAGCCTCTTCGCCGCATTCGGCATGTATGAAGAGTGGGGTGGGGCGCCCAGCGCGGGAGTGATCACCGGCCTCGGCCGGGTCGCCGGCCGTCTCTGCATGATCGTCGCGAACGACGCCACCGTAAAAGCCGGCGCCTTCTTCCCCATGACCGCGAAGAAAGTACTTCGCGCGCAGCATATTGCCATGGAGAACCGCATCCCCACGCTCTACCTGGTCGATTCCTCCGGCATCTTTCTGCCGCTGCAGGAAGATGTCTTTCCCGACCAGGATGACTTCGGGCGCATCTTCCGCAATAACGCCGTTATGTCCGCTTCCGGGATTCCGCAGATCACGGCCATCATGGGCATGTGTGTCGCAGGAGGAGCCTATCTGCCGGTCATGACCGATCAGGTCCTGATGACCGAAGGCAGCGGCCTGTTTTTGGCTGGACCCGCGCTTGTCCAGGCGGCGATCGGGCAGAAATATTCCGCTGAAGAGTTGGGCGGGGCCACCATGCATGCGGAGATTTCCGGCACCGTGGATTTCAAAGAGCCCAACGACCATCTCTGCATTGCGCGCCTGCGTTCGCTGGTCGCCAAGTGGGGCCACCCCTTGCACGCACCCTTCGACCGCAGTCCTTTTGATTCGATCAAAGACGCGCCCCGCTTCCCCGCAGCAGATTTGAACGCGCTGCTCGATCCCGATCCCGCAAGGGCAGCCGCCAACAGCTACGACATGCACGAGGTCATCGCTCGTATCGCGGACCGCAGCGAGTTTGAAGAGTATCGGCCGGGATATGGACGCACCCTCCTCTGCGGGTATGCCCGCATTGGGGGCTACGCCGTCGGCATCGTCGCGAACCAGAAGACATCCCAGCCACAAACCAGCCCTGCCGGCGAAAAGCGCGTCGAATTTGGCGGGGTTATCTACGCCGAGAGCGCCGACAAAGCTGCGCGCTTCATCATGGACTGCAATCAGAACCTGATTCCCCTGATCTTTCTTCACGACGTCAACGGCTTCATGGTAGGCCGCGACGCAGAGTGGAGTGGCATTATCCGTTCGGGGGCCAAGATGGTGACCGCTGTGTCGAACTCGGTTGTCCCGAAAATCTCCGTCATCATCGGCGGCTCTTTCGGTGCGGGCAATTACGCGATGTGCGGCAAGGCCTACGATCCTCGCTTCATCTTCGCGTGGCCGACGGCGCGCTATGCCGTGATGAGCGGCGATTCGGCCGCCAATACACTCGTCGAAATTCGCATCCGCCAGCTGGAACGTGGCGGTCGACAGTTGAGCGACCAGGAAAAGCAGGACCTCGTGACCACAATCAAGGCCGCTTATGACGCGCAAACCGATTGCCGGTACGCTGCCGCGCGCCTGTGGGTGGATGCCATTCTTCATCCAGCCCAGACTCGGGAGGCACTGGTGATGGCTCTTGAGGCCGTCGCGCTCAACCCGGACATTCCCAAATTCAATCCGGGCATTCTGCAAACCTGATGCAGGAAAACTTAGATCAGGTATCCTCCGCGGCCGATATCCTCATTGACTGCGGGAGTATCCTTGGATTATGCCCTCCACCACTGCGATCTCGTCGCGCAAAAAGCGCGGCGTGAGGAAGAACCGCGCTCAGGGCTGGTGGACAGCTCTCTGGCCCTTGCTCATTGGCATCATCATCACCCCCTTCGCAGTCCGCGCTGCCAGCCTCATGGCTCTGGAAGGGCCGCGGGCATTCGCCCTGCTTTATCCCTGGGTCGACGTCCTTCGCAGCCGGGTCCTCCACTCTCCAGCCGACCTGGTCGGCCACGCTTACGAATACATGCTGTATCTGCAGTTCCCTCTTTACGGGGTGCTCATGACGTTCACCTTTCGAGCGGGCAGGCATCTTCGTGCCTTCATCATCGGGCTGATGGCGCATTTCACGGGGTTGCTGCTCGTCGTCATCCTCGCCTGGCTCGGACAAATGCCCCAATGAGGTGTTCGGGAAAGCCCAGGATAACCGCTGCAGCCCGGAGGATTACTACCGGATGCTGAGACCACCACTTGCAAAGGAATTGTGCATCCAAGGCATCGAGCGCAATGTTTGACGTCATCCGCCGATTTCGCCCGGAACGTTCTTTTTTTCTTGTGCTGACGCCGCTGGTAGCTGCGTCCGTGCCTTCGCTGATTTTTTGCGCGGTGACCGTCGCGCTGTGGTTGCACGGTCTTCCCGCGAAGCGCCCGGTCTTTTTCCATTTGCCGCCCCATGGCACGTGGGACGACCTTTTTGCCCTTGAGGTCTCCACCTGCCAGTGGGTCGCCCGCTGGAACTCCGCCGCTACTCTTGCCGCAACCGGTGTCTTTGTATCCACGCTGGTATTGCCGCGTTGGCGTCACTGGGCGGCCTTCGCCCTGATACCCTACGGCTTGCTGCTCTGCGCCGACTTTACGCTGCGTTGGCGTTACGCGCTGCTGCCATGACCTCAGCCGTCAAGATTATCGAATGCCCCCGCGATGCCTGGCAGGGACTGCCCAAGCCCATTCCTGCAGAAGTCAAAGCAGACTATCTCCGCACGCTCCTGGATGCCGGCTTCCGCCATATCGACGCAGTTTCCTTTGTTTCGCCAAAAGCGGTGCCCCAAATGGCGGATGCCGAACAGGTACTCGGTTTTCTCGATCCCCCGCCGGAGGTCGAGATCATCGGAATTGTCGTGAATCAGCAGGGTGCCGCTCGGGCCGTCGATACCGGCGCCGTCGCCACGCTGGGATTTCCTTATTCCATCTCACCTGAGTTTCTGCGGCGTAATCAGCACCAAACTCCTGAGGAGTCGCTGGACGCCCTCGAAGCCGTCGGCCAGACTGCCTTCCAGGCAGGCTTGGGAGTGGTGGCTTACATCTCTATGGCATTCGGCAATCCCTACGGCGACCCGTGGGGCCTGGACGAAGTGGTGGCCGCCTGCGATCTGCTCACCGATTCCGGTATTACGCAAATCTCCCTGGCCGACACCGTCGGATTGGCGACTCCGTCGCAGATCGGTGAGCTCGTCACCGCTGTGCTCGCTTCCGTGGATGAAAACGTCGAGGTCGGGGTACACCTTCACGCGCGTCCCGACGACGCCGCTCAGCGCATTGTTGCCGCATGGAAAGCCGGTTGCCGGCGCTTCGACATGGCAATAGGAGGTTTCGGGGGCTGTCCTTTTGCGCAGGACGCACTGGTCGGCAATATCCCCACCGAAGTTGCCCTGGCCGAGCTCGCCCGCCTCGGAGCGGAGTTGCGGCGCCTCAAACCCCTTGATGCATTGCAGGCCGCGGCAGCAGAGATCGAGCGTAAATTCTCCCTGCCGGTTCAATGACGGGTTGAAAGCCGCTAGCGCGTCGACAGGCCTTCGCGGCCCGTCTGCGATTGACCTCGGGGAGCATCGGTGTCACTGCCAAAACGGCCTCGGTCACGCACCATGGATTCGTAACCGCATATGGCGCATTGCCAGGGAAAGATTCCCAGCAGCGGGAGAATGCGCTCACGGAGAAAGCCGCGCCGAGCGATGCGGGCCATCTCTTCCTGATGGCATTGGGGGCATGGCAATTTTGCTTTGGTCCGGTTTACTAAGTAGGCTGACCGCATTCGTGTATTTGACCCCACTGCCTGGCGATGTAGATCGCCGGTTGGCCCAGACTCTGTTGCGGCAAACCGGATAGAAATCGCAGATTACTACTCTTTATGGAACCCGCAAATAGCTCTAAGGTTGCCGAACAGTGATACGACTATCGTTCGCCAGGCCGCCGGCGCATTTACACTGAAAGGAATGATTCCTACTCTCGAATGGACTCCGGAAGGCATCCGCTTCCTCGACCAGACCAAACTACCGCTCGAGGAGACCTACGTCCTGGCCACCAGCTATCAGCAGGTGGCGGAGGTCATTACGCGCATGGTGGTCCGTGGCGCACCCGCCATCGGCGTTTCTGCCGCCATGGGTCTGGCTCTGGGCATAAAAACCAGCCGCGCAACCACGGTTACGGCCCTAACAGCCGATTTTCAGACCATGTGCCGCACCCTGGCGTCGACGCGGCCAACGGCTGTGAACCTCTTTTGGGCCATCGAGCGAATGAAGAGCCGGTTTACTGAGCTGGCCGCGCAGACGGGTGCGACTCCCGATAGCATCTCGAAAGAGCTGATCACCGAAGCCCAGCGCATGTACGACGAGGACATCGCCGCGTGCCGCCGTATGGGAGCCTTTGGGGCCGGTATGCTCCCTCGCCAGGGTGGCGTGCTCACCCACTGCAATGCCGGCGCGCTGGCCACCTGCGGTTACGGCACAGCACTTGGCGTGATCCGCACTGCGGTCGAGCAGGGTCACGAAATCCATGTTTATGCCGACGAAACGCGCCCGTTCCTCCAGGGCGCGCGGCTCACTGCCTGGGAGCTGATGCACGACGGCATACCGACAACCGTGCTCTGCGACAACATGGCTGCCAGCCTCATGCGCCAGGGCAAAATCCAGGCGGTTATCGTGGGCGCGGATCGCATCGCAGCCAACGGCGATGTCGCCAACAAGATCGGTACCTATGGCGTTGCCGTGCTGGCCAGGGAGCATGGAATCCCCTTCTTCGTAGCCGCACCCTGGTCGACAATCGACCTGAGGACGCCGACCGGCGATTCCATTCCGATCGAGCAGCGCGCTGAGGTCGAGGTGACCCACCACGCCGGTAAGCAGCTGACCCCGCATGGCGTCGGCATTGAAAACCCCGCCTTCGATGTCACGCCGGCCAAATACGTCACCGCCATCATTACTGAACGGGGCGTCTTGCGGCCACCGTACGCCGAATCGCTGCAGCAGCTGGAGACAGCCGTCGCCAGCTAGCAAGCCTCGAGAAGCCGCGGCGGCTCGCTGCAACACCCGGCCTGAAGAATTGAACGCGAAATCACGCCAGGAAGAGGGACCCTTAGGGTCGGTTCCTCTCCCTGGGCGGTCTCAGCGTTTATCGTACCGGCGTTGGATGGACGGCTGCCCCCGAGTTCGCGACATTTGCCGCGCTAACAGCGGCGACGATCGCTGCGGGGGCGGGCACGGTGCAGACGTTACCGGAAACGGTCGTCGAAACAACATTCGAGAAGCTGGTGCTAAGGATGGAGTTGCCGGTCGTGGAACCTTCCAGGATTCCAGCGCATGACTCATTGATCGTGTTGAGGAAGACTGTGTTCTTCGTTCCAGTATTGCCGCAAGTGCTGTCGAGGTGAATGCCGGATTCGGTAGCGTTGAAGATGGTGTTGCCCTCGACGACGTTATTGTTGCTGCAAACGTCTATGGCATCGAAAATTTGCGTGTTTTGCACCAGGTTGTTGGCGATGACGGTGTGGTCGGCCAGACCCAGGGGGTTATCCGGCACGCCCGACGTGGAATCGGAATCCGCGACGATGCCGTATTGTGTTGAGCCCACAATGTTGTTCTGAACCACCACATTTTGGGAGGCATAAATAAGGATGCCGGAGGCGGCATTGTAAGGCTGGGAAGAGGTGTCCGGCGCCCAGATTTCGTCCATGACCACATTGCCCTGTATTGTTGCGCCGGCTCCGTCGCTGATTTGGATTCCGTTCTCCGCAGCGCCCGTTGTGGGACCAACACCCGCGATGAAGTTGCTCACGATGTTTCCGCCGGCTCCGGGTCCATCGATCGTGATGCCGTTCTTGTCGAAGGAGCTGACGCTGCTGTTCTCAATGGTTACCCTTGCCGTTCCGGTTGAGTAACCGCTTTGGACGAAGATGCCTTGGCCCGATTGGCAGCCTGTGTATCCCGGAGGCAGAATCTGATTTCGGGTTGCAACCTGGTTTAGGATTCCGGAGGCGTTCTGATAATAAATGCCCCTCAGATCCAGCCCACAAGTGGTAACCAGGTTCCCGGTTCCGTCCACCGTGATATTGCTGATGTTCACGTTGGCGTTTTGCACCAGCACCTGGGCAGCGACCGGGAAGGCTCCCGGATAAGTGTCATTCGAATTTTGCACTACGCCGCCAGTTGGCGAGGTAATAACAGCCGCGTCGGCGGTTCCACTTTGGACGCCGATCAGCGTGAGATTCCTGGTGATGACAACCTGCTCAGGATAAGTTCCCGGGCAGACCTTCACTGTGCCGCCTGTCGCCACCGCTGCAACAGCCAGGGATATGGTGCTCTTGTTAGGAGCTCCGCAGCTACCGGCATAAACGGTTTGACCTGCCGCTGTGGTTGTCAACGCAGTTGCAGCTATCTGGGCGGACAGTGGTTGAAATGCTCCGCCGAGGAACAGGATTCCGAGCGCTGCGATGCGGCTTTGTGTTGCTGAATTCATGAGCTTTTTCCTCCGCAGACCCTATATCATCAAATAAGTTGACCTGTCATTAATTTGTGGACGAATTGTTGCCGTAGGGTCGCCGCGAATCTAGCCGCCCCTGTAACCCGGTAACCTGTTACTTGTAATCTGAACGCTCTAACCTATCCTTACTGCCCCTGCAGCCATCTCGCATACGGGTAAAACAGCAGGAACAGGATCAGGGCGAGCGCCAGCACGTCTGCGTACAGAAGCAGCATGACGGCTCCGTGGTAAAAGCTCCAGCGCGGGCGCAGGCAGCGGCTGGTTTCCCAGGTGCCGAATATGCCGAGACAGGCCGGGATCAGCAGCAGCGGCGATGCGTGAACATTTGGAAATCCCGCCCACACGAGTGCAAGCACCACGCTTAAAAGCACCAGGATGGTTCCCCGCAGCAGCGAGCGTGCCCGTATATTGAAGACGGCGTACTGCATGAGCCAGTGATGACTACTGTATCGAATTCGGAGGCCAGCGCGGCTGCTGCCAGGCGCGAACGCATCGTAAAGCGCGTTTCCCGGGAACTGCGCGATGGCTACTACGTCAACCTCGGCATCGGCCTCCCAACCCTGGTCGCGAACCACGTTCCCCCCGGGATGGAAGTCGTGTTGCAGTCGGAAAACGGCCTGTTGGGTGTGGGGCCCTATCCCCTGGATGCCGATGTCGATCCGGACCTCATCAACGCCGGCAAGGAGACGGTCTCCGCAATGCCGGGGGCTGCCTATTTTTCGAGCGCCGATTCCTTCGCGATGATCCGCGGCGGCCATATTGACTTGAGCGTTCTGGGCGCGATGGAGGTCGACGAGGAAGGCACTCTCGCCAACTGGATGATCCCCGGCAAAATGGTCAAAGGCATGGGCGGCGCTATGGATCTGGTCGCCAGCGCGCGCCGCGTCATCGTCGCCATGGAGCACTGCACCAAAGATGGTGCACCGAAAATCCTGAAGAAATGTACGCTGCCCCTCACCGGCGTACGCGTCGTCGAAACGATCGTTACAGATCTGGCCTGGATTCGGGTAACGCCCGACGGGCTGCTGCTCCAGGAAATTGCACCCCGCGTGACGGTTGAAGAGGTGCAGCGGGCGACGGAACCGAGGCTTCTCATAAGTCCGGACTTGAAGGAAATGGCTGGATAGACTGTCCTTTCCGCTGCCGCTGCTCCGCCCCCATAATCCGGGTCGTCACGCGCGTCTTCTCGAGGTTACCGTTCTCGTATCGATCATCTGCCGCCGGGAAGAAAAACAGCCCCCCTGGAGGAGGCCCCCGCTGAAAGATTTTTCTGCCGTGGCTTAGGGCCAGCACTACTGCTTCCAAACCATCCAGCGAAGTCCCGCAAAAAAGGCTCCCCATGGGAGTAGAATTCTGGCCTCAACGCCTGTCCGGCTAAACCGGGTCTGGACGAACAACCCGCCGTGATTGTGCATGTTCAGGAGGTGCAAAATGAAGTTGGCCAACCGAATACTTTCTATTCTTGTGGCGTCAGCCTGCGCGGCATCTCTGGGGGGATGCTCGCGACACAGTGGCGCCGAGCATTATTACCTCGTTGCTTCCAACATTAAGCTGCCATATTGGCAATCGGCATCGGCGGGACTGGATAAGATCGCGGCGCAGTATGGAGTGCACGCCGATCTGCGGGGTCCCACAACTTTCGATCCGCATGCGCAGGTCGATGAGTTCCGCTCGGTGGTGGCGATGAAGCCGGCTGGAATTCTGGTTTCGGTTTCGGATGCCACGCTCCTGCAGCCGGAGATCGACGCGGCAGTCAACGCCGGAATTCCTGTCATCACCGTCGATTCCGACGCACCCAACAGCCGGCGTCTTTACTTCATCGGCACCAACAATCGCCAGGCGGGACGGCTCGGCGGGCATGCGCTTGTACAAAAGCTGGGCGGCAAGGGAAATGTGATCTTTTACACAATGCCGGGACAGCCGAATCTGGACGAGAGGCTCAATGGATACAAAGACGTGCTTGCGGATTCGCCCGGAATTCATATTCAGGAGGTCGTCGATATTCGCGGGCAGGGTACCGTGGCCTTCGACAGAACGGAACAGTCTTTGCCACTCACTGGAAAGGATCGAGTCGATGCATTCGTATGTCTCGAAGCCTCGGCCGGCAAGGAAGTGGGCGAGGTTCTGCGCCGCGGTAATACCAAAGATCGCGTTGTGATTGCCATGGATGTGGATAAAGACACGCTCGACCTGGTGAAAGATGGCGTGATCGCGGCCACCGTCGCGCAGAAGCCCTTTACCATGGCGTATGTCGGAGTAAAGATGCTCGACGACGTGCATCATTACCCGCTGCCCTCGCTCACGAAGGATTACGAGGTCGATCCTTTTGCTCCCATTCCCGCGTTTATCGACACCGGCTCGGCGCTCGTCGATTCTAATAACGTCGATCAGTTTCTGCAGGCCCAGCAGACAGCGCAGTCGCCGCAGTAGCCTGTCCGGGCCAGTAAACGCGATCTACTCGGTG
Organism: uncultured Acidobacteriaceae bacterium; assembly: GCA_963787915.1. Classification (GTDB taxonomy): domain Bacteria; phylum Acidobacteriota; class Terriglobia; order Terriglobales; family Acidobacteriaceae; genus Palsa-343. The sequence continues at coordinate 44,302 of CAWBEP010000017.1, read as the reverse complement.
CGCAGCGCGGTCATGGGCTCGATGCTGGCCGCGCGCTGCGCCGGGATCACCGCTGCCAGAAACGCGGCGACCGCGAGGATCAATGTGGTCGAAACGAGAACGGTGGGGTCCCAGGGCTGCACCTTGTAGAGAAGGCTGGCCATGAAACGACCAGCCAGGATCGCTGCCGGCATGCCGATGGCGAGACCGATGCCGGCCTGCAGGAACGCGCTGCGCAACACCATCTGCAGTATTCCACCGCGATCGGCGCCCAGAGCCATGCGGATTCCAATCTCACTGGTGCGTTGGGCTACGGAGTACGCTGTTACGCCGTATAGGCCGATAGCCGCCAAAGTTAACGCGAGGAATCCGAAAACAGCAGTCAGTTGCACAAGAATCTCCTGTTGCAGAAACTCGTTCTGCACCTGCTCAGCAAAACTCTGGAAGCCGATCATGGTGAGGTTGGGGTTGATCTGCGACAAAGTACGGCGCACTTGCGCTTCAAGGCCGGGAACGAATCCGGCCGTTTGGATCTCGACCGAGCCCATTTCAAGGTGAGACACATTCTCGAACATCACTTCATCCGGGTCGTCATACTTCGCCCACTGCGTCGCAGGCACAAAAAACATCGGGCGCAGTTTGCTGTCGGGATCCCAGTATTGGGTGTCCTCGGTGACGCCAACGATCTCATATTGACCAGCGAACTTAGGCTCCTCGTCGCCAAAATGCTGGCCGATGGCATTGCCATCTTTGAAGAAATGACGGGCGAATGACTGATTGACGACGGCCACGTTGCGTGTGGACGCAGTGTCCTGGTCGGTGATGGGCCGGCCCGCGATGATCCTGGTTCCGATATTTTCGAAATAGCCCGCGCTGACCCGATCCCATGAGGACCCATTGAAGTCGCTCCCCGGCGGAGGCGGAGCCTGGCCTTCGATCCAGACGGTTTCACCCCAGTTGTTACCCTCCATTGGGCTATAGAGAGAGTAGGTAACGGCTCTGACTCCGGGGATGGCGGCGAGCGCGTCGTGCATCTGCCGAAAGAAACTATCAGCCTGTTCGGGTTTGTATCCGGCCATCTGGGGGTCGATGTGCAGGACGTAGCGGTTGCGTGTCTCAAAGCCGAAGTGCTGATGCTGAAGATTGGTGAGACTGCGAATCAGGAATCCGGCAGCGCACAGCAAAGCCAGCGATACGGCCGCCTGCATGACGACCAGAATTTTCTGTGTCCAGAGGCCGCTGTGTTTGGTGGAGCGATTGGCGCCGCGCAAGGCGTCGATGGGATCGGCGTGCGCGGTCATCCACGCGGGAGCCGTGCCGAAGAGGATCCCCGTTAGCAGCGATACTCCAAAAGCGAAAGCGAGCACCGGCAACGACGGCGCCGCGTCGATAGGAAGATAACTTTTCCCGGATACGAGATGCAACAAAAGCGCTGCGCCCGCATACGCGACCCCGAGCCCTGCAATACCACCCAACACGGCGAGCACTACGCTTTCCGTGAGGGCCTGGCGGACAAGACGGCGTCGCGGAGCTCCCAGCGCGGCGCGCACGGAAGTCTGAGCCTTGCGGGCGGTGGCGCGGACCAGCATCAGGTTGGCCAGGTTCGCACAGGCAATCAGGAGTACAAACGCCGAGATCCACATCAGCAGGTGAAGACCATCTTTGTAGTTGTCCTGCATTTGCTGAACGCCCCCACCGCCGGGGCGAAGATGCAGCGTTTGTTTCGGAATCAGCCCCGCGTTGCGCGCTTCGACTTTGCTCAGGGGGCTGAGCAGGAACTGCCGCAGCTCCACCTGAAGCTGGGCTTCCATTTTCCTGACGTCCGCCCCCGGTTCGATGCGGCCGATCAGATTGAGCCATTGAAGCTGAGGGCTATCGAGGACATCGAAACTGCCGCTTTGAATCAGGGGCGAGTCGCTGAGCGGAATCCAGAATGACGCAGGATTGGCGGTCAGGCGTTCGCCGAAATAACCGGGCGGCGCGATCCCCACGATGGTGAAAGACTGGCCGTTGATGAGAAATGATGCGCCGACAACCGTACGGTCACTTCCGTATTTCTGTTGCCAGGTACGATAACTGATGACCGCCACCGGCGCCGCGCCTTTCACGTCATCGGAAGGGCGCAGCAGCCGGCCCATCCATGCAGTCAGGCCAAATGTGTCGAAAGCGTTGCCGGAGACGAATTCAGCGCCGAAGGGCTCGGAAGCATGGTCGGAGCCCTGACGGCGCACACCGATCTGCGAGCGGCCCGCCTGGAAGGCCGCGAGGTTGGAGAAACCCGTCGTATGATCGCGAAACTCTCGATATTGTTCGGTCGAAAAGAGCGACCAGTCGTCCTGCATGCCCCCATTGACGCAGCAATTCTCATTGTCCCCGATCCGGATCAACTCACTCGGACGCGCGACGGGTAGCGACTTGAGCAGCACCGCGTGGATCAGCGTGAAAATCGCTGTCGTCGCGCCAATGCCCAGCGCAAGAGTAAGAATGGCGGTGATCGTAAAGCCGGGCGTCTTGAGGAATTGCCTCAGGGCGTAGCGGATGTCTTCAAAGAGCATGGGAAAAAAGACCCTCTGGTCTGTTCTACGTTAACGCACCGTCGCCAGTTCTGCTGAGGCGTCAGAGCGCAAGCCCCTCAGGTCCAGGCGTCGACGGTTCGGTACTGTGTCGATGCGGGTGGGTGCCGGTCGAGAATTTGTCGCGTTGCTTCTACGGTCTGCGAACGGTCTGCACCAAGTGCCGTGTGACTGCCATCGTGAAGGACGAGGTTGGATCCGCGGCGACGGCGGCGGTTGCGGGCGAAATCCCGCTCAACGTGGCTGGCAATCGCAGCGGCGGAGATATTCGCTCGCCAATCGTAACCAATCGCATTCCACATCACTGGATTCAGTCCCAACTCGCGAGCCGCGAGCAGCACATCGGGGCGCCGCGCACCATGAGGTGGACGAAAGAAGCGCACTCGCTCACCCAGGACATCTTCGAGAGCTGCGTTGCAGCCAGCCAATTCTTCGCGGACGCGCCGCAGACTCTGCGCCGTCAGCCACGGATGCGTCATCGTGTGATTGCCGATGAGGTGACCTGCATCGCGAATCTCCCGGACGAGCTCCGGACGCTGACGCACAAAACGGCCGATGAGGAAGAACGTAGCGTGGAGATCGTGAAGCGCCAGCAGGTCGAGCAGGTGCGAAGTCCACGGATCATTGGGACCGTCGTCGTAGGTAAGCGCAATCTCCCGGGGATTGCGGCCAGCCACGATCGTTCGTCCGAACAGCTGCGACTGGGAAGACAAGCCAGCATAGGCGCATCCACCAGCGGCAAAAATTGCGGCGGCGCCGGCGCTGGCAAAAGTGGCGAGCATTTGATTCCAGTGTAAAAGGTTTGCTTCGCGCTCCGCCCGTGTTATCTTCCTGTTTCCTTCGCTCTTCATCCTGAACGATGGCCAGTCTATTCGAACAACCGCGTTTCATCGCCGTGGAAGGCCCCATCCGGGCCGGCAAATCCACACTGGCGCAGGTCCTCGCCGAGACGCTGCACGCCCGCCGGATCGTCGAGCCTGAAGACAATCCTTTTCTGACCCGCTTCTACCAGGGACAGCCGGGCATGGCCCTCGCCACGCAGATGTGGTTTCTGATGGAACGCTTCGAGCAACAACGCGATCTTGAAGATTTCAGCACCCCAGTGGTGGCTGACTATCTCTTTGAAAAGGACAAAATCTTCGCCTACATCAATCTAAGCGACGCCGAGCTGGACCTCTACAACCGTTTCTACCAGATGCTTCGTGCAGATGTGCCAACCCCTCAGCTGGTGATCTATCTGCAGGCCTCTCCGGAAGCGCTGAAGCAGAGGATCAAACGCAAGGGCGTGCCCGGAGAGCAGGCCATCAGCGAAAAGTACATCGAACAGGTCGCCGCAGCCTACGAGCATTTCTTTTTTCACTATTCGGGCAGCGACTTGCTTGTTGTGAACACCAGTGATATCGATTTCGTGAATAACAATCGCGACCTGCAATTGCTGCTCAAGCGGCTGGCGGAACCGGTCCACGGTACTCAGTATTTTCTTCCGTTGGGGTGAGGTGATTCATGCGTCCGCAACTCATCGAACAACCCCGCGACAGATTGCCGAGATCACACTCCTCAACGCCTTCGAAAACTTCTACAACCTTGTCAATCGCCCCCTCGGCATCGAGTCAGACGGGCTATGCGCTTTGATTCCCGATAGAAATCCGCACGGATAGCCAAAGAACCGCACCCGCCAGCTTTTTTCTGCTGACTGGAAGAGGTACACCGTCAGGATCGTGATCAGCGGTTCCAGCGGATGGCGAAAGCGTGCCTGGACAAACACGAAGTAGTAGACGAACGGAATCACCGCAAAGGCTGCAACGAAGAGAGGTGCGGCGGGAATTTTTCGGCGCAGAGCAGCGAGGAGCCCAAGCACGCCGGTGATGCTCGCGAACTGAAAGTTCAGGCTGCGAACATATTCCGTCCAGCCTTCACCGTTGTGCGTGGCGTGCGGAACATCGCCCCAGAAGAAATAGAAACGCCGCAAGGTGAGCCTTAGAAAGGAAGCCGGATCGCGCCGGATGCGGGCGATCGCCTCGCGTCCGCGGATGCGCGAATATTCGAGCTCGCCGACACGGTCGTAAAGAGCTTCCTCCTGAGGCAGGGCCACGGGAGAACCGACAACCGTTCCTTCGAGAAAAGGATCGTTGCCCATGGCGAACTCCGCGCCAAAGTTCGTTCGCATCGGAACAAATTGGTGAAACACGCGAGCGTTGCGGACCATCCAGGGCACGAGGCACGCCACGCAAAGCGCCGCCCCCAGCAGTAAGCGCGGGATTTGCCTTCTAAGGCGCGGAATTCCCCTCAGGATCCAGATTACGCAGAACGGCAGGAAAATAGCGATGGACGCGCTGCTGAGAGTGATCAATCCCCAGAGAAGCCCAAATAATGCCCAACGTTTGGTTGTTGCAGGATCGGCTTCGGCCGGATCGCCGCCGATGTTTCGCATGCGCAGCGCCAGCACCAGAATGCACGAGAAAAGAAATGTTGTGAGGCTCATCTCCCACACCCACTTCACGGCGTACTGCATGGCTGCCGGGTAGAGCGCCCACAGCCACGCGGACCACACCGCCACGCGGCGGTTGAAGCAACGTGACGCGATCTCCCATGTCGTCCATGTCGTCAAAGCGGAACACACGCAATTGAACGCGAGAATCACCCATGCCGAAAGTGCGGTGTAAACACCAAACAGCCGAAACACCCCGGCCATAAGCAGCGGATACAGAGGAGTAACCCAGGCAGTTGGTCCGCTGGGGTGATCGAAGGGGTTGGCATATCCCTGCCCGGCCGCGAGCGAACGCGCGATGCGCCCCATCTCAAAGCCAAACTTGAAGTGATCTTCGTAGGGAGCGATGCGATAGAAGTGCCCAAGCGTCATGACGGCGATGCGAACCAGGAACGCCGTCCAGAAGATGGACCAGGGAAAACCGCTCCCCCGCTTCGGATGGACTGACCCCTGGACGGATGTCGGAGCTGCGATCACGAGAACCACTTCACCAACCGAATAATTCCCATTTCCGCGGGCCGAGAATGGGCAGAGACATCTTTCCGCGCTTCAATCTCCGCGCGGCGCTCAGCGTAATAGGCGTAAGCCTCGCTGAGCATTTCGGCGTTGGTCAGCGTTGGCTGCCAACCAAGCTTCGCTTTGATCTTCGTCGTATCGAAGAGGAAATCCTCGGCAATCATCTTGTAGTGGTAAGGGCCCAGCGGTGAGATCCCGAGCCGATGCGCCAGCCGCATCGTCGCCAGAGTGGGAGCCTTGGGCAGCGAACGCACCCGCGAAGGGCTGCCCGCTTTACGGATCACCGCTTCGTAGACCTCGCGCAGCGATTGAACGTGGTCGGAGCCGATGTGGAAGATTTCCGAACCCGAAAATTGCGACGCGGCAAGGCACGCTCGCACCAAATCCGGCGCGTAGATGAACTGATACCGGTTGGAGCCGTCGCCCACCACCCAGACGGATTTCCCCTCCTCGATAAACTCGAAAAGGATGGCGAGCAGACCCAACCGGCCGCTGCTGATAATGGTCGGGCAGCGCAGGATGGTGATGCCGACATCCTGATGGAAGTCGGCCAGCGCTTCCTCAGCGGCCAGCTTTGAGCGCCCGTAAAGTTCGACGGGAGCGGGCGGGTCATCTTCGCGAACCGGGTGGCCCAGGTTGCGCCCCCAGAGGCAATTGGTCGAAGTGAAGATCAGTTTCGGAACGCCATAGTCGCGGCAGGCCTCCGCGAGGTTGCGCGTGCCGTCCACATTTGAGGTCCAGAGATCCCGTTCATCGACGCGATCATGAGCCAGCATGGCTGCACAATGAAAAACGGCCGTGAATGGACGCCCGGCGAAGGTACGGCTCAGAAGCGCCCGGTCGCGGATATCACCGTTGATCGTCGTGAGGGACGGATGCGTATCGGGGTCAGGGACCACGTCGACATTGGTGATAGCGAACCCTTCTGCGAGCAACTGCCGTTTGAGAATCCCACCGAAGAATCCGGAACCCCCGGTGACCAGGACCTCAGGCATAGCCCACGACGATCGAAAGGTCGGGATGGGATCCGGAGGTCGAACCACCCGGCGCTGAAAATGCCAAGTCCATTGACAAAATTATAGCTTCCGCACTTCCTGACCGCTTTGCTCCAGCTCCGCGTTGATCAGGGCCGCGGGCGTCAACTCATCGGCGCGGCGGAGGCTGGGGAAGAAGACGCTCCATAGGCCGGTGACCACAAGCGATCCGATGCCACCGATGACAACGGCGCGCACCGCTCCCCACCATTGTGCCGTGAGGCCGCTTTCAAACTCTCCGAACTCGTTCGACGCTCCAATGAAAAGAGAATTGACCGCGCTGACGCGCCCGCGCATCTCCGCGGGCGTCGCCAGTTGAAGAACCGAGGAACGAATCACCACGCTGACCATATCGGAAGCGCCGACGATGAACAGCGCGGCCAGCGAGACCGGCAGGCTGCGGGACAACCCGAACAGCACCGTCGATGCGCCGAAGATCGCGACGCAGATCAGCATCCGCACGCCCGCATTCCGGCGAATCGGGTGCACCATCAGCCAGGAAGAGACAGCCAGCGCTCCCACCGCCGGCGCCGCCCGCAGCATGCCGAGGCCGCGTGGACCAGCGTGGAGAATGTCCTGAGCGAAGATGGGCAAAAGAGCGACCGCTCCCCCGAGCAACACTGCGAACAGATCCAGCGATATCGAGCCGAGCAGGACCTGGGTTCCCGCCACGTAGCGAAGCCCGGCCAGAATGACGTCTTTCGAAATTGCCCGATGCTCCATGCGGCCGGGCCTCACATGCAGCGAGCCGACCAGCAAGAGAAACCAAAGGATCGTTGCCAGAGCAAAGAGGTAGACGAGGGGGGCGCCATGCAAACGCTGATGCAGCGGCAATGTGAACAAAATGCCGCCGAGTGCCGGGCCAATAATATTAGCGAACTGGAAGATCGCTGAGCCCCAGGTAATGGCGTTGACGAAATGCTCCTGCGGCACGAGATGCGGCACCAGCGCGGAGCTGGCCGGCCCGCTGAAGGCGCGCCCGGTGCCAATCACGAAGAGCAGCGCAAAGATTGGCCACACCCGGTCGATGCCTCTCCATGCCATTCCGAACAGTGCCATCGTGCAGAAAGCCTGCAGTACATAACAAACAAGAATCACCTGACGGCGATCAAACCGGTCCGCCACGTGGCCTGCCGGCAGGATAAAAAGCAGCCCGGGCAGAAACAACATGAGTCCGGTGTATCCGAGATCGATCGCTCGATGCGTGATCTGGTACACCTGCCAGGCGACTGCCAGCGCCTGCGCCTCCGCGCCCATGATGACCACGGCGCGGGCCAGCTGGTAACGGCGGAAGTCGCGGGAGAGGAATGCGGCTGCGGGCTGGGCCATGCCAGCTCCCTTTATACCGGCCTTGCCGCAGAAGGTGCCACTGCCGCTTCGTTATCCCTGCATTTTCGGCGCCGATCCCTGGACACGGGTAGTCTGGTTGGTGGAATCTCTGTCGCCAACATCCGAATTGGCCGCCGCCAATCCCGCCGTCGCCATCATAGAGCCTAATCCGCAACGCCATATGGGATTGCGCCCGGTGCGGCCGGTCGCCGCGGTCTGCCTCTGCGGCGTCTTTGCTTTCCTGAATCTCTACACCACCCAGCCTCTGCTGCCGATGCTCACGGCGCTGTTCCACGCCTCGAAGGCCACGGTTGGCCTCACGGTCAGCGCCTCGACGCTTGGCGTTGCGCTCGCTGCCCCCATCTTTGGCGCACTAACCGAGCGCCTCAGCCGCAAACGCGTGATCGTCAACTCGATCGTGGTGCTGGCCGTCCCAACCATGCTCGCAGCCACATCACCCGGCCTGCATGCGCTCATCTTCTGGCGCTTCATGCAGGGCCTCGCGCTCCCCGGCATCTTTGCCACGGTCATCACCTACATAGGCGAGGAGTGGCGTCACGAAGCTATCGCTCTGGTGATGAGCCTTTACGTCAGCTCCACTGCCCTGGGTGGCTTCCTCGGCCGGTTTCTCACGGGTCTCGTGACTGACACCGTGGGCTGGCGCTGGAGCTTTGTTCTGCTCGGCACGCTCACGCTGCTTGGTGCGGTCTTCATCGCGCGCTGGCTTCCTTCTGAAGCGCCGCGTCCGCACACTCCGCATCCAGAGGGAACGGCCGCCAACCTATGGATCGCGCTGCGCCATTTTCTGAATCCACGCCTGCTGGTGACCTTCTGCGTTGGCTTCGGAATTCTCTTCACGCTCGTAGCCACATTCACCTACAGCACTTTTTACCTGGCCGACCCGCCGTTCCGCTTGTCCACTCTCGCTCTCAGCTACCTTTTCGCGATCTACCTTGTCGGTCTTGTGGTCACGCCCTTCGGCGGCTACCTCGTAACACGCATCGGCATGCGCCGCGGCATCGCTGTAGCGATCGCCATCTGTTGCGTGGGCGAGGCACTCACCCTCAGCCATCATTTGTGGGTCGTCATTTTCCCCGGCCTGGGACTGCTCTGCAGCGGCGTCTTCATCGCCCAATCGACTTCGACGAGCTTTCTGCGCATGGCCGCCCCCTCGGGGGGCCGCGCCTCTGCGGCTGGCCTCTACCTGTCCTGCTACTACCTGGGCGGAACCATTGCCGGCGTTGCTCCCGGCTTCCTCTGGAATCTCGGCGGTTGGCCGGCCTGCGTCGGCCTCGTCGAAGTCGTCCTGCTGGCCGTGCTCGCGCTCGCCTGGTTTGGCTGGCGGAACGTCGGCTGGTCCGCGCACTGAGGGATCCGAACGCCGTGTTCCGGCTCGCTACTCGCGCACGACAGCTTTCACCAGATTGCGCGGCGCGTCCACGTTGACTCCACGCTGCACCGCAATGAAATAGGCCAGCATCTGCAGCGGAACCACCTCCAGCATCGGCAGCAGGAACTCATCGACCGCTGGAATGGCCACCGAGTACCGCGCAAGCCGCGCGGCCTCGTCGTCACCCTCGACGTAAACCGCAAAGACCTCCGCTCCCTGAGCGTGCATGTCGCGCATCAGCTGCAATGTCTTCTCGTAGCGCAGAGTCGAGTCCGGATCGTTGCGGTCGCGCGTCGCCAGCATTACCAGCGGCGCCTGTGGACTCACCAGCGCATTCGGCCCATGCTTCAACTCGCCCGCCGGCAGGCCTTCGGCCTGCACATAGGCCGACTCCTTAAGCTTCAACGCCCCTTCGCGCGCAATAGAGTAGTGAATGGCACGGCCCAGGTAGAGGAATGTCCGCGCCTCGCGCAGGCCCTTCGCGATCGCGGATACCTGCTCCTCCCAGACTTCAAGTTTTTGTTCAAGAAGACGCGGTAAAAGCTCCATCTGCTCGCAATGTGAGCCTACAGCCTGCGCCGTCATCCGTCCGCCAATCCGAGCCAGAAATAACGAGAGCAGGTAGAGAACGGTCAGCTGGGTGGTGAAGCTCTTGGTCGCAGGAACCGCCACTTCCCTGCCGGCCAGTGTCGGCAGAGACGCATCGGCCTCGCGCGCCATGGTCGAATCCGGGTCGTTCACGATGGCCACAGTCGAGAGTCCCCGCGCCTTGGCTTCGCGCAGCGAGGCCAGCGTGTCCGCCGTTTCCCCTGACTGCGAGATGACCACCACGCCGGGATCATGCAGCGTATGCGTGGACCGGTACATGTATTCGCTGGAGTACTCGACGTCGACAGCGAGCCCCGCGTAGTCCTCGAGCATGATCTCACCGGCGAGACCGGCGTGCCGGCTTGACCCGCTCGCCGCGATGACGACGCGCTGGCGTCCGCGCAACGCCTCCGCTACCGCGCCAAAGATTGTCGCATCCAGCGTGCCACCCGGAGCATAGCGGGCCATGGTTGCCGCCAGAGCCGCAGGCTGCTCGTAAATCTCCCGCAACATGGCGTGAGGAAAGGTGCGTGTCTGCATTGGATTCGATCTTACCGGACTTCCGTGAAGGCGAGGTTCATCGACGCCGGTCGTTCTTCCTGCGCGTCCACCATGTTGAAATCCTGTTCCTGATCCCTACTGGCTACCGCCCACCGGCTGCTTCTTCCACCGCAGCACCGGCTTGCGCGCGGCGCCCGTCTCATCCAGCCGCGAAACCCGCGTCGAATGCGGAGCATCCAGCACCAGCTGCGGATTCTCCTCAACCTCGCGCGCGATCTGCCGCATCGCATCCACGAACAGGTCCAGCTCCTCACGCGACTCGCTCTCCGTCGGCTCAATCATCAGCGCGCCCGGCACGATCAGCGGAAACGAAACCGTGTAGGGATGGAAACCGTAATCGATGAGCCGCTTCGCAATGTCGCCGGTCCGCACACCATTCTTCAACTGCCGCCGATCGCTGAAGACCACTTCGTGCATGGACGGTGTGTTGTACGGAAGCTCATACAGATCTTCGAGCTTCTTGCGGATGTAGTTGGCGTTGAGCACCGCGTCCTCGGTCGTCTGGCGCAGACCATCGGGCCCATTTGCCAGGATGTAGGCCAGCGCGCGGACGAACATACCAAAGTTCCCGTAAAACGCGCGCACCCGGCCCACCGAGTGCGGCCGATCGTAGTTTAGATGCAGCTGACCGTTGCTGTCCTCCTCGACCACCGGGATCGGTAGGAAGGGCTCCAGAATCTTCTTGCACGCCACGGGCCCCGACCCCGGACCGCCGCCCCCGTGGGGCGTCGAGAAGGTCTTGTGCAGGTTCAGGTGCATGACATCCACGCCGAAATCGCCCGGCCGCGTCTTGGCACAGAGCGCGTTCATATTCGCACCGTCCATATAGAGCAGCGCGCCTTTCGCATGCAGGATGTCAGCAATGCGGTGAATCTCATTCTCGAAGACGCCAATCGTCGATGGATTCGTCAGCATCAGCGCGGCGGTATCTTCGTTCACCGTCTCCGCCAGAGCCGACACATCGATGCCGCCACTGGCATTCGACTTGAAATTGATGACGTCGTACCCGCACATTGCCGCGGTCGCCGGATTCGTCCCATGCGCCGAGTCCGGGATGATCACGTTCTTCCGCGGATTCCCTTTGGCCTGGTGATACGCCCGCACCAGCAGAATACCGGTGTACTCGCCCTGTGCACCCGCCGCGGGCTGCAGCGTGATCGCCTCCATCCCGGTGATCTCCAGCAGGCATTGCTGCAACAGCTGGATGATGCCGAGCGAGCCCTGCGAGAGAGACTCTGGTTGATACGGATGCGCGTCGGCGATGCCTTCCAGCCGCGACACGAACTCGTTGACCCGGGGGTTGTACTTCATCGTGCAGCTACCCAACGGATACATTCCCAGATCGATGGCGTAATTCCACGTCGAGAGCCGCGTGAAATGGCGGACGATCTCAATTTCACTCAATTCGGGAAGGCCGGCGGCCTCCTCCCGCGCACTCGCGCCCAGCAGACTCTTCGCGTCCACTGGCGGCACGTCGAGCGGAGCAAGCCGGTAAGCCTTCTTGCCTGGCGCGCTCTTCTCGAAGCTCAGCCCTTCGTTCTGGGTGAGGTGTGGCGTAACCTTGCGCGGTGTGCCCACGAATTTGTCTGTCTCTGTCGCCATCCGATCCCTGTCCTTCTACGAGCACCTTCGAAACTCCGTGCTCTCTGCGTCCTCTGTGGTGAAAATGTTTTTCTTACCTCGCCACAGCAACCGCAGGAGCCAACGCCACCACCCCGGCCGCCGCATCGATCTGCTCCCGCGAAGTCAGCTCCGTAGCACACCACAAGCTCGCGTTTCCCAGCTCCGGATACCACTTTCTGAGCGGAAGGCCGCCAATGATGTTGTGATCCAGCAGCCGCGCATTCATCTGCTCCGGCGTCTCTTCGGTTTGCAGGACAAACTCGTTAAAGCGCGGCGATCCCGTGAAGAGCAGCTTGCCGCCTGCACCCAGCGTCTTCGCGGCGTACTCGGCCTTCGCCAGGTTTTGCAGAGCCAGATCGCGGATGCCCTCTTTGCCGTACACAGTCATGTAGACCGTCGCCATCAACGCGACCAGCGCCTGGTTCGTGCAGATGTTCGACGTCGCCTTTTCGCGCCGAATATGCTGCTCCCGCGTGGAGAGTGTGAGCACAAACCCACGCCGCCCCTGCTTGTCCGTCGTCTGCCCAACCAGGCGCCCCGGCATCTGGCGCACATACTTCTCCTTCGCCGCCATCACGCCGCAGAACGGGCCGCCAAAGCTCGGCGCGACGCCAAACGACTGCGCTTCCATGACGACGATATCGGCTTCCACCGGAGGCCGCACTGCGCCAAGCGAGATGGCTTCGGCGACGGCAACCGCCAGCAGCGCGCCCTTCTTCTGCGCGATCTCCGCGATGGCCGGAATGTCTTCGATCACGCCGAAGAAGTTCGGCGACTGGACCAGAACGCAGGCGGTTTCATCGGTCACCGCCGCTTCAAGTGCCTCCAGATCGACGCGTCCATTTTCCCCATAGCCAACTTCGTGCGCCGCGTGCCCGGTCTCTGCCTCGCGATGCTGCGCGTAGGTCCGCATCACTTCGCGATATTCCGGATGCACGGTCCGCGCCACCACGACGCCATCGCGCCCGGTCACGCGCATCGCCATCATCGCGGCTTCGGGAGCAGCGGTCGAGCCGTCATACATCGAGGCGTTGGCGATATCCATGCCCGTCAGCTCGCAGATCATGGTCTGGAACTCAAAGATGGCCTGGAGCGTTCCCTGCGTGATCTCTGCCTGATAGGGCGTGTAAGAAGTCAGAAACTCACCGCGCTGCACGACAGTATCGATGAGCACCGGCCGATAGTGCCGGTAAACGCCCGCGCCGAGAAAGCTCGCGTAACCGTTGGCATTCTTCGCTGCCGAAGCTTTGAAATGGTCGACAATCTCCGACTCGCCCATCTGGCGCGGAATATCGAGATCCCGTGTGACCCGGTATTCCTCGGGGATGATCGCGAACAGGTCGTCAATGGACGAAGCGCCGATCTCACGCAGCATCGCCGCGCGTTCAGCATCGGATTTGGGGAGGTATCGCATAGCAATCTTCAGGGTATCAAGAGCGGTCCTGTTTCACCACAGAACACACACGACTCATTCACCACAGAGAACACAGAGACCACAGAGCGATGCACGAGACCGCAAGGCTGATGAGTTCGACCACCGCCGCAGGATCCAGGGAATCCTGTGGTCTCTGTGCTCTCTGTGGTTGAGAATCACCCGTTTCGCATCCGAACAATACCGTTCTTCATCAGCACGACGTTGAAGTTCAGAAGCAATCCCAGCGGCTTGCCGCTCATTTTCAAGTAAGACAAAAGCTGCGCTTTGTGGATCGGTGCAATCGCCTCCACCGACTTGATCTCGAGAACCACCACATTTTCCACCAGCATGTCGATTCGATACCCAAGTTCAAGCCGGTGCGCATCATAAACGACCGGTAGACCGACTTCTTCACAAGCCGTCAGGCCCCGCTTTCGCAATTCATAGGCCAGGCAGGCGCGATACGCGTTCTCCAGCAGGCCTGGCCCGAGCTCTGTGTGCACACGCAGCGAAGCATCCACGATTTGTCCGCTGACCTTGTTGATCGAGTCCCAGTCCATAGCAGCACTGACTGAGAACTTACCGACAACCTATCCATTCTTTCTGTGCGATCAATCACTTGTCCTGCGTTCGCAGCCAGCAGGTTACATGTTGCGGGGCGAACGCAACGCCCCCCAAAGAACTCTGTGTTCTCTGTGCTCTCTGTGGTAAAGGTGTGAAACGTTTTAGTGTCCCGTCTCTTCCTTCACATACGCCTCGTAATCCTCTGCCGACAGCAACCCTCCGACCTCTTCTGGATCGCTCAGCTCGATCTTCATAATCCAGGACGCGTGGGCATCTGCATTGATCTTTTCCGGCGCCGTGGCCAGCTCCTCGTTGATGGCCGTCACCGTTCCTGTCGCCGGCGCGTAGAGATCGGACACCGCCTTGACCGACTCGACGCTGCCGAAAACCTTGCCCTTCTCGACCTTGTCGCCAACCTTCGGCAACTCAACAAAAACGATGTCGCCCAGCGAGCCCTGCGCGTGGTCGGTGATTCCGACCGAAGCCGTGTTGCCGTTCGCTTCGATCCATTCATGCTCGCGCGTGTACCGGTAATTTGTGGGATATGCCATTGCGATGAAGTCTCTCTCTTATTGTAAGGGCTCTGTCAGCTCGCGTCGGCCGCGCTCTTTTTAGGCTTCCGGTAAAACGGAATGGGCACCACCACCGCCTTCACCGGATTGTTGCGAATCTCAACCGCCAGCTCAGTTCCAACTTCTGCGTAACTCCGCGGCACATAGGCCAGTGCAATGTTCTTTTTCAGAAAAGGGGCGGGCGAGCCACTGGTGACGCTCCCGATCGCGTTCCCGTTCGCATCCATCACGCGATAGCCGTCGCGCGCTATACCTCGGTCGACGACTTCCAGCCCAACCAGCTTCCGCCCGGGTCCCCCCGCAGATTCAACCTTGCGCAGCGCATCCGATCCCAGAAACGGCCCCTTCTCCAGCTTGCAAAAGCGATCGAGCCCCGCTTCAAACACATTAATGGACTCTGAAATCTCGTGACCATACAACGAAAGGGCAGCTTCCAGACGGAGCGTGTTTCTGGCGCCCAACCCGCACGGCAAAATGCCGAACTCCGCACCCGCCTGCATCACCTCGTTCCATACGCGCTCGCTCGTCGCCTCATCCGACGGAATGTAAATCTCAAAGCCATCTTCGCCCGTGTACCCGGTCCGCGCGATCAGCGTGTTCGCCAGCCCGCACACCGTTCCCCAGGTGAACCAATAGAACTTCACCTTGCTCAAGTCCGCGTTCGTCAGCTTCTGCAGGGTCTCCTGCGCGCGCGGTCCCTGAATCGCCAACTGCGTGTAGTAGTCGCTGTAATCGCTCACGTGACAATCGAAAGCCCGCGCCTGCGCGCGCACCCACTCGTAGTCTTTTTCGCGCGTACCGGCATTGATCACGAACAGGTAATCGTTATCGCTGAACTTGTGAACGATGATGTCGTCGACAAACGTTCCTTCCGGATACAGCATCGCCGAATATTGCGCCTGCCCGACCTGCAGGCGCGCCGCATCGTTCATCGAGATGTACTGGACGGCGGCGAGCGAACCGGGGCCACGCAGCTGAATGTCGCCCATGTGGCTGACATCGAAGACGCCGACACCGGTGCGCACGGCCATGTGCTCGGCGATCAGCCCGGAGTATTCCACGGGCATGTCCCACCCGCCGAAGTCGACCATCTTCGCGCCCAGGCGGCGGTGCAGGGCGTTCAGAGGAGTTTTGCGCAAGGCTACAGGTAGTGACACAAGGCCTCAAGGGAGAGGGATTCTGAAAGGGCGAGAACCTTTAACGTTACAACCCGCTTGAGTGCGGGTCAATTGCCATGAGTACGTTTAAAGGCGTCGCCATATTCCGTGTCAACGCCCCCGCCCCACAACCGTGCACTGATCCTGGGACTGCCCCCGGCAATCTCTGTGCTCTCTGCGGCCTCTGTGGTGAGCTTTCCATCCCGCTACGATAGAAACGTGCCGCTTCCCTTCCCGGTCCTCCCGGCAGCCACGGCCCTGGTCCTGCTCCTGGCGCCGTTGTTCGCTTTCGCCTTCGCCGGCGAAGCGTGCGTCCGCGCCGCTCAATCTTTGCCGGCTCTATGGCGCCTGGTGCTGCCCGCCATTCTGGTCCTCCCGTACCTCATCGTCGCCATAGGCTCGCACATCCTCGGGCTCGGGTGGCTCCTCGTCTATCTCCTCGTCCCCGTCCTCCTCGCCGCTCTTGAAGCCCTGGCCGCCCAACTGGATCCCGGCCAGCGCGGGCACTTGCTCGACTTTTTGGCCCTCATCCCGCTCGGCCTCGCCGTCGACCTGCGCTGGCTCGAGCCAGCCTGGCCGCCCAAACTTGCCCTCCTCGGCAAGCTCACGCTGCTGGATGCCGGTCTCTACGCATTCCTGGCGGTACGCTGCCTTACCGGTGTCGGCTTCGATCTGCGCCTGCGCGCCCGCGACTGGGCCATCGGCCTCCGCGAGTTTGCCTTCTTTATCCCGATTGCCATTCCCCTCGGACTCGCTCTCGGCTTCCTGCACATCCATCGACACGTCGACCATCCCTGGCTGATCCTTCCCGCCTGGCTGTTCAGCTTCGTCGGCGTCGCCCTTCCTGAAGAGGTCTTCTTTCGCGGGTGGATGCAGAACCTGCTCGAGCGGCGCATCGGACGGATCGGCGCGCTCCTCGTGACTGCCTGCCTCTTTGGCCTCTCACACTTCAATAAGCGCACCGCTTCCTTCAACTGGCGGTACGTGCTGCTGGCGGTATTGGCCGGCATCTTCTACGGCCGCGCCTGGCGGCAGGATCGCCGTGTCGGGGCATCCGGCATCACTCACGCCACCGTGGATACCATCTGGGGCGCCCTGCTCCATTGAGTTTGCGTTACACTGACCAGCGGTTTTGCAGCGATCGGATATCGGTCGCGAAAGGAATCTTCGTGTCCATGACCAAACTATGCATCAGCGCCTGCATGTTCTTCGCTCTCGGCGGCGCGGCTTTCGCACAGGATCCCACTCTCGCTGCGACCCCGCCCATGGGCTGGAACAGCTGGAACCATTTCGCCGGCCGTGTTAACGACGCGGACGTGCGCGCCGCCGCTGATGCCCTCGTCTCAAGTGGCATGCGCGACGCAGGCTACATCTACGTCAACATCGACGATACCTGGCAGGGCCAGCGCGACGCACAGGGCGTGATCCACGCCAACGACAAGTTTCCGGACATGAAGGCCCTCGCTGATTATGTCCACTCGAAAGGACTGAAGATCGGCATCTACTCCGGGCCTGGTCCCAAGACCTGCGCGGGCTTTGAAGGCAGCTACCAGCACGAAGAGCAGGACGCGAAGAGTTACGCCGGATGGGCCATCGACTACCTGAAATACGACCTGTGCAGCTTCCGGATGATCATGCGCCAACAGGCTCCGCACGACCAGGACAAGCAGAACGCGATGATGCATGCCGCCTACGAGAAGATGCACAAGGCGCTGATCGCTACCGGAAGGCCGATTGTCTACAGCCTTTGCCAGTATGGCTGGGACGATGTCTGGAAGTGGGGACCGAGCGTCGGCGGCAACCTGTGGCGCACCACCGACGACATCAACGACACCTGGCAGCGCATGTCGGAGATCGGCTTTGGCCAGCTTGGCCTCGCGAAGTACGCAGGACCCGGACACTGGAACGATCCCGACATGCTGGAAGTCGGTAACGGCGGCATGACCGGCGACGAATACCGAACCCACATGAGCCTCTGGGCCATTGTGGCCGCGCCACTCCTCGCGGGCAACGACCTCAGCAGGATGACCCCGGAGACGCTGTCGATCCTGACCAACAAGGAAGTCATCGCGGTCGATCAGGACGCGCTCGGCAAACAGGGCGATCGCGCATCCGCCGTCGGGATGACGGAGATCTGGACGAAGCCGCTCTCCGGCGGTTCCGTGGCAGCGGGTCTCTTCAATCGCGACGCGGAAGAGCACTCCGTGACTCTGCACCTGCGCGACATCGGCTTTGAGAACCGCGCGAAGCTGCGCGATCTTTGGAAGCACGAGAACGTACACGCCACCAATGGCAACTACACAGTCACTGTGCCGGCGCATGGGGTTGTCCTGCTGAAGGTCAGCCGCTAGAGGAGGCGTACGCGCCTTTCGTTCCCTGTGCCCTCGGTGGAGGAGAGCAGGCGCAGCCGCGTAAAATGGGGCCTGGAAGCCCCATGACCACGACTCCCCTCGACACACCCGGCGCTCTTTCAATCTCCCATCTGCGTGAGCAGACCTTCGACGCCTATCGGCGCTGGGGATACCTGCAGGCCAACCTCGATCCTCTTGGCCAATACCTCACTCCGCTCGCCTCTTCCGAGCTCGACCTCGACAACGAGTACGTCGCCGCCGCGCGGCGCTCTTACTGCGGCACGATCGGCGCTGAGTTCATGCACATCCCACAGCGCGAGCGCCGTGAGTGGATTGCCCAGCGTCTCGAGGCTAACGCTCCGGAGCCGGAACCAGACCAGGGCCACATCCTCCGGCTTCTCGCCCGTGCCGACATCTTCGAACAGGTCATCCAGTCGCGCTATCTCGGCACCAAGCGCTTCTCCTTGGAAGGGGTCACCGCGCTCATCCCGTTCCTCGACGAGCTGCTCAACCGCGCCGCCGAGCTCGGGGCCGAGCGCTCCATCATGGGGATGAGCCATCGCGGAAGGCTCAGCGTGATGGTGAACACCTTCGGCAAGTCGCCGGTCGACATCTTCGCCAAATTCGAAGACGTCGATCCCCGAAGCATTCTCGGCGGCGGCGACGTGAAGTACCACGTCGGCGCGACGGGCACCTTCACCGCTCGCAACGGTTCGAATGTCGCGCTGCATTTGGCCTCGAACCCGAGCCATCTGGAGGCCGTCGACCCTGTCGCCATGGGCCGAGCCCGCGCGCGGCAGGACCGCTATGGAGCCGATGGGATCGACCGCGTCCTTCCCGTCGTCATCCACGGCGACGCCGCCTTCGCCGGCCAGGGCATCTGGGCGGAGACCATGAACCTTGCCGGTATCGAAGGCTATTCGGTCGGCGGGGGCATTCACGTCGTCGTCAACAACCTCATCGGCTTTACCGCTGAGCCGGCGGAGACCAACTCCACGCGCTTCTCCACCGACCTCGCCAAGCGCCTCGCCGTCCCTATCTTCCATGTCAATGCCGAAGACCCCGCCGCGGTCGTGCGTATCGCCGCGCTCGCCGCTGAGTACCGCTACCAGTTCCACACCGACGTCGTCATTGACCTCATCGGCTATCGACGCCACGGCCACAGCGAAGTCGACGACCCCACCGTCACGCAGCCTCTACGCTACGCGCGCATTAAGGACCATCCGCCGCTTTACAAGCTCTACGCCGACAAGGTTGGCGTTGACGTGACCGCGATGGTTGGTGACCTGCAAGCCGAGTTTGCCGAGGCGCAGAAGAAGGCCGCGGCCATCCGCAAGAAGCCCATCCTCGTCGAGCTGCCGGACTACTGGCAACGCTACTCCGGCGGCCGTTTCAGCCCCGAACTCGAAGTCGACACGGGCCTCGAGCCCGCAACCATCCAGACCATTGCCGAGAAGCTGGCTTCCTATCCTGACAGCTTCCACATCCATCCCAAGATCAGGAAGCTGCTCGAACAGCGGGCCGCGATGGGCCGCGGCCAGCAGCCCTTCGATTACGGCATGGCCGAGGCTCTGGCCTTTGGCTCGCTGTTGAGCCAGGGAACGCCGGTCCGGCTTTCGGGCCAGGACTCGCAGCGCGGCACCTTCAACCAGCGCCACTCCGTCCTCATCGACATTGAGAACGAGCAGCGCTTCATCCCGCTCAACCACATCGATCCGAACCAGGCTCCCTTCAGCGTCTACAACTCGATCCTCTCCGAAGCTGGCGTGCTGGGCTTCGAGTACGGCTACAGCCGCGATTCCCCGGAGACTCTGGTGCTTTGGGAGGCCCAGTTCGGCGACTTCGCCAACGGCGCGCAGATCATCATCGATCAGTTCATCGCAGCGGCCGAGGACAAGTGGGGCCTGCTCAGCGGCGTCGTCCTGCTGCTGCCGCACGGCTACGAGGGCCAGGGGCCGGAGCACTCGAGCGCGCGCATCGAGCGGTATCTCCAACTCGCTGCCCACGACAACATCCAGATCGCCCAGCCCTCGAACGCGGCGCAGTACTTCCACCTGCTGCGGCGCCAGGCGATGCGCACCTGGCGCAAGCCGCTCGTCGTATTCACGCCGAAGAGCATGCTCCGCCACCCCGATGCCTTGTCGCCGATCGCAGAGTTCTCGCGCCCGCGCTTCCTCCCCGTCGTGCCCGAGAGCGAAGTCCAGAACGCCCAGCGCCTGCTCCTCGCCACGGGCAAGATCGGCCACGAACTGCGCGTCGAGCGGGCTAAACGCAAGGACACGACCACAGGCATCCTCTTCCTCGACCAGCTCTATCCCTGGCCCGAGGCCGAACTAAAAGCCGCCATCGAAGCCCACCCCGCGGCTCATGAGGTTGTTTGGGTGCAGGAAGAGCCAGCGAACATGGGCGCCTTCAACTTCGTCATGCCGCGGCTGCGCCGCCTCGCCGGAGAGCGCCAGGTCCTGAGCGTGAAGCGCTCCGCGGCAGCGAGCCCAGCCACAGGCTCAGCCAAGGCTCACGAGATGGAGCAGCGGACCCTGATCGATCTCGCGCTGAAGATGAGATAGCGCCAGCATTGCAATTTCGAGCTGAAGTGACGATAATGTAATTAATAAGAAACTGGTGCGCTCTGCTATCCAGAGCGTCGCGGGCTTTCAGCCGCCAGTTTCTTTTTCCTTTGAAGGGTCAAGTTCCACGGTTTTCCTGATCTCCGTCATCTGTATCGAAGTCTCTTCAATGATCGCGGCGCCGCCGGCAGAAGTTGCGCTCGGCTCCCAATCTGCCCGTATTTTCTGGAATCCATTCAGTGTGATCCCTTCATCGTCATTCACATAAGTCGACGAGAGTTCCCGGAGTTGCTGAAAGTAACCTTCGATGTAACCCCTTCTTCCCTTCATCCGCTCATTGACGCAGTAGGCCACGACATCTGCCATTTGAATTCCCGGGGTGACCTCAGAATCGCAGAAGAATGGCGTAGTCAGGATATGCTGGTATCCTTGCCCCCATCGGTGCTTGTGCATAAAGTTGCTGAAGCTGATGGCGATCTTCTTATTGGTCCGGTGGTCGATTCCATCGAAGAAAAAGCTCGCATGGTCGTCGCGGAATCTCTCGCTCATTAACGTGTTTACCCTCCAGAGCAATGCTCTGTAGAGGTTCGGCAGACGCTCACTCTTGCTCGCGAGAGGAAACGTCCCGTCCTGCGTCACAGCGAAAGTGACGGCCCCAATTTCGCGGAAGAGCGCGATGAACTGTTCCATGAATTCCCGATTTTTGGGCAATTCGAGCGCCCGATCTGTCAGAAGAAGGCGACCCTTCAGTTCCAGCTCGTAGGAATTTTGGATCTTCCAGAAGTGCCGTTTCAACTCGAACAGCTTTCTATCAAGCTCCCGGCAGCGCTGTTCGCTCACTAATACCGCGCTGAATGTGCTCTTTGGGTTTAGATCGTTGGCCCTGTCATAGCTTTCATCGATGAAAACCAGCATAAGAGTCGCACCCGCTGGAAACCAGCCTCAGCAAACTCTACCAAATAATAAGCTCGCTTCCCTCCGTGGCGAATGAGTCGCGCGCCCCTTGGTAACTGGCGTCACTTCCCGTGCCAGTGCATCTCCCAACCCAGGTAGCGGGTGGCCGCCTCGAAGACCGGCGCAGCCACCTGCGAGAAGTTCGCCGCTACGTGATGCTCGAAGCCCTGCTCGCAGATTTCGTGCAGCAGCTTCTGCATGTGGGGAATCTTCGCTACGCCCGCACCGCCAAAGGTCTCCAGCGGGTCGTTCGTGAACTCGCCCTCGCCGATGTACCCGCGAATCTTGCCGCGATAATCGTCGGTCGAGAAGCGAACGTAACTCATCGCCCCCGGCTTCACGCGCCCCACGCAGGTCCCGAAGGTGTTTTCCTTGCCGACTGTCCCGGCAATGATTGCCTGGAAATCCATCACCACATCGGCAAAGAAGTGCTTCGGCAGATTCGAACAGTGGAAGCAGACGCACTTGTCCGGATCGTCGCCGTAGTTGTTGTTCCAGTCGAGCAGGGCGCTCGGCGTCTGGCTGGCCAGCGCCAGCGCGTGCATGCTCACCGTGCCCATCACGTCCGTCTCGCAGGCGGCCGGCAGAAGGCTCTCGCTCATCATGCTCATCACCGTGCAGGGAACCACGCCGAAGTTCTCCTCGAGCGATGTCCAGCACTGCACAGCGCTCACGGTGCAATGCGTGTCCTTCATAAAGCGCTCGATGGCCACGCCGAGCTTCGCCATTTTGATGAGCGCCGCTTCCGGAATCGCGCCCGTGTTCACGTACGCCCGGATCGCATCGAGCTTCGCCTTCACATCGCCGTCGTCATCCTTCATCCGGCCAATCGCGCCGAAGATGTCCGAGAGATCGAGCGTCACCACGGAGATTCCGTAACGCTCCAGCAGCTTCTCGCTGTAGCGAACGGTGTTGAAGGCCTGCGGACGGGCGCCAATCGCGCCAATGCGCAGCTTCTTCAACCCATTGGTCACGCGGCATACCTTCGTGAACCAGTCCAGATCCGTCGCAAATTCCGCCGAGCTCGGCTGCACGGTGTGCTTCGCGGTGATCGAGTATTTGATCCCGTACTGCATCAGGTTGTTGCACGCCGACATCTTGCCGCAGAAGCTGTCACGGCGGTCGCTGATCTTCATGTCGTCGCGGCGGTCGGGCGTCGCCTGCACCAGCACCGGGACATCGAGCTTCGAATAGCGAATCGAGTCGGCGATACCGCGCTCATCGCCGAAGTTCGGCAGCGTGACGATGATTCCGTCGATCTCGTCACGATGCGCGCGGAACAAATCGCCGCAGCGGATTGCATCGTCGTGAGTCTCGACCGAACCAAATTTGGACTGCTCCGGTGTGAGCGTGATGGCCCGGATGCCGGCCTTGTCGAGCACGCCCAGCATCTCTTCCCTGCCTTCTTTAGCAAGGTGGTCGGGGAAAAAGCCGCGGTTCCCCACAATAAGTCCGAAGGTCAATGGTTTGGTCATGAAATGGAACCTCGTTGGCAGCGCCCAGGTTGAAGTGTCTCTAGTGGTGTTTCCGGAACTTGATCGTGTAGAAGAGTCCGGCTACCGTCATAATGCCGCCCCACCAGATCGGAGCGTGCAGATCGTAGAGCTTAGGAGGATTCGCCAGGGGATGCCCCAGCTCCCAGAATCCTGTCGCCATGATGATGACGCCGTAGGTCAGCAGCAGAATTCCGCTGAACAACCAGATCGAAGTGTGACCGCGCATGCCGACCCTCGCTTATCAAAAAAAATGATGCTTACCAGAAAATGATGTTAAGCCCAAAGAAAACGACAGCGATGACGCACGCCCACACAATCGGCTTCTGATACCAGTGATCGTCGTGTTCCTCGGGAAGCCGGGTTGCGCCATAGACGAGGCCTGCCAGCTCGGACTCCGGCTTCGGCACCGTGGCCAGGCTCACCACCACCGTCACGATCACGCACACCAGCCACGACCACAGAGCCCGGTACATGTCCGCGGCCATGGCCTTCGCATCCGGCGACAACGCCACGTAGCGCAGGGCGGAAGGATCGTGCTCCACCCAGGCCCACAGGCCAATGGCAGTGCAGGTCCCGGAGAGCAATCCCCAAAATCCGCCAGCCCGCGTGGCGCGCTTCCAGAGCATCCCCAGAATCACCGTACCGAAGAGCGGGGCGATGAAGAAGCTGAAGAGCGCCTGCACGTAATCCATGATGCTGGCCGCGTGCCGCACCAGATAGGCGGTAACCACTGAGATCATGACACCGCCGAAGGTGCACCAGCGGCCCATGGCAACGTAATGACTGTCGCTCGCCTTCTTGTTGATGAAAGCGCCGTAGATGTCGTAAGTCCAGACGGTCGCGAAGGCGCTGACATTGCCCGCCATCCCCGACATGAAACCGGCAATCAGCGCCGTGACCCCGAGGCCCAGCAATCCCGGTCCGCAGTAGCGGACCAGCATAAGCGGCAGCACTTCGTTGTAGCTGTGCTGTCCGGTGAGAGCCGCCTGCGATTCGCCGACGAGATGGTAAGGAAGCACCGACAGGGCCAGTAGTCCTGGAAGAATCACGATAAACGGAACGGCCATCTTGAAAGCCGCGCCGATGATCGGGGACATCCGGGCGGCGCGCAGGTCGTGCGCCGACAGAACACGCTGGACGACAAGAAAATCCGTGGTCCAGTAACCGAAACTGATCACCAGCCCGAGCCCGAAGACGATGCCGGTCCAGTGAATCCCCATGGGATTGTCGCGGAAGTGCGCGGTCGTGCTCCAGAGATGGGTGTAGTCCCCCGACCCCATCCGCGCCGCGATCTGGTGCTTGAGGTTGACCCATCCGCCCGCTTCGATGAGGCCGAGGATGGGAATCAGCAGCGCGCCCAGCCAGATCAGCAGGAATTGCAGCACCTCATTGAAGATTGCCGAGCGGAGGCCGCCGAGGGCCACGTAAATGGCGACCGTGATCGACGATACCCAGATGCTGAAGTTGAGGTTCCAGCCGAGCACGACCTTCATGACGACCGCCATGGCGTACATGTTCACGCCGCTCATGAGCACCGTCATCAGCGCGAAGCACACCGCCGATAAGCCGCGGGTGCTCTCGCCAAAACGCAGCGCCAGATAGCCTGGCACCGAGTTCACCTTCGAGATGTAATAGAACGGCATCATGATAATGCCGAGAAACAGCATGGCGGGAATCGCGCCGATCCAGTACCAGTGGGTCGCCAGAATGCCGTATTGATAGGCCGAGCCCGCCCAGCCCATCAACTCCAGCGAGCCCAGGTTCGCAGAGACGAAGCTAAGACCGGCGATCCAGGCGGTCATCTCGCGGCCGGCCATGAAAAACTCTTCGCTCGTGTTCGAAGAGCCCTTCAGATAGAAACCGATGTAGATCACCATCGCGAAGTAGATCGCGATGACTGCGATGTCGATACCGCTGAGCTGAACCAGGGAATGCTTGACGGGAGCCTGGAAGAAGGCCGCGAGCGCCGCGGCAGAGCTGGTTGCGAGTGACATTCCTGTCCGACCTCGAGTGTGCCTCTGCGTTCGGGAATCAGAGTGGAGAGACTCTGTTTCCGGGTTTAACTGCTCGTTCCGCCGCTCTGCCCGTAGGTGGCCCTGGCGCCGTGCTTACGGAAATGATGCCGATCCAGCAATGCCTGCGAGATGCCCTTGCAATCGCGATTGAGCGTGGCCGTATAAAAGGCCATGCGCGCCACCGCTTCCAGCACCACCGCATGATACGCGGCTTCCATCGCGTCTTTCCCCCACGCAAATGGAGCGTGGCCCGCCACCAGAACCCCGGGTATCGCCAGAGGATCAAGGCCATGGAAACGCCGCACGATGGCCTTGCCGGTATTGAGAACGTAGTCGCCCGAGGTTTCCTCGTCGGTCAGCGTCTCGGTCACGGGCACGGGGCCGTAGAAGTAGTCGGCGTGTGTCGTTCCGTAAGCGGGAATTTCGCGACCAGCCTGCGCCCATGCGGTCGCAAATTCCGAATGGGTGTGCACGACGCCGCCAATCGCGGGAAAGGCGCGATAGAGCTCCAGATGGGTATCCAGATCCGAGGACGGCTTGAGCTTGCCGCCGACGATCTTTCCTGACAAATCGCTGATGACCATGTCGCCCGGAGTGAGTTTTTCGTAGGGAACGCCGCTCGGCTTGATGGCCACCAGCCCCTGTTCTCGATCGATACCGCTGGCGTTGCCGAAGGTATAAAGCACCAGTCCGCGGCGGACGATCTCGAGATTCGCTTCGAGGACCTGAGTTTTGAGCGTGTCCAGCATCGTTGTAGAAGTCCGCGCACACCGTCCTGGGGAGACGGCAAACGAAGCACGCGCCATTCTACTAAATCGATGGATTTGCGATATGGCCGACGTCGGTCAGGATCCGGGAGTTACTTAGCGACGGTGAGCTCCACCAGGGTGTTGGCATCTACACGCGACCCTGCCGGAGGGCTCTGGGCGACGACCGATCCCGGCGCAAACATCGGGAGCGGACCTGAAGCGGCCGCGGGAGAACCAGGCGAGCCGATACGCATATCCTGTTCTTTCACCGGCGCCAGGCGCAGCCCCATGTGCGTGACGGCGAGGGCGGCGGAAGTGAACACCTGCCCCTCCAGCCCCGGCATCACCCAGCTGGCCGCCGGCTGCGCGGGGCCGGGCGCGGCCACCAGCAGGTTCATCACCGGGCTCTCCACGCCCGCGGCATCGGGCTCCGGGCTTTGCGCGATCACCGCTCCGGGCGGAGCATCCGGCCAGGACATGGCGGCGACGGTGCCGGTTTGGAATCCCGCGCGCCGAATCTCGATGGTCGCCACGCGCTGATCCTTCCCCTTCAGATCGGGGATGGCCAGCTTCTGCGGACCGAGGCTTTCTGTGAGCCAGACGCGCCATCCGCGCCGGACAATGGCGCCCGGCGCCGGCGACTGATTCGCCACCCGACCCGCCGGAACGTCCGTCGAGTACAGCCGGTTCTCGACGTGCAACGCCAGCCCCAGGGAGCCCGCCCGCTGAGCTGCATCGGCCAGGGTCATTCGCTTGAAATCCGGGATTGCCACTTCCCCGCCGTGAATAGCAAAGTGCATGGTCACGAGCGCCGAGGTCATGGCGACAACGGTGAGCAACAGAACCACCAGCACGAAGCGGAAAAAACTAATCATGATTCGTATTCGATCGACCAGGAAATGCTGACCGCCTTCTCCAGCATCTTTGAAACCGAGCAATATTTTTCTTTCGATAACGCGACTGCGTCTTCGGCAGCCTTCTGCGCGACTTTGCCTTTAATCCGGTAGGTCAGGTGAATGGTGGTGAAGACTCGGGGCGGGGCTGGGGCCTGTTCGGCCTTTGCTGTGACGGTCAAACCCTCCACCGGTTCGCGCTTTTTTTCAAGAATGCTCACGACGTCGACAGAAGTGCACCCACAAAGCGCCGCCAGGACCGCCTCCATCGGGCTCGGTCCCGCGGCGTGTTCGGGCGTGGCGTCGAAATGAATCGTGTGCCCGCTCTCCGATTTTCCATCGAACAGTCTTCCCTGCTTCCACTCCGAACTTGCAATCAATGGTCTTCCTCCGTTCCAACCCGCCGAATCTCCGGGGTACTCGCCATGCCCTGCATCATCAACAGTCTTTCACCACAGAGGACGCAGAGAGCACCGAGATTTCCGGAAATCAATCCTGGTTCTTCTCTGTGAACTCTGCGCTCTCTGTGGTGAGTGCTTTGCGTGGACTACTGCCGGTGCTGATTGTCCGACGCCGGCTCGGGATGAATCAAAAGCCGATCCACCTCAGGACACTCCAGCTTAAAGCGATGCTCCAGTTCTGTAATGGACTCGTGCACGCGGCGCATGTCCATTGCGTCGGGCAGGGTGCAGTGGCAGGTCATGTGGAGATGCTCTCCCACGCGGTCCACCTTCACCTCGTGAATATCGACGACATCGGGCACGTTCGCTGCGGCATCGCGGAGCCGCTGCTCCAGCCGGCGCTTCTGCTCCACAGGTTCTGGCGCTTCGATGGTCGCCGGCTCGCTCTCGATATGGGTCAGCACGGAGCCGACCTGGGGCAGCTCGCGACGGATCTCCTCTTCCAGACCGTGCACAAAACGGTGCGCTTCGAGCAGCGGCAACGTCTCCTTGACCTCGATGTGCTGTTCCACATGGAGGCCATCGGCGAAGGCCTCAATGCTCACATCGTGGAGCAGAACGTTGTTGCGCGCGGCTACTGCCCGCACCTGGTCGAAGAGGCTCTCGGCTATGGTGGAACGCGGCACGGTGTGGATGACCACATCAGCTCCGGGCAGCACGCGCCGGACGGCCGCGGTCGCATCCCGGACGAGATCTTCGGTGCGCTGGAATGTGAGCTGCCGGGGCAAGGAGAGCGTCACATCAGCAAAATAGTCGCTGCCTGACTTGCGTACGCGCGCCTGATCGATGCCGAGGACGCCATCCGTCCGGCGGACCTCTTCGAGCATGCGCGTGTGCAGCTCGGGCGACACGGCGTCGGTCAGCGTATAGACGGCACGCCACGCCAGCCTCCAACCGAAAATCAAAATCATCGCGGAAACGGCCAGGGCTGCCACTGGATCGGCAAATCGCAGCCCCGGGATCTGCCGCAGAGTGCCCAGCCAGGAAGCCGATAGACCCAGGACCACGGCCACACTGGTCCAGATGTCTGAGGCGAAGTGCAGCGCGTCGGCTTCGAGCGCCGCGCTCTTGTGCCGTTTCGCAACGCTGCCCAGCGCCCGCGAGCGCCACAGGTCCACCACGATGGACGCGCCCATGACGAGGAAAGGCCAGATCGAATACCGCAGCGTCACAGGATGAAAAAAGATGCGGATGATGGCCTCGGCACTGATGGCCAGAGCCGAGGCTGCCATCAGACCGGTTTCGACGAAGGCCGAGACGTTCTCGAACTTTGCGTGTCCGTAGGGATGGTTCCAGTCCGCGGGCCGGTCGGACACCCGCACGGAAAAAAAAGTCAGGGCGGCGCCGATCAGATCGAGCGCCGAATGCGCCGCATCGGACAAAACGCCGAGACTGCCTGTCAGCAAGCCCACCGCTGTCTTGAGGGCGGTCATCGCGAGGGCAGCGCCCACTGAGACAAGCGTCACCCATCGCTTCTCCGCGCTGGCTCGCGACGTCCCCGGAATGGTCGTGCTCGACATGCCCAGCCTTCAGCCTACAGCGAGATCCGCAGCCGATGTGCCGGAAGAAGAAGGTATTCACCACGGAAATCACGGAGGGGATGAATGAATCTTAAGTCTCTGTGCTCTTTGTGATCTCCATGGTGAACGTCTTACGCCCCCGCCACAAGCCTGCAATCCCGAAGGTATACGGCGTCCACGACACGTCGACGAAGCCAGCAGAGCGCATCATGTCCAGCACAACCGCCGGCGCAGGAAACCTCTCCACCGAGTCGGGCAAATACCCGTAAGCTCCGAGATCGCCGGAAATCCACGAGCCGATGGTGGGCAGTACGCGGCGAAAGTACAAGGCGTACAGCTTGCCCATGACCCCGGCCGGCTTACTGCAATCGAGGATGCCCAGCTCGCCGCCCGGCGCCAGCACCCGGTGAAACTCCACGAGTCCCGCCTGGTAATTGACGAGGTTGCGAAATCCAAAGGCCGTTGTGATGAGGTCGAGCGAGGCGTCGGCCATCGGCAGGCGCAGAGCATCCGCCTCGATCACCTCGGCTCCGCGGCCCGCCAGCTTCCTGCGCGCCCGCGCAAGCATCTCCCGGGAAAAATCCGCGGCAATCACCGGCTGCGCGCCAGCGGGGCGCCTTCGCAGCAGTGCACGCGTCATATCGCCGGTGCCGCAGCAAATGTCCAGGACCTTCGCGTCGGGCCGTTCCAGAATGTGCCGGAAGCGCCGCGCCGTCCGCCACCACCACGTGCGATCCACGCTGCCGGAGAGCACATGGTTCAGCAGGTCGTAACGGGGTGCAATCCTGTCGAACATCGAGCGCACGGCCTGGGCGGAACTGGCTTCGTCGGTCGCCCCGGCCGGACGCGAACCGGGCGCATGCGATCCAGGCGCCCACATTTCAGGGGCGCGCATTTCTTTTGTGTCTTCTGAGATTCCCAAAGCTCAGAATATCGCACGCTACATCGAGACAGCCCCCGTTATCAGACGACGGCACCCAGAGGGATTAAACTGCGCCTATGCGGACCTCTCCTCGCTCCCTCGCTGCATTGCTCGCGACTGCCCTCGTTCCTTTGCTTCCTGCAGCCGCGCAGGTGGTCTCTGACGATCCTTCGGGTCCAACTCCCAGGGACATTGCTTACGAGCGCGAGGCGCAGCACCTGCAGCACGGGATCAACACCAGCATCTGGTTCGCCCAATCCAGCGACTACTCGGTCCATCGGCTCCAGACCTTCACGACTGCCGACGACATCGCGCTCATCGCGAAAATGGGCTTCGACCACTGTCGTATCTCGATCGATGCAGGGCCGCTGGTCGCCTGGCAGCGCGCCGGCTCGGAGACACCCTTCATGACGGAGCTCGATCGCGTCGTGAAGACCATGCTCGATGACCACCTCGCTGTCATCCTCGATATCCATCCAACCAGCGAATATAAAGCTGAGCTGTTCCAGGGGACTGCGGGCGCCGCTAACTTCACTTCATTATGGCGCGCGCTGGCAGCCCACTTTGCCAACTCGGATCCAGAGCGCGTCTTCTTCGAGATCATGAACGAGCCGGAGCAGCAGGATCCCTATCGCTGGCAGGGCATCGAAGCGACTGTCGTCGATGCTATTCGGCAGGCCGCCCCGCAGCACACCATCATCGCCGCGGGCGCGCACTGGTCGGGCCTCCAGGACCTGCTCGCTCTCGAGCCCCTCGCCGACCCCAACATCATCTATACCTTCCACGACTACGAGCCGTTCCCCTTCACCCACCAGGGCGCCACGTGGACCAGCACCGAGGTGCGCCCTGAGCGCGCCATCCCCTACCCGTCGACGCCCGAAGACATTGCTCCCAAACTGGACGAAGAGCCCACCCTGTCGGGCCAGTTTTTTCTGGATACTTACGGGGAAGATCGCTGGGACGACGCGCGCGTCGAAAACACAATTGCTTTTGCGGGGAAATGGGCGACTCTGCACCACGTTCCCGTCTACTGCGGCGAGTTCGGCGTCCTGCGTGATTACGCACCGCCCGCAGCCCGTGCACAGTGGCTGCACGATATGCGCGTCGCCTTCGAGAAGAATCACATTGGCTGGGCCATGTGGGATTATCAGGAGAACTTTGGCGTGGTCCGCAAAGAAAACGGCGTCACGACGCCCGATCCTGACGTCCTCGACGCTTTGGGGCTGCACATGCCGAGGTGAGACAGCCCTCAGCGGTCAGCGAAAACCCACCACAGAGGGACAGAGAGCACAGGGGTCTTGATTTTGTTCGGCTACTCAATGGAAATTGGGAAACAACGCGCACGGAATTCTGGTGAATTCTCTGTGCTCTCCGTGTTCTCTGTGGTCAATGGGAACTCCACACCCGGCGGGTGCGTAACAATAATGTTCGACTCGCGCGTGCAGCGAACCAGCCCGCGCCCGGGTCACGGATCTTCGGGATCCGCTTCAGGAGTTAGTCATGGCAAAATTCCTTCTCTTCTGCATTCTCTTCGTTCTGTGCTGGCCTTTGGCTTTGCTGGCGCTGATCGCCTACCCGATTGTTTGGGTGCTCCTGCTTCCCTTCCGCATTGTTGGCATCGCCGTGGGCGGCGCGCTGGAGCTGGTCGGGGCGGTCATCTTTCTCCCGGTCCGCATGATTCGCGCGATTTAAGAAGAAGGTTCCGGATGGCGGACGATACGGGCGTGAAGAGCAAATGCATTCGCAAGGCTGGTGCTCAGGGGCTGAAGCCAGAGAGTTTTATATCCCCAGTTCGGCACGGCTGAAGCCATGCCCCTTCACGTTTTGGTGCCCAGGGTGAGATTGAGGCGGGGATGGGATGGGTTCTCGGGGCGGGAGCCCAGCCAGCTAATTGACTCTCCGCTTCGCTGCTCACGCTCCGCTGCACTTGCTCCCTGTAACCTGCAACCCGCTCCCTGTAACCTGTCTTTATGCCTCCGATCCTTCTCGATGGCAAAGCCTGCGCCAAAGAACTGGAAGCCGAACTCACCATACGAGTCGCGCGCCTTCATCTCGCCGAGCCGCCCATTCTCGCGACCATCCTGGTCGGCGACGATCCCGCCTCCGCCACCTACGTCAAGATGAAAGGCAACGCCTGCCGCCGTGTCGGCATGGAATCGCTCAGCATCGCGCTCCCCGGCACCACCACCACCACGGAGCTCCTGGCCGCCATCGACGAGCTCAACGCCAATCTGCGCGTTCGCGGCATTCTGCTGCAGCATCCCGTTCCCAAACAGATCGACGAGCGAGCCTGCTTCGACCGCATCGCCCTCGACAAAGACGTCGACGGCGTCACCGCCCACGGCTTCGGCCGCATGGCGATGGACGAGCCTGCGTACGGCTCCGCCACCCCCGCCGGCATCATGCGCCTGCTCCGCCGGTATCAGATCCCCATCGAAGGGCGCGAAGCCGTCGTCGTTGGACGCAGCCCGATCCTCGGCCGCCCCATGGCGATGATGCTGCTGGCCGCCAATGCCACCGTCACCATCTGCCACTCCCGCACGAAAAACCTCGCCGACGTGGTCCGGCGTGGGGAGATCGTCATCGGCGCCGTCGGCAAGCCTGAGTTCATCCGCGGCGACTGGATTCGCGATGGCGCCGTCGTCGTCGATGCGGGCTACCATCCCGGCGGCGTCGGCGACATCGAGCTGTCCGGAGTGATCGACCGCTGCTCTGCGTACACACCCGTTCCCGGCGGCGTGGGCCCCATGACGATCGCGACGCTGATCGCTCATACGGTCGAAGCTGCGGAGAAGGCCGTTTAAAAGGGACGGGCTGCGCCAGTGCCGGCCGCGGCTGCACAAGGAAAGTCATGGCGCCCGCAAGCTATATCGTTCAAACTCTGTGCTCTCCGTGTCCTTTGTGGTGAGTGTCTTTTGAGCAGGCTACTTCGAGGTCCAGACCAGCTTTGCGTAGACGCCGCGCCTGATCCCCACATTCGGCCCCGGGCTGATCCCGTATTCGTCATGATGCGGCTGCAGCAAATTCTGGCCCACCACCGACAAATCGAGGCCCGGTGCGACATGACGCCCGAAACGCACGTCCGCTGTTTCATATGCCTCGACGTTTTGCGCGGGCAAAGCGCCGATGTACCGGAACGTCTGATCGAATTCCAGATGCCCCGGCAGGTCAATCATCGACCGGGCCACTACCTGACTGTTCGGACTGGAGCCATGCAAAGCGGTCAAGGTCAGAGGAAAGGGGAGATCCGGCTCGTCTGACAGGTTCACGTGCAAATAAGAGTAGGCCGCCTTGAATCGCCACCAGGAAGCAGCCTGCCACTCCGGCGCCAGTTCGAAACCGTCGGTCGAGCCACGAATGCCGTTCTTATATTGAAATCCAATCACTACGGAACCTGCTGGAAACGGGGGCGTGGTGGTTGTTGCCAGAAACGGCGGTCCCTGTGCGATCAGGTCGCCGTAGACGTTGTGAAATCCGGCGAGCGTGAAATAAACGCGCTTCCCCAAAAGCCCCCGATAGCCAACTTCGTAGGCCAGCAGACGCTCGGAGCGTAAGTGCGTGTTCCCGAGAATCTCCGCCCAAATCGATCCGCCGGCATAGCCCTCCACGTCGATGTTCTCGTCGACGCGATCCGGGATGCGCACGGCGCGGGAGATCGACGCCCACAGCGTCTGATCCGAATGCGGCGTGAACAAAAGGCGTCCGTTGGCCTCGTATTCAAAGCCCGTGTAGCTGTTGTGTTCCAGCTTCGAGCCCAGGGTCAGCGAGAGACGCTCCGGAACCAGGTGCAGCTCTTCCTGGAGGAAGCCGCTGTAAATGCTTTCGGTCTGCCCTGCCGGTACAAAATTGTCGGTGGGAATGGTTTGGCTCGTCGAGCTGGGACTCCAGCGAGCACCCAGGCCATAGGTAAATTGCTGCCACGCGGTGGGCGGCGTCCGATGGAGAAAATCGATATCGAAGGTGTCCCGCGTCTCCTGGAAGTTGGGGCCGGTGCGGTAATCGTGTGTCCAGAAGGCCTGGAGGTAGAGGTCGGAATCCTTCGGCAACTCCCGGCGCCAGCGTCCGAGGAGGTTGCCGCCATACACATCGGTTGATTTGTACGAAACAAACGCGGCGGGTGGAGTGTAGGTGGAAAGCTGTTGCGCATCTCCCAGATGCGCGATGTAGGCATCGCCCTGGAGGGTCACGTTGTCGCGTCCACCCACCCAATCGCCACGAAAGCCAACCTGCGCCAGCCGCGACCAGTCGTAATTTGGCTGCCCGGCCTGGTGGTATTCCGCTCCGCGCACAAACCCAAACCCGCCCGCACGAAAATCAAATCCGTGACTGCGGTTGCCGTAGCGCAGTTCTTCAGTGTCCTGATCGGTACTGCCGCCGCCCGCGGAGGCCAGCACGCCATGGGTGTCCTTCGCGGACTTTGTGATGATGTTGATAATGCCGTTGACCGCGTCGGTGCCCCAGATCGTTCCTCCCGGGCCGCGGATGACCTCGATACGGTCGATGTCCTCGAGCATCACATTGTCGATCGTCCAGAAGACGCCGCCGAACAACGGCGTGTAGACGCTGCGCCCATCGATGAGGACCAGCACGTATTTCGAATACTGATCGCCAAGCCCGCGAATCGCGACCACCCAGTTGCGATCCCCACTGACGCGCGCGACGTTTACCCCAGGGACCAGACGCAGGGCATCGGGAACATTCGTGACGCCGGATCGGCGGATATCGTCCTGGGTGAGCACGAAGATCGCCGCGGGGGTGTTCCAGACCTCGGTGGGCTCTTTCGATTCAGTGACGACTTCGATTTTTCCGAGCTGTTCGAGGGAGAGAGTTTTCAGCTGCTTTTCGGTGTCCGGAGTTCTCTGATTCAGAGAAGAAGACGCGGCGTGCAGCCAACTTGTGCTCCACTGGGCCAGAAAGCAACAGAAGAGTGCCGACCCAAAGAGGCCAGAACCGTGGAATCGCAAAGCATGCTCCGTACTGAAGCGAATCTGGGGATGCGGGCCCTGCTGCGATGGAAGCCTGCGTGCGAGCGGCTCCCTTTTCGGTTCCGCGGTCGATCAGCGGAAGCATCGCGACACGAACATTACTATACGATAA
This sequence comes from uncultured Acidobacteriaceae bacterium, assembly GCA_963787915.1. Taxonomy (GTDB): domain Bacteria; phylum Acidobacteriota; class Terriglobia; order Terriglobales; family Acidobacteriaceae; genus Palsa-343. The sequence goes on along the minus strand of CAWBEP010000017.1, from coordinate 9,489 downwards.
CGTCCGCTGCTGGCAAATTGTGCAGTATCGCACCAGTAACGGCCACCCTTTCACCTCCGCCAACGCAATGCACCCCGCTGCACCGATCACTCCTGTTGCGGCGTGGAGTCCAATGAAGAATCCGTGGCAAGGCAATACCATTATGGGTCTGCAGGGCGTCCGGCTCGGCGCTTGCCTGGGAACCATCGATCCGGCATCACACTCGTTGGACGCAACGCTCCGTCCGCGATCCCTTTAAGCTCAACTGGAGAGACAAGACAACTGCATGCATATTCTTGCCACATCGACTGCCTTTCCCCAGCACTACTATCCCCAGCGTGAGGTGATCGACGCTCTCCTCGCGTACTACGGCGATACCGGAAAATTCGCCGCTATTCTTGAGCGGCTCCATCAGCACACCGGCGTAGACGGGCGCTACTTCTCCCGGCGGCTCGATGAATACCTGCCGCTCGACACATTCGGAAAAACCAACAATGTCTGGATCGAGGTTGCCCAGGAGCTTGGCGAACGCGCCATCGACTGCGTCCTGAAGCAGGCAGGCTTTTCCCGCGATCAGCTTGGCGCCATCTTCTTCGTCTCCGTTACCGGCGTGGCCAGCCCCTCGGTCGACGCGCGGCTCGTGAATCGGATGGGGCTTTCGCCAAACATCCGCCGCAACCCCATCTTCGGACTCGGATGTGTGGCAGGCGCGGCAGGAATCGCACGCGTCGCGGACTACGTTCGCGCCCACCCAGACCAGATTGCCGTGCTGCTGGCCGTCGAACTTTGCTCGCTGACGTTCCAGCGCGACGACCGGTCTGTTGCTAACGTCATCTCTACCGGCCTGTTTGGCGATGGGGCCGCGGCTGTACTGATCGGCGGCCAGGAAGTCCCGCGCACCGGCCCGCGGATCGCCGCCAGCCAGTGCGTCTTCTACCCCGATACCGAAGAGGTAATGGGCTGGGACATTTCCGAACACGGCTTTCGTATTGTGCTCTCTCCGGAAGTTCCGAAAGTGATCGTCGAGAATCTCGGGCGCAACGTCGATGATTTTCTCGCCACGCAGAATCTCACCCGCCTCGATATCGGCACCTGGATCATGCACACGGGCGGTCCGAAGGTCCTGGAGGCGACAGCCGAGTCTCTTGGCCTGCCTCGCGAGGCGCTCACTGTCTCCTGGGAAGCGCTTCGACGTGTCGGCAATCTGTCATCGGCATCGGTCCTTGTGGTCCTCGATGAGATCATGAAGCACCAGCGGCCCGTGCCGGGAGCTCGCAGCATCCTCGCCGCCATGGGCCCGGGCTTCTGCGCTGAGATGTCGCTGCTCGAATGGTGAAGCGCCGCGAAACGTATTCCTCCGCGGGCGGTTTCGGTCCGGGTGGTGAGCTATGAGTAACAATAGTTGTGACGTTCTCATCGTTGGAGGAGGGCCAGCGGGTCTGGCGGCCGCCATCGCCCTGCGCCAGCGAGGGGCGGAGGTTCTGGTCGCCGATGCCCTTCGGCCGCCCATCGATAAGGCCTGCGGCGAAGGGATCATGCCCGACTCGCGCGTGGAACTGGCACGGCTCGGCGTCGACCTCGAACCCCACCACGGCGCAGCTTTCAACGGCATCACATTCGCGTCGGAGCATGCGCGCGTCTCTGCTGAATTTCCCTCCGGTCGGGGAATCGGCGTCCGCCGCACCACGCTGCACCAGTTGCTCGTCGATCGTGCCTCTGCAGCAGGCGTGCGTTTCTTCTGGAAAACCCGGGTCGTGCTAAAGCCAGGCCATGCCGCGACCCTCTCCGGCCAGCCCATCGCCTATCGCTGGCTCGTGGGCGCCGACGGCAATGCATCGCGTGTCCGCTCCTGGGCCGGTCTCGAAGGCGGCAGCCTCCGCAGCCGCCGCTTCGGCTTCCGCGCCCATTTCCGGGTCTCCCCGTGGTCGAACCAGGTAGAGGTGCACTGGAGCGACCTCGGCCAGGCCTACATCACGCCAACGGGACCGGAAGAGCTCTGCGTGTCCGTCATGACGCGGGACCCGTCCGTGCGGATAGCGGCCATCCTCGCCTCCATTCCGATACTGCGCGACAAGCTTTGCGGCGCTGAACCCATATCAACCGACCGCGGCTGCGTCACTTTGACCCGTTGCCTCCGTCGCGTCACACGCAGGAACGCAACCTTCGGCGGTGTTGCGCTTCTTGGGGACGCGAGCGGTTCAGCCGATGCCATCACCGGCGAAGGCCTCGGCCTCGCCTTCCGCCAGGCGCTCCTCCTTGCCCAGTCCCTTGATTCCGGCGGCCTCGACCTTTACGAATTGCATCACGCCGCCATCCTCGCCCTCCCGCAGCGCATGGCTGCGCTCCTTCTCCTGCTTGACCGCTTTCCATCGCTTCGCAATCGCACGCTGCACGCCTTTGCCGCCCAGCCGGCGCTGTTTCGTGAACTTCTCGCCGTCCATATCGGCGAACAGACGCTGCCTCACTTTCTCCTTCACCATGCCGCCGCGTTCGGAGCTGGACTCCTGGCAGGGCAGCGCGCGCAGCTGACCGTTCAACCGGTCAACCTGCCGACCAAAGGCAGCCAGAAATGTGGAATCGCAAAGCATGCTCCTTTCTGAAGCGATGCTGGGATCGGGGCCTGGTTCCCTCATCCGCAACGTATCGTGCATTGCCCGAACCTCTCCCCTGCAATCTCTGCTCACCCCGCAGCCCATCGGCAGTCCAACCTCGAAAACGCGGACGAGAACCACCATGACAACTTTGTAATACGCGCATTTTGGCGACGGCGATTCCGAGCGTAATGTGAAAAGGGCAATCCCTGCACACATCCACGCCTTTTGGCGCAGACCACAGCGGCGCAAGGAACAGCCCCCCACGTTAAGGGAGAACTCATGCGGTTGCTCGTCGTCGAAGACGACAAAATGATCCGGGAATTCCTGACGCGGGCCCTGACCGAATCGGGCTTTCGCGTGGACGCCTGCGCGCATGGCAGCGAAGCAGAAACCATGGCGCTGGAAGGCGTGCATGACGCCCTGGTTGTGGACCTGACCTTGCCGGACATTGACGGCCTCGAACTAATCCAGCGTCTGCGCGCGCAGGGGGTTGCGTCTCCGGTGCTCATCCTGTCGGCCCGGCGTTCGGTCGATGAGCGCGTGCTCGGCCTCGAACGGGGCGGCGACGACTACATGACCAAGCCCTTTGCCGTTGCGGAGCTGCAGGCCCGGCTGAGGGCGCTGCTCCGGCGCAGCACTCCGGGACAGTCGGAAACCACACGGCTCCACGTTGCCGATCTGGAAATCGACCTGATCCGACGTGAGGCCCGCAGGGCAGGCGTCGAACTACAACTCACTCAGCAGGAATTCGGGCTGCTCGAATACCTTTGCCGTAACGCGGGCCGGGTGGTTACACGCGCTATGGTGCTCGATCACGTGTGGAAGATGCGGATCGACACTTCGACGAATATTGTGGACGTGCACATTCATCGCCTGCGCTCCAAGGTGGATCGTGAATCCGAACGGCCCTTGATTCGCACCATCCGCGGCGTCGGCTATCTCCTGCAGGATTAAGATCTGCCATGTTATCCAGAGTCGGCACCTCGTTTTACCGGACCGCGACCTGGCGGCTGACCCTGCGCAGCACTGCGGTCTTTGCCGCGGCCAGCGCCGCGGTCTTCCTCGTGATGTACATCATGGTGGCCCGCACGATTCGCGAACGCGGCGATTCGTGGCTGGTGGGCGAAAGCGAGACGCTGCGCCAGGTGGCTCTCAACACACCGCGCGATGCCTTCTACGAGCGCATCGTCGAAGAGGTCGCTGAACTTGCTTCCCAGGAGGTTTCCTGGGACAGCGGTGGCCAGCATGTGAAAGGCAACACTGTCTTCTTTGCGCAACTTGGACGCCCATCCGATCCTCCGGTATGGGTGGGTCCTCACGACAGCACTCACTTTCTCGACGCATTGCGCCACTCCAATGTTCCAGAGCGCTCCCCTGTCTCGATGCGCGTGGACGGCTGGGATGAGCCTTTCCGGGTCGTGGCCCTCGATATGTCGCCAGGAGCGAGCCGTGTTTACCTCGGCTTGCTGGATTTAGGGGCAGTTCATCTTCTGCGCCAGTTGCTGTTGCGGTTTTTCCTGGGCTGGATGTTCATGGTTGCGTTCGGATTCCTGGTGACCCTCCTTGGCCTTCGCCGCATGCTGAAGCGGGTGGACGCGATCACGGGCGCCGCCGCCAGCATTCGCACTGATGACCTGGGCACGCGGGTGCCGGTCGGACACCAGCAGGACGAAGTCGCTCGTCTGGCGCGCACGTTCAACAACATGCTCGACCGCATCTCCGCCTCGGTAAACCAGCTGCGCACGCTCACCGACTCCGTCGCCCACGATCTCAAGAGCCCGATCACTTCCGTACGCGGCAGCCTGGAGATCGCTCTGTCCCTGGACGATCGCGAACAGTCTTCCGAACTGGTTGCCAGGGCCATCGACCACCTTGATCGTCTTTCCGAAGCCATTACTACTTCTCTCGATGTCGCCGAAGGAGAAGGAGGAGCGCTCCGTTTGCACCGCGAGACTGTGGATTTGAGCAATCTCCTGCAGCGCGTGGCCGACCTGTACGCCCCCGCATTCTCCGATCGCCAGCAGCGGCTGAACATCTTTGCCGCGGGGCCGGCGTGCATTGCCGCTGACCTTTCGCTTTGCACGCGCTTGCTGTCGAACCTGATGGAAAACGAGCTGCGGTACGCCGGTCCGGGCGCGTCGATTTCGATCGAGGCCACCGCGCTGGGGGGAAATGCCTCTATTACCGTGAACGACGATGGTCCTGGCTTCGCTGACGATATGCTTCCCCGCGTTTTCCAGCGGTTTGCGAAGGGACGCACTTCAGAGGGACACGGTCTGGGCCTGGCCTTCGTTAGTGCGGTTGCGGTAGCTCATGGAGGTCGCGCCGTGGCACGCAACCGGCCCACGGGCGGAGCTCAGATTATCGTCGAACTGCCGTTATCGACGCCGCAGCCGGAACAGCGTCACGCTTCGGAGATTTTTGTCGCCTCGCCCTGATTGGGCTAAGGACAGCCCCCGGCTGAACTAAGGGCGGATTGCGACGGACTGGCCCTGCGCACCACGCAGGAGGTTATCCAGATCGAACTCATAGCGCGAGCCGGCAGCGATCATAGCCTCAATACCGCTCACCGGCTGAATGCCGCCGCGCGCTCCGATTCCGGTGCAGTTAAGTGCCGCCGCGGCGCACGCGAAATCCAGCGTTTGATGGAGTGCTCTTCCCTGCAGGAGGCCGTAGATAAATCCAGCGTGAAAGATATCGCCGGCGCCTGTCGTGTCGACGGCGGTTACGCGAAACGCCGGACGATAGCAGAAATCACGACCGTCCCAGGCCAGCACGCCATCCGAGCCGAGGGTCGCCGCTGTCAGCGTGCAACCAAACTCCTTCCGAACGAGCTGCAGGGCCTCCCGCAGATCGGAGTTTCCGGTCAGCCGTTCGGGAATGTCGCGACTCACAATGAGATAGTCGACCTTGGGGATGAGCCGCTCCACGTTCGGATACAGGTCGTCGAGGTCCGCTATAACCGGGATTCCGGCGTCGCGCGCCCAACCGGCCGCGACGATGGCCGCTTCGGTATCGTGTCCATCCACATGCAATGCGCCCGCATCGGTGATCCATTCCTTCTGCAGATCCTCGGGGCGCAGCGTAAGACGTTCATCGCGCTTCCAGAGGACCGTTCGCTCGCCGGAATCTTCAACGAGAATGAAAGCCTGCTGGCTCGCACAGCCGGGCGCGATGAGGAGTTGGGTCTCCACGCCGGCGTTGATGAACTCCGCTCGATGCAGCCTGGCCGCTTCGTCATCGCCGAGCTTGCCCACGTAGCGGGCACGCAGACCCCAGCGCCGGCACGCGACCATGGCGGTGGCTACCTGTCCGCCAGGCAGGACCGTGGCGGAGCGAATTTCAACTTTGGATCCCGATCCGGGGAATTGCCGAAGAGGAATCACCGTATCTGAGGCGTTCAGGCCCACGCCCACGATATCTATCGATGTTGCGTTCGTCTTCAACGGGTTGTTGCCAATGTATCTGGAACGGCGGAGAAATCCAATGCGATTTCGGGCCAATCAGGCCTGGATCGCCGCGAGCACAGAAAGCAACTCAGGCAAAGCGAGTCCTCTTCCAAAGCAGCCATCCGCATGCGCCCAGAATTGCCAGCAGGATCACGATCAGCGCGATGGCAAAAGACGCCTGCATCGCAACATGAGGAACGCGTGCATACCGGGCGAACCAGACAAAGACGCCCGCGGCTGCGGCCATGATGACAAAGTCCCACCAGCGGCGCGGTTCGCCGGCCGCGACGCGCTCCATACCGGCTTGGGCGCGGAGCGTCTGGTCCAGATCCATCTCGTAGCGCTCGCATTCGCGGCCAACCGCGCGCACGCAGGATGCGGATTCAGCCGCGGAAACGGAGGCTCCGGCAATCAGCATGGCGCCAGCGATCATCAGGCCGGAGGCGGCCAGCGCCAGCACCCGCACGGAGGCAGGAACGTGCGCCAGCTCTCCGAAGACCAGCACGCCCCACGCAAATCCCCACAGTTGATTCGTGTTCGAGAGCGGGATGGCGCGGCTGATTCCGACATATTTCGTTGCGTATTGCTGAAACAAGTCGCCGATCACCCAGCAGAATCCGCCGAGGAGCAGCCACAAAACAGAAGGGCGGAGCGCGTGCAGCTCGCCGCCAAGAGCACGCAGGCCGCCCGGCAGAGCGGCACCGAGAAACAGCATCGTCCCCACTTCTCCAAAGGTGAAGATCGTTACGAAGGAGAGAGGATTGGTCCCCGAGAGGTATGCTTTGCGATAAGGGACGTACATCGTGCCCCACAACAGACCGGCTGCGAGTGCAGCGGCAATGCCGCGTAAAGCAAGCCCCCGCGTGCCCGCCATGGAGTGGACGGTGAGGATCGAGAGCAAGACAGATCCCGCCACAATCGCCGCCGCGCCGCCCAGGACCCGGGCCCAGCTCCTGGCCGACGCGCCTTCCAGTTCGCGGAAGAGCAGCCAGCCCCAGAAAATGCCGATCAGGCTATTGGTGTTCCAGAGGGGAAAGGCAATCGACAGGCCAACATCGCGAATCGCGGAAATGGTGAGGGTATTGGCGACCGCCCACAGCGCGCCCGCAAGGATGGCCCAGAGAATCAAGTGGGGCCGCTGGCGCAGGTCGCGCATTACAGAGTTGGTACCCTTCATCATGACGGGGAGCGTCCAGCGCGCCAGAAAGACGCCGAGCACCATACAGAAGGAGATGGCGAAGGGCGAATAGCCTGAGGCCACGAGCCGCGCCGGCGCCTCCGCTGCTCCCAGCCAGGCGCCCGCGGCAAACGCACAAGCGGTTCCCAATCCAAAGCGCGAGTAGGGCGATGCGCTCAACGGGCCGGTTGGAGCCGGTACCGGCGCTGCTTTCATCACAGGTTGGGAAGACAAGATACGCTCCGCGGCTGGTCCTGCGTTCTTAGCCCTCGGGGAAGGCGGATACCATGCCTCGTCGATCTTACCCGGAAGAAGCGGGGATCGGGCGACTCGACTTCCGGTTGGCGCGGTGAAGGATGCGCCGGATATACTTCTTCCCTGCTGGGAGGATCGAGATGCTGCGAGCGATTTTGACCGACAGCCACTTCTGGGTACCGGTGGCCGTGCTGCTGCTGGGCATCGTTCTGGTCATCCAGATGGTTTGACGGGCAACGGCTGGCCGGTAAACGCGCAGTCCGGCGGGCGTGCCGCAAGCCCAGCCCGCGCCTCATCCTCAACCCTCCTGTCGCCTGTTCACTGCCGTTCCAGCGCCCGCATCGTTCCTGCACCCTGGCGAATCTAATGGGATGGTCCACCCTCCCCAGACCAGATTGGAAAAGCAATGTCACTCAGGCCCGTTAGAGAAATTCTGTCGACTCAACCCACCCTCGAAGGAGCAGGCGTGCGCCTTCAGCGCGCCTTCGGCTTCGGCAAAACCAAGGACTTCGATCCGTTCCTCCTCCTCGATGACTTCCGCAACGAGCACCCCGAGGACTACCTCAAGGGTTTCCCGTGGCACCCGCATCGCGGCATCGAAACCATCACCTACGTTCTGGCCGGCTCGGTCGAGCACGGCGACTCGCTCGGCAACAAGGGCAAGATGACCGCCGGGGACGTGCAGTGGATGACCGCCGGCAGCGGCATCCTGCACCAGGAAATGCCCAAAGGTGATCCGCAGGGGCGCATGCACGGCTTCCAGCTCTGGGCCAATCTGCCCTCGCATCTCAAGATGACCGACCCGCGCTACCAGGACATTCCGTCGGCGGCCATCCCCGAAGTCACCGAGGACGACGGCACAACCGCCCGCATCATCTGCGGCGAATTCTGGGGTAAGCGCGGTCCGGTCGAAGGCTTAGCCGCCGATCCGAACTACATCGACGTCTCGGTGCCCCCGAACAAGAAGAAGCGCCTCAAGGTCGAAACCACGCGCAATGCATTTGCCTACGTCTTCGCCGGATCGGGAACCTTCCGCGACGCATCCGATCCGCAGGCGGTTCTGACCGAATCAGGCGCGGACCCGAACGCGCAGCCCGTTTATGACGCGAGCAACCACTCGCTCGTCCTCTTCGACCGCGGCGATGAAATCCAGGTCCAGGCAGGACCGGAAGGTATCCGGTTTCTCCTCGTCTCCGGCAAGCCGATCGAGGAGCCGGTCGCCTGGTACGGTCCCATCGTCATGAACACCCAGGCCGAACTACGCCAGGCCATGAACGAGCTCCAAACCGGCGATTTCATCAAGCACCGTTGACAAATGCTGTCATCCCGAGCGAAGCGAGGAACCGGTTGCTTTTCGGTTCTACAAAAAAGGCTGGATCCCAAAAAGATCCGGCCTTTTCATTTGGAGGGTTCCTCTGTGTTCTCAGTGTCCTCTGTGGTGAAAGCCCTAAGCCACCTCACCATCCGCGATCGCCAGCGCTCCATCGAGCGCCTCAACCGCGAAATCGATATCCTTCTCTTCGATGATCAACGGAGGCGCCACCACAAGATGGCTGATCCACGATTGAATCGCGATGCCGCGCTTGAGCATCTCGGCTGCGACCTTATCGACGACCATCGCCGTCCCACTCACCTTGTCCTTCATCGTGTTGAAGGGCTCTTTCGTCGTGCGGTTCCTGACCAGATCCAGCGCCCAGAACAGCCCTAACCCGCGCACCTCGCCAATCGAGGGATGCTTCGCCGCCAGGGCTTTGAGCTTCGGCCCGAGATACTCACCCATCCTCTTCGACCGTTTCACCAGATCGAGCCGCTGCATCTCGTGGATCGTCGCAACCGCCGGTTTCAGCGTGATCGGGTGGGCCTCGTAGGTGTGCCCGTGCGAGAAGTAGTGGTCGTCGAAGTAGGAGGCAATCCTGTCGTTCGTCGCGCACAGGCCCAGCGGTACATAAGCCGACGTGATGCCCTTGGCGGTCACCAGAATATCCGGCTTCACGCCCCAGTTGTCCATTGCAAACCACTCGCCGGTGCGCCCCCA
>CAWBEP010000016.1:0-645975 GCA_963787915.1 uncultured Acidobacteriaceae bacterium | reverse complement strand
CGTACCTCAAACCGACACAGGTAGACGAGGAGAATATCCAAAGGCGCTCGAGTGAAAGCTTGTTAAGGAACTCGGCAAATTAGACCCGTAACTTCGGGAGAAGGGTCGCCCATCTTCGGATGGGCCGCAGTGAAACGCGTACGGCGACTGTTTAACAAAAACACAGGTCTCTGCTAAGTCGAAAACGACGTATAGGGGCTGACGCCTGCCCGGTGCCGGAAGGTTAAAGGGAGAGGTTAGCCGCGAGGCGAAGCTTCGAACTGAAGCCCCGGTGAACGGCGGCCGTAACTATAACGGTCCTAAGGTAGCGAAATTCCTTGTCGGGTAAGTTCCGACCTGCACGAATGGCGTAACGATCGTACGACTGTCTTAACGAGTTGCTCGGCGAACTTGTAGTACCGGTGAAGATGCCGGTTACCCGCAGCTAGACGGAAAGACCCCGTGCACCTTTACTACACCTTTACTATGAGTTATGGCTCTTGCTGCGCAGGATAGGTGGGAGGCTTTGATACCGGATTCTCGGATTCGGTGGAGCCACCGGTGAGATACCACCCTGCGAGTGCTGTGATTCTAACCTCCTCCCGTTACCCGGGAGAGGGACATAGTAAGGCGGGTAGTTTGACTGGGGCGGTCGCCTCCTAAATTGTAACGGAGGCGCGCGAAGCTACTCTCAGACTGTTTGGAAATCAGTCGTCGAGTGCAAAGGCATAAGAGTGGTTAACTGTGAGACCTACAAGTCGAGCAGATGCGAAAGCAGGCCTTAGTGATCCGGTGGTTCTGTATGGAAGGGCCATCGCTCAACGGATAAAAGGTACGCCGGGGATAACAGGCTGATCGGAGCCAAGAGTTCATATCGACGCTCCGGTTTGGCACCTCGATGTCGGCTCATCGCATCCTGGAGCTGTAGAAGGTTCCAAGGGTTAGGCTGTTCGCCTATTAAAGCGGTACGTGAGCTGGGTTCAGAACGTCGCGAGACAGTTCGGTCCCTATCTGCTGTGGGCGTAGGAGATTTGCGGGGGGCTGTCCTTAGTACGAGAGGACCGGGATGGACGAACCTCTTGTGTTCCAGTTGTCATGCCAATGGCACGGCTGGGTAGCGAAGTTCGGTTGTGATAACCGCTGAATGCATATAAGCGGGAAGCACGCCCCAAGATGAGATCTCCCTGAAGGGCCCAGGAAGACCACCTGGTTGATAGGCTGGAGGTGAAAGCGCAGTAATGCGTGCAGCTGACCAGTACTAATCGCCCGTTCGGCTTATCCATAGAATTAACTCTGCGCAGTCAATTTCTCTGCAGACATTCAACGGAAGCCTTGTACCATCCGCGGCGCCTCAACAGCGCCCGGAACCCCAATCGATTTTCGTTTTCCCTGATCCGGGAGCCCGAGTTTGTTCGAGTTCATTCCAGTCCACTCCAGTCTCCCGGTCAGCTAAGCTGTGACGCCAGTCTGCCGACAGCGGTCCCCGAAGAAACTGTCCGGACCCATCGGCCGCGGGAGAAACCACCCGCCAGGCGTCGCTCAAGTTGAGGCGTTTTGCGGGCGTCCGAGCCCGCCGCTGAAATCCTGAGTGCTCTGCGCGAAGGATCCAAAACGCCCAGCAAGTTTGCCGGTGACCATACCGCGAGGGTCCCACCCGTTCCCATCCCGAACACGGAAGTTAAGCCTCGTTGGGCCGATGGTACTGCACGCGAAAGTGTGTGGGAGATTAGGTGATCGCCGGCATAACATCAAAAAGCCCGCTCTCCGGAGCGGGCTTTTTGCTTTGCAGGCAAATACTTCGCCTCATTCCGGAATTTGCTGCAATATATCGCACTCTCCGAAACCAAATAACTCACAAACGGTCTCCAGGTCCCTTGACATCATGATGCTGTACGTTCAATCATCATGATGTGCGCACCACTCTCACCCTTGACGACGATGTCGCCGCCCTCCTCAGGAAGGAAGTTCGCCGTTCTGGCGATCCTCTCAAGGCCACCGTCAATCGCATCCTGCGCATGGGATTGATCGCCGCCCAGCGGGAAAAACCTCTCGAACCCTTTATTGTCACCCCCTTCGATCTGTCTCTTCCGGCCGGACTCAATCAGGACAATATCGAAGAGCTGCTCGACGCCCTCGAAGGTCCCGCTCGCCGATGATCGTCATCGATGCGAATCTCCTCCTGTACGCCTACAATCGATCGGCCACCGCGCATCGCTCCGCCAGGGTGTGGTTCGAGCGGACACTGTCTCACCCGGATCCGGTTGGACTTCCCTGGCAATCGATCTCTGCCTTCCTTCGCATCGCGACCAATCCAAATCTGCCCGATTCGCTCCCAATGCAAAGGGCCGTCGCCCTGGTCGAGGAGTGGCTCACCCGTCCCCAGGTGCAGACCCTCGCGCCAGGCGAACGGCACTGGACAATCTACCGTCAGTTGCTGATCGAAGGCCAGGTCCGTGGTCCGCTCACCAGCGATGCACAGCTCGCGGCCCTCACCATCGAATTCGGCGGTGTATTGCACACCACCGATCGTGACTTCACACGCTTTTCAGGACTCCGCTGGATCAACCCTCTGCATCCATAACGCCGCGCATTCTGCTTCGTCAATTCCTACCTGCTACTATTTTTCCGAACATGCCTCGGCGCACCACCCAACCCGCGAGAAAGAAGCTGGTGCCGAGTGCTGGAAAAGAAAAATCCCCCGCCGCCCAACTCGACACTTTCCTCGACAAATTCACCCCTGAAGTTGCCGCCCAGGGCCGACTGGCCCTCCGCAAGATGCGCGCCCGCCTCCCCGGCGCCATCGAGCTCGTCTACGACAACTACAACGCCCTCGCCATCGGATTCAGCCCCACCGAACGCACCTCCGACGCGATCTTCTCCATCGCGCTCTTCCCGCGCTGGGTCAGCCTTTTCTTCCTCCAGAGCGGCACCCGCCTCCGCGATCCCGAAGGCTACCTCGAAGGAAACGGGAATCAGGTCCGCCATATCAAACTCAAAAATCCAGCCATCCTCGATGATCCTGGCGTCCAGGACCTCATCGCCCAGGCCCTCGAGCTCTCGAGCAAAAAGTTCGACCCGACTCAGCCCCGCAAACTTATCATCAAATCCGTCTCCGCCAAACAGCGCCCCCGCCGGCCTGCTTCTGCAAAGATCAAATAGCCAACAATGCACAAGCCAGACCTGCCATTTCGACCAATCCTGTCCGTGGCCTTCATCACAAGTACCGAAGCCCGTCCAGTCCTCCATCGTGTTCTCAGTAATCTTGTCTCCCACGATTCCACAATGAAAATCACCACCGCGGAAAGCGGCGTGTCCGTCCTCCATTCCATGAGCGAGCGAACCGCGTCGTCGATTGCCGATCAAATTTCTCGCGCGCACGGAATTGAGATCTTCCTCGGCAAGCCGCAGGTCATCTGCATCGAGACCATCCGCAAGTCAGCCGAAGCCGAGGGCAAATACATCCGGCAAACGGGCGGCATGGGCAATTACGGACACGTGAAGATTCGTCTGGGACCGAACGAGCCCGACGAGGGCGTTGAGTTCATCAGTGTGATCCAGGGCGACGTGATCCCGAAGGAATACATCAAGCCGATCGAGCAGGGCATTCGTGAAGCCGCGCTCGGCGGCATTCTGGGCGGCTACGAAGTTGTCGACTTTAAGGCGATCCTCTACGACGGCAGCTATCACGAAGTCGACTCGAACGAAATGGCTTTCAAGATTGCCGCGTCGCTGGCCTTCAAGGAAGCGGCGCGGAAGGCGAGCCTGGTGCTGCTGGAGCCAGTGATGGCGGTGGAAGTGATGGTGCCGGAACAGCACATGGGCACGATCCTCGCCGGCATCAACTCGCGGGGCGGCCGGATTGAAGCCATTGAGCACGTGGGCGGATCGCAGGTGATCAAGGCGATGGTTCCGCTGAATCAACTACTGGGTTACGCGAACGACCTTCAGACCTCAACGCACGGCGGCGCCTCCTGCACAATGGAGTTTGCTCGGTATGAAGAGGTTCGCCCCGGCGGAATGCCCGGAGACTACGAAACCGGCGTTCCCGTCATCAGACCACAAGGTCCAGGGCCGCGAACGAACGACGGGGCAGTCGATCCCGATGCGGACTGGAGCTGATTACGCTCCGCACCTACCTCCGCTCACTCTTCCGGATCACGAGCTTCAGCCCCGACCACACCGCATCCACCGCGCACACCTTCACATCCACCAGCCCCATCGGCAAACAAATCTCCCGCACAACATCTTCCGTCACATCGGTCGCCACACCGGAAGCCTTCTTCGGCCAGGAAACCCAAATCGTTCCATCCTGCGCCAGCGCTGTCCGCAGATGTTCGAGCTCCCGCGACAGCTCCGCGCGTCGCGTGACAAAAACGTGCGCCATCTCCAGGCCCGCCCGCGGAACCTTCACCAAAGCCGGCGAAACCCCACACGAAGCAATCACCTCCGCTACGCTCGCCGGCATCTTCCAACGCCAGGTCCGCTGGCCATCCTTCACGCCCAGCTTCTTCGCGAGCGGAGTGCCGGAATATCCGGCAGACGCCCCCTGCGGTCGACCACTCAATGTCGTCGGCATCACTTTTGCTCCCCCTCGGGCGGTTCCAGTCACCACGTGAGTCCTCCGGACGGCGGTGGCCAGCAACCCAGCAGCTGCCGCAGCAACACCACGCGTCCCAGGTGATAGGCGTTGTGCGCGGCGAAGCTTTCGAGCTGCTCGCGAATCGTCATCCTCCGCGCTGGATCCGACGGTGACGGACAAAGCACGATGCTGTCGAGCTTCTGCGCATCTCCATCCGCCAGCGCCGCCGCTTCCTTTGCGCCGCTCAGGAACCGCTCGCACAGCTCCGACCACGCCTCGGCCCGCACCGCAGCCTCATCCGGAAAGCTCATCGCGTTGTGTTCCGGAGAAGGCGTTCCTTTGCCATGCACCCGGCCCAGCATCACATCCTGCCAGTACGCCGCATGCCACAGCTCGGCATAGATGCTGTGCGGTGCGCCCGCAACCTTGCTGTGCGCCTGCTCCTCACTCAGGTTTTCGAGGATATGCGAGGGCGGCGTATGCGCGCTGTCCCCGTTGAATGTCAGTGCCAGTTCATGCATGCAGCGATTCTCGCACGGAGCAACCAACGCGAGCCTTACCGCGCGTCCAACCCGGCGACCGCTCCCCGCTCCTGGCTCCCGCTCCCAGCTACCTGCTCTTCTTCAGCTGCTTCCAGTCCTCTTCTGTCTGGTCCGCATACGCTTCGGCGAACTTCGCGATCGCCGCCCCAAACTTCTCGCCGTTTCCCACATACCCCGCCAGCAGGCAAGCGTCACCCGACCGCGCATGCCCACGCGCCAGCAGCTCGCCGCACATCTCCGCATATTCGATCAGCCCGGGTCCCGCCAAATCCGCAATCTCAATCGATCCCTTGTGATCGTTCAATTGCCGCACCAGATAATCCCGATTCGCAATCGTCGTCCATCCCAGAAATGGATCCGACTGAAACTGCATCGCGCGCTGTCCGTCCGCCACACGCCGCCCCTGATGCCCCGCAGTTCCCACCGCGCCCGGCAGATAGGGCGCATATGCGGAGCCCGGCTCCTCTTTGACCTGAATGAACAGCGGATCCCGCGATCCATTTCCCTCGAGATAAATCAAATAATCCCGAAGCCCCACGCTCCCCGTGCCGACCACCTTGAAGGCCACATCGACCGGCCTGTACTGTGACAGAAAATGCTGCCGCTCCGGCAGCAGACTCTCGCGGTACGTCTTCACCGACGCCAGAATCGGCCGCGCCTGTTGCGGCGTCAGCCTGCGCAACAAGGGTGGATCGTCCTTAAAGATGCGGCCCTTCTTCGTTTCCACCGTGAGCGTTTCCAGCGTGTGCAGCGGCGTCGAGCGCTCCGCCTTCAGCAGTGCGTCCGATACCGGCGTGATTCTCTGCAACCGATGCACCTGGTATCGCGCGACTTCAATCACCGGCATGCGCGACAGCGTTCCGGTCAGCTTCCGATAGCTCGCGACAAAGGCCAGGACAGCCTCGTCCAGCTTCTTCGCCTGCGTCTCGCGGCCCGCCAGAATCAGGCTCGTCGCCAGCCGCTTCAGGTCCCACTCGAACGGCCCTCGAATCGTCTCGTCGAAGTCGTTGATGTCGAAGAGCAGACGCCCATCCGGCGCCGCAAACGCTCCCAGGTTGCGCACGTGCGCATCGCCGCAAATCTGGTTGACGATCCCCGTATGCGGCAGCAGCGCGAGGTCCGCCGCCATCACCGGCACGGCTCCCCGAAAAAATCCAAATGGCGAGCACAGCATCCGCTCGTACTTCAGCGTCACCAGCGACGGAACCCGCCCGCGCATCGACTCCTCAATCAGCTTCACCGGATCGTGCCGGCGCAGCTTTACATCCCACTGCGCCTGATCCTGCCGCCGTATCTGCTTGCGCCGCAATTGTCCCAGCGCGCGCCTCTCCTGCGATGTCGGAATATGAGTCATCATCCTCTAACATACGCCGCGACCACTACGAGTGAGCACTCGAGTTACCGCATTGGTAGCTCGAACCATCACCGTCCCCACGTTGTTAAAGATGAATTGTCATCCTGAGCGAGGCATCCGAAAAATCACTGCGCGCTCTTGCGCTCCGAATCAATGCAGAAGCGAGTCAAGCGGCATCTGCATTTGTAGCTGAAGCCATCACAAATCACGCCCAAAACGAAACCTCGCCGGGCAGCGGAGCTCTAGCTCCGGTTCTCTACCCTCTTGCCCCAATCTCCGCCGTAATCTTCCTGAGCGTCTCCGCCGGCAGGGCCGGCATAGCTCCCTCCTGCGAGGCCACCCACGACCCCCAGCGGTTGCCCGCCTCATTCATCACGGCCAGCGATGCGCCTTCCAGATAATAGTGCGTCAGCGCGGCTGTGAACGCGTCGCCCGCGCCCACCGTGTCCTTCACCTTCGTCGCCAGCCCCGGATGCCGATTCTGATCTTTCCGGGTTACCAGCAAACTGCCTCGCTCTCCCAGCGTGATGCACACCAGATCCATCGGATACCGCTCCAGCAGCCGCTGCGCCCCGCGCAGAACCTCGTCATCGTCCGCTGCACTACTGGGGTAAGGACAAGCGCCGGTCCCCGCCAACACCAGCGGCAGCTCTCCCGCGTTTAATTTAAGGATGGTCGCTCGCCCCAGCGAGGGACGTAACACTTCGCCCGACCAGTGCGGCGCGCGCAGGTTCACATCGAAGACCCGCACGCACTCCCGTCGCGTCTCGTCCAGAAAGCTCAGTATCGTGGCGCGCGAGCTCTCCTCCCGCTGCGCCAGCGTCCCGAAACAAACCGCATCCGCCGTCCGGGCCAGATCCCGCCACTCCGGCGTCAACGCCAGCCGGTCCCACGCCACCGGCTCGTGGATCGTATACGCCGGCTCCCCATGGCTGAACGCAACTGTAACGGTCCCCGTTGCATATTCCGTATCGCTCTGCAGGAAGCCACTCTCCACCGGCAGCGCATCCAGCTCTTCCCGCGCCTGTTCGCCCCGGCGATCCGTTCCCACCCGGCTTGCGACGACCGCGCGATTCCCCAGCCGGCCCGCCATCACTGCAAAATTTGCCGGCGCTCCACCCAGCCGCGCCCCCTCCGGCAATAAATCCCACAGCAGTTCGCCCAGTCCCACGACGACATGCTGTTCCGTTTGCGCCTCACTCATAGCGATCACCGATCTTCTGTTTCCTTGCTTACTCAGCGGCAGCGCAAAGCCGGTGTGTCTGTGTGTCTCTGGTTTTCGAGACGCCGGCCTTTTCCAGCAAATCTTCCATCTTCAGATAAACACCGTTCGTCCAGCCGAACCCGACGACATTCTGACGATAGCCTACAGCCACCTGCGCATCCGTCGATCCTGTCACCACATTGAACTTTTCGCGGATCGTGTGGTCGCAGGCGAAATTATCGCGCACCGTCGCCATAAACTTGTTGCTTAGACGCTCCGCATCCTTCAAATCTGCGGCTTCTTTCATCCCGTCAACAGCCAGCCAGTTGACTGGCGCCCATCCGTACGGCAAATCCCATTGCACTCCCGACGCCAGCGTGCTCATCGCTAACCCGCCAGGCTTCTCGAATAATCCCACATGCCCTTCCACCGAGCGCGCCTGCTCCGCGCTCGCTGCTCCCGCCCACAGCGGATAGAACGTCGTCAGATAGTGATAGTCCGACTGCTTCCCGGTCATAAAGTCGTAGTCGAAATACATCCCTTTTTCCGCATTCCACAAATATCGATCCATCGCATCCCGCCGAGCCTGCGCCTGACCCTCCCATTGCCTCGCTTCATCGGCCTTCCCCAGCTGCTCGGCCATCCATGCCAGGTCGCGCTCATACTTGTAGAGCAGGGAATTGAGACACACCGGCGCATAGTGATGCGTCGATCCGCTGAACGCCCCAAACCGAAACGACGTATCGAACCCCGACTCCCGCATCGCCCGATCGCCCTTGTAGAAATCCTTCGTCAGCCAGTGGGTTCCCACATGCGCCCGCGCGCACACGGCCGAGATTCCCGGATCGCAGCTCACCTCGGCCAGCTTCTCCCGCTCCGCCTCAGTGGGCGCTCCGCTCCCGGTGTCCGGGCCCTCGACCAGATACTCGCCCTTCTGTTCGGGATGAGCCAACAGCCACCGAATCACGTCCTGGTAGTACGTATTGTTGTCCTCCATCTCGGCGACCGGACCATCGCCAAAATCGTAGTACCGCGCCAGCCCTGTGTCCCCCGCGCGATGCGCCTCGCTCGTCCACAGCGCGTGATCCCGCACGGCATACGGATAAGCCTCCTCCAGCCACGCCTGCGCCTCCTGCTTCCGCCCCGCCGCAACCTCCGCCTGCCAAACCTCGCGAATCTCCGACGACAAAAACGGTGGCTGCGATCGCGTCAGATAATACGTGCGGTTCGCATTCAGCAGCCCGCCGTAGTGCTCAATTTCGAAGAAGAAGTTCTCCACCATCCCCCGTGCCAGCTCCATGCGGCTTCCGCGCGCCGTCTCTCCGGCCAGTTTGCCCGGCGGTCCCGCCAGCAATCCCAGAATGATGAAATAGCTGTCCCACCCATACATCTCGTTGAATCGCCCGCCCGGCACAACGTACGGATGCGGCAGGTACAGCAGCCCCTGCGTCTCCAGCGGCACACTCTGCCCAAGGCGCTCGATCTTCACCGGCAGCCGTTCCACGCGCACTCCGCATTTCTTCTCAAGCGCCGCCACCTCCGCCGGCTCGGCAAAATCTTCGGGCAGATACAACACCGGCTTCGTTGTCACCTTTGGATCGGCGAGGGTTGCGCATTCCAGCATCGACCGGGTCAGCGTGTTCCAGGCATTCCGGATGTAAAGATCAATCGGCGCTTGTGCCGCGTCGGCCGAACGTCCAGCCGCGGCCTCCGCCGGATGTCCGGCGGTCGCCCCCCGACCGCTGCGTGCCGGGAGTTGCTGCCCATCCGCGCTCAGCAGGAAAAAAGCCACCGCCCCTGCTGCCAACCAGCGCGTTGCCCGGGCCCGCATTCGACCCCACCCCGTATTCTTCCCACTCAAGTCGGAAAATTGCACCGTCGCCATCGTCCCCACCATCCGCCCATGCATCATAAACCTCGTTGCGTCTTGATGGATGCCGCCTTCCGCCTCCATCCGTCTTCCGATCCAGCAACTCCGTTTCCGGCCCGGCGGCATCGAAAGACTTCTGAAAGCAGGTAAGATTGAGCACTCACGTGAACGACCCCGTCGCACCCGCCCAGCGCCCTCGCCGTCACCGCACCCTCGTGCACTTTCTTGTCTGGACCGGCGCCATCCTGCTCCTGCTTTTCGTCGCGGCCTTCATCGCCGGCAACGTTCTTCTGCACCGCGCCGGCCCCATGCTCAAAGCCAAAGTCATCGAGACCCTCAGCACCCGCTTCGACAGCAGGGTCGAACTGGACCAGTTCCAGGCCTCCTTCGGCGACGGTTTCAAGGTTTCCGGTTCCGGTCTTAAGCTCTTTCCCAACCACTTCGCCACGAATGAGCCTATGATCGCCGTCGACCGCTTCTCCTTTCGCATCTTCGACTGGCATCAGTTGCTGCATAGCCCCATCGTCGTCAATCACGTTCAGGTCAGCGGCCTCAACATCCGGATCCCGCCCAAAGATCAGCGCTCCAATATGCCGCACATGAGCGAAAGCCAGAAGCCCGGCGAAGACGCGAGCCACGGCAAAATTGAGATCCTCGTCCGCATCATCGATGTCGATCAGGCAAACCTGCTCATCGAGAACGGCAAGCCCGGCAAGGTCCCGCTTAACTTTGTCATCCAGAAACTGCGCCTCACCTCCGTCGGCGCCGGTCGCCCCATGAAGTTCCACGCAACCCTGATCAACCCCCGGCCCACCGGCGACATTGACTCCGACGGCGACTTCGGCCCCTTCCAGGAGCACAGCCCCGGCGACACGCCCGTTGACGGCCGATACACCTTCCGCCACGCCGACCTCAGCACCATCAAGGGCATCGGCGGCATCCTCTCCTCAGACGGCAGCTACCAGGGCCAGCTCAACCACATCGTCGTGGATGGCACCACCACCACCCCTGACTTCCGTCTCGACACTGCCAACCACCCGTTGCCCCTCAACACCAAATTCCACGCCATCGTCGACGGCACCAACGGCGACACCTATCTTCAGCCCGTCGACGCATGGCTCCTGCACACTCACATCATCGCCCAGGGCCAGGTCGTCCGCGTCGCCGGCGTCCAGGGCCGGGACATTCGCCTCCAGCTCACCGTCGATCCCGGACACATTGAGGACATGCTTCGGCTCGCCGTCAAATCCGACCAGCCTCTCATGACCGGCGGAGTCCAGGTTCACGCGAAATTCGATTTGCCTCCAGGCCCGGATTCCGTAACTGACAAGATTCGCCTCGAAGGCTCCTTCAACCTCACCGATGCCCACTTCACGAGCGATGACATTCAGAGTAAGGTGGACGAACTCAGCCTCCGCGGCCAGGGCAAAGCCCAGCAGGCCGATCAGGAAGGCGCGTCCATGAAGAATGCGAAAAAGAATGCCGCGCCCGGCAACAGCGGATCGCAAACCCCAGCCTCCGCCCAGGACCTCTCCGCCACCGCCGAAGCCGATGTCAGCTCAGAGATGCGCGGCAACTTCACTTTTGGCTCGAATAAACTCACCCTTTCCGCCCTTAACTACCGCGTCCCCGGCGCCGACATCGCCATGCAGGGCGTCTACGACATCAAAGGTCAGGCCCTGAACTTCACCGGCACCGCTCGCCTCAATGCCCACATCTCCCAGATGGTCACCGGATGGAAATCCTGGCTCCTCAAGCCCGTCGACCCCTTCTTCGCTAAGGATGGTGCGGGCACCTTCGTCCCCATCAAAGTCGGCGGCACCACCGCCCACCCCGCCATCGGCCTCGACTTCCACCACAAGGACCACGACCAGAAACAATCCGCTCCCTCACGATCAGCCACCGGTCGCTGAACTCGGTACCCGGTAACCTGCGCCTGTACCCTGTGCCCCGTACCCTGTAACCTGTACCTGCAATGCCCCCAGCCTCAAAAAGGACTGACGACCCCGAGCGTCTCGTCAACGCCGCCCGCGCCGCCGAGGAAGACTCCTTCGAGCTCAAGCTCCGCCCCCGCCGCCTTCAGGAATTCATCGGTCAGACCAAAGCCAAGGAGCAACTCGCTATCGCCCTCGAAGCTGCCCGCTCCCGCGGAGAAGCCCTTGACCACGTCCTCCTCTTCGGACCCCCCGGCCTCGGCAAAACCACCCTCGCCACCATCATCGCCAACGAGCTCGACGTCCCCTACCAGCAAACCTCCGGCCCCGCTCTCCAGATTCAGGGCGACCTCACCGCCATCCTCACCAACCTCCGTGACCGCCAGGTCCTCTTCCTCGACGAGATTCACCGCCTCCAGCCCGTCCTCGAAGAAAAACTCTACACCGCCCTCGAGGACTACAAGCTCGACATCATCATCGGCCAGGGCCCCGCCGCCCGCACCCACGTCATGGAGATCAAGCCCTTCACCTTCGTCGCCGCTACCACGCGCCCCGGCCTGCTCAGCTCTCCCCTGCGATCGCGCTTCGGCATCCTCCTCCGCCTTGAGTTTTATACCGACGAGGATTTGCGCTTCATTGTGACCCGCTCCGCCGAAGTCATGAGCATCGAGATCGACCAGGACGGCGCGGCCGAAATCGCCATGCGCTCCCGTGGAACCCCCCGCATCGCCAACCGCCTCTTAAGACGAGTTCGCGATTTCGCCCAGGTCCGCGCCCAGGGCCGTATCGACCGCCAAACCGCCTGCGACGCATTAAAGATGTTAGAAGTCGACGCTCACGGCTTCGACGAGTTAGACCGCCGGCTCTTACTCACCATTATTGAAAAGTACGACGGCGGCCCCGTAGGCTTAGGTACCTTAGCCGCGACGCTGGCCGAAGAAGAAGACGCGCTGGAAGAAGTCTACGAACCCTTCTTAATCCAGATAGGGTTCCTGGACCGCACGCCAAGAGGCCGCGTCGCCACAAGGCTTGCGTACGAACACTTCGGATTGCCGCTTCCACGGAAGCAACCGGGGTTGTTTTAGCCGAGTCCCCGCAAGTTTCCATAGTCCATCTTTGGCTGGCTGGCCCGGGTCTCGATTCTGAGACCCGGGATATCGCGCGACGCGCGACCTGACTCCCCGCCACCCGAACCTTCTCCGGCCGCCCCACCATTTTCTTCGCCGCCGACCGCTGCGCCAAGCTCCTGGACCGCCCGCCGCATCCCCTCCACCCTCAATAAAACAGAACTTTACCATCCTGCGCGAGTCCTCCGAATTCGTTGCGCCCCGCAGTTGGCGTAACAATCAATACCGGCGCGAGTTGAATGGACCTGCATTTCTCCGCCATAACCGCGGTCTGCTCCCCATGACCTCCGTACCGCACCCATCTCCGATTCTGCTTGCCTCCCTCCAGGCGACCTCTTAGCCTTGAGGCAGGCAAAGCTCTGTCCGCGACATCGCGTACGGAGCTTTTTGTTTTGGTAGGTATCGGGGGCATCGCTTTTACAGACGCCCTGCCCGGCTCAGGCCGTGGCATTCCATGTCTTTGAAATCCCAAGCTTCACGAAAAACAACCGGCTGGAGCGGGTCTCGACTCTGAGACCCGGGGATCGCATTCGGGACAGCACAACGCTCTCCGGGACTCCGGAGGAGTTGTCAAACTCGACATCAAAATAAGCGGCTTAGGATCAGGGCTTTGCCACAGCCCCAACCCCAGGGGGGGCACCCCCGCCCGGACCTACTTCTCTCTCCTTGCGTCCGGCGGCCGCACTTCCTTTGGATTGGCCTCGTACTGCAGCCGCGCTGCCTGCTGGATCCACTCGTCCCGGTGAATTCGATCCGGCACCGTCTCCAGCTTCTCCTGGAAACTGGCCACATCCCGCTCGGTCCACTGCGCAATCTGCGAAAAGTGGTGAACGCCGAGCGAGTGCAGGCGCCGCGCCAGCACTGGCCCAATCCCCCAGATCAGCTGCAGATTGTCCGGCTTTTTCGCGTGCTCTGTCTGGATTGGCGGCGGTGGTGCCACGACCGCAGGCTCGCCGTTCACAGCCACGCTCGCGCCATTTCCGTGCAGCAGGGCCTCGAGGCGCTCGATCTCGCTGGCACGGTCCGCGGCCTCGTGCGCAAGAGCTGCGCGCAACGCGGCAATCTCCTGCTCCTTCTCCGCCAGCAATGTCGCAACGTCCTGCTTGCGCAAGTATCCGGACAAATCCGGCAGATCGGCCTTGCGCACGTAGCCCGTCAGATCGGGCGCCGTCGTCGTTTCCGACTTTAAGGCAAAGCCGCTGACGTCCGGAAACCTGGGTAACTCCGACTTGAGCGCGTACTGGCTCATATCCGCCGATGGTGCAATGGCAGGAATCTCCGACTTCAGCGCGTAGCCGCTCAGGTCCGCAGGCTTCGGCAGGTCAGCCTTCAGTGCGAACGGACTCAGGTCGGGTAACTTTGGCAGCTCCGACTTAAGGGCGAACTGACTGACATCGGGAATCTCACTGCGCCGCGCATACTGGCTTAGATCACCAACCTCGCTTTTCCATGCCAGCAGTGGAGTCAGCGCCTCGGCCGTCAGGAATTCACCCTTGGGTAACTCGCTCTTCAGTGCGTAACCGGCAAGATCGGGAGCCTTGGGTAACTCGCTCTTCAGCGCGTAACCGGAAAGATCAGGAGCCGTGGGTAACTCGCTCTTCAGCGCGAACTTCGATGCGTTGGGAAGATCGGACAGGCGAGCAAACTGCCGGAAGTCCGGCAGTAAGAATGACTTCACCACCGCGTCCTTCCAGACCTTTCGCAGCAGATAGGCCAAAAGGCAGCCCAGCAGAAAGGCCAGAAGGAGACACGGGAGAATGTGTGCAATGACATAGACCATAGGAGTAAGTGCCTTTTCCGGGGAGTTATGAATTGACGATAATTTCCACGCGCCGATTCCTGGCGCGTCCTTCGGGCGTGTCATTCGGAGCGATCGGCTTGTCCGGTCCATGCCCCTGCGCCTTCATGCGCTCCTGGGCAATACCATGTTGCTCCAGCCAATCGACCACAGCTTCCGCCCGGGCCTGGCTCAGCAAACGGTTCGCGCTCGCGTCGCCCATGTTGTCGGTATAGCCATGAATATTGACCGAAAGCTGCGGCGCCTGATTCAGGACCGCCAGCACCTCTTCCAGAACCGGAGTGCTTGAGGGCAAAAGGGTGCTGCTGCCGTTCTCGAAGTCAATCTTCTTATCCAGTAACAGGCTGTTCAGTTTTGTCTGGATGGCTTGAACGTCGCCGGTCACGACCAATTCGTTGTCGACCGATCGCACTCCGGACAGGCCAGCCGCCAAATCGCCGGCCTTCGCCTTGATCGCCTCGGTCGCGACTTTACCCCTCAGGGTGATATCGCGTCCGTCTGCCTGAACCTGTACCCCGGTGATGCCGTTTGACTGTAAACCCGATGTCACTGCGCCGCGTAATGCAGTCTGAATCTGCAGGCCATCGGCCGAAATGCAACTCAGGCTGACAAACAGAAAGACGACGGCGGTGATAAATGCCCCAATCTTCATAAGCATCGCTTAATTCCTCCCCGCAGTGTCCTTCGAGTTGGCGGAGATCCCACTGGTGGTGATCAGCCAGACAAGGACAAAGCCGCAAAGGAAAGCCGTAAGCAGCAAGACTCCAATTTCAAGATGCAACAGCCCCATCGTTACCTCCGTGATAATTCGCCGATAGCGAGCAAAACTATTCTTCTATTCAACCTCTGGCCGCGCGGCTACTCGCCGTGACCGCCGGAGATCGCAAGCCATGGAGTGGAACTTTGTTCTGCAGAAACCTGCTGACTACCAGCGGTGCGTCGGCCTGGTTGTTTCCCGTGAAGAGAAATTCAGCTCCAAAACTACAAAAAATCATTGCTCCACAGAACGATTGGAGAGGGATTCCTGATCGCACTTTTGTTCCGGACATGGGCATGTTAGAAGATGGTGTCCCTGGGGGAAGCTTTACCTCTTCTGACATATTCAGGCGCACAATCGACTCATGTGAGCTGATCATTGGTCCGGGAGCAGAAACCAGCCGTGATACAGCATCCCAATTGAGCACAAGAACAGGTTGTTTTGAATGTGCGCCAAATTATAGCGCGAAAGGCTGGTTTGCCGGACCCTCTGCGCTGGGATTAATTGACTCGCACAGAGAGGGCTGGAGCCCCACTCCACAAACCATGAACGGTACAGGAAAGACCGAAAATTCCGTCTAAATCCCGAAGACGCTCTTACATCCGCCAATCAGGGCGTCGACGTCCTTGCCAACCGCTGCCAGGGTCTTCACTCGGCTCGCCACTCCGGCCAGCTGGTCCTTCAGGTCGCCCAGGGCTTTCAACGGCTTCTTCATGTCTGCCGCTACGGCCTGCATCGACGCGGTATTCGACGCCCAGGCCTCCTGGTTCAGATGGGTCAGCACTGCGTTAACCGCCACGACGGTATCGGAGATCGCCTGGGCATCGGCCGCTGTCATCGGGTTGGCTTTCGCCAGCTTGTCGAGCAGCGCCTGGGCATCCGATTTGGTCTGCGGGATTGCCTCAACATGGAACGCCATCGCTCACCCTCCATCACTTTTTGGAGCTTTCGGCCGAATACACCGCGCCCAGCTGCTGCCCCTGCGCCACCAGTTGCGAAAGCATGGCCTTGAACGCGGGCGCATCCTTGTCTTTCCGTGTCTGGGTTAGCGCATCGTTCGTTGCGGCCAGTTGCTTCAGTGCCGCCTGCGTTTGCTCGAGCGTCCCGTCTCCCTGCTTTTCGGCTATTACGAGTTGCGGCAGCTTCTCAATCTCGGTCCGCTTCTCGCTCAATGTCATCTTCGCTTCGTTCGTCAGGATGTAAGTCCGCTCGTCTGCAATCAGCTCAACATATTTGTCGCGCAGCTCATTTCTAAGTCCCGTACCTTCCGGAGTTCCTATGTCCTGTTCGAGTAACTGGCAGATATCGTCCACAGGTTTCTGCCCGCTCTCCAGGATTGCCGGCAGGTCCTTGGCCGTCTTCCTCTCCATCAGCAAGCGACCCAGCGCATCCACCGCTGCCGCAGCCACACCGCTTTCCATATTCGCGTTCTTCGCTATGGATTTCAGGGGAGCGTCCTTACTCATCGACTGCAAACTGGCTCCCAGAGCCTCGGATTGTTTGTCCAGTTCTGTGATCGGTGCGTTCCCGCTCACCTCAGCCAGCAGGGCCGCGTACTGCTGCAACCCATCCAGCATCTGCGTCCTCGCCTTCATATCCGCATCCGCCATCAAAGGCTGGATGCTGTCCGGATCGAATCCCTTTGTGTCAAACTGATTGACCAGGCTCGCCATCTGCGCATCCTCATAGGTTTGCTCCACGAGTTGATACGCACCTCTGACCTTAAGAGCGGTCGCAGTGGCCGCGGTCGAAAACGCGGTCGCGCGCTGCGACAGAGGAGCAACTGCGCACCCATTCACAACCAGGAGCGCGCACATTGCGGCCGACAGTTTTATCCACTCCACTTGCCGTTGCATCGTCGCCTCGCGCAGGGTCGAAGAGCTCCTATCCTGAGATTCAGGAACATCGTTGCTAAGAACCGGCTCGATGGAGATCGCAAGCCGGAGATAAAGGAGGAAAGGGAAGGGGCCCAACCCCTAAACCATGAATGTTTGCGCAAGGCTGCATCACAGGCGATTCAGCCATACGTCCTTCCACTTAATGTTGCAGCCGATGCTGGGGCGCTGATCGGGGCTCACAGCTTCGCCGGCGATAACGGCCTTAAGCGCGGCGCGAAGATCGCGCCCGGTAACGGGAATGTCGCTCCCGGGCCGGCTCGAGTCGAGCTGGCCGCGATACACCAGCTTGCCTGTGGTATCGAAGAGGAAAAAGTCAGGCGTGCAGGTGGCGTCGTAGGCGCGAGCGACTTCCTGCGTCTTGTCGTAGAGGTATGGAAAGACGAAGCCGAGTTTCAGCGCCTGTTCGGCGAGCGAGGCGGGCGCGTCGTCGGGGTAGTTCTCCGCATCGTTGCTGCTGATGGCGACAATGCCGACACCGGAGTTCCGGTAATCGAGACCGATCTGGGCGAGCTCGTGCTCCACATGCTTGACGAACGGGCAGTGGCAGCAGATGAACATCACCAGCATGCCCTTCGGTCCCATGAGCGATTCCGCAGTGTGGAGCTGGTTATCGCGAACGTCGTTGAGCGCAAAACGCGGCGCCTGCGTGCCCAGCGCGAGCATCGCTGATTCAGTCCGAGCCATCGATGAAGACCTCCAACTGGCTTAGATTAGCGCGAAGGCCAGGGTTAGCACTGGCCCGGCAGGCGCGGGGCCTTTCGGGGCCCCGACCACCGGTCGCCAAATGTCGCTCCAGCCTCTCGCCCCGATCGAGTTACGCCTGGCCCATCACCACGCCGTGCTCCAGCGGAATGCCCGCCCGGCTCACCACCTCGAACAGCAATCCGCCTCGTTTGTCGGCGTCGATGCGCACGTGATCGCCATGCTGCACCTCGCCGTCGAGGATCTTCATTGCCAGCGGATCCTGAATCAGCCGCTGGATCGCCCGCTTCAGCGGACGCGCTCCGTAGGCCCGGTCGTAGCCCGTCGTAAAGATCTGGTGCCGCGCCGCATCGGTCAGCTCAATCGTGATGTGGCGATCCGCCAGTAGCTTCTCCAGGTCCTTCAGCCGCAGTTCGACGATGTGCGTCAGCTGCTCCTCACCCAGCGGACGGAAGATCACAACATCGTCCACGCGGTTGAGGAACTCGGGCCGGAAGTGCTCCCGCAGAACCCGCAGGACGCTTTCCTGGGCGTGGGCAAAGCTTGCTTCGTCCTTCAACCCGTCGCTCTGCAAAAAGCCGGCGCCCAGATTCGACGTCATGATCAGCACCGTGTTGCGAAAGTCCACCGTTCGCCCGCGGGAATCCGTCAATCGCCCGTCGTCCAGAACCTGTAACAGTACGTTGAACACATCCGGATGCGCCTTCTCAATCTCATCCAGCAGAATCACGGAGTAAGGCCGCCGGCGCACCGCTTCCGTCAGCTGGCCGCCCTCGTCGTATCCCACGTATCCAGGAGGCGCACCAATCAACCGCGCGACCGCGTGCTTTTCCATGTACTCACTCATGTCGAGCCGCACCATGGCCTGCTCGTCGTCGAACAGGAACTCCGCCAGCGCTCGCGCCGTTTCTGTTTTGCCCACACCTGTTGGCCCCAGGAAAATGAACGATCCTATCGGACGTTTCGGATCGCTCAGGCCCGCGCGCGACCGGCGAATCGCATTCGCCACCGTGGCCAGCGCCGCATCCTGTCCAACCACCCGCTCGCGCAGTCTGTCTTCCATCTGCACCAGCTTGCGTACTTCGCCTTCGAGCATCCGCGACACCGGGATCCCCGTCCATTTGCTCACGATTCGCGCAATGTCTTCCTCGTCCACCTCTTCCTTCAGCATGCGCGGCGCGCCGGACTTCCCATCCTGCGCGGCATCGAGCCGTTTCATCTCCGCTTCCAGCCGTGGCAACTCGCCATACTGGATCTGCGCTGCCCGTTCGAGGTTTCCTCTGCGCGTCTCCTCCTCGGCCTCAAACCGGAGGCTTTCGATCTGCCTTTTGATGTCGCTCAGCCGCAGGATGGCCTCGCGCTCTTTCTGCCAGCGAGCGCGCAGGGCCGTCGCTCTTTCGTGCAGCTGCGCCAATTCGCGTTCCACCTCGACCATCCGCTCTCTGGAGTTGACGTCGGTCTCCCGCTTCAATGCGGCCCGTTCAATTTCGAGGGATGTCGCTTCGCGCTCGAGCTCGTCAATCTCCGTCGGCACAGACCCGATTTGTATGGCCAGCGAGGCCGCCGCCTCATCCACCAGGTCGATGGCCTTATCCGGCAGGAAGCGATCCGAGATGTAACGGTGCGACAGCGTCGCCGCCGCCACAATAGCCGAGTCCCGGATGCGCACCTTGTGATGCGCCTCGTAGCGCTCCTTTAGCCCGCGCAGAATCGCGATCGTGTCCTCGACATTCGGCTCGCCGATGTAGACGATCTGAAACCGGCGCTCCAGCGCCGCGTCCTTTTCGATGTACTTCCGGTACTCATTCAGCGTGGTTGCGCCAATTGCGCGCAGTTCGCCGCGCGCCAGCGGCGGCTTCAGCATGTTCGAGGCGTCAATCGCGCCTTCCGCCGCGCCTGCTCCCACGAGAGTGTGCAGCTCGTCGATGAACAGGATGATCTGCCCATTCGACTCCTCAATCTCCTTGAGCACCGCCTTGAGCCGATCTTCGAATTCGCCGCGGAACTTGGCCCCGGCCAGCATCGATCCAAGGTCCAGCGAGATCACTCGCTTGTCCCTGAGAATTTCCGGCACATCTCCATGAACGATGCGACGCGCCAGCCCTTCCACGATTGCCGTCTTGCCAACGCCCGGCTCGCCGATCAGCACGGGATTGTTCTTGGTCCGCCGCGACAACACCTGAATCACCCGCCGGATCTCCTCGTCGCGCCCAATCACCGGGTCGAGCTTGCCGCGCCGCGCCAGCTCGGTCAGATCCTTGGCGTACTTCTCCAGCGCCTGAAACTTCGCCTCGGGATTCTGATCCGTGACGCGCTGGCTGCCCCGCACCGTCGCCAGACTCTTCAGCACCGCGTCGTGCGTCGCCCCCAGCGAGGCCAGCAGCAATTGCGCCCCGTCGTTTTTCTGCCGGGTCAGCGCGAGCAGCAGATGCTCCGTTGAAACGTAATCATCCTTGAAGTTCTCGGCCTCTTTGAAGGCCTGATCGAAGACCTGATTCAGCGCATTGGAAGCGCCCGGCTGCGCCGATGCGCCGCTCACCTTCGGCAATTGCGCCACTGCCTCCTGCGCCTTTGTCTCCAGCTGTCCGGTCGCGACCCCAATCTTGTCGAGGACGGCAGGAATCACGCCCTCCTTATCGGCCAGCAGCACCGCCAGCAAATGCAGCGGCAGTATCTCCGGATTGCCGTTCTCTACCGCAAGCTGGCTCGCATTCTGCACCGCCTCCTGCGACTTCACCGTAAACTTATCCCACCGTATCGCCATATTTCCATCCACTCAGTTCATAAAATAATGCGGGAGGAAGAAGTTCTCCCTCCCGCTCGATATTGCGCGCTTTTGCATCTGGATTGCAAAGAGCCCTGCCATCGCAAAGCCGGCTGCTGTCTGCCGGCGGCCAGCCGATCTTACGCGGCCTGCGATTTGCCAGCCTCAATCGGCTTCGCTGCAGAACCAGACCCAACTGCCACCTTGATCTGCTTCGGTTTCGCTTCCGCCCGCTTTTCCAACTCGAGCTTCAGCACGCCGGCTTCGTAGCTGGCCTTCACGCTCTCCGGGTTCACCGTATTCGGAATCGTGAACGACCGATAAAAACTGCCGTAGCGCCGCTCGATGCGGTGGAAGTTCTCTTCCTTCTCTTCCTTCTCGAACCTGCGCTCGCCCTTGACCGTCAGCACGTTGTTTTCGAGCTGGATGTCGAGATCGCTCTCCTTTATGCCCGGTACTTCGAGCTTCAGGATGATCTTGTGTTCGTCCTCATAAATATCGACCGGCGGAACAAAGGCCGCCGAGACCAGATCGCCGTCTCCCTGGTTGGTGCGGTTGTACTCCTGGAAAATAGAGTTCATCCGGTTCTGCAGAGCCAGCACATCACGAAAGGGATCCCACCGAGAAATAGCCATTGCAAACATCCTCCATGCTGAGATTTCAGAGTCGGAGCCAGCCCCGTGTCGCGGAGCGGCCGTCACAACATCTGATGACACTATAGCATGAAGGATGCATAAAATGTGAGTGATTCTTTATCAACTTGAGAAAGAGAGTTAAATCGTTTAAAAACAGTTTATTATCAGATTCCATTCCTGTCTTTACGCCCCTCGGCGCTAGTCTGTCCGCAGCGCTCGCGCGGGGTCGACCGTCGCCGCTCTCCGGGCGGGAACGAACCCCGCCAGCGCAGCCACCAGGCAAATCACGACGATGCCAGTCCCATACGCAACCGGATCGGCAATAGAAACGCCGAAGAGTTGGCTGCGCACCGCCTGCGTAGCGAGGATGGCCAGGGGTATCGTCACGAGCACCGCTCCGCCCGCCAGCAACATGGTTTCGCGCACAATCAGCTGCACGACGGTGCCGCGGCGAGCTCCCAGGGCCATGCGAATGCCGATCTCCCGCGTTCGTTGCGCGGTCGAATAAGCGAGGATTCCGTAGAGGCCAATGCCAGCCATCACCGCCGCCAGGGCTCCGAAGACCGTGGCCAGCATCGCAATCGAGCGCTCGGCGAGAAGATTTTCATCGATCTGGTCCTTCAGGGTCAGCAGATTTCTGACGATCAGCTTGGAATCGATATTCGCGATGGTGGCTCGAATGCTGTTCGCCGCCCCGTCGGGCGCTTGCCATGTGCGAACGTAGAACGTGAGCCCTGCCGGCTTGGCCGCCTGCGCGAACAGCGTGTAATTGGTCGCTATCGCGGGATCGCGTACGCTCGCGTGCTTCACGTCCCGTACCACGCCGACAATCGTCGCCTCGGTTCCTTTATGGTTGGGTCGGCTGACAACATGGCCCAGCGCAGCCTGTGGGGATCCGTAAAAATGGAGCGCAAACTTCTCGTTCACCACCGCGACTTTCTCCGAGGTAGCGGTGTCGCCCGCGTTGAAATACCGGCCAGCTACCAGCGGGACTCCCAGGGTTTGCAAATATCCGGTGCTCACCCACGGAAGCTCTACGTCAAAGTCTTCGTCCGGCTTCGGCGTATAACCGCTTGCCCTGACGTCGCCCTGAATCTCGTTGTCCGCCAGGTCGCTGTCGTTCGTGGCGCCCACCGCGCGCACACCCGGCAGCCCAGCGAGCGAATCGAGGGCTCGTTGTTCCAGGGGTGCAACCCCAGTCGCGGGATAGCCCGCCATCTCCGGATCGAGATCGAAAGCCAGAAGGTGATCGGTCGCAAAGCCCGTATCCACGTGACGCAGATTCTCAATCGTCCTCACAAACAGCCCCGCTCCGACCAGCAGCAAAAGGCTGAAGCCTATCTGCAGGGCCACGCAGCTTCTTCGAAATTTCAGGGAACGCCCGCCTCCGCTGCCGCCCCGCTCCTTCATCGCCTCAGCCAGTCTCGGATTCTGGAACTGCGCCAGCGGAGCGAGGCTGAATAGCAAACTCGCGAGCACCGTCACGCCGAGGGTGAACAGCAGCACACGCCAATCCATGGCCGGCGTAAAGGGCAATTGATCCGGCGAGGCGCCTGACATCCAATGGATGAGCACATGCAGCGCCTGCGGGGCCAGCAGCAATCCGATTGCCGCGCCGCATCCGCCGAGTAGCAGACCCTCGGTGAGAAGCTGACGCAGCACCTGACCGCTCGTCGCCCCGAGTGCGTAGCGCACCGCGAACTCCTGCGCGCGCCCTGCGGCCCGCACCAGCAGCAGGCTCGCCACATTCACCACGGCCATGGCGATCACCAACAGGACCATCGCCATCATGATTGTCAGCGGCGCCTGCACGTTTCCACGGAGCGGCGAGAACCCCTTCGCGCCTGCGTCCAGATTGATGTGGGCTGCACCGATGAAATCCGTGCGCGCCTTCGCCGACTGGTCGTGCAGCGTCGCGAACTCCGCCGTGCGGAGTGAGAGCCACAGTCCGTTGATCGAAGGCGCAGCTTGTGGCGGCGTCAAGCCTGGCCGCAATCGGCCGACCAAATCAAGCCAGTACGACTGGTGATCGTTGAGGTAATCCCAGTCCGGTTCTACCACACGCTGTTCGGTGATGGGCACAAAGACTGCAGGTGTCTCCCCCCAGACCATACTGTGGAATCCAGGCGCTGCCACGCCCACAATTGTGAATGGGGTGCCGTTCACCAGCAGCGTCCTGCCCTCGACCGGCGCTTCGCCCAGACGCGTCTTCCAGTAATCAAAATTAAGGACGGCAACGGGATTTGCGCCCGGCGCAGTCTCGTCGCTCGGCACAAGCAAGCGGCCCATTGCCGGCTCGACACCCAGCACCTGGAAGTAATTCCCACTCACCATCTCTGCACTCACGGAGTCGGCGTGGTTATTCCAGGTCACACCAACCGTGGTGGGCGCCGCGGCAATCAGTCCGCTGAACACCGTGTTCTGGTCTCGGAGGTTCTTGTACATCGGATACGAAAATTCATGATGGTGTCCGGCGTCGTTTCCTCCGTAGGAATGGGTGTGCCCCTGCGACGATCCCGCGAAACTCAGTACGGTCAGCTGATCCGGATTGGCCACGGGCAAAGCCCGCATCAGCGCCTGATCCAGCAGACTGAAGATCGTGGTGTTGAGCCCGATCGCCAGGGCGAGGGTTAACACTGCCACGGCCGCGAATCCCGGGTTTCGTAAAAGACCTCGTACCCCGTATCGCACGTCCCGCAGGATCGACTCCAGCCCCCACGATGGCCTTTCTTCGTGGCAGTCCTCGCGGGCCCGTTCGCGGCTTCCAAATGCAATCATCGCCTGTCTCCTCGCCTCCGCTGCCGGTATTCCCGCTGCTATATTCGCCTCTACTTCGCGCTCCAGATGAAAACGGATCTCTTCATCGACTTCGTCGCGCCCTTTGCCGGTGAGCAAGAAACGCAACTGCGGCAGCCATTCCCGAAGCATTGCGTTCAGATCCTTTCGAGCACCAGATTGACGGCGCCGGTCAGCCGATCCCAGTTAGTCAATTCCGCCTCGAGCTGCCTGCGCCCCGCTGCGGTCAGCGAGTAAAAACGCGCCCGCCTGTTGTTGTCCGAGGCCCCCCATTGCGCGCGAATCCAGCCCTTGTACTCGAGCCGGTGCAGCGCCGGATACAACGATCCCTGCCCAACCTGCAGCACATCATTCGAAACCTGCTGAATGCGTTGCGCGATGGCCCAGCCATGTTCGGGCTTAAGGGCAATGGATTTCAGAATCAGCATGTCCAGCGTTCCCTGCAGCAGGTCCACAGACGGTGGCATTCTTTCCCTCGACGTTCGACAACAGACTTTTCACAGCATCGCCCGCCCTCTTGTCGATTGTCAAGGGGTAGGGGCCGAACCTTTATTCTGGATGTTGGAGCGGGAATTGCGCTTGCTTCTATGGAATGAACCCTTGGGGGAGGGTAGGCTCTGGGGGAGGGTGAACCTGGGGGAGGGTGAACCTGGGGGAGGGTGAACGCTTGTGCGATCGAGCCCTCCCCGTGTTCTTCAAGCCGCGCGGACGAAGCCGCCGGAAATTAGTGCTTCCGGCTAGCGGCCCAGCACCACGCGCGTTGGCGCACTCTCGGATTGTTTTGTTTTCCCATCGAGCCTTGCCGTCATCAGTGTTCCGTACTGCACGGATTGCAGGGCGTGCGCGCTGCCGTCCTCATCGAAACGCAGAATGACCCGGCTGTCGCGGGGAGCTGGATCACCAGGCGAGGCAATCCACGAGAAACTGCGCTTCCAGTCGCCGTTTCTCAGCGTGACAACACCGCTGACAAAGTCGCGGTCCACCGCGTAGCGGCCGGCAGGACAGCTCTTGCCGTTCACGGTAAAGCTGAAGGGAACGTTGACCATGGTTTCGGCCAGCGCACTGTTGGTAGCCAAAGCTGCTGTCGCCAGGACTGCTGACGCCAGAAAGAGTTTGGGGAGAATCGATCGCATTGGGGTAACCCTCCTGGGTACGCCCACCACGCTAACGATTGGAGAAGATAAAGGTGTCGAATTCCCGTCCAGAAATCGTCAAACTTTTCCCGCGACGATCCTCAGCCTGCGCGCTTCGCCGTTTCCGCTTTGATAATTCATACGATCGTCACGAATGTCTCGTAAGCGGGCCTCGCGCTCCCCCCCACTCAGCTTTTCTGCCAATCGCAACGCGTCTTCCAGCAGCTGTGTGGCTTCGTTATGCGCCTGATGTTCATGGGCGTGCTGCGCGCCGGTTCGCATGGCGCCTATGGCCTGTGTCCACTCACCCGCCGCTTCAAAATGCATCGCCATCTCCCGCGCGACAGTCGCTTCCCGCCCGGCAAAAATCTCCCCCAACCGCTGCGCGATGCGGGCATGCCAGCCGGCGCGACGGGTCGCGGATTGCCTCCGGTACAAAACCTCTCGATAGAGTCCGTGCACGAAGACATAAAAATCGGAACGAAGGCCGCCCGGAAGCTCATCCTGTCCGCCGTGCTCCACAAAGTGCAGGCGCCGCGCCAGTCCGCTGCACGCCTCTTCGACGCGAGCAGCATCTTCCTCCAGCGCCGCGGCCACCGCCCATGCCGGAAAGGCAATTCCCATCACGCTTCCCGCTCCGAGGACGCGCTGCTCCTCTTCGCTCAGGCCCTCGATCTCGAGCTCGATCATCTGGGCCAGCCGCTCGGGCACTTCAGCTTCCATCTCCCTGAAACCGCCCACGGGCACCCAGCGCTCGCCCCCGTCCGTTCCTTCGCGGATGAGAAAGCGCCGCGCGATCAGATGTTCGAGGATCGCAATGGCAAAGAGAGGGTTGCCCTCCGAGTGCTGATGCACGAAGCCGGTCAGTCCCGCGGGGAGCATCTCCTGCCCCAGCTCCCGCGCCAGTAATTGGCTGACGGCGGTTCGCGTCAGCGGTGTGAGCGCCATCTCCGTGCAGAGTTGCCGCATCAGCAGATTCTGCTTCAATCGGCGCAGGGGATGCTCTCCCGAAGCTCCGGCCGGCTCGATGCCAGGCCCGCACGTGGCCAGCACCATCAGCCGCGCCGGGGCCCGACGCCGGGCCAGCGCGGAGATCAGATTCAGAGTCGAATCGTCCGCCCAGTGCACATCTTCGAAGACGAGGATCAGCGGCTTCTGCTCTGCCATTCGTTCGAAGGCCGCGCAAAGATCTCCTGGTGTGCGCTCCTGGTTCATGGTTGCCGGTGGCATCGGTGGGTCGATTCCAGGCGTCCGCCGCAGCGCCGCCAGCCATGCGGGCGCCATCTGCGCCAGGACTCGGCACGCGGTCTCCCCGTCCTGCGTCGCGCACAACTGACTCAGCGCCTCCATCAATGGGTAATACTCTTCCTTGCTGCCAAATCCCTCCACGCACTGGCCGCGCGCCACGGTCACCGGAGCGCTCAGTTGCCGGCAAAACGTATCCACGAGCGCAGTCTTGCCAATGCCGGCTTCCCCGCTGAGGAATACCACGCGCCGCACCCCGCTCGCCATGCCGAGTACCAGCGATTGAAGACGAGCCAGTTCGTCGTCCCGCCCGACAACCGCCCGGTTGCTGTTGCCGATGCCAGAAGCAACGCCGGGGCCTTTGTCGAACTCGACGCCGGTCGCGGCGGAACCCACACCAGCGCCGCGGTCGCCGGCGCCGCAATCGCATACAGCAGCCACAAAACAATAGCCGCGCTTCGGCAGGGTCTGAATGAATCGTGGATGAGCCGGGTCGTCTCCGAGCAGCTTCCGCAGCTCCAATACATATGTTCGCAGCACTTGAGGTTGCACGAACGTCTCGGGCCACAGGGCATCGAGCAGCTCGTCATGCGTAATCAGCCGCCCCGGATTTTCCACGAGATAACGCAGTACCGCGTAGGGCCGCGGTGGCAAAGGGATTTGCACCCCGTCGCGCCACAGGCACTCGTTGGCGGAATCCAGCCTGAAAGATGCGAACTGCTTCATCTCGCCGGCTCCAACCCGGCACAAACGAACTCCATGGAAACCAACTCCATCTCCGCTTGTGCAATCAGCCTTCCACAATCGGAGAGCGCCATGATCATCGCTGCTTCAATAGTCGGTGATCATTGTGTGATTGCATCCGTAGAATCAATGTCCGCAGATGGACACGGGTGTCCACTTACGCTGAACCCATACGCCTGCGGAACCAGGCAACGGAGGGTCATACGCAGTGGCCCCGCGTCCGGTTCCTGATGTGACGACAGGAACCGAGAATGTGTTCCATTTTTATTGGAGGATTTTTGCCCTCTCTATCCGCTTTACTTGTTTAGCGACCAAAACAAACAAGACGGGATCATCGAGGCGAAGTTAGTAAATCAACTTCAGAGAGAACTGAATCTGTCGCGAGGTTCCCGCGGTCTTGCTGATCTCACCGAACCCCGATCCTTCGATGGTGTTGGCCGGCAAACCCATGTTGACGACGTTGAAAAGATTGAAAAACTCCGACCTGAACTGAACGTCCATCCGCTCGACTCCGCTCTTGCGCCGCCCAAACGGCGTGTCCTTGATCAGCGCGTAATCGAAGTCATAATAGGCCGGACCGCGAAATGTATTCCGTCCCAGCGTGCCGAACCGTCCCATGTTCGGTCCCGTACCCCCGGCGACCCCAATAGGAATGAAGAAGAACGTCGCATTCCCCGTGCCTTTACCGAAGTAGTCTTCCCGCGGGCGCGTCGTGCTGTGTGCCGTCGACAAATCCGGCTTGCCGATCTGATCCGGCCGATCCCCGCCCACCGTCCCCGCGCCCGTCTGCTGGATCCCCGAGTACACCGTGAATGGCGCGCCGCTCGTGATTGAAGAAATGCTCAGTAGTTCCCAGCCGCCGGTGTACTTCCGCACTCGCCCTCTTTGCGATCCCAACTGCTGCAGGTGCAGATCCTGCGCCGCACTCACGCTGAATGCGTGCGCCACGTCAAAACTCGACGGCCCCTTTTCCAGGTGCGTATCGAACGGGTCCTGCGGATAGGGCAGCGTCAAAGCGCCTGTCGATCCCGTTCCCCCGATCACGGCGCTCACATCGTCCAGAGATTTCGACCAGGTGTATCCGGCCTGCAGTCCGGGCCCACCGTGCTTCACCGTTCCGGAAAGCGAGGTCTGCAGAGCGTGGTACGACGAGTGCGCCGTATCTGTAATCACCTGCTCCTGCCCAAACCCTCCCGTCACGGCGCCCACCGCGTCGAACTGTGTATACGGCGCGAAACCCGCCTCCGCGCCCGGAAACGCGTTCGGAAACGACGTCCTCGGCAGTCGGAACGACGCGGTCCCGATGTAGGATGCATCCGCAGTCAATCCAAGCCACGAGCGCTCGAGGCCCAGCGTCCACGTCTGCAGAAATCCATCCCCGAACCGGCGATCGATCGCGCTCAGGTTGAGCAGCGAAAGCTGATGTCCAGGCGAGAGCGCAGCCAGGTCGTTTTGATACCGGTTCACGTCCATCACTGTATTCGCCGGAACCTTTTTTGGATCTCCGCTCGCGAAGATGTTCTGCCCCGTCGGGGTATAAGTGGGCGGCAGCTCCGATGGCGCGATCTGGAATCCATAGGCAATCTCTCCGCTCTTCGCCGCATTCACACGCGGATAAACGGCGAACGGCGTCGACCCGGTCAGGAAATTGTCCTGCCAGATGTTCGGGGGAACCACGGTAATCGCTCCGCCGGCATGTACAAGCAAACCGTCCGGGGCGTTCCAGCTGAGCTGCACGCGGGGCCCCCATCCATTCCATCCAAACTGGTACCCCGGCTGCGGGTTGATTAAATACTCCTGTGCAACCCCTGGTGGCGGGTTGACCTGAAGAAAGCTTGCTGTCCGGTGCGCGCGCTCCATGATGGGGGAATACACCTCATAGCGCAGCCCATAGTCGAGCGCCAGCCGCTCGCTGATTTTCCACGTGTCCTGCACGTAGAAATTGAAGTCGTTTCTGCTGATCGCGGCTGGACCGATGTGCGGTCCGTTCGAGAAGTACGGCGGTGCCACTCCAACGGTGTAGGCATATGGATATCCAGTCAGCAGACTGGCCAGCGTATTCGGCAGAGGATCGCCGGGCTGCACGTTGTGCATTCCGCTCTGGGATGGAATGAAGACCGGAGAATAAACCGTGCCTCCGCCAAAATCGTATTCACCATTCGGACTGATGCCGAAGTAGGTCGTATCGCGATTCAGCCGAGCTTCGAGTCCGGTCCTGATCGCATGTTGCTTCCGCGTCCAGGTGGCGTCCAGCTGTCCCTGAAATAGATTTCCAAACGCCGACATCACCGATCCGCCGGCGGTGTCAAACCCCTCATACAAGCCGTCGACAAACTTGATGGCGGGATCGGTGTGGTTCGGCGTGGGAAACGACGGCGTCGATCGCGTAATGCTCAGCGCCGCCGACCACAAAAAGCGTGGCGACTCGGTTCGTGTGTAGCTGAAGACCGCATTCCGCTGCTGGTCCGTGTACTGCACGCCAAAGCTGGGATCGATTGTTGTCTGATCGGGATTCGTCGTCGGTCCGGTCAGATTGTCGTAAGTGAATCGTCCGAGAAACTGCCCTTTGGCGCCGAGCTTCTGGTCGAGCCGAATCGAAAACTGATCCGCATTGGTGGTGACATTCGAGGGCGCCGCATACGTGCGCGCCCCATAGGTGCCGGCTGGATTGTTCGGTAAGGGATATCGCTTCAGCACGGCCGCGATCTGAGGATTCACCGGAACGGACAAGGTATCGGTGCTTCCGTCGCCATACTTCACAACATCCTGGCCGGCGCGTTCCGCTGCCGTCGGCATGGGCAATACCTGCGTGGTTCCCAGCACCTGCCGAAAGCCCTGGTATTCGCCAAAGTAGAACGTCTTTCCACGCTCGTCATAGAGATGCGGAAGCACAACCGGCCCGCCATTCGTGAATCCAAATTCATTCCGCTTGAACGGAGGAATCCGCCCCGGCTCGACGATCGACGGATAGTCGAAATAGTTGCGCGCATCCAGCGCGGAGTTGCGCAGAAACTCGAAGACTGAACCGTGAAAACCGCTTTTCCCCGAACGCGTGAGGATGTCCGTAAACCCCGCCGCGCCGCGCCCGACCACCGCCGGCATCCAGCCCGAGCTCGACTGGATTTGCTCGACAGCATCGACATTGAAGTTCGTCAGCGTCGCGCCACCCATCTCCGGATCGCTGATGTCCCCGCCGTCCATGGCGAAAACCGCTTCGACGCCCCGCTGCCCATTGATTGCAAATTGCTGCGTAAAATTCGTTGCGCCGTTTGCGTCCGTCATTGTGCCGGCCGCCAGGAGCAGGAGCGTGCTGAAGTCGCGGCCGTTCAGGGGCAGCGAACTGACCGCCTCGCTCGAAAGTTTCTCGCCCCCTGTAGCGCCAGTACCCCCTCCGACCGCACTGCCGGCTGTGCTCTGGGCATTTCCGTTCGCGCTCGGAACAGTGGCGCTCGCCGGCCCCGTTGTTGTCGTCAAGACGCCCGCCGCACCGCCGCCGCTCTGCCCGCCTCCCGCAACTGCGAAGAGCGAACCAGGTGACGCCAAACCTCTATCAGTAACAATGAGTGTGACAGAAGGCCCCGGCAGATCGAGCGAAACAGCCTGCGTCGTCATCCGTCCCGGCGGCCGCACCACAACGGAGTATCGCCCCGGCACAACAGGGGCGAAAGAAAACTTGCCATCCGAACGCGTCACAGCCGTCTCGACGCCGCTCGGTCCCGTCAGTTCGACCGTCGCTCCGGCAATCGCCTGCCCGGTCGCTGTCGTGACAGCTCCGCTCCACGCGGCATTTCCGTCGGCGCTCTGCGCCTGAACCGCCGGCGCCGGCGACGCCCACAGAACGGCGCATTGAAGCAGGAAGTACAGTGGGATCCACCACCCGCGGCTCCCGTTACATCCCGACTGCTCGTGGCCCATGGTCAATTCGCTGAACCTTTGCTTTTTTTGGATTCAAAACCTCAGGGAAGTATATCCATCGCCCCCTGTCCTCGAGCTAAAACGTTTGTGCAGGATTGCCACGCCGCGTTTTCGCGCCTTGTGATCGCCGTCACAAATTCCTGCCCCCTCTCCTGTGACCGCTGGCACATACAGTTCTCTTTTCACGGATTAACAATCTTTCCGTTTTGAGATTGCGGATGGCTCTTGTGCGGCAGCAATCCCCTGGCGAGTTAGCCCCTTCCGCAACGCACTTATATGCACCAATGAGCGCCCATGCGGCGGCAGAACGGAGAAACAAATGAGCACCAGCACGGTAAGTTCCCAGACCGTAGTCCGGGAGTCGAAAGTAGAAACTTCTTCCCAATATGTCTATTTCTTCGGCGCAGGCGTCGCCGAAGGTAACGGCAAAATGCGCGACGTGCTTGGCGGCAAGGGCGCCGGGCTCGCTGAAATGACCAACGCCGGTCTGCCCGTGCCCCCTGGATTCACGATCCAGACCGAGGCCTGCCGTGAATACATGCGCGGCTCGCTCTCCGCACAGGTTACCGAGCAGATGGACGCCGCCCTCGCGCGTCTTGAAAAACTGCAGGGGCAGCGGCTGGGTGCAGGCGACAACCCGCTGCTGGTCAGCGTCCGCTCCGGCGCAAAATTTTCCATGCCGGGAATGATGGACACGATCCTCAATCTCGGCCTTAATGATATCTCCGTCCAGGCTCTCGCCAAAAAGTCCAGCAATCCCCGCTTTGCCTACGATTCGTATCGCCGGTTGATACAAATGTTCGGCGACGTCGTTCTCGAAATCCCGAAGAATGAGTTCGAACATATCTTCGACGAGACCAAGAAA
The DNA here is from genome assembly GCA_963787915.1 of uncultured Acidobacteriaceae bacterium. GTDB lineage: Bacteria > Acidobacteriota > Terriglobia > Terriglobales > Acidobacteriaceae > Palsa-343. The sequence continues at coordinate 614,134 of CAWBEP010000016.1, read as the reverse complement.
AAGTATGGCGCGAAGCAGGACACTGAGCTTACCCCCTCCGCTCTCAGGGAAGTCATCGCGGCCTACAAAAAGCTCGTCCTCCGCCACACCGGCGCCGAATTCCCGCAGGATCCCGACCGGCAGCTCACGATGGCCCGGGACGCCGTGTTCCGTTCATGGAACAACGAGCGCGCGAAGACCTATCGTCGCCTCAACCACATCGATGACTGGCTCGGAACCGCGGTTAATGTCCAGGCAATGGTCTATGGCAACCTGAACGAAGTCAGCGGCACGGGGGTTGGCTTTACCCGTAACCCCGCGAACGGCGAGAAGGAGTTCTACGGCGAATTCCTCATGAACGCGCAGGGCGAAGACGTCGTCGCCGGCATCCGCACCCCGGTTCCCATCAGCGAACTGCAGAAGCTGATGCCCCATGTCTACGGCGAACTCCGCGACCTGACCTCGCGCCTCGAAAAGCACTACCGCGACACGCAGGACTTCGAGTTCACAATCCAGGACGGCCGGCTCTACATGCTGCAGACCCGCAACGCAAAGCGTACCGGACTCGCTGCCGTTCGCATTGCCATCGATATGGTCCGCGAAAATCTCATCACCATCGATGAAGCGGTCCTCCGCGTCGAGCCGAACCAGATCTTCGACTTCCTCGTTCCCCGTCTCGACGAGAAGGGCGCAGTGGAAGTCCTGGCGAAGGGTCTGCCTGCATCGCCGGGCGCCGCGGTCGGCCAGATCGTCTTCACCGCAGCGGAAGCTGTCCGGGTTCATGAAAAAGGAACGTTCAAGTCCATCATCCTGGTTCGGTCGGAGACCTCGCCGGAAGATATCGCGGGCATGAATGTCGCCTCCGGCATCCTTACCTCCCGCGGCGGCATGACCTCACACGCGGCTCTGGTCACCCGCGGTATGGGCAAGTGCTGCGTGGCCGGCGCCGGCGATGTCACCATCGACGAAAAGAAAAAAGAAATGCGCGTGAAGGGCAAGACGTTCCACGAGGGCGACTGGATTTCCCTCGATGGAACGACCGGCCGCATCATCAATGGCAAACTGAACACCCTGCCCGTCAATCCCGACCACCCCGATCTGCTCCAGTTCATGACCTGGGTCGACGAACGGCGCAAGCTGCGCGTGCTGGCCAACGCGGACATTCCGCGCGACGCGAAGCAAGCGCAGATCTTCGGCGCCGAAGGCATCGGCCTGTGCCGCACTGAACATATGTTCTTCGCTGAAGACCGGCTGCCGCACATGCAGGCCATGATCCTCGCCAGGACCGAAGAGGAGCGCCGCGACGCTCTGCATCATCTGCTCCCGATGCAGCGCGCCGATTTCCAGGGCCTCCTGAAGGTCATGGGCTCCTATCCGGTGGTCATCCGCCTGCTCGATCCGCCGCTTCACGAATTCCTGCCCAAGCGGGAAGACCTCCTCGTGCAAATTGCGAAGCTCGAAGCGACGAAGCCAAAGTCGCCGAAGCTGAAGGAGCTCCACAGGATCCTCGAGCGCGTCGAAGAACTGCACGAACTCAACCCCATGCTGGCGCTGCGTGGCTGCCGGCTGGGCATCACCTATCCCGAGATCACCGAGATGCAGGCGCATGCCATCTTCGAAGCCGCGGCCACGGTGAAGAAGAGCGGCGTCGACCCGCACCTCGAGATCATGATCCCGCTCACCACCGGCCCCGAGGAATTCAAGACGCAGGCCGCCATCATTCACTCCGTTGCCCACGATGTGTTCATCAAAAAGGGCGTCGCTGTCGATTACAAGGTCGGTACCATGATCGAGCTGCCGCGTGCCTGCCTGGTCGCCGACAAGGTCGCCGCCGAAGCCGAGTTCTTCAGCTTCGGAACCAACGACCTCACGCAGACCACCTTCGGCATCTCCCGCGACGACTGCAACAAGTTCCTGCCGGCGTACCTCCAGCAGGGCATCTTCAAACAGGACCCCTTCGCCGTTCTCGATCAGGAAGGCGTTGGATCGCTCATCAAGATGGCCACGAACAAAGGGCGCTCCGCGCGGCGAGATCTCGAAGTCGGTATCTGCGGCGAGCACGGTGGGGAGCCCGAATCCGTGAAGTTCTGCCATCGTGCAGGACTCAACTATGTCTCCTGTTCACCTTACCGGCTGCTCACGGCGCGCCTCGCGGCGGCTCAGGCGGCCATTGAGGAACAGAAAATCTTCAACCCGGACCTGCGTACCGGTAATTCGAAGTAAGAGAGAAGTAATTGCGCGCGCCGCGTTTCTCTCCGATGCTCAGGAGAAGCGCGGCCGCCGCGACAGATTGCGGAACGCTAAACCTGAAAGTTGATTCAGATTTCAGCGTTCAGCCGCATGGTAGTTCCTCTGTTGGTTTTGCAATCACTCCCGCCGGGACACTGCAAAGGTTCCCGGCGGGTTTTCCTTTTGCCTTGCAGGAAGTGCGATCCGCGTGGAGTTCCATTCTTCTGCGATCTGCAGGAAGGTTCACGACGGACCCCGGTCACCAAAATTTCGTTTCGCCGCAACCGGTCCCGCGTATATTGTTTCCACTCCGTCGAATCACAGCAGGAGCAGTACGAAAGGCGTTTCTATGGAACCTCTCACGACGCTGGGCATCGTCATCGCTGTTGTCATCCTTATCTTTCTTCTGATCACGCTGATCAAGACGATGTATACGGTCCGCACCTATACGGCGGGTGTCGTCGAGCGCTTCGGTAAATTCAGCCGCATCGCCCAGCCCGGGCTGCATCTGCTCGTGCCGTGGTGCGAAACGGTCCGGTTCATGGACCTCCAGATCCGTCAGGCCGACGTGAACGTCGAGACCAAGTCCAAAGACAACGTCTTCGTCACGATCCCCGTCTCCGTCCAGTATCAGGTGCTGCCCGACAAAGTATTCGAGGCTTACTACAAGCTCAGCTCGCCGCAAAAGCAGATCGAGAGCTACGTCTTCAACTCCATCCTCGGCCATGTACCGACGCTTACCCTGGATGAAGCCTTCGAGCAGCAGGCGCAAATCTCCGCTGCGGTAAAACGAGAGCTGGACGTGGTCATGAGCGAGTTCGGCTACAACATTCTCAAGGCTCTGGTCACCGACATCGTCCCCGACGCCAAGGTCAAAGCTGCGATGAACGACATCAACGCCGCGCAGCGCGAGCAGACCGCAGCCCAGGCGCGGGGCGAGGCCGAGAAGATTCTTAAGGTCAAGCAGGCCGAAGCCGAAGCGCAGTCCAAAGCCTTGCAGGGCGAGGGCGTCGCCAAGCAACGCCAGGCCATCATTCAGGGATTGCAGGCCTCGGTCGAACAGTTCAAGACCGCTGTCGAAGGCTCGACCGCGCGCGACGTGATGGCCATGGTCCTGCTCACGCAATACTTCGATACACTGCGCGACATCGGCACCGCGGGCAAGTCGAATACGATCCTTCTCCCCAATCAACCAGGCACCGTCAACGATCTTATGACACAGATCATGGCCGGCTTCGAAGGAACAAAACAGAGCTGAGAACGATGCCGCAGAATCTCAACGACACCATCGCTCTTCTCGCCCGCACGCCGTCTGCGTTGGACGCCCTGCTTCGCGACCTGCCCGGCACATGGACGCAGCGCGGCGAAGGACCCGACACCTGGACTGTTTACGATGTCGTCGGCCATCTCAATCACGGTGAGCGCGCCGACTGGATTCCGCGCATTAAAAGAATTCTGGAATCAGGAGAGACGCGCCCGTTCGATCCGTTCGATCGCTTTGCTCAGTTTCGCGAGTCGGAGGGCAAGAGCCTTCCTCAGCTGCTCGATGAATTCGTGCAGCTCCGCTCTCAGAATCTGGCCGAGTTGCGCGCTTTGAACCTGCAACCCGCTGACCTGGACCGCCGCGGAGCCCATCCCTCCCTCGGGCCCGTGACCTTGTCGAACCTTCTCGCCACCTGGGCCATTCATGATATGACCCACCTGCACCAGATATCCCGCATCCTTGCCTGGCAATATCGCGAGTTCGTTGGGCCGTGGAGCAGGTATCTCGGCGTCCTGCAATGCCAAGGCCACAGCGATAAGGCATGAACACCGAGGACTTTGACTCCCAGTCTGAATCACGCAGGCTCTTTGCCCTGGCCTTCCGGACTCCCAAAACCACCGCAACGTCCGCGCCAACTACCGCGGAACCGCTCCCGTTCCTCCGGCGTCATCTTCTCCCATTCCTCCCTGCGCTGCCGCGATCGCCTGTGGTCCGATCCATGACCGCCAAAGCCGCCAAAGAGCATCCGGCACAGGACCAGGAGCCCGAGCGCCTGCCAGAAACCGATGTGCGGCCAGCGAAACAGCGCCGGCAGCAGCCAGTTCCACAGACGCATTACGATCTCCCCGCAAATCGCCAGAAAAGCCGCAAGCGCCAGCGGTGCCGCAAAGAAAATCCACTTATTCCTTTTCACCCATTCATTTGCCATACAACCCTCATTTCTTCACAAACTCATCGTGTATCTTCTGCAGCCGCCCGCGCAGATGCAGCACCGCATACCGCTTGCGCGAAAGCAGCGTGTTGACCTTCACGCCGGTCTCCTCTGACAACTCCTTAAAGCTGCGCCCTTCGATTTCATGAGCGACAAACACTTCGCGCTGATCGTCCGGCAGCTCTGCGACCGCGCTTTCCAGCGCATCCAGAAGCGTATGCCGTTCGAAGAGTGCCTCCGGCCCGTCGTCCGGCGAAGGCAGCAGATCTTCGATCCGCAGAAGCTCGCCGTCCTCGTCCGCAGCCGCATCGCTGAAGTTCTCCGGCCGCTTCCGGCGGAAAAAATCGGTGATGCGGTTGCGCGCTACGCGAAAGAGCCAACCGGTCACGTAGTCAATCGGCATCAATAGCCTGTTGGCAACGACCAGTTCGTAGAAGACCTCCTGCAGCAGGTCTTCCACGTCGGCCTCGTTCGGTACGCGTTTGCGGATGAAATTCCTCAGCCGCGATCGCTCGTCAGCCATGACCTCCGCAATTTGCCGGTCCTGCTCGGTCATCGTAGTCATGGCGCGAAGCCTTTATCCGTCGATTCTGGAGACGAACGGCGCCCGCAAATATTGTAGGATTCCCGAAGAATTAAGAATGCCCTCCCGGAATAACTGGAGCAGATAGGTTGATTCTTCAGCTTTGCCAACGGTGATTCGCCACACAGCAATCGAAATAGAACCCGAGTAATCTGTCGAGATATGGAGAGAGCGCGTAAGGCTGATCCCGCGATCTATGCGCAGATGCGCCGGCTCGCGCTCGAAGCACGGCCGTCGAAGGCCGGCCGCGACGCCGTGCAGGTGGTTTTGATGGACTGGCATGTCGACAGAGGCACGGTGACGGTGGTGGCCGCTGCCGATGGATCGGCCAGCCTCTATCTCAGCAGCGGCGGCGGATATATCGGCGGCGGCCAGAAAATTCCCGCCTTGCGCGAGGCGGCGCTCTACGCAGTGACTTTGGCCAACAGCCTGCGCCTGCATTTCGAAGCGACCGAGTCCAGCGCGCTGCCTGCCTTCGGCGATGTCACCTTCTATCTGACCACCGGCGATGGCCTCTTCACAGCGGTCGCTCCGGAAGCAAAGCTCCGCGCCGGCACCGTTCCGCTCGCGGTCCTCGGCGGAGCTATGCAGAAGATCGTCACCGAATATCGGCTTAATTTTCCCAAACCCGCAACCCGCGTCGCTGACCAGTAGCCGCATTCCGGTGGCCTTCTGGCCAAATGCCGCCGCAAAGAGGCGCGGGCCATTACAATCCAGAAACGAGGGTTAAGGGCCGGGATGGTGAATCTTTTTCGCAGGAAACAGGAAGATGAGGGCCGGGGACGGCCGACGCTGCTGACGGGACCCAGGATTCCGCGTCACTCCAGCGGATGGGAAGCGCTGCTCAAGCACCTCCGAACCGAAAACGGGCTGCGCGTTCTCGACATAGGACCGACATCGCCCCAAAACATCAATTTCCTGACGGAGATGGGTCACAGCGTCTACATGGCCGATGTGGTTCACGATGCACTGCAGGGTGGCTGGGAGCTGCCCCCGAAAGAAGAGGGCGAGAATCCGGGCTTCGACGTCGAGGGCTTCCTCGAGGAGAACCTGAATTTCCACGGTCGTCAGTTCGATGTCGTTCTGCTGTGGGCGACTCTCGATTACATCCCCGATGGACTGATCGAAGCCCTCGTTTCGCAGCTCAAGGATGCAACGCTGAAAGGTGCAAAGGTGCTGGCCATCTTTCACACTAAACCCACGGGACCCTACACCGCGTACTGCCGTTATCACCTGACCCCCACTTCCGAAATCGAGATGCAGGAAGCGGAGCCTTTCCAGGTGCTGCGCGTCTACACGAATCGCAGGATCGAGCAGTTGTTCACAGGATGGTCGGGGATCAAGTTCTTCCTGGCCAAAGACAATCTCTACGAAGTCATTGTGACGCGCTGACGCCCCGGGAGAATTTGCCTGCGGCTTCCTTTTTCAGGCTAACTTTATTGATCGAGTGGCTGCGACGGCGTCGCGTAGTAGCCGGGCCGGTAGCGCAGGATGTAGCCGCGGTGCGGCTTCTGCGGCGACGATTGCAGCGTAACCTGGATACGCCGGAAATCCGTCTGGCTGCGCCGCTGCGCAGGATAATAGCCGATCAGGTATTGCGTGCGCAGATCTTCGGAGATCTTCTGAAAAGCCTTTGAAATGTCGCCGAACTCAGCGTAGTAGTACTTCCCGCCTGTTTCCTGCGAGAGCGTAATTAAGGCGTGTTCGCCGCCGGTATCTCGTCCGGCATCGTTGAGTATCGGTAGATCGATGAGGCTGTAAACCATCACCTCATCGCGGATGGCCTGATCGAGAGCCTGCGTGTAATCGACGCCTTTCACCGTATTGCCGCCGTCGGAAATGATGACCAGCACTTTGCGGCCGGAGCGTGGTGCAAGATTCTGCGCGGAAAGATAGATCGCATCGTAGAGCGCAGTGGCCGGGCCGAAGTCGAGGTTTTGGAGGCCCCAGTCGAGGTGGCGCATGTCCGCCGTGAAAGGCACGACCTCGCGCACGCTGGAATTGAAATCGATCAGGTCGAGCCGATCGACGGGCCGCAGCAACGCGCGCAGAAAGTCGCGTGCCGCATGAGTCTCGATGTCGAGGTCCTTGCGCACGGACCCGCTGGTGTCGATAGCCAGCACGAGGGAAAGCGGCATATCGGTCTGGCGCTCGAAGTAAGAGATTTTCTGCGGGACCCCGTCTTCGCTCAAGCCGAAGTCGTCCTGCGTGAGCCCACCCACTGGCGCTCCGTTCGCGTCAGTGACGTTCACGAAAACATTCACGAGTCGAACCTTGACGTGGAAGGTCGGGGGCGCGGAACCGGGCGGCGTTTCCTGCGGGGCGGCTGCACCGGCAACGAGAGCGATGCCCAGCATCGCTGCCGCTATCCCCCGTCGGCCCCGGTTAAGTTTCAACGGGCACTCTCCTGTTTGCGCTCCCCGCTGATCTCTTTTTTTGCGTTCGTCGCGGTTCCTGCTGCCAGCTCGGGAGGAAACGGATCGCCTTGCGCCCACACGGCTCCATCCTCAAAGAACTCCTTCTTCCAGATCGGTACCGTCTGCTTGAGCGTGTCGATCAGCCACTGGCACGCATCGAACGCGGCGGCGCGGTGGGCGGAAAATACGGCGATGAGAACACTCGACTCGCCGATTTCGAGCCGGCCCAGACGATGGACAAGGACTACGTCGCGAACAGGAAAATCGGCTAGTGCCTGGGCGGCGAGCCGCTCCATCTGCGCGAGCGCCATCTCCTCGTAAGCTTCGTATTCGAGATAACGGGTCTTCCGTCCCCGGGAATTGTCACGCACGATGCCGTCGAAGATGACGATGGCGCCGTCTTCCGGACGCTCGATCAGCGGAAGGATGTCGTGGGGAACAATTCTCTGTTGGACGAGGCGCACGATGGACGGCGGTTGGCCGCTCTCTTTGCCGCCGCTCACGGGGGGAAGCAGTGCCACTTCGTCGCCGTCGGTGAGAAGATGCGTAGCCGGGACGTATTCCCGATTCACGGCGACCGCGATTGAGGACCAGGGTGCGGCGTTTTCCGGCACCAGAGTCCGGCAACGATCCAGCAGCTGGTTGACCGACGTTCCAGCGGGAAGTTCGACCGGACCGGCATGCTTCCCGAGAAGATCGCGTAGCACGCCGAAGGCAAGGAGGGTAATGCGCATGAAGGATTATTATCGGGCACTTGCCCACGAGTTGGACGGCCTGAATATCTAAAGGATAGGAACGCAGCGGGCCGGCGCCATGATCACGGAGACCAGGCCCCTCGAACGGTCCCTTCGAGAAATGATGTTGCGTTCGTCACAAATGTGGCACACTGCCTGGGAGCCGAATTCCGCCTTATTCCAGCCATTGGAAGAGAGAGGCGATCAAGGCGAGGAGGATCATGAGCTACATCACCAAGACCCTGGTACCTGGCGAAAAGGTCATCTACTCGACGCGGCTTCACTGGATTGTGATGCTGGGCCACATTTTTGGCGCGTGCGTGCTGTGGGTGATCGGCGGATATCTGCTCTATTACGCCGCGCAACACCCGGAGATGGAACCGACCAACCGCCATGTGGCGGAGTACGGCGGCGCAGCGTTGCTGGTCTGCGGGCTCATCGTGATCCTCGCGGGCAGCATTCGTCGCAACGCGACCGAGATGGCGGTGACGACCCGTCGTGTCGTGATCAAAACCGGCCTGGCCAGCCGCAAGACCATCGAGATGCTGCTGAATAAGGTAGAGACCATCGAGGTGAACGAGCCGGGGATGGGGAGGGTGCTCGGGTACGGCTCGATCACGATGGTCGGGACGGGTGGGACTTCGGAGGCTTTTCACAAGATGGCCAGGCCCCTGGAATTTCGCAACCAGGCGCAGCAGCAGATCGAGCGGCTGACTCCAGGGGTAGTTGAGGCGCCGCCCGTGAATCGAGTATCGAGCTAGTCTTCTGCTGAAGGCGTCTGCCGCCGCACTCTGTCCCAGACGGCAACCCGCCCCAGTGCATAGGCCATGGCGCCGAACATCGGGCTGACGATCAAGAGCGCGGTAAACCCCTCGTCGTCAGGGGGCTGTGAACTGAATTCTTCCATGAAGAGGACTCGTTGTGAAATGCCGTCGTGCCATATGTGGCCTGCGGCTACAAGACCGGACGGCAAAATCCAAACCCAATAAAGAAGCCTTGCGTGCCGAGTGCCCCCTGGATGGAAAAGGGACAGAAAGAATCCCATCAGACACGGTCCCAGGTACACGACGGGAACAGGCAGCCTGAAGAGGTCGCAGATGCCGAATGCGAAGATAGGAAGCAGCAGGATCGCTGCACTCGCCATCGCCAGTTTCGGTCACGGATTCTCATCCTGCAGCGTTGCGAACACAGGAAGCCCTCAGACGGAAACCAGCGGTCCCATTGTCCTGGAATCTGTGGCCCCAGGCAATGAGATAGACGACAATAAAGATGTATGGAATTTGTCGATCTGAAGGCGCAGTACCGGCACATCCAGGCGCGTGTCGATGCGCGCATACGGACGGTGCTCGAGCACCAGCGGTTTATCCTCGGACCGGAAGTCGAAGAGCTGGAAGAGCGCCTCGCGGCGCGCGTGGGAGCGCGGCACTGCATCAGCTGCGCCAGCGGAACCGATGCTTTGTTGCTGGCGCTGATGGCTCTCAGGATCGGCCCAGGGGAAGCGCATTCACCGGACGAAGTGATCACCCCTCCCTTCACTTTTTTTGCCACCGGCGAGATGATCGCCCTCGCTGGTGCGCGGCCGGTCTTCGTCGACATCGATCCCGTGACTTACAACATCGATCCCGCAAAGATTGAAGCGGCCATAACACCCCGCACCCGCGCGATTCTGCCGGTGAGCCTCTACGGTCAGCCGGCCGAAATGGATGCTGTCAACGACATCGCCGCCCGCCACAACCTGCCGGTCATCGAGGACGCGGCGCAGAGTTTTGGCGCGCTGTATAAAGGCCGGCACTCGGGAAATCTCGCGACGATCGGGTGCACCAGTTTTTTCCCATCGAAGCCCCTGGGTTGCTATGGTGATGGCGGCGCATGTTTCACCAGCGACGACGCGCTGGCCGGCGCGATGCGCGAGTTACGCAATCACGGGCAGGAGGTTCGCTATCGTCATACGCGCATCGGGATCAACGGAAGGCTGGACACGCTGCAGGCTGCCGTGCTGCTCGCCAAGCTCGAAGTCTTCGATGAAGAGTTGACGTCGCGCGCCGAGATTGCGAATCGATACACCGCGCTGCTGAAGGACGCAGTCCGTACCCCGGAGGTTCTGCCCAACCGAACCAGCGCGTGGGCGCAATACACGATTGAGGTCGACGATCGCGCGACTGTCGAGAGCTCCCTGCATAGTGCAGAGATTCCGACCGCGGTTCATTATCCGACGCCGCTGCATTTGCAGCCGGTGTTCGCCAAAAATTCACATGGAACGGATGGCGTGCGAGGAAGCTTCCCATTCGCCGAGTGCGCCGCCGATCGAGTGCTGAGTCTGCCGATGCATCCGTATCTGAAGCCGGTACAAATCGAGCGCGTCGCGGAAGCGCTGAAGCTCGCACTGCGCGGGCCTGTGGGCGTGGGCGCGGCGCATGCCGGCCGATAACGCATGCGTTGCTCAACCCGATCCCATACATCCGACAGGTGACTTTGCGATGACAAAGGTGTTCGATGTCGATGACTCCTGGGGGATGAGCTGACGAACCCGGCCAGATAACATCCCTCCAAAGTGGGCATTGACACGTGAGGCCGCTGCACTGAGAATGGCGTCAAATGACGGGCTGCCAGGAGCGGGAGCGTTGCATCGTACCCGATCAAGGCGAGCCGTAGGGACGCCGCCTGTGATGCCCGAGTCAGGATCGAGCACGAGCAAGGCCGCCGCGGGTAGCGCGGCTAAAGCGGCGCGAGCCGGAAGAAGCGGATCTCTCCCGCGTCCTTCCCACCATAGCGATCTTTCCCGACAATCAGGGTCTAACCCATCAGGAGTTTCCTGTTCACGGCGGAGTGTCGCCTTCAGAGGAGGCCAGCCAAAAACCAGCGCGCGATGACAGCAAGACCGCTATCGGTTCGGAAACCCCCAGAGCCGGGCTGCTAACCAGGGTCGAAGCACACAGTACGACACAGGAGGAAATTATGCAGGAAGATCTTCAGATGCTGGACGAGTGGATACCGGAACAGATGGAACCAGGAACGCTCTTTGTGCTGGAGAATGCCGCGCCCATGGGTGACGCGCGCAATCCTTTTGTGGCGGTGCTGGCTTGCCCGAAATGCGGGGCGCTGGGGCTCATTACGCGAGCCCAGTATGTTGGCCTGGAGTCGATGATCTGCGGTGGCGATACCTGCTCCGCGGAGTATTATTTGCGCGGCGATGAAATCGACTATCGCAAACCTCACTAAAGCAGGGAACACGGAGTAAGCAAAAGGCAACAACAAGCCAAAAATCGGAGAGTGTTGAAAAGCGTGCCGTCGGGCACGCTTTTTCATTGAGCGCACTTACCCATTAGGATGGTTTCGTGACGCGGTCGGTTTGGGCGTGGATCTTTGCCGGATGGATGCTTCTCCCAGGGGCCATGTCGTTGCTCTGCGCCCAGAGCCCACACGCGGTCACGCCCATCGGCGTGGACGTGGATCTCCAGCACGTGGCCGGACAGAATCAGGATATTTATCGCTGGTTCGGTTACGACGAGGCAAACTACACGACGGCTCCCGGCGGCCGGAAGCTGCTGGGTGAACTGCACGACCTGAGCCCGGAGCCGGTGTACATCCGCTTCCATCATTTGCTGACCAGCGGCGATGGAACGCCGGAACTGAAGTGGAGTTCCACCGGCGTCTACCGCGAGGACGCGAATGGCAAGCCGATTTACAACTTCGCGATTCTGGATGCCATGTTCGATGCGCTTCGGGAGGCCGGTGTGCGGCCGATGGTGGAGTTCGGTTTCATGCCGGAAGATCTGGCCGCAGTGTTGCCGGAACGTCACGAGCCTTACCAGGTGCATTTTCCTGCGAGCACCATCGCGGGAGCATCCAACAATCCACCAAAGGATTATGCGAAGTGGGGTGAGCTGGTTCGCGTGGTCACCGCCCACCTGGTAGAGCGCTATGGCCGGGAGACCATGCTCAGCTGGTACTTCGAAGTATGGAACGAGCCCGACATCGATTACTGGCACGGCTCAGCGGAAGATTACTGGAAGCTGTACGACTACACGGTTGCGGGCGTCCGTTCGGCGTTGCCGGGCGCGCGGGTCGGCGGACCGGCCACAACGGGTCCGGGTGGCGCCAAAGCAGCGGCATATCTCGAGGGCTTTCTCGAGCACGTGAACTCCGGCCGTAGTGCTGCGAATGGAAAGCCAATCCCGCTCGACTTTATTTCATTTCACGTCAAAGGCCGGCCGACGATCGACAACGGCCACGTCACGATGGGCATCGCCCACGAGCTGACGGATGCCGATCGTGGATTTGCGATCGTGGCGAAATTTCCGAAGTTTCGTCAGTTGCCGATCATCCTGAGCGAAGCCGATCCAGAGGGCTGCGCTGCCTGCTCGAGCCGCCAAAACCCGGCCAACAACTACCGCAATGGCACGATGTATCCCGCCTACACCGCGGCTGCTTACAAAGGGCTGATCGAATTGGCGCGGCGCCATGGACTCGATCTGATCGCGATGCTCAGCTGGTCCTTCGAGTTTGAAGGCAAAGATTATTTCGAGGGATTCCGTTCGCTGTCGACCAACGGCATCGACAAACCCATTCTGAATTTCTTCCGCATGGCGGGCTTGATGGAAGGGGACTGGGTCGAGGCGCGCAGCACGGCTGCCACGCCGCTCGACGATCTGGCGCGCCAGGGGGTGAAGAGTGGCGAAGATATCGACGCTCTGGCCACGCGTGGCAGAAGCGACGCCGCGGTCCTGCTGTGGAATTACCGCGAGACCGACCTGCAGGGCGAAACAGCACCGGTGACCCTGAACATTCAACATCTGCCGCCAGGAAAGACACGCGTGTTAGTCAGCGAATATCGCATCGACGCGGACCATAGCAATGCCTATACGGTGTGGCAGGCGATGGGATCGCCGCAGCATCCGACAGCCGAGCAGCTAACGCAATTACAGGATCGCGCCGGACTGGAGTTGCTGCATTCGCCCGCATGGGTGGATGGATCCGATGGCGCTGTGACCGTGCGCATGGAAATGCCAACGGAAGCGGTCGAGCTGGTCACGCTGCACTGGGAACGGTAATCACTGCCCAACGCCCCGGTTTCAGCTCAAGTTCTTGCCGAGATTCAGCGGCGAGGCTTGTCCGTTGGGACGATCACCGGGCGCCGCAGTGGCACCATGGCGGCGCCGGGTTGTCCGGCGGCGTGCTGCATGCGCGAGAGCATCTCGGTGCGCACGTATTCGACGAAGTCCTGCATCTGTGCGTTCATCGCCTCCATCCGTTCCCGCATCTGCAGAATGATGGCGATGCCGGCGATGTTGACGCCAAGGTCCCGGGCAAGGTTGAGGATAAATTCCAACCGCTCCAGGTCCTCGTCGGTGTACAGGCGGGTATTGCCCTCCGTACGGGAGGGCTTCAGCAGTCCTTCGCGCTCGTAAAGACGCAGTGTCTGCGGATGGATGTCGTACATCTCGGCAACGGCCGAGATCATGTACGCGCCTTTGGATTTGCGTTTGGTCGGCATGTCCGATTCACATTATGCACCGCGCAGGACGCGGGGACTATCAGAATCCTGCTCGGAGCCCGGAATCTCCGCCGATGAACAGCCGTGCCGTGCTCTCTTCGGCCACCATCTTACCGAGCGCGATACGGCGCGGCAAAATATTGCCGAATTGCCCCCCGTAAATCCTGTAAGGAACCGTGACCTGCATCGCGTGCCCACTCTCCTGTTCGATGCTGAGGACGATCGCGTCCGCGTAACCCTCGGCCGAGGCTTCGGCGAGCGCCACGTTTGCCCCCATGGCAAACGCCTGAATTGCGCCCCTGCCAATGCGGCCGGCAATATGCTTGTTGAGCAGCTTCCATAGGCTCTGGGGGTCGCGCGGCAGACGGGGAATGTCGAGCGTTTCCCGGGCAATCTGTCCCTCACGATCCATCGAAAAGCCAAACGGCGCGATCTCACCATAGCGGCGCAGGATCAGGCGCGCGTACGTCATCGACGCGTTCAGCAGCTGCGTCGCATGACGCTGGTCGCGGGCTTGCTGCGTATCCTGCACCGGGACCGGTGCCGGGTTACGCGAAGAGGAGGATTTCATCGTGCGCCAGCCTTCGCCAGGCGATAGACGCAGTGATCGTAGCCACGCCAGAAGACTGTGCGGTCCACGGTCAGTCCGTTCTTCTCCGCCACCCGTCGGGAGGAAAGGTTCTCGGGGCGAATCATGGAAATAACATGATCGCAGCCCAGAGTGGAAAAGACATAGTCGCGCACAGCCCGCGCCGCCTCGGTAGCCAGCCCGCGGTTCCAGTAGTCGCGATGAACGTGGTAGCCGATCTCCATCTCCGGCGGCCCGTCGATTTCCTGCCACACAGGTCCGCAGTCGCCGACCAGCCTCTCCGGCTCATCCTTGAAGGTCATACCCAGGAGGCCTGTCCCCGACGGATAACGTCCGATCTGCCGCGCCACCCGTTCCGCAACTTCCTCAGCGGTCAGCGCGCGCGGATAGAACCGCATCGTCTCTTCATCGCCCCAGATCGCCAGAAGGGCCGTCGTGTCTTCGAGTGTCATTTCGCGGAGGATGAGGCGCGGGGTGTTGAGCAGCACCACCATCAGACCTTCGCCCAGATGCCTTCGCGCGGATCCTCAGGGTTCAGCTTGGCGAACTCGCGCAGAATCTCCCGCGAGCGCTCGTCGCGCAGCTGGGGAACCGATACTTCAACGGTGACAATCTCGTCGCCCCGCGTCCCTTCCTGGGTTGCCGACACTACGCCGCGATCTCGCATACGCAGCTTCTGCCCGCTTTGCGTTCCGGGCGGAATGCGCAGCTGCGCGCGACCGTCGATGGTTGGCACTTCAATGCGGCTGCCCAGCGCGGCCTCGGAAACCGTGACCGGCAACGTGATGTAAATGTCGTCGGCCGTGCGCGTGAAGACCGGATGCGTCCCGGTGCGAATGATGAGGTAGAGATCGCCGGCGGCGCCGCCATTGAGTCCGGCATTGCCCTTGCCGGCTAATCGTATGCGCTGGCCGTCGCGCGTTCCCGCCTTGATGCGAAACTCGAGCGGCTCCGTGCGGTAGACCGTCCCCTCGCCGTGGCAGGTCGCGCACTCGTTTTGCACCTTGCCGGCTCCGCCGCAGCGCGGGCACTGGATATTGAACTTCATGCGTCCGCCCATCTGCGTCACCTGGCCCGTGCCGTGACATTCGGGGCAGGGCTGCGAGCCGCCGGTCGAAGCGCGTCCGTGGCAGCTGGGGCAGAGAGCCTGGCGCTGAATTTCGAGGCGCGCGGTACCGCCGCGGATCGCGGTCCAGAAGTCGACGTTGACCTGATACTCCAGATCGGTTCCCGGCTGCGGACCCTGCGCCGCGCGCTCCCGCGTGAACATCCCGGAAAAGATGTCGCGGAACCCGCCCCAGCCACTCCCACCGGAGGAGGGCTGCGCGTCCTCGGAAAAGTCGAATCCTCCGAAGTCGAACGGAACGCCCTGTTGCTGGCCGCGCGCTCCCTGGCCGTAACCGCCCCGCGCCGCCGCTTCAGCAGCCGCCGGATCAATCTGGTCGGAGTAAAAGCCGAGCTGATCGTAAATTTTGCGCTTCTTCTCGTCGCTCAGGATGTCGTTGGCCTCGGACATCTCTTTGAACTTTTCCTCGGCCTTCTTGTCTCCCGGATTCACGTCGGGATGGTACTTGCGCGCGAGCTTGCGGAAGGCCTTGCGGATCTCCTCCGCGGAGGCCGTCTTCTTCACGCCGAGCATGGCGTAATAATCTTTGTGCTGGGTCGGTGGCATCTTGTTCTCAGGCTGTCGCGGCCGGTTTCAGCTCTCCTGTCCTGGCATCGCGTGGCGCGGGGCGGACTTCGCGGCGGATGACGGATTGGAAACGGTCCTGCGCCATGATCAGATCATATTGTGTTTGCCAGTTCATCCAGAAACGCGCCGACATACTAAAGTAGCTCTCCAGGCGCAGGGCCGGCATATGTCCGCGACCCTGGCGTTCACGCGCGCTGACGGAGAGACCGGCACCCCCTCCATATTGATTCGGTCCAGCGCCGCAGAACCTGGAAAATCGAACTGTCCCATCATCTATGTCGCCTCTGGGCATCCTGGCCTGCGTCAGTTCCACACCATCTTTGCATCCACCGGCTCAATCCGCCAGAAAATATCCGGTTCCATCGTACGCATCTGCGCGACGAACTGATGAGCCTGCGATTCGTTATCGAACATCACCTGGTTCGTCACCTGTCCTGCCCTGTATTGTTCGCATTTCCAAAGTGTGTTCGTCATCGTTGTACTTCTCCTCACTGCAATGTTCCTTACGTTGCTAAAGATCGGGGCGTTCCGTCTGGAACGCCCCGCCTTCGATCACGCCTTGAAAACGCCGTTACTTATTGGGCTCGACGTCCACGTACTCCGCGTCGATGACTCCTTCGTCCTTCTTCTCGCCGGTCGTGCCCCCCGCAGCCGAAGCTCCGTCGGTGGGTGGGACGCCCCCCGTCGCAGCGCCGGCATTGGCTTTGTACATGGCCTCGGCCAGCTTGTGCGATGCAGCAGTCAGCTTCTCGCGGGCCGCGTTCATCTCGGCAGGGCTGGGCTGGCCTTCGAGCGTCTTCTTCGCATCGGCCAGAGCACCTTCGACGTCTGTCTTTTCCGTGCCCGAGATCTTGTCCGCGTTCTCTCTCAGCATCTTCTCGATGTTGTAGACCAGCGAGTCGAGCTGGTTGCGTGCCTCGATTTCCTCGCGCTTGGTCTTGTCTTCGGCCGAATGCGCTTCGGCTTCCTTCGCCATGCGATCGACCTCTTCCTTGCTCAGGCCGGAAGACGACGTAATCGTGATCTTCTGGTCCTTGCCGGTCGCGTTGTCTTTCGCCGTGACGTTGAGGATGCCGTTCGCATCGATGTCGAAGGTGACCTCGATCTGCGGTACGCCGCGCGGCGCCGGCGGAATGCCGCTGAGCTTGAATTTGCCCAGCGTGCGGTTCTGCGCCGCCATCGGACGTTCGCCCTGCAGGACGTGGACCTCGACTTCCGTCTGGCTGTCGGCCGCGGTCGAGAAGGTCTCCGTCTTCTTGGTCGGAATCGTCGTGTTGCGCGGGATCATTGGCGTCGCCACGCTTCCCAGCGTCTCAATCGCCAAAGTCAACGGCGTCACGTCGAGCAGAAGCAGATCCTTCACCTCGCCCGCCAGAACGCCTGCCTGCACTGCCGCGCCGATGGCTACGACTTCATCCGGGTTGACGCCCTTGTGGGGCTCCTTACCGAAGAGGTCCTTCACCAGCTGCTGGATGCGGGGCATGCGCGTCTGACCGCCGACCAGCACCACTTCATCGATCTTGCTCGCATCGATACCGGCGTCCGCCAGAGCCTTCTTGGAAGGCTCGACCGACCGCTGGATGATGTCCTCGACCAGCTGTTCGAGCTTCGCGCGAGTCAGTTTCTTGACCAGGTGCTTCGGGCCAGTCGCATCCGCCGTGATAAACGGCAGATTGATCTCGGTTTCGAGCGCCGTCGAAAGTTCGATCTTGGCGCGCTCCGCTGAGTCTCTTAACCGCTGCAGCGCCATTTCGTTGCCACGAGCGCGCAGGTCGAGGCCCTCTTCCTTTTTGAACTCATCGATCAGCCAGTCCACGATCCGCTGGTCGATATTGTCGCCACCCAGGTGGGTATCGCCGTTGGTGGACTTCACCTCGATAACGCCCTCGCCGACTTCGAGGATCGAAATGTCGAACGTTCCGCCGCCAAAGTCATACACGGCGATGGTTTCGTCCTTCTTCTTGTCGAGACCGTATGCGAGCGCCGCTGCGGTCGGCTCGTTGACGATGCGCTTTACGTCGAGTCCGGCGATCTTGCCTGCGTCCTTGGTCGCCTGGCGCTGCGCGTCGTTGAAGTACGCGGGCACCGTGATAACGGCCTCCGTGACCGTGGTTCCCAGATGGTCTTCCGCAGCCTTCTTCAGTTTCTGCAGAATGAGAGCGGAAATCTCCGGGGGCGTGTAGAGCTTGCCCTGGGCTTCGACGGCGACGTGATCGCCCTGTTTCACTACCTTATACGGGACCATCTTCAGCTCGTCGCTGACCTCGTCGAAGCGCCGCCCCATAAACCGCTTGATCGAATAAATCGTGTTCGCCGGGTTGGTGATGGCCTGCCGCTTCGCGACCTGGCCCACAAGGCGCTCTCCCGATTTGGTGAATGCTACGACAGAAGGAGTCGTCCGGCCGCCCTCTTCGTTGGGAATAACCTTGGGTTCGCCACCCTCCATAACGGCCACGACCGAGTTGGTCGTACCGAGATCGATGCCGATAATCTTTGCCATTGTCTGGTGCTCCTAAGAAGTGCCTTGCTTGGCTAGCTTCGCACTTGAGTGACTTGTTGTCAATGTATCTGATGCAGAAGTCAACGCTCGCGATGCAGAATCGGAAATGCCTCAAAATGGGCTGTTTAACCAGTGATTCCGACTTTCTGCATGAAATCCACGGCTCAGTCTGCATCCCCAGGGCCGGGTCCCGTATCCAAAACGCAGAACAGGACTTCCGGCCTCCTCAGAATCCTCCCCACTCTTTTCCAAGACCGGCAGGTATATGGCGGGCGAAAGCGGTCAGCAGGCACAGAATTTTGGGGTCAATCCCTGGCTCATTGCGGTTTCCGTGATGCTGGCTACCTTTATGGAGGTGCTGGATACGGCGATCGCGTCGGTGGCCCTGCCCTACATTGCCGGATCGCTGTCGGCTTCGAACGACGAGGCCACGTGGGTGCTCACCAGCTACCTGGTGGCGAACGCAGTCATCCTGCCTGCCAGTAACTGGTTTTCGCTGAAGTTCGGGCGCAAGCGGTTTCTCATCACCTGCGTAATCATCTTCACTGTCGCCTCCTTCTTTTGCGGCGCAGCCCCGACCCTGGGCTTCATCCTCATCGCCCGCATCGTCCAGGGCGCGGGCGGCGGTGCTCTCCAGCCGCTCTCCCAGTCCATCCTGCTCGAAAGCTTTCCGCCCGAAAAACGCGGGGCGGCGATGGCGCTGTTCGCCTTCGGGGTGGTCGTCGCTCCGGTGCTCGGACCAACGCTCGGCGGCTGGCTGACCGACACCTATAGCTGGCGGTATGCGTTCTATATCAACATCCCGGTCGGCGCGCTGGCGGTCTTCATGATCGGCCGCTACGTCAAAGATCCCGAATACATTACGAAAGGACACGCGAGCAAGTTTGATGGGCTGGGATTCGGCTTGCTTGCCGTATGGACCGGATGCCTTCAGATCATCCTCGACAAAGGCCAGGAAGACGACTGGTTTGGAGCGACGTGGATTCGGTGGGCAGCGTTCTTCCTTATTGTTTCGTTCACATGGTTCATCGTGCATTCGTGGCGGAGCAAGACCCCGTTGGTGAATCTGAAGACGCTCAAGGACTGGAACTTCGGCCTGGGGTGCGCCCTGATCGCAATGTTCGGGTTGTGTATCTACTCGATGATCACGGTGTTGCCCCTCTTCTATCAGGAGCTACTGGGGTACACGGCGTTCACTGCTGGCCTCGTGGTCGGGCCGCGCGGGATCGGGTCGATTATCGGGATGCCGGTCATCGGCTATTTGGGCAATAAAGTCGATCCCCGCTACCTGCTGACCTTCGGATTTGTCGGCTTCGGCGTGATGTCGCTGTTCTTTGGCAACATCACTTTGGGAGTCAGCCCGTGGACGCTGCTGGTGCCGATTGTGGCGACCGGGTTCGCACTGAGTTTCGTCTTTGTACCCATCACGACGCAGGCGTACAGCACGCTCCGCAACGATCAGATCGGGAATGCCAGCGGCATTTTCAATTTGCTGCGGAATGTGGGCGGGTCGATTGGAATCTCCGTTGCGCAGACACTTCTCGTGCGGCGGAGCGCGGTGCACCAGACAGAAATTGGCGGAGCGGTTTCGCAGACGCAGTACTGGTTTGAGCAGCAGCTGAGCGCGCTGACTGGATACTTGTCCCAGCGAACCGCGGCGCCTAACGCGGCGCACGCGGCGGCGGGGACGCTCTACCAGCAGCTCGGCCAGCAGTCGCTGCTCTGGGCCTTTGTGGATGTGTTCCGCTGGACCTCGCTGATCTGTTTCGCGTGCGTGATCCTCGTGTGGTTTTTCAGGAAGGTGAAGCCAGGCAAGGCTCCGGTGGGAGTGCACTGAGCTCCGGAAGCCCTCCCGCCCGTCACCTCGCCGTTGCTCAGCGGTGTGCTTCCGCGGTCACCCGTTGCGCCATCTCATCGAGGGGCGTGAAGCGGCGGGTATTCTGATCCCAGGCTTCGATCGCTCCTGTCAGAATGTCGTAGTACCAGCCGTGGACCTCGAGCGTATTGTGAGCAAGTGCGCGGGCCACTTCCGGGTGCGTCTTCAGATTCTCGAGTTGCGCGATCACGTTAGCGTGAATCAGCGCCGTGTGCAGCGCCCTGGGATCGGCGGCCGAAATTCCCGGCTCGAGGTATTTCCAGGCCGGCTCCGTGTAGCCCAGCCACTTTGCCGTCAGCGGTAAGCGGCTGAGGTCGCGGCGTGCGCCCGGATCGGCTGGGTCCACCGGCAGCACTGCCTTAATCGCGCCGCAGTCCGAATGGCCGCAGACAATAATGTGACGGACCTTCAGGACTTCAACCGCGTATTCGATCGTGGCCGAAACGCCCCCGGGCATCGCACCCTGAGGCGGAACGATATTCCCGGCGGTGCGACAGAGAAACATATCCCCGGGCTCCGTCTGCAGGATGAGATCGGGGACGACCCTTGAGTCGGCGCAGGTGATGAACAAAACTTCCGGTGCCTGCCGGTCGGCCAGCAGCCGGAACCGGTCCTTTGCCTGGGGAAAGACGCTTTGGCGGAAGCGGGTGTAGCCCGCGAGTAGACGTTCCATCGACTACAGGGTACAGGGGAGATGGAACACGGTACAGGGGTGGCGCCGCGAATCAGTTCATCCGTTTGCCGCGCGCGCCTCGCCAGTAAAGGACCAGGCCGAGCAGGATCGAACCAACCGTCGCCAGAATCACCTTGAACTCAAAGAGCATCCGGCTCGATGTATCGCCGGGCGGAATCAACGACAGGGCGATCGCCAGCAGAACGACGATGAAGCCAAGGCCGCCGCAGATCCATGTCCCGGTTCGTCCGCCCGGGACCAGAATCGCGTTTAAGTTCGTCGATCGGTCCGGGCGCGAGCCAAGCCGGATCACCGCGGCGAACATATACAGGAACGGAATGAAGTAGAGGATGATCGCCACGTCGATGAGCGATTGGTAGGCGCCGCGGGTAGTGTCGTTGATCTGGCTGATGAGCAGAATGGCTCCTGACACCACGCCCTGGACCAGGATGGAAACCCACGGCGTTTTCCAGCGCGGATGGATTTTTCCGAAGGCCGCGGGCAGATAGCGGTCGATGCCGACGACAAACGGGACGCGGGCGATGCCGGCGACGGTGGAACCGACCCCACCGGCGTTGCCGACGGTCACCAGCATCGCGGCAACGATGCCGAGGAAGCCGATCCTGAGCGCGGCGGAGCCCACCGTAATCGCGTGGAACACGCCGCTTTGCGGATCGATGTCGGCCGCCGGCACGAGCGCGAGGATCGCGAAGGTTCCCGCAATATAGATAAAAGCCGTGAGTGCCCCGGCGGCGTACACAGCGCGGGGCAGCGTGCGGCGGGGATCGCGGACCTCTTCGCTCATGGCGGAGACCAGTTCGAGTCCGGTGAAGGCGAAGGCAATCTGCGACCAGAAGTTGACCGTATCCCAGTTCCACGCCGGCAGCATGTTGCGTGCAGTGAAATGCGTGACCGATCCGGAACCCGGGCCGTGATGCAGAACCAGAACTGCGCCCAGGGCGACCAGGATGACCAGAGGCAAAAACGTCCCTACACCTCCCGCGTTCTGCAGCCATTTGCCGATGTTCAGGCCGATGATGTTGAAGAACACCGCGACAAACAGGAGGCCGAGCGACACCCAGAGCTGGAAGGCGCGATCCTGCGCGAGCCCTGCGCCATGCGGACCCAGAATGTAAGCCGACATGGAAGCCGACGCGAGCAGCAGTCCAGGAAAATAAAAGACCGTGTAGACCCAGTAGGTCCATCCAGCCACGAAGCCGTGAAAGTCGCCAAAGGCTTCTTTCGCCCATACGTACAGCCCGCCCTCCTCCGGGAAGCGCGAGGAAAGCTCGTTGATGACAAGCGCGCCGGGAACGAAAAAGAAAACCGCGGCGAGAACCCACAGGCTGATGGATGAGGTGCCGTTGTGGCCGGCGGCCGCAATCCAGCGAGGTCCGACCACCGTGGCAATGTTGAACAGCAGAACATCCCAGAAGCCCATGGTTCTTCGGAGCTGGGATTTTGGGTCGTCGCCTGGCATCATGGGTGGAGTTGCATTCCGATCATCGAGCATACCGCGGAAGAGAGCCTCACGGCCTTCGGCCGCTTGCTAAACTAAGTCTCGTATGGCTTCCGCCGTGATCCTGCCGCCTGAAGTCCGCGCGAAGTACGAAGCTGTTATCGGCCTCGAAGTGCATGTGCAGCTCCTCACCGAGACCAAAGCCTTCTGCGGCTGCGCCAACCGCTTCGGTTCGGCGCCCAACACAAATGTCTGTCCGGTCTGCCTTGGCCTGCCGGGAGCGCTGCCCGTCCTGAACCGGCGCGCCGTCGAGTTCGCCACCCTCGCCGCGCTTGCTCTTAACTGTCAGGTCCGCGAGCGCTCCATCTTCGCGCGAAAAAACTACTTCTATCCCGACCTGCCCAAGGGTTATCAGATCTCGCAGTTCGACAAGCCAGTTGCCGAGCATGGTCACATCGAGATCCCCACGCCCGCCGGCGCAAAGCGCATCGGCATTACCCGCCTGCACATGGAAGAGGACGCCGGCAAGAGCCTGCACGACGGCTTCCCCGATTCGGCCACGCGCACCTATGTCGACCTCAATCGTTGCGGCACGCCACTAATCGAAATCGTCAGCGAGCCCGACATGCGCACCCCTGACGAGGCCTTCGAATACCTGACCCGTCTCAAGGAGATCATCGTCTACACCGGCGTGAGCGACGGCAACATGGAAGAAGGTTCCCTCCGCTGCGACGCCAACGTCAGCATTCGGCCGCGCGGTCAGGAAAAATTCGGCACCAAAGCCGAAGTGAAAAACGTCAACAGCTTCCGCTTTATCCGCGCTGCGCTCGAATACGAAATCGAGCGTCAGATTGAGCTCGTGGAGTCCGGCGGCCGCGTCGTGCAGGAAACGCGCCTCTACAACGCGAACGAGGGACGCACCTATCCGATGCGCTCGAAGGAACAGGCGCACGACTATCGCTACTTCCCTGAGCCGGACCTTACGCCCCTCATCGTCTCCGAATCCTGGAAAGCGGAGATCGCCGCGCGGATGCCCGAGTTGCCCGAGGCGCGCCGCGCCCGCATGATCGCCGAGTACGGGATCACGGAACAGGACGCGCACACGCTCACCGCCACCCGCGCCTTTGCCGATCAGTTCGAATCCGCCGCCCGCGCCGCGAAAAATCCCCGCCGTGTTGCCAACCTCGTGCAGAGCGAGCTGACCATGCGCCTCAAGGCTGCCGGGCTCGAGTTAGCCCAGTCACCGATCACCATGAAAGGCGTCGCCCAGGCCGCCGATCTGGCCGAAGAAGGCAAGCTTTCGAGCAAACAGCTCAAGCAGCTCTTCGACCTGTGCTTTGAAAAGAGCGAGGACTTCGGCCCCGTCTACGAGCGCGAGAAGCCCCAGCAGATCAGCGACTCGTCCACGCTGGAAAAATTGATCGACGACGTCATCGCCGCCAATCCCGCGCAGGTGGAGCAGTATCGCAAGGGCAAGAAGACCGTGGCTGCCTTCTTCGTCGGCCAGGTGATGAAGGCTTCCAAAGGCCAGGCGAACCCCGCGCTCCTCAACGAGCTGGTCACGAAGAAGCTGGACAGCTAAGAGAAACTGGCTGCCCCATGTCTCGATTTCTGAGACATGGGATTCAACGAAGAAACTGGGGCTAAGAGGAACTGGGTGCCCCATGTCTCGATTCTGAGACATGGGATTCAACGAAGAAGCTGGACGGCTAAGAGAAACTGGCTGCCCCATGTCTCGATTCTGAGACATGGGATTCAACGAAGAAGCTGGACAGCTAAGAGAAACTGGCTGCCCCATGTCTCGATTCTGAGACATGGGATTCAACGAAGCCACAAGCGGCGCTAGTCTCCGGCGCCCAACGCCACGACCGCCTCGTCGCGCGCAATCACCACGCTGGCCATCCGCCAAACCCACATCACCGGGGCAGCAAAATACGTTGCCGTCAGGATGGGGATCCGCTTCAGATCCGTCGCCAGCGTGTGCGTGTTCTCACCCACCAGCAAAGCTCCGTTGCGGATCATGTGCCAGTGAAAGGTGGCCGAGAAGATCGTGAAGGCCATGGCCGCCACTCCCAGCTGGCGCGTCTGCCCACCGTCGAGCCACAAGTGCAGCCCCGCATCGCAGCCGAGCGAGGTGAGCGGTACCACGACCACGCACGCAAACCACGCCACAATTTCGGTCCGCAAATGAAGCGACTGCTGCTGGAGCGCCGAGAAAAATCCGCAGGTGAGCAGAACAAATCCCGCCTCCACCAGACCAAAGTGGTTGCGTGCATGTCTTTCCATATGCCACAGAGCGGCGACGCAAGCGAGCCCACGCAGCACCGCAGTCAGCAACGCGACCTTCCAGTTCCAGTGAATCAGTGGAAACAGCCAAACCGGCGTCTTTGCTGAGCGGAATCGCATTGAAGTATCGGGCCTCATCGCCTACAACCCTGGTGTTATACGTCTCTTCTGACTTGGACTTCCCGGCCTTGCGGGTCGAATGCAGAATCGCAGCAGTGCGGAAATGCACCGTCAAAAGGGCATTACATTTTGCACAATTTCTGCTGCACGGACCACTGTGGTCACCCGAAAACCCCAATCTCCGCGGAAAGTTACCAAGGTGCGGGAAATTTCCGAAACTTCGTCCACACCGCTGTGTTCACGCTTGCGACGGCGAGATTCGCCGATCACAATCGAACCATCAGCGGTTCACCGGCACGCTCCACTCGCGCACGGCGACCGCCGCTTTCCGAGGATCACAGCCTGGCTGCATTGAGCCATCGCGTTTCGTGCGCGCTCCTCCCCCTGCGTCCAGGCTCTGATCTTCCGTCAACGGCATCGCAACCGCGAAAGCAACCGGGAACTGCGGAAAGCGAACTCCTCTATGTCGACCCACGCCACCCTCCGCTCGCGCGTCTCCACTGCATGTCTTGCTGCCGCCCCTTTGCTCCTCTCCATTTTTCTGCTCGTTGGCTGCGGCATGACCTCCGGCAACCAGTCCCCAACTCCAAACGCTGACACCGGCTCGGCCTTCGTGGTCGGAACCGACGCGCCTCTGGCCAGCGTCGTCTCTTTTACCACCACCATCCAGTCCATTGACGCCATCGACGCCAATGGCAAGTCGCAATCCCTGCTCAGTGGTTCGCCCTCGGTGGACTGGGCTCGCTACAACGGCCTGAACACCATGCTCGACATGAACGACGTCCCGGCCGACACCTACACGCAGATTTCCGTCACCTTCGCCACCAGCCCGGCGCCCGTCATCGGCTATCTGCAGACCGGCTCAGGCACCCCGGCCATCGCAACCATGCCTGCGACCTTCACCACCAATACCGTTACCCAAACCCTGACCAATCCACTGGTGGTCACGCAGACCGGCCCGGTTGGCATTCACCTCGACTTCCGGCTCGATAAGTCGATTCAGGTTGCCAACGGCGCAATCACGGGCGATGTCAATCCGACACTCGAAATTACAGCCGTTGGCCCCAGCGATCCGGGCGCCTATATCGATGAGTTCGATGCAGGTGTCGTTAATCCCAGTGTCACGGCGCAGTCCTTCACGATTCAGGGGCCGCACGGCCGCGTCTTCACAGTCAACGTAACCGGCCAGACGGAATGGGATAACGGGGAAAGCATCAGCAACCTCACTCCCACCAGCATCGTGCAGATTTCCGGCACCCTCGACCGCGACGACTCCAGCATCACCGCTGACGAAGTGGCTATTCTCACCCAGGATGGCTTCTACGCAGCCGGGCAGGTCACCGACGTTCAGCCATCATCCGGTGTCGCCAGCGACTTCCAGCTCTATGTTCGCGGTACTCTGCCCGCCAGCGGGGACGGGGTCACCGACGGACAAATTGCCCAGGTCGATCTCACCGGCTCGGAGAAGTTTTTCATCTACTGGATGCACAACCAGTTCACCCAGTTCCTCTTCAACCCCTCCACCCTGCTCCCGGGCCAGCATGTCTCCGTCGGCGGAACCCTCGCCGGCGCCGCCAATGGCAACGCGCTCAGCGTCAAGCGAGTCATCCTGCGTAACTGGGGCTTCAACGGAACGGTTGTCGCTAACTCCGTCAACACCGGCAACAGCACCTTCCAGATGAACATCAACGGCTTCGCGGGATTGCTGGTGCCCGGCCAGCCGGTGACGGTGTATGTTGCGGGCGGAACGAAGTTCCGCGACGGCTTGAACACACTCAGCGACGTCAGCACCAGCACCGATATCCGCGTCGTCGGCCTGCTGATCAAGGACCCGACTTCCGGTAAGTCAGTGATCCTGGCCCGCTACGTCGACGATATGGACAACTAACGCAACACCAACCTTACCCACGAAAGGCGGCGCGCTCGAGTCTGAGCCGCCGCCTTTATTTTCAGGATCGCTGATCGCCGTTCTGTAACCTGTCCCCTGCCTATTTCCCCGTGTACGCACTCTTCATATACTTCCGCGCCTGATCCCCCTGTACCGTATCGCTGCCGGCGTTCAGCACTGCCTCATATTGCTGAACAGCCTTCTCGTGCTCGAGCATCAGATCGTAAGTCTTGCCCGCCTCCAGCAGACAGCGGCGTTTCAGTTCAGGGCTGGTGCTGGGCTGATCGGCCCCCTCGCGATACGCATCCACGGCGTCATGGAATTCCTTTTGGCCGCGCAGGCTGTCGCCCAGTCCGAACCACGCCAGTTCCAGATGGGCGTTGGGAAAGAATCCCGGCTTTTTCGCCATCTCAATCAGCCGTTCATACGAGGCAATCGCCGCTCTCCCGTCCCCAGCATCTTTCTCGAGGTTCGCCTCTTCCAGCCGAAACAAAAAATCGTGAGGATATTCCTCCGCCATGCTGTGGGCAATCTGCACGGCTTCCCGATACTTTGCCTCGCGCCGCAAAAACAGCATCATCGAGGTGTTCGCCTCGACGTGCGTAATCACCCCACGCTCCGCCGCATCGTGTAACAACGCCATGCCTTCGCCCTTCGATCCGTGAATCCCCACAAATCCCACCATGATTTTGAACGCCAGGGGCAGCGCGCCAACGACATATTCGTAAACACCCACCACCAGCTTCGCGTCTTCGTAGTTCGGATCCAGCTGCAGAACCCGGTCGCAATCGCTGCGCGCCCCCAGTGCCTGCTTGAGTCCTGCTGTAAACGCCCGCTGCACGATGCCTGAGTAGGTTGCCTCCAGGCTCCGGACCCATCCCCGCGCAAACAGAGCGTTCACGTCGTTCGGATTCGTCTTCAGTTCGGCATTCGCCTGGCTCACCGCCTTATCCGCCAGCGACTTGATACGTTCGCGCACCCCAGGATCCTCGACGACCGTATGCTTGCCGGTCAGGAATCCATCGTTGGCGTAAAACGTCGTGTCGAGAAGATCCAGGCGGTTGAGTTCGCGAAAGAGCACCGCATCCAGAACGTACGCGGTCGCCATCGGATCATTGGGGTGCTCGGCCTGAATTTTCTCGAAGCGCGGCAGAGCCTCGTCGTAATCCATGTTGTAAAACAGCTGGAACGCTGCCCGCACGTCGGGCTGCCGGTTCAGCGGATTCGTGTCGATGGTCTCCGTCGCACCGCGCACCGCGCCCGGCATCAGCATCAGAGCGCACAACGCGGCACAAAGGCAGCCTGGAGAGGCGGAACGCAGCATGTTATTCAGGGATTGTAGACGTTGCCCGGAAGCCTTCAGTCTCACCCGCGCGCTGCAGCACGGGGTCGTGGTCGCCACACGGTCTATTCCAGTCAACAGGGGCGTGGGCTTTCCCTGAACGCACGCGGCGCAAGTTGTCGCCGGCGCCCCTTCAGGCACCGCGTCACGGCCTCGCCTGACGCTCCTATCCCCTTTGCTCTCAACCTGCTCAAGCTAAACTTCTGCGATTCAATAGTTTGACGCGTCATGATCCAGGTCCTTTTGCGCTGATAACCAAACAGTGACGGGGATCGTCGGCCCCAGCCCGCCTCTGCGTCCCCCCTTGCGCACCAGTTTCGGCAACTTTGCCTGCCCTTTCCCCTTGCTTCGACACTGGTCTTCGATTACCGTTGGGGCCACTGAGAGACCTCGCCGGGTGTTACTTCAGCTCTCCCAATTCCCATGACTCGTACAGAACTCATACGCATCGCCGTCCTTCGTGCCCGTGTGCATGGTTTCGAGTTCCGGCAGTGGTTCCAGGCCAGTATCGAAGCAGAATGGCCGGGCTTCGATCAGGCCGTGGCCCTGCTCTCCTCCGGCCGGCGCTACTACGCCCTGCTGTTCTCGCACGAATTCGCGCGCCACTTCTGGAAGAAAGGTACCCAGATTACGTTTCTGCTCCCGTCGCAGGAGTACACGCGGCTCGACGCCAATGGGAAGGTCGTCACCATTAAGCGGAAATCCTTTACGCGCCGCTCCTCGCGTTCCACCTCGAACACCGTCTGGCAATACCACCTGGAGCAGATGGCCGTTTGGGAGGAGCCGCTCCGCTACATCCGCCGCTTCATCCTCACCGACGAGGAGCCCCAGGACGCGGGCGATCCGCCCGCCTCTGACCCCATCGAATCCGTAAAGGCGAAAGCGTCCGAGCCCCAACCGCGCCGCGCCGACTGGTGCTGACGGCAGTATCTGCGACAGGCGCTGAGCCGGACGGCTCCGCCGCGAATGCGCCATCGCGGGAAGCTCTGTGGACGCGCGTTCCGCGCCGCTGTGCGATTGATCGACCGCAGGGGAACTGGTATTCTCAATAGGGTCTGCAGCCATGCAGCACGTCTACCGAGTGTGCGCCCTTAGCTCAGCTGGATAGAGCGACTGACTACGAATCAGTAGGCCGGGAGTTCGAATCTCTCAGGGCGCACCATACACACAAATTCATCCTGGGACCAAGCCAGTTCGCCTCGCGCCACGATGAGATCATTGGCCGACGGAAACGGTGCACTCTCCGTCTATGCAGTGATACTTCGAATTGGAAGAAGGTCCTGTGATCACGGTGACCGTATGAATGTGATTACACTTGGATTCCGTGGTTGAAGAACCGTCATCGCAGGCATTCAGATCGTACCGAACGCCATCGCGATCGCGCTTGATTTGGTTCTTGAGCGTCCCGTTACTGTCACCAACCAGGTAGACCTTTGTCCCGAGGGTGCCGCCCGTGTTAGCACAGGTGGGATCGCTCGTGCAGAGTTTCAGTACTTTACCAGGGTCCTCGCCTTCACCGGGGCTCTTACCCTGGCGGAACGTAAACTGCACGATCCAGTTAGTGGTGACTAGTTCGTTGATGAGATGCGGCGAATTGTCCTTGTTCGGGTCATCGCCAGGGTTGATGAGCTGGACGCCATCGAGAGCTATCAACTCCGCCGGTTCGCTCTGCAAATCCAGCCAGCAGTAATTCTGGCCCGGCGGGCAAGTCCAATTACCTCGAACAATCACCGATCCTCCACGCACCGTTACGGGCGAATCGTTGGGACTCGTGTTCGTCGCGGTCCTGATTTTTGCATTGATGAATCTGTCTTCCCTAGAGGCCTCGATATTGCCCCACAAAACGGCTAACAACACACCGATGCCGACCAACAGACCAGTCAGACCAACCACCAGATTCCATCGAAGTATGCGTACTTCCGTTTCATCAGGCATAAAATTCTTCCTTTAGAGCGGCACACGGACGATTCCCGCGCTCAGAGATTGGATATCGGGCCTGGTTATATAGGAGAGGTATAACTGCGGTGGCCAAGTGTTGCGCAACTCAGTAAGAATGTCAATTGACTTTTTGGTAAATAGGTTTTCGCCTGCCGAGTCGTGCCGCATCCGAGCCGCCCGTGCAGCGATCAGCGCACTGCGCAGCCCGGAATCCTTCCGATGGTTGGCCGAGAACCAGGCCTCGGCCCGGGTTGCATTATCAAAGGCTGATTGCGCATCGCCGACAGCCGAAAAAACCATGGCAGTGGCGAGTTCTCGAAACCCGACATTGGCCGGGTCGGCAGAGAAATCCTCGGGAACAGCCATCCGTTGCAGAGATGCGACAGCGCCCTTCTCGTGATGATTGAGCGCCTCGGCCAATGCGCCATCCATTGCGAGGTTGAATTTGTTATCAGGCGGCAAATCGGACCGCTTGGCCAGTTGCGCCGCCAACGCTTCCGCCGGTGCGTATTTTCGCTCTCCGATGAGCACCTCCACTCGCAGCGCTGGCAGAGCTGGATGTGACGACGGCGTGAGGGCCAGCATCCTCTCCGCTTCCCTAAAACTACCAATGCGCGAGAAAATCTCTGCTTCGTGCAGGGCTTCCCACGCCTTTAACTCGCCCTCGCCCGCGAGACGAAAAGCCTTTCCGAAATGATCGAAGGTCTGGGGGTAGTCCTCGAGCTGTAAATAAACCGTTCCCAATAACTCCTCTGCCTGCGTTTGGAGAACCTGGCTCCCCGCCCTCTTCGCCAGCTCGGCGAGCTCGGTGCCGGACTGGATTGCCTGGTCCAGCGCTCCCTGGCTGCGTTGCGTGCGGGCGATCAAGAGAGATGCCTGGGCAGCCTCGTAAAAATGACCGTTGGCCTTGTAGTAATTAAGCGCTGCGGTGGCCGGCGGCAATACATCATCGAAGCGCTGTTGTTGATTCCTCAGACTGGCCAGCGTCAGATTTGCCATCGCTTCCACACGGCTCTGCTGGTTTTGTCTCAGAATCCGGAAGGCTTCCTGAAGAGCAGCATCGGCCTTCGCATAATCCTGCGAGTCGACCTCGGCATTCGCCATCCGGACGAAGCCCTCCGCAGCCCATCCTTCGAGTTGATTGTCCCGGGCCAGTTGAATCGCCCTTTGCGCCAACTCCACGGCCTGCGGATCGTGCACCGAGTGATAGGCGACGCTGCTCAGCTGGGTCAGCGCGCGGATCTCCAGCTGGACGCTGGGCAGGCGCTGCGCTTCACCCAGCGCGCGGTTCAGGTAGCTGTTGGCTTCATCGTTGGCCTCGCGCTGATTCGCCAGATAGCCTCTCTGATAATCCAATTCCGCCAAACCCTCCGGGTTCATCTCGGAGGTATAGAGAGCCTCGGCGCGGCCGAAATCCTGGTTGGCCGCGGCTGCCTGGTTTTGCCGCGACTCAAGCATCCCCCTGCGGAGATACGGCGCGGGATTATCGCCGTTCAATGTTGATGCCTGGTTGTAAGACTCCACCGCGTGTTGCGGATCGCCGGCCCGTTCGTAGGCCATGCCGAGATCGAGATACCCCGCGGCTTTGCCGGATTCCGGCAGGCGGTCGAGAATCCGGCCGTATAAGTTGCGAGCGCCTGCGAAATCACGAGTGAGGGTGGCGCGAATCGCGTCCAGATACATGCGATCGAGCGGGGGAATACGATCTTCGCCCGCGCTGGCAATCAGCATCTCCCGTTGCGCGGCCCCGTCGAAATCCAGGTTGGACCATGCTTCGGCGAGGCGCGCGTGCGCCATCACAAAGTGGCTATCCTGGGCGGTAGCATTCCCCAGCTCGCGCGTCGCCTTCAGATAACTGGCTTCCCGCAGGGAGGCCAGGCCGGTTTCGTACCAGCGCTCGGCCTGCACGCCCGGATGATAGTACTGCCGCGTTCTCCACCAGGAGAAAAGTCCCCAGACCGCGCCGGCCAGGAGCAGCACAGCGGCGAACCTGACCAGCCAGGGGCGATCGACCACAAGATTATGAAGGTCCAGCGGCCCTGCCTGCAGCGCGCGGGCCACCTGGTCTGCCGACTGATAGCGCCTCTCCGGCTCGTATTCAAGACAACGCTCGACTACTTGGTCGAAGTGCCGCGGCATCGCGCGCTGCATCGAGGAGACAGGCTGTGGTCGTTTCGCCCGCCGAATCGCTGCGCCGACCGGCGTTGCCGCGGCATAGGGCTGCAGCCCGGTGAAGATTTCGTATAACACCACGCCCAGAGCGTAAACATCCGTCGCCGGCGAAACAGGCTTGCCTTCAAATTGTTCGGGCGCCATATAGGCTGGCGTGCCCGCGACGGCTCCCGTCCCCGAACCGGCCAAAGCCACGGAAGCCGTTGAATCGTTGCACTCCCGAATATCCAGCAAACCGTCGAAAGCCAGCCCGAAATCCATTACGATCGCCCGCGTTCGACCCGCACGATTGCACAGCATAATGTTCCCGCTCTTCAGGTCGCGGTGGACGATGCCCTGCTCGTGAATGGACTTCACACCCTCGCAGATATCCAGGGCTAAGGTAAGTCCCTCCTGCTGAGACAAGGGACCAGATTTCCTCAATCTTTCCGCCAGGGTCACGCCGTCGAGATATTCCATCGTCAGAAAAGCGGTCGCCGCATTCTGCCCGCCGCCTGGAATCAGGAATAACTCATAAATGCGGCAGACCTGTTGCCCACTCACTTTTCTCGCTAAGTGAACCTCGCGGCGGAATCGATCCAGCGCCTGCTTCGAACTGGCTATGTCAGGACGGATGGTCTTCAGGGCGATCCTGCCCAGCTGCAGATCTTCCGCCTCGAAGACCTCACCCATTCCGCCTCGGCCCAGCAGACGAACAATCCGGAACCTTCCCAGAAGGGTTTCGCCGGGACGGAAGCTGCGCTCCGGTTCATCCGCGATGACGCTGAGATTGGCCATAGGAATATCGAACCGCCACCCTCCCGCATGTCAACCCTGGATCTCTGCGGCCACGGCACGTTTCCGTCTGCAACCCAACCGTCAGCCCCATGGAACCCGGACCCGTGTCACTGGCAATTACACAGAAACCCGCCCGGCGGCTCCGCCATGGTTGGGGAGAGGACTCGATTCGACACCTTCCGCCGAGTCGCCGTCATGGCCGGTCCACGCAGGTGGCGCCAATTATAGACCTCCGGCATTTCCCGACGGGTGAACCCAAAGCGGTCCGCGCCACCGGCGGCCAGACGAAAATGGGCAAATCGGTTTCCCCCAGGCGGACTGAACAGCTGACCACTGGAAGAAAACCCTCCACCTGCCGATGAAGGGAGTGCGGTGGGAGGTGCGGGTTGGAACAGCCTTTTCCGGAACAGTTTGAATCCTCGGCAGTCATCGAGGAAAGTTATCGGGCTGCTTCCGCCTCCGTGGACGGATGGGGTCGCGCTCCTCTCTTCGTTGCTCAGGTCGAAGACGTTCTCGGCGAAGAGTCCGAGCCGGATCCTCTCTTTTTCGTTGAAAGCTGGACTCTCGGCGTCGCCGCGGCCGCAGAAAATCTCCGGCAAAGAAGGCTTCTGAAGAACCGTCCACAGCCCGTTTCCGCGTTCCCGGCATTTGACTCGTTCCTTCCCTTTTTCTCGATGGAGGAAGCGGCGCTGGAGCAGCCACGCAGCGCGGCGATCCCCATGGCCCCGGTGGTCCCGTTCCCGGAAATGCACGCTGCTTCAGGCTCCGAGACTCGCGCCGGCAGTCGTCACGGCAGCGAGCTCGGCGAAGAAACCTGCCGTCCGCTCCCCAATCAGCCACTCACACTCGAGCGCGCCTTGCAGCTTCTGGGCGTTTCGGCCTCCAGCACTCGCGAACAGATCAGAGCCGCTTACCGTCGAATGGCTGGCCTCTACCATCCCGACCGTATGCACCACAGCAGCGAAACCGAGCGGCGAGCCGCCACCGAGCGCATGATTTCGATCAACGAGGCCTATCGCCTGCTTTGCGCAACCCGGATGGAAAAAACCGCCTGATCGCGTTCGAATCCCCCTTGCCTCGCCCCTCTCCCCATTCGGCTCCTGCCCCGAGGCCATTTGGCTTTGCTCCCCGCCGAGGCAAGCCGTAGAATGCAAGGCCAATGAAAAAGCAATTTGCCGGTGAGCTGATTTCTGAAGCGGTCGCCGTCTTCATCATCCTTGCCTTTGGCGACTCCGTTGCCTGCATGTACACCCTCTATGATCCCAGCCCCTACCAGCATGCTTATTGGGGCGTCTGCATAGCGTGGGGATTGGCCGTCACCATCGCCATTTACACCACCGGCGCGGTCAGCGGCTGCCACGCCAATCCGGCCGTTACCCTCGCGCTTGCGATTTACAGGAAGTTTTCCTGGCGCAAAGTCCTTCCTTACTGCCTGGCGCAAACCGTCGGCGCTTTCCTCGGCGCCTGCGTCGTCTACCTGCTTTTCTCCCCCGTCATCGATCAGTTCAATCTCACCAGCCATCTCGCCCGCGCGGATGGCGGCGCGGCCGGCGTTTTCTTCACACATCCAGCAGCCGTCATTACCGTGCTGCACGCCTTCGGCGACGAGATCGTCCTCACCGCATTGCTCGTCTTTGGCATCTTCGCCATCACCGAGCAGTACAACGAGATGGCCCCCGGCGCCAACTTCGGAGCCCTGATGATCGGATTCCTGGTCGCCCTCATCGGCGCCTCCATGGGTTACCTGGAAGCCTGGGCCATCAATCCGGCCCGCGACCTCGGGCCCCGCATCTTCTGCTTTTTCACGGGATGGGGCAGTTCCGCCTTTCCCTCTCCCCACAACTACTGGTGGGTTCCCATCGTCGGACCTCTTCTCGGCGGCGCCCTCGGCGGCGGAGCCTATCAGCTCCTCATCCATCCCTTCCTTCCCGCGCGTATCCGGGCATTGTCGCAGGCGGGGATCTCCAGCGACACTCCCTCCGCCTGATCCGCGAGCAGGGAATTTTTCTCCCCGGCAGCCTCAAATACCGCTCATACCTCATAAGTAACCCCTCTGCGTCGTACTGCAGAGCCATACTGGGTGACTGAAAACCGTTACGAAGTTCATCCGTGATTCATCTTGAGTAACTTCCGGGCGTTTTTCTTCGCATTTTCTTGACGGTCCCACTGCCGCTCGTTATTATCCACACACTATTTGCAGCAGGATCAGTGAGAAACCCCGCTCACTTTCCCTTGAGATCCATACCCCGTGGCCCCACGGTCGCTCGGCCACCGTCAATTCCGCGTCAGGAGTTCCGCGTGATGAGCTCCGGAGGAAATGCCATGCCGTCTTTACGATCGAAGCAAAATCTGCTGAACGCTGCTGTCTTCGCCCTGGTTCTGTTTGCCGTTTCGGCCTTCCACGCCTCAGCCCAGCAGATTTCGTACTACAACTTCGACACGCCGGGCACGGCGACTCCGAGCCAGTATTCCTACACGTGCACGACCACAGACACGAATGGCCCCGTGCCGCCGCTCTTCTGCCTCAATTACCAGGGGAACACCCCGATCCCAACATTTATACAGGACCCCTCGAACTCGGGACCGTATGTTGCCCAGATGACGACCCCCGCCACCGGCGAGGCTTCGAGCCTGTGGTTCTCCGTGGCCCAGCAGGTAACGAACGGCTTCAACGTGTGGTTCGAGTTCAAGATCACACCCAGTCCTAACAGCGGCAACACCGCCGACGGCTTGGCGTTCGTCATTCAAAACTCCTATGGCGGCGGCACCGTCCCAACACCGAACCCCAACAACCTCAACCCGGCTCCGGGCCCAACCTGCGCTGAAACCGGAAGCGGCTACACAGCTGTGGGCGGAGGTGGCGGATGCCTCGGCTACGGGGGCATCGATAACAGCGTCGCCCTCGAATTCGATACCTACGACAACTTCTGGGATCCGACCGATACCGGCACTGGCAACGATAACCACATCGCCCTGCAAAGCTGCGGCCTCAGCGAGGGATACCCGCTGGGCAATTCGCCCTCCCACTACAACATCAGCGGCTACAGCAACTGCAACATCTCGCTGGGCAGCACCCCGACCCTCATTTCCAATCCACAGACTTCGGCCGCCCCCAACGGCGCAATACCAAGTCAACCCATTCCCGTCACCCTGGCCGATGGCAACCTGCATCAGGTGGTGATCGTCTATAACGGTCCCCTCGATCCCTCGCCGAACACGCTGTCCGTATATCTCGATCCGACCTTCAACCCCGGCACTCTGACGCCCGAGGACGGGTCCGTGCCTCTGTTCCAGGGACCCTTCAACATCAAGCAATACATTAATCTGGTCAACGAGGGCCCGGACCTCCCCGCCTATATCGGCTTCACCGCCGCCACGGGCGCCGCTTTCGAGCAGCATGAGATCACCGGCTTCACCTTTACCCCCCATACGCAGGTCGCGCAAACGCAAACCCTGAACACCAGCCCCAGCAGTCCGGCCACTACCACCTTCCCGTTCGGAACCCACACGTACTCTGTCACGTATCCGCCGAATACCGTCCCCGCCGGCATCACGATGACAGTCATTGCCACCCCGCTGACTCAGGCGACATTTGATTTCCTGATCACCGGCACTCCATTCACCGGGGCCCAGTGCCAGATCTACGACGACACCGGCAACAACTGCATCGCGTACAACGTTTCCTGCACGCAGAACAACACCCCGATTGCCTGCCCGGCGCCCAGCGGGGCCCCTGTGGATTGCTCCACGAACGGGGCCAATCCTAATTGCGTCACGCTGACCACTTCCTACAACAATTCGGTCCAGCCCACCCAGCCGGGATTCCTGCAGGGCGATCCCTTCTATGCTCCCATCAACTCCATCTCCGGTGGCACTGCTGGAAGCGTCTACTGTTCGGGCGAGTGCGCCGTCACCCTGAACCAGACCGTGAATATCGTGCAGCTGAATAGTGGTGCTGCCCCCACCGTCTTTCCCGTCACGGTCACCAACGTCGACTCAACTTACCAGTTCGAATTCACCAGCACCGCAGCCGTCCCCAGCGAGTACGGCGGAAACTACTTCCTCACATCGGTCAACGTTCAGAACATCTTCGTCAGCTACTCTCCAGAGTCTCTGGACGGGTCCACCACCGGCAGCACCCACAGCTTCTCCGACTTCATCGCGACCTCGCTGACGCCCCAGTCCCTCGGAACCCACGCAGGTCTCGCTGCCGCCAACAACCCCGCGACTGCGAACCAGCCCGATCTGCTGACCGCCACCATCACCGCAACCACGCCGTCCCTCATTCCCGAGACCGGTGCAGGCAGCCAGGCGGGCGGCACCGTCACCTTCTACGCCGGGGCGACCCCCATCTGCCAGAACGTCGCGCTGACGCAAACCGGCGCCACCACCTACACGGCGACCTGCGACTACACTCCGACCACCACGCCTTCCGTGTCTCTCAGCGCCACCTATACCGGTGACACATACTACATAACGAGCTCTAACTCACTGAACCTGCCGGTCAATCCCGCTACGTACCAGCTGACTGTGAGCGCCGGAGCAGGCGGCACCGTCAAGGCAACGAATGGCTCTTACGCGGTCGGAAGCCCCCAGCCAATTGTGGCGACTCCCAACCCCGGCTACTACTTCAGTGGCTGGACCGGAAGCTCCGACATCGCCAACCCCAGCGCCGCCAGCACGACCGTGACCATGAACGCCAATGAAACGATCACGGCCAACTTCACCGCCCAAACCACTCCGGCGATCACCTGGGCCACGCCGGCTTCGATCCCCTACGGAACCAAGCTGAGCGCGACGCAGCTCGACGCGAGCGCGTCAACGTCCGGCACCTTGCTGTATACGCCGGGAATCGGTGCGACCTTGCCCGGCGGGAACAATCCGCTGAGCGTCACCTTCACGCCCTCCGACACGATCCACTACGTAAGTGGGGTAACGAAGACCGTCTACATCAGCGTGACCCCGGTGAATCAGACGCTAACCTTCACCTTGCCGGCAACGGCAACGTATGGCGTAGCACCCATTCTCCTGAACGGAAGCGCCAGCTCGGGCCTCCCCGTCAGCTACCTCGTGACGGGTCCTGCCACTCTGACGGGAACCCCGGCTGCACCGACGTTGACCATCACTGGCGATGGCGTGGTCTCGGTCACTGCCAGCCAAACCGGGAACGGAAACTACAATCCAGCGACATCGATTACCCGGACAATCAGCGTCTCCGGGCCCATTCCAATCATCTCCACCAACAGCATCAACTTCGGGACGCTTTACCTCGGCAGCATTGTCACGAAGACCGTCACGGTCACCAACACGGGAAACGTCCCGATGACCATCACCGACCCGCTGATCGCGATTCTTCAAGGCGGCGATTCAAGTGAGTTCATCACTGTGAATCTCTGTCCTAAGTCCCTTGCCGCTGGCAAGAGCTGCATCATGACGGTCACCTTTGTCGCCGGGCCGTTCTACACAACGCAGACTGCCATGCTGAAGATCGTGGATAACGGACCGGGCAGTCCGCAGATCGTCAACCTCACCGCACTGGTCATCGATCCCGTGGCCCAGTTGAGCGCAGGCAGCCTGGGCTTCGGCACGGTGACGAAGAACAGTAGTGCAGCGAAGCAGCTCCTCATCACCAACGTTGGCGCGACTCCGCTGACCATAAGCGGCATCACCCTCGCCGGTTCGAATCCTGGGAACTTCCTGGCGCCGAACACCTGCCCGGCCAGCCTGGCTCCAAAGGCCTCGTGCACCCTCGTAGTTACCTTTAAGCCGGTCGCCGCAGCGAATTACTCGGCGAGCCTCGTGGTGACCACCAACGCACAAAACAGCCCCCAGAGCGTTGCTTTGACGGGAACGGGGCACTAACCGGAAGCTGTAAATCGATCCGCTGTGGGGGCGCCAGGCGAAAGCTGGCGCCCATTCCTTGAGCCTTGAAGCCGTGAGCCCTTTCCATTACCTCGGTTTCCCGCGAGCGGCGATTTCTCTTGCCCCTCCGACAAACCGCCTGGCAAACTGAAAGCAGCCTGCTGCATCAGGAGGACTCGCCCACCGAGTCCTTTTCTATTTTGGCCAGTCCTCTCCCATTGCAGCTCTGCCGGCCTCAGGGCCAGGCAATCCGCGCTCTTTCTCAATCCGCATACCGAACCACCGGCGAGAATTCCGAGCCGCTTACCAAAGCGCGTCCGCAAGTCGCCCGGAATCAAAAGCATGCCACAGTCCCAAACCGACCTCCGGCAACCCACCTGGAATGAGCCGCTTGCCACAGCCCCACGGTCAGGGGGGAGGGGGGTACCTCCGCTCCGCAGCCCCTTAGTGGCTGGCCAGAGCCTTCTGGGAATCGCTGTAGATTTGCTTCAGATCGGCGCGATCGAGAATCTTCGAGGAACCGTCTTCCTTGCTGATGCTGTCGAGAATGCTGACCACCTGCCGGTAGTGAATCGCTGCCTCGCTCCCACTCCTGGCCTGCAGCACGCCCTGCAGATATTCCGTCTTCGCCTGGAGCAGGCGAAGTCCCAGGTTTTCCGCACGGGCGAGCGTTAAACCGAGCTCCTGTTCCGCCGCGCTCGTATTCTTCGTGGCGATTTCCGCCTGCGCCAGATATACGGAACACTCCACGGAAAGTGCCTTGAGGCCGGCCGCATCCGCATCCTGCGCCAGTTTCTTAAAAACGGGAATCACCGCAGCCGCGTGACCCAGCGCCAAATCGGCCTTCGCCCGATTGACGCTCAGAAGAACGGTCGTTTCCTTGTCGGGTGTTTTGGAGGCGATCTTCAGCGCTCCGTCGTACTGCTGGCGCGCGCTTGTGTAATCCCCCTGGTAGAAATATGCGTCGCCGATCCAGTTCGTCGCCAGCGCAGCCCAGGTATCGTTCCTGATCTGATGGGCGTCATTCAGCGCTTCTTCGAGGCTCGGCCGTCCCTCCTGGCCACGCCCCACCTGCGTGAGTAAATCCCCCGAGAAACCCACCGATTCGACCGTCAGCCACGTCATTTCCTTCGTCTGGCGGACGATGGCGACCGCATTCTTCATGGCGTTCAGCGCCGCGCC
The DNA here is from genome assembly GCA_963787915.1 of uncultured Acidobacteriaceae bacterium. Classification (GTDB taxonomy): domain Bacteria; phylum Acidobacteriota; class Terriglobia; order Terriglobales; family Acidobacteriaceae; genus Palsa-343. The sequence goes on along the minus strand of CAWBEP010000016.1, from coordinate 574,146 downwards.
ATAGCGTCCCTGGGCCGCGAAAATCCTGGCCATGCCATCCGACTCGATCTCCACGCCGCGCTGATCGTTGACGCTCCGATACATCTCGATCGCCTTCAGGTAGTCGGAAAGCGCGGTGTCGAACTGGCCCAGCTTGGTATTGACTTCCGCGAGGTCGTGCAGCGAATCGGCCGTGTCGTCGGGAACGTTCAGCTTCTGGCGCAGCTCGTACCCCTGCTCAAGGTAAGTGAGCGAATCCTGGTACGCGCCCTGATCCATCTTGATGGAGCCGATGTTATGCAGGCAGAGCGCCTGCCGGTCCTGATCTCCCAGTTGCCGCTCGATGTTGAGCGCGTCGGTGAAATACTTCAGCGCCTCATCCGGCTTGCCGTGATCGTGATAGAAGGTTCCCGTATCGATCAGCTCGCCGCCCACTCCAACCTGGTCCCCGATCGCGCGGCTGATCGCCAGTGCCTGCTGGAACGAAGCCAGCGCCTCCGCCGATTTTCCCTGGTGGTTCTGGATTTGCGCGATCTCGTTCAGGCTCGCCGCTTCGCCCCGCTTATCGTCCAGCTGCTGCTTGATCTTCAGCGAATCCCCGAGCTTCTGCAGCGCGTCGTCGGGCCGGTTCAGAATCTCGTAGGCAACGCCCGTCGCCTGCAGGATCGCCGCCTTCTCCTCCTGGTTGTTCAGCTCGTCCGCCAGCGTGTACGCGCGATTCAGGAACTCCAGCCCGCCGTTCGCATCGTCGCTTTTGATCGCCACACGGCCGCTCGATAACAGCGCCTGGACGTTCTTCGGATCGCTGGCCAGCACCGCTCCCAGAGTCTTCTTCGCGGCCGCGAAGTCGTTCGTCTTCTCGTAGAGCCCGGCCAAAGCGAATTGCGCGTCGGTATCCGAGGGATTGGCCGTCACCAGCTGCTTATAAGCCTCGATCGCCTTCTGCGTGTTGTTGTTGATCCGGGCGTCGTTCGCTTCGATCAGATAGCGCTCCTGGGCCGGCAGCGAATCGCTCAGATCCATGGCCCGCCGAGAAGCCTGCTGCGCCAGATCGTCGTGGCCGAGGTTCGAATAGGTCTCCGCCAGCTGCGAGAACGCCAGCGCGAAATTCGGATCGGTCGTGGTTGCCGTCTGAAACGCATTCAGGGCCTTCAGATTGTCACCGGCCCGCGCCAGGCCGAGGCCGTCATCGTAGTCCTTTAATGCCTCCACTGAGTTGGTCGACGGCCGCTCGGAGTGAGCCTTCAGATCCTTGAGCAGCTTTGGATCCGCCGTCAGCTTCTCCCGCAGTTGCGCCGCCAGCTGGTCGACCGACGAGAACAAATCCTTCTGGTCGGGAACGTCCGTCGTGACCATCGACCGCGTATCGTGCGCGAGGTCCAGCACTGTGGTCGTAATGCGAATCGCGGGCCCGGCCTTGATGAACTCGCCGAAGATTACGGTCTGCGCGCTGGTCAGGTCGGCTACCCGCCGCAGCGTTGGCACATCCACCTGGCTGTTCGCCGAGAGGTGCAGATCGCCCAGAATCTGCTGCAGCCGGTCCGTCGACACTGTCCTCACCTGCGCCGACTGTCCGATGTCGCTGCCCAGCATCGTCGCCAGGCTCGCTCCCAGCCAGTCCAGCGATGCATCCCCGGATGCGTTGTGAAAGGGCATGATCGCGAGAGAGATGCTCGGCGCCGTCGCCGCGGTGGAACCGGTATGCGGCCCGGTGAAATACCGCACGGCGAAGGTTCCCCCGGCGATCAGCGCGATCAGCAGCGCCCCTCCGCCCACTGCCGTCAGCCACCGGCCGCTGATCCCGGCCGAAGGCACGTCGGCGGCGAAGTGCAGGCTGGCTGCGGCTGTCTTTCCGCGCCAGGCGTCCAGGTCCTCAAGAATCTCTTTGACGCTCTTGTAGCGCTGCTCGACATCGGTCGCCAGGCATTTACCGATTATCCCGCTCAGAGCAGCCGGAATCGTCGGATCCACCTGCGCCAGCGGCTGCGCCGGGTCCCGGGTCCGCTTCAACAGGCTGGCAATCGCGCTCTCTGCGCGGAAGGGCATCAAGCCGGTCAGCATCTCGTAGCCGATCAGCCCCAGCGCAAAAATGTCCGAGCGCGCGTCCAGTTCCTTTCCCAGCGCCTGTTCGGGAGACATATATTCCATCGTCCCCACCAGCGCCCCGGACTGCGTCATCCCATCGCCTTCGAACGTCCGCGCCAGCCCGAAATCCATCACCACCACGCGGCCCGAATCTTCCACCATCACGTTCTGCGGCTTCAGATCGCGGTGCAGAATCCCCACGACGTGCGCGGCTTCGAGCGCATAACAAATCTGCTGCAGGATCTCCACGGCCTCGTCGGTGGGTAGCTTGCCGCGGTCCTCGAGGATCGACCGCAGGTCGCGCCCCGCCACCAGTTCCATGGTCACGAAGCGCATTCCCGCGTCTTCGGAGAGGTCGTACATGCGCACGACGTTCCGGTGCGTCACTTTGTGCGACAGCCGCAGCTCCTGCTTGAATCGATCGACGATGGCTGTGTTGCGCGCCAGTTCCGGGCGGATGACCTTGAGCGCTACCAGGCGATCCAGTTCCTGATCCTGCGCCCGGTACACCGCCCCCATGCCGCCGGTGCCGAGGACGGCCAGAATCTCGTAGCGTCCGGCCAGAATCGTGCCTGGGTCAAGATCGACACCGCCCTCATTCCATCCGCCGGAACCGGCCGCGCGACTGCCTCCACGGCTGGATCCAGATGCCGAGGGCGGCGCGCCGCTGCCTGGCGCCAGCGTCGCCGCATCGTTGCGGGAGCGCGGAACCATGGTCTCTTCAGTTTTTGACGGAGGCACCATGGTCTCGTCGGAGCGCGGGGTCTTCGAGGGAGGCACCATGGTCTCTTCCGGACGTGAGCCTTTTGCGGGAGGGACGAGCGTCTCACCCGGCTTTACATTGTCCGCAGAACTGCTCACCGCCGCGGCAGTGCCGATCTGCGTGGGCATCTCACTGGGCGGTCGTTTCGGGCTGTCTGTCATGACAATGGGATCCGAGGTCAGACGAATCGTTCAGCTTGCCGGAGACCGCTGAAAATGAACGATGGGACCCTCGGGGGTGACGACAGGATATAACGCCTCTGCCCATGCTGTCGTGCAATATGTGCGACGAACGGGGGCCTGCGCTGGTTCGACAGGGTTCCCGTCGCGCACAGACCGTTCCAGTTGATCTCGGTCGGCTCTTTCCCTAGCTGGCGCTCTCGGCGGAGAGCTCCGCCTTCAGCATCTCGATCTGTTGCAGCTTCCGGGCGGGCATGGGCTCGAACTTGAACTCCACACCGCGCTCCTGGCGCTCCACCAGTCTGGCCGCCAGCCGCAGCGGCATCCCCTCGGTCCGCATCCACACTTCCACTGCCGTCCCGGGTTCCAGACGGCATTTCGTTTCGATCACGCACCGTTCGCCGCTCAGAACGGCGATCTGTCCCTTGTATTGCAGGCCACGTCCCGGCAGCACGATCTCCGCGTCGCTGGCCGTGCCCCGGCGAGGCGCTTCTTTGCTCTCGCTTGACTGGGGACGCTGATCCGGTGCCTCCCACCTCGTGACGCTCGATCCCATTGGCATAATGTTCCCTTTATCGGCGCTAACCTCTGTCACTTGATCCCACCAACAGCTAAATTCGACTCTGCCTCATTTCCGTTCCAAAAGGGTACAATCCCTTTTCCGTCCCTATGAACCGATCCCCTATCCTCCTCATCCACGGCGGCGCGTGGGACATTCCCGCCGACCTTCTCGAAGCTCACGAGCAGGGTGTCTTCGACGCTCTCCAGGAAGGCTGGCGCATACTCCAGGCCGGCGGCTCCGCCCTCGATGCCGTCGAATCCGCTGTCACCGCTCTCGAGGACGATCCAGCCTTTGATGCCGGCCGGGGCAGCTTTCTCACCCGCGATGGCCGCGTCCAGCTCGATGCCCTCATCATGGACGGCGCTACCCTCCGCGCCGGCGGCGTTGCCTGCGTCGAGCGCATCCGCAACCCCATCCGAGCCGCCCGGCTTGTTCTCGACCGCAGTCCGCATGTCTACTTCGTTGGCCCAGGAGCCGAAGCCTTCGCGCAATCCCAGGGCATGACCCTCATCGATAACGCCGAGCTCGTCATCGACCGAGAACGGCAGCGCCTCGCCCAGGCGCAGGCTCGCGAGCAGACCGGCGCACCCGACCGGACCTTTTCCGGCCATCCGGATCCGGAGGAAGATTCCCACGACACCGTGGGGGCGGTCGCTCTCGATACCCAGGGGCGCCTCGCCGCGGCCACCTCGACCGGAGGCACCCTGAACAAGGAGCCCGGCCGCGTCGGAGACTCTTCCTTAATTGGTTGTGGTTGCTATGCCGACAACGCCAGCGCCGCCGTTTCACTCACGGGCTGGGGCGAGCCCATCATGAAGCTGGTTCTGGGAAAATGGGCCACGGATCGCGTGATGGCGGGGCGCTCTCCGGAACAGGTCGCCTCGGAGTCGATGGCCTACCTTCTTCGCCGCCTCGGCGGCCATGGTGGCATCATCCTGCTTGCGCCCGACGGCCGATTCGGCCTTGCCCACAACACCCCGCGTATGGCATGGGGTATCCACAGCGTCGAAGGGCCTCGCGTGGGCACCATCCTCCGCGATCAGATTGCCACTGAGACGGAAGTCTAAAGCATTTCCTGCAAGGGGCTGACCGGTCAGAGCCTGCCCAGCTAACTCGGCTGGCTCGAAAACAGCTGCATCAGATTCGCCATGCTCAGCAAGTCTTTCAAACGCTGCGAAAGGTTCTCCAGCTCCAGGCGGCACAGGCCCTGGTGCAGCGCCGATACCTTCAATCCCACCAGCGCTCCCAGTCCCGAGCTATCCATATAGTTCAGGTCGGCGAAGTCAATCACGATGCGACCGCCTTTGGCGATCATCGGTTTTACGAGCTCCTTCAACTCGCCGGCGCTCTGGTTCACCAGACGTCCGTGACAATGAATCTTCGTCGTCTTCCAGCCCGTTGCGTCGGGGGCCGATTCTTCCACTTCATAGTGAAAGACAGGCTCTTGCGCGGTAGCCATGCAGTCTCCTTTGATTGGGGGGAATACGTGCCATACTAGCCGCGGCCAGGGAGTGGAACATGTTAAATTCTGATTACGTTCCTCACTCATCCCCCCGGCCCTCTTCCAGCTTGTTCTGAATCACCCCGCCGCTGGAATTGCCGAATATAATTCGCTTCAATTCCAGATTCCCACGGAGATCTTATGCTTAAAGGCTTTCGCGATTTTATTCTGCGCGGCAATGTCATCGACCTTGCTGTTGCCGTGGTCATTGGCGCCGCGTTCACAGCCATCGTCAACGCGCTGGTCACCGACATCGTTAATCCGCTTATCGCCGCCATCGTTCACAAGCCGGACTTTTCCGCGCTCATCCTCGACGTGAACGGCGGCAAGATCAAATACGGCGACTTTATGAACGCCATCATCTCGTTTCTGCTCATCGCCGCGGTCGTTTACTTCGTGTTTGTACTGCCGATCAATGCGCTGATGAAGAAGTTCAAGCCTGCTGAGGCTGCGCCGCCGGTCACTCGTCCCTGCCCGCAGTGTCTCTCCGACATCCCGATCGCTGCGACCCGCTGCGCCCATTGTGCTCAGCCCGTCACACCAGCCCCTGCCACAGCCTGACCCGAAACCTCCCCCCTCGGCTTCCGCTGTTTCTGTCGTCTGTACCCTGGGCCTCACACCCTGTACCCTGTCTGAATGATGCCCTCGCGCGTCTCCATCCTCTTCGCCTCGTTCCTCCTCCCGGCTCTCTTTTTTCTCGGCGCCCAGGACTCCACTCTTTCGCATCCAGAATCCGTCTTCGGGTACAGAGATTTTGCCGCTGAACAGGCGAAGACCGACCAGACCTTCCTTGCCGTTCCCGATGCGAAGCTTGCTGGAGAAGAGCTCAAAATCCTGACCGGCGAGCCCCACATCGCAGCCTCGCCGGAAGACCACAAGACCGCGGAGTACGTCGCGTCCAAATTCAAAGAGGCCGGCCTAGAGACCAGCATCGTGCCCTACAAAGCCTGGCTGAATATGCCGAAAGAGGTCAAAGTCCAGGCCTTCGATGCGGAAGGCAAGCTCCTCATGACCGGTCCGGTTCGCGAACACGTAGACGGCGATGATCCCTTTCAGGATGACCCGCGTGTCACCCCGGCTTTCAACGGATCTTCACCTTCCTGCGACGTGACCGGCGAAGTCGTCTACGCCAACTACGGCCGGCCCGAGGATTTTAAAAAGCTCACTGACATGGGGGTCGACCTCAAGGGCAAGATCGTTCTCGTCCGCTATGGCGGCAATTTTCGCGGCGTCAAAGTCTATATCGCGCAGCAGTACGGGGCCGCCGGCGTCCTCATCTACTCCGATCCCGCCGACGACGGCTACTACCGCGGCGATCCGTATCCGCATGGCCCTTACCGCCCTGCCACCGCCGTGCAACGCGGATCGGTCCAGTATCTCTTCAAGTACCCGGGCGACGCACTCACCCCCGGTGTCGCCTCACGCCCCGACTTGCCCGACTCACAACTGCTGAAACCCGAAGACGCGGCCAACATTCCGAAGATTCCTTCCGAGCCGCTCTCCTACCATGATGCGGCTCCGATCCTCGAACAGCTTGCCGGCCCTGACGCTCCGCGCGAATGGCAAGGTGCTCTGCCCTTCACCTACCACGTTGGACCCGGCGTCAAAGTCCACCTCGTTCTCAAAATGGACTACGAATACCGCACCATTTGGGACGTGATCGGCGCTACACCGGGTACTGAATTTCCTGACGAGTGGGTCGTCGCCGGCAATCATCGGGATGCCTGGGTCTATGGCGCAGTCGACCCCAATAGTGGCACTGCGGCCATGCTCGAAGCGGTTCACGGCATTGGTGTTCTGCTTAAATCCGGGTGGAAGCCAAAACGGCGCATCGTCTTTTGTAGCTGGGACGCAGAAGAAGAAGGCCTGATCGGCTCTACGGAGTGGGTTGAAGACCACGCCAGCCAACTTGCTCATGCGGTCGCCTATTTCAATACAGACGTCGGCGTCTCCGGACCCAACTTCGAAGCCTCGGCCGTCCCGTCACTGAAGGAATTCGTCCGTGACGTTACCAAAGATGTGCCGAGCGTCAAAGGTGGAACCGTTTATAACCAGTGGAAAAAGTTCCAGGAAGAGCAAGCCCGCCGGCGCTACGCCAACGGCGTCGAAGAGCACGGAGCGCGCGGCAATGCGCACGTCGATAATGACGTCAACATCGGGGACCTCGGTTCCGGCTCCGACTTCACGCCTTTCATCCAGCACTTAGGCGTGCCTTCCACCGACATCGGCTCCGGCGGACCCTACGGCGTCTACCATTCCGTCTTCGATAACTACGCCTGGTTCGTCATGAACGCCGATCCCACTTTCGTCTATGAGCAACAGATGGCCCGTGTCTTTGGTCTCGAAGTCCTGCACATGGCCGACACCGACGTTCTCCCGTACGACTACGTCACCTATGGCAAGGAGCTATCCTCCTACCTCGAAACCGCTGAAAAGAAGGCGCAGGAAGCCGGGCTCAGCGGTATCGATTTCAGCGCAGCGAAAGCCGCCGCAGAGAAATTCACGGTACTCGCCCAACAGGTGAACGAGAAGCAGCAGAGCGCGGTCTCCGATTCCCCTCAGGCTCTTGCCACTCTCAACGCGCAACTCCGCGCTGTCGAAGGCGACTTTCTCTCCGAGCCCGGCTTGCCACATCGGCCCTGGTTCAAGCACACCATCTACGCGCCAGGCGAGTACACAGGCTATGCCGCGGTTGTCATCCCAGGTGTCAACGAAGCCATCGACGCAAAAGAGTTGTCATGGGCACAGTCACAAATGACCGTACTGATCGGCGCCCTCAACAAAGCCGACGCAACCCTTGAGGCTATCGCAAGATAGCAACCGCTTCTGTTAGAGAGAAGGGCCCTCGTGACAAATGTCATCCGCCACCGATGACAAATCCCACTCCCGATCCGCCTCCCGCCGGGTGATCATCGAACCCATGACCATCGCCGACGCGCAACGGGACGTCCGTACGACCTTCCTCGGCGGATTCCCCGGCCAGCTGGTTTCCGGCCTGATCTGGCTCTCCTCCGCCACCCTCGGCACATGGGGCAGCCACCGTGCCGCCATCATCATTCTGGCCTTCGGAGGCATGTTCATCTTCCCCCTCACCCAGCTTCTTCTGCGCCTGATGGGCCGCCCTGCGTCGCTGCCCAAAAGTCACCCGATGAACGCCCTTGCCATGCAGATCGCCTTCATCGTCGGGCTGATGCTGCCGCTCATCGCCGCGGCAACGCTCTACCACATCTACTGGTTTTACCCAGCTTTCCTCCTGGTTGTCGGCGCGCATTATCTGCCGTTCACTTTTCTCTATGGAATGCGGCAGTTTCTGGTCCTTGCGGCGCTCATGATCGCCGCTGGCCTGGTCACCGGCCTGTACACCCGCTCCCTTTTTTCCCTCGGTGGCTGGATCGGCGCAGCTCTGCTCATCGCCTTCGCCTTGATCGGACGCAGTACCGCTATCAAAGGAACTGAAACATCAACCGCTCGCTGACCGCACACTACTCACCGAGAGGCTGGGCGCCTGAATGCCGACCGTCGTATCGCTGGTGGGCCCGCGTCGTCACAGCACCGGCCAGGTCAATACGCTCTCATAATGTTCCACTATCGGAGGGGTATCGAAGAACGGCCCAATGAGCGTCCGCCATTCCACGAAAGCCGCCGACTGACGAAAGCCCACCGTGTGCGCCGCCAGGGTCTCCCATCGCACCAGCAGCAGATATCGCCCCTTCGTCTCGAAACACCGCTGCAACTCGTGCGCAATGTATCCGGGCGACCCGGCAATCACCGGCGCGGCCTTTACCATCGCCTCTTCGAACGCAGCCTCCGCGCCCTCGCGAACCTGCAGTACCGCCGCTTCCAGAATCACCACACCTCATTTCCGGTTCAATCGCCCGCGTTTCAGGATCCCGACTCGAGATCCTCGAAGCTGCCGCGTCTCCTGGTCACCGCAGCGTCTGCCTCGATCTCCCGCTGCCGCGGCCGGGTCAACGCCAGCGGACCGCCGCCCGCAATGAGCAGGAACAACAGCCCCAGCATCATGCTGGAATCCACACGCGCCTCATGCAGCATCGCCCATACGCCCTGCTGGTGCAGCAATGGGATCTTTGTTGTAACAATCGCCGTCACGATTACCGCAAGCAGAGGAACCGCTGCGAGCCGCGTCCAGAGTCCGAATACCACCATGGCACCGAACAGGACCTCCACGGCACCCACCAGCGGAGCCGTTACCACGGGGTGCGGTATTCCGATCTTCATGAACCGTCCCACCCCCAGCGACGCCGGAAACAGGAATTTCTGGATCCCTTCCGATACGAAGACCCATCCCACAAGGATCCGAATCAGAATCACCGCTCTCATTGCTGTACCCCGCGCAGGGTCTTACTTCGCGGGTTCCTCCACGGTATCCCCCTCGCCCGGCGCCAAAAACAAATTCTCCTCAAGGCCATGCTGCCGCGTGTACAGGTCGTAGTAACGGCCGCCCAGTGCATAGAGACTCGCGTGCGTACCGCGCTCGACGATCAGGCCGCCCTCTACCACCAGAATCTGCTCCGCGCGGCGGATCGTCGAGAGCCGGTGCGCGATCACAAAGGTCGTCCGTCCCTGCATTAAGTAACTGAGACCGTGCTGAATCATCGCCTCCGATTCTGAATCGAGGGAAGAAGTCGCCTCGTCCAGAATCAGAATCCGAGGACTCGCCAGGATCGCGCGCGCAATGGACAGGCGCTGCCGCTGTCCGCCCGACAGCTTGACTCCGCGCTCGCCCACGATTGTGTCGTAACCGTCCGGAAAGCGCTCCGCAAACTCGTCCACGCGGGCAATCCGGCACGCCGACAAAAATTCCTCATCGGTCGCCTCCGGATGCGAGAACATCACGTTCTCCTTGATCGTTCCGTCGAACAGGAACGACTCCTGGAGAACTACTCCCAGCTGCGATCGGTAGCTGTCCAGACGGACAGTGGAGAGGTCGATACCATCCACAAGGACTTGCCCCGTATCCGGCTTGTGGAACGCACAGATCAGGCTGATGATCGTCGACTTCCCCGATCCTGACGAGCCCACCAGCGCCGTAACCGTCCCGGGCTGCGCCTCAAAGGAGATTCCGTGCAGGACGGGCTTGTCCTTCTCGTACGCAAACTGCACATCGTCGAAGCGCACTTCGCCCACAATTTCATCGAGCGTCACCACGCGCGCCGGATCGGCAAACTCGTCTTTCTCCGCGAGGATCTCCATGGTGCGATCGAGGCCGGCAACTGCTTCGGTCAACTGCGTACCGATGTTCACGATCTGGAAGACCGGCGCGATCATATACGCCAGCATCATCGTGTACTGAAAATAGCCGCCGGTCGTCATCTGGTGGTTGATCACCTGATGGCCGCCGATCAGCATCACGAGGCCACCGACGATGCCCAGAACCGTGGTCGCCGCCAGGCTAAGCAGGCTGGTGGCGGTGAGCGACTTCATGACGTTGTCGAGCAGCCGGAGCACACCGGTGGTGAAGACGCTCGCCTCACGCTTCTCCGCGTGATAGCCCTTGACCACGCGTACGCCGCCCAGCGATTCGGTCAGCCGGCCCGTTACCTCGCCCGTGATCTTCGCCCGCTCGCGGAAGATCGGCCGGATGGTCTTGAACGCGCGCTGCAGCACCACCACAAAAATGCCCACGACTGCGAACACAATCAGCGTCATGCTGGTCTGCTTGTAGACGAGGTATCCGAAGACCAGTGCGGCCGTAAGCATGCCGCCCACAAATTCCACCAGGCCGGTGCCGATCAGGTTGCGCACGCCTTCCACGTCATTCATGATCCGCGACACCAGCAGCCCAGTCCGGTTCTGATCGTAAAAAGCCACCGACAGCCGCCCCACGTGTTGCTGGACCTGCTGGCGCAGCTCGGTGATCATGCGCTGCGCTGCCTTCGAAAGCAGTTGCGTCAGCGAAAACGATGTCACCGCCTGGATCGCCGTCGCGGCAAAGACTGCACCCGCCAGCCGGAGGAGAAGGTTTGGATGGCCGCCCGCACCCAGCACTTTGTCGATCAGATACTTGGTTGAAAACGGCAAGACCAGGCCGGCCACACGATTGATGACCATCAGGCAGAAGCCAAAGAGCAGGAGCCAGCGGCGCGGCCGTACCAGCTTCCAGATCTCCGGCATCACCTTTTTCAGGTCTGGCTTTTTCTTTGGAAGATCGGCGCCGGCCCGCGCACGCGCACCACGTCCACCGCGCTCCGCGTTCATTCCGGTAATCGACCCCGTTCTCATCGAACCCATTGCTGCACCACTCCACACTCACTACCAGGCCACCGGCCTGCGGCCACCTACACGCCGCTCGCTACCTCGCGGTCTCTTCTGGCCTTGATGAACGAACGGACGCAAAGAAGCACATAAATCAGCAGCATCACTGACATCACGGCTTTGTCTTCCACGGCGACAGGCCGCGCAAAGACCTGGCCGCGCTCCATCTGAATGAAGTCCCAGATGCTCTTCGCAGTCCCTAAAAATCCAAGCAGACCCAAGGTCACGGCGATATGCATCACCAGCATGCGCCGCTTCGCATTGTCTGTTCTCGCCAGCAGGCCCAGGATGCCCAGCACGATCCCGACATAGGCGGGAATCAGCGCCGTGGGGGCATGCCGGCCTGTCGCCACCCACACTACGACGCCCAGCAGGAACAACAACACCCCGAACAGAATCGTCACCTTGGCCATGCTTCCTCCGGTCTTCTCAGTCTACCGGAGGCAACTCGGGCAGGCGTTTGGCTCGCTCCTCGCTTGCCTTTCGCCGACAGCTTTTCAGCTATCCGGTCTCAGCTGACGTTCCTGAGCTGTCAGCCTCCTGGTGCTTTTCACCTCTGGATCCGCGCCGACCCGCCCTTTGCAAACGCCCGCACCTGATCGAGCGTCGCCATAGTTGTATCTCCGGGAAACGTCGTCAGTAGCGCTCCATGCGCCCAGCCCAGCTTTACCGCTTGTTCCGGATCGGCCCCGGTCAGCAATCCATAGAAAAATCCCGCAGCGAACCCATCCCCGCCACCGACGCGATCGTAAACGTCCAGCTCTGCGGTTGGAGCGGTGTAGGTCTTCCCATCAATCCAGGCCACCGCGCTCCAGCTATGACGATTCGTCGAGTGCACCTCACGCAGCGTTGTCGCGACGACCTTTACCTGGCTGTGCTTTTTGACCACCTTGTCGATCATTCCCACGAACACGCTCGGGTCCAGTTTTGACTTCGCCGCGACCTCCGGCCCTGCAATCCCCAAGCCCTTCTGCAAATCCTCTTCGTTCCCTACCAGCACATCGACGTGCTCGACAATGCGCGCGATCACTTCGACAGCGCGATCCGCGCCACCCCATACGTTCCACAGTTTCTCGCGGAAGTTCAGATCGAACGACGTCACCGCGCCGGCATCCTTGGCTGCCTTCATGGCTTCCACCGCCAGCTCGGCCGTCGAGGCCGACAGCGCCGCGAAGATTCCGCCGCTGTGCACCCAGCGCACGCCGCCCGCAAAGATCTTCATCCAGTCGAAATCCCCCGGCATGAGTTGCGCGGCCGCCTCGTTGCAGCGGTTGTAAAAGACCACTGGCGCGCGCACGCCGAAACCGCGATCGCTATAGACCGTCGCCATGTTCGGACCGGTCACGCCATCGTGTCTAAAGTGCCGGTAGAACGGGCGCACTCCCATGGCCCGCACGCGCTCCGCAATCAGATCGCCGATCGGATAATCCACCATCGCTGACGCAATTCCCGTCTTCATCCCAAAGCAATCCGACAGATTCGCCGCCACATTGAACTCGCCACCACTCACGTGGATCGCGCACTCTGTCGCCTTCCGAAACGGAATAATCCCCGGATCGAGCCGGTGCACCAGGGCTCCCAGCGACAGAAAATCAAGCTCACCCTCTTTGCGGATCGTTAATCCACTCATCGTTGCTTTATCCCTTCATTGAGTCTTTCCAGCCCGCGAGCTTCCGCACATCCTCCAGCACCTGTTGGGGCGTCCATTCATTGCCCGGGTACCACTGTGCAATCCTGCCGTCCGGTCCTATCAAAACGGTCGACAACGAATGCGTTATCGTCCGGTCCTTTTCCGGCGTCGCGCCGATATCGAAAAACTGCAGGATCTTCGGCATCTCCCGGTCCGTCGGCGCCGCAAAATCCCAGTGCGCGAAGGTCTCTTTCGTGAATTTCCCCGTGTACGCGCTGCCGTAGCTGCGCAATACCCTCGGCGTATCGTATTTTGGATCGAAGCTCACGCTCAACAGATGCGTCTTCGCGTACAACCGCGGGTCCTTCTCCAGCGCCTTGTCGATCTCTGCGAAATTCCGGCTCATACGGGGACAGAAATTGGCCAGTGGGCATCTCGTGTAGATAAATGTCAGCAGGACCACCTTGCCGCGCCATTGCCGCAGGCTCACCATCCGGCCGCTCTGGTTCAGGAATTTGAAATTTGGCACTGGCTCGCCCGGCTCCAGATCGTTGTACGTCACGGCCGGCTTGTAGTCCGGCTTCGCCTGCGCCACCACAACAATCTCGTCGAGCACATCCGCATCCGCAGAGGCGGTCAGAGTCGCCGTGATCGTATCCCCTGGATGGAGCTCGGTCGCGATATTTGGCTGAGCCAGTGTGTAGGGCATCGTCATCGCATCCATGTATCCGGGAATCGCGTCGGTATCGACTGTCACTGCGCCTGTTTTTGCATCGCTCGCAACCACGATCCCGCGGATGTGATACTGCTTCATCGCGGCCTGTTGCTGTGCGGGTCCAGTGACCGCTGTCTTCGCGCCCGGCGTTTCCGTTCCGCGACAACCCGTAAAAAACACAACCACCGCCAGAACTGCGGCGGTGGAAATAGCGGCGGTGGATTGCTTCACCCGCCAGTTTACACTTGGATTCAGTCCCCCGTGCCGCTGGCCCGCTCTATCGCCGATGCGCTCCGGCGCGGCGCCACCATCGTCGCCGCCAGCCCCCGCGCTGCTCGTGTCCTGCAGCTCCACTTCGCCGACGAGCAGCGTTCCGCGAGGCACACTTTCTGGCCTTCGCCGGCTATCCTCGACTGGGATTCGTGGCTCCGCGCGCTCTGGCGCGATCACGCCTTTTCCACGGTGGACGCGCCCGTCCTCCTCACTGGACTTCAGGAGCGCACACTCTGGATCCGCATCCTTCGCAACGACGATACCCCGTTCGTCTCGCGGGACTCCATCGCCGCTCTCGCGATGGAAGCCTGGTCTCTCCTGTCCGCCTTTAATGCCCACTCCGCCCGCCGCGGCTCCTGGGGTCTGGGCCACGACCAAACCGATGCCGAGCACTTCCGCCACTGGGCGTCCGAATTCGATCGAATCTGTTCTCGCAACGGATGGGTCAGCGCCAGCCAACTTGAAGCGACGCTTATTCATGCCATCGAAAATCTGACTCTTCCGCGGGAGGTGCTCCTTATCGGATTTGATCGCCTGACGCCGGCGCAGGAGAGCCTTCTGGCCGCGTGCCGGTCCCGCGGCGTGGAGGTCGGCCACTTTCAAACGGAGCCGGAGCTCAACCACGGGCAGCGCGCGTGGGTTGCCGCTACGCATCAGCGCGAGGAAATCCTCGCTTGTGCAGCCTGGGCTCGCGACATCCTGCTCGCGAATCCGCAGGCGCGCGTCGGCATTATCGTTTCCAATGCGGACCGGGCCAGAGGCGCGATCGAGCGGATCTTCCGCCGGGTTCTGATGCCCGCAACCGAAGATATTCGCGGGCCATCGTCGCCTTCTTTGTGGGAGTTCTCGCTTGGCCAACCGCTCGCGGATATTCCCGCGATTCGTGCAGCTTTGCTGCTCCTGCGCTGGATCGTCGCGCCGCTCCACGAAGAAGAAATTTCCTGGCTGATGCTCTCGGGATTTGCCGCCGACACGTTGACCCATCATCAGGCGTTGGCTATCCACGATGCGCGTCAACGCCGTCACGGCCTGCTTTTACCCGAACGGTCGCTCGCCAGCTTTCGCGATGCCCTCGCGCCAAACGCAGAGCTGCGAATGCTCCACCACCATCTCAGCGCGTTTCTCCGCCTTGTCGAAAATAAGAAAATCCTTGTTAACACCCGTCCGGCCTCCGCGTGGAGCGAGCTTGTAGCGGTTCTTCTCGAGCAGGTTGGGTGGCCAGGCCAACGCACTGCGGATTCGATCCAGTTCCAGGCGCTTGAGCGCTGGCAGCGTCTGCTTGACGAGATCGCTCTTCTCGATTTCGACGACACCACGTATTCCTGGGTCGATTTTGTCGGGCTGCTCGAGCGGCACGCCCGGCAATCGATTTTCGCGGCGGAATCGCAGGACGCACCGATACAGGTCATGGGTCCGCTTGAATCTTCAGGCCAGCAATTCGACGCGATTTGGTTCATCGGGACGGACGGTGCGAACTGGCCTCGGCGTGCGCGACTCCATCCCCTGCTGCCGGCTGCGATCCAGCGACAGTTTTCCATGCCCCACGCCTCACCCGACGACGACTGGAACCTTGCCCACGCCGTCACCTCTCGCCTTATCAACGCGGCGCCGCAGATCGTATTCAGTTACGCTGAGCGAAGCCAGGAATCCGAACTACGCCCGTCTCCGCTTGTCGCCAGCCTTTTTCCCGTGGAGGCCAGGCCGCAACGGGCCGCGAGTTTTGTGCCTTGGCCGGACCAGGTTCCATTGCCAACCCTTGAGAAGGTCGACGAAGATTCGGCCGTGATTCCATGGCCTCGCGAAAAGAATGCGGGCGGTTCGGATGTCCTCAAACGGCAGGCCGCGTGCCCGTTTCAGGCTTTTGCCGCAAAACGGCTTCGCGCCGAGCCTCTCGATGAAACAGATTGGGGCATCAGCCCATCCGAAAAAGGCAAACTGCTCCACCGGGTGATGGAGAGGCTTTTCTCGCCGTCGGAACCGGCCGCTCTCCACAATCGCGAAGAGATCGTAACAGCCATCGACGCTTATGCTCTGACGGATCTTCTGGAATCTCAAATCGATGCAGTTTTCCGCGCGGAATTCGGTTTGGCCGTCGCCGATCCCTGGCAGCAGGCCTGCCTCGCCGCCGAAAAACGGCGTCTCCTCAACCTGCTCGATGCATGGCTCAGGCTCGAATCCGAACGCCAGCCCTTTACGATTGAGGCCTGCGAGCAGCGACTTGAAAACGTGCACGTCGGCGAGCTGCGCCTGAACCTCCGCGCCGACCGCATCGACCTTCTCGGCGATGGCAGCCGCCTGCTGATCGACTATAAGACCGGTCTCACCTCGGTTTCCAGCTGGCAGGGCGACCGTCCCGACGACCCGCAACTTCCGCTCTACGCCGCTTACGGCAACGTCGAAAACCTCAGCGGCATCGTGATAGCCAGGATCCGCGCCGGCCAAATCGACTTCGAAGGCCGCGTACGCGACGCGCGTGCGCAGCTCTCCTCCTCCATCCGAGCAAAACAAGCCATCGTCACCGATCCTTATTCACGCGTCATGCGCGACCAGTGGGCCAGGGCGCTGGAAGAGCTTGCTCAGGAATTTCTGCGCGGCGAAGCGGCGGTGGATCCGCGCCCCCACGCCTGCGATCTCTGCCACCTGCAGTCTCTTTGTCGCGTAGCGGAGCTCAACATCGTGACCGCGGGATCCGCAGATGACGATGAGGCCGCCGATGACTGAGCTTCTGATCGAGGCCGCCGCCGATGCAGGAGCCCGCGAGGCCGCCCTGGACATCCGGCGCTCGGTCATCGTCCAGGCGCCCGCCGGTTCCGGCAAGACCGATCTGCTCACGCGCCGTTATCTGCGGCTTCTATCTGCGGTCGATGAGCCGGAGAAAATTCTTGCCATCACCTTCACCCGGGCCGCTACCGCGGAGATGCGCTTCCGCATCCTCTCCGATCTCGAAGCCGTCGCCGGCCATCGCCCATCTCTTCCTGAGGATGCCGCTCGCATTGCGCTCGCGCAAGCGGCACTTGCGAACGCCGAGCGTCGCGGCTGGAATATTTTCGAGCATCCTCAACGTCTCGCGATCGAAACCATTGATTCGCTCAGCCTGCGGATCGCCCACGACCGTCCGCTGCTGGCGCGCCTCGGGGGCCATTTTCAGCCCGTCGACGATGCCAGCGCCCTTTATGCTCTCGCCGCTCGACGGACCCTCGAGCGCCTCGGCGGTCCCAACGCCGCGCTGGACGAGGCCCTCGCCCGTCTCCTTGATCTCCGCGACAATCGCCTTGCGGACTGCCAGTCTCTTCTCGCCCGGATGCTCGAGGTCCGCGACCAGTGGGCGCAGGCCTTTCCTCTGTCTAAGGAAATGACGGAAGACGACTGGAACAAGGTTCGCACGAACCTCGAGGCTCCGTTTCACAGCGAAGTGCACCGCGTTCTCAGCGAAGCTCACCGTCTGCTCACCAGGCAACCCGCCATCGCTGATCGACTGCTGGAGCTGGCTGCCTACGCTCGAGCCAACGGCAACGAATGCCTCAACGGAATCGACACCATCTCACCAGGCATGACGGTCGAATCCTGGAAGTCCGTCTGTGATTTCCTTCTCACCGGCAACGATGAATGGCGTCGATCCGTCAACGTTCGCCTGGGTTTTCCAGCCACCGGACGCGATGCAAGACAGCGCAAGGATGCGATGCTGAATCTCCTCGATCAGTTGCGGAATACGTCCCAGCTGCTTCCTGCTCTGTGCGCCATCCGCGAGCTTCCGCCGCTCACTTACACGGATACGCAATGGACCACCCTGCGCAACATCTTCACAGTCCTGCGTCAGGCCGTCGGCGAACTCAAGGTGGTCTTCGCCGAGCAAAATCAGGTTGACTTCACCGAGCTCACGATCGCCGCCGTTAACATTCTCAACTGTTTCCCTGAACGCATCGCCGACATCACCGGCAATATTCGGCACCTGCTTATTGACGAATTTCAGGACACTTCCCGGCGCCAGCACGAACTGATCTCTGCACTCCTCAACGCATGGAATCAAGGCTCCGATGACGACTCCGACGAAAAATCCGGAGCTAATGGCCTTCCGCGAACGGTCTTTCTCGTCGGCGACCCTATGCAGTCGATCTATATGTTTCGCCAGGCCGAGGTCGAGCTCTTCACCCTGGTCTGCAATCGTGGGATCGGAGACCCGCCTATCATCTGCCAGCCCGTGCAGCTCTCCATGAACTTCCGTTCGCATCAGGGTCTTACTGAACCACTGAACAGAATGTTCAGCGCGATCTGCGCCGAAGAAGTCCCTGCCGGTGCGGCCGCGGTCGGATTCGTCGAAGCGGCGTCCGCCTCACTGGCGGCGCCCGAAAAATCCTTCCACATCCATCCCCGGGTCATCGGATCCGCCGGTCGTCACCCAACGCTCGCCGAGGTTGCGGAGGCGCAGCGGCAGGAAGCCGGCGATCTCCTCCGCATTATTCAGAGCCATCTTCCGCACGTCGAGCGTGCTCGCGCCAGCGGCGGGGAATATCGGGTGGCTGTTCTGGTCCGCGCCCGTTCTCACCTGGCCCAGCTCATCCCGCTGCTCCGGCAAAACAGAATCCAATTTCGCGCCGTCGAAATCGAACATCTCTCTGAACGCGAGGAACTGCTCGATCTCCTTGCAATCACGCGCGCGCTGCTCCATCCCATGGACCGCATCGCGTGGCTCTCGGTACTGCGCGCCCCCTGGTGCGGCCTCACCCTCTCAGACCTTCACCGTCTTACCGGTTCGGACAGCCCTGCGTCGAAAAACATTTCCATCCTCGAACTCATCGAGCGCAATCAACAGCTTCTTTCTGCCGATGGTCAGCAGCGGCTTGCACGCACCGCAGGTATCCTCCGGCGCGCTCTCGATCTGCGCTGGCGCCAGTCCGAATCCCCATCATTTTCCTCATGGATCGAACGTACCTGGAGCACTCTGGGCGGCCCCGCGTGCATCGATGCGGGCGCATACGAGAACACCCAGGTCTTTTTCTCGATGCTGGATGCTGTCACGCCCGACGGCATCGCACCCTCCACTGCCGCGTTCGAAGAAGAGTTCAAGCGCCTCTTTGCGCAGCCCGATCCGGCCGTCAGCGAGCGCTGCGGCGTCCAGCTGATGACCATTCACAAGGCCAAGGGCCTCGGTTTTGAAGTCGTCCTCGTTCCTGGGCTCGATCGGCAATCGTCATCCGACAGGAACCCGCTTGTCTGCTCTCTCGAGCGCATCCATCTCCAGGCTACGGCAGCCGAGAACGCTGGAGAAACGGAATTCCTCGTTGCTCCGCTCGGCCTGCATGGGGAAGACACAGAGCCGCTCTATCGGTGGGTCCGGAAACAGCGGCAGATTCGTTTCGATGAGGAACGCAAGCGTCTTTTTTACGTCGCCTGCACGCGCGCACGTCGCGAGCTGCATCTTTTCGGCACTGCAGCCGTTTCGGCGTCGGGAGTCAAAGCGGAAAACGGCGACAGTCTGCTCAGGGCGGCATGGCCGGCTCTCCACACAGAGTTTGAGTCTGCTTATCGTGAAGCAGAAACGGGCGGGGGTATTCTCTCGTTCCCTCCAGCCGGCATTTTGGAAGAAGTCGCGGCAGCCGCAGATTTCGCGCGGGACCACACCCTGCGCCGACTGCCACTTGATGCCGAGCCGATTTCCGCAGCGCAGAATGTAACGATTGCTGGATCCATTGGTGTCAGCCAGCCGGCTTCAAACGCATTCACCCGACGCCAGGGAAAGCGCCAGTCTCGTGTGGTTGGCTCCGCAGTCCACATCCTGCTCGAACGATTTGGCTCCGACCTCGTCCGCGTGAGCTCGGAACTCGGTGTCCCTGGCTCTGGGTCAGCGAGGACCTCAGCAGAAGGGGAAATCCAAGCTCGGGCCGCCTCTGTGCTGCGCGCGTTCGGCATCACCGGCGATTCGCTTTACTCGGCAGCGGAAGCCGTGACCGGGCTGCTGCTCGCCTGTGCCGCCGATCCGGTATGCCGCTGGATCCTCGCACCGCATCCCGAGGCCCAGTCGGAAACGTCGTGGACCGGATTCGCTTCCGGTGGATCTCGTCTCCGCACCTTGCGCGCAGATCGCGTGTTTCGCGCCGGGACTGCACCGCTGGCGGAGGGATCCGATGTTCTTTGGGTGATCGATTACAAAACCGGTGAAGTCGAAGCCGGTGCGTTGTTCCTGCAGGCCGAACGCGCGGTGTACGCTCCGCAACTCATGGCCTATGCAGCCGCTTTGCGCGCCCTGCACGGAGCGGAAACAAAGATTCGTCTCGGCCTTTATTATCCGGCGATCGCCGCTTTTGACTATTGGGATCCCGCGGAGCCAGACTCGGGACAAGTTTTGCCGTGAGCACACCAGACATGGCTCAGCTAAGCGGAGCCGCCTCGCTTGCTGTTCCCGGCGGCCGCACCCACATTGTGCCGCACGTCTGCTCCGCGTACCCAGAAGATCACATCCTCCGCGATGTTGGTCGCGTGGTCGGCCACCCGTTCCAGCGCCCGTGAGATCATCAGAGCGTTCAGCGCCTGGGGCGCCACGCTCGATTCCTTCTTCATCAGGGTCAGCAACGCGTAGTGCGCGCCACCATTCAGCTTATCCACGCTGTCATCCATGGAGAGGACCGCTTCAGCCATATCTGCGTCGCCTTCAATAAAGGCCTGCAGCGCCTTGCGCACCATACCGCTGGCCAGATTCGCGATTCTGGGTATATCGATGGGAAGCTCGGCAGCAGGAAAGGCCTGCAACTCTCGAACACGATCGCTGATCACCCGCGCCGAATCACCCACGCGCTCCACATCTGCATTGATCTTGATCACTGCCAGGATGAAGCGCAGGTCGATGGCCATGGGCTGTTCCATCGCCAGCAGGTCCAGCGCCATCTGATCGATCTCGCGCTCGAGGCGATTGATCGCCATCTCGCCACGATCCACCAGATCGCAAATCGAGAGATCGCGCACCCGGTACGCCTCGACCGCTCTCTGGATCGACTGTTCCGCCATGCCCGCCATGACCAGCAGCCGTTCCTTCAGATCGTCGAGGTTTTGGTGAAAACGGATGCGCACCATTATCCAAACCTGCCCGTGATGTAATCTTCAGTCCGCTTATCGCTTGGATTTGTAAAAATCTTGTGCGTCGAATCGAATTCGATAAGCTTTCCGTTCAGGAAAAATCCTGTGCGCTCGGCGACGCGCGCTGCCTGCTGCATGTTGTGCGTCACAATGACGATCGTGTACTGGACCTTCAGCTGAAAGATCAGGTCTTCGATCTTCGCCGTCGACACCGGGTCGAGGGCCGACGCCGGTTCATCCATCAGCAGCACCTCTGGATCCACCGCGAGCGCACGCGCGATGCACAAGCGCTGTTGCTGTCCGCCGGAAAGGCTTGCGCCGGACTTCTTCTTCAGGTCGTCTTTTACTTCGTCCCACAAGGCCGCATCCTTCAGCGATCGCTCCACCACATCGTCCAGGACACGGCGGTTCCGAAATCCATTCAGCCGCAGTCCGGACGCCACATTGTCATAAATTGACATCGTTGGAAATGGATTGGGCCGCTGAAATACCATGCCGATGCGACGCCGCACCTCAACCGCTGAGGTGCCGGCGTAGATGTCCAGACCACCGACCTTCACTTCGCCGGTGACCTTTGCGATTGGATTGGTCTCGTGCATACGGTTGAGGCAGCGGACAAAGGTCGATTTGCCGCAACCGGACGGGCCGATCAGCGCCGTCGCCTCATTGGCGGGAATGTGCAGCGTGATGTCCTGCAGCGTGTGGTTCGCCCCATACCATGCGTTGAGGCTGTTGACTTCGATGCTGACCCCCATGCCTAGCTCGCCCCTTTCAAAACGCCGCGCGTGGTCACATACCGCACCAGAGAAACGGAAACCACGATCAACACGATCAGCACCAGTGATCCCGCCCAAGCCAGGCGGTGCCATTCGTCATAAGGGGAGAGAGCGTAAACATAGATCTGCAGCGGGAGTGCCGCAATCGGCTGGTCCAGAGCCGTGCTCCAGAACTGGTTGCCGAAGGCTGTAAAGATGAGCGGGGCAGTCTCGCCGGCGACGCGCGCGAACGCCAGCATGCACCCGGTAATCACGCCCGGCATGGCCGTCTTCAGCGTGATGGACACCATCGACCGCCAAGTTGGAACGCCGAGTCCCAGCGCTGCTTCCCGAATCGAATGCGGGACCATCAACAGCATCTCTTCGGTGGTTCGCGCGACGGTTGGGATCATCATGATCCCGAGGGCAACGCCACCGGCGAATGCCGAGTACCCCTTCATCGGCACGACGAGGAGGGCGTAAACGGCGACTCCCATCACGATCGAGGGCACGCCGTTCAGAACATCCGCCGTGAACCGCACCACGTTGGAGAGCTTTGTCCCGCGCCCGTATTCGGCCAGATAAATGCCGGCAGCGATTCCCATCGGAATTCCCAGCGCGCTCGCCACGCCCAGCAATACCGCCGAGCCAACGATGGCATTCGCCATGCCTCCGCCTTCTTCACCGACCGGGGCGGGAATTTTGGTGAAGAAATTCAGGTTCAGCGAACTCGTGCCCTTATAGACCAGATCGATAAAGATCGCGACCAGAGGGGCGATTACCAGGATCGTCGCCAGCACCGCCAGCACCGAGGCCAAATGGTTTGTGAACCATCGCCAGCGTCGATTCGTCGTGCTCGATTTGAGTTGCTTCTGCATACCTTTAGCTCGCTCGCGCCGGTGCGCCGCGCGTCACTGCCCACACCAGCAAGCGGGCAAACATGTTCACCACAATCGTTACAAGGAACAGCGCCAGCCCGATTTCGATCAACGCGCTCCGATAAGTGTCGTCGGAGGCCTCGGCAAATTCATTTGCAATCACGCTGGCCATTGTTGCAGCAGGGGCCAGCAGCGACTTCGAAATCGTCGGGCTGCTCCCGATCACCATCGCTACCGCCATCGTCTCGCCCAGCGCTCGGCCGAGGCCCAGGATCACAGAGCCGACGATGCCGATGCGCGCGTTGCGGAGCACGCCCATGCGGATCATTTCCCACCGGGTCGCGCCCAGCGCGAGTACGGCTTCGCGCTGCGAATAGGGGACCGCCGTCATCACCTCGCGCGTCAGCGACGAGATGATGGGCAAAATCATAATCGCCAGAATTACCCCAGCAGCGAACATCCCGATGCCGAAGTCCGGAGCCGTAAACAATCCCGTCCAGCTCAGCAGCTTGATCAAAATCGGATCGATGTAGCCGCGCAGCAACGGAACCAACACAAAAATAGCCCACAGTCCGTAAACCACGCTCGGAATCGCCGCCAGCAACTCAGTCAGAAAAGACAAGATACCGCGCAGCGCCTTGGGGCACATCTCTGTAAGAAAAACCGCCACGCCGACGGCCAGAGGCACGGCGATCACCAGCGCCACCAGGGAAGAAACCAGAGTCCCGTAGATGAACGGAAGAGCTCCAAAGTCCTCATTGACCGGATCCCAGGAGCTGCCCACGAAAAACTTCATCCCGAACTTTGTCAGGGTCAGCCTGGAGCTCACCACGAGTTCGTTGGCAATTAGTGCCACGATGGCGAAGATGCTGAGCGCGCACAACAGCATCACCCAGCGAAAGGTGGCATCGGCGATCCCGGAGCTGCCTCGGCTCTGCAGAAATGCCCGAATTGGTGAGGCGGGAGCGGATGCAGTAACCGGCACCAATCCACCCACGGGGGCGGCCTGATCCGGTGTTTTTGGAGTTTGGGGTTCCTGAATGCGCAGATTCACGACTCGTTTACCCTACCCCGGGTTTTTGAACGCCACGTTAATCGCCATGAAAAACAAGGAAATAAACCATCCACAGGAGGTTTGCGCGATGAATACGCAAAATTTCCGGCCTGGAAGGGAAAAGGGCGCACTCGGGAAAGCGCGCCCTCGTTCCTGATCAAATCAACCGGCTGCGATCTGCAATGGCCGCCGGTACACGGCGACCGTCACTGAAGCTTGTCGACCGTGGCCTTGACCTTGTCTGCCACGTTTTGCGGCAAAGGAGCATAGTCCAGCGTCGCAACCTGGCCTTCTCCCTGGGCCAGCATCCAGTCCAGGAAGTCCTTAATCACTTTCCCTTTGGACGCGTCATTCGCATGGATCGGAACCAGCAACCAAGTGAAGCTCGCGATGGGATACGCATTCTTTCCAGGCGCATCCGTAATCGAGACCCGGAAGTCCGCCGGCATGGTCTTCACCGAAGCTGCTGCTTCGGTCACCCCTTCGATGCTCGCCTTCACCCACGTGCCGGCATGGTTCCGCACATACCCGAACGGAATCTTGTTCTGCAGGGCGAAGATCAGCTCGACATATCCGATTGAGCCAGGCATCTGGCGAACCAGACCCGCCACACCTTCGTTCTGCTTGCCGCCAATCCCCTTAGGCCAGGCCACCGCTGAATTCGCGCCGACGCTGTTCTTCCAATCCGGGCTCACCTTCGAAAGATAGTCAGTGAAGATGAACGTCGTGCCACTGCCGTCCGAACGGTGAACGACAAAAATGTCCTGATTGGGCAGTTTGACTCCAGGATTATCTTTTGCGATCCGTGCGTCGTTCCAGTTGGTGATTTTTCCAAGGTAGATGTCAGCGAGCACATCGGGCGAAAACTTCAGCTCGGTGGTCAGGCCCGGGATGTTATAGACCGGCACTACGGCGCCCAGCACTGTCGGCACATGAACGAGCTTGATCTTCGACGACGAGAGCTGGTCGTTGCTCATCGGCATGTCACTGGCGCCGAAGTCCACGGTGCCTGTCGTCACCTGGCGGATGCCGCCGCCCGATCCAATCGATTGATAATTGATTTGCACGCCCGGATGCTGCTGACTGTATTCACTGAACCATTTCGAATAAATGGGATATGGGAACGATGCCCCCGCTCCGTTAATCTTCTGCGCACCGGCGGAAATGGCTGCACACACAACCCCCGCAGCCGCAATCATCTGAATCTTTCTCACGGACCTGTCCCCCTTAAGAACTGCAGCTTCGATTCTTCGTTGCGATTGTTACAGTTCGTTTACATGGCCATGAAAAGCGGAACAATGCCCCGCGGCCACTGCAAATCGAACGCTTTGAGAGCGCTTCAGCGGCTAGCTCGCCGGGATCACCAGATACTGCTCCAGCTTCCCATCTGGCTCCGTATATGTGGTAATCCGCAAACGGCGACTACTGTCTGTAAAAGTCACATCGAACACGCGGAACGTCATTCCTCCTCGCAACTCCTCCATCGCCTGCTTCACGCTTGCCGGCTTCCCGAGGGGCGCCAGGCTTGACTGGAAATCCCGCCTCGCCTGTTCGTCGAAATACGCATTACACCAGGAAGTAAACAGGCTTCGGTCGATCCTTCCGTGCTGAAAATTTTCGAACAGTTCCTCCGCCTGCACCTCGGCCGCGCCGGGCACTTGCGTCGTGGCGCCGAACAACAACGGTGCCAGTCCTCGCCCAATGACCCCTGCCGCCCGCGCCGCATCCTGATTCGTCAATACCGCGATCGCCAGCTTTTCGTTCGGGAAGACCATGTTTTCTGCCGTGAACCCGGACACTTCGCCCGAGTGCTCGTACTCCACGTGTCCATTCAGGTCCCGCACATCGAGTCCGAGGGCATAGTGCGTGTCGGTTCCATCCTTCAACTTCACGGAAGAGAACATCTCGTCGTACGACCGCGGCTGGAGTAACGACCGGTTCATCACGGTGATGTCCCATTGCGCCAGGTCGTACGCGGGCATGGCCAGCTCGCCCGCGGCAAACATCCATCCCTTTCCCTCTTTGGGAGCAGGCCGCAGTGGCCCCAGAGCGTACCGAATATAGCCCTCCGGATCGGGATCAGTCAGCTTCGTCGCATCCGAATTCCACACCTCCTTCATATCGAGCGGCCGGAATACGTGCTCATCGAGGAATTGCACCAGAGGTTCGCCGCTTACCATCTCCACAATCCGTCCGGCGATCACATAATTGGTGTTCGAGTACTGCCACTTCGTTCCCGGATCGAAATCCAGCGCCTTCCCCCCCCACACATTCATAATGTGATCGGCGGTCGTCGGCTTGCTCATGGGTGGCATCAGGTAATCCTCCGGCCAGTAATCCTGATAGCCCGAGGTGTGGGACAAGAGCATGCGGATCGTCACCTCGTTCGCCCGCGTCAAATCGGGCAAATATTTCGCAACCTTATCGTCAAGCGACAACTTTCCCTGTTGCTCCAGCAACAAAACCGCCGCCGCAGTGAACTGCTTCGATATCGACCCGATCGAATATCGCATCCGCGGCTCCGCCATCGCGACCGGATCGAGCCGCGCCTTTCCGTATCCCTTCGTGTAGGCGATCTCTCCATCCCGGACGATGGCCAGAGACGCGCTCGGCACGCCCGTCTGCTCCAGTGCCTGCTCAGCCACCTGGTCTACCTTCTGCGCCAAATCGGCGGGCAGCTTGTTGACTTCCAGCTGGCACTCCCCGCTCAGGACCGCCATCAATGCAATCACCAACAGCAAACTGCTTCGCATTCGCCCCTCCGGCGCAGTCATTCGCGCTTCCGGTGCTATGCTACCTCGCGAGGAGGTCAGCCATGCTCATGGCGGCCGTCTTGCTGAATCTTCTCGCCGCGGTGCTTCCTGCGCCATCGCAAACGGGCCCGCCGGTGGCGTCCGCCCCGTCCACGCGGTTTTTTTATATAGCGGTCCCCAGGAGCACCCTCGAAACCCTGGTCCACTCCGTCCCTCCCACCGATGAGGCGCGCTTCACGCGTCTGCAGGAAGAATTCGCAGGCGCAGGTTGCAGTCCCGACAAAATGAAGATCCAGCCGCTCTCCGAAAAGGGCGCGGGCGCCAACATCATTTGCACCTGGCCGGGCAATACCGCCCCCACTATCGTCGTGGTCGCCCACTACCGGCGCGAAGGCAAAGGTGAGGGTGCAGTTGAAAACTGGAGCGGCGCAATCCTCCTTCCCACGCTCTACCTGGCCATTCAGGCACAGCCTCGCGAAAACACCTTTGTCTTCCTCGAAAGTTCCGGAAACGCAGGCACCGACAGGTACATGAAATCCCTCACGCGCGACCAGAAACGCCATATTCGCGCCATGGTCTCGCTCGACGCTCTCGGTGTATCCCCCACCGTCGGCTTCTATACGCCTTACCCCGACCGTCCCTGGCTTCCCGCTTATTCGGTTCATCTACAGATGGCGCTCATGCTTGCTACGCTTTCCGATAATCGCGTGCCGCGCCCACAACCCGTCAGCCCTCTTCGCTGGCTGTCCATCGACGACACGCAGCCCTTCCGCTACAACGAAATCCCGTGCATCGTCCTCCACTCCATTGTGGATACCTTTCTAATCCTCCCCGGTTCGCGCAACGACACCGCCGCCGCCATCGACGGCAATGCCTATTATGCAAACTACCGCGCCATCGCCATCTATCTCGTCGATCTGGACAGGCTGGCGGCCAAACTGAACATCGACGATCCCGCCTGGCAAGGCTTTGGAGACCAGAAGCCGGTCGATTCCAACGACCTTCCTCACATTCACTAGTCGCCTACCGCCCCGCGCCTGCACGCTGTACCCTGTTCTGCATGACTTCCCGCCGCGATTTTCTCTCCATCGGCGCGCTCACCACCGCCGGCCTCGGCCTCACCAACATCCCCGATGCCTTCGCGCAGACCGCCGATTCGGTTAAACAGCTCCGGCCTCCCGCCAAACCGGTCATCGTTACCCGCGTCACTGGCGACAACTCCATCCAGGAGGCATACCAGATGCTCCTTGACGGCGCCGACACCCTCGATGCCGTGCACCACGTATGCATAGGACGCGAGAACGATCCAAAGGATCACTCTGTGGGACTTGGCGGCCTGCCAAACGAGGAAGGGGTCGTCGAGCTCGATTCCTGCTGTATGCACGGGCCTACTCGATCCGCCGGATCGGTGGGCGGTGTGCGTGACATCAAGAACGTCTGCCTCGTCGCTCGCAAAGTCTACGAACACACCGGCCACGTCATGCTCGTCGCGGAAGGAGCGCAGCGCTTCGCAATCGACCTCGGCTTTCCCAAAGAAAACCTCCTCACTGAGGACGCCCGCAAAATCTGGATGCTTTGGAAGGAAAACAACTCCCAGATGGACTGGTGGGGGCCCTCCATGACCCAGCCGGGCTGGAAAGATCCCTACGCGGACAAACCCGCCCCCAAACCCACGATGGACCTCCACGGTTTGTCATCCCTTGGTCCAGGTCCAGTCCCTCGTCATCCCACCCCAGAGTGGGCCGAGACCATCCGGCTGCGCACTCAGAAGCTCGTCAACATGGCTGCAGACCTCGGCATCCTTCCCGAAGACCGCTTCTACGCCGCCGAGCAGGTCCTATGGCCAACGACAGGAACCATCCACGTATCGGTCGTCAATCCCAAAGGAGAAATTTCCGGGGCCACCACCACTTCCGGCCTCGCGTGGAAACTCCCCGGTCGTCTGGGCGACTCGCCGATCCTCAGTGCAGGCAGCTACACCGACCAGGATGTCGGCTCAGCAGGCGCCACCGGCTCCGGCGAAGAGAACATCAAGGTCGCGGGCGCCCACTCCATTGTCGAACTGATGCGCCAGGGGCGCACACCGCAGGAAGCCGGCCTCGAAGTCCTTCGCCGCATCGTTCGTAATTACAACGGCGACATGACGAAGATTCGCCTTCTAGACATGGAGTACTATATCGTCCGCAAAGACGGAACGTACGCCGGCTGTTCCCTCTGGAGCACGGGTTCCACCGGCCATGCCCGCGTCTTCGCCGTGCACGATGGCAACGGCTACCGGGTGGAAAAGTGCGCCGCCCTGTTCGAAGGCAGTGGTCTGGAGTGGCCGCCTTTCTGATTTGAATGCGGGGAAAATCAAAAAAGACGCGATCGCCGAAACCAACTGCCCCAGTCCGGGTTACAAGAAGCCTGGAACCCCAGTAACCCGGCGTCATGATCACGCTCGGCGGAAAAGGAACCAACGGCAGGCGCCGCAAAGTGCTTTCTGCCGCAGCAGGAAAGCATAGGTATTTCAAATACCTATGGGGTTATGAGGGGTCTATGATACTCCGCGCGCTTCTTGCTCCCTCGCGCATCGCATCTTCTTGCCGGGAGTTCCGCCCACAAATCAGGCAAACGGCTGAACCCGGGCCCGAGCTCTGGCGTCGCTCGGTGGCCCTCGGCCTGGCCTTCCTCCTGCTGCCGTTCGCGCAGTTGGATCTATTCGCGCAGCAGGCGCCACCGCAAAATCAACAGAGTTCCGGCTACCAGGATCCCGGCTATCCTCCTCAGCAGTCCGCCCAACAGCCCGGCTCTGCTCAGCAGCCGCAGGACTATCCGCCGCCGCCCGAGGATCAGCCGTCGCAGCCGGTCGCCCAGCAACCTCAATCGCAGCCGGAGTACCCGCCACAGCAGCCGGTTTATCCTCAACAGCAGCAGCCCGGTTACCCACAGGCGCAGCCGAACTATCCGCCGCAACAACAGGATTATCCGCCGCCGCCGCCGGACTTTTCGCAGTCTCAGCCCAGCCAGTCGATGCAGTACCCGCAGTCCGCGCCCGGCGCCGGGCAGCCATACGAGCAGCCGTACGATCAGCAAGCTGAAAATCAGCCTGGTTATCAACCTGAGTATTCGCAGCAACCTTTTGCCCAGGCTCCGCCTCAGGCGTTAGGAGTCGACCAGCTCAACCAGCTCGTCGCTCCCATCGCCCTCTATCCTGACAATCTCGTTGCGCAGATCCTCGCGGCCTCGACATTCCCGACCCAGGTGGCTGAAGCCGACCACTGGCGCCAGTCAATGTCCTACGCTCCTCCCGAAGAGATAGCCGCCGGAGCCAATGCGCAGCCCTGGGATCCCAGCGTGAAAGCGCTCACCGCCTTTCCCCAGATTCTCGCCCAACTCGATCAGAACCTCTCCTGGACCACCGAGCTCGGAAACGCCTATTACAACCAGCCGCAGGATGTCATGGACGCCATTCAGGCCATGCGCCAACGCGCCCAGGCCGCAGGCAATCTGCAGAACACGCCGCAGGAGACCGTTACCGAGGATCAGGGCTACATCGCACTTGCTCCTCCCAACCCCCAGGTTGTTTACGTTCCAACGTACAATCCCTGGGTCGTGTACGGCGCACCGGTCGCGCCCTGGCCGGGCTATTCGTTCTACGGAGGCATCGGCGCGTTTGGTATTGGATTCGGCGCTGGAATTGTCACCGCTGCCTTCCTCGGTCTGCCGTGGGGGTGGGCGGGATGGGGCCTTAGCTGGTTTGGACACTGCCTCTTCTTCGGCGGCCGGGGATATTACCCGCACAGCGCCTCGCTGCGCGATTGGGGCCTGCCCCGCGGCGGTCCCCGCGCTGGATGGGGAAGCGCTGCATACGCTCGCAGCGGCTACTATGCGCGCGGAGGTTCCTACGGCCGAGGCGGTTATCAGGGCCGTGGTAATTACGAAGGCCGCGCAGGCGGTGGCTTCAACAGCCAGCGTGGATTTGGCGACAACCGCGGCTATTCTCAGAATCGCGGTTTCGGCGACACCCGCAACACTATCGCCACGCGTCCAGGCTATCGTGGTTACTCCGGCAACCAGTTGGCATATAACCACGCGCCCGCTTTCAATGCCCGCTCTGGCTACGGAAATAGTGGCGCTTATGGACGTTCGACGGGCAGTTATGGTTCGAGCCTTTATGAAAGGGGCCAACAAGGGTACCGCGGCTCCGCTCAGAGTTATGGGCAAAGCTACGGACGGTCTGCCCAGAGTTATGGTCAAAGCTATGGCCGTTCAGCCCCATCTTATGGACAGTCGAACGGGCGGAGTTATGGACAGGGTTATGGGCAGAGCTACAGCCGCCCCAGCCAGAATTACGGGTCTTCCGGCCCTAGTCGTGGCTATGGAAACTCCTTCAGCCAGCCCCAGTCGGGATTCCGCTCTTCGGCTCCAACTTACCGCGCGTACTCGGGCTCTTCTGCATTCGGAGGTCGCAGCAGCTCCACCGGAGGTTCGCGCTCCTTTGGTGGATACTCCTCCCACTCCGAACGCTCTGGCGGATTCGGCGGGGGCCACTCGAGCTTCGGTGGCGGCGGCCACTCCAGCTTCGGCGGTGGCGGCCACTTTGGTGGCGGAGGTCATTCCAGCGGCGGCGGGGGTCATTCCGGAGGTGGTCACTCCGGCGGCGGAGGCCACCACCGCTAATTCCTGATGAGAAATGATGGCTGGCCCGGGTTTCGCTCTGAGACCCGGGTTCCGTCCGAGAACCGCCAGTTTCACCCCGCCGCAATTCCCGACCCGCGCATCCAACCTCCAGCACGCGAATCAATCCCCAACGGAGAATCCCCAATGGATCATCGTGTACGGCGCGGAGAAGTCCGCGAAGACCAAATCACGTCATGGCTCGAAAAACAAACTGCCCAGGTTCCCAGCAGCACCTGGCTTGGCGCTTCACTTGCCTCGATGGTAGCTTCGCTTGCCTTCCGAGCAGCGGGTAGAGAGCACGCCGCTCTCTTCGTCGGTCAATGGGCAGCGCCTTTTCTCCTCATCGGGATCTACAACAAGATGGTGAAGCAGCACGGCTCCGATGCAACTTCCGATGATTCAGGCTCCTGGGACGAATCCACCAACCGGGCCGCTTAACCCTGTCAAAAATCGTCCCGCGCGGCCGCAGGGGCTTCCCCACGGGCCCCCTCCGCGTTGGGCCAATTGGGCCGGTGCTGGCAAAACCTCGCACCCTTCCCCATCCGGTCGTCATCCAAGGCTTCGTGAGCACACATCCGAAAACCTTCAAGCTGGGCGGCGACCTCAATGTCCACCGTCTTGGATTCGGCGCCATGCGCATTGTTGGCGATGGTGTCTGGGGCGAACTCAAAAGCCCGGAAAACTCCCACAAAGTCCTGCGCCGCGCCGTCGAACTCGGCGTCGATTTCATTGACACCGCCGATGCCTACGGCCCGGCGGTCAGCGAGCGCCTCATCGGCGAAGCCCTCGCTCCCTACCAACAGGGAACTGTCGTTGCCACGAAGGGCGGCCTCACCCGTCAGGGTCCCAATGCATGGCAGCCTGTAGGCCGAGCGCCTTACCTCATTCAGCAGGTCGAGCTGAGCCTTCGTTTTCTCCGCCTTGAGGCTCTTCCGCTCTGGCAACTTCACCGCATCGACTCCGAGACTCCTCTTGAAGAGTCCCTCGGCGCCGCTAAAAAGTTGCAGAAGCAGGGCAAGATTCTCCATATCGGACTCAGCGAGGTTAAGGTTCCTGAGATCGAGCAGGCGCGCAAGGTCGTCGACATCGTCAGCGTCCAGAACAAATACAACATCGGCGACCGCGCCCATGAGGATGTCCTTCAGTATTGCGAGAGACACAATATCGCGTTCATCCCATGGTTCCCGGTCGCAGCGGGAAAGCTCACGAAACCGGGCGGATCTCTGGATCATGCTGCGAAGAAGCACGGCGCGACTCTGAGCCAGATCTCACTCGCGTGGCTTCTCCATCATTCGCCGGTGATCCTGCCCATCCCGGGAACTTCATCGGTCGAGCACCTCGAAGAAAACATGAAGGCTGCTGACCTTAATCTCAGCGACTCTGAATGGGCTGAGATCGAGGGAGTAACC
The DNA here is from genome assembly GCA_963787915.1 of uncultured Acidobacteriaceae bacterium. GTDB lineage: Bacteria > Acidobacteriota > Terriglobia > Terriglobales > Acidobacteriaceae > Palsa-343. The sequence continues at coordinate 541,604 of CAWBEP010000016.1, read as the reverse complement.
CGGGCGGCCTGACACCGCTGGAGCCTGCCGAATTGGAGTGTGGTTAAAAGATCCCGATTCAGCAGGGTGGGGCGATCAGACTACCGTTGTCAACTTTCGCGTGATGCGCCAGAAGAGGTATGGCAACAGGGAGAAGGCAAAGATTGCGGCAACGACGAGCAGGCTGTTGAACACCGCCGACCCATCGGTCGTGAAGAATCCCATGCGTATGTGGCCGAGGGCGTTGGGGAGGGCGGAACGGCTCGCCTGAATGCGTGCGGTGCCGCCCATCCATGAAGTCAGCAGGACCGCGAAGATGGGCCAGATGGCGGTCGTGCGCTGGCGGGCGGCGACGAATTCGATAGCCCAGGCAACCAAAATCGGCGCGACGTAGTAGAAGATTTTGCCAGCCTGGAAATAAAGATTGGCGGCGCTGAAGAGCGAGGCGGCGTGGAGAACGCCGAACGGCGTATCGTTTCCGGGAAGATAGATCTGCCAACCGCACCAGAGATAAAAACAAGTGAGAAAGTAGGCTGCGGACAGGGCCAGCACAGGGACCAGCCCGAAAGCAGCCCATGGGGCACGGGCGGACCATGAGATGAGCTGGGGTTTGTCCGTCATCGCGCGCGCGAGGTCATCGATGGAGCCGAGGCGGGTAAGAGCGGCGGCTTCCGCAACGCTATGGCTCTGGCCAGCGCATTCCTCTTCCCGGGTGAGGTCGGCGAGATGGTTGGTCAGCTCACACAGATACCGGCGAACATGACGGGGTGAGACGCCAGCGCGAAGCAGGCACTCGCGAAGTACGCGGAATTCAGTAAGCTTCGACATGTTTTCCTCCCTTCAGTAGTTCGTGGATTGCACCGGTCAGATGGGTCCAGTTCGCGGAAAGGTTCGCGAGACGGCGGGATCCCTCCGGGGTCAGAGAATAGTAAATGCGGCTCCGGCCACTCACCGTCTTGCGACGGGAGCGGAGGGCTCTGTCTTCTTCGAGGGCATGCAGAACGGGATAAACAACGCCCTCGCCCACAGCGATCACACCGCCGGTGCGGCTGCGAATGGCCTGGACGATTTCGTAGCCGTACATTTCATCCTGCCCAAGAAGGCGGAGGATGAGCAGCTCGGGCACGCCATTCATGAAGTTGGGATTGGAACTGCGGGGGTGCATTTGAAGAGAGTATACCTTGAAGTTCAAGGCATAGCAATGACCGTCCAGGAAAATGGGATGGTGCGCGGATGCTGGGCCAGGCAGTTCAAGTGATGGGGTAGCCGTGCCAAAGGTCATTCCAGCGCAGGGTGGAGGGTTTTTTGCGGGTTGCGGCGGCAATTACTTTGTGAGTGCAGCCAGGCTTTCTTCGCGACCCGCGTCCATGGGAAGAAAGCCATCCGTCCTGGTGAGTTTGAGCAACGATGCGACACGCGGAGCCACTCCGCAGAGACGGAGAGTGCCGTTTTTCTGGCTGAGTGCGCCGTAAGCAAATACGATCATGCCCAGGCCGGCGCTATCGATATATTCCACGCCGGTGAGGTCGAAGACCAGGCGGGAGACACCGTCCGCAATGGCCGCTCGTACCTGGGACTCGGCGATCTTCAAGGAAGATCCCTGGGTCATTGGCCCGGAGACCGTAACAACCGCAGTCGCATCGGGGAGCCTCTCGATGATTGCTGTCACGAGCATGCCGGAATTGTACGGGAAGAGACTGCCAGGCGGCAGTTGTCATTTTCATGACTTCGCTCCTTCCGGCGAGGAGGGGTCGAAGCTGGACCGGGCATTTTATTTCTTTGGGTAGCCGTGCCAGAGATATTCCAACGCTTCGGGAAGGGTTTGGAGTCTGGTGGCGTGATCGACGTGGCCAGCGTTCTTCGCGAAGACGAATTGGTAGTGGTAGTGCTTCGCGGCGAGGGCGGATGCCATCTTCTCATTCGCCAGGACCCAGTCGTGCATGTCGTCGCGCATGGAGTTGGGGTTGTAGAGGTCGCGGTCGCCGACCTCCATCCAGATGCGGATGGGTTTGTGCGGGGAGTTAGGGACCAGGTTATCGACGAATCCCCAGGCGCCATGAGGGGTAGCTGGATTCCAGGGCCACTGCTGGTTGATCCATGTGCCGGAATACGCGAGGACGCGATGGTAGAGCTCAGGGTGATACCAGGCCATGATCAGCGATACGGCTCCGCCGGAGCTGCCGCCCATAGCAGCGCGGCCGTTGGGATCGTGGGTCAGCTTGACGTTGCATTTCGATTCGACGAGAGGAAGGACTTCGGATTCGACCCATTCGGCATAGCGGCCGGACATCGTGTCGTATTCGAGACCACGCTCGGAACCCTGCGCGTCGCCGCTGCCGTTCTGGATGGAAATGGCGATCATCACGGGGACTTTGTGCTCGGCGATGAGGTTATCGAGGGCGGTGAGGAGCGAGCGGTCGGGGCCGTCGGCGCCGACGATGAAAGGCGCTTCAATGCCGGCTTTGTATTGCGCGGGGACGTAGACGGTGACGGTGCGCGTCCAGGGGTGCGGATGCGAGGTGGTGACAACCGGTCGCTCGGGATGATCTGGATCGGCGGAGACATAAGTGCCGGGATCGCGCGCGATGCCGGGGTAGAACCTGCTGTCGGCGGAGGTCATCGTGATTTCGGTGACGGTGCCCTGGGGGAATGCGGGGTTCGCGGTTAGCTCGGGTGCGGCCGGGTGTGCGGAGCCGAGGATGAAGTTGCCATCTTTGTTGGCAGGCGGGACGGTGCCGTCGGGGAGTTCCGTCGCGCGGACATAACCGGGGGTGTGGGGGTCGCGAGTAGGCGGCGTGGGGCGGGGCTGTTGGGCGGGTGCGATGGCTATGAATCCGATTGCGGCAAGGAGAGCGATTTTGGGGATATGCATGCGGTGAATTCTCACGAGGGGATTTTAGCCGTGAATGGAGACACTCGACAGACTTAGCCTGGTCGCAGTAATTCATCGATGGTGTCGTAGCCGGTGGGGAGCTCGATGCCTTCCGCTGTGGCTCCGGCGGCGAGAAGGGCGGCGACAGAGTGGGGTTGGCGGCGGGCCTTCCAGTACGAGTCGATGCAGGCTTTGACGGCGAGCTGAAGTGCCGTCCGACCACGAAGATCGGTGGCGTTGACGTTGGCGCCGCGGGGGATGAGTTCACGGACAATTTCGTGGCGTGCGCGCCAAGCGGCGACTTGGAGGGCGGTGGAGTTGGGGGCGATGTCGAAATAGGGATCGCCTTCGGGCCAGAGGGCGTCGGGCGGAATGCCGAGATCGAGGAGGGTGCGAACGCCTTCGAGATTCCCCACGCCGGCAAATCGGGCGAGGAGGGGACCTCCTATTTGTAGCAGTTGTTGTTGCAGATCGGGCGTGACGGAAATGAGTGTTCGCGCCTTGGGCAGGTTAGCGAGGGCGCAGTTGGCTATGAGACTGTCCAGATCGGGGCTGGGGCCTTCGTACGTTGGGGCGAAGCCACGCTTTTCCAGGGTAGAGAGGATGTCGCCGCGTCCGTGATATGCCGCCATCTGGAAAGCGTTCCGGCCGTCCGCATTCCGAATATAAGGGTCGGCGCCGTGGTCGAGGAACATTTCGATCATGACGAGCCCGTTGTCGCGGCGGATGGAGTGCTGGAAGGGAGTGTGCTTCCATTGCGTCATGTAGTTGGGATTGGCGCCGCCGTCGAGAGCCAGAAGGAGACCCTTCTCGTCGTGCCAGTCGGCCTTGCGAGTGGCAAGCCAGGCGAGCGAGCGCTCGTTGCAGCGGCCTGAGTCGATGAGGATCCTGACGACGGTGTTGTCGTAGGTTTCAGGAGCGTGGTAGCAGGTTTCTTCGTCGTTGGGGTCAGCCCCGTATTGAAGCAGAAGGCGCGTGAGGCCGGGATGCCTGGCGAGACCGGCGGCAGCATACAGGACGGATTCGAGGAACTCGCGCGGCGGGTTATCTTCGGTGGTTTCCATCCAGCCGGTGTTGGCGCTGGCTCCGGCATCGAGAAGGACGCGGGCGGTGGAGACGAAGGCGTCGGAGCGGGAGGGGTCGAGGCGGAGGTAGCGGGAGAAAGCCAGGTACGTGAGGGCGTCCCATTGATACGGGCCGCCGGTGGCTGTGGCGAGTTTGGGATCGCTGGCAAGGAATGTGCGCAGAGCGGGCTCGTCGGCGAGGACGGCGGCGGTGTAGACGTTGACGGTTGCGACCTGGGGGTAATGAGCGAGGATGGCCTGGGCGTGTTCGAGGGTGCCGGAGGCGTGCCAACCCTGGCGTGGAACGACGGCGACTTCGATAAAGGCGTTGACGGGGTCGCGGATTTCTTCGACGGAGCGCATGGTGCAGGACACAGGTTACAGGGGACAGGTTACAGGTTTCGAGCAGCGGGCACAGAGAATGCAGAGCCAAGAGCAACGTTCTACACGCTCGATCAGAAACGGCGCATCACGCGGCGCACGACGATCTGGGAGAAGAGCGGAAAAACGTGGCAGGTCCTCTACCACCAGGGGACGATTGTGACAGGCGAAGACGACACGATGCCCTGAGGAACTGCTTTCAGTTTCAAGACACAGGTTACAGGTAACAGGCACTGGGCTTCGCCCGCGTCGACGGACAAGGCCGTGCCCTCAGGCGATGGCGATGGACTGAAGCGACGCAAACGCCTGCTGGTCGTGGCGGCCGGGATCGATCGATAACTCGATCATTGAAACATCGGCAAGATTGACCGTGAAATCTTCCACCTCGACCTTCGAGCCGGTGGGGCTGAAACTCCACTGCTGGCGGAGGATCTCACGCTTTTGCTGGGCAGAGACGGCAGCGAGGCTGAACTCCTGGGAACGCTCGACCCGCGACTCGCGAAACTCGAGACGAATGCGGCGAACCTGGCGAGGCACATCAAAGCTGAGCCGGATGGTCTGGGGGCCGGGGTCGGCGGCCTTCCAGCCTTCTGTTTCCTGGCCGCGAAGGGCGTCCTCGAAAGGATGCGCGGGATCTTCCGAGGAAATTTCAAGCGATGCGAGATGTTCGAGGTCGATCCAGCTGTCGAGGGAGGGCCGGGGCTCGGGATTCGATGGGGACAAAGCTGTTTTGCGCATGAGTGCCTCGCGAAGTTGGATGCGGGATACCTGGGGAGAGTCGCAAACCTGCGGATTTGGCGCGGATCGGCGCGCTATTCGGCACAGTAAACCGCACAAAAGTGCTATGTTTTCAGGAAAAAGCGAACGCTAAACTGTCGGGACTTCGGCGTTAAAGGTGGAATGAAATTGAATTCCGCGGGGCCGGCAGTTGCAAAGCGATTTCAACTGGCTGCTTCCGTGGCCGTGCTGGTCGTGTGCCTTGGGCTGCTGAGTGCGGCGCTCTACCAGAACGCGGCGAACCGGGATTTCATCTCTTACTGGACATCGGCGCAGTTGTTGCGGTCGCACGCCAACCCTTATGCACATGATGCGGTGCTGCGCGCCGAGCATCAGGCCGGGATGAAGTACAGCGAGCCGCTGATCATGCGCAATCCGCCATGGGCGCTATTCGCGGTGATCGCTCTGGGTTTCTTCAGTGCGCCGGTCGCGTCGTTTCTATGGTTGCTGGCTCTGATCACGGCGGCGCTGTTGTCGATCAAATGCCTGCGCATGGGCTGCAAGCCGCCACCGCTGGTGGTGTATCTTTTTGCTCCGATCCTCGGCTGCGCGATGGCTGGGCAAACGTCCATCTTTTTACTGGCCGGGATTGCGTTTTTTCTTAAATATCAGGAGAAGCTGCCGTACCGCTCTGGACTGGCGCTGCTCTTGCCGGCGATGAAGCCGCATTTGTTTCTGTTGTTGTGGCCGGTGATTCTGATCGAGTGTTGCAGGAAAAAGAACTGGCGGCTGCTGATCGGCTTCGCTGCCGGACTGGCACTAGCGGCGGTTTTTCCGATGTTGTTCGACGTCCGTATTTGGCCGGATTATCTGGCCGGGATGCGCGCGGAGCAGATCGATCAGCGATATCTGCCGAATCTATCTTTCCTCCTGCGCACCATGACGCCGGGTCATCCGGTGTGGATGCAGGCGGTGCCGTCGATTCTGGGGCTGCTCTGGTGTTGCCGGTTTTACTGGCGACGCAGGAGCTCCTGGAACTGGGGGGAGGACGGAGCCGCGGTGCTGCTCATTTCGACGATGGTCTCGCCGTATTCCTGGCCCTTCGACCAGCTGCTGTTGCTGCCGGCGATCATTCATGTCAGTTCGACGAGGATGCGTTCAAAGACGATACCGGTGCTGGCGGTGATGAACGCGGCCGCGGTGCTGTTCCTGCTGATGACGGTTCCGCTCAGCTCGCCGGCGTATGCATGGAGCGGGACGGCATGCCTGATCTGGTACGTGTGGGCAAGGAAGAAGTCTGGGCTGGCAGGGGTCCGGGCGATGAAGCACGCAGAGTTGGCTACGGTTTAGGCTCCCGTCCCGTAAACGGCCACTATTCTCTCCCGATCAACAAATTCCTTAAGTCTCCGATGACGGAAGCATGACTCATGGCGATGCGATGAGCCGATCCTGTCAAGGCGGAGAGATCCTGTGAGAAGTTTGAGATTGGCAATGGTGGTGGCGCTTGCGCTGGTAGCGATGGCGGGCGGGGCCGAGGAGGGCAACGACCAGTACCCAAACGGAGCAGAGAACTGGTACGCGGGTGCGGTGCCGCCGGGACACTACTACGTCAATTACTTTGGGGTTTACAGCGGAAAACTCAAGACCGGCGGCGGGGCGAATGCGGTGCTGGCCGGGTCAACGCCAACCGCGTTCGCGACGTTCAATGCATTCCGTGCGGTGGAGATGACCCACCTGAAGTTGTTCGGGGCAGATTACGGGCTGCACATGATCGTTCCGGTGGTCTATCAGTCGGTCAATCTGGGAGGAAGGGCGAGCAAGACGGGTCTGGGCGATATCGACGTGGATCCTCTTGTATTCGCGTGGCACCATCCGCAGTGGCACGCGGTAGCGGCATTCGACACGATTCTGCCTACCGGATACTACGACAAGAATGACGCGCGTGTGAGCATAGGTACGAATCATTACGGGTTCGAGCCGCTGGTTGCAGCAAGCTGGCTGCCGAAGTCGGGATGGGAAACGTCGTTGAAGCTGATGTACGACTTTGCAACCACTAACCAGGCCACAAATTATCGTTCGGGGCAGGTATTCCATGGGGACTACGCCGCGGGAAAGCACCTTGGCAGCTGGATGATTGGGGGCACGGGGTATTTCCTGAAGCAGACGACGAACGACCTGAGCGCGGGAAAGGTGGCGGCGGCGGCGCCGGGTTTGTGGGATGCGGGACGAAAAGGGGAGGTAGTGGCGATTGGGCCGAGTGTGGGCTTCACGAACAGACAGCACATCACGTTCATGACGGACTGGCAGCATGAGATGGTGGTGCGCAACCGCTTTGGCGGTGACAAGGTGTGGTTCAAGATGATCATCCCGGTGGACGGGCTGTTTACTCGGCCAGGCTTGTAGCCGTGGAGCCGGAAGCCAGGAACAGGCAGCACGGAAGATGTCCCGAGGGCGGCAGTGATCGAGGTCAATGCCGCCGTTTCCCGTTCGGCCTCAGATTTCGAGAATCACCGGCATGATCAGCGGTCGACGGCTCGTGTTTTTCTGAATGTAGCGTTTGAGGTCGATGCGAATTTTCTCTTTGATGACGCCGTAATCCGCTTTTTCTTCGGCGCTGGAGGAGTCGAGGGTCTGAGTGACGACCTGGCGAGCGCCCTCCATTAAGCCCGGTTCGGCACCGACGAAGCCGCGGCTTACGAGTTCCGGCTGGCGCTCCACCTTCCCGCTCAATTTATTGATGGTCAGGATGGGAAGGACGAAGCCGTCTTCGGAAAGATGGCGGCGATCGCGGATGACGAGGTCTTCGACGACATCGGCGGTGGAGCCGGAGTCGATGCAGACGCGCCCCGCGGTGACTTTGCCGTTCTTGCGGGCGTTATCGCGATCCAGCTCGAGAATCTCGCCATTTTCCAAAACCATGGCCAGGTCCACGACACCGAGACGCTGGGCGACTTCGGCATGCTTCTTCAGATGGCGGTAGTCGCCATGAACGGGTATGAAAAACTTAGGCTGGAGCAGGTTGATCATGAGCCGCTGCTCTTCCTGACTGCCGTGTCCGCTGACGTGGATCAGACCGGACGAGCCGTCGTCGTAAATGACGTCGGCATCGCGGCGGCAGAGGTGATCGATGACGCGGAAGATGCTTTTCTCGTTGCCGGGGATGACGCGGGAGCTGAGGACAACGGTGTCGCCGGGAGCGATGCGCGCGTGCTTATGGTTGTCAACGGCGGCGCGGCTGAGGGCGCTCATAGGCTCGCCCTGGGTGCCGCTGATGAGGATCATGACCTGTTCGGGAGCGTAGTCACCGATCTGGCCGGGGTGAATTACCAGATTGGCGGGCAGGTCGAGGTAGCCAAGGTCCTGGGCGATCTCAGAGGATTCGAGCATGGAGCGGCCGACGATGGCGACCTTGCGGCCATGCAGGCGGGCGAGCTCAGTGGCGATACGAATACGGTAGATCGAGGAGGAGAAGCAGCTGAAGAAAAGCTTCTTTTTTGTGCGGGAGAAAATCTCGTCGAGACGCGGTTTGACAGCCCATTCACTGGGTGTATAGCCGGGCCGATCGACGTTGGTGGAGTCCTGAAGGAGGGCGAGGACGCCACGCTTCCCGTATTCGGCAAAGCGGTGAAGGTCGAAGGCCTTTCCATCGGGCGGAGAGAGGTCGATCTTGAAGTCGCCCGTGTGGACGATGACGCCAACGGGGGTTTCGATCGCAAGGGCAACGCAGTCGACCAGGGAGTGCGTGACGCGGATCGGCTCGATGGTGAATGCGCCCAGAGTGAATTTGCCACCAGGCCTGATCTCGATGAGCTCGGTGTCGTCGAGCAGGGCGTGCTCTTCGAGCTTGCCTTCGACGTAAGCGAGGGTGAACTCCGTGCCGTAGACCGGAACGTTGAGCTCGGAGAGGATCCAGGGAAGTCCGCCGATGTGGTCCTCATGACCATGGGTAAGAATGATGGCGCGGACGTGCGGTTTGTTTTCGACGAGGTAAGAGATATCGGGCACAACGATGTCAACGCCGAGGAGTTCGGACTCAGGAAACATGAGACCGGCATCGATGACGATAATGTCGTCTTTATAGCGAAGGGCGAGGCAGTTCATGCCGAACTCGCCGAGTCCGCCTAAGGGGATGATTTGTAATTTTGCGTCGGCCATGGGACTAGCTGTCCAGGCAATCGCGCCGTTGGCGCAGGGTTGAACGGTTCTGTGGTTTTCTCACTTTGACCTAAAGAATAACAGCGAAAGAGTTGCGCGAGTAAGATACGCCCGGCTGATGCCCGGGACGGCAAGTGGGCTATTGGGAGGCGGACGGGTAGTAGCCCTGTTTGGCAACGACGTCGAGACCGGTGAGTCCTTCGACATGGACATCGATCACATGGTATTTGCCGCTGATGGTGGGCTGATGGCTGTAATAGCCGAGGGTGTAAGCGGTGCGGACGGAGGCTGCGATATTCACGAAGGCGTTCTGGATGCCATTTTCGGACAGCTCGTGATCGACATCGCCGCCGGTGGCGATGGCGTAGCGGGGAAGGACGTCTTCGGCCTGCAACAGGGGCAGTTTCAGGCGATCGAGATAGCCAATGCCCCAAAGAGCGGAGTCGCCAACGTTGGTTCCGTAAACGGAAATATTGTTGGCGAGCAGGTATTGGACGACCTCTTTGTAGCTTGCCTTGCTGCGGGAGTTTTTGCCATCGCTGATGACATAAATGACGCGGCGACGGCCGCGGGGCTGGCTGGCGAGCTGTTCCGCGGCGTAGAGGATGGCGTCATTCAGTGGATGCGTGTCTTTTGGCTGAATCAGGAAGCCGCTGGCGTTGCCCCGCTGCGGGGCAAGGGTAGGATCGGCCTGCTGGCCGTTGACCATGGGACCGCTGGCGAAAGGACCCTCCGTCATCGGAACACCGGGTTCCTCACCCGGTTTCTTTGCAATCTGGAGGGCGGCGATGAGTCGTGGACCCTCCGCGGCGGTGAAATCGGTGACGAGCTGCGGACCGGTTCCCGCATAGCTGACAACAGCAACGGTATCGGCCGGAGTCAGGCCGCCCGTTACAGCGGTCAGGCTCTGGTTGACCTTGTCCATGATGTCGGAGGGCAGGGTTGCGTCAATCACGAAGGCGATGGAGAGCGGATAAGCATCGGTGGTAAACCAGGCGATGCGCTGCTGAACGCCATCCTCGAAGACTTTGAAGCGCCATGATGGCAGGCCGGGGACGAGCTTGCCGTGTTTGTCACGGACGGTGACCGGGACATCGACATAAGTAACACCAACCCGAATCGTGGAAACAGGCTCCTGGTCGGGGGCACCGGTTTCGGGAGGTGTCTTCTGGACTGCATCGGGCGGTGGGGTCTGCTGCGGAGCCGCGGAGCCATTTTGACCGGCGGGGGCGCCGTCGTCGGCAGCCGGAGTGCCTTTACCGGGCGCGACCTGATCTTTCAGGTCAGGGAGGGAAGAGGACGATTGCGGGGCGGGGGCACTGGGCGGAGCCGTCTGCGCCTGTGGGGCCGGCGCATCGGGGACGGTCTGCTGCGCGGAGGCGGTACAGGCCAGCACGACAGGGAAAACCAACGAAAGAACGCTGAACTGCAACGCCCGCACCAAACTGAGCTCCCTCATATTTGCACCAATCCCAACAGCTACGCTCGCCCTGATTCTCCGATCCTGATCGAACCGAATGTGGAACGCAGTGTCCACCGTGCTGAGATGCGCCGCCGGGGTGGTGGAGTCCTCGGGCGTATGCTCAAGATTAACAGAGCAAGAGGCGCTCTATTTCGAATAACCCAATAGCAAAGCGTTCCGTCTAAGGAGACATGGTTTTGCGCAGGCTGGCTGTTTTGTTCGTGCTCGTGGTGTGCCTGGGAGCGGTGGTTCCGAGGTCGAGGGGACAGTCGGCTCCGTCACCGGATGCCCCCCCGGTGAGCAACGTCCCGATGGATAACTCGAATACCGAGGAGACGCCCCGGGAAACGCTGAAGGTGACGTCGAACCTGGTGAGCGAGTACTTCACGGTGCGGGATAAGAAGAACGCGCTGATCCCGTTTCTGACGAAGAACGACTGCAGTGTTTTCGAGGACAAGCAGCCGCAGAAGCTGACCAGCTTTGTGGCGGAGGCGAATCAGCCGCTGACGCTCGGGATTCTGATCGACACCAGTGGAAGCCAGCAGAATGTGCTGCCGCTGGAGCAGCAATCGGCGTCGGCGTTCCTGAAGCGCATACTTCGCGAGAAGGACCAGGCGTTTCTGGTCAGCTTCGACGTGGGCGTGAACCTCGAGCAGGACTACACGAATAACGTGCGCGAACTGGATCGCGCGATCAGCAAGGTACAGATCAACACGGCGGCGGGTGGCGGATCGGTTGGCGTACCCGGCATCGGGCAGGGACCGGTCCCAACGCAGGGAGCGCCCAAGGGAACGCTGCTGTATGACGCGGTCTACGAGGTCTCCGACCATAAGATCCATTCTGAGTCGGGGCGGAAGGCGCTGATCCTGCTGACGGATGGAGAGGACGAGGGCAGCGAGACGAAGCCCAAAGCCGCGATCGCGGCGGCGGAGAATGCAAACGCGATTATCTACGTCATTCTGATTGCGGATCGCGGTTTCTACTTTAACAATGGCTTCGGAATGGGTTATTCCGGCGACATGCAAATGCGGCAGTTGACCGAAGCCACAGGTGGACGCGTCATCAATGTCGGGAACAACGGGAAGAAGCTCGAGGACGCCTTCGATCAGATCGAGCAGGAACTGCGGACGCAATATGTGGCGCAGTACGTTCCGGACAACAAGACGATGGACGGGAAGTTTCGCAAAGTGGACATCTCGTGCAAGGACCAGGACGGCGATCTGAAGGTGCAGGCACGCAAGGGGTACTTTGCCGTGGGGGATGAGCAGTAAGACAGGGTGCAGAGTACTGGGTGCGGGAGATGGCTGCCCTCGGGATTGCTGACGCTCGGGAGGTCCTTCGACCTGGGGCCGCGTTGCGAGCCCCCTTCGCTCAGGATGACATTTTGCGGAATGCGCGCCATTCCTCGGCTGTGATTTCCGCAAGCTAAATCCAGCAAGAATCAAGCATGAAACGACCCGGTCAACGGATCAGGGATGGACGGGTCTGCTTTGTCCAGGCTTGATATCGCCGCAGTCGGAGCTGATGAATTTCGAACTGATGTTCGATGTCATGGTCATGCCCTGAGGAAAGGAAGGGCCCGCCATTTTTGCACTCGACGTGCCATGCATGGCTTCGTCGCTGTCGAGAAACATCTCGATGTGATACGTCACGTTGTAACCCTGATTGGACGAACACTGACCATCGAAGGACATCTTGTGGCTGTCCTGTTCGAAGTTGGAAGTGCTGCAGTTCATGTCCTGCTGATGAGACTGCATGCGCTGCATCGATTGCTTCCAGCTGTCGGGGGTGTAACAGGACTGATTCGTAATCGCACGGCCGCCCAGAGGTCCCATCCCCGTGGAGTTGAGGGTGACGCTGGATTGCCAGAGGCCCATTTTGATAGGGGGCGGGGCGATATTCGGGACTTGAGCGGCACAAGTGAGAGACAAGAGCAGCGGCAGGGGTGTAAAGGCAGTGAAGCGGAAGTTCATGACGGGTCCTCGTAGGCGAAGTGCGGCTGGTGAGCAGCGTTATAGCACGAAGGGGGAATGAGTCGCCAACCGAGAGCCGCGGAATCAGACAAAAGAGTCGATACGGCCTGGGTGAACGGAAATTTCATGGTTCCGATGATTTTTGGACGGCTCCGTGTTGAAGAGCCCACGGCACGAAGCCATCGGAGGCGTTCCTTACGCCGTTGATGTTTGTGTTCACGACATTGGCGATCTGTTGCCAGGCAATACCGCGGAGATCGGCGGACTGGAGGTCGGCATTCGTAAGGTTGGCGCCGTCCAGCTGTGCACCGGTCAGATCGGCTCCAGCCAGGTCGCAGTCGCTGAGATTGGCGTGGGCGAAGACGGCGTGTTCCAGGTTAGCGTTGCGCAGATTGGCGAAGTGGAGGTCGGCCCAGGAGAGATCGGCGAGTTGAAGATCGCTCTCGCGGAGGTCTGCGGCATTCAGGTTGGCGCGCATCAGATTCGCGTGGCCGAGACGGACGCCCTGTAAGAAGGCGGAGGAGACGTCGACGCCGGTGAGAGAGATGTGGTCGGCATTCAGTTCCTGGAGGGCTTCGATGCGGCCGCCGCTGCCGCCCTTGCCCTGCGCGGTGTTCACGACCTGCCAGGCCTGGTAGTGGCGCTGCTGTACACGGTCGCCTGACTCGCTGAACCAGAAGATGACGCCGATCAAAACCGAGAAGCTGCCGAGGTATTCAAGAACCTCGAGGAAGCTCCAGTTACTGAGGAGGAAGGCAAGCCACTCCCAGCCCCAGTCGATTGCAATGAAAGGGACGAGCCAGCGATGGCGCGAGCGGGATTTGCGCTCGGACCAGGGAACGGGACGATTGCGCGCATGATGGAGGATCATGAGCGTCTGTCTCTCCGCGATTGAGGTAGCTTTTCGTCCATCGGAAAGGGGTCAGGGGCCGGTGGAGACGCGAGAGGCGAGAGGCAGCAGGGCTGCGCCGAGAATGCCGGCGTCGCCTCCCAGCTGGGCTGGCCCGATATGCGTCTTGCCGAGTTCGAAGACGCTGGGGTCCCTCGGAATGGATTGACGGTAGACATAGCTGCCCTCACGAACGGTTGCAAACATGCGCGGGGCGAAGAGTGGCCAGGCGGCGGCGGCCCCTCCGCCGATGATGTAAAGAGGAAGATTGAGTGCATTAATCAGGTGGGCGAGCGAGAGCCCAAGGGCCACGCCGACTTCGTCGAAGATCCGTAGGGCGCGCTCGTCGCCGGCCGTGGCCAGCTGGGCGATCGCGGAGGCGGTGATAGGCGCGGCGCCATTTCCAGCAGCGTGCATATGAGACACGGGGTGATCCTGAGGAGCGATGCCCAACTCGTGGGCGCGACGCACGATGGAAGTCGCGGAAGCGTACATTTCGAGGCAACCGCGAGCGCCGCAGGGGCACCGGGGCCCGTCGGGGATAATCGGGCCGTGACCGGATTCGCCTGCAGCCCCCTGCATGCCGTGCCAGATGCGGCTTTCGAGGATGACACCGCAGCCGACGCCGGTACCGAGCGTGTACATCAGCAGAGAGTCGACGCCATGGACGTGGCCGGCGCCAAGCATGCACTCGCCGTAGGCGGCGAGGCTGGCGTCGTGACCAACTTGAACCGGGCGGCCGAGGCGGCGCTCGAGTTCTGTGCGAAGGTTCAGGCCGTCAAAGCCCGGCAGGTTGGGTGGATGATGCAGGACGCCGAGCGGAAGCTCGATCGGTCCTGGACTGCCAACGCCGATGCCGAGCAGATCGCCGTCCTGTTTGCCGATGAGCTGGCGGATGGCTGCGGCCATGTCGTCGAGGACGGTTTGCGGACCCTCACTCAGGCGCGTGGGATGGGTGACCGAGTCGAGCCGCCCGCCCTGCTCGGTGACCGCAGCGACGCGGAGGTTGGTACCTCCGAGATCGACTCCGATGGAAAAGGGTGGCATGGCGATTAGCGAAAACTATGATACGCGAGGGACAAGCCGGGGAGGCGGGAGTGAAGCGAGTGAAAGACTTTTCGCGCAAGGCTGTAAACAAAACACGAAAAACTTCGATCGAAGAAGCGCGCGGGGCGGCCGCGCACAAAATCAAATATCATGGTCCGAACGATGCTCGGCGCGTTTTTCGCTTCGGAAGAATGCGGCTTGCGGCATCCAATGGATTGTCGATCCGGGGATTTAAAACACTCACCCAACAATAAGGAGAGTCGTATGCAACGCACGGCGAGCGCCGTCTGGCGCGGTGGTCTGAAAGATGGAAAAGGCACGATTTCCAGCCAAAGCGGCGTGTTGAAGGACACGCAGTATTCGTTTTCGACGCGGTTTGAGAATGGGATCGGGACCAACCCTGAAGAGCTGATTGCAGCGGCTCACGCGGGCTGCTTCACCATGGCGCTGAGCGGGCAACTGGGTAGCGCGAATTTGACGCCGGAGTCGCTGGAGACAACGGCGGAAGTGAAATTCGAAAAGACCGACGATGGTTTCGCCATTACGGCCATCCACCTGACGACGCGGGCGAAGGTGCCGGGGGCGAGCGCCGCGAGCTTTGACACGGCGGCGCAGAATGCGAAGAACGGCTGCCCGATCTCCAAGCTGTTTAAAGGCAATACGCAGATTACGCTGGATGCGAAGCTGGTCTAAGGGCAGAGATGGATTCGTGAGCGCCGTGATTTTGTCGCGGCGCTCGCTTTGAACGACGTTTTCTGAGCCTGGAGTTCCGAAAGACAAGATGGAACCTGTAACGCATTTCCTAACCGGGGCGTGCCTGGGGCGCGCCGGCTTCAATCGCAAAACTGCTTATGCCACGCTGGCGATGACGCTGGCCGCGGAAGCTCCTGATCTGGACGTTGTGTGGGGTTTTCGCGGGCCGGTCGCGGAGTTGCAGCACCATCGGGGATGGACGCATTCATTTGTCGGAGCGCCGGTCGTTGCGCTGGCAACCGTAGGTTTTGTGTGGGTGTTGCATCGAATCTGGCGGAGGCAGCCGGTGATTCCTCCGAAGTGGGGATGGTTGTTTTTGTGCGCATTGATCGCTGCGCTAAGTCACATCCTGCTGGATTACACAGTGAACTATGGGGTGCGGCCGTTTTTCCCCTGGAATCCGCACTGGTATGCGGCGAGCATCGTCTTCATCGTTGATCCGTGGATTTTGCTGGCGTTGTTCCTGGCGCTGGTAGTGCCGGGAATTCTGGGGTTGGCCGATCAGGAGATCGGAGCGCGCAAGAACCTGTTCCGCGGGCGTGGCTGGGCTATTGCGGGCCTCGTCTTTATGGCATTGTGGTGGGGCTTGCGGAATGCGGAACACGGCCGCGCGCTGGAACTGGTGAGGACCGGGAACTACACGCGGGAGCCATTGATCCGGGCCGCGGCGGAGCCTGATATGGTGAACCCTTTCCGCTGGCGCGTGATCATGGAAACGCAGGACTACTTCCAGACGGCGGACGTGCGCACTATCGGTGATCAGGTGATTACAAACGATTACGCCGATATGATCTACAAGACGCCGGTCACACCGGCCGTAGCGGCGGCGAAACAGTCGTATCTGGGGCGCGTTTATCTGGACTGGTCGCAATGGCCGGTGACGGAGGATCAGGGGGTCCTGGGGGCGCCCGGCGCGGACATTTTACCGCAACCTGGGTGGCACACGGTGGAGTTTCAGGACCTGCGATTCAGCGGTGGAGCACCGGGGACGAAGCGCAATCCGGCGCTGAGCGGATGGGTCTATGTGGGTCCGGGAAACGCGATTGAGGGCATGTTTATGTCGGGTCGCGAACAGAAATGACGGTTTGCGGCCCGGGTTTTGTTGGTGAGGTGAAGCGTCTGCTTGATGGCGCGCAGGTTCGCCTTGACCGCATGGAGCGCGGTCCGCAGAATGGAAAAAGAACCGATTTTACAGTGAAGAGGGGCTGATGGCGGCATATTTGCTGATTGTGTTGGCGGTGGTAAGCCGGGTTGTGCCGCATGCGTGGATGAATTTCACGGCGGTAGGGGCGGGTCTGCTGTATTTCGGTGCGCGGCGGCCGCTGCGCGAGATGGTTTTGCCGGTGCTTTCTCTCATGGCGACGGACTATTATTTGACGGTGTTTGCCTACCGGTACCCGTGGCATACAAGTGCGTATCTGATTACGTGGTTGTGGTACGCGGCGGTTGTGGTGCTCGGAGCGATTCTGTTGAAACGACAGGTGACGGTGACGCGGATGCTGGGCGCGACAGTATTGGCTTCGACCTCGTTTTTCATCGTGAGTAATTACGCGGTATGGGTGGGCGGAACGATTTATCCGCACACAATGACGGGGCTAGGCGCGTGCTATGTTGCGGCGATGCCGTTTTACCGCAACGATCTCCTGTCGACAGGTTTCATTACAGGGTTGGTTTTTTTTGCTTCCGTTGCTGGCGAAGCGGCTGATCGAACAGCGGGCGCATAAGCTGGCTGCCTGAACTACGATGATTGCGAAAGTGAAGCGGCCACCCTTGGGTGGCCGCTTCGCATTGGCGTCGCGTTACTGTTGAGCCGCGAGCTGGCGGAGGACGTACTGGAGGATGCCGCCGTTCTCGAAGTAGAGGATTTCCTGCGGGGTGTCGATGCGGACTTTCGCTTCAAAGGCTTTGGTTTTGCCGCTGGAATCGGTGGCGCGGACCTTGAGGGTGTGGCCATTGGCGAATTTCGAATCGAGCAGGGCCTTCAGCCCGGGAAAGTCGTAAGTTTCTTCACCGGTAAGGTCGAGGGATTCGGCGTTTTGGCCGGGTGCGAACTGCAGCGGCAGAATACCCATCCCAACCAGATTCGAACGGTGGATGCGCTCGAAGGATTCAGCAATGACGGCGCGGACACCCAGGAGACGCGGACCCTTGGCAGCCCAGTCACGCGAGGAGCCCGAACCGTACTCTTTGCCGGCAAGAATGATGAGCGGCGTGCCGCGCTCGGCGTACTTCACCGAGGCGTCATAGATGGACATCGGTTCGCCTTCGGGGAGAAGGCGCGTGACGCCACCCTCGGTGCCCGGGGCGAGCTTGTTGCGCAGGCGCACATTGGCGAACGTTCCGCGAACCATGACTTCGTGATTGCCGCGGCGGGAGCCGTAGGAATTGAAGTCTGCTGGTTTGACTCCGTGTTCAGTGAGATATTTTCCCGCAGGACCGTTGAGCTTGATGGAGCCAGCGGGGGAGATGTGGTCGGTAGTGACGGAGTCGGCGAGGACCGCGAGGACACGAGCGCCGGAAATCTCCTGAACCGGCGACGGGTGCGCGGGCATGCCGTCGAAATAGGGTGCCTTGCGGATGTAAGTGGAGTCGCGCTCCCACTGGTAGACGTCGCCGATCGGGAAGCTGAGCTTTTGCCAGTTGGCGTCGCCATCGGTAACCGTCGCGTATTCCTTCGTGTAGCTGTCGGAGGAAATGGCGGAGGCGATGACGTTCGCGACTTCCTGCTGGGAGGGCCAGATGTCGCGGAGGAAGACTGGCTGGCCGGATTTGTCTTTGCCGAGGGGCGACTGGTCGAAGTCGTGGTCGATGCGGCCGGCAAGAGCGTAAGCGACTACGAGGGGCGGCGACATGAGGTAATTGGCGCGAACTTCGGAGTTGATACGGCCTTCGAAGTTGCGATTGCCGCTGAGGACGGAAACGGCGACGAGGCTGTGCTGCTCAATGGCCTTCGAGACGTCTTCGGGCAGCGGGCCGGAGTTGCCGATGCAGGTGGTGCAGCCGTAACCGACAGTGTTGAAGCGTAGTTTGTCGAGCCATTCGGTGAGGCCGGACTTGTCGTAGTAGTCGGTGACGACGCGGGATCCGGGGGCCAAAGAAGTCTTGACCCAGGGCGGAACGCTGAGGCCCTTCTCGACGGCTTTTTTCGCAAGCAGGCCGGCGGCGACCATGACCGAAGGGTTCGAGGTGTTGGTGCAGCTGGTGATGGCGGCGATGACGATGGAGCCGTGGTCGAGGTAGGGTTCGACATCTATTCCAAAGCGTTCTTTTACGCTGTGCGCGATGTGGCCATTGCCGTTCGAGTTGGGTTCAGCGGAGGCGTGGGTCGATTGCACGTTGCCGTTGGCAGAGACGTGGCCGCCTTCACCTTCCCAGCGGATGGCCTGGCGCTGTCCGACCTTGTCGGCGTTGGGGCCGAGGAGGGACGGAAGCTGTTTTTTGAAGCTGGCGCCGGCTTCGCGGAGAAGGACGCGATCCTGCGGGCGTTTGGGGCCGGCGACGGAGGGCTCGACCTGCGTGAGGTCGAGGGCGATGGTTTGCGAGTACTCGGCTTCGGGCGAGTCGGGAGTATGGAACAGGGATTGTTCCTTGAAATAGGCCTCGACGAGGGCAATTTGATCGGCAGGGCGCCCGGTGAGGCGGAGGTAGCGCAGCGTTTCCGCATCCACAGGGAAGAGGCCGCAGGTGGCGCCGTATTCGGGGGCCATGTTGCCGATGGTGGCGCGATCGGCGAGGGGAAGCTCGGCGATGCCGGGTCCGTAGAACTCGACGAATTTGCCGACGACACCAAGCTTGCGCAGCATTTCTGTAACCGTGAGCACGAGGTCGGTGGCGGTCGCTCCCTCGCGCAGCTTGCCGGTGAGTTTGAAGCCGACGACCTGGGGAACGAGCATGGAGACGGGTTGGCCGAGCATGGCGGCTTCGGCTTCGATACCGCCGACGCCCCAACCGAGGACGCCGAGGCCGTTGATCATCGTGGTGTGGGAGTCCGTGCCGACGAGAGTGTCGGGGTACGCCTGCGGCTTTGCACCGGTTGTCGTGAAGACGACGCGCGCCAGGTATTCGAGGTTGACCTGGTGGCAGATGCCCATGCCGGGCGGGACAGCGGAGAAATTGCGGAAGGCGGTTTGTCCCCACTTGAGGAAGGCATAGCGTTCGCGGTTGCGCTGGAATTCGAGCGCAGCGTTGAGAGAGTAGGCGTTGCCATTGCCGTATTCGTCAACCTGGACGGAGTGATCGATGACGAGTTCGGCGGGCTGAAGGGGATTGATCTTCTGCGGATCGCCCCCGAGCAGTTTCATTGCATCGCGCATGGCGGCGAGGTCGACAACGGCGGGAACGCCGGTGAAATCCTGCATGAGGACGCGGGCGGGCATCCAGGAGATCTCGCGGGAGGGTTCGGCTCTGGGATCCCATTTCGCCAGGAACTCGATGTCGTTTGCGGTGACACTTTTGCCGTCTTCGTAGCGGAGGAGATTCTCAAGAAGGATGCGGAGGCTGAAGGGAAGGCGTGCGAGATGGATGCCTCGTTGTTCGAGGGCGCTGAGGCGGAAAATCTCCCAGGTCTTGCCGCCGACTTTCAGCTCGGACTGGCTGCCGAAGGTGTTCATGACAGTTCCTTTCATGGTGAGAGGCGCAGGAGCGTGCTCGCGCCGTCCAGGATGGAGAGGCGGAGGGTGTACGGAGCGGCCAATCAGGCTGAAATGTGTCGTCCTCTGTCGGGACGGCCGCGGCGGAAGCGCCGCAGGAGCGGGGAAATCGAGATCGCTGCATCGACGATCATCGCCTTCCATTTTAAAGCGGTTTTGCGGGATTGGTATAGATGCAAGCCACTCTTGCGGACAACACGCATGATAAATGTGAACATTTCTTAACACTTTGGCGTTAACTATGGTTTACAAACCAACCGAGCCAACGTAAACTCGTGCAGTACTACGGGCTTTGGTTCCGGTGAGGCGCGGAGCCCGACGAACTGTTGGACCTCAATTCTTCATCACAAAGAATCGGAAACGCGGGAATGAGTGCAGGTGCACAAACCGGAACGAAGCTTCGCGTCGCGCCCGCGGCGGAGGACGATGTTGTCGTCACGCATGAGGACTTCGACCGCGCGGAAGACCGGGCACGTGTGTCGAAGGCCCGGGGTGGGCGCGGACTGCGTGCGCGGGCATGGCTGCTATGGCTGCTGATAGGACCGGGCATCCTGGTGATGCTGGGCGAGAACGATGGGCCGAGCATGCTGTCGTATGCGGCAACCGGCGCGAAGTTTGGCGTTGGATTCTTCCTTCCATTCGTGGTTTTGACGTTTGGCATGGCGCTGGTAGTGCAGGAGATGACGGTGCGGCTTGGAGCGGCGACGCATCGCGGGCACGCAGAGCTGATCTTCGAGCGCTTCGGGCCGTTTTGGGGATGGTTTTCGATGATCGACCTCGGGATCGGCAATTTTCTGACGCTGATCACGGAGTTCATCGCGATCCGCGCGGGGCTGGGATTCTTCGGGGTTCCACCGTGGGCCGCGGTTCTGGTGGCGCTGGCCGTCTTGTTTTCTGCGCTGCTGAGCCATCGGTACTGGACGTGGGAGCGCGTAACGCTGGCTGCAGCTGCGTTCAATTTGATTTTCGTTCCGGTAGCGCTGATGGCGCATCCGCACTGGAGCGCAGTAGGACATGCGTTTGTGACGTGGAAACCGATACCCGGGTTCAACCGGGATACCGTGTTGATTGTCCTGTCGGATATTGGGGCGACAGTGACACCGTGGATGCTGTTCTTCCAGCAGAGCGCGACGGTGGACAAGGGCATGACGACGAAGGACATTCGCTTCGGGCGCATCGACACCCTGGTCGGCGCCAGCCTGGCGGCTGCGGCAGCGCTGGGAGCGATTTTGGCGACGGCGCCGTTGTTCGGACGGATGAGCGCGGAGAATTTCGAGGCGGCGCAGTTTGCTCAGGCGCTGCAACCGCTGATTGGACGAATCGGGGCATCGCTGTTCGCGCTGGGTATGGTGGAAGCGGGCATCGTGGCGTCGATCACCATCTCCACTTCCTCGGCGTACGCGTTCGGCGAGGTTGCTCGACGGCCACATAGTTTGAACCTCCCTGTCAGTCAGGGGAAGTCGTTTTATGCGGTGCTGGGATTCTGCGCCGCAGCCGCGGCGGGGATCGTGCTGATCCCCGGACTGCCGCTGGTCTTCGTGGTGCTGGTGGTGAATGTGGTTGCGGTGCTGGCGATGCCGCCCGCGCTGGTGTTTTTGTATCTGCTGGTGAACGACAAGGAAATCATGGACGGCGTGCCGAGCTCGCGCTGGGCGAATATCCTGGCGGCAATTGTTGTGGTACTGCTGACGGGCGCGGGCATTTTGTACGGCATCAGCGTAGTGGCGCCGAATGCGCTGGCGTGGATCGGACGGTTGTAGTTCAGAGGGTGCATGGGACAGCAGGAAAAACATGTGAGCGGCGCGGAGGCGGGCTGGATTCTGTCGAATCTTGAGCCCGACCAACTGGCGTTAGCCAAGAAAGTTCCTATCGCGCGGCGGCAGCTGCGGGGCTGGCAACTGCTGCTGGTGTGGTCGCTGCGCGTGTATCTGGTGTTCATGCTGGTAGTGGTGTTCTGGCAGGCGTGGCAAGCGGTGCGGTGAACGGGCACCGAGCGCAGGGCGCCGGGCACCGAACCCCGCGAGCGGCGAGACCGGGAACAGTTTGTGATGAGTGCGGCGCTGCGATAGGCTCTTGTGGGGCAGTCGAAAACAATGAAAGTGCTGGTGATTGGCGGAGGTGGTAGAGAGCACGCGCTGACGGCAGCGATTCGCCGTTCTGGGCGCGTGACGGAGGTCGTCTGCGCGCCGGGGAACGGCGGGATCGCGTGCGAAGCGCGGTGCGTGGCGGCCGACCAAACGGATCCTGGTGATCTGCTCCGGGTCGTCTCTGCCGAGAATCCGGACCTGACGGTAGTAGGGCCTGAGCTGCCGCTGTCGCTGGGGCTGGTGGACGATATGAAGCTGCGCGGGCTGGCGGTCTTCGGGCCCACGCGAGAAGCGGCGATGCTCGAGACGAGCAAGGCGTACGCGAAGCGCTTCATGCAGCGGCACACGATTCCGACGGCGGCGTATGCGGTGTGCGAATCGCGGCAGGAGGCGCAGGAAGCGCTTGAGATGTTCCATCTGCCGGTGGTGATCAAAGCGGATGGGCTGGCGGGTGGCAAAGGCGTGCTGATCGCGGAGAAGAGAGACGAGGCGGAGCAGGCGATCGCCGATCTGTTCAGCGGGCAGCTGCTGGGGTCGGCGGCGCAGACGGTTGTGATCGAGGAGCATTTGACCGGGGAAGAAGTATCGTTTCTGGTGCTGAGCGACGGCAAGCACGCGACTGGGCTGGTTCCGGCGCAGGATCACAAGCGGATCGGTGAAGGCGACACGGGGCCGAACACGGGCGGAATGGGCGTCTACACGACGGACACGATGCTCGATGGGCCGATGCAGGCCTGGATCCTGGAGCACATCGCGCAAAAGACGGTGGACGGCATGGCGGCCGAGGAAACGCCGTTTGTGGGTGTTTTGTATTGCGGACTCATGATGACGGCGAAGGGTCCGATGGTGCTGGAGTTCAACGCGCGCTTTGGCGATCCGGAGACGCAGGCGATTTTGCCGCGGATGGAGAGCGACCTGGTGGAAGCGATTGAGGCGTGCGTCGAAGGGCGGCTGAGCGAGACGGAGTTTCGCTGGAAGCCGGGAGCATCGGCATGCGTGGTGGCGGCATCGGCGGGCTATCCGGGATCGTACGAAACCGGGAAGCTCATCTCGGGGCTCGATGAGGCGGGGCGCGTGCCGGGGGTGGAAGTTTTCCATGCAGGAACCAGGCTCGAGGGGCAGCAGTTCCGGACGAGCGGCGGGCGCGTACTAGGTGTAACCGCAGCCGGAGCGACGCTCGAGGAGGCGCTGGGATCGGTGTACGAGGCAATAGGCAGGATCTCGTTCGAAGGGATGGTGTACCGGCGGGACATTGGGCGGCGGGCTTTGGGGAGCCGATAAAAAAATCTCCCTCTAAAAATGTTAAGTATCTGAATTTGGGAGACTTACAGTTCTCCGTTTGCGTCAGTTTGATGCAAGTGATTGAAAATAAATCAGTAACATTGAGCCATTTATTGTCCTGATCGAGAGGGCCGGCGATGAACTGCCGGCCCTTTGGTTTGTCCCAGCCCTTTAGTGAATCGTCGGGGTGCTGGTAGACGGTTTGCCTTCGAGGATGGCGAGGGCTTCTTCGACGACGGGAGCCAGCTTTTTGAAGTCGTCGATGAGGGTGACGAAGCCGGCGTAAACCTTTGAGTCGGCGGAGAAATTGAGGCCATCGGCGGTGATAGCGCCCTCGGAGGCGGCGATCAGAGCCTCAACATCGGCCACGACGGTGGAGAGGCCGGCGATGAAGGGCTGCTCCAGAGGCTTTTCCGATTTCAGAATGGATTCGACGCGAATGGCCAAGCCGACGACGGCTTTGACAGCGCCGCCGAGCCATTTGCCGAAGTCGACGATTTTGACGCCCAGTTTCTGAAAGATGTTCATACCTTTGTTTTGGTCCTTTGCACGTGCAAATTGAGGGGACAAAAGAAAAGGCCCGCCGGATGGCGAGCCTTCGTTTTCGGAAATTACCCTCTATTTTTAGAATAGCAGTTTGGAGGGGAGAATCGGCCAACTTTAATGAGTTGTAAGCGGCTTGTATTCAGAGAGATAAACTTTGGTAACGAGCGTTAAAGCTTGACAGGTTCAGGCTGGGGCTGCGAGCTACAGTGGAGCCAGTGGCCCAGGTCGGCAGCCCGGGAACTCCCGGGACTCTCCCCATCGAGATCTGGGCCAATCAACATTCGTTAAGGCAGCGTACAGGGTGCCTGGGCCAGGGGTACGGAGGCTTGTAGCCCGCAGCTTGTGGCGTATACGGGGGGAACCCCGAGTTTCTTGATCCGCCTTTTCGACAGGGTGATGGGCCAGCGTTACTCAATGCGCAGGGCCTGCTGGGGGTCGAGGCGCGAAGCTCTTGTAGCGGGCATCCAGACGGCGAGCAAGGCTACAGCGCTTAATATCACCGGGACTGTTACAAATACGACGGGGTCCCAGGATTTGACGCCAAAGAGAAAGCTGGCGATGAAGCGGGTGAGTCCGAGGGCGGCGCCGATGCCGATGACGACGCCGATCAGGGTGAGGCTCATGCCGTTCCAGACGACCAGTTTGCGGATGCGGGAACGGTCGGCGCCGAGGGCCATGCGGATGCCCATCTCCTGGGTGCGCTGCTGGACGGAATAGGCCATGAGGCCGTAAATGCCGATGGCGGCGAGGATGAGGGCAGAGGCTCCGAAGATGGTGAGCAGGAGCATGTTGAAGTCCTCGCGCGCGGTCGAACGGCCGACCACTTCGGTCATGGGACGGACACGGCCGACGGGAAAGCCGCCGCTGGCCTGGCGGAGCTGCTCGGTGATGGCGGAGGTCAATTGACGAGGATCTCCGTGGGTGCGGACGAGCCAGATCATGGGACCGATGTCGGAATTGAGGGCAGTCATGCCGTCGGGAACCTGGGAGCTGGGGATGATCATGAGCGGGCGGGGGTCATTGTTGAGGCCGGCGTCGCGGATGTTGCCAACGACGCCGATGATCTGGCGGGCGGGCTCGTCAAACTGCGGACCGACGCCTTTACCGATGAGAAGCTGCTGGCCGATGGGATCGCCCGTGGGCCAGTAGAGTTTCGCCATCGTTTGATTGATGAGGACTACGCCCGGCGCCGAACCAGTGTCCTGCTCCGTGAAGTCGCGGCCACGCAGGATGGGGATGTGGAAGACGGAGAAGTAGCCGGGGGACGCACTGATCCAGCCAGCGCCGCCGTTCCATGGGGATTTGCCGTCGGGGGGCCGGCCGATGATGTTGAAGGGCAGTCCGTAGCCGCCTTCGAGGGGCAGGCAGCAGGTGAAGGCTGAGACTTCGACGCCGGGAATCGCGTTGAGGCGCTCGCGGCCGTCGCGAGAGACCTGCGCGATGCCGGCGGTCTTCTTATACAGATCGCCGGTGAGGGCCATTTTGAGGGTGAGAACGTGATGGGGATCAAAGCCGGGATTGACATGGCGGAGCGCGAGGAAGGTGCGGATGAGGAGTGAGGCTCCGATGAGGAGGACGAGGGCCAGGGAGACTTCGCTGACGACGAGCAGCGAGCGCATTTTGCTTTGGCGGAAGCCGGTGCCGGAGCGGTTGCTGCTCTCCTTGAGTGTCGTGTTAAGGTCGGGCCGCGATGCACTGAAGGCGGGGAAGAGGCCGAAGAGGATGCCGGTGAGGAGCGATACGCCGAGGGTGAAAACGAATATGCGCCAATCAAGGGTGATGGCAGATCCATTTTCTCCAATGCGGGGAAGGCCGGCGGGGCTGACCGCGAGGAGGGCGCGGACACCGGCATAGCCGAGGAGGAGGCCGAGGACGCCTCCGGTGATAGAGAGAACGATGCTTTCGGTGAGGAGCTGGCGGACGATGCGCACGCGGGTTGCGCCCATGGCGGCGCGGATGGCGAATTCACGTTTGCGTCCGGTGGCGCGGACGAGTAATAGATTGGCGACGTTGGCGCAGGCGATGAGGAGAACAAAGCCGACGGCACCGATGAGAACGAAGAGGGATTTGCGGGAACCGGCGACTATGGAGTCGCGGAGAGGCTGGACGGCGAAGCCGGATTTCGGATCCATGTCTTCGGGGTGGAGGCGGCGATACTGATCGGCGGCGATTTTGAGCTGGGCATTGGACTGGGCGAGGCTGATGCCCGGCTTGAGGCGGCCAGCGACGAGGAAGTAGTGACCGAAATTGGTGCTGTTGGGATCGATCTGGAAAGGAACCCAGAGGTCGGAGGGGGAATCGGTTTCAAACGATTTTCCGAGCACTCCGATAACCGTGTAGGGCTCGTTGCTGAGGGAGATGCTGGTGCCGATGATGTGGGGGTTGCCGCCAAATTTGCGCTGCCAGAAGCCGTAGCTGATGACGACGACGTGGCCGCCGTTGGGGGAATCTTCCTGGGTCGTGAAGGTGCGGCCGAGGACCACAGGCGCGCCGTAAAGGCGGAAGTACGCTTCGGAGACATGAAGCCCGTGGACCTGCTCGGGAACGGCGCCGGTAAGGTTGAAGCCCGGACCACCAAAGTCGTAGGCGGTGACGTCCTGGAAGACGGAGGTCTGCGCTTTCCATGCATTGAAGTTGACGGGGGAAGCGGCGTTGCCGGTGCCGTCGGGGAAGGTATTCAGGAACTGAACCATGCGATCGGGATCGGGATAGGCGAGGGGCCGGAGGAGGACGGTGTTGACTACGGTGAAGATTGCGGTGTTGGCTCCGATGCCGAGAGCGAGAGCGGCGATAGCTGTGATGGTGAAGGCGGGGTTCGAGAGGAGCAAGCGGAGGGAGTAGCGGAGGTCGCTCAAAATATCGCTCATATGCCGCCTTTGGAAATAGATTCGTGCGGTGACCGGGCTTAACTATTGGAGACGCGGATGCGCGAATAAGGGATGCGGTGGACGGTCCGGCAAATGTGACAGATTGTAACACTTGGGTTGGGTTGCCGGGGGCCTGAGCAGGAGCCCGGGGTGTTGGCGATGCGGCTGCTGGATTCGGGGGCACAGGCCGCCGCTCCCCGGAAAATCAGCCGAGGGTGCCGGTTTGGATGGTGCTCTGCACAGGGATGGGGCCGGCGGTGTTGGGCTTGTCGAGATAGCTGAGAGAAGGGAAGTAGACCTGGGGGTTTTGCTCCATGACCTCGAAATAGCCGCGGAGGAATTCCTCGGCGATCGATTGCGGGGACTGCTCGGCCTCGGCGGAGAGGACCTGGCGGGCCATGTCGAGGAGGAGGGAGTCGACTTTTTCGCCGACGCCTTCGGCCTGGGCGATTTCACGGCTGTCGATGTAATTGAACGACCCGCGGTTGGAGAGGACGATCATCTCCGTTTCTTCGCCGACCGTCTGCGGGTCGTACTTGCGGGCGAGATACATGAGGTACGTCATGCGCAGGACCGTGGAACGAATGCTGAAGGTCTGATTGAAGCGGGGAGTGATGAGCTTCAGCATGGGGGTGACTGCGCGGGAGGAGTTGCCGACGACGCAGGGGCCAAAGGTTTCCATGACGGTGGAGGGGGGCTCGCAGAGGAGGACGCGGCCGGAGTTATCGTCGGAGGAATTGCTGGCGAGAAGGAATTGCAGGGCGGGAATCTGGGCGATGCCATAGGAACGGAACCAGTCGCCCATGACCCGCTTGATGCCGGGCACGATGTCCTGGCGGGTGGGCGCGTTGCAGGCGACGGTCGCGATTTCGGAGGCAAGCATTCTGGCGGCGCGCGGATCCTTGGCAGCGTAGGTGATGGCAAAGATGCGCTTGCCGGAGGTGAAGGACATCAGCGCGGCATCGCCTTCGCCGACCGACGCCGGGTCACCCGCATCGATGCGTGAATCGGCGCAGAGAATGGATCCGCCAGGAAACGGAACCGCAATCCCGAGGTTCATTCGGGCCTTTCGCAACCAAATTTACTTAAGACAGATCAGGCCGCTCGATGCGTGCTCTCTTTCTGTCTGTGGTGGCTTTGGCTCGATGCTTCTCCGCCGGATGAGGGCCGGTGATGCGACACGTCTCCGAGACGACGGCAGTAATAGAGACCCTCACGTTCATGAGATACGGCTGGGGAAGACAGGGTCAATGGAATAACGTCGAAGATTTCCACTGAGAACCAGCGCGCTAAACATTGGCGCGGAAGACAACTTGGAACAGGGAGTAGGGAACAGGGAGTAGGGAGTAGGTCCGGTCACCCGGGGCCAGCGGAAGGCGCGGATGACATATGATCGAGAATTGGCTTAACAGCAATTCTTTCTTTTCAGGATCACGATGAAAACCGGCATTATTGGCCTGCCGCAGGTAGGCAAGACTTCGTTGTTCAGGATATTGACGCGGGCGAAACTCGAGGATCGCGGCTACTCGAATCCGCGCGAGGCGCATCTGGGAGTGGCGAAGGTGCCCGACGACCGGCTGGACCGGCTGGCGGCGCAGTACAACCCGAAGAAGCTGATTCACGCGACGGTGGAGTACGCCGATGTGGCGGCAATTGGGCAGGAGGCTCTGAAGGAGACCGCGTTTCTGACCAGTCTGCGCAATGTCGACGCGCTGATTCACGTGCTGCGGGCATTTGAGGATGACGCGATCGCGCATGTTGGGGTGATCGATCCGCTGCGGGATGCGAAGAGCGTGGAGTTCGATCTGATGCTCAGCGATCTGACCCAGGTAGAGAAGAGGCTGGAGCGCCTCGAAAAAGACCTGAAGAAGATGCGGACGGCCGATCTTGAAAAAGAGAATGCGTTGCTGTTGCGCTGTAAGGAGTCTCTGGAGAAGGAGATTCCGCTGCGCGAACTGGAGATGACGGCGGAGGAGAAGAAGCTGATCCGCGGGTTCATGTTTTTGTCGCAGAAGCCCATTCTGTACGCGGTGAATGTTTCGGAGAGCACGACGCTGGGGGCGGACCTGGAGGCTGCAGCGAAGAAGTACGGGATCGAGGAGATTGCAGCGCGCCCGAATGCCGGAGTGACGGCCTTTTGCGGGAAGGTGGAGGCGGAGCTTTCCGAGATGGACGACGAGGAGGCTACGGAGTTTCTCGCGTCGTATGGGCTCAAGGAGAGCGGGCTGGTGCGGCTGATCCGGAAGAGCTATGCGCTGCTGGGGCTGATCAGTTTCTTTACGGTGGGCGAGGATGAGTGCCGGGCGTGGACGGTGCCGGCCAACTCGCGGGCGCAGGAGGCGGCGGGGGCGATCCACACGGACCTGGAGAAGCATTTCATCCGGGCAGAGACGATTCACTGGGACACGCTGCTGGCGGCGGGGTCGGAGGCGGCGGCGCGGGCGCAGGGGACGATGCGGCTGGAGGGGAAGGATTATCCGGTGCAGGATGGGGACGTGATGCATATACGGCATAGCGGTTGAGAACCGGGGGCCGGGGACCGGGCACCGGGGACCGGAAACCGGAAACCAAGTGAGGTAATGGCGTGAGCGGATCTTACAAGGACCTGAGGGTTTGGAAAGAATCGTTCGCGCTCTCGGTTTCGATTTACAAGCTGACACGCGATTTTCCTTCCGAGGAGTTGTACGGCCTTACTTCACAGCTACGGCGCGCGGCTGTATCGATTCCGAGCAATATCGCCGAGGGATATGGGAGAGGAACGAGGCGGGATTATCGCAACTTCATCTCCATTGCGCGCGGCTCGACGCTGGAATTACAAACACAGCTCGCCATCGCAAGCGAGTTGGGCTTTGGCCGGGCAAACCTGATGAAGGATGCTCGCGCTCAGGGTGAGGAGGTTGGCAAAATGCTCTGGGGACTGCTCCAAAAGCTCTGATTTTCCCGGTGCCCGGAAACAGGCGCCCTTCTAGTCATGATTCTCTCTCTCATTCTCGGATCTCTGGCGGCGGTCGCTGACATTGTGGGCGGCGTGGTGCTGGTGCAGCGCAACTGGACGCAGAAGTATCTGCGCTATTCGATTGCGCTGGGCGCGGGCTTCATGATGGCGGTGGCGATTCTGGACATGTTGCCGGAGAGCCTGAAGTTTTCACCGGTTTGGGCGCCCACGCTGGTGCTGGCCGGATATTGCGCGATCCATCTGCTGGAACACACCATCACGCCGCATTTTCATTTTGGCGAGGAGACGCACGCGCACGAATTCCTGCACCGGACGACGGGGTGGTCGGTTCTGTGCGGGCTGGCAGCCCATGCGTTCTTCGACGGCGTTGCGATTGCGTCGGGATTCGTTCTGTCGAATGCGCTGGGGTGGATGATTTTCGTGGCGATCATCCTGCACAAGGTGCCGGAGGGGTTCACGATTGCGTCGGTGATGCTGGCATCGGGACAGACGCGGCGGACGGCGGTGGTATCGGCCGTAGCGCTGGCAGCGGCGACGATTGCGGGGGTGCTGATTATCGGAATCGTGCCGCGCTGGGTGCAGGCGGGGCTGCCGCTGTCAGCGGGCGTCGCGATTTATGTGGCGGCGACGGACCTGGTGCCGGAGGTGAATCGGGAGCCGGGAATCCGGATGGCGCTGGTGTTCTTCGCGGGCGTGGCGATTTTTGTGCTGGTGAGGATGCTGGCGCCGGTGTAGAGACAGGGAGTAAGGAATAGAGAGTAGGGAGAAGGTTACAGGTTGCCCGTAGCCGGGCGTGTGCGCGACACTGCTCTAAACAGCGGGGCCGGCGAAGAGAATGAGATTCCCGTCAGGGTCTCTGACGATGAACGTTAGGGCGCCCCAGGGCTGCGTCTTCAGTTGCTGATGAAAGGGCACGCCGGCAGCCTGGTACGTGCGAAAGAGACATTCGATCTCTTCGCTGCTCTTCACCGTGATCGAGGCCAAAACCAGATCTTCGCGTTCTCTGACACCTGGGGAAAAAACTGGTTCATCGACATGCCGCAAGGCAAGCCGTGCGTTATCGCGGCTGACTTGTCCGTAGAAGGGAGGGTCTCCGTAGACAAAGTCGATAGCGAACCCCAGTTTTTGGGTGAAGAAGTCGCAGGAAACAGCGATGTCCGTAACAAAGAGATGCGCGGCGATCGAGGTGAGGATCGGTGGAGCAACGGCTTCGCGCTGCGAATCAGTCATGGCATGGGCTCCTTTCCTCTGCGTTACCGGATGCAGGTGACAGGGTACAGGGGACAACGCGGGTATCGAGAGAAAAATTTTCGATATCCAACGGCGTGAAGAGCTCTCCCGCTAGTTGTGAAAGAAGAGGCTATAGAGCAGGATCGCGAGCACGATCGAGCTGATGACCACGTAAAGGCGGTCGCGCTCGAAAATAAATCCTACGATGCACATGCCGACGCGAGCCACGGGTGTGGCGATAAGGACGAGCAATCCGAGCATGATGATGCTTTCCGGATTGAGGGTCGCGACGCCGTGGACGATTTTGGAGAAGTCCGTGAGCTGCGGCGGCTCGGGGTGGAAGGTGCGGTAGTCCGTGCGAGGGCCGCGGTTCTGCGCTAAGTACAGGATGCCTCCGGTGAGCACGATGGCAGCGGCCAGCATCACTCCGGTGCGCAGCAGGATTCCGACGAGGGTTTCGATGCGCTGGTCGGTCCAGCTTTTTGGTAAGGCGGGTTGCGGGGAAGTCGAAGACATGGGCGGGCTCATAATTTTCCGGTCACACTGTTGACGATCATCTCGATGCCGAGGGCGACGATGACCAGGGCGAAGACGAGCTTGAGTGTGCGGACCTGGGCTTTGACGAGGATGCGCGATCCGATGAGCGAGCCGGCGAGGACGCCGAGCATGACGGGGAAGACAAGCGCGGGGGCGAGATAGCCGCTCTGCAGGTAGAGGCCGGCGCTGGCGGCTGCGGTGACGCCAATCATGAAATTACTGGTGGTGGTGGAGACCTTGAAGGGCAGGCGCATGGCCTGGTCCATGGCGATGACTTTGACCGCGCCTGAGCCGATGCCGAGGAGGCCGGAGAGCGTTCCGGCGACGGTCATGAGGCCGAAGCCGGCAGGGACGCGCTGGGCGACATAGGCTTGCTGACCATCCGGGCCGGGGAAGGATCCCTGGAGTTTGAGCCGCAGGGCGAGAGGGTCGGGCTTTTGGGTCAGGACTTCGGCGTGTTTTTTGAGCGAGGCGTAAGCGGAATAAAGAAGCGTGAGTCCGAAGATGATGCCGATGGCGTGGGTGGGGACGCGTGTGGTGAGCCATGCGCCGAGGAGGGCGCCGAGGGTGGTGGCGATTTCGAGGAACATACCGACGCGGATGTTGGAGAAGCCTTCGCGGACGTAGGCGGCCGCGGCTCCGGAAGAAGTTGCGATGACGGAGACGAGAGAGGCGCCGATGGCGTAGTGGATGTCGACGTGAAAGAGGATGGTGAGGACGGGGACGATGACGACGCCGCCGCCGAGCCCGCTGAGCGCGCCGAGAAGGCCGGCGGCGATGGAGCTGAGGAGCAGGACGAGGGAGAACTCGAGGGAGGTCATCTCAGGATTTCGCTTCCATCCGAATCCACGGAACAAGAATTGACCGGACCACGGCTTCGAAATCGGTTCGGTTGCGTGTGACCAGAGTGAGTCCGTGAACGACAGCGGTGGCCGCAATGCAGCCATCCGCTAGTTCCATTGCGCGGCCC
This sequence comes from uncultured Acidobacteriaceae bacterium, assembly GCA_963787915.1. Classification (GTDB taxonomy): domain Bacteria; phylum Acidobacteriota; class Terriglobia; order Terriglobales; family Acidobacteriaceae; genus Palsa-343. The sequence goes on along the minus strand of CAWBEP010000016.1, from coordinate 509,189 downwards.
TTACTTTCGCTCTGCGCGATCAGCCGCCCGCATGTATCGGCAATCCGGGAATCGACAGGCAGAATGCGCGTTTCGAAGCGGGGACGGAGATTGCCGTCGAGCCAACCATCAAGCCCCGCCCGCTTTCTTCCCGGTGGGAGTCGCTGAATGCCGCGGCGAATCTCGGCGATAGTGACGGCGCTGATGAATATTTCGTCTTCGTTGGCGGAGGCGAGCCACGAAAGGACTCCGGGGTCAGGACGGGGCCGGGTCGGCTCGGAAAGAACGTTCGTGTCGAGGAGAAAACTCACAGGTCCACTTTTCGCAAGCGCCCCCGCAGACGGGTTATGCGCACGCCGGAACCACGCAGCGGCGAGTTCATCAGAAATTCCGCAAGATTCTCCCTGCGTTCAGCCTGCTTATCCCACGCGGATGGGGAAACGACAATCGCGGCCGTGCGGCCATGCCGGGTAATGCGTTGAGGGCCTTCGGCCTGAGCGCACTGCAACAGTTCGCTGAATCTGGCTTTGGCTTCAGCAACCGTCCAAACATGTGTGCTCATGGCGATTTCTTCCTCCGCCAATCGATTATAGTCATTATGGTCACAACTGCAATCTTCATTTTCCGTTGAGAACAGCCACCGCGTCGGGCGGGAGGGTGAGGTTGTTTTCGCCGAGGCGGGCGTCGGGTGAGGAGGCGAGGACGATCGAAGAGCCGGGGCAGATTTCGATCTGAATGGGTTTCGGAGCGAGGGAGAAGGCGACGGTGACGCTGCCACGTTCCATGACGAGCCATTTTTGTTCTTCGCTGAAGCGGACCTTGACGCGGCGGAGATCGGGATTAGTGAGATCCGGTGTCGCGTGGCGCAGCGCGATGAGCTGACGATACCAGTCGAGCATGTTGGCGTGCGGCGGCTGGGAGCGCTCGGCCCAGTTGAGTTTCGAATGTTCGAAGGAATCGGGGGACTGCGGGTCGGGAATCTGATTGGGGTCCCAGCCAAAGGCGGCAAATTCTTTTTTGCGGCCTTCGGAAACGAGCTTCCCTAACTCTTCTTCGTGGTTGGTGAAGTATTGGAAGGGTGCGGAAGCGGCCCACTCCTCACCCTGAAAGAGCATCGGGACGAAGGGCGCGGTGAGCGTGAGGGCGGCGGCGATTTTGGCACGGCCGTTGCTTACCTCGTGCACAAGACGCTCTCCCCTGGCGCGATTCCCGATTTGATCGTGATCCTGCGAATAGCCGACGAAGCGCGTAGCGGGCAGGTTATGGACGGGGCGCCCGTGAACGCGATTGCGGTAGGGCGAGAAGATGCCGTCGTAGACGAAAACATGACGCAGGGATTTGGCGAGATCGGCGAGGGAGCCGAAGTCGGCGTAGTAGCCGGAGCGGTCGCCGGTCAGTGCGGTGACGAGAGCGTGATGGAAGTCGTCGCTCCATTGCGCGTCCATGCCATAGCCTCCAGCCTCAGGCGCGGTGACGAGGCGCGGATCGTTGAGGTCGCTTTCGGCGATTAAAGCGTAAGTGCGGCCGGTGTGAGCCTGGAGGTCGTGGACTTCGCCGGCGATTTGCTCCATGAAATTGATCGCGGAGCGGTCCATGTAGGCATGTACGGCGTCGAGGCGAAGGCCATCGAAGTGATAATCGCGCAGCCACATGAGCGCGTTATCGCAGAAGAAACGGCGGACTTCGCAGCTGCCGGGATCTTCGAGGTTGACGGCATCGCCCCAGGGTGTGTGGTGCGCATCGGTGAAGTAGGGGCCGAATTTGCTCAGGTAGTTGCCGTCGGGGCCGAAGTGGTTGTAGACGACGTCGAGGATGACCGCAAGGCCTTTGGCGTGGCAGGCATCGACGAGACGCTTGAGGGCTTCGGGGCCGCCGTAAGGCTGGTGCGGGGCGAAGAGGTCGACACCGTCATAGCCCCATCCCTGAATGCCAGGGAAAGAATTGACGGGCATGAGCTCGACGTGTGTGATGCCGAGCGAGCGCAGGTCATCGAGTTTGGCCCGCGCAGCGTCGAAGGTCCCTTCGGGGGTGAAGGTGCCGATGTGAAGCTCGTAGATGATGGCGCTGGCAAGGGGCGGGGCTTGCCACGACGCGTCAGTCCATGAAAATGCGGCATGGTCGAGGATGCGCGAAGGGCCGTGAACCCCGTTGGGCTGCCAGAGGGAGCGCGGATCGGGAAGAGCGAGGGCTTCATCGTCGAGGAAGAAGGTGTAGTCCATGCCGGGTTGGGCGGCATCGATGTCGTTTTGCCACCAGCCACCGTCGAGTTTTTGCAGCGAATACTTTTGACCGGCAAGTTGAACGCTGACCTGAGAGGCGTCAGGAGCCCAGAGGCGGAAGCGATGCATTTGGAATCAGCTCTCTTTCAAAAATTGTAACCATTGAAGGTACATATTTATGGTGCTCAGAGCCTGGGCGCCATTTCCGCGGGAGCGGGACGGTCGGCGCGATGATGGGTCCCTTCCTTGCTTTCGAGGTCGAACGCGGCATTGATGAGGGCGATGTGGGAGAACGCCTGGGGAAAATTGCCAACCAGACGCTGGCGCGCGGGATCATATTCCTCAGAAAGGAGCCCGAGGTCGTTCGACAGCCCGATGAGGCGCTCGAAGAGGCGGCGTGCGTCATCTTCGCGATCGATGGCTTTCAGGCAACTGACCATCCAGAAGCTGCAGGCGAGGAAGACGCCCTCGCCGGGGGGGAGACCGTCCTTGACCTTTTCTGTGTTGTAGCGCATCACGAAGCCGTCCTTCATGAGGTCACGCTCGATGGCTTCAATGGTGCCGCGGATGCGGGGATCGGATGCGGGCAGGAACCCGACAATCGGCAGGAGGAGCAGAGATGCGTCGAGTTGGCGCGACCCGTAGAACTGAACGAAGCTGTTCATCTTCCGATTGAAGGCCTTGCGGCAGATCTCCTCATGAATGGTGTCGCGCAGCTTCTCCCATTTTTCGAGGGGAGCGTCGCAGCCGAGTTTCCTGGCGATGAGGATGGCGCGATCGAAAGCGACCCACGCCATCACTTTGGAGTAGGTGAACTGTTCGCGACCACCCCGGGTTTCCCAAATGCCTTCGTCGGGACGCTGCCAGATTTCCTCCAGATGGTTGAGCAGGAACATGAGAACGCGGAAGTCGTCGCTGGTGTGTGTGCCCATCGCGTGGAGCGCGTGGTGAAAGGTGCTGAGAAGCTCGCCGTAAATGTCGAGCTGAACCTGTGTGGCCGCGCCGTTCCCGACGCGGACGGGACGCGATTTTTCATATCCTTCAAGCCACTCGATTTCCCACTCGATGAGTTGCCGCTCGCCTTTGAGGCCGTACATGATCTGGACCTGGTCGGGGCTGCCGGCGACGGCTCGCAGCAGCCAGTCCTGCCATGCGCGGGCCTCTTCAAAGTAGCCGGCGGTAGTCATGGCCACGAGCGTGAAGGTGGTGTCGCGAAGCCAGCAGTAACGGTAATCCCAGTTGCGCATGCCTCCGATGGATTCCGGCAGAGAGGTGGTGATGGCGGCGACCAAGCCGCCGCTCGGGTGATAGACCATCGCCTTGAGGGTGATGAGGGAGCGCTCGACGGCATCGCGATATTTGCCGGCATATTCAAGACGGGAACTCCAGCGCGTCCAGAACTTCTCAGTGTCGTGAAGGGCTTCCAGGGCGTCGATGGGGCGGGGATCAGGCTTGAAGGATTCGCCGTAGGTGAGGGTGAACCAGACGCGGTCGCCTTTGTTGACGGTAAATTCAGCGACGGTGTGAAGGTTTTCTCCGTGAACGGGCACGGAAGCATGAAGGACGGCCACGCTGGGCCCAGCGACAGCGCGGATGCCATCTTCGATCCCGTTAACCCAGGGAATGGTGCGGCCGTAATCAAAGCGCAGGGCGAGCTCCATCGTGAGGTTCACTTGGCCGCGCAGGCCTTCGACGATGCGGACGACGTCGGAGTTCCGTCCGCGAATGGGCATGAAGTCGATCAGACGGACGGCGCCGTGGGCATCTTCGAAGACGGTCTCGAGGATGAGGGTGTGATCGCGATACTTGCGGGTGGTGGTCCAGTCTTTGCCGGAGGCGCAAATCTTCCAGTAGCCGTTTTTTGGGGTGCCGAGAAGGGAAGAGAAGCAGGCGGCTGAAGAGAATTCGGGCCAGCAGAGCCAGTCAATGGAGCCCTCGCGGCTGACCAGGGCGGCTGTTTCTGAGTCGCCGATGAGGGCGTAGTCTTCGATTTTTGATGCCATAGAGGAACGAACTTTATTGCTCGTGATAATTGCGCATCAGCCCACCATCAACGAGGAAGGTGGCGCCCGATACATAAGATGCTTCGTCGGAGGCGAGGAAGGCGACCATAGCGGCGACATCTTCGGGGGTACCGAGCCGGCCAAGCGGGATGTTGGCCAAGAGGGCGTTGAGCTTGGGCTTGTCCTCGAGAAGTGCGGTGTTGATAGGGGTATTGATGGCTCCGGGCGCAACATTGTTGACAGTAATGCCGAGAGGGCCGAGCTCGACGGTTAGGTCACGCATGAGCATGCGGAGGCCGCCTTTGCTGCAGCAGTAGGTGGCGAAACCGGGGAAGGCCATGTCTTCGTGGACGGAGCTGATGTTAACGATGCGGCCGGGCTTTTTGGCGTCGCGGAGGCGGCGGACGAAGGCCTGGGTGAGGAAGAACGGGCCGCGCAGGTTGACGGCCATGACCTGGTCGTAGTCCGCCTCGGGCGTATCCCAGAAGTCGGAACGCTTCTCCATACCGGCGTTGTTCACGAGGATGTCGGCGGATCCGAAGCGGGACCAGGCGGTGTCGACGAGGTTGCGGACGTCGTCGATTTTAGTGACATCGGCCAGGACGACTTCACCCTGGCTGCCGCAGGCTTCGATCTCGCGGCGGGTTTCGTCGGCGCCGGATTCGCTGCCGACGTAATCGATGATGACTTTGGCGCCCTCGCAGCCGAGGCGTTTGGCGATGCCCTGCCCTATGCCGGAGCCGCCCCCGGTGACAATTGCGACTTTACCCTGCAAACGCTGCATGGTTTTTCTCCCTGAGTGGATTGCGCTGTTCCTCTGCTTGGATGCGGAAAGGCGCGGGAAACTGATTTACAGACCGGATTGAGGCCGGCCCTTCGCTTAAGCCGGGGGAACCCAAGGGGGCCGAGATGCGTAATGTTCAATGTACGCTGATGGCATGGTTGAGCTGTCAATCGGCTCAATATGTTGAGAACGGCGGTATGCTGAGTTTTTGGATCGGACAGAATGGGGCCGGTTCAGAGAAGGTCTCGGAGGAGGAATTCATGGCGGTCTTTTGCAGGAACTGCGGAAAGAGTCTCGCAGACGACGCGCGGTTTTGTCCGGGGTGCGGAGCGCAGATGGCGCCTCCGATGGCTCCGCCTGTCTATCCGACGACGACGGTGACGCGGCTGGTGCGGCCGCGGGCGGGACGCATGGTGGCTGGGGTTTGCCAGGGGCTGGCCAATGCGTATGCGTGGGATGTGGTGTGGGTCCGCGTGGTCACAGTGTTGCTGGCCGTGTTCGGCGGAGGATCCGGATTGCTGGCGTACATCATCTTTTGGATCGTGATGCCGGAGGAGCCGCTGATGCTGGCGCCAACCGGACCGCCGCCGTCGACGTACCAGCCGCCGAGCCAGTAGGACAGCGGGCTCAAGGCAACAGGTTTTGCGAATAGCGGCGGCGTATCCTCAGGGGAATGTTTTACTACTCCGACGGTTCAAAGCTTTATTACACAGAGGTGGGCCAGGGTCCGGCGGTGGTGCTGTTGCACCCGACGCCGGTCGATCACCGATTCTGGCTGCGGGCAGCTGAGATTCTCGCGCCAAAATACCGGGTGATTGTGCCTGATTTGCGCGGACACGGGCAGTCGGAGCTGGGCGAGGGCCCGATCACCGTAGCGAAACTCGCCGCCGATGCGGGACGGCTTCTCGACCATCTTGAAATTGGGAAGGCGCTGTTCGGCGGCTGCTCGATCGGCGGCTACACACTGTACGAGATATGGCGGACGATGCCCGCGCGCGTGGAGGGGATGGCCTTTTGCTGCGCGAAGCCGCAGGCGGACACCGATGCGGCGCGAACGAAGCGCGAGCAGACGATTGCGCAGGTTCGGGAGCGCGGGACGGCGGAGTTCATCGAGTCGAACCTCGAGACATTGATCGGGCCGACAGCGCGGCGACGGTGGCCGGAAAAAGTGGCGGTAGTGCGAGAGATGATGCAGGCGGTCCCAGCGGAGTCGATGATCGCGGTGCAGCAGGGGTTAGCGGCGCGACCGGACTCTGTGGTAACCGCGCGGACGATGCGGGTTCCGTGTTGCGTGATTGCCGCGGGCGAGGACGGAGGAAGCACGCCGGCGGACATGCGTTTGCTGGCCGAACAGATTCGCAATGGCGGTTATGGCGCGGAATACAATGAGATACCCGACGCCGGGCACTTTGCGCCGTTTGAGCAGCCGGAGCTGGTGGCACGCATACTCCACAAGTTCTTCGATTCCGTGATATAAAGACGGCGGTTAGACCCTGGCAACGACGCAACTTTCATGCGCGCTTCGGTTTCCCATAGCCTGAGAGACCCCGGATTGAGATAGCGGGGTCGCTCCGAATTGAGACGGCCCGGCTGAGGCCGAGAGGACCCCATGACAGAGCTACGTAAGTTTCGACCCACGTTGAGCGGCGCACGCAAGTGGATGCGCGGGCTCGCTGCAACTTCCCTCGAAGTGACGCGCCGCGGCGTTGCGCTGGTTCTCGTCGGGCTGATGATCCCGATGGGGATCGCGCAGGTTTCTGCGTTCGCGCAGGAAGCGCCGCCCCCGCCGCCGGACCAGCAGGGTCCACCGCCGGACCAGGGCGGACCTCCGCCCCCGGATCAGGGTGCGCCTCCGCAACAGTGGAACACGCTGAGCAACGACCAGCTGAACCAGCTGGTGGCGCCGATTGCTCTGTACCCGGATTCGCTGGTAGCGCAGGTGCTGGCTGCCGCGACCTATCCCACGCAGGTGGTCGAGGCGGATCGCTTTGTGCAGTCGCAGGCGGGCGCGCCGCCGGACCAGATTGCGCAAATGGTGAACGGGCAGTCATGGGACCCGAGCGTGAAGGCGCTGGCGGCGTTTCCCTCGGTGCTCTCCAACATGGATAAGAATCTGGAGTGGACGACCCAGTTGGGCAACGCGTACTACAACCAGCCGCAGGACGTGATGAACGCGGTACAGGCGATGCGCGAACAGGCTTACGCTTCAGGCCACCTTCGCGCGACCCCCCAGCTGGCAGTGACGTACGCACCCGGAGACATCGTGATCGCGCCGGCGAATCCGTCCGTCGTGTATGTGCCGTACTACGATCCCTGGGTGATGTACGGATTCCGTCCTTACTATGCGTGGTATGCGCCGCCGCCGCCGATCGGCTGGAGAGTCGGTCTGGGATTCGGCTTCGGCGTGGGTGTTGCGGTCGGCGTGTGGGCAGGCTTCGGATGGGGATGGGGACACTGGGGGATGGGCTGGGGTCCGCACCCATATGTGGGTTACAACCACGTCACGTATGTCTCGAACAGCGTGACCGTCATCAACCACGGCTACTATGGCCACTTTGATCGCGCTCCAGGAGCTCGCGAATATAACGCGCAGGTAGCGCACGCCGCATACGCAGCGGGTGAGCGCAACGGCTACAACCGCGGCGAGGCGAACGGCTACAATCGGGGCGAGGCGAACGGATACAATCGCGGCGCTTCTAACTACAGCCACAGCCCTGAGCCCAATAACTACAATCGCCCGGCCAACAACAATGCCTACCGGCCGGGGAACAACAACTACAATCGTCCGGCCACGCCGGAGAATAACAACTACAACCGTCCGGCGGAGAATAACAACTACAACCGTCCGGCGGAGAATAACAACTACAATCGCACGACGCCGAACAGCAATTACAACCGTCCGGCTACGACCAGCAATTACAATCGCCCGGCGGAAAACACCAACCGGCCCGCCAATACGAACAACCATCCCTCGGGAGAAGGCCATCCCGCTCCGAAGACAGAAAACAAGCCGGCGCCCCACGGTGGTGGTGAAAAGGGTGGCGGTCACGAGCACGAGCACGGCCGGTAGGGCGAGTCAAAGTCACGAAGCGAAGGAGGGATGGCGAGAGCCGTCCCTCCTTTATTTTGGGGATCAGGGCAGTGAACTGCGAGCGAGCCGGTGTGGTACAACGGCTGGTTGACGGAAGGAGAGGCCTGCCATGGGAAGCAATCAGGGAAGCAATCAGGATCGGCGGACATTTCTCAAGGGAACTACGGCAGCTGCGGCCGCAGTGCTGACCGGAGCGGCATTGCCGCGTGCGGCGGGCGGGGCGACGGCCGCTGGGATGCGGGACAAGCAGCCCGGCACACTGCCCAATAATCCGCGCACGCAGGATGCGATGCCGACGCGCAACCTCGGTAAGACGGGGTACAAGGTTGGGGTTTTTTCGCTGGGCGGGCAGGCGGCGCTGGAGAAACCCAACCATGCGGATGCGGCGGTGCCGATCATTCATCGGGCGCTCGATCTGGGCGTGAACTATATCGATACGTCGTCGATTTACGGCGGCCCATTGCGCTGGAGCGAGCAGTACGTGGGCGAAGTGATGAAGACGCGGCGCAGCGAGGCGTTTCTGGCGACGAAGACGAAGGAGCGGACGCGCGAAGGGTCGATGCGGATGATCGACGAGTCGCTGAAGCTGCTCCACACCGATCATGTGGATCTGTGGCAGCTGCACGATATCGGCACGATGAAGGATATCAACGCAATCTTCGCGCCGGGCGGGGCGATGGAAGCGCTGGTGGAGATGCAGCAGCAGAAGGTGGTGCGGTTCCTGGGCATCACGGGACACTACCGGCCGGATGCGCTGGTAGAGGCGATTCATCGGCATGATTTCGACTGCATCCTGATGGCGCTGAACGCGGCCGATCCGCATCACTTCACTTTCCAGGAACAACTGCTGCCGCTCGCCGTCGAAAAGCAAATGGGGATTATCGGGATGAAGATTCCCGGGCGTGGGCGGTTGCTGTCGAGCTGGACGCCGCAGCCGCTGGAGGAGCAGAAGCACATGTGGGAGGGGATGGTGCCCGCTCCGACGCCGGGGACGCTGACGATGAAGGAAGCCATCGGGTACACGCTGTCACGTCCCGTGAGCACGATCATCGTGGGGTGCGATTCGATTGCGCAGCTGGAGGAGAATGTACAGATCGCGCGGGATTTCACCCCGTACAACGATCAGCAGATGGCGGCACTGGCGGCGAAGGCCGAGCCGGTGGCGAAGCCGAGCCTGTTCTTCCGGTTCTACGATCACGACAACGCGTGAAGGCAGGGAATAGGGAATAGGGTTTAGGGTTTAGGGTTTGGAAAAACCCTTCTACTCCAACATCGCGCTATAACTCCAAAAGAAGAGCATCCCGAGCGAACAGGCAGCCGCATTCCAACGAAGAGGATTGCGCCTCCACATGGCCACGAAGGCAAGTATCAGTGCGATTGCAGAAATGCGAAAGCCCCAATAAAAGATGCGCATCAGGGATGGAGCGTAGTAAGCAAAGCCGCCTGTTGCCAGCGAATACGAGATTGAACAAACCGCCAGCATGAGGGAGCCGGTTGCGAGCCCAAAACTCGCATAGGAGAAGACCGCGATCGAGTTCCGTGGTTTCTTTTCCTTATTCCAGCGAACCCAGTCCCACACCGACATCACCGGCACAGCAATATAAGTGCACGGAATTCCAATGAGAATGGCGACATTGAAGGCCTTCGCGAGTATAGCTTCCATTTCTTTTGCCCTCTGGTTCGCTACTCCCTAAACCCTATTCCCTGCCTTTAGCTGATGTACTCCTTGATAAACGGATCGGAGGAGTGGATCAGCTCGGCGGTGGTGCCGTCGAAGACGAGGCGTCCCTGGTGGAGCATCAGGAAGCTGGTATTGGGGTCGGTCTGATGCGCCGTAAGCGGGACCATCTTGTTTTGCGCGCGATCGAAATGATGCATGGCGAGGACAAACGCATCCTGGAGGCGGTGCGTTACCACGATGGAGCTGGTGTGGGAGACGTCGCGCTGCTTCATGACGAGCTCGATGATCGTGGTTGACGTGATGGGGTCGAGGCCGCCGGTGGGCGAGTCGTAGAGGATCAGTTTGGGGTCGGTGACGATGGCGCGGGCGATGGCGACGCGACGACGCATGCCGCCGGACAGCTCCGAGGGGAACTTTTCGAGGGTCTGCTCGAGCTCGACGAAACGCAGCGCTTCGGTGACGCGGCGGGTGATCTCGTCCTCGGGAAGATGTTCTTCGGAGAGACGGTAAGCGACGTTGTCGCGGACCGTCAGCGAGTCAAAGAGGGCGCCTTCCTGAAAGACGGTTCCGATAGCGCCGCGCAGTTCAAAGAGGTCCTGCTCGCGCATAGCGCTGATCTCCTTTCCGAAAACGAAGATGCGGCCGGAATCGGGACGGAGGAGGCCGTTGGTGAGTTTGAGCAGAACGCTTTTACCGACGCCGGCGGGACCGAGGAGGATACGCATTTCGCCCGAATGGACCTGGAAGGAGATGTTCTCGAGGACGGGCTTCTGTTCGAAGGCGATGGAGACATCGTCGAAGACGACGACGGGCTCGGAAGGAGCGCCTGCAGGCTGGGGTGGAGGAGTAGCTCCGTTGCCGCCCATCGGGGTCACCGTCCGAAGATGCCGATGAGGGTTCGGCTGATCATGAAGTCGGTCACGATGATGAGGATGGAGGACCAGACGACGGCCTGGGTGGTGGAGCGGCCGACTCCCTGGGTTCCGCCGCGGGTCTTCATACCGTAAAAGCAGCCGATGGTGGCGATGATGAACCCGAAGAAGATCGGCTTCACGAGTCCCTGGAGGATGTCCGGGAATTCGAGCGACTGGTAGGAAGTATTGAAGTACTGGGTGGCGTCCTGGCCAAGCATGGAAACGGAGACGAAGCCACCGCCCAGGATGCCGACGGCGTCGGAGAGGATGACCAGGAAGAAGAGCATGACCACGGTCGCGAGGATGCGCGGCATGACGAGCTTCTTGAGAGGATCGGTGCCGAGAGCGCGCATAGCGTCGATCTGCTCGGTAACGATCATGGAGCCGAGTTCGCTGGCCATGCCCGAGGCGTTGCGGCCGGAGACCATAAGGGCGGTGACCACGGGGCCGATTTCCTTAATCATGGAAAAGCTGACGAGCTGGCCGGTGAAAGCCTCGGCGCCGAACTGGTTGAGGGTCGAGGCGGACTGCAGGGCGAGGACGCCCCCGAGGAAGAATCCAGTGAGGATGACAATGGGCAGCGAGCCGACGCCGATGATGTCCGCCTGCATGAAGACGTCGGAGGTGTAGAAGGGGCGGCGGAAGATGTCACTGACGGCGCGGGCGGAGAGCAGGGCGTACTCCTGAACGGCGAAGACGCCTCGCTTGGCGGCAGCATCGATGGTGGCAAGAGCCATGGTGAGTACAGGGTACAGGGAACAGGGTACAGGGTACAGGGTACAGGGGACAGGGTGCGGGCTTCGGGTGCAGGGCTTTGGGTGCAGGGGACAGGGCTCAGGGCTCAGGGCACAGGGCACCGGGCACCGGGCACCGGGCACCGGGCACCGGGCACCGGGCACCGGGCACCGGGGAGAGATGCCGGGCCGTTGGATTGCGTTGCGCGTAGAATCCGGGCGCGGGGACAGGCAATGAACAAAAGTGATGGCTTTCGTGCTGGCCGGCGTGGCGTTGTTTCCAGGGGCCGCGAACGCGCAGACGATTCAGGTGGACAAGAATAATCGGACGATTGCGGTGACGGCAAATGATAAGGCGTCGGCTCTGGCCGATACGGCAATCGTGACCGTTGCCGGGTTCCCGCGCTGGCTTTTCGCCGACCGGGTCGATGGTGTTGTCGTCCGACTGCATGAAACCAAGGTAGGCGATGCGGGTCAATGAGGCAGGACTGAGCCCTGCGCTCTGTGCCCTGCCTTCAGTCGCGGGCGCGTTTGCGGATTTCTATGTTGAGGCGTTTGATTTTCTGGTTCAGGGTCGAGAGGGGGATGCGGAACTGCTCGGCGGCTTCGGTTTGGTTGCCGTTGCAGCGCTCGAGCTTATCGACGATGATGCGGCGCTCGATGTCTTCCATGATGTCGAAGAGGGAGGCGTCGGGGCTGTGCTCGAGCAGGCTGGACGAGTAGCTGGAGCCGGTGAGATGGCCGGGAAGGAGGTCCGCGCCGATGGAGCCGCCGGAGGAGAGGACCACGCCGCGTTCGATGACGTTCTCGAGCTCGCGGACGTTGCCGGGCCACTCGTAGTCGACGAGGGCGCGCATGGCTTCCGGAGTGAGAGAGCGGGGAGAGAGGTTGTTTTCGTCGGAATAGTACTTGAGGAAGTGCTGGACGAGGGCGGGGATGTCTTCGCGGCGGCTGCGCAGAGGCGGCAGTTCGATGGCGATGACATTGAGGCGGTAGAAGAGATCCTCGCGAAATTTGCCCTCGCGGACGGCCTGGCGGAGATCGACATTGGTGGCGGCGATGATGCGGACGTCGACCTGAATCTCCTGAACGCCACCGAGGTGCATGAAGCGGCGGTCCTGGAGGACGCGCAGGATCTTGGCCTGCGTGTCCATGCCCATCGTGGCGATCTCGTCGAGGAAGAGCGTACCGCCGTTGGCAACTTCAAAGAGACCCTTCTTGGCGGCGATGGCGGAGGTAAAGGCGCCTTTGACGTGGCCGAAGAGGGTCGATTCGAGAAGGTCGGTGGGCATTGCGCCGGTGTTGACCGGGACGAATGGCTTGTCTTTGCGCGTGGAGTTGGAGTGGAGAGCCTTGGCGATGAGCTCCTTGCCGGTGCCGCTCTCGCCCTGGATGAGGACGGTGGAGCGAGTGGGCGCGACCTGGGCGACGAGGTCGAAGATGCGCAGCATCGCTTCGCTTTTGCCGACGATGTTGGGGAAGTTGTAGCGCTGGCGGAAGGCGCGCTTGAGCTGGACGTTTTCCTCTTCAGCGCGGTAACGCGCGATGGCCGAGCGAATATCCGCGAGAAGCTTTTCGTTGTCCCAGGGCTTCTGGACGAAGTTCTGTGCGCCTCCGCGGATGGCATCCACGATGTTATCGACGGTGCCGAAGGCAGTGATCATGATGACGGGCAGGGTGCCTTCGCGATCGCGGATGGCGGCGAGAATTTCGATGCCATTGCGTCCGGGGAGAGCGAGGTCGAGGAGGACGAGATCAAAGGGCTGCTCGGCGATGCGTTCGAGGCCGAGCTCGCCGTTCTCGACGCTTTCGACCGTGTAGCCCTCGAGGGAGAGCAGGGTTTCGAGGGATTCGCGGATCGCGGCTTCGTCGTCAATGATGAGGATGCGCGGAGAGGATTCCGAGCCTGCCGTCTGGGAAGTTGCCGGTACCGCGAGCGTGCCCTCAGACATGGACGGGTTTCCTCAGCAGGGGAAACTCGAGATAGAAGGTCGTACCAAGGCCGACCTGGCTCTCCACGTGAATCTTGCCCGAGTGTTCCTGAATGATGCCGTAGCTGACGGCGAGGCCAAGACCGGTTCCGCGGGGCTGGCCATCGCGGCGGGCGGTCTTGGTGGTGAAGAATGGGTCGTAGATGCGGCGCAGGTGTTCGGGAGCGATGCCCGAACCGGAGTCGGCGATGGAGATGCTGACGTGGCCGTTGACTTCCGTGGCGATACGGAGGGTGCGGTGCTCGCCGGGGAGAGCGGCGGCGCCGGCCATCGCGTCCTTGGCGTTGAGAAAGAGATTGAGGAAGACCTGCTGCAGTTTGCCCGCGTTGCCCATGATGGGCGGAAGGCCGGGCATCAGACTGGTTTCGACGCTGATCTGTGCGGTTTTGAACTGATGGTCGAGCAGCGTGAGGGTTTCGCGGATGATGGAGTTGACGTCGGTCTCGCGATATTCGGCGCCGCTGGTGCGGGAGAAATTGAGCAGGCCGTTGACGATTTCGGAGGCGCGGAAAGTCTGCTGGGTGATCTTGTCGAGCAGAGGACCGAGCTTTTCGTCGCCCTTGACCTGGCGGGCCAGCATCTGCGCATAGGAAGAGATAACGGCAAGCGGCGTGTTGACTTCATGCGCGACGCCGGCAGCCAGCAAGCCGATGGAGGAGAGCTTCTCGGCCTGGGCCAGCTGGCCTTCCATCTCGGTCTGATCGGTGATGTCGTCAATGAGGATAATGCGGCCGACGGTGCGGAAGTCGCGTGAGACGAGCGGAGCGATGGCGATGTTGGCGATGCGGGTCTCTTCTGCGCGCGTTTCAAGGCGGAATTTGTAAAGATTGTGAACGCCAGGCTGATCTTTAACGCGGCGGAATTCCTCGACCAGCTCGAGAGGAAAGACGGTTTCGAGGGGCTGGCGCAGGACCTCGTTGCGGGAGAGCGCGAACATCACTTCCATCTGGGAGTTCCAGCTCTCGATACGCTCTTCGGGATCGATAGCGAGAATGCCGACATTGATGGATTCGACGATGTTCTCGTTGAATTCCTTGAGGCGCTCGTATTCGTTGATCTTTTCTTCGAGGCTGGCGTAGAGGCGCGCGTTTTGGAGAGCGATGCCGATGTAGCCGGCGAGGGATTCGAGCAGCTCCATGTCTTCGCTGGACAAGAAGTCGCCACCGGCGCGGCGGCCCAGGCCGATGATCGCGATGGTGCGGTCTTTTACCTGGAAGTCGCGGACCTGCGATTCGCGGGAGCCGGGGACACCGACGCGGCAGGGGAGAAAGTAATTCATGTCGAGGACAGCGGCGGTGCGCTGCTCGCCGGGCGAGAGGTGCAGAGCGAGCTGCGGATTCTCGAGAAAGAGGTGGGTGCCAGCGTTGGGCTCATCGAAGTCGAGGAAGCCGAGATCGAGATGTGCGGAGCGCAGGTTCTCGGGGAGACCGTGCTGGGCGGCGAGGCGGAATTCGCCAGGCGCACCGTCGAGAGCATCGGGAAGAAAGACGGCGACGCGATCGACGAGCAGGGTGCGGGGCAGGCGGTCGACGATGGCGTTGAGCAGGGCGTCGAGATTCGTAAAGGAGCTGAGGGCGCGTCCGAAGCTGATGAGAGTGGTGCGGTAGTCGTAGCTCTGCCGGTCGAACAGGCGATCGACGCGAAGCTGAATGACACGCTTGAGGGGCTCGAAGAGCAGAGCGGCGACGATGATGGCAGCGAAGAGTCCCCAGACGCCAAAGCTGCGGAGGCGGGCCTGGGCAAGGGCTGCGGCCACGGCAAGCAGCGAGAAATAAACGCCGACCAGCGCCGCCGTGGCGAGCGTATAGGTGACGCCGCGCTTGAAGATGAGGTCGACGTCCATCATGCGATAGCGCACGATGGCCCAGCTGAAGGTGAGCGGGAGGAAGACCATGCAGATGCCGGCAATTTTTGTGAGGGCGTCGGGCATCGCGAAGTCCGCCATGTAGGGGATGGCGGAAAGCAACGTGAAGGGAAGGACGGCGAGCAGGGTGCCGCGGGTGAGCCACTTGAGCTGCTGGCGTTCGAGCGGCGCGCGGGTTGCGCGGTAGTGAGCGTAGAAGACGCCTGCAGCCAGCAGGTAGAAGATCGCCTGGTAGCCCGTGGCGACCTGGTCGAGGCGGTGCTTCAGTTGCTCGGTTGCCGACCACAGCAGAATCGCGGCTACCTGCATGGCGACGAGGGATGCACCGGGCAGGTACGTCAGGGTCATCAGCCATCCGCGGCTACGCCGACGCTCGCGGGAGAAGACAAGAGCGAAATGGAGGAAGAGCGCCGGTTGCAGCGCGTTGGCGACGATGCCGCTCCAGTAGACGATCCAGTCAAACTCGTCGAACTTGCCTGTGTACCAGAACGAGTACAGAACGAAAGAAACAAGGCAGAAGATGTAGAAGTGGGTGGAGTGGGGTGCGGTCCAGCGCCGCAGCAGCACGTAAAGCCCAATGCCAAGGTAGACGAGGGCGATGAAGCGGAAGCCCTGATGGATGCTGCGATCCTGAACGTCGAGGATGACCGGAACGTCGGCGAGGCGGAATCCGTGGCGCTCGAGGGTGTAGTGGATCGTGAGGTTGGCGCCGGTACGCCACATCTCGCGGGCCAGAACGGCGGCACGCGGCGTGGGCAGGTCGTTGACCGCAACCAGCAGGTCGCCGGGTTTAACGCCGGCTTTTTCCCCGGGACTGTTGGCAGGAACGCGCTGGGCCTGGAGGCCGCCGGGCGCTTCGACCCACCAGACGCCGTCGGTAGGGGACTGGTAACGGTTCTCCTGGACCAGATTGAGGCCCGCGCAGACCATCGCGGCTCCGGTAAACAGCGCCAGCAGCACGGCGGCAATGCGGGTTTGGAAGGTACGCTGCATCAGTTCGATGTGCTGGAAACGGATTCCGCTGAGATGGGCGGACTGCGGGACTATCCGCCGATCCGGTGGTGGATTGTTTCCGGGTACAAATCAACTTTAACTTTTATTTTCAGCAACTGGGGTGCCACTGGGAATCTCGAATACGGTATTTTTGGAGATGCTCGTATGTTGATGAATGCTTGCTACATACGAGCGACGGCCAGCAACAGGCACGCGAAGGAAGCGGGGTTTTGCGCCCTGGACCTCTGGAAAGCTGTCAGCGGGTATGAAAAATCATAACGAGCCAGCCTGAAAAAACATGCCACTTAAACCTGGCTGAGAAAGCCCGGAAACGGCTAGTGGTGCTCATCGGCGGGGCGGCTGGTGGCCCAGATAATGCCGCCGAGGAAGATAACGACGAAGCTGCCAATCACGAGAAAGACCACGGCCGTTCTCCTTGCTGAACCGGTGTGGAAACTGCTCCAGCGTCAGCATAACCGATGATGGCGCCCGGTTCGTCTGAAAATTGTGTTACTCCACGAAGCGGGCGATACGCGATAGAGTGAATCTGGGAAATTCCACAATGAAGAAGCCAACCGCGGGATGCGGGTTATCATGCGCGCTGGTTTTGTTGAGTTGTGCGGTGATCACCCCCGGCGGGGCCCAGGCGCACGCCCAAACCGGGCCGGTGAGCGGGACGAGTTCTCCCGCCGGGGGAAACGCGGCGACGCCCACCGCGTCGAGCGCGGTCGCTGCAAATCCGGCGCTGGGGCAGGGACTGGCGGCGCTCAAAGCGGACCAGCCGCGGCAGGCGCTCATCGATTTTCAACAAGTGCTGAAGTCGGATCCGAACAACATCGCCGCGAACCTGCTGGCGTCGACGGCGTCGGTAGAGCTCTTTCAGGGGCAGCCGGCGGTGATGTACGCGGAGAAGGCGCAACAACTCGATCCGCACAACTGGAAGATTCACACGACGCTGGTGGCAGCGTATTCAGCGGCAGGGATGAAGGAGCAGCGGGACCAGGAGCGTCTGGTGCTGGAGCAACTGCACAAAACCGGGGCGCCGGATGCGCGCCAGGCGACCGGATTTCTGATCGAGATGTTTCCATTGAACGCGTACCGGATCGATGCCGTTGAGTACTTTGAGCCGATGGGGAAATTTCACACCTACTACCGATTTCTGGTGCGGCGCGCGGACGGTCATCGGGTGTGGGAGGTCGATGTCGAGAGCGACGACTTCGACGAGAAGTCCTGGGCGGAAGCGCATCCTGCGGATGCAGCAGCGGGGGCGCGGCAGTTCCAGCTGACGGGGCATGGGGATAACAACGAGAACGTCGAGTATCGGAACTTTTCGGGCAAGCCGAATTACGACAATATCCGCGTGATGGTGGTGGAGAGCCTGCGGACGCGGGGCGTGCCGGGGAGGTAGGGCAGTTATATGCCTTCGCCCATGCTCACGAGTCCAGAGCCGGACTGCTCGGTGCGGTAGAGATAGCGTTCTTCATCTTCAACGGAGAAAGTGCGGATCTGGTCGAGCTCACGGGTGGTGAGTTCGAGCTGGCCGTCGAGCACGTCGACGCGCAGGCGCAGACGATTGACTTCTTCGGCCAGGGCGATGATGACGCCGGAGAGAGGGTCCTTGATCTGGTTGGGATCGGTGATGAGGACGCGCTCGCCATTCTGATAAACGATGTGGGCGGGGACGCCGACGACGGTGGAGTTCGGGGGGACGTCGCGGAGGACGACCGAGCCGGCGCCGACGCGGGAGTTTTCGCCGATGCAGATGTTGCCGAGGATCTGGGCGTTACTGCCGACGAAGACGCCGCTCCGTAGGCTGGGGTGGCGCTTGCCGCGCTCATGGCCGGTGCCGCCGAGGGTCACTCCCTGGTAGAGGGTGACGTCGTCGCCGACGATGGCAGTTTCGCCGATGACCACGCCTGCGCCGTGGTCGATGAAGACGCGGCGGCCGATGGTGGCGCCGGGATGAATCTCGATGCCGGTGAGCAGGCGGCCGATCTGGGAGAGGAGGCGTGCGATCAGGCGGAGGTTGGCCTGCCACAGGCGCGAGGTGATGCGTTGCGTCCAGACGGCGTGGAGGCCGGGATAGCAGAGGATGACCATGAGCCGCGAATTGGCCGCAGGGTCGCGGGCCAGGATTGAATCGATGTCTTCGCGGATGGTGGCGAACATGGCAAAGACAGGGTACAGCGTGGAGGGTGCAGGATACAGACTGCACGCTGCTGTGGCTGCCTACACCTTGACCGGCGCTTCGATGGGCTCCGCCTTTAGTTGTTGTGCTTCGTTGCGCAGGTTCTCGAAGAGTGCGGTCGAAAGGTAGCGTTCGCCGAAGCTGGGGATGATGACGACGATGAGCTTGCCGGCGTTTTCGTCGCGTTTCGCGACCTGCACGGCTGCGTGGACCGCAGCGCCGGAGGAGATGCCGACGAGCAGGCCTTCTTCGAGGGGCAAGCGGCGGGCCATGGCGATGGCATCGTCGTTCGAAACCTGGATGATTTCGTCGATCAGGTGCGTGTCGAGAACTTTGGGGACGAAGCCCGCGCCGATTCCCTGAATCTTGTGCGGACCCGGTTTACCGCCGGAGAGGACGGGGCTATCGGTGGGCTCGACTGCGATGGACTTGAAGGAAGGCTTGCGAGGCTTGATGTACTCGGAGATTCCGGTGATGGTGCCGCCGGTGCCGACGCCGGCAACCAGGATATCGGCCTGGCCTTCGGTGTCGGCCCAGATTTCGGGGCCTGTGGTTTCGAAGTGAATCTTCGGGTTGGCGGGGTTCTCGAACTGCTGGAGCATGTAGCCATTGGGCGTGTCGGCAAGGATCTGCCGGGCCTTGGCGATTGCGCCGCTCATGCCGTTGGGTCCGGGAGTGAGGACGATCTTCGCGCCGAAGGCGAGCAGGAGCACGCGGCGTTCGAGGCTCATGGTCTCGGGCATGGTGAGGATGAGCTTGTAGCCCTTGACCGCGGCGACGAAGGCGAGGCCAATACCGGTGTTGCCGCTGGTCGGCTCGATGAGCACGGTTGTCTCGGGGTGAATTTTGCCATCGCGCTCGGCGGCTTCGATCATGGCGAGACCGATGCGATCCTTCACGCTGTTGACCGGGTTGGCGCTCTCGAGTTTGGCAACCACGCGGGCATGAGCTCCGGCGGTGACGCGGTTCAACTGAACCAAGGGCGTGTTGCCGATCAGATCCGTAACGCTGTTGGCGATCTTCATGGAGAAATCCTCGACGGGAGAAAATACGGGGTCTCCAGTGTAGATGCGCGGTGGAGAACGGGGATTCCGGCTGGTTAAATGGCGAGCTTATGCAAGGCGGCGGCGGAGTGGAGTTTGCGTTCGAGGTGGCGTTCGAGGGCCTGGGCGGCAAAACGGCGCAGGTCAGCAGAGCGGTTGGCGGGCCATTCTTCCAGGGCGAAGACGGCGATGGGCGACTGAAAGATGCGGCGCGCAAGGGTGAGAGAGTCAGCAGACAGGATGCGGCTGCCGGCCTTCTTGTGGCGCGCACAAACGAGTCCGTCGGAGTGAGAGTCGAACCACGCCGGTTCCGAGCCGAATGTTTCGCCGCAGACGGTGCAGTGGGTGAGCGAGGGCATCCAGCCGAGGAGGCGCGTAATCCAGAGAGAAAAGTACGTCACGGGCATCCACACGCGGTTGTCGCGGGTTTGGTCAAGGACGGCGAGGACCAGACGAAAGACGGCCTCGTGAGGATCGTGGTCGGGGAGAGCCTCTTCGAGGACCTCTGCGTAGAAGGCAAGAGCGGCGGCTCGCGCGTAGTTGACGGGGTGGGAGAGCGGGGAGGACAGGACTTCGCAGGCATCGAGGCGGACCAGATCCTGTTTTGGCCGTTCGAGGTAGCTGGCGGATACCCAGGTCATCGGCTCGAGCGCTCCGCCGAAGCGCCGGCGGGATTTGGCCGCGGCTTTGGCGACGCCGCGGATGCGACCCTGGGTGCGGGTGAAGAGCGAGACAATCTCATCGGCCTCGTGGACGGGCCACTTGCGGAGGATGAGGGCTTCTGCCTGATAAGGGGCCACAGGACAGGTTACAGGTTGCAGGTACGGGCTGGGGTCGCAGGGGAGGGGCCTGGCGGGGGCCTGTTAGGATAAGCCGTACAAATCTGCGACATCAGTAATTTTTATGTGGAGACTTCCTTATATCCTGCGCGATACGCTGAAAGCGAACTGCCAAACCATGACTCGGCACTCGCAATCACGCCGCCAGGCGGGGATTTCTCTGTGCTCCGGTCTGCCCGGGTGAGGCTGGCGCGGCAGCCAACGATCCATCCCAATCACGATTTATCTGAGGAGAGGCATGTCGACTGATTATCGGAATTTCCTGGCGTCGTCGTATGAGGAGCTGGAAGAGCTGAATCTGAAAGCGAAAGATCAGCGCCGCAAGCGCGTACCGCTGGACAAGATACAGGAAGAGCGGCTGAAGTATCTGACCGACCAGAAGGGCATCAAGGCCGTGACGGTGATGTTCTGCGACCTGGAAGGCCGGCTGCACATGCTGGACTACGACAAGAAGTTTTTAGTGAAGAGCTACGACAACCTCACCTTCGATGGATCGTCGATTCGCGGATTCACCGCGCAGCGGGAGAGCGATCTGCGGCTCGGTATCGACTGGAGCTCGTGTTACTTTGCGCCCGCCGATATCTTCGGCGCGGGGAAGGTGCTGGTCTTCGGCGATGTCATCGACAAAGGCGGAACGGCGTATGCAGGCGACACGCGGGGCGTGCTGAAGACCTTCGCGAAGGAGCAGTTCGAGAAAAAAGGTTACACGCTGAATGCAGCGAATGAGATCGAGGGTTTCCTGTTTGCCGGCGTGGACGCGGAGAGGAACTTTCCGACGACAGGCCGTTTCGACTACGTAAATACCGGCGGTTACTACCACTCGCTGCCGAGCGATCCGCTGCGCAGCTTTATCGATACGGTAGCGGAAGTGCAGCGCGCGATGGGCTTCGAGAACGAGAAGGATCACCCGGAAGTCGCGCCGTCGCAGTTCGAGATCAACTACGGATACGGAGAAGTGGTAGCAGCGGCGGATCAGATTCAGCTGTACAAGCTGATTTGCCGGCAGGTGGCAACGCGGCTGGGAATGACGGCGTCGTTCCTGCCGAAGCCGGTGGTGGGCGTGAACGGAAGCGGAATGCACACCAACGTTTCGATCAGTAAGGACGGCAAGAATCTGTTCTGGGATCCGAAGGGGCAGGAAAAGCTATCGCCGCTGGGATGGGAGTTCGTGGATCGGATTCTGACTCACGGGAACGATATCTGCCTGCTGCTGAATTCGAGTGTGAATGCTTATCGGCGGCTCGACCCGCATTTTGAAGCGCCGAACCAGATCAAGGCATCGGCGGTCGATCGCGGTTCGATGATTCGCATCCCGATCGGCAATGAGCGGTCGATGCGTGTCGAGGTGCGTTCGGTAGCTCCGGATTCGAATCCGTACCTGGTGATGTTGTCTGTGTTCAGGACGGGAATCGATGGGGACACGGCGAAGATTCAAAATCTGCGCCAGGCAGAACGTTATTTGCCGGACAACATCTATACGGCGCTTGAGGATTTCCGTAACGCCGCGTGGATCACGAAATTGCTGGGAGAAGATGTGAAGGGAAGGTACGCCGATCTGAAGCAGGCTTCGGCGGATCGCTGCCCGCGGCTGCTGGGGACGTTTGTGAAACCCGCGGAGGTGCAGTTCCATCACGAGGTTTACAACCAGTTCCTCTGGAACCAGTTCTAGGGACTGGCCATCCAGAAGGCGCGCTCTCCCAGCGCACAATAGCTAAAAGGAAAAGCCCCGGCGATGAGCCGGGGCTTTTTCTTTTCCGATGACTCCGTTCAGGAACCGATGAAACGGGCGTAGAGGCTGCGCGCGAGCGTGATGTCGGTGGTGCCCTGGATGATGGCACGGCCGTCGGCGAAGAGGGTCAGGCTGTGTTCGCCCCGCTGGAAGCGAAGCAGCAGATCATTGCGCAGAACCTTACCGAGGGGGGAGAGGCGATTTTCCATCTCAGCGAGATCGACTGGCCGCGAGCGCTCGTGGATCTGAACGGAGTTGCGGCCGCAGAGCGTAATGTGGGGGCGGCGTTCGCCGCGCAGGTGTGCAAAATCCCGCAGTCCGCATATCGTGCAGCTGGTTCGCGGGGCTGCTGTGGAGATTTCGGTCCACTCGTTGGTCCAGAGATCGCACGAGAGCAGGGTGCGGCGCATGGTGCCGCTGACGCCAACGATCCACTTAAGAGCCTCGGTGACTTCGATCGAAGCTGCGAGGTTCACGGCCGTGTTGAGGATTCCGGCGGTGTCGCAGGTCTCGACCGTGCCTGTGGGTGGCTCGGGGAAAATGCAGGCGAGGCAGGCAGTTTCACCGGGGAGGATATTCATCGTGGCCGCGTACGATGCGACTGCGGCTGCGTAGATCCAGGGTTTGTGCTGCTCGACGGCGTAGTCATTGAGCAGGTACCGGGTTTCGAAGTTGTCCGTGGCATCGAGAACGATCTGAGAACCCCGAAGCAGTTCATGGATATTGCCAGGAACGAGGTCGGCAACATGGGCGCGGAGCGAAACCTCGCTGTTGAAAGCCGCGATTCTGCGCTGTGCCGCTTCGGCTTTGGGAAGGGCATCGCGCGCGTCGGACTCGTCGAAAAGAACCTGGCGCTGCAGGTTGCTCTCCTCGACAAAGTCGCGGTCAATGAGGGTCAGGGTGCCAATGCCGGCACGTGCGAGCAAGCTGGCCGCGGCCGCGCCGGTCGCGCCAACACCAACTACCGCCACATGGGCCTGCTCGATCTTCCGTTGACCATCCGGACCTACACCAGGAAAGAGGACCTGGCGGGAGTATCGTTCATTTGCGGTCTGAGACGCGGCTGGCATCTCTCAGTAGTATAGAAACTCCGGAGAGGAACCCGGCGCGGAGCGCAGTAGTTTCGCTGCGCGGCGTGCGCATCTCATGTCTGAGATCAATTTGGTGAGAATTTACGGGACCGGGGCTGCGAAGCCACGCGATGCCATGAGAACTTGCCGGAGCCAATGGTGTCCAAGAGAACGGAGATTCTCCAGTTTTGCGGCAACGACCTTTGCGATGCGGAACGAGGACGTTTTGGGTTCGAAAGTATTGCCTGTTGTGCGGGAGATCGGAAGACACATCCGAACGGTGGCCGCGGAAACTGGCTTCACGGTATGCACATCGTGCGCGAGAGCCGTGGTGTGGGCAATCGTGTTCTGCGGATGGGCATCTCCGCAGCTTCAGGCGCAGGCGCCGGCCAGCACGGCCCAGCCTCCGACGGCGAGTTCGCCCGAGCAGCAACAGAAAAAGACGCCGCCGGTGCCTCCCGGAAGCGTACTGCCCTCTTACAACACAACGGAGCAGAATCCCACAGAAAAAGTTCAACCCGTGCCGACTTCGATCGACCTGCAGGGATGGTCCGGGCTGCTGGTCACGGATATTCGATTTGAGGGGGTGGATCGCGCGACTCTCGATCCGCTGCCGGGGCGGATGGAGCAGCAGCCGAACAGCCCGCTTGATCCTGTGAAGGTGCGAGCCAGCCTGCGCCGTTTGTACGCGACAGGATTGTACCGGACGATATCGGTGGACGGGGAACGGGAGGGGAAGGGGGTTGTTCTGATATTCACCGGAACTCCGACACTGTTTCTTGGGCGGATTGCGGTCAAAGGTGTGAAAAACGGTCATCTCAGCAACCAGCTGAACTATTCGACCAGGCTCAATCCCGGCACACCCTTCACGGATCGAAAGCTGAACCGCGCAGGCGACCAGTTACAGGAGACGTTGCGGGCAAACGGTTATTATCAGGGGTCCGTGGCGCGGCACACGGCCGTGGACAAAGCCAATGCCGAAGTCAACGTCCAGTTCGATGTGAGGCCAGGAAAGCCGGCGCGGGTGGGAAATGTTGCCGTGCAGGGAGACAGTGGGATGGCGGTGCCCGCCTTCCGGAAGAGGGCGAAGCTCAAGGCGAATTCAAAAGTCAATTCGGAGACGGTCAGCCGGGCTCTGAACAATCTGAAGAAGCACTACCAGAGCCAGCAGCGACTGGAGGCGAATGTCAGCCTGGCCTCGAGCCAATACCAGAGGCCCACCAACCACCTGGACTATAGCTTCCAGGCGGATCGCGGACCAGTCGTGAAGGTCGTGGTCGAAGGCGCAAAGCTGAGCAAGGGCAAGGTGCGCGGTTTGGTCCCGGTTTATGCCGAGGGCACGCTGGACGAAGATCTGCTGAATGCAGGGAACAAACGCATCCGGGATTACTATCAGCGGCAAGGCTATTTCCGCGCCAAAGTTACGAACACGACGATGGCGAGCGACGGCATTACTCATATCACCTACGACGTCACGCTGGGAGCGCGGTACAGGATCCAGTCGGTGGGGTTGCTGGGCTATGGGTATTTTGGGAAGTCCTTACTCCGGCAGCGCCTGAGCGTGCAGCCGGCTTCGCTCTTCATGCCGCACGGAATTTACAGCCTCGCCCTGCAAGATGCAGACGTGAGTGCAATTACGGCGCTCTATCAGGGCAACGGTTTTACCCATGTCAACGTCACTCCGCAGGTCCGTGAGTTGAATGGGCCGGCGAAACATGGGGAACGGAATCTGATTGTCACTTACAACATTGTTGAGGGGCCGCAGCAAAGAGTCGGTGCTTATCGAATCGACGGCGTAAGTCCGGCACAGATGGCGGAGATCCAGCCGAAGCTGAGCCTGCAGTCCGGGCAGCCCTACTCGGGAGACAATCTGACGGCGGACCGCGATGCCATCTTGGGCTACTTCCTTGACCACGGTTTCGATCACGCTCAGGCGACGTTGCAGCAGAATCCTTCGGCGCAGGACCCCAACCTGATCGATGTGCATATCCACGTCATACCCGGAGATCAGATTTTCATTCGTAAGATTCTGATCAGCGGCTTACGGTACACGCATCCGGGGACAGTGACGCACCAGATTCTTGTGAAGGAGGGTGATCCGCTCGATCAGTCAAAACTGCTGCAGACCCAGCGGGAACTCTACAATCTCACCCTGTTCAACCAGGTCACGACCGCCGTCGAGAATCCTGGAGGCGACGAGCCGCGCAAGAATGTGCTGGTGCAGTTCGACGAAGCACGCCGCTGGAATGTGACCTATGGAGGTGGATTCCAGGCACAGACGGGGACGCCGAGCACGAACTGCCCGAACCCGCTGAGCCTGATTCAGCTTGGCATCAATCCATCGACCTATGCATGCAGCCCCAACGGGAAATTCGGGGTAAGCGCCCTGGTGGAACTTGATGTTTCACGGATTAATTTGTGGGGCAGGAACCAGTCGATTACGTTTCGCGGTGAATACGGTTCGCTCGAGCAGCAGTTTACGGCGAACTATAACTGGCCGCGATTTCTAAATTACCCAAAGTTCGATTTCTCTTTCGGTGGCGGGTACATCAATGCGCAGAACGTGGTCACCTTTGCGTCCTCGACCTCGGAAGGGGATGTGCGGATGACGCAGCATCCGAACCTGATCGATACGCTGATCTATCAGGTTTCGTATCGGAGAGTAAAAGTAGACCCGAACACAATTCAGGTGTCCCCGAATCTGATTCCGCTGCTGTCCGAGCCGGTCCGCGTGGGTGGGCCGGAGCTGACGTGGATCCACGATACGAGGCGGCCGGAGCCGTTGGATGCGCAGGGGGGGATGTACAACAGCATCCAGGTGTTTGCCACGGACAACGCGTTTCTTACGTCCGAGGCGAATTATGCGCACTTCGACTGGTCCAATTCCACCTACTATCCTTTGGGAAAGCTAAAGAAATATGTACTGGCGCGCAACACGCGGTTTGGAATGGAGCGGGTATTCGGCGAAGCGCAGTATGAATCGATCCCGCTGCCGGAGCGGCTCTATGCGGGCGGACCGGAATCGCTGCGAGGGTTTCCGCTCAATTCCGCGGGGCCGCGCGATTCGCTGACCGGCTTCCCGATCGGGGGCGCGGGGGCGTTTGTGAATCAGACGGAGCTGCGCCTGCCGAATCCGCAGCTGCCCTACTTCGGGAACTCGCTGGGGTTTGTTCTCTTTCACGACATGGGGAACATTTTCAATAACTCGTCGGACATCTGGCCGAGCGCACTGCGGATTAAACAGCCGCACAGTTATACATGCACCTCTCTGGCCTACCTCACGGACGCCGCGCAGGAACAGGTGACGCGGTCGTCGAGCACGAATCCCACCGGACAATGCGACTTTAACGATTTCTCGCATACCGTTGGAGTCGGGGCACGGTATCACACACCTATCGGTCCGATTCGCTTCGACGTGGGTTATAACCTGAATCCGCCGGTCTTTCCGGTACTAGTGACTTACGGAAGCGGCAACGCGTCTAACTCAAGCTCCCTGACTTGTTATGCCAGCACAACGGCCTCGCCTGATACTCCCTGCTATGGGCAGGCGGGGCACTTCAACTTCTCGTTCAGTATCGGACAGGCGTTCTGATGAGGAGGCTTGGGTGCATCCGGGCGATGGTCGCGCTGGTGATCCTGGCGATCGGGGTCGCGCGCGCACAGACAGCATCGCCGCAGGCCCCGCCGCCCCCGATCTCGCCGGCCGCGGACAAGCCGATCGAGCTCGACCATGTGGTGGCGATCATCGGCTCCAACGTTCTATTGCAGAGTGACGTTGAACAGGAGATGCATTTTTCCGCGCTGGAACCGCTGCAGGTACTGCCAGGGCAGAACACCCCGGACCTGGCGATTGTGCGACTCATCGACCGAACCCTGATTCTGCAGCAGATGGGGGAACAACAGCAGCCGACCACCACGCCGCAGCCGGAGGTACAGAAGTCTCTTGCGGAGCTAAGGAGGCAGATTCCCGCCTGCGCTCGGGCTCACTGCGAAACAGAGAAGGGATGGGTGGACTTCCTGCGATCGAACGATCTGACCGAGGAGGTGGTGGAACAACGATGGAGTCAGCGGATGGCGATCCTGCGCTTCATCGACCTGCGTTTCCGGAGCGGGATTCGCGTATCGCAGGATCAGATTGCGACTTATTATCAGAAGACCCTGGTACCGGCTCTCGCCAAAGGAAATGAAAAAGCCCCGCCGCTGGCGGAGGTATCGGCGCGCATCCAGGAAATCCTGCTGCAGCAGCAGGTGAGTGGGTTATTTCAGGACTGGTTATCGAGCCTGCGAGACCAGGGCAATGTACAGATCGTCGATCAGGCCTACAGCGCAAATCTCGAGCCAAGGACGACGGAACCGAGCCAATGAACGCGATGCCAGAGCCTGAACCCGAACGTGAAGACCGCCGCGAGACGCAAGTGCCTCCGCGGCGCGGTTTCGGGTGGACGGTCCTCCCCATTGCGCTGTGGACGATGGGGGCGATTGCCCTGCTGGTGGGGGCAGCCGCGTGGTACGCGAGCACAACTTCTTTTGAAAATCGCGTACGGCGCGCGGTGATTGCCGAACTGGAAAGCTCGACGGGAGGAAGGGTCGAGCTGAAGCGATTCGGATGGCGGCTAACGCATCTGGAATTCGAGGCGGACGATCTGACGATCCACGGCCTCGAAGCTCCAGGGCAGGTCCCGTACGCACATGTCGATCGGCTGTTCGCCCGACTGCAGATATTGTCCTTTTTCCGGGCGAAGATTGGGTTGAATTACCTCGAAGGCGATCATCCGGTGATCCACCTGATCGTTTATCCGGATGGGTCAACAAATCAGCCGAAGCCGAAGCATGCGGCGACTTCCGGCAACAGCACCGATGAGATCTTCAATCTGGCGATTGGCAAGACGGTACTCAATGATGGCGTGGCCCTCCTGAACCAGCAGGCGATTCCCTTCAATCTGGCTGTGAACAATCTGGCGGCACAGGTCAGTTACGTTCCGGCGCGAGACCAGTACGCCGGAACCATCCACGCCGAGGATATTGCCGCCCAGCGCGGCGCGGATACTCCGGTGCATTCGCAGCTGGACGCGTCCGTCGAGATGGGACGCAACAACGCCAATTTGGTTTCGCTTACGTTGCAGAGTGGGCCGCTGGGAAAGAGCGAAAAAACCGTCCTGCGCGCCAACGGGACTCTCGATAACTTCGCGAATCCGCGTTGGCAGTTCGGCATGAAGGGCGCGATCGACGCGCTGGAAATTCGCGCACTCACGGGCGCGCCTGGATTGGACGGGGGTACGGCCCAGCTGGAAGCGAATGGACACGGTACGAGTTCCCAATTTGTCGTGGATGGGAATGCGCGCATCAGCGGGGGTGCGTATCGCGCGGGCACCGTGGATGTGACGGGAATAACGGCGGACGCGGTGGCGCACGTGACCCAGGATCTGATCGCAGTCACCGGGATTCATGCGAGGCTGGCGACGGGCGGCGTGGTTGCGGGCGATATGCGCATCGTGAATTGGCAGGCGCCTCCGGCCGGACCGGCGCACGCTGGTCAGATGCTAACCAGGACGGTATCAAGCGCTGGGCAACAACAGGGAACGATCAGGACGAAGCTGGCGGGTTTCACGCTTGATGCGCTCCTCGATTCCGTTGCACCGCGAGGCTATCGGCGTCTGGGATTCGACACGTCGGCAACAGGGACGGCCAACATCGACTGGAAGGGCAGCCTCGAAGATATGACGGGCGCGGTGGACGTCTCTCTTGCTCCGCCGCATACGCCGAGCCCCAATGAAGTCCCGGTGAACGGCACAGTGCAGGCGGAGTACCTGAACCGTGCAGGGACCGTGGAGGTGCGGGCTTTCGACATCCACACACCGGCATCGGAGATCCAGGCTTCCGGAAGCCTGGGTGTCTATCCGATAACACGCAAGTCCAGCCTGGATGCGAGCCTTACGACCCGCGATGTTGCGGAGTTCAACCCCGTTCTGGCGTCATTCGGAATTGAAGTGCCAGGTCAGCCAACGCCGATCCCCGCACTGTTGCACGGGCAAGCGCAGTTCCACGGAACTGTGAACGGCAGCCTGGCGTCACCGGACTTCAAGGGACACCTGATGGCGACAGACTTCAACGTGCTCCCGCTGGGCGCAACGCCGCCGGCCACACAGGCCGCGAGCAACATCCACTTCGACAGCCTGACCACCGACGCGGATTACAGCGCGGGCTTGCTGGCCGTGAGCGCCGCCACGCTGGCACAGGGAAAAACGACGATACAGTTCTCGGGCGAAGTACGAGGGCGGAAAAACGCGCCACGCGATCTCTTCGCAGATACCTCGACGATCCAGGCGAGCGTGGAGGTTAAGGATGCCGACATTGCGCAGTGGATGGCGCTGACGGGCAGGAACTACCCGGTTTCCGGGACTCTGAATCTGCACGCGCAGACGGGCGGAACGATTGGAGACCTCAACGGCAGTGGGCAGATCAGCATTACCGGGGGCTCGGTATACGGAGAGCAGTATCGTTCGCTGACGAGCGATGTGCAGTTCCGGGGCAAAGAGGTAAGCGCGAGCCATCTTCTGTTCGCGATGGACGGCGGGCGGATCACCGGCGAGGGCGGGTACGATTTTGCGGCGAAGAATGCGCATTTCGATGTACAGGGCAGCGGATTCGAGCTCGGACATATCAAGCGGCTCGAAAATGCGCAGTATCCCGTGATGGGTACGGTGGATTTTGAGGCAAAGGGCAGCGGCACGCTGGAGGCGCCGTCGCTCCAGGCGAGTCTGCATGTGCGGGGTATGCGCCTGGCGCGCGAATGGACGGGTTCCGCAGACGCCGAGGCCCACACCCAGGGCCATACGCTGCTGCTGCATATGACATCGCGGGTCAACACTTCAGAGCTGGATCTGAGCGGGGAGGCGCAGCTGACGGGCGACTACCCGGCGCAGGCCAGCCTGAAGATTGCCAACTTCGATATCGATCCTCTGCTGCGCACCTTCAGCGTTACTGGCATTCGGGGTAGTTCTTCGATCGCGGGATCGGTGACCGTTTCCGGACCGCTGCGCAAGCCGAAACAGCTGAACGGCGATGTTCGACTGAGCGAACTGGCAGTCACGCTCGAAGATGTGCCGATCCACAGCGACGGCGCAGTCCACGCAACGCTGCGGGACGGAACATTTCAAATTGAGCCGCTGCATATTGTGGGTCCGGACACCGATCTGCACAGCGTTGGGTCGATCGGATTGTTCAGCGATCCACGGCCGATCCATGGGAGCGCCAACGGTTCAATCAATATGGTCTTGGCGCAGATGCTCGATACAGACCTGATTTCGTCGGGGCACGTGGACTTTACGATGACCGCGGAGGGGACGACGAAGAATCCGGACCTGACCGGGAATGTGAAGTTCACCAACGTGAACGTGTCGCTCGAAGATTATGTCAACGGGCTGAGCCGTATGAATGGGGAACTGGTGTTCGATCAGGATCGGCTCGATTTTCAGGATGTTACGGCGTACAGCGGCGGCGGGCTGATCAAGGTGGGCGGGTTTGTCACGTATCATCACGGGCTCTACGCGGACCTGACGGCGAACGCGAAGGATGTGCGCATTCGTTACCCCGAAGGGGTGACGTCGACCGCCAGCGCGACGATTCGCGTGCAGGGCAATCAGGCGAATGTTGTGGTGAGCGGTAAAGTCACCCTGACCGGGTTTGCCATCAATCCCGACGTCGATTTTGGATCGATCGTCAGCAGCGGCGGCGTCTCCCTGCCGCCAAATCCTGACTCACCGACGAACAAGGTCCGCCTCGACATTCGCATCACATCAGCCCCTTCGCTCAATTTCCAGAATTCGTTTGCGCGGCTGGCGGGCAATGTGGACCTGGCGATCCGCGGGACGCTGGCGGAGCCGACCGTTCTCGGCCGCGTGACAATCACCGAGGGCCGCGCAACATTCAACGGGGAAAAGTTCGAGTTGCAGCACGGCGAGATTTATTTCAGCAATCCAGTCCGCATCCAGCCGGTGCTGGATTTAACCGCGACGACGACGGTGGAGAATTACACGGTCACGATCGCACTACAGGGATCGACTAACAAGCTGAACCCGACGTTTCGTTCGGAGCCACCACTCTCGGAGCAGGATATTTTCTCCCTGCTGGCGATGGGGCGCACGCAGGAGGAGCAACAAATTTACAGCACGGAGCAGCAACAGGCGGGAGTAAACTCGACCGCCGACTCGCTGCTCGGCGGCGCGCTGAATGCAACGATCAGCAGCCGGATTCAAAAACTTTTCGGCGGGGGGAGCGTGCGTATCGATCCAACCTTCGTCAGCGGGGTCGGGAATGCTACGGCGCGCATCACCGTGGAGGAGCCGATTTCAAAGAACGCTACCTTAACCTACGCAACGAACGTCAATTCCACAGCGGAGCAATTGATCCAGGGGGAATGGCGAGTTACGCCGGACGTCTCGGTGGTTGCCGTCCGCGACGAATCCGGGGTCTTCAGCCTGGTTTTCCGGCTCCATCGCAGCTACCACTGACGGGTCTGGACGGCTGCGCGCCCGGTGGCAAAATCCCTTCAGAATCAAGGGTTGCGGCAACGTCAAAAGCCGCCTTTTTTCGAAATTTCCCGAGGCGCCGCGCATCCAAAAGGGGTCATTCCGTGTCTGAATATGCGGAAGGCTTGTCTCCCCGGCGAAAGCACGAGCTGCCGGAAACCCAAAAAATTCAGGAGACGGCCGGGAGAAAACCATGAAGAAATTAATTGTGTTCGCTGTTGCGGCGGCCCTTTCGGTGCCGGCGGTTTTTGCGCAGAATGACTCCGATATGCAGGCAGCCGTTCAGAAGGCGTTGAGCGCATCGCGCTTTAAGGGAATTCAGGCATCGGTGCAGGGTGGCGTGGTAACGCTAACCGGAAACGTGGACGTGGTCGCGAAGAAATTGGATGCGGATCAGAAAGCGCATCACGTGCACGGCGTGAGCGCCGTTCGCAACGACATCCAGGTTGAGGGTGGCGAAATGAGCGACCAGCAGCTGCAGCAGAAACTGCAGAAGGCCATCACCTATGACATGGTCGGCTACGGCACCGTTCCCTTCGATGCGATTTCCGTCCAGGTAGAAAATGGCGTGGCAACGCTGGGTGGCCATGCTTATGGCCCGGTGGACGCTTCGGACGCCGTGGCCGTGGTCGCCAACACAAAAGGCGTGCGGGACGTGGTGAATAACATTCAGATCGACCCGGTATCGCCGATGGACGATCACATTCGCCTCGCGGTGTTCCGCAAGGTCTACGGCTTCCCGATGCTGAACCAATACCTGATTGACCCGGCCAAGCCGATCCGGATTCAGGTGGCAAACGGGCACGTAACCCTGTATGGCACGGTGGACACGCAGGCTCAGAAGGAAGCCGCGGGCATCCAGGCCAACTCGGTGGCGGGCGTCTTTAGCGTGACCAACGACCTTGAGGTCGCGAACGCGTCGTCAGAAAAGGCTTCGAAGTAAGCCTCCTCAAAGAATGGGCCTGTCAGCGAGACGGGCCCGTCCTTCGCCATAGAATCAGAGCCGTTACACTGGAATGGACCTCGTTGAAAGACTGAGGTCCATTTTTTATGCCTCTTTTTCGCAGCATCGGCGTCACGCTGGAGATGATTAAGTGGGAGCACTCGGTCTTTGCGCTGCCATTTGCGCTGACCGGGGCGATGCTGGCGGCGCAAGGGTGGCCCCCAGCAACGAAACTCGGGTGGATCGTTGTTTGCATGATCGCTGCGCGTTCGGCGGCGATGGCCTTTAATCGCTGGGCCGACGCCGACCTGGATGCGGCCAATCCGCGGACTCGCCAGAGAGCGATCCCGGCGGGCTTGCTGACGCGAAGGTTCGCCGCGGGCTTCACGGTGGCAATGTCGGCGATTTTCCTGGTGGGCGCATGGAGGCTGAACCGGTTGACGCTGATTCTGGCGCCTGTGGTTCTGGCCGTGCTGTTTCTCTATTCTTATACGAAGCGCTTCACACGGTGGTCGCATCTCTTTCTGGGTTTGGCGCTGGGCATCGCGCCCACGGGGGCGTGGATTGCCATCCGGGGCTCGCTCGATCCGCGCATTGTGGTTCTCACCGCGGCGGTGCTGTTTTGGGTGGCGGGTTTCGATGTGCTGTACGCATGCCAGGACGAGGCACATGACCGGTCGACGGGGTTGTTCAGCATTCCGGCCACGCTCGGAGTGACAGCGGCTTTCTGGATCGCGCGGACGATGCACCTGATCATGCTGACCCTGTTGGTCTGGCTGGTGGCGCTGTTCCATCTCGGGCCGTTCGCGGGCGTGGGTATCGCGGCGGTCGCGGCTTTGCTGCTCTGGGAACACTTGATCGTGTCGCCGCGCGATTTATCGCGGATGAATGCGGCGTTCTTCACGATGAATGGCGTTATCGCGGTGATCTTCTTTGTGTTTGTCGCAGCCGATCTGCTGATGCGGCATCACGCATAGGCAAGCTGGGTGCGGCGTCGCAGCCAGCAGGATGCGAGCAGCACGATGGTCAACATCAGGTACAGCTCCGGGCGGCTGCTGGTGGGATCGGTGCCGATGAAGTCTCCACCGCGCAGGTGGTGGGCTGCGCCGGTGTACCACCACACGGTATAGAGCGCCTCGAAAAACTTGCTGGAGCCGCTCCAGACACCGAGTGCTATGGCGAGGCTGGGGATGAAAAAGGCCGCGACGGTCCAACCCGCGAGGCCCTGCAGATCGCCGGCGAGAAGAAGACGGATGCCGAGTCCGCCGCCGGTGATGAGGGCGAGGATAACCCCCGCCGTCCAGGCAGCGGGCAACTGGCGTTCCAGCGCATGTGGCGCGGAGAAGATCAGCGAGCCCGTGGCATAGCGTGCTTCGCGGGTGCCCATCTGCGACCACAGCAGGATGGGCCAGAGCCAGGCGAAGAGGATGATTCCATCGCGCGAGGTCTGGAGTGGAGCGGCGAGGCAGCCGATGAAGAGGCCGGCGGCCACGGCATACCACCACCAGCGATGTCCTTTGAGCATGAGTCGCAACTCGGCGGCGACGATCGAAGTGAATCTTGTTTTCGCGCTGGCCGGAGGAAGAGGCGTAAGGCGGCCCGCCCAGGGATCGGGGCTGGCGAGCTCCCGGGCGGCAGTGAGCTCTTCGACCATCGGGCGGGT
Organism: uncultured Acidobacteriaceae bacterium; assembly: GCA_963787915.1. Taxonomy (GTDB): domain Bacteria; phylum Acidobacteriota; class Terriglobia; order Terriglobales; family Acidobacteriaceae; genus Palsa-343. The sequence goes on along the minus strand of CAWBEP010000016.1, from coordinate 474,933 downwards.
TGGGAGCTGCGCGAGGTTTTTTCGCCGTGAAAGGATGCGCTCGCGAGCCGGATCGAAACGGTGAAAGAAGAGTGCGGCAAGGAGAGCGGCGGCGAAAACGTAGACAAACCAGAGCAGACGGGCCGCGAGCTGGATGAAGTCCCAGTGGACACCGGTCCATAGAAATCGGCGATGGGGCGGCGGGCTGCCGATTCTGAGCGAAAAGCTGTTTTGAAAGGTGGGATCGACTTCGAGGAGCGGAGCGCGCATCTGGTACATCATGGTGGGCAGTCCGGTGAAGTCGTGGAAATACGTGGCATTGCTGGGCGCTCCACCGCGCGCCATGGCGGGGGCGACGCCGCCGACGAGGAGCCCGGTCCAGAGAAAGAACCAAAGCACGTTGCCGAGTCCGCCGCGCAGCAGCGGTAGCGTCTCGAAGAGGACGGCGAGGGCAGCGACAAATGCCATCGAGGGCAACGCGTAGAGGAGCAGAGGCGCGAGCAGGGTCCACAGGTGGAGGGTGCGATCTTCGCCCCGCAGGAGCTGCATGCACAGCGCGGCTACGGCCATGACTCCCACCATGGCAGCGAGCACGGCGAAGTTTCCCAGCGACTTGGCCACGGTGTAGAAGGGCTTGCTCATCGGCGTCGCGGCCAGGATTTGGCCGACGCGAGTGGTTTCGTCGCGCAGGATAGACCCTTTAACGATGTAGAAACCAACGAGAGTAAGGAAAGAGCTGGTGACGAGGCCCATCAGAGCGCCGATCCACGCAGAGTTGTAGACGCCGCGGTAGTCGTCGAGCTGCATCACGATTTTGCCGGCAAAGGTCTGATAGCCGAGGAAGACGGCAAAGGCGAGGGTGAGCAGGAAGCTGGTTCGTCGAACGCGGCCGAGGAAGTCGGCTTTGACGAGGTGCCAGAGTACACGGGTTCGCTTCATGCCGCGGATCCTGCGCGATAAAGCGAAAGCGCATCGAGATAGGCGTCCTCGAGAGTGGGCAGAACGGGTTGCGCGCCGGGCGGAGGATCCTGCGCGAGCACGCGCACGTGGACGCCGTCGGAGCGGTGCATGGTATTGCTGACGCGGTAGCACTGTTTCACAGCCTGGAGGTCGGCGCTGGGCACGACCCACTCCCATACGCGTCCTTCGATACTGCGGAGCAGTTGTTCGGGTGCGGCATGCGCGACCAATGCGCCGTTGGAGATAAGGGCGATGTCGGTGGCCGTGGCCTCGACATCGGAAACGATGTGGGTAGACAGGATAACGATGCGTTCACCGGAGAGATCGGAGAGCAGATTGCGGAAGCGCACCCGCTCTTCGGGGTCGAGGCCCGCGGTGGGCTCGTCGACGATGAGCAACTGCGGATCGTTGAGCAGTGCCTGGGCGATGCCCACCCTCTGTTTCATGCCGCCGGAGAATCCGCCGAGCGGACGCTTGCGCACGTCAGCGAGGTTCACCAGGCTCAGCAGTTGATCGATGCGCCGCCGCGCGGCCGCGGCGTCGAGGCCTTTGACCGCGGCGAGGTATTCCAAGAACTCCTGTGCATTGAGGTTGGGATAGACGCCGAAATCCTGAGGAAGATATCCCAGCACCGAGCGCAGAGCATCAGGATCGGCGGCGAGGTCCACGCCGTTCCACGTGACCGTGCCCTCGCTGGCGCGGGTGATGGTGGCGAGGATGCTCATCAGCGTGGTTTTGCCTGCGCCGTTGGGGCCGAGCAATCCGAGTACGCCGGGTCTTAATTCGAGGCTGAAGCGGCGAAGTGCCCAGACCTTTCTGGCATAACACTTGCCGACGTTCTCGATGGATAGTTTCAACCTGTGACCCTCATGGAAGCTGCTGACCGAGCCGCATCTGAAGGGACGTTACGGAGTTGCATGTGCGGCGGTTCCGTGGTCTGAGGAGTTTATCGTTCGGCCGCGAGCTACAGGGACCGGACCACGCTGGTCAGGATGGCGATTGCGGCGAAGAGAGTTTTCTGGTCCTGAGCGGAAAGCGCGGCGATGCGCCCTGCCAGAGAATAGATGCGGCGGTGTCGCGCCTTGAGAAGCAGGCGCTTGCCTTTCACGGTTGCGGCGAGATGAATGGTGCGGCGGTCCTCCGCGTTGATGGTCTTGCTGACAAGTCCTTTCGCGACGAGAGCGTTCACGATGCGTGTCATGGTGGGAGGCCGGACCTGCTCGGTATGGGCGAGCTGGCCGAGGGTGAGTGGTCCGGCGAAGACGATAACGGAGAGTGCGGAGAGGCGAGGGGCATTGAGTCCGCTGGCGGCGTCGGCGAGGCGTAATTTGCGCAGCAGATGAATGGCGGCAGAGTGAAGGGACTCGGCGGCAAGTTCGGGATTTCGTTCACTGGCTCTTGACATGGGCGGGCGGGTTCATGATAGATCATTAGCTTAGCTAATGAAATGGAGAATTGAGCGATGGCAAGCGAGACTGCGGTTCACCTGGGTGAGATTGGGCAGATTGCGGTGACGGTGGGCAATCTGGACGAGGCGAAGTCGTTTTACGGGGATGTGCTGGGGATGCAGCACCTCTTCGATGCCGGCACCATGGCCTTTTTTCAGTGCGGGACGGTGCGTTTGCTGGTGGGCGCTGCGGCACCCGGTGCCGCAAAGCCTGCCGCCGGCAAGGACGGAACGATCTTGTACTTTAAGGTGACGGATATTCAGGCCGTGCACGTCGCGCTTCGGGAAAAAGGCGTGGTGTTCGTGCAGGAACCGCATCTGACGGCGCGGATGAAAAGCCACGACCTGTGGCTTGCGTTTTTGAAAGACCCAGCGGGAAATGTGTTGGCATTGATGGAAGAGGTGGCGCGAGTGTGAGGTTAGGCGACGGGGGTATAGGGGAGTTTTGGCGCACCAGACCACCAAATATCGCTGCCTGACAATCCCATCCTTCAGGGAACCTGATTGTTTCCCCAGCAAGCAATCTAGGCAGTTCAAGGATGGATTATGGCCGAACACAGCGAACACGGAAAGCATCCGCAGAGCAGCGGCGACCCAAGGCAACAAAATCAGACCACTACAGGACGCGGCGAAAGCAGCCACACCGGATTGCAGGCGAGCGGATCCGGCACTGCGAGCACCAGCGGCCGCTCATCGAATGAGTCGGACGCGCGGGCTCATGACGCCAGCGGTCAGAGCCAAAAGGTCGGACAAAACGATAAGAGCGAACAAAACGATAAGAGCGGACTGGGCGACAGGGGCGGACAGAGCGGGCACGCCGGAAAGGGCAGCCAGAGTCACACAGGGCAGGCGCAGCCGGGCGGGACCACCACAAGCCGCAAGGAAAACGAGAGTAGCCATAGCGGGCATGGCGGCGCCCAGGAGAAGAATCGCAAGGCGTCCTGAATGAAGAAACACAAATGGGGAGGGAAAGGGGATCCACTCACGGATCCCTTTTTCATGGTTCAGTCTTCTCTGAGGATTAACACCAGGGCTTTGATTCCGTTCGCCGGCAGGCGCATCCTTGCATTCAATGAAGGAGGCCGATATGCCGGCGCCAGAAAATGGAATCAAAACGATACCCAGTCGACATTCCGTTGAGGAGACGGTCCAGCGGCTGCGGGGCGTACTAGAGGCGAAGGGCGTGACGCTTTTTGCTCTTGTGGATCACAGCGGGGAAGCCGCCAGGGTGGGCATGCAGATGCGTCCCACAAAGCTGTTGATCTTCGGCAATCCGGTAGCTGGAACGCCGGTGATGGTTGCGGCTCCCACCAGCGCGATCGATTTGCCGTTGAAGATCCTGGTGTGGGAAGACGCAGAGGGACATGCCTGGCTGTCGTGGAATAGCCCGGAATACCTGCTGCGCAGGCACAATGTGCCGCAGGATCTGGTGAAGAATATCAGCGTAGCGGAAGCTTTTGCGGGGAAGGCGGGAGAATGAGAGTCGATGCCGGCGAAGTTCCGGCAGTACCGCTTCGCGCTAAGCCTCGACTGCCGGACTTTCTTAGTCGCGCGCGAGCAGGAAGACGAGAAGAAGCCCACCGAGCATGATGGCTTCTTCGACATGCTCCGAACTGCGGTGGAGACGATCGAAGTCGGCGTGACGGGGATCGCCGGCAGGTACGCTGTCAATGGCTCCGCCAGCGGCGATGCGGTCTCTTTCCATCTGCGGAATGATGCTGAACTGCGAAAAGGCCGTGAGCCCAAGCATGATGACGGTGACGAGAATCGCAAATGCCGCGCTCTTTCGGAAAACCTTCAGCGGCCATCCGATTGCGAGCAGGAGAACGAGGATGGCCCCGGCCGCGAATCCTTCATAGTGCAGTGTGCGAAGACACTTTGCGACGATGGTTCCGGCGGCGTGAGTATCCGCAATGGAACTGAAAGAAGCCCAGGCGGCGATCGGGAAAAAGAGCAGTCCGCCGAGCCAGACGATAAGAGCCAGCCAGACAATGGCGCGAAGCAGGGTTTTCATGCAACACAGGGTACAGGGTGCCGGGAGCAGGGTACAGGGCAGAGCCCCAAATTGCCAGCAGGGGCGGGTGGTTACAGAGTGGTGGGGTTTAACGGTATAGTGCGGCGTATGAAAGAGAGCTTTGTTTTGCCGGTTCTGTTGGCGGTAGGGTGGGTTGGCGGGGTGCCGTCGACGGCGCGCGCACAGACACTGCTGGTGGCGAATCAGGTGGATCGCACCGTGAGTGTGATCGACATGAAGACGGGCGACCAGGACACGGTCGCGGAGGGAATCGAAGGCCAGTGGGGGCATGAGATCGCGGTTGCGAAGGATGGGCGTACCGCGTACCTGCCGATCTACGGCAACTCCGGAGTGGGGAAGCCAGGCATCGATGGGCAGAAGATGCTGGTCATCGATCTGGGATTGCGTACCGTGACGGGAGTCGTCAATTTTGGGCACGGCGTGCGGCCGCACCTCCCGGTTGTGGATCAAGCGAGCGGGATGCTGTATGTCACGACTGAGCTCGACGATGCGGTTACGGAGATCGACCCGCAGACGCTGAGGATTGTGGGTAAGGTCCCGACCGGGCAAAAAGAATCGCACATGCTGGTTCTTTCGCATGATGGCAAGCTGGGCTATACGGCGAACGTGGGTCCTGGGACGGTGTCGGTGCTCGATATGGCTGGGCGCACGACTGTCGCCGTGATCCCGGTGGCTCCGATCGTCCAGCGGATCGCGATCTCACGCGACGACCGGCTGGTGTTTACGTCGGATCAGACGAGCCCGCGGCTCGCGGTGATCGACACAGCGGGGAAACGCGTGCAGAGCTGGGTTGATTTGCCGGGGTTGGGATATGGATCGGCTACAACGCCGGATGGAAAGTGGCTGCTGGTGGCGATCCCAGGGAAGGACGAAGTAGCCGTGGTCGATCTGGGCGCGATGAAAGTAGCACGCACGGTACCCGTTGCGGCGGATCCGCAGGAGATTCTTGTGCCGCCCGATGGCCGGGTCGCATACGTTTCCTGCATCAAGACAGGACAGGTGGCGGCGATCGATCTCGACCAGTGGAAGGTGCAGAAGCTGCTCGACGCGGGTAAGGGAGCAGACGGCCTGGGGTGGGCTCCGTGAGCGACGCCTTGCGGCGACGCAGGGAACAGGGAACAAGGCCTGGCGAGGGCGGTTCGAACGGAACCGCCCTTTGTTTTTGATCAGCGCTGCGGAGTCCCGTAGACGCTGGGCCGTCCGATGAGGCGCTCGATGCGTTTGGCGATGGGCGGATGCGTCGAGAAAAGGTTCGCGAAATCGCCGCCGCTCAGCAGCGGCTGCACGATAAACAGGTGAGCAGTCGACGGCGAGCCCAGCATCGGCATGCGCTTCGAGTAAGCATCGAGCTTTTCAAGGGCGCTGGCGAGTGCGTAAGGGTTCCCGGTGATGTGGGCGCCGGTGGCATCGGCTTCATACTCGCGGGAGCGCGAGACGGCGAGCTGAATCAGGGTCGCAGCGATAGGCGCAAGGATCAGCATGAAGAGGGCGCTGATGCCCCCGCCGCGGCGATCGCGGCCGCCGCCGCCAAATCCTCCAAAAATATCGGCCCACCAGGTCATCCGAGCGAGCAGCACGATGGCGCCGGCGAGGGTGGCGGCAATGGAGCTGGTGAGGATGTCGCGATTTTTTACGTGGCCGAGCTCGTGGGCGAGGACGCCTTCGAGCTCATCGTCGTTGAGCAGTTGCAAAATGCCATGGGTGACGGCGACCGAGGCGTGCTTTGGGTTGCGGCCGGTGGCGAAGGCGTTCGGGGCGTCGGTCGGGATCACATAGATCCTTGGCATGGGCAGGCCCAGCCGCTGCGTCATCCGCTCGACGACGGCATAGGCGCGAGGCAACTGCTCCCGGGTGACGGGCTGGGCGTTATACATGCGCAGCGCCAGCTTGTCGGAATAGAAGTAGCTGAAGAAGTTCATGCCGGCGGCGATGAGGAAAGCAAAAATCATTCCGTTCTGGCCGCCAAAGTGGCCGCCGATCAGGACCAGAAGCAGAGTCAGCGCAGTGAGCAGTAAAGCTGTCTTGAAGGTGTTCATCGTTTGCCTCCTCGTTTGAGGCAGTTGCCTGTCTATAGTTTCATAAACACCATGGGTGGGACGGGGTCGCGCTGGAGGCCCGGACGGAGTGCCGTGGATCCCCGAAATGGCGGCTTTGCAGCGAGAGCGTTCTGGGATGGGCCGATTCCGAAAGCCGGAGAAGTGCTGCCCGCTGGTTACAGATTTCAATAGATTTTAATCTGGCCGCCCCGCAAATAACAGGCTAAGTTGTTGATTCCTCAATGCCCATAAATGGACACCCAATTGCACATAGCGGGTACAAGTCTTCCCCGAAAGCTGTAGTTCTTTCCCCTGATTTTTAGTTGCTTTGGCGGTTGAGGAAAGGAACACCTGCTCTGTTAACGGAGTCAGGACCAGGCGTTCCCTATTCGCGGTCAAACCAAATCCGGGTTGCATCCATTCCCGCCCGGTTCCAGAAGATGCGAAGGCGAGTAAGCCCTTAACAAGCAAACCTTTACGGAGGAGCTGTAATGATACTCAGGCTACGATGGGTCGTCGTAATGATCGCGGCGGTTTTGTTCGCGTTTGCAGGAGCGAACCATGCGTTCGCACAGGCAACGAACACCGGTACGGTGGTCGGTGAAATCACCGATCCCAGTGGGGCGCTGATTCCGGGCGCAGCTGTCACGCTCACAGACACGTCGGCGGGCATTAAGCTGACCGCGACCTCGAACTCGGCCGGCAAATACTTTTTTGCGGCAGTTCCTCCCGGAAGTTACAACATTGAGGCGACCAAGACCGGCTTTTCGGCGGCTGAGACGGTCGGACTCGTCGTCAACGTCGGATCGCAGTCCACGGCTAATCTGAGCCTGACGGTCGGCGGCGGAAAAGAAACAGTGGAAGTCCAGGTGGTGGGCACCGAGCTGCAAACGCTCAACTCCACCGTTGGCCAGACGATTCCGCAGGAAGCGATCGATTCGCTCCCCAGTCTGAACCACGACGTGAACACCTTCACTTCGATGCAGCCGGGCGTGAGCCCTGACGGCAGCGTCGCCGGCGCCGTGAACGATCAAAGCACCTTCCTGCTGGACGGCGGACAGATTACGAACGACATGGACGGCAGCATGGCCGTCTACACCGGAAGCTTTGCGGGCGATCCTACTGGAGTTGCCTCGGCCAACGGCGCTTTGGCATCAGGTCCGACGGGCGTGATGCCGACCCCACAGGACAGCGTGGAAGAAGTCAAGGTGAACACAGCGAACCAGACCGCGGACTTCGACAACTCGGCGGGCGCACAGGTGGAGTTTGCGACACCCCGCGGCACGAACCGCTGGCATGGGGCGGCTTATGAGTATTACCTCGATAACGGCTTCGACGCGAATAGCTGGGGGAATAATCAGTTTCAGATCCCGTTATCGCAATACCATTACAGCCGGTTCGGCGCGAAGGCGGGCGGGTTCTTCCTGCCCAAGATGCTGGGTGGACGCTGGTATGTCTTTGGTTTCTACGAGGGGTATCGCTATCCGCAGTCAGAGGTCATTACGCGGGCTGTGCCGTCGCCCAGCATGGAAGCAGGCATGCTGACATTCAACGGCACGACCTACAACATGAAGACCCTCGATCCGCGCGGAATCGGGATCAACCCCGACGTGCTGGCCATGTGGCAGAAATATATGCCGGCCGGGAATATAGCGGGAACGGGTTCCGCAGCCTGCGGCGGCATTGCGGGCTCCGAATGCGACGGGTATAACGAAGTTGGATTCGAAGGCAATCTGTCGTTGCCGCTGAACAGCGACGACTATGTTGCCCGTATCGATCACGACTTCAGCTCGAAGCTCCACTGGTTTGCGAGCTATCGCGACTACAAGCTGACTCAGGCTTATGCCTCCCAGGTGGATATCGGCGGATTCTTCTCCGGGGATAAGCTGGGATCGCCGGCGTCGACGGCCTCGCGGCCGCAGCAGCCGTGGTACTTCGTCACCGGTCTGACCGCGAGCATTACACCGAGCATTACGAACGACTTCCACTACAGCTACCTGCGTAACTACTGGTCGTGGTCCACGAACAACGCGCCACCGCAGGTGTCGGGACTGGGCGGAGCGCTGGAGCCATTCGGCGAATCGTCGACTTATGTGCTCTCTCCGTTCAACCTGAATACGCAGAGCATCCGTACCCGTTTCTGGGATGGGCAGGATAACTTCATCAGCGATAACGTCTCGCTGCTGAAGGGCAACCACCTGATCCAGTTTGGCGGGCAGTACCAGCACAACTTCGACTACCATCAGCGCTCGGACAACGGCGGCGGCATCAACTTCACGCCGACGTATCAGCTGGGCGATTCCGCCGGCGGCGGCCAGGTGCATTTTGATGCCCTCACAAACGCCGGTTATCCATCGACCACCGCAGCCGCTCGCGACGCTGCTGCTCTGTATGGCATCGTGACCGATGCGCAGGTTGCGTATACGCGCAGCGGATCGAATCTGGCGCTGAATCCTCCGCTGACCCACGCCTTCGATCAGAGCACGATTCCCTACTACAACGTCTACTTCAGCGATACGTGGCACCTGAAGCCCAGCTTCACGCTGACCTATGGCATGGGGTGGACGCTGGAGATGCCGCCGACGGAAGCGAATGGCAAGCAGACGGTGCTGGTGGATTCCGCTGACGAGCCGATCAAATCTGCGGATTACCTGAACCAGAGGAAACTCGCTGCGGAACAGGGCGGCGAGTATAACCCTGAAGTTGGATTTGCCCTCGTTCACAACGTAGGGAACGGCGATAAATACCCGTACGACCCGTTCTATGGGTCGTTCAGCCCGCGTGTCGGTGTAGCGTGGAACCCCGGCTTCTCCAAAGCCACGGTGGTTCGGGGCGGTTACGGACGCATCTACGGCCGTCTGAATGGTGTGGATCTGGTGCTCTCGCCGCTGCTTGGCGTCGGACTGATCCAGGCCGTACAGTGCCGGCAAACATTCATGACCGGGGTCTGCGGACCGACGGCTCCGACAGTGGCCAATGCGTTCCGGATCGGTGTGGACGGGAACACGGCCCCGCTGCCCGCGGCTGCTCCAACCCTGCCGCAGCCAGCTTACCCGGGCTACAACCTGATTGCCGGGTCGGCCAGCGAAGCGATGGATCCGAATTTCCGGCCGAACGTGGTGGATTCGTTCGATCTGACCATTCAGCGCCAGGTCGGGCAAAAATCGCTGCTGGAAGTCGGCTATATCGGGCGGCGGATCCAGCACGAATACCAACCTGTAAACCTGAACGCGGTGCCGTACATGATGTCGGTGGGCGGCCAGCAATTCCAGAGCGCGTATGCAGCGCTGGAGAAGTACATCGGCTGCGCAACCTCGGCAGCAGCCTGCGGCGCGAACATCCCGACACCGGGAACAGCGGCTTACACGAGCTTTATAAGCGCGGTGGCGGCGCAGCCCTTCTTTGAAGCTGCCCTGGCCGGCACCGGTTATTGCAATGGCTACTCCAGCTGCACGGCGGCTGTTCTCGACCAGGAAGGCTTAGGTGGGTCGCAAAACCTCCTCTACCAGGCGGTCTGGAGCATGTGGTCCGATCTGGACGGCGGTGGCTTTAACTTCCCGCGCACCATGATGAACACCGCGATCCAGGGTCAGGCGAATGGGGGAAGCGGTCAGTTCACCAGCGGCGTGGCAGAGAACGCGAGCACCGGCTATGGAAACTATAACGGCGGCTTCATCAGCTTTGGCACGCGCTCATGGCACGGGCTGACGATGCAGCACAACTTCACGTACAGCAAAGCGCTGGGCACCGGAGCGGTGGTGCAGGCGTCGAGCGAGTACACCCAGAACGACGCCTTCAATCTGGGAGCCATGTACGGCAACCAGAACTTCTACCGCAAATATGTGTACAACACGTATATCGTCGGGTCGGAGCCGTGGTTTAAGGGCCAGAATGGCCTGCTGGGACGCGTGGCGGGCGGCTGGCAGCTCGCTCCGATCTTCACGGCCGGATCCGGACCGCCGGTCTACTGCAACACGCAGACGGATGCGCAGTCCTGGGGCTCCGGCGACGGCGCCGATTACTTCAGCAACGAACAGTGCGTATTCACGAGCAAATATACCGGTGGGCATTCGGCACACTTCGGTGTGACGGGCGATGCAGTGACTGGTGTTGGAACCGGAACTTCGGCTACGCCTGTGAACATGTTCAAGAATCCGCTTGCGGTCTGGAATCAGGTAAGAGCTCCTATCCTGGGTATCGACACCAAAAACCCAGGTCAGGGACCGATTACCGGCCAGCCGTACTGGAACCTCGATGGGCAGATCAAGAAGAATATTCGGATCGCTGAGTCGGCGACCTTCGAGTTCTCGTTCATCGCAACCAACGTTCTGAATCACCGGCAGTTCAACGATCCCGGGCTGGCACTGTATTCCTCCAGCACGTGGGGCGTACTCAACAGCCAGGCGAACAGCCCGCGTCAGATGGAATTCGGAGGACGAGTCACCTTCTGAGCTAACCAGCGGTGCTTCCGAAGGGCGAGGATCCTCAGGATCTTCGCCCTTAGTTTTTTTGCGATCGCAACTGACACTCCTGCCGGTTTGGCGCGCATACCATGAACCAGGCCAGGGAACGAGTCCCACGGGAAATCCACAGGGGAGAACGAAAGTGGGACAGATATTACCTGTCTTGCTCTTGTCTTTTTGAATAACCGCAGGTAAAAGGGTTTTCTGAGCTTTTGCACCGCAGTTCATCAATTCAAAAATATTTCATCCAGGCAAGGCAACCCTTTACACGTCAGAGGAATCACCCATTCCAATGCTTGCCGACATATTGCTGGTGGACGACAACTGCATTCAGGCGACCACCAGGAAAGCCATTCTGGGCCGCTCCGGCGGAGACGTTGCTGTTGCGTGCGATGCGCGGCAGGCGCTGGCCATGCTCGATCAGGAACAGTCAGTGCGGCCGGTAGGCCTCGTGGTGACCGACCATCTGATGCCAGGGATGAACGGTCCGGAATTTGTGGCCAAACTGCGCCTGCGGTATCCCGATCTCCCGGTGCTGGTGCTGAGTGGGCTGGCCGAGGCCGAGGATGAATACCAGGACCTCGACGTCATGTTCCGGCTGAAGCCTTACCCGCCGGATGAATTGCTGTCGCTTGTGCGTTCGCTGCTCTCGCAGCCGATCGGCCGGACAGCTTAAAACAGGGAGTAGGGAATAGGGAGCAGAAGCAGGCAACAGCATCCGTGATCGGACGGCAGTGTGCATCTGTCAGTTCCAGTCCCCAGTTTCCAGTCCCCAGTTTCCAGTCCCCAGTTGCCAGTTGCCAGGCCCCAGTTGCCAGTTGCCAGTCCCCCGTCTCGGGATTCCACAGGCTGCCTACAGCCTGTTCGCTATTCCCTCCCCCTGTGAGATTTGTCACAGCGCCGTCTTGCCAGTGACGCGAAGATCAGGTGTTCCCTGGTTGCCGTCGCAGTCACACATCCCCTGAAAGTGCGACAATCGGAAGGTCACCTCTATGCCTGCATTTGGGAGTTTTGCGTTACTGGTCGCGCTCGCGCTGAGCGGTTACAACCTGCTGGCAGGAGCGGTGGCGCTGCGTCAGCTGGCGACTGGCGGGCGCGGATGGATTTTGCCCGAGAAGCTTGCCGAAACAGCACGGAGAGCCGGCATCGCCAGCTTTGTCGCGACAGCGTGCGCCGCATTTGCGCTGGTATGGGCGGCCTTCACCAACGATTTCAGCGTCGCGTATATCCTGGAGCATTCGAACCGCGCGCTGCCCTGGCCCTATAAGTTCGCCGCGCTGTGGTCGGGGCAGGAAGGTTCGCTGCTGTTGTGGGCGTTCCTGCTGTCGGCTTACGGATTTGTGCTGCGAGTGCGGCACAAGGTCGATGTGAAGCTCACTGCTTATGCGTCGACGATCCTGGCGGCGATTCAGGTTTTCTTTCTGCTGCTGGTGAATGTGGCGGCGACGCCATTTTCACTGGTGACCGGCGCGGTTCCTCCGGACGGCAACGGGCTGAACCCGCTGCTGCAGTATCCGGAGATGGTGATCCATCCGCCGATGCTCTACCTCGGCTACGTGGGCTTCAGTGTGCCGTTTGCGTTTGCTCTGGGCGCGCTGATGATGCGCTATCCGGGCGAAAAGTGGATTCACATCACGCGGCGCTGGACGATGGTGACGTGGCTGTTCCTGACAGTAGGGATTTTCCTCGGCATGCACTGGGCGTACTCGGTGCTCGGCTGGGGTGGCTACTGGGGCTGGGATCCGGTGGAGAACGCTTCACTGATGCCGTGGCTGACGGGCACCGCATTTCTGCACTCGGTGATGATGCAGGAAAAACGCGGGATGATGAAGAGCTGGAATGTGTGGCTCATCTTCTCGACGTTTATGCTGGCGATTCTGGGAACGTTGCTGACGCGGTCGGGACTGGTGAGCTCCGTCCACGCGTTCGCGCAGTCCGCCATCGGGACATGGTTCTGGGTTTTTCTGGTGATGGTGATGGCGGTATGCCTGTTTACCTACATTCTGAACCGCGATCACCTGAAGACGGAACACAAGCTGGAATCGCTTGTGTCGCGTGAGTCGAGTTTCCTCTTCAATAATCTGGTTCTGCTGGCAGCGTGCTTCACGGTGCTGTGGGGAACATTGTTTCCCGTGCTCTCGGAGTATGTACAGGGCAATCGGGTAACGGTGAGCGCGCCGTTCTATAACCGCGTCGCCGTGCCGATCGGCGTGTTCCTGCTGTTTTTGACGGGGATTGGTCCTCTGCTGGCCTGGCGGTCGACATCGTGGCGGAGCATCCGGAAGAATTTTGTCGTGCCTGCGATCGCGGCTCTGGCAGTGGCGATTGCGGTCATCCCGCTGGGCGTGCATCCCTGGACGATTTTCACAACGGACGAACAGGGCAGCTTCTACGCATGGATCACCTTTGCGCTGGCGGCCTTTGTGGCGACGGCGATCTTTGCGGAGTTCTGGAACGGCGGCAGGGTGATCCAGCAGAAATCCGGACAGGGTCTGCTGGCATCGATGGTGCAGCTGACGCGGCGCAATACAAGGCGGTACGGCGGCTATGTCGTCCACTTCGGAATCGTGCTGATTTTCATTGGGATCGCCGGGCAGGCGTTCAACCAGAACCATGAGCAGACGATGGGTTACAAGCAGAGCTTCATGCTCGGGCCATATCGCGTGGAATGTCTCGATTATTCGCAGGATTCGAACGCGAACTATGACACGGAGTATGCCTTGCTGAACGTGTATCGGGGGGATCGTCTGGTGACCAAGCTTTCGCCGGAGTTGCGTTTGTACGCGGCGAGCCAGCAGCCCTCGACGATTGTGGCGAACCACTCCACGCTCATCGCCGACCTCTATGTGATTTACGCGGGCAAAGACCCTGCCACTGGTCAGCCGGTGATCAAGGCGTTTCTGAATCCGCTGGTGGCCTGGATCTGGATCGGGCTGATTATCACGATTATAGGCACGGGCATCGCGCTGGCGCCGAACCTGAGTGCGGCCGTGGCTGCGCAACGGCACCGCGTGGTTTTGCCGGCTGAGCCTGTCCCGGCGGGAACGGTGGGTCACTGATGCGGCGGCTTACCCGATTTGCGTTTTTGCCATGGCTGGTGGTGCTTGGCGTTATCACGATGGGATCGGCGGACACCGCGTCGCGATTCGAAGACATCGGGCACAAGCTGATGTGCACGTGCGGTTGCGGCCAGGTGCTGCTGTCGTGCAACCATCTGGGCTGCCAGAGCCTCGCGACAGAGTCGGCAGAGCTACAGACGCTGATCGCCAACGGGAAAGAGGACAATGCGATTCTGATGGCGTTTCAGAACGAGTACGGACCGACGGTTTTGGCGGCCCCGATGCTGACCCGATTCAATATCCTCGCGTGGATCGTGCCGCCCGGGCTGCTTCTTCTGGGGCTGGCCGGAACCTTTGTGCTGGTGCGCAAGTGGCGGCTGCGGACGGCAACCATGCCGGCTGTCGCGGACGACCCCGCGTCGAATGAACTACGGGAGCGCATTCGGAGGGAGACGGAAATATGAGCATCTTCGCCTGTGCACTGCTGCTGATCGGGTCGTTCGTCTTCGTGTTCTGGCCCGACCGCAACGTGGAGGCGCAGCACTCCAAGACGCGCCTCGAATATCTGCGCGAACGCAGAGAGGTGCTCTACGACAATCTGCGCGATCTGAATTTTGAGTATCGCGCCGGGAAGTATCCGGAAGAGGACTACGCGTCGCAGCGCGCGATGCTGGAAAACGAGGCGGCCGAAACGGTGGCCGAGATCGATCTGCTCGAGTCCGATGCTTTCGCGCCGCAGCACAGCTGAAATCTCAACAAGATGGGATCACGATGAAGCAGCTTTCTCCGCTTATTCTTATTGCCGCAATGACTCTCCCGCTGTCGCTGGGGGCGGCCACGATTTCGGGCACGGTGACCGATCGCACCACGAACAAGCCTGCCGCAGGGGACACGGCCGTATTGCTCGACCTCCAGCAGGCTATGACCGAGTCGGCACGAACCACGATTGACGCAAAAGGCCATTTCTCGTTCGACGTGCCAAACAGCGCCGGGATGCACCTGGTCCAGGTCGAGCATCAGAAGGCCTCGTACTACGGCCCGGTGCCACCGAATACGAGCGTTGTGAACATCGACGTTTTTGACGTTGCGCCGAAGGTCGATGGGATTCACATGTACGCCGATGTGTCGCGGATGGAGACGGACCCGCAGGGGCTCAGCGTAACGGAGAGCTTTTTCATCCGGAACCCATCGAAACCGCCGAAGACTCAGTTAAGCTCGCACACCTTTGAGTTTTATCTTCCCGCGGATGCGACGCTGGAAGGCTCAACCGCGACCGGACCGGGCGGGATGGCGGTTTCAAGTGCTCCGGTGCCGCTGGGGGATAAGGGGCATTATGCGTTTATCTTTCCTCTGCGGCCCGGGGAGACGCGGTTCCAGATTGGATATCGCTTGCCGTATAGCGGGCATCTCGCGATGCACGCGCGGGTTTCGATGCCGTCCGACAATGTCGCCGTGATGCTTCCCAAAAGCATGAGCTTCGATGGGGGTAAGGCGTTTCAGGCACTGGGCGGAGATGCAAGCGGGCCTGGTGTGCAGACGTACCTCGCAACGAATGTAAGACCGGACGCGCCCGCGACCTTTACCGTGTCCGGAACAGGGTCGATGCCGCGAGAGCAGCAAAACCCGCAGGGCGGCAACGGTCAGGGGATGGGTCAGGGCGCGGGTATGGGTATGGGCGCCGATCAGGGAGCGCAGGGTGCTGCGGGCATGGGCACGGGCAGCGATCAGACGGCCCAGGGGGGAGGCGATCAGGCCGCCGCGCAAAGCGGCCCTCCGGGCGGTGGGGTAGCTGGGGCGGTGCCGATTGGGACACCCGATCCATTGCAAAAATACAAGTGGTACATTCTGAGCGGAGTCGGTTTGGCCCTGGTGATCGCCGCCGCGTTCATGCTGCGCGCCAGGCCGGGCCAGGCGATGACGATTACCGCCACGGACCCTTCTCCGCTGACTTCGACTCTGCCGCCGGGAGTGAAGGCGACGACCTATCGTGCAGACGTGATGGGATCCGGATCGAATGGAAATCCGCAAAAGAGCGCGACGATCTCAGAAAATCTTCAGCCCGCGGCTTCTGGAGAGCGTGCGCAGAGAACGGCCATGCTCTCTGCTCTCAAGGAAGAGCTCTTCCAACTGGAGACGGAGCGGCTGGAGGGCAAGATCACCGACGCGGAGTATGCGGAGCACAAGGCGGCCCTTGAGGTCATGCTGAAGCGGGCTCTGGCGCGCGAGGCCGTCAGGCAGTAAGGTTGGGGCCACCGTTCGTCAGCCTATTGTCGCGTTGATCGAACTTCCCGCGCTGACGTTCGGAGGTTGGGAATGACCGAGACATGGCAATCAGGTTCCGCAAAAAGCCGGTAATCGTCGAGGCCGTCCGGTGGACAGGAGAGAACCTGGCGGAGCTCTCCAATTTTGCTCGCGACAAAAACGGCGCCTCGATGCTGGGTATCCCGAATGCGGATGAGTCTCTGCAAATCCGAACGCTGGAAGATGGAAAGGGTGTCACGCAGGTGGAGCACGTTGCCAACAAGGGCGATTGGATTGTTAAGGGCTTGCACGGTGAATTCTACGCGGTGAAACCGGATATCTTCGAAGCGACCTACGAGCGGGCATAAGACAGCGCGAGCTGCGACTCAACGGTGATCTTAGACAGCAGCTTCGCGAAACCGGCTAGGCCGTAAGCCAGGTGAGCAGAAGGAATAGGGCTGATGCGGCCGCTGCGATCCTGTAGGCGTAGTCCTGTTTGCGGCTGGCGCTCGGGGAGTCCTTGTAGGTTCCGGTGGGGAGGGTATTCATATCCGGCCTCTCTGGTAGATCTTCTGGTTGCTTAGACACATTTTTCGGCATCGGCGACTCGTAACGTGAGGAAATATTTTTTATTCCGGCATTGGAGTGCCCGCATGGTTACCTTCGCGGGGGTAGGTGCGGAGTAAGCGCACACCTACTAATACCGGCGTTGGATGGTTGTAAAGGGTAGCGCGGGCGTGCGATGTACAATCGCCTCGATGAAAGCACCTGATTCCGCGCCTGGTTCGCAAACCGATCCAAAGACTGCATTGTTCAGCCCCGCCGGAGAAGCGGAGCGGGAGTCTCGCTCACCAATTCCGTGGGTTATTGCAGGCGTGCTTGTTTTGGGCGCCCTGGGATTGCTCGTGGTCCTGGGACATCACCCCGAGCCGGCGAATCCCGGAGGCGCGGGACTCGCCCCCGCCGATCCTTACGCCGCAAGTTTGCCAATCACGAACCTGCAAATGAGCCAGGCAGGCAACATGGTCGGATCGCAGAATACGTACATTGATGGTCAAATCTCGAACCAGGGTACAAGGACGGTTACTGGCATCACCGTACAGGTCGCATTTCGGGATGTTGGCAATCAACTCGTCCAAAAAGAAACGATGCCGCTGAATTTGATTCGCACCCGCCAGCCCTACGTGGACACCCAGCCGGTTGGTGCCGCGCCGATCCGTCCGGGAGACAGCCGGGAATTCCGGCTGATATTTGACCACGTCGCTCAGGACTGGAACCAGAACTATCCCGAGGTTCGGATCATCGCTGTCGAAGACCACTGAGTAGTTTTCGGCGCCAGAATCAACTTAGGAACTGCGCGTAATTAATTCCCGATCCCCGGCGAATGTGCTTTTTTTACAGGGACGGGCCGGGTTCCAGCGGCGGGGCCGTTTGCCAACAAATCAATGATTATATTGACCTTATCCATTTCCAGTCAGCAATTTGGCGGTTTGGCATGGTGAGTGCTCTTTATCTCCGTGCAACACGGGGCGCTGCGCAGCCTTCCGACGATTCAGGGGTAAAAAGAGAAAAATATGAAAACGAAATTGAATCCCGGTTCCATTACAGTGCTGCTGGTTGGAATGAGTCTGGGTTTGCCAGCGGTCGCGCAGTCCACCTCTTCGGATCAACAGCCCCAGGTTCAAACGGGCGCTTCCACGAACGCACAAACGCAGAGCGAGAACAGCAACCCACAGACGGGTACTGGCAAGGCTCCCCTGCCGGAAAAGTCGAACGAGGGCTTCTGGGGTCACATGAACCCGTTCGCCCGCAAGAAGTGGGTGAACAGGCAGCTGGATCCCGTAAAGGATCGCCTCAACGAACTCGATCAGTTGCAGGCCAAGAACGCCGCCGATATTAAGGACGTCGACCAGCGGGCGCAGAACGGCATTCACGCCGCGCAAACCACCGCCGATCAGGCAAATCAGACGGCCGGACAGGCGACTCAGACGGCCACACAGGCGCAGCAGGTTGCGCAACAGGCGAGCGACAAGACCGCTCAGCTGGGCGAAACTGTTTCGAATCTCGATCAGTATCACTCTGTCAATAACACCGATATCCGCTTCCGGCCCGGTCAGACGGTCCTGAACCAGAAGGCGAAGGATGCCCTCGATCAGGTCGTGAGCCAGCTCCAGGGACAGAAGGGTTACGTCGTTGAAGTAGAAGGCTATTCCCGGTCTCGTGGGGAAGTGGGAATGGCGAATTCGCAGCACATGGCCGAGGCTGTTGTGCGGTATCTGGCTGAGAAGCAGATTCCGGTATGGCGAATTCACGAAGTGGCGATGGGCAACACGCCGATCAGCTCGGATGATAATTCCACTGCGAAGCCGGGCAGCGTGGTACGCATCAGCCTGATGGAAAACAGTTTAGCAGCCTTGAACTCGCCGAACGGCAGTTCACCGATTGGCGCGACGCAGCAGAACTCAGCACAGCCCTCCCCCCAGAGTGCTGCGTCGCCAACGGCCCAGCCTCAGTAAGAAGGCAGGCGCAACCAAGCTCTCACACAACGAGAGAACCAAGGCAGATTGGCCCCTCACCCCGAGGGGCCCTTTTTTTTGTCGTTTGAGACGAGCTCAGCGAAGCAATTGAGGGGAGTTCGCTCCACCCGGACTGCGCTGAGCACGAGCCGGCGGTCGACGTGGCTATCTTGCCTCCATTTGCAAAGGCCAGGGCCAGAAGATAAGTGTCACTGACCTGGGAGGAGCGTAGGCGTGGGGAGGCTGGATCAAACATCAGCTGTCAAAAAAAATGGCTATTTACCCCACCGCGACAGAACCCAGAACACCAGCGACAGCACCATGCTGAGCAGGATCGACGTGCCCAGCGGAAAGTAGACCGTGGTGTGTTTGCCGCGCCAGGTTAGGTCACCGGGAAGCCGACCGAGGGGGAGACAGGTTCTGGAGAGGACCAGGACCACTGCGCCCACGGCGGCGATCAGCAAACCGATGCCAATGAGGATGCGGCCAAGGTCGCTCATAGATTCCAGTTTATAAGCACGGCTGCGGCCTCGACACGTTTCCGTAGTCATCCTTGACACGTTTCCGTAGTCATTCTGGTAGGCTTGCAGCGCGGACGAGAGCCGCTCAGAGGAGAGTTCTTATGCAAGCACCCCGAAATTTAATCCTGGCAGTGTGTACCCTGCTCATCGCGCCAGCATTTCTCTTTGCCCAGAGTGGTCAGGCACCCGCCGCCGCTGCGTCTTCCTACACGCCCGCCGAATCCATGGGCGCTCTCCTGAGTCTGACCGAAATGGAAGTTGTCAGCGCGGCGGAAGCCATGCCCGCCGACAAATACGATTTCGCTCCGACCACCGGAGAATTCAAGGGGGTGCGCAGCTTCGGCGCTCAGGTCAAGCATGTTGCCCAGGCCAACTATGGGCTTCTCAGGGGTGTCGGCGTCCCAGGCGCGGTCGATCCCAAAACCCTTGAAGGCCTCAAGACCAAGGACGAAATCGTCAAGGCGCTGAAGGACTCCTATGCTTACGCTCACACGGTCGTGAACTCGCTCACCACGGACAATGCCTTCACCGCGGCCTCCGGCATGCCCCCGCAGTACAAAGCCACCAAAACCTCGATGGTCGCCTTCATGATCATGCACACCATGGATCACTACGGTCAGATGTGCGTCTACCTGCGCATGAATGGCATCATTCCACCGGCTAGCCGCCCGCAGGCGGGATCGATGTAGCCGGCAGAGCAGAGCCCAGGGCTCAGATCAGGGCTCAGATCGGGCCTCAACCGATGGTGTCGAATCCGACGTGTCAGTTGGGGCCACGCTTGCCGCGCCAGTCCGGGAGAATGTACCGGTACAGGTAGACAAGCTTGAACCAGCCAGTTGTCTCGAAGACGAGCAGACATAGCCACAGCGTGCTGTGGCGGCCACGATAGCGTTCTGCCCAGTGCAGGAATGGAACCAGAGACAGCCAGATCAGCTCCGGGACCATCAGCAGGAAAGCGACAACAAAGAGCCAAATGGCTGCTGGCAATTGATTGCCGGAGTCGAAGAGGCCGCCAATGAGCCCGATCAGAAACAGCGTCACCCCCGCCGCAGCCGGGATGGCCAGATAGCCAATCCAGCGGACGCGAGTTCGCCATAGCTCATCCATGAGCTGGCAGTGTATCGCCGTGCACGCCTGTTGCCTACTGGCTACTGCCTGGTTCTGAGACAATGATCCCCGATGGCTCTCGGACGAAGTATCGAGGTCGAAGAGCAGGCGCAGCGCCGGCATCCTGTGCTGCGCATCGTGCTGACACTCCTGCTTCTTCTCCTGCTGGTGATCGCTGCTGCGGTCGTCACCTGTGGGGTCTGGCTCAAGCACAAGATGCAGGCCTCGCTGCCGGAGATGGATGGCAGCCTGCTCACGCCTGGCTTGAGCGCGCCAGTGACGGTGCGCCGAGATCAGCATGGCGTCCCGCACATTGAAGCGGCGAATCTCGACGACCTCCTGTTTGCGCAGGGTTACGTGACGGCCCAGGACCGGCTCTGGGAAATGGATATGGCGCGCCGCATGGCTGCGGGCGAAGCGGCGGAGATCCTGGGCTCGAAGCTGGTCGACCACGACCGGCAACAGCGCGTGCTGGCGATGCGGGCGACGGCGGAGCGGCTGACGGCCAACCTCAATGAACAGCAGCGGCGGCTTTTCGACGATTATGCTCGCGGCGTGAATGCCTTCATCGGCTCGCATCAGGATCGGTTGCAGGCCGAGTTCCGAGTGCTGATGTACCAGCCGAAGCCGTGGCAGCCGGTGGATTCCATGCTGGTCGTCATGAGCATGGTGCAGATGCTCGACGAGCACTGGCAGGACAAGCTGGACCGAGAGTTGATAACCGCGCGCCTTGGGCCGACGCTGGCGGCAGATTTGTATCCCACGGGATCGTGGCGGGATCGGCCGCCGATAACCACGGAGCCTCCGCTCACGGAGCCGCAGCAGAACATTCCCGATGTACCTCTGGACGAGAGCCAGGATGGAGCGGCATCCCTCGAGTTTCTGCGACTGGATCGAAATGCGGGTCCTTCGACCAGGCGCGAGGAACGCTTCGCTCAGGATGCGGATTGCCTCGGATGCGCACCCGGATCGAACGAGTGGGCGGTTGCCGGCTCGAGGACGGCGAGCGGGCAGGCGATGCTCTCCAACGACATGCACCTCGAGCAGCAGATTCCGAATATCTGGTACGAAAACGACATCAAGGCACCGGGGCTGCATGCGGCGGGTGTAACGGTGCCGGGGCTCCCGTTGGTGGTGGCCGGCCACAACGAGCATGTGGCGTGGGGATTCACCGCGCTCTATGGCGACACGCAGGATATTTATGTCGAGCGGGTTAACGCGCAGGATCAGTACCAGGGCGAGGACGGTACGTGGCACCCGATGGAGCACGATCAGGAGGTCATCCACGTCCGAGGCAGCAACGATGTTACCGTGCAGGTGCGTCGGACGGCACACGGGGTTGTCATCACGCCGTTGCTTCCTGGCGAGAAGCGCGTGCTGACGCTGAAGTGGGCAATCTACGATCCGAAGGCCGGAGGGTATCCGCTGCTGGATATGAATTCCGCGGCGAACTGGACGGATTTTCGCAACGCGCTGCGCGCGTGGTGGGGTCCCACGCAGAACGTCGTCTACGCAGATGACCAGGGACACATCGGCTATCAGGCGGTGGGATACATTCCGTATCGTCCGAATGGACTCGCGGGCGTGCCGATAGCCGATCAGCAGCATGAGTGGCAGGGATTCATCGGATTCGATCATCTGCCGTCGGCATTCGATCCGCCAGGTGGAATTCTGGCGACAGCGAACGCGCGGGTGACGCCGAATCCGAACGCACCAACAGGGGCAGTAGCAGAAGCCCCTGCGCCATCGAGTGCGGCTTCCGCGGCTCCGGCACCTGCAGCTCCTAATGTGTCCACTGCCGCTCCGCCGGAGCTAACCTTAGAATGGGCTGATCCGTATCGCAACGAACGCATCTGGAAATGGCTGGAGCCGAAGAGCAGGCTGACGCAACAGGACATGCTCGCCTTGCAGACTGACGTGTATTCGGAACTGGATCAGGAGATTGCCCAGCGGCTGGCGTACGGCATCGATCACGCAAAGCGCACCGACGCGCGTCTGCGGCAAGCCGCCGATCTGCTCCGATCGTGGGATGGTGCGGTCAATGTGGACTCGGTGCCGGCGGCGATAGTGGCAGCGGCGAAGAAGGCTTTCTATCCAATGCTGCTGAAGCCGAGGCTGGGTGATGAATGGACGCTGTACCACTGGGCCGAGAGCCTGTTCGCGGCTGAACAAATTCTGATGAACGAGCCAGCCGCGTGGCTGCCGTCACAGTACGCCAGCTGGGACGACTTCCTGGCGGACATGGTGCGTCAGGGGCTGGCCGAGGGCGGTGCGCCGAACGACCTGCGCCAATGGCGGTATGGATACGCGCATCCGGTCGACGTGGAACATCCGCTTTTTGGTTTGTTGCCGTGGTTCAAGACCTGGACCGGCACGGGGATACAGCCGCAGTCCGGCGACACATCGACGGTCAAGCAGGTGGGCCGGAGCTTTGGGCCGTCGCAGCGCTTCACCATAGACTGGTCGAACGTGGACGGGGCTACCGAAGACATCACGATGGGTGAGTCGGGCGATCCGCTGAGTCCGTATTACCGCGACCAATGGCCATACTGGCACGCAGGCAGGACGTTTGCCCTTCCCTTCAACGATCGGGCGGTCGCGGCGGCCACGACGCATACGTTGCGGCTCGAGCCCTAACCGCGCCGTGTTATCGTTTCGGTTTCCGCCAACCCCGGTGAGCGAGGCCACACGCGCGCGGCAAAGACGTTCCCTGCTGCTGGCGGTGGTTCTGGTATCAGTGTTGCCTCTGGCATGGCGCGGGACTTCGTGCGGCCAGGACTTCGACTTTCATCTGCAGAACTGGCTGGAAGTGGCCGCGCACTGGCACGAGGGCGTTTTTTATCCAAACTGGGCTGGAACCGCAAACTTTCTCGCTGGTGAGCCGCGCTTCGTCTTTTATCCTCCGCTCAGCTGGATGCTGGGTGGATTGCTCGGCGTCCTTATGCCGTGGTCATGGACGCCATTAGCCTTCACCCTGGCAGCGCTGCTGGGAGCAGGTTATAGTCTTCGCGCCATGGCGCGCGAGTGGATTCCGCAGGACAACGCGACCATCGCGGCGTGCCTCTACGTGGTGAACCCCTACATGCTCTTCGTGGCCTATGAGCGCGGGGCTATGGCGGAACTGCTGGCGGCGACGTGGATTCCCCTGTTGGTGTTGTTCGGACTTCGGCAGCGGTCGTCCCTTGTGTCGTTGGCGCTGACGGTGGCGGCGATCTGGCTGACGAATGCTCCCGCTGCGGTGATGGGTTCCTACATGCTGGCAGTCCTGGTAGTCGCCGCGTCCTTTCAGGAGAAGAGCTGGCGGCTCGCCGGCCGCGCCGCAGCCGCTGTGCCGCTGGGATTGGGGCTGGCCGGCTTCTGGCTGATCCCGGCAATCTATGAGCAGGGTTGGGTCGAGATTGCGCGGGCGATCGGCCCGTTGATGCGTGTCGAAGACAGCTTTCTGTTCGGGTACGTCAAGGTGTCTGCCATGGCTGCGGCCGATATGTCCGACCTCATCTACCACAATCAGGTGTTGCACACGGTTTCGTGGATTGTCGTAACGCTGATGGCAGGGAGCGCAGCGGGGGCCTGGAACGCGTGGAGGAAGCGGAGCGCGATCTGGCTACCGCTGGTAGTGATCGGCGCGGGCGTATGCGCGCTGCAGTTGTCCTGGAGCGATTGGATATGGCGCATCGCCCCGAAGCTCGCCTACCTGCAGTTTCCCTGGCGCTGGATGCTGGTGCTGGGGATGGTTTTTGCGGCAATGACCGGTCTCGGCGTCAGGGGAGAAGCGGCGACACGACGCGCCATTGCTCTCCGCGCAGCGGCAATTCTGCTCCTGTCTGCCGGAATGGCCGCTTTGTCCACGGCTTTTTTCTGGCAGCCTTGCGACGAAGAGGACAACGTTCGCGCCCAGATCGCGGCCTTCCACAGCAGCGGTTTCGAAGGCACCGACGAGTACACGCCGCAAGGCGCCGACAACAGCCAAATCCAGCAAGGGACCCCAGCGGTGGTGATGGTGAACGCGCCGGACGCGCCACTGAGCGGCGTTTCCGCCTCTGCGCTGCCGGAGCGCGGGACGGCCGGTGCGATCAGCATCGAGCGATGGGACACGGAGCGCAAGACAGCCATCGTCACTGCCACCGGGCCCGGCTATGCGATCCTGCGCCTGATGGACTATCCGGCATGGCGCGTCACCCGCAATGGCGGGGATGTCAAAGACCGCGCGCTGCGCAGCGATGGGTTGATGGCGATTCCGGTGACGGCGGGTGTGAATCAGATTGAAGTGGAATGGCGGAAGACCAGCGATCAGTGGGCGGGAATCGAGCTCTCTGCGGCCTCGCTGGCGATTACACTGATCCTGGCATGGACAGAGCGGCGAAAGACACGAGAACTTCCGATACGATGATCGAGATGCGGGTGGACGTACAGGAGATCCTTCGGGAAGGTGCGGAGCGCACCGATCGCGCGCTGGAGCGGCTGATGCCTCCGGTGACCGCGACGCCGGCTTCGATCCATGGAGCGATGCGGCACAGCGTCTTTGCGGGCGGGAAGAGGCTGCGTCCGATTCTGGCCATGGAAGCGGCGCGCACGATCAGCTTTACCCACGGAGGCTCGGGCCTGCCTACCGGAATCGACGACCTTGGCGCGGCGATCGAGATGCTGCATACCTATTCGCTGATCCACGATGACCTGCCTGCTCTGGACAACGACGACCTCCGCCGCGGCAAACCAACCTGCCATGTGGCTTTCGGTGAAGCAATCGCGATTCTCGCGGGGGACGCGCTGCAGACGCTGGCCTATCAAACCGTGGCGCGGATGCGTTGCGCACCGGACAGGACGGTGAAGATCGTTGGGCTGATCGCCGACGCAACCGGCACGGTGGAGGGCATGATCGGTGGTCAGGTGCTCGACCTCGAGGGCGAGCATTCGAAGCCGACGGCGGAGAGCGTGGCGGCGATTCACCGGGCCAAGACGGGAGCGTTGATCAGGGTGAGCATCGTCGCTGGCGGGATCTACGGGGGAGCGGGAACGGAAGACGTCCGCCGGTTGAGCGAATTTGGCACGAAAGCCGGACTGGCTTTCCAGATTGTGGACGATGTTCTCGATATGACGCAGGCCTCAGATCATCTCGGCAAGACGGCGGGCAAAGATGTTGCCAGCGATAAGGCGACGTGGCCGGCGGTCTTCGGGATCGAGAACTCGCGCAAGGAGGCGAACCGATTGATCAACGAAGCGTTTGCGGTGCTGGAGACGTATGGCGAGTCAGCGGACGGATTGAAGTCAGTCGCACGCTACCTTGTGGAAAGGACGCACTAGGGCGGCGTTCACCGCGCAGAAAGCTCTTTTAGACGCCGACGCCGAATTCCGCGCCTATTTCTTCTCCCGCGTGCGAAAAGAAATCTGTCGGAGTGCGGCGCTTGAACTTGTAGCGCAGGCGCAACTCGCGGCCGATGTAGAGGCCGAGGGCGGTGACGGCGAGCGCGACCGAAGTCCAGCCGATGGCGCGCAACGCGCTCGATGACGACGATGAAGGTTCAGAAACCAAGGATTCAACCGAATTGCTATCGTTTTGACTGCTCATGCGCTGTCCCCACGGCGCCATGGCTCCATCATAGCGCAGTTGCCGGAGCGCATGGCACTGGGATATATATCGGACGTTTCCGTGCGGGTCGCCATACATCATTTGAGTGATTCAATGCACCGAAGGAGCGTTACCTTTCTCTCCGCCGGAAGGAAACTCGCCTCGATGGAGTTGGCCGCCAGCTCGCGCAGGTGTTCATCGGTGAAAGCGAAGTGCTGCTGGGCGACGCGGTATTCGTCGTTGAGGCCGCTCGCGAAAAGGGCGGGGTCGTCGGAGTTGAGAGTGACCATGAGGCCGGCGTCGAAGTAGCGGCGAACCGGGTGATCCTCAATGCGGGGACAGCAGCCGGTCCGCAGATTCGAGGTAAGGCAAATCTCCAGAGGGACCTGACGTTCGGCAAGAAGTTCCATCAATTCCGGATCGTGAATCGCGGACAAAGCATGTCCGAGGCGTTCGGCCCCAATGTTAAGAGCGCCCCAGATATTGTCCGGCCCCGTCGTTTCCCCGGCGTGCGCGGTGAGGCGGAGTCCCGCATCGCGCGCTTCCGCGTATAGATCGCGAAACGGTTCAGCGCCCATCCGCCGCTCGTCTCCACCAATCCCGATCGCGATGATGGAGGGATACTGTGGGCGAAGCTCCGCAGCTTTGCGAAAGACCCGAGCGGCTTCTTCGGGACCAAAGTGACGAACGGCATCGAAGATCCAGAAGAGGGAGATGCCGAGCTCCTGCTCGGCTCGGAGGCGGGCGCGCTCCATGCCGGCGAAGAGCGGCTCGAAGTCGCAACGGCGCCAGTAATAAATGACGCCCACCGAGATGTAGACTTCGGCATGAACGACGCCCTGAAGGGCCAGGCGCTGGAGCATCCGCCAGGTGATAAGTTCGTAGTCTTCGGCGCTTTGCAGGTGCTCGGTGATGGCCTTGAAGGCCATGAGGAAGCCGGTGAAATCGGTGTAGTGGAACAGCGCTCGGGCCTGAGCGAGGTCGAGGGGCGAGGCGTCGTGGAGTGCGCTGAGCTCGACCAAAGTTTCGGGCGTGACCGTACCTTCGAGGTGCAGATGCAACTCGGCCCTGGGCAGGCGGCGGATGAAGGTGTCGGCTTCCATGCGGCAACTGTTCAGGGTACAGGAGATGCGATGGGAATCGGCCGGTCCAGGCCGGTCCCACCGGGCGCCAAAGCGGAGAGTATCGAGCAGGTGCCTCCGCCTTTTGTGGGATTGCCTGTTGCCCCAAAAGTCGCTGGAATCAAGATTACAATTCTCGAACGGCCCCAAGGCGGTTAAGAAGTGGACTTTCGCCAAAATCTGCTGCAATGGTTCGACGAAAATGCGCGGGACCTGCCCTGGAGGTTGACCCGCGATCCTTATGCAATCTGGGTGTCGGAGACGATGCTCCAGCAGACCCGCGTTGCAGTGGTTATTGACTACTACACGCGATTCATGGCCCGCTTCCCCACGCTGGGATCCCTGGCACGTGCCGAAGAGTCTGAAGTTCTGGCTTTGTGGAGCGGGCTGGGCTACTACCGGCGGGCGCGGGCGCTGCATGAATCGGCGCGCGCGGTCATGGCCGAGGGCGGTGGCGAAATTCCAAAGACGGCAGCGGCTCTGAGCCGGCTGCCTGGCGTAGGCGTTTATACGGCGGCGGCAGTGGCCAGCATCGCCTTTGGCGAGCCGGTGGCAGCCGTTGACGGCAATGTTGAGCGGGTGCTGACACGCTACTTCGGACATGAGCCGGTTCCGGGTGTGGCGCGCAGCGGAGAGTTGCGGCGAGCCGCGGAGCAGCTGGTGGATCCCGAACGACCGGGGGATTTCAATCAGGCGATGATGGAACTGGGAGCTACGGTGTGTCTCCCCAAAGGACCTCTCTGCCTGACGTGTCCGGTACGTGAAGGTTGCGCGACGCGGGGAGAACACGCGGTGCCGCGAACCAAGAAGATGTTAAGCCGCAAGACTGCGTTGGCCCTCGTGCAGCGCAGGCAGTGGCCGAAAGCTGAGGTGCTGCTGGAGCGCCGTCCTGCAGACGCAGCACAAATGCCCAGCATGTGGGAGCTGCCCCTGATCAAAGAAGGTCAGGAGAGCGAAGACATGCTGCTGCTGACCGTGCGGCATTCAATCACCACAACCAACTACTACGTCACCGTGTATGGGCTCACCGTGAACGAGCAGAAATTGCTGGGGCGGGCGGTCGGCGAGCGTGCATGGGTTCCGGTGATGGATTTGCTGGAGCAGCCGCTCACTGGCCTGACACGAAAAATTCTGAAGCGGCTCAGGGTTATGCCCGGTTACAGCGGAGCTCGTCCGGCACTCGAACTGAATGAACTCACGTCCGATCCGGCGAAGGAATTTGCTGCAGCTACCAACGAGCGCTGATCAATCACAAACAAGTTTCCTACCCTCCTCATCGCCAGGTCCAGCAAACCTCAGCTGTCAGCGGGCTGCGTTCGCTTGATGCCCCACGGGAATTCCGGGGCCAGGGATCGCGGAAGTTCGATGGCGGAAGGCTGATGGCGCAACGCATCGCCGCCAGGTTAGGCTCAGTTTTGGCCATCCGCCCATGCTCCGGGGCTGCTGCCAGGAGTCCAAATGCCTGAAACCCAACCAGCCACCGAAAACATTTCGCCGCTCACATCACTGGCCGAAGAAGAAACCTTGCTCCGCGATACGGTGCGGCAGTTTGCCCAGCAGGAGATCGCGCCGCGTGTGCGGGCAATGGATGAGGCGCAGAAGCTCGACCCCGGCATTCTCGCGCAGCTGTTCGGGATGGGCTTGATGGCCATCGAAGCCCCTCTGGAGTTGGGCGGGGCGGGAGCATCGTTCTTCAGCGCGGTGTTGGCGGTCGAGGAAATCTCTCGCGTCGATCCCGCCGTCGCGGTAGTCGTGGATGTGCAGAACACCCTGGCCGTCAATGCTCTGCTGCGCTGGGGCAGCCAGGAACAAAAGCGCAATTGGATTCCACGCATGGCAGAGAAGACGGTTTGCGCCTATGCGCTTAGCGAGGCCGGGTCCGGTTCGGATGCCTTTTCGCTGACGACCCAGGCGCGCAGCGAAGGCGGCGCCTTCGTTCTGAACGGTCGCAAGCTGTGGATTTCGAATGCAATGGAAGCGGATCTTTTCCTGGTTTTCGCGAATGCCAATCCGGAGGCCGGTTATCGCGGTATTACCGCCTTCCTGGTGGAGCGGGGAGCCGCTGGCTTTGCGATTGGACACAAAGAAGACAAGATGGGGATTCGGGCGTCATCAACCTGCGAGCTGCTCTTCGACGGTTGCCGCGTGCCTGCCGAAAACGTGGTGGGTGAAGTCGGAAAAGGTTACAAAATCGCGATCGAAACGCTGAACGAAGGACGTATCGGGATAGCTGCGCAAATGCTGGGGCTCGCAGAGGGAGCCTGGTCGCTCGCGGTCAAATACAGCAAAGAGCGCAAACAGTTCGGCAAGGCTATCGCGGAGTTTCAGGCGGTGCAATTCACGCTGGCAGAGATGGCGACGCAGATCGAGGCCGCCCGCGTGCTCGTCTATAACGCAGCGCGGATGAAGGGTGCGGGCGTGCCTTTCGTGAAGGAAGCCGCGATGGCAAAGCTGTTTGCCTCGCGGGTGGCAGAGGAGGTCGCCAGCAAAGCGGTGGAGATTTATGGCGGGTATGGTTTCGTCAGGGACTATCCGATGGAGAAGTTTTACCGGGATGCGAAGATAGGTTCGATTTATGAAGGCACGTCCAACATGCAGTTAGCGACGATCGGCAAGTTGATCCTTGGTTGAATCAAAAGCGCATGGCACGAGACGGCTCGCAGGTGCAGGGTCTGCGGGGAATTTCCCCCAGGGAGGTAGGATAAACAGCAGCCCTCCGTTATGTCACCAGACGAATTCCAGAGATCGCTTGGTTCCGATCAGCCTCCGCAGGGGTGCTCGGCGCCGTTGGCGGCGCTGTGGTGGGAAGCAAAAGGCGATTGGGTGCAGGCCCACGCTCTGGTGGATGAGCTCGGGAGCACGGAGGGCATGGCGGTGCATGCCTACCTGCATCGCAGAGAGGGATCGCTCTCGAATGCAGACTATTGGTATCGTCGCGCCGGCCGGTTGTATTATCGCGCGGCTCTGAAAGAGGAGTGGCTGGCCCTGGTTGAGGGACTTCTTGAGAATTCCAGAGCCTGACTGCACCCATTAGAGCGCCTAATGCTCGCTGGCTTAGCTCCTGAAAACCGCTATAGAGGATAGCGTTCCGCGTCGACGATCTCCTCCGCGACGGCGCGGCCGATGGCTACCGTGTTGATGGGGTCGTGCTTTGCCAGCCGCCGGAAGATCGCCATCTGCGTGCGCAGCATATCGCCTTCCGCGACCGCTCCCAGAACGCGCTCGGCGGAATCCTGAATGATGCGGAAGGACCGTGCGGTTGTGAGCCTCGCCAAACTGACGGCGATGGAGCTGCGGCCGGAGAACTTCTCTGCCCGCAGGATCGCCGATTCCATGACGATGACTTCCATGAAAATGTCGGCAAGCGCGCCCATGATCTCCTGCTGGTCCTGAAGGGTCGTCGGATATTTCTGGCTTGCTGCGCCCGAGCAGAAGAGGCCGAGCTTTTTGGCGCTTGCCAGGAGGGACTTTTCCGCTGCAAGCGGGCCGGAGGCCTCTTCACGCGGAGACGGCCCGGCCATCACTTCATCCATGACTTTGGCGATGGCGGGCAGCAGGGCAAGCCGCCCCTGCATGGCACGCTTCATCATGAAGCCGGTGATAATGAGCCGGTTGATCTCGTTCGTTCCTTCGAAAATGCGATTGATGCGGGCGTCGCGGTAGAAGCGTTCGGCGGGATATTCCTCAACGTACCCATAGCCGCCGTAGATTTGCAGGCAATGGTCGACTGCACGCTCCAGCATCTCCGAGCACCACACCTTCACGATGGAACATTCGACAGCGTAATCCTCAATGCGCTTCTGCACATCGGCTGCCGGAGCATCGGAGGCAAGACTGGCCAGCGCGCTGTCGATGGCGCCGACGACGCGATAAACCAGCGCTTCGCCGGCGAAGATTCCTGCGGCGGTCTCGGCGATTTTCTCCTGCACGAGGCCAAAGGAGGTGATGGGTTTGCCAAAAGCGTTGCGTTGTTTCCCGTAGCGCACTGCGCTGCGCAGGGTCTGGCGCGCTCCGCCAAGCGTTGCGGCTCCTAATTTGTAACGGCCGACGTTCAGAATATTGAAGGCGATGTGGTGGCCCTTGCCGGCTTCGCCGAGCAGGTTTTCAGCAGGGATGGCGCAGTCGGAGAGCACCAGGGGGCAGGTCGATGATCCACGGATACCGAGCTTGTGTTCTTCCGCGCCGATGGTGAGGCCGGGATTATTGCGCTCGACGATAAAAGCGGAGAAAAGGTCCGGCTGGCCGTGGTCACCGACAATCTTCGCAAAGACGATGAACAGGTCGGCAAAGCCGGCGTTCGAAATCCACATCTTTTCGCCGTTAAGGGTGTACTGCTTCCCGTCCGCTGAAAGTTGCGCCTGGGTGCGGATGTTCATCGCGTCGGAGCCGGATGACGATTCGGAGAGCGCGTAGGCGGCAATCCACTCGCCGGACCCGAGCCGGGGAAGGTACTTTTCTTTCTGCGCTGCCGTGCCGTACCAGATGATTGGCAGCGTGCCTATGCCGGTATGCGCGCTGATGCTGACGGAAAAGCTGGCTGAAACGGCGATGCGGTCTGCCACCAGAGCCGATGTAACCTTGTCGAGCGCAAGGCCGCCGTATGCCTCCGGAACGTCGACCGCGAGAAGGCCCAGCCGGCCGGCTTCGAGCAGAAGTTCGCGGGTGACAGCGAAGTTTTTCGCTTCGATCTCCGCGACGCGCGGCAGGATCGATTTCTCGGCAAACTCCGTGGTTGTACGGGCGATCTCCTGCTGCTCGTCGGAAAAATCCTCAGGGGTGAAAATGTCTTCGGGCGCGGCGTTTTCGATCAGGAAGCTGCCGCCGGGAATGACCTTGGGAAGAGAGGCTGTAGCCATGGCAAGAAACTCCGAAACCATCCTACGCTGAGAGGATGGGAACCCGGTGAATCAGTTGCCCTGAATGAGTAACCGCGGATCGAGTGAAAACAATTCAGGCGTGTTGATCGAGCGGGCCTGCCTCACCGCCCATGCTCCTCGAGATATTTCTCGACCTCCAGAGCCGCCATGCACCCTGTTCCCGCCGCGGTAATCGCCTGCCGGTAACGCCGGTCCTGTACGTCGCCACAGGCGAAGACGCCGGGAGCTCGCGTGAAGACGTAGTTATGCGTCTTGATATAGCCGTCTTCGTCGAGATCGAGCTGTCCAGCAAACATTGCCGCATTTGGAATATGCCCGATGCCCAGGAAAAGGCCGCTAATATTGAGTACGGATTCGATGCCTGTGGTTGTGTCCAGCAGTCGAACTCCGGTTACTTCTTTCGATTCCACGCCCAGCACTTCCTTGATGACGGTATTGGTCAGGAACTCAATCTTCGGGTGGGCGATCGCGCGATCCAGCATGATGCGCGATGCGCGAAAATGTTCGCGCCGATGGATGAGCGTGACTTTTGTGGCGAAGCGCGTCAGAAACAGCGCCTCTTCCATAGCCGAATCGCCGCCGCCCACCACGGCAATCTCACGCCCTGAGAAAAAGAAGCCATCACAGGTCGCACAGGAACTGACGCCGTGCCCGATCAGAGCCTGCTCCGAGGGCAAGCCGAGCCAGCGCGCCGACGCTCCGCTGGCAATGATCAGCGTTCTGGCGTGGATTGTCTCGTGGCCGAGGTTGAGAGCAAAGGGATGCTTGCTGAGATCTGCAGTAGCGAGATGACCGAGGCGAAACTCGGCGCCGAAGCGCGAAGCCTGCTTGCGCATATTCTCGATCAGTTCCGGCCCCTGAATGCCTTCGGGCCACCCCGGAAAATTCTCAACGAGAGTGGTGATCGACAATTGACCGCCCGGCTCGTGACCTTCCAGCACAAGCGGTTTCAGATTGGCACGGGCCGTGTAGATGGCTGCGGTAAGCCCGGCGCAGCCGGAGCCGAGGATGACTGTATCGCGGATGTTTTCTGGCATTTGCGTGAACTTTCAAATTGTACCTGCGGCGGGCCTCGTCCAATCTGAAGCGCCGCAGCCGGATGCCGCGCGGTTCCGGATTGGAACGAGGCGGGCCGGTTGTCCCGAACTGACATGATGCCCCTGACTCAGCATTCGATTCTTTCGCCGCGGGCTACGGGTTGTGGCGAAATGAAACCGACGCAGCCAATTTGAGCTGAGCGGCTGCTTCCGGCCCTGCGATGCGTCATCCCTCTCGAACGGAAGAACCCGCGTACACGGCAAGCCGAATCTGCGATCTCCTGGTTCTCTTCGCCCTGGTCCTGATTTTTGCCGTCGAGATGGCCCATGCGGGAGGACCGCGCTGGGTGGCGGGTTCCAGTTACTTTAATTCCGCAGCGAAGGGTCGGCCAATCGTCTGGAGCAACGGCCAGCTTACTTATTACACGGACCTGGGAGATCTGAGCGCGCAGGTCACCCAGGACCAGGCAAACGCAATGGTCGCCATTGCTGCGGCCACCTGGAGCAACGTAAGCACCGCCGCTGTTTCAATCCAATGGGGTGGCAGCCTCGCAGAGGACGTGAACGGATCGAATGTTGTTGCCGGGGCGAGCGGTGTCAACGAACCTGCGGACATTCAGCCGAACGCAACCGGCACGCCGGTAGCGGTGGTTTACGACGAGGACGGCTCCGTGATCGATGCGCTCTACGGGGTCGGCGCCAGCTCAACCCTGGCCTGCCAGAACAACGGCGTCCTGGTGAGCGTCGACAACTTTACTGTAACCGGGAATATAGCTCACGCGTTGATTCTTGTGAATGGTCTGTGTTCAACCACAACGGAGCAGATTGCGAATTTGCAGTATCAGCTGATCCGCGGCTTCGGCCGGGTGTTGGGACTCGACTGGTCGCAGACCAATGAGGAGATGTTCGCGAGCGATCAAATCACGAATGAAGGCCTTGCGGGCTGGCCGATCATGCATCCTGTGGAGCTGCTCTGCAACGGGAGCGGCGGCTCGTGCGTGCCCGATTCGCAGCTTCGAACCGACGACATTGCGGCGCTGAACCGCCTCTATCCGGTGACCGCTGCGAATGCCATTAGCTATCCGGGCAAGACGATTACAGCTTCAGCCACGATTTCCGTGCAAGGCACGATCCAGTTCGGCCGCGGACAGGGCATGCAGGGTGTCAACGTTGTCCTGCGACCCCTCCTCAACGGCCTGCCGGATATCCGGTACACGGCAACCGCCGTCAGCGGGGTCTCTTTCATGGGCGATGCCGGGAATCCGGTAACCGGTATAACCGACAGCACCGGAAACCCGCTGAATCGCTTCGGAAGCGATAATTCTCTGCTCGAGGGATTCTTCGACCTGAGCGGAGTTCCATTGCCGCCGGGGGTGACCAGTTCGCAATATCAGCTGAGTTTCGAGGCGGTGAATCCGCAATACACGGGGAACTCATCGGTCGGGCCGTATACGACCGGGCAAGTGAAGCCGTCCGGAACGATGCCGGACCTTCCTCTGGGGACGCTCAGTGCCGGTTCTGCTACCACCGAGGATGTAGTTATCGATGACGCCGCGGACGAAGCGCAGAGTGGGAGCGACGGCGCCGAGGGTTCACCAGCGAATTTGCCCACAACTGGCGAGTGGGCCGGACGGATAACCGGCTACGGTCATTCCGCGTGGTTCCAGTTCTGGGCTCGGGGCGGCCGCGAATTCACGGTGGAAGCTCAGGCTCTCGATGAGAGCGGCGCGAATTCCGAGAACAAAGCACAGATCGTCATCGGCGCGTGGAACGGGACCGACGCCGTTGGCGCACTGCCAGTGACGGGGACAGTTCAACCCTTTAACGGCAGTGTGTCTGGCCTCACAACATTGCCGGTCCTGACCGCAGCCGACAGCGAGGTCCGCCTTGGATTCGCCGATGTGCGCGGAGACGGGCGCCCGGATTACGCCTATCGGGGGCGCGTTCTCTATGCAGACAGCGTGTCGCCAGCGCGCCTTCCGGTAGCCGGCGGACAAATGGTGATTCAGGGGATGGGCTTCGGGCCCTCTATTGTGGTCACCGTCAACGGTGTCCCCGCGCCGGTGATCAACGTGACGCCAACAACAATCGTTGCCACCGCGCCACCGTCGGGCGGTGTAACGGGAAATGTCGTCCTGCAAGTCGAGGACACGCAGACTCTCGGAGTGGCAGCGATCGGCGAGGGCGTGAGCTACGATGCGGAGCCCGATGACGCGATCTCCCTGCTCACGGCTCCGATGGGTTCGGTGTCGATCGGCGTGCCGGAACCGTTTACGGTTCGTGCGATGAACGTGACCACTCAAACCCCGGCAGCAGGCGTCACCATAACCTTTGCCCTCACCGAAGGAGCCGCAACGCTCAGTTGCGGCCAGATCGTCTGCAGTGCCGTGACGGCTGAAGATGGCACGGCCACGTTGCCCATCGCCGCGAACTCATCGGTGCTGGCACAGGTTACAGCTTCTCTCACCAATGGAAGCAATGTCATTGCGGAATTCACCGGAACCTCACCGCCGTCCATTGTGCCAATGACGTCCAATCTCCACGTCGCCTTCGGGGCGACGGTGGAGTGGCCGGTTGAGGCGATGGTCCTGAACGAGGCTGGGGTCCCCATAGCAGGCCAAAGCGTGACCTGGGCCTCAAATGCGGGTGTCGCCGTATCCTCCGGCCAGAGCGTCAGCCTCATCAATGGGACGGTTTCGAATCAGGTTGCCGTTGGGCCGTTCACCGCGAGCGTCGATGTATCCGTCAATGCATGTGTCGGCGGGACCATGAATTGTGCCGCTTTCACCGTAACTCCGGTGCACCCTTCCGAGGCCGCTCTGACGCCATGGAGCGGAACCGTCCAGTACGTTGCTGCCAGCCAGAACTTTTCGCCCGTTGTACTTCATGTCACCGATGCTTTTGGACATCCTCTGGCGGGCGCAACCGTCACGTTTGCTCAAACGCTCGACGGCTGGACCGAACCTTGTTCGGCAGAAGGCGCCTGTCCTCCCGCGCCGCTTCTTGCTCAACAGGTGGTCGAAGCGACCTCAGCTATCGATGGGTCGGTAATGCTGACCCCGCTCTCCGCCGACGGCCAGGCGAGCCGGCTTCTCGTTTCAGCTCTAACCGGCAATGCGGCATTGAGCTTCGAACTGGACGTTCATCCGTGAGCGCTTAAGACCCTGCGGGCGCGTCGTGAACTCTCATCCCCTTGGGGTGTGTGCTTTACTGCGCCACGGAAGCCCGATAGTCTCAGGGCATCTTCTATCGAGGTTCTTCGATTTCCGGCCGCCCCTTCTCCTACCCCGATGCGGGAACATCGCTGCGCTGCGACGGCGCGAGCGTGGAGCGGCTGGCGCATCGGTTCGGAACGCCGCTTTATGTTTACTCAGCCTCCCACATCGAGGAGCGGCTCCGACTCTTCCAGAGCGCGTTCAGCGCAATGCCGCATCTGGTTTGCTACGCGGTCAAGGCGAACCCGGCGCTGGCGATCCTGCAACTGATGGCGCGGCTTGGGGCCGGGTTCGACGTTGTTTCGGGCGGTGAACTGGAGCGTGTGCTCACCGTCGACCGTACCGCAGCTGACAGGGTCGTATTTTCCGGCGTCGGCAAGACGGCTGCGGAGATGGACCTGGCGCTGCGTGCCGGAATCCTGCTCTTCAATGTGGAAAGCGAAGGCGAGCTCGTGTTGCTGTCCGAGCGGGCGGCAAAGCTCCGCAAGCGTGCACGCATCGCCCTGCGGGTGAACCCCGATGTCTTCGCCGAGACACATCCCTACATTTCAACGGGAATGCGCGATCACAAATTTGGCATCGATATTCGTCGCGCGCGCGCGGTCTATCAACAGGCCGGAAAGTATCTGGAGCCGAGCGGCGTCAGTGTTCACATCGGCTCACAGATTCGCAGCGCGGATCCGTTTGGGGCTGCGGCGCAACGCGTCGCAAAACTGATTCTCGATCTGCGCAGGGACGGACATGCGATCCGGTTCATGGACACAGGCGGAGGCCTGGGCATCGAATATCGCGCTGAGCACGCCTTCGATGCCGGGGAGAAGGTCAGCCAGTACGCCTCCGCGCTCATTCCTGCTGCACAGTCCGTTGGGGATCTGAAGCTGCTGCTCGAGCCGGGCCGTTTCCTGGTGGCCCAGGCCGGGGCGTTGGTCGCGCGCGTGCTTTACCTGAAGAAAAACGGCAGCAAGACATTCGTCATCGTCGATGCCGCCATGAACGATCTGATCCGGCCCGCGCTTTATCAGGCGCACCACGAGATCGTGGCCGTTGCGCCATCCCGCTCAAAAAGAAAGATCGTCGCCGACGTGGTGGGCCCGGTGTGCGAGACCGGCGATTTCTTCGCGCGTGATCGCAAATTGCCGCCGTTGGAGGCCGGCGACCTCGTGGCGATTCTTGATGCCGGCGCCTACGGTATGTCGCTTGCCTCCAATTACAACTCGCGCGCGCGTGCGGCCGAAGTCCTGGTTGAGGGCCAGCGTGCGAGGCTGATCCGTCGCCGCGAGACTGTCGAGGATATGCTCGCGCAGGAGCGCAAAGAGCTCAACCTCTGATATTTTGGTGAGTTTGCCGATGGCGAATGCCGGAAGTGGAGACAAGAGATGCAAGTTGCTGGGAAGTGCGTGTGGTTTTGTACAGGTGCGTGCCTGGTTTTCGCGCTGACGGCCAAAGCAGCCGACGATCTGACCGTCAAAACCGATAAGGGCAAAATTCACGGCAAGCTGAGCAGCGACGGACAAGTGCGTACTTTCCTCGGTGTTCCTTACGCCGCCCCGCCTGTGGGGCCGCTGCGCTGGAAGCCGCCCCAACCCGCTGAAAAATGGGCCGGCGTGCGTGAAACCAGGAGCTTCGGATTTCACTGTGTGCAGACTGGCGCCTTCCCCGACATGCATTTTCGCGATCCTGGACAAAGCGAGGATTGTCTTACGCTCAACGTCTGGACGGCTGCGAAGAACAAGCACGCCCGGCTTCCGGTCATGGTCTGGATCTACGGAGGAGGCTTTAGCTCCGGCGCTACGTCGGAACCGCGCCAGGACGGCGAGCATCTCGCGCACAAGGGGGTGATCGTCGTTTCTATGAATTACCGGCTCGGCCTTTTCGGATTTTTCGTACACCCCGATCTTGCAGCCGAATCGCCCCAGCACGCGGCGGGAAATTACGGCTTGATGGACCAGACGGCCGCTTTAGCCTGGGTGAAACACAACATTGCCGCGTTCGGTGGCGATCCCAACAACGTAACCCTGTTTGGCGAATCGGCAGGATCGTTCTCCGTGAGCGCTCAAATGGCATCCCCGCTAGCGCGGGGGTTGTTCGCGCATGCAATCGGGGAGAGCGGCGCCGCCTTTTATAGCCGCGGCCTCTCTTTTGCTCCGCTGGCCAAAAGGATAACGACGGATCCTGCCTTCGCCATGGCGGCATTTGGGACCTCCGACCTCGCGTCACTGCGAGCTATGAGCACCGACGACATGATGCAGAAGATGGCGGCGCAGACCGGCCCGGGCGCCCCTCGTATTGGTCCCGACGTGGACGGATACTTTCTGCCCGAAAGTGTTCCACAGATATTCAAAGAGGGGAAACAGGCGCACATCCCGCTGATGGCGGGCTGGAACCGTGATGAGCCCAGCGCTCTGGCGGTGAACCTTCCGCAGCCGCCGACGGTCGAGAGCTTCGGCGAGCTTGCGGAGAAGAGTTTCGGCGATCGCGCCCCGGAGTTTCTTCGTGTCTACTCCGCGCAAACCGATGGCGATGCGGTGCGTTCGGCGATCGATTTTGCCGGAGACAGCTTTATCGCCTTCTCCACCTGGGAGTGGCTGGAGGCGCAGGCGGCCACCAGTGGGGGAGCGGCTGTGTACCGTTATCACTTTGAGCGGCCTTCGCCAGCGGACAAGTACCATCCTGCCGGATCGGGGGCTTTTCATTCGGACGAGATCGAGTATGTCTTCGGCACCCTCGATTCACGCGTGGGAGCGGTCTGGCAACCCGAGGACTACAAGCTGAGTGACCTGGTTGAAACCTACTGGACCAATTTTGCGCGAACCGGGACTCCCAACGGAGGGGGTGCGCCCGAGTGGCCGCAGTACACTGCCGCCGACGGATGGAAAGTGATGCATCTCGATGTGAACTCCGAAGCGGCACCGGACCAGCATCGCGACCGCTATCTCTTTCTGCAGAGCGCGTGGGCGAAGCCGCAATGATCACAGGCTGAGTTGGCGGACCAGTTCATTGCGGCGAGCGCCAAGGACTTCGCGGAGTGGCCCGGTCTCGGTGACGCGGCCACCGTCCAGTAAGACGACTTCGCCGGGAATTTGCCATATCTCGGCGAGATCGTGCGACACATAAACAATTCTTATATTCAGCGCGAGGAGCCGCGCCAGAATATCGTGAGCTGAAGCATCGTCCAGACCCGCCAGCGGCTCATCGAGCAGGAGCAGCTCCGGGGCAGGGGCCAACGCTCTGGCCAGGGCCACGCGCTGGCGCTCTCCACCAGAGAGTTGGGTGGTGCGGCGTTCGGCCAGTCCTTCGGCGCCGAACATCCGCAGCATGTTGGCGATTCGCCGGCTGCGCACTTCGCTGGTCAAATGGCAAATGCCAAAGCCGACATTCTCTCGGACCGTTTTGTGCGGAAACAGATTCGCCTGTTGGGTAACAAAACCGATAGACCGCTGTCCTGGGCTCACGGCGATTCCCCGGTTTGTGTCGAGAAGGGTTCTGCCTGCGAGCGTGATCCTGCCCTCATCGGGAGTGATTAGCCCCGCCACAACCCGCAACAGGGTGCTTTTACCCGCGCCGGAGGGTCCAAAGATCACCGTCCACTGGCCGGACAAGGAAATTTCCGCTTCGAGCGAAAACTGTCCCTGCCGGTGGCTGATCTTCACATCATGCATCGGAGCTTCGGCGGCCCCTTCGTCCGTAGAGCAGCACGAGCGCAACCAGTGACACGCCGATGAGGACGAGCGATGTGCGGCCAGCGGCCGCGTAGGAGAAGTCCTGGACCTGGTCGTAGATAGCTATGGACAGCGTGCGCGTGGCGCCCGGAATGTCGCCGCCGATCATCAGCACCACGCCAAACTCGCCCATTGTATGGGTGAAGCACAGCGCCGCTGCGGCAACAATCGAATGCGTCGAGAGAGGCAGGAGAATGTCCGCAAGAATGCGGAACCTTCCCGCACCCAGCAGGCGTGCCTGTTCGATCAGAGACGGGTCGATGCCACGAAATCCAGCCGCCAGCGGTTGCACGGCGAACGGAAGGCTATAAAGAGCGGATCCGATCACGAGACCGGAAAACGAGAACGCCAATGGGTGTCCGAGAAGACGCGTAACCGCGCGGCCGAAAGCCGTACCGGTTCCGAGCAGCACCAGCAGATAAAAGCCAAGCACCGTTGGGGGAAGCAGCAGCGGAAGGGTGGTCACCGCCTCCACCAGAGGACGCCCACGCGCCTTGGTTGCGGAAATCCAATACGCAAGGGGAATCCCGATCATTAGCAGCAGGAGAGTGGTCACGCCCGCGAGGCGCATCGACAGCCACAGAGCCTGAAAATCCATCAGCGAATCGGCTCAAGCCCCGCAGCGGCCAGCTTCTGTCCAGTCTCCGGCGAACGCAGGAAGCTGAGAAACCGGCGGGCCGCCTCCGCCGCTGCCCCTCCCCGCATCACAACCGCTCCCTGCAGGATCGGGGGATAGTCTTCGCCGGGAACGCGAACAAAATGACCGTCGGTCTGGAGGCGCGGGGTAAGGGCGGAGGTGAGGGAAATAAATCCCACCTGTGCGTTGCCCGAATCGGCGTACTGGGCTGCCTGCGCGATATTTTCGGCTACCACCAGCTTCGACTGGACGGCGTCGAGCAGCTTGAGGTGGTCGAGTGCGGCGCGCGCGGCGCGTCCGTAGGGCGCGTGTTCGGGATTGGCGATCGCGATGCTTTTGACCGTCGAGCTTTGCAACGTATCGAGCGAAAGATCGGAGATCCTGGAATCATTGCGGGTCCACAGAACCAGCGTGCCTCGCGCATAAGGAACAGGACTGGTTTGTTCTGCGCGGCCGGCGTCGATCACCCGCTGCGGAAACGAGAGATCGGCGGCGAGGAAGAGATCGAAGGGCGCGCCGTTGACAATTTGGGTCGCCAGGGTTGCCGAAGATTGAAAGGAGGCTTCCGCGTGAATTCCGGTCTGTTGCTCAAATTCGGCAAGCAAGGGGGGCAGCAGTGGTTGCAAGTCGGCAGCGGCGGCGATGCGCAGCGTCGGCGCAGGTTTTTGGGGTAACGGGTTTTGCTGACACAGGCCCGCCGCCGAAAACAGAAGGAGGAAAATCGCAGGCCAAAACCGTTTCCTGTCAAACACGCAGCACCATCACCTCGGTCGATTTGATCAAAGCTGCGACCGTTTCGCCTTTCTTCAACTGCATTTCCCGAGCCGCGTCGGCAGTGATGATGGAGGTGATGATCTGGCCGCCAATTGATAGCCGCACCTGGGCCAGCAGGCCCTCGATCTTCAGCTCCACGATCCGGCCCACCAGCTGGTTGCGTCCGCTTACCGTCCGCAGCATCTGCCGCTTCGGCGTGTCCGGGCGCTTTGCCTTGAACAGCAGAGCATCCAGCTCGGCCTCCGGAATCCGATAGTGGCCGCCGGGCGTCTTGATCGCCTTCAGCTTTCCGCGGTAAATCCACTGTTTAATCGCCGGGTAGGAGATGCCCAGCCTCAGTGCAGCGTCCCGGGGAGTGAGAAGTGATGCCATCGACACGATTTTAGACGAGATTCGCTCCTGAAGTATGCGAACGTGAACGATCCGGTGCGGCTCGCGTTCGGGTGTTACGCTGAGAGCAACCTCCAGATGATCAATGAAACTCACCAATTGCGGTGCACTGGCTGCGCTCTGGTGATCGCGCATGAGGCGCTGGTCGGGAATTTTCGCTGCAAGCAATG
This sequence comes from uncultured Acidobacteriaceae bacterium, assembly GCA_963787915.1. Lineage (GTDB taxonomy): Bacteria > Acidobacteriota > Terriglobia > Terriglobales > Acidobacteriaceae > Palsa-343. The sequence goes on along the minus strand of CAWBEP010000016.1, from coordinate 433,063 downwards.
TGGCGAGCTTTACGAAGTCGCTTATCCCGCCTGGAACGCCGCAGGGCAGAGGCGTCCGAATCCCAGCGCTCTGCGCTGGCTGTGGAGGGAGCGCCGCACCTCGCTCGAAATGGCTGACCGCAGCGGCGTCTGGCGATTTCGCGAAATGCTGGCAATCCTGGATTTTTACAGCAATATTGTCTCCCTCATCGAGGGGAACACTCCCCTGTACGATCTCCCGCAATCGGCGAAGCGCCTCAAGCTGACCCACCTGCAGGCGAAGCATCAGGGGATGAATCCGACCGGTTCCTTCAAGGACACCGGGATGACGACGGCAATCTCGGTGGCGCGCGAGCGCGGCGCGGCGTGGGTCGCCTGCGCGTCCACCGGAAATACATCCGCAGCCATGGCGGCCTATGCGGCGCGCGCTGGCATTCGCAGTCTCGTCCTGGTTCCGGAGGGAGAGATCGCGTGGGGCAAGCTTTCCCAGGCGATGGACTATGGCGCGCTCACCCTGCAGTTGCGCACCGATTTTGACGGCTGCGTCCGCGTTCTGGCCGAGGTCGTGGAGCGCGCACCTGTCTACCTGCTGAACTCGGTCAACCCTTACCGCATCGAAGGCCAGAAAACCTCTGCCTTTGAGATCGCGGAGCAGCTGGAGTGGCAGATTCCCGACCACGTCATCGTGCCCGGCGGCAATCTCGCGAACAGCTCCGCTCTCGGAAAAGGCTTTCTCGAGATGAAGCATCTTGGGCTCACCAGCAGCGTTCCACACATCTCCGTGATCCAGGCAGCCGGCGCGAATCCGCTGGTCCGCGCTTTCACGGAATTCGGCGGCCAGAAACTGGAACCGGTCAAAGCGCAGACGCGAGCCAGCGCGATTCGCATTGGCAACCCAGCCTCATGGCGGAAGGCAGCACATGTTGTGCAGGAGACGGGCGGATGGGTCGAACAGGTTTCCGAGGCCGAGATCGCACTGGCCAAGGCGGAAATCGGAGCGGAGGGTATTGGCTGCGAGCCGGCCTCGGCGGTGACCCTCGCCGGCCTGAAAAAGCTGATGCAGCAGGGAAAAATCACCCGTGAAGAGTCGGTGGTTCTGATTCTGACCGGGCACACCCTTAAAGATCCCGACTACACGATTCAATACCATCGTGGGGAGCTGCTCGCGGAGCAGGAAATGAAGGGTCTCGACTCTGCCATCGGCGCGAGCCGCCGTGGGGCGATTCTCGTGGATGCCTCCGCAGATCAGGTTCTGCGCGAACTGGATCGGGCGCGCTTGTGAGTGAGCTTCACCTGAGGTTGCCGGCCACTTCGGCCAATCTCGGGCCCGGTTTCGATACACTGGCCCTGGCGTTAAAGCTGTATCTGAGCATCGACGCCCGACCGTCGCAGCAAGTCAGCATCGAGGCTACCGGCCGGAACGCTGAAATCTGCGCTGCAACAGAAGAAAATTTGCTTCTCGAAACCTACAGTTCCACGCTGGCCGCGGCGAATCGCGAATTTGTCCCGCTCGCGCTTCGGGTGCGAAACGAGATTCCGATCGGGATGGGCTGCGGCTCCTCCGCGGCAGTCCGTTTGGCTGGAGTCGCTCTGGCCAGCCATTTCGGCGGGCTGCGCTGGACACGGGAGCGCATCCTGGCCGAGGCCGCGCTTCTGGAAGGCCATCCGGACAACGCCGCAGCCTGCTGGCTGGGTGGCTTCGTTGCGAGCGAATTGCGGGAAAATCGGGTTGAAGCCATCTCGATCGCTCCCCCGCCGGCCTGGCACGCGATCGTCGTGGTTCCTGCCCATCCACTCGCCACGACGGCGTCGCGCGCGGTGCTTCCGGCGGCCTATTCGCGTGCTGATGTCGTGGCCAACCTGCAGAATGTGGCGTTGCTCACCGCGGTCTTTGCCACCGGAAGGGGCGAGCTGATGGCGGCGGCGATGAGCGACCGGCTGCATCAACCGTATCGTTCCGAGGTCTGTCCGCTCCTGCCCAGACTACTTCCTCTGGCGGGGAAGGACGGAATTGCGGGGGTCGCCCTGAGCGGCGCAGGACCGTCGGTGCTGCTCCTGGCTGAATCCCAGGAGGCGGCCCGAGCAGCCCAAAAACGGGTGACTCTGGAGCTGGCGGGGGCGGAGGAAGTTGATTTTCTGATCTGTGGACTGGAAAGTAACTCCGTGTTGTTCCCCGGCTGACCTGCCTGAGTTGGGTGTGGCCTCAAAAGCCCAGTACATGTAACACATTGGTAACAAATAAATTATCTCATCGGTAACTGGTACGTCCCATTACCAAAAATTACTGAAGATTGCTTTACAGAGGCCACCAGAGACTCTATGTTCGCATCTGTGGGCAGTTCTGGGGGAGGGCTGCTCCGGCGTCCGTGATTCTTAAAAAGAATCCGGGCGCCTTAATTTTTGTGCGCGACCCGTCCCCTCCGCCCGCAGCGTGCGCCGATTGCCCGGTCTGTGCATCTATTGCTTTCAGGTAAACTAATCACGGGACGAACCGTAAAGGGCGGGAAACAATGGCTGCAGTTGGAATCGCTGAAGTGAGTGATGCGACCTTCGATCAGGAAGTGCTTCAATCGGATCAGCCGGTACTGGTTGATTTTTGGGCTACATGGTGTGGGCCCTGCCGGGCGTTAGCCCCCATCGTTGACGAAGTTGCTACGGAGTTCAACGGCCGCCTCAAGGTGGCCAAGATGGACGTGGACCGGAACCAGGCTACACCGATGCGCTATGGCATTCGCGGAATCCCGGCGCTGCTGATCTTTAAGGGCGGCAAAGTCGCGGACCAGATTGTTGGCTACGTACCCAAGGAGACGATCACGCGGAGCCTTGCACGGGTCATGGACACCGTCTAGAGGCAGCCGCGGCTCTCAGTACTTTCGTAGCATACCCAATACTCTTCCCTGGATGGATACCTGGGCCGCTGGAACGAAGATCGGTTCCATTTCCGCGTTTGCGGGCTGGAGCCGGATCATCGACCCCTCGCGGTAATAGCGCTTGAGCGTGGTTTCTGATCCGCGCACCAGCGCTACGACAATCTCACCGGCGCGCGCGGTGCTGGTGCGCTCGACGAGTACGAAGTCTCCATCCAGAATGTGATCCTCGCGCATTGACTCTCCCCGGACCTGCAGCGCAAAAACCTCTCGGTTCCCGATGATATCCCCGAGCGAGATGCTCTCCGGGATCTCCGCGGCTTCTACGGGATAGCCGGCAGCGATGCGCCCCATGAGCGGCAGACGCTCCACGCCCCGTCCCTTCGTGCGCGCGGGCAGTACGTCCAGGGAGCGGCTGCGATTGTGGGCGCGCGAGAGCAGGCCTTTCGTCTGGAGGTTTGTGATGTGCTTATGCACGGTCGCCAGTGAACGAAGGTCAAGGCCTCGGGCGATTTCCTCGAAAGACGGGGAGTAGCCGTTCCGCTCGACGAAGCCGGAAACGAATTCGAGGACCTCCTTTTGCCGACGTGTAATTGCCATAGGGGCCATTATAGCGAATAAAAGGCGAATCAATGCAAGGATGATTGTTGGCTCTTTCGATTCCGCTTTTGGTATACGCGAGCGGATTTCCCATTTTTGAAAATCAATCCTGGAATCTTCTCAGGATTCACTTCATTTCCGGGATCGTCCGCGAGATGGTGGATCAGGGAGAAGACTCACATGCGATTGCTCATCGCGGAAGACGATCGGGCGCTCGGCAACTTTCTGGCCCGAGGACTGGAGCAGGACGGGCATGAGGTCACCATGGCGACCGACGGAGAGATGGCCATCGAAGCCGTCACAACGGAGATGCCGGAGATGGCTCTGCTCGATCTGAATCTTCCGCGGCGCGATGGCACGGAAGTCCTCGAGTTTTTCCGGTCGCTGACCGAAGATTTGCCCATCCTCATCCTTTCCGCACGGCAGGAGCCGGGGACGCGCCTGCGCTGCCTCGAGTTGGGCGCGGATGACTTTATGCAGAAGCCGTTCTCCTTCGCGGAGCTTCGTGCGCGCTGTCGCGCGCTGCAACGGCGCAGGTCTCCGGGGCTGGTTCTGCGCCGTGGCGATCTGGAGGTGAAGCGCATCGAGCGCTCCGTTACGCGCGGCGGCGAACCGGTCGCGCTCACGACAAGGGAATATGCGCTCCTCGAATACCTGATGCTGCATCCCGGGCGGCCGGTCTCTCGTGCGACCCTGCTGCGGGAGGTCTGGAACCTGAGGCCCGCTGCCGGCACAAATGTGGTCGACGTTTACATCAACTATCTACGCCGCAAACTGCACGATCCGTCGGTCCGTACTGAGGGCGAACCGGCGGATGATCCGGCGGATGAACCAGCGCATGAGTCAACCCTGATCCGCACCGTTCGCGGGGTCGGGTACATGATCGGGCGGGCTGGGTGATGGGACCGGGAGTGGATGGGGACAGGAGACATTGCATGGGAACAGCGCCACAATCCAGAGTAGCGGGACGGGACAGAACAGCGGTCCTTGCGAGTGCTGATGCTGCGTTTCGCCAGCGTATCCGCACGGCGCTGGTTGACCTGCGGTGGCAGGTGCGGGAGGCGGTGGGCGGCGCCGAGATCCTGGCCTCCCTCGAAGCCGCACCGGCCGAGGCGGTCGTGCTCGATTCCTGGCTGCCGGACCTTGAGATACAGGAATTCGTGGCGGAGTTTCGGAGGGTTCACCCGGAGGTGGACCTCATCATGGCGGACGCCTCGCTGGCGGCAGGCAGCGGAACTCGCGCCCCGCGGCGTAACGAGGTCCTCTATGCGATTCGTCAGGCGCAGGCCTGCGGTGAGCCGGCCGCGAATGCGGTTTCCGGAGATGCGTCCCGGGCGGCTGGCTCTCTCACGTCTGGTCCCGATCCGGCAAATGTTCTTTCGCAGCCGGGTCTGTTGCCTGCAGCTCTTCGCCTTGCGGGAGCGGCGGGTGAGGCGCACGCTGCCGGCGCGCCGTCTCCGGCTGCTGTGTGCCTTCCGGAGTTTGTCGGTTCGGCGCCGGCGATGATCGAGGTGAGCCGGCGCATTCGGCTGGTCGCACCGCGGACGACCCCGGTCCTGATCGAAGGCCCGACCGGCAGCGGCAAAGAGCTGGTGGCTTGTGCATTGCACCGGCTGAGCCCCAGGGCTGGCCGCAGGCTGGTGGCCTTGAATTGTGCCGCGATTCCGGAGGGGCTGCTGGAGGCCGAGCTGTTTGGACACACACGCGGCGCATTCACCGGTGCGGCTTCGGAACGCATGGGACGCATTGAAGCAGCGCATGGAGGCACGCTTTTCCTCGACGAGGTGGGGGAGATGCCGCTCAGCCTGCAGGCCAAGCTGCTGCGGTTTCTCGAAAGCGGAGAGCTGCAGCGCGTGGGTGACAACGCAACGGTCGCCGTCGATGTCAGGATCGTGGCGGCTACCCACAGGTCTCTGGCGACCCTGGTGGCGCGGCGGGAATTTCGTGCGGATCTTTACTACCGTTTAGCCGTTTTTCTCATCCGAACACCGGCGCTGCGCGGGCGGACCGAGGACATCGCCACCCTCACCCGGTATTTCCTCGAGAAATTCGCCGAGGACAGCCCGGCAAAAAAAATCACGCCCGCCGCGATGGAGCGGCTGGAGGCGCATGGCTGGCCCGGGAATGTGCGCGAGCTGCAGCACGTCCTCGAGCGGGCATGGATTCTAGCCGAAGATCGGCCGCGGATCGACCGGCCGGAGATCGAGCTGGATGACCCGGGATCAGAAGCTCCTAATGGTGTCGGCCAACTCCCGGAACCCGACCTGCAGGAATGCAGCGGGGTTGCTTCCGGGAGGGAATGATGCAACTGACGACACCGGTGGCGGATGTGTTGCAGAACTACCTGGATCTCTCCACCCTCCAGCTCAAACTCACAGCGCAGAACATGGCCAACGTCGACACGCCAGGTTACCGCACCGTCGGATTCGACTTCCCGGCGGCCATGGCGCGTTCGCTCGATAACCTTGAACAACCGGGAATACAGGGAGACACGTCGCCCCCCGCTTCTACGGCGCAGGTGGGTCCGGTGGAAGGACTTCTCGAGCGCCCCGACGGCAATAATGTCTCGATGGATCGGGAGGGCATGCACATGGCCGAGGCACAGCTGCAGTTCCGGACGGGCGTGGAGTTGCTGAAGCACGAATTTACGCGAGTTCTTGATGCGATCCACGAAGACCAGAAGTAAGGGCCGCCAGCAGGAACGGCGAGCGACATCCCTGGAGGGAGCATGAATCTGTTCGGAGCGATGGAGGTCAGCGGGTCCGCACTGGAGGCCGAACGAATCCGAGCCGAGGTGGTAGCCGCCAACATGGCGAACGCGGAAACCACTCGCACTGCGGACGGCGGTCCGTATCGGCGGCAGCACGTCGTGTTTACCGCGACGGCTGGGCAGGGCAGCTTTGCCAGTCAGTTGTTCGGGCAGCCCGGCATTTCTGCTCAGGCAGTCGGAGGGGTACATGTCTCAGCGGTCGTCGCCGACTCGGGAAGCCCGCTGCGACGCTACGATCCCGGTCATCCGGATGCAGATCAGGATGGCTATGTCTCTTATCCGGACATTAACCCCCTCACCGAGATGGTCGATCTGATGGGGGCGACACGAGCCTACGGGCTCAACAGCTCCGCGGTGCAGGCGGAAAAAAGCATGCTCTCGGCTTCGCTCGAAATCCTGAAGTAGGAGGTCCCCATGCAGGCAGCAGCCCTTTCCTCGCTTTCGCCGGCGCGCACTCCGGCCGCTGGATCCCCGGGAGCGGCCGCTTCCGGCGCCGCGCCTTTTGGCGACCTGTTGAAGAGCGCCGTCAGCGGCATCGATGCTCTCGAGCAACAGGCTGCAACCGCCGTGCAGGGACTGGTGCGGGGAAGCGGGGTCGATGTGCATGACGCGTTGATTGCCACGCAAAAAGCAGATGTGAGCTTCGAGCTGGCCCTGGCTTTACGCAACAAAGCCGTGGCGGCCTATCAGCAGGTGATGGGAATGCAGTTCTGAGCGGCGGCAGAGAAAAAAGATGGCAGAGAGGCCCGACAAACCGCAGACTGCATTGACGGTTCAACAGCAGGCCGGAGCTTTGGTAGCCGAGGCCGCCTCCCGCTTTCGGCATCTCGAACCTGCCCGCCGGCTCCGGCTGATGGTCGTCGCGGCCGTTCTGCTTGCTTGTTTTGGGGGACTTGTGTGGTATTGCGCCCAGCCCGACTGGCGCACGCTGTACGCGGGACTCGACCCGGAGGATGCGCGCCAGCTTGCTCAGGATCTGACCACTGCCGGGATTCCCTTCGACGTTTCTCCCGATGGAAGCAGTCTCCGCGTGCCCGCTCAAAACCTCGACAAGGCGCGATTGGCGACGACCGCCAAAGGCGGACCGAAGAGCGGACGGATGGGATTCGAGCTCTTTGACAAGCCGAACTGGATGGGCTCGGAATTCGACGAGAAGGTCAACTATGAGAGAGCGCTCGAGGGAGAACTGGAACACACGATTGCGACCCTTGCTTCAGTGCAGTCCGCGCGCGTGCATCTGGTGCTGCCCCATGATTCGCTGTTCACCACCGAACAGCGGGAGGCGAAGGCATCCGTGGTGCTGCGGCTGCGCCATCGCACCCTCTCCGGGGAGGAAGCGGTGGCCGTTTCGAACCTTGTCGCCAGCGCGGTCGACGATCTGCGGCCCGAAAATGTGGTGCTGATCGATGCCCAGGGTGGAGGCATGCTTGGCCGACGCGGAGCCAGTGCGGATCTATTGGCCCACGAACAGGAGCTGGCCGCACGGCTGGTCGAAACCCTCGAGCCGGTGGCCGGGCCGGGCAATGTGCGTGCCTCCGTTAACGTGGATTACGATCCGAATTCTGCCGATGAAGTGGACGAAACCTGGGATCCAGCCCAGTCCGCGACTCTGTCCATGCAGCGGACGGAGCAAACCCAGGGTCAGCCGGCCGCATCCGGCATTCCCGGTACCGCCAGCAATGCGCCGAACGCGAAGCCCCCGCTCTATCCGACTGCAAGCGAGAGCGCGCAGAACCTGAGGCAGGAGAGCGCGACCTATGGTGTTTCGAAAAAGGTACGGCACAGCATCGAGGCGGCGGGGCGGGTACGCCGGCTGACGGCGGCCGTGCTGATCAACGATCGCCGTTCCGCTGCGGGCAAATTCCCGGGCTGGCAGACACGCCCCCCCGACGAGATGAAGCGTCTCACCGATCTGGCCCAGTCGGCGATCGGCTTCGACGCGAGCCGCGGAGACCAGGTTACGGTCGAAGAGCTGGCATTTGATGACAATACGGCTTCGCCCGAGCCCGGCATGGGCGAGCGCGCCCTTGCCATGGCGGCGCAGTCGCAGCCATTGCTGCGCTATGGGACGATCCTGACGGTCCTGCTGGCCTTCTTCCTTTTCGTGGTGCGTCCGGTCCTTCGCTCTCTCACCGCTGTCCGGCAGTCACCCTCTTCGCAGGAAGCCGAGTCGCTGCGCGCCCGGACGGAGCCTGCTCCGGAGGAGTTGACCCCCGAGCAACAGGTCGCAGAGCAGCGCAAGATCCGGGCGCAGACCGTCTTCGAGCGGGTTTCGGAAACTGTCAAACGCGATCCGGCGCAAAGCACGCGTCTGCTGGAGAGCTGGATTCGTTCGGAGTAGGCATGGCTTCCGCAGCGCCGTCGAATCCGATGGGTACGCACATGCTAAGCGGCCTGCGCAAGGCGGCGATCTTCCTGGTGGCCGTGGGCGAGGATCTGGCGAAGAAGATTCTGCAGAATCTCTCCGAGCTGGATCTGCAAAGGCTCACGGAAGAAATCGCCGATCTGCGTGGCGTTGCCCCCGAGCTTTCCCTCGAAGTGATCGAGGAGTTTCATCAGATGCTCGACACCCAGCAGTTCATGATCCATGGCGGTCTGGACTATGCGACGAAGCTGCTGGTCGAAACATTCGGCGCCGAGCGCGCAGAGGACATGCTGGGCCTGGTGAAACGCGCGCAGGAAGCAAGCCAGAGCGATCTCACGGTTCTGCAGCGGGTCGATCCACAGCAGCTGGGCAAATTTCTCGAAAGCGAACACCCGCAGACGATCGCGGTTGTTCTCGCGCATCTGGATGCCCGGCGGGGATCGACGGTGATCGACAGTCTGAGCGAAGAGCGAAGGGTGGAGGCGATCCGCCGGCTCGCCGCCATGCGCCAGTTCTCCCCGGAGATGGCCCAGCGCGTGGCCATGATCCTGCACCGCCGGCTCGAAAACATGGGAGACACAGGCCGCAAAGCCTATTCCGGGTTCAAGGCCGTCGCCGACCTGCTGAACCGCATGGAGTCTGAGGAGACGAAGAAGATTCTCGATGAAATCGAGGCGGCCGATGTTCCCATGGCGCTGAACATTCGCAACCTGATGTTCACCTTCGACGACCTGGTGACCATCCCTCCCGCGAGCATCCGCGAGATTGTGGCATCTGCGGACAAACGACAGCTGGCGCTCGCTCTGCGCGGTGCGGCCGAGGAGCTGCGCGCGCATGTCTTTGCGGCCATGTCCTCGCGAGCCGCGGAAATGTTGAAGGAGGACATGGAAGTCATGGGACCGGTGCGGGCGCGCGAGGTCGCCGGAGCCCAGCATGAGATTCTCGCCCTGGCGCGCACCCTCGAAGCCGAGGGCAAGGTGATTCTGAAACTCGAACAGGGCGACGACTTCGTCGTGTAATCGGGGGCCGATGAATCAAGCACCTATGAATCAGCGACCGTTGAATCCGGCACCGATGCTGCCTGAGGGCGAAATGCAGGTCCGGACCATGGAATACCCGCTTCTGGCGGGATCTGTCCCTCCCAGGCTCGAGGCCGAGGTGCCGGTCGATCTCCTCCGGAGGGTGCACGAACTCGAGGCCGCGCGCGTCGAGAAGGAAAAGGAATTTGCGCGCAGGATCGAGAGTGTCCGGCAGGAAGCGTTGGAGCGCAGCCGCGCTGCGGTCGAAAGCGACCGGACGGCCTGGCGCGAGCGCTGTGCGACGGAGCTGACCGCGGCAATCGCAGCCTTTCACACCCGCACGGATGATTATCTGGCGTGCGTCGAACAGGAGGTGGTCAGGCTGGCGCTCGCCATCGCCGAGCGCATCCTGCACCGGGAATCGCAGCTCGATCCTTTGCTCCTCTCCGGCGCCGTGCGTGTAGCTCTCGGCCAGCTGGCAGAGTCCACGGAGGTTCGCCTGCGCGTGCCTGCCGATCAGCGCGAGATGTGGACGGAGATCGTGCGGCTCATGCCGAATCTTCCGCTGCGGCCGGAGGTCTGTGCCGATGCGCACATGGAGCCCGGCGCGGCGGTTCTTGAAACCAGCCTCGGCGCCGTGGACCTTGGCGTCCGCTCTCAGCTCGAGGAGATCGAGCGCGGCTTTTTCGATCTCCTCGATGTGCGCAGAGAGACGAGCGGAGGAGCAGCGCCGCGCGGCCCGGGCGGGAGGTGAGGATCGATGGATCTGCTGGGAACATACTTCTCCCGCCTTCGCCAGCGTCCGCCTCTTCGCTGGCGCGGTCGCGTTGTCGAGGCCACAGGGCAGACGATTGAATCGGAGGGCCCGCCGTGTTCGGTCGGCGAGTGCTGTGAAATTCGCGACGCCGGCGGGCGTTCGCACCCGGCGGAGGTGATCGGCTTCCGCGGTACCGGCGTCCTGTCGATGACCCTGGGTCCCGCGGACGGCATTCGTTACGGCGATTGCGTCTCTGCCCTCGGCATGACGCCCCGTGTAGAGGTGGGAGAGGACCTCATCGGGCGTGTCGTGGATGCCCTGGGCCAGCCGCTCGATGGTGGACGAAGACCCGTCCTCGAAGCCGTGGTTCCGCTGGAGCGCCCCGCTCCGGCTCCTTTCGACCGGGAACCGATCCGTGAGGCATTGGGGACCGGTATCCGTGCCATCGATGGCCTCCTCACCGTGGGCCGCGGCCAGAGGGTTGGCATCTTCGGAGGGTCGGGTGTGGGAAAGAGCACGCTGATTGGCATGATGACCCGCAACAGCGACGCCGATGTGATTATCGTGGGACTGGTCGGGGAGCGGGGCAGGGAAGTCCGCGAATTTCTCGAGGATGGACTGGGTCCGGAGGGAAAAAAGCGCTCCGTCGTTCTGGTATCGACCTCCGACCAGTCGGCATTATTGCGGATGCGCGCGGCGCTGGCCTCCATGAGTGTGGCGGAATTCTTCGCGCATGCGGGCAAACACGTCCTGCTGGTGCTCGACTCGCTGACCCGTTATGCGATGGCGGCTCGCGAAGTGGGGCTGGCCGCCGGCGAGCCTCCGACCACGCGAGGCTATACCCCCTCCGTCTTCACCCGGCTCGCGCGCCTCGTCGAACGCGCGGGCCGCTTCGGTACCGGCAGCATCACCGCGTTCTGCACCGTCCTGATGGAAGGCGATGACCTGCAGGATCCGTTGGTCGATGCGGTGCGCTCCTATCTCGACGGTCATATTGTCCTCGGTCGAACCCTGGCCGGAGATGGCTGGTATCCGCCCATCGATGTGATCGAGTCGATCAGCCGGCTGATGCCCGCGGTGGTCACGGGCGAACATGCCGGGGCGGCAGCGGAAGTGCGCCGTCTGCTGGCCACCTGGGCCCGTTCCGAGGATCTTGTGAGAATCGGGGCGTACAAGTCCGGAACCGATCCCGATCTCGACCGCGCCCTTTGTTTTCGCCCGGCGATCCGCAAATACCTGGTACAAAGCGCGCGGGAGCACGAGACCTTTGCCAGCGCGCGCGACCAGTTGTTCAGGCTGGCTGCATCGATGGAGAGCGGCCCTCCACGCCGGGCCGATCCATGAAGTCGCCATTGCAGAGAGTCCTGGGAATTCGCACCCTGCTGGAAGACATGGCCCGGCTCGACTTCGAGACACGGAACGCGCAGTTGCTCCTCCTCGGGAAGGCGACGACGGAGCAGCGGCGGGTGGCTTTGCAGGCGCGCGCCGAAGCGTTCCGCGGGCTGGAACCGCGCGAGGGCGAAAGCGAGAAGCATTGGCTTGTTACGCTCGCCGACGCCGCCATTCTCAGGGGGAAAGAAAACAGGCTGGCGGCGCTCGCGAGAGCCGCTGCGGTCGCATCGACGGAGGCCGGGGAAGCGCTGGCGGCTCGCCGCATCGAACGGCGACAGCTCGAGGCAGTTGTGGCGTCAGCCGCGCACGTGGCGGAGAAGAAGCGCCTGCGCCGCGATCAGGACCGCACCGATGACTGGTTCCAGGGCCGCCGCTCGCGGCGCCACAATCGAAAGTGAGAGAGGTCTCACATTTTCGCGAAATTGATGGCAATTCTGCTGCAAGACCTCCTCCCGAGGAACTGACGTGTATCTTTTTCCGGCACAGATCCCGGGTTCGCAAACGGAGCCAACTCCGCCGGTCCGTCATTCGGGGTTCCCGCTGGAGAGCGGTCAATTTCGGGTCCTGCTGCGCCCGCAGGTTCTACCGGACGAACCTCCGATGAAGTTGTCCGACGCTGCGGCCGCCGATCTCGCACAGAAGACGCTGCGAAACGGGGGCACCGAAGGACAGGGATCATCGATCATGGGCTCGGACCGGCTTCCGTTCTCAAGCGCGACCTCTCCTTTACTCGACTGGTCCTCCCCCGCCTCGTTTAACACCGCAGGGAACATCAACGCACCGGCGCCCATCGGGATTCGCCCCGCTCCCGGCAGCGGAGACGCTTCGAGGGAATCGGCGGCAGTGTCTCCTGGGAACGACGGCAACGAGAACAACGAGCACGTGACTCCCCCGGGAGGTGCAGCCGGGCGGAGGGCGCTGGAGTCCGCACCGGTTGCGGCGATGCCAGCCTTTGTCTCCGGTTCTGATACGTCCGTTACAAATGTTCGGCCCGCACCGATTCAACCGGTTTCGGGTGAAAAACCAGACACGGCGACCTCGCTGGATCGGACTGCGGCGGAGGATACCAGGTTTCCAGTCGCGATCGATTTGGAATCGTCTCCTCCCTTGCCAGGCGGTGCCCCGATTCCCGCCAGGGGCCGTCCTTCAAAACCGACGGAAAGCCAGACTCAGTCAAGTGCAATGGACGGCCAACTGGAAGGCGGGAAGCGTATCGCGGCCGCCGAAGAACAATCCGTTCCGCGCAGCCCGGGCGCAGAGCCCACGCGCAGCGGCGCTGCCGGCACTGGGCGAGCCAGCTTTCTTCGCGGAGAGAAAAAGTTGGCTGTCCTCCAGAATCCGGCGACTGGTCTACCCTCGCACACGACCAGTGCAATGGGACCATCCCTCGTCGCATCGTCTTCTGTCACCGACACGCCCGTGGTCGCGGAGGCGTCGTCTCCGGGAGTATCTTCCGACGTGCCGGAGCCGCGGCTGGCAGGGCGCCAGCAAGCCGTTGCCGGTGAAACGGGACTCGGCAAGTCAACACACCCGGCTGTGATCCTGCCGGCCGCCACTCAGGCCCTCTCCGCTGCCGCTCCGGGCATGGCTTCCACGACCGAGCGCTCGAAGCCGGCAACGGGGATGCACCTCTCCGGTATCACGCAGACCGCATCTCGACAGTCGGGCATCCACGAAGAAAATGCACCGTTGCCAGGCGCGGCCGTGGGTTCCCCTGGGGGTCATGTTGACAGCAACATGGACAAAACGACGGCGGGCGTTGCAACCACCAGCTCAGCGGCCGGCCTTGCGGTGCATGGAGCGTCCAACCCGGCCGCGGAGTCGACGGCCTTCGGATCCGGTATCTTTAGCGCGGCGCCCGCTGCGCATCCAGCATCCGGGATCACGATCCCGCGGGCCAGTACACCGGCAACGCATCCTTCCGTACTCCACCCATCGGCCACTTTTGAACAGTTGGATTCTGCCCCCTCCCCCCGCCTGATCGAAGGCTCGAGTCAGCGGCTCACGGTGGGCGTCCGCACTCCCGGTCTGGGATGGGTGGAGATTCGGACCAGCAATACAGGAGGCCGGGTGGCTGCGACCCTCGCGACAGGATCGAGCGAATCGCACGCCGCTGTGGCAGCCCAGTTGCCGGCGATACGGCAATACCTGGCCGGGGAGCATGTTCGTATGGATTCGCTATCGTCGGAGGCGTTCTCACCATCCTCGGGCGGTCGCGGAGGGTCGGCCGGAGACCCACCCCGAAACAGCGGCAGTCAGAACATCAAGACGCACGCAGCAGTGCCTTCCACGGGGCCATCTCCAGAGGATGCCGAGATGGAAACGCTGTCTTACATCAGTGTGCGGGCCTGATCCAGTGCTCAACGCAAGGAGAGTTATGCAGATATCTTCCAATTCCATCGTGACAGCGGCACCTTTGTCTGAACAGCCCCAGGACGTCGAGTCAACAGGCGGCTCCGCTAACTCCTCTTCTTCCTCAACCGCTTCGGCAACGGTGACCGCTAATGATTTTCTGCAGCTGCTGGTCACGGAGCTGAAGAACCAGGACCCGACCGCGAATACCGATCCCAACGAGTACATTAATCAGCTGGTGCAGGTGAACAGCCTCGAGCAGCTCATTTCCATCAACCAGGATCTGTCCCCCACCTCGGCTTCGACCGGATCAGGATCAGCTGGTGCCGGCCAGATCGCCGCGGATGCCTCCAATGCAAACACCGCGGCACCCGCGGCCGCAAACGGAAATCTGAGTGCTCCCAACACGGGCGCCTCAACCTCCCGTATCGCGAACGCGCTGGGAACTGCGGCACAGACGCTCGCTCCCGGATCCGCAGCAAGTCCGCTCGACTCTGTACTCAGTTCGCTGAGAGCCCGCGCGCAGCAAGCGGGCACGTCCACTTCCAACCCGGCGCATTAGTCCAGCGCGCGGCTTTCCCACGGAGGAAACATGTCATCCTTTTCCATTCCGCTGACCGGGCTGGAGGCTTCTTCAACAGCCCTGAACACCATCGCCAACAACCTCTCCAACATGAACACAACTGCGTTCAAAAGTCAGGACGTCACCTTCAGCGATCTGTTTTACCAGCAGATCGGCAGCTCGGGCTCCGGGAATCCGCTACAGGTTGGCGCGGGCACGCAGGTGGCATCGACCGAGACGGACTTTTCGCAGGGCAGTATCAACGTGACCGGAAACGCCACGGATGTGGCTCTCAATGGGAGCGGCTTCTTCGTGGTGCAGAACGGCAGCGAAATGGAATACACGCGCGACGGAAACTTCAGTCTCACCTCCGACGGAGCGCTGACCACGCAGTCGGGGCAGCAGGTCATGGGTTATCCAGTCGCTAATGGGGTCGTGAACACGAATGCCCCTCTCGCTCCCATTGCCATTCCGACCAATGCGGTCGAGCAGCCCCAGGCCACGACTTCCCTCTCTTTGACTGCCAATCTGGACGCGTCTTCAGCGGTGGGCACCGTGGTCCCGGCGCAGATCACGATTTACGATTCCCAGGGCGTTTCTCACGTCGCAACCATTGACTTCACCAATCAGGGCGGGGGGAGCTGGAAGTACAACATCTCTCTGCCAGATACGCTGACGCCAGGTGTGTCGAGCGTAACCGCCGGAACTCCGCCGGTGACCACCACGACAAACACCTATACCTTTGGGCAAAGCGGAGCTGCGAATGGCACCGTCGATCCCACCACCGATCTCACCATCACCGGAGCCACTGCGAGCGGCGGGACCGCCACCACGGCCGCGCCCACGATAACCGCCGGCGAGACGGTCGGCGCCTACGCGGCTGCACTCACCGCCGCGATGACGAATGCCGGTATCACCGGTGTCACTGCGACCGGGAGCGGGAATACTCTCAGCATCGCCGGAACGGGTTTTACCACCGCAGGGAGTGTTGTGCAGGAGCCGGTAGCCGCAAATGCCTCGGGGACGCTGACCTTTGACGGCAGCGGGAATCTTACTTCGCCAGCAGGCAATCTGAGTAACATCACCTTCAGCGGACTCGCGGACGGCGCGAACGGTCTGAAACTTTCCTGGGATCTCCTCGGCTCCAACAACGAACCGACGATCACTCAGGTCTCATCGGCGTCCGCGGTATCCGCCACCACGCAGAATGGATATGCCAGCGGCGAATACAGCGGGTTCACCATCGATTCCGACGGTGTCGTGTCGGCGAAGTTCAGCAACGGGCAAACAACGCCGGTAGGCCAGCTCGCTCTTGCCAATATTACGAATCAGCAGGGGATGGTCATCACTGCCGGCAATAATTATGAAACGACGCTCGCTTCAGGCGGCGCGAGCGTTGGCGTGGCCGGATCGGCGGGCATCGGCACTATCCAGGATGAGGCACTCGAACAGTCCAACGTCGACATCTCCACGGAGTTTTCCGATCTGATTGTGGCGCAGCAGTCTTTTGAGGCCAGTTCGAAGGCCATCACCACCTTCGACACCGTCTCGCAGGAGACCATTAACATGATCCATTAGCCACTGTAATCCTCATTCGCCAGCCGTCGCGGACCCGTTCAGGACCTCCTCATAGAACCCCTCATAGAGTGGCAGGATCTTTGTGGCGCAATAACGGGTTTGCGCGGTGCGGCGCGCGGCCTCCGCCATGGCCAGATACCGATCCGAATCGCGCAACAGTTCGACAGCGGCGGCAGCCATTCCGTCCACGTCGCCCACCGGCAGCAATCGCCCGCTCACGCCGTCTTCGATCAGTTCCGGAACCCCCCCGACGCGTGTGGCGATCGACGGAACGCGGCAGGCCATTGCCTCCAGCGCCACGAGCCCGAACGATTCGAGCTCGCTCGGCATCAGGAGCAGATCGGCGAGGGGCAGGATCTCCGAGACGCTGCTTTGCTTCCCTAAGAAGTGCACGCGGTCCTGAATACCCTTTCGGTGGGCGATCCATTCGGCGGCGGAACGGTCCGGACCGTCACCGATCATCAGCAGGCGCGCCGGCAGCTCGCGTGCGATCCGGGAAAAAACCCGCACCACATCGGCAGTGCGTTTGACCGGGCGAAAATTCGACAAGTGCATCAGCAGCTTTTCCCCCGGCTCGGCGTAACGGGCACGGCCCGCCGCGCGCGCGGCCTCGTCCAGCGGCATGTAAACATCGCAGTTCACAAAGTTCGGGATGACTTCAATTGCTTTCACCGGATGAAACTCCTGAAGGGTCTTTTCCCTGAGATAAGCGGAGATCGCCGTCACTCCGTCGCTCTCCTCTATGCCGAAGCGAGTGATGGGCAGATAGGAGTGGTCGAGGCCCACCAGCGTGATATCGGTTCCGTGCAGAGTGGTGATGAAAGGAAGGCGTCGCTTACGGCGAGCCAGCATCTCCCGGGCCAGGTACGCTGAGATCGAGTGGGGGATAGCGTAGTGGACGTGTAGCAGGTCCAGTTCGTAATATTCCGCCACCTCGGCCATGCGCGTGGCGAGTGCCAGGTCGTACGGCGGGTATTCGAACAGCGGATAATTCGAAACCGGCACTTCATGAAAAAAGATGTCCTGCTCGCGGCCGCGCAGCCGGAAGGGCTGCGAATATGCGATGAAATGAACCTGGTGCCCGGCGGCGGCGAGTTCAATCCCCAGTTCCGTCGCCACAACGCCGCTGCCGCCATAGGTTGGATAACAAGTGATCCCGATCTTCATAAGGCTCCGGCATTCAGAGTACAGGTTAGAGAGATGCGATTGGGAAAAGTGACCCTCAGCCCGTGAATCCGACCGGCGTATGCGCGGGTTGCGCCACCATGTCTCCTGCTTTGGCTGCCACGTCGATTTCCGGCAGCTTTGCCCCGTGGTGTTTTAGAGTTCTGGAAGACGGCGAAGCGAATTTATCCATCCACGATACGAGAGCAAGCCATTGCGCGCGGCCATCGATACAGGCGGCACCTTTACCGATTGCGTTTATCTCGACCAGGGCGAGCTCTGCGTCCTGAAGCTTTTCTCGACGCCCGCCGATCCTTCCATCGCCGTTCTCGACACGCTCTCTCAAATTGCCGGGTCACGTGCCGTCGATGTTCGTCACGGTACTACGCTCGGCACGAACGCGATGCTCGAGCGCCGTGGCGCGCTGGTGGCCCTGGTCACCACGGCGGGATTGGAAGACGCGATCGCCATCGGCCGGCAAACTCGCGCCAGCTTATATGACTGGTTCGCACCCGCTCCCGTCTGCCTGGTTCCCCAGCCTCTGCGCTTCGGTGTCAATGAACGCGTCGGTCCAGACGGTCAAATCATTCGCGCTCCGGACGATTCGACCCTTGAAGCGCTGGCTGCTGCGATCCAATCGAGTGGCGCCGAGGCGGTTGCCATCTCGCTCTTGTTCTCATTCGCCAACCCGGAGACGGAGCTGCGAGTGGAAGCCATACTGAGCCGTCTCGGAATCCCTGTTTCCGTATCCCACCGTATTCTTCCGGAATTTCGCGAGTACGAGCGGGCCTCAACGACCGTCGTTAATGCATATCTGGCTCCGCTCATGCAGAAATATCTTTTGCACCTCGAGTCGCGCGTTGCTTCCGGGCATCAAGGCAGCCACGTGGATGTGATGCAGTCCTCGGGCGGCATCGTCTCGGCTCGTCTCGCTGCTCAGGAGCCGGTGCGCACGGTATTGTCCGGACCGGCGGGCGGCGTCCTCGGTGCAACGCGCGTTGCCGCGCAGGCGGGCTTCCAACGCATTATCGGCCTCGACGCAGGCGGCACTTCGACCGACGTGTTCCTGTCCGATGCGGCGCACGGCGGAGTGCGGCGGAGCCGGGAATCCGTGGTCGGCGGAGTTCCCGTTGCCGTTCCCATGCTCGAGATTCACACAGCCGGGGCCGGGGGCGGCTCCATTGCCCGCTTCGATGAGGGCGGCATGCTGCGCGTCGGGCCGGAGTCCGCCGGTGCCGATCCTGGCCCCATCAGTTTTGGCCGTGGAACCAGAGCTACCGTTACCGATGCTAATTTGCTGTTGGGCCGCATCGATGAGAGCGCATTCCTCGGGGGCAAGGTGCCTCTCGATCTCGAACGCACGCGGAAGCTCATGCTCGAACAAAAGAGTTCTGTCGCTTCCGTTGAAGGATTTGCGGCGGGCATTCTGCGCGTCGTTGAAGCGGAGATGGAAAGAGCCATTCGCGTCATCTCTGTCGAGCAGGGATACGATCCCCGCGATTTCGCGCTGGTCGCTTTTGGCGGGGGCGGACCCTTGCACGCGTGTCTCCTGGCG
This sequence comes from uncultured Acidobacteriaceae bacterium, assembly GCA_963787915.1. Taxonomy (GTDB): domain Bacteria; phylum Acidobacteriota; class Terriglobia; order Terriglobales; family Acidobacteriaceae; genus Palsa-343. The sequence continues at coordinate 414,103 of CAWBEP010000016.1, read as the reverse complement.
CGCGCGCTGCGTATCCCGACGGTCCTTGTTCCCGCCATGCCCGGGGCACTGTCCGCCCTTGGCATTCTCCTCGCGGATGTGGTGCGCGATCATGCGCAAACCGTAATGTTGCCCGGAGACTCCGTGGTTCACATGGGAGAGCTCTTCGGAACTTTGGAGCAGCATGCCAGCGCCGAGTTTGCGGCAGAAGGCCTCACCGGCCAGCCCGAATATTCGCTCGATGTCCGCTACGCAGGCCAGGGCTACGAGCTGAATGTGCCGTGGGATCATTCGGCTCCCGCACGCTGGGTCGATGACTTTCATCGCCTGCATCGGCAGCGCTACGGCTTCAGCGACCTGAGTAAGCCGGTACAGATTGTGAATCTGCGACTTCGCATGACCGCGACCCCTGAGCCCTATACTCCGGTGCGCCGCGAACTCCGGCCTGGGGATGGCAGCGCGGCATTCTGCGCGGAGCGAGACATTTTCTTCGATGGAAAATTTGTGCCGTCGCGGATCTATCGTCGCGAACTCCTTCATCCCGGCGATATGCTTGCAGGTCCTGCGATGATCACGGAATATTCCTCGACCACTGTTTTACCACCGGGATGCCAGGCCTCCGTCGATCCCTTCACCAACCTGATCATCGCCGTTGGCGAAGAGAAGAAATGAACCAACAAAGCGCCGGTCCCATCGAACTCGCACTCTTCCGCAGCGCGGTCCATTCCATCGCGGAGGAGATGGGCGCGGCGCTGCGCCGCACGGCTCTCTCGCCGAACATCAAGGAGCGCCGTGACTACTCCTGCGCGATCTTCGATGACAAGGCTCGTGTGATCGCGATGGGCGACCACATGCCGGTACATCTTGGATCGATGCCGATGTCCGTCGACGCCGCAGTCGCACGCTGCATCTTCGCCCGGCGATGTTGTCATCCTGAACGATCCCTATGCGGGCGGAACGCACCTGCCCGATATCACCATGGTGCTGCCGGTTTTTCTTCCCGACGCGGAAGCGCCGGCGTTTTATGTCTCCACGCGCGCCCACCATGCCGATGTCGGCGGAGCCTTCCCTGGATCCATGGGACCGGCGCGGGAGATTTTCGAGGAAGGGCTGCGCATCCCGCCGGTTCGCCTTGTGCGGTGCGGAGAGATGGATCGCGAAATGCTCAACCTCATCCTGCTGAACGTCCGCACTCCCAGGGAACGCGAAGGCGATCTGGTCGCGCAAATCGGAGCCTGTCGCGTAGGAGAACAGCGCGTTCTCGAACTGGTCGAGAAATACGGTGAACCGCAAGTCCAGATGCTCACAGAGGAGCTCCTGGATTACTCCGAGCGGCTGATCCGCGCCGAGTTGCGCCGGATGCCTGCCGGCGAGTTTGCCGGGGAAGACTGGCTCGACGATGATGGCGTCGACGACGCGGCCATTCAGATTTGCGCGCGCATCCAAATTGATCCCGCCGCAGCTTCGATCCACATCGACTTTACCGGTTCCTCTCCGCAGGTTACGGGCAGCGTGAATGCAGTGCGGGCAATCACGCTTTCCGCCTGCTTCTATGTTCTGCGGTGTTTGCTCGGTCACGATGCCCCGGCAACCGCCGGAATTCTGCGCCCGCTGACGCTCACTACGCCGCCCGCCAGCATCGTTGACGCCCGTCCGCCTGCCCCCGTCGCCGGCGGCAATGTCGAGACGTCACAACGGATCGTCGATGTGTTGCTGCGTGCGCTGGCGCTCGCAGTACCGGACCGCATCCCCGCAGCCAGCGCCGGCACCATGACCAACTTGACCATCGGCGGCATTGACCCGCGTTCCGGTGAGCCATTCACCTACTACGAAACAGCCGCAGGCGGCACGGGCGCGCGGCCCGGTATGGACGGCATCTCAGGCGTGCAGACCCACATGACCAATTCGCTCAACACACCGATCGAGGCTCTCGAATATGCGTATCCGTTTCGTGTCCAGCGCTACGCCTATCGTCAGGGATCGGGCGGCGAGGGAAAATTTCCCGGAGGCGACGGGCTCATCCGTGAGATCGAGCTGCTGGCGCCGGCCCAGGTCACGTTGCTGGCCGATCGCCGGAAGCTTCGCCCCTGGGGATTGCAGGGAGGAGAAGACGGATTACCGGGGCGCGCCGTGCTGATCAAAGGCGCAACCGGAGAAGAGATCGAGTTACCTGGAAAATGCAGTCTTCATCTCGACGCCGGCGATATCCTGCGCATCGAGACTCCCGGGGGAGGCGGCTGGGGCAAGCGATGAGCCGATGACTCCGTCGAAAACATAGCCATTCGGGGTCCGTTTCTTCAAAACAAAGAACGGATCGAAGGACTAATCGCGCGGTCGAGTTCGTCGAGATCCGGGGTCCCCGGAGCGACCTTGATTCCCTGAAACAGATTCCATTCTTCGCTGAGCGAAATCGACTCGCCTGGCCACACAACGCGGCGCGGACCCATCAGCTCGACTTCCTGGAAGGATCCTTCCACATAGACTTCGGTGTTCACGCCATAGTCCGGGTAGTCGGCACGATTGGAATGCGCGAAGCGCTTGACGAAAAGCGACTCGCCGCGCAGATGGGCGCACCATCCTTCTTTATTCCGCAAGCCAAACTTCTGCGCGTTCGGGCGAGCTGGATCGGCGCGCAGCAGGATGTACCTGAGGCCCAGGGTGAAGCGCGGATCCTGCAAATCCGTAAACGCGCACAGCGCCAGTGGCTGCGTGGCGGGCGCATAGTCGTCGTGCGACTGGAACGGAACGCGGGGAACGATCGCGGTTCCTGACTGCACGATGGTGATGGCCCAGACCGCGACGTCAACGGGCCAGAGGTTGTGACTGGTGACGGTGTGTTCCAGGCGCACATGCGAGCCTGAACCGTCGAGCGTGATGCGGATCTGCTTCTCCATCGAGGCGCCGTCCTTGGGACGACGCAGCAGGACGCTGAGGTCTCCCTCCACCTGATGCTCGACAGGATCATTATCCGGCGCATAAGTAGCGGGAAACACCTCCGGCCAGACCCACAGCCGATGTCCGCCGTACGGCTTCCACGTGCCGAGGGCCGTCTTTGCCGTGTTGTCGGGAAAACTGCCAAGATGATTCTGGCCCCCGCTGGGGCCGTAGAAAAGGATGCGCGGGCCTACGGCCGTGGTGAGGATCAGATCAACCGTGCCGTTAGACAGCCTGATGCAGTCGGGCAAGCCCATGTAGGTGAGTCGTTCGGTTGCCATGGAGTGCGCCTCGGTTCCAATCAATAAAGCAAAAGCAGTTTAACGAAGGATCATTGTATGGGAACCGGTGGGCTCTTCGATGTGATGGAGGGTAGCCAGCAAAAAAGCGAAATCGGGCGTTGGATTCGCACCTGTTGAGCGCCGCTGGACCCCCTGACCCGCCGCTGCAAACAGCGACCGGATAAAAGTAATCATGGCTGTTACAGATCGCACGATGGAAGCAGATTTCCATCCACTGGTGACGCTAAGGAACTGCGCGAATGCACGGGTTGCACTGGAGTCTGTGCAAGCCGGAATTTCGACCGCCCATTTGCACATAAATACCCCGGATTTGCACAGAAATAAAGGACTTGCGGCTACTTGCGGAACCGCGGTTTTGTGCGATGATCCTTTCAACGGAGGAGCAATCCTCCCGAAGAAGAGAGCAAAACGAAGCGGTCAGGAGCGACGGAAACGGAGCTCAGGAAGCTCACGAGAAACCGGGGGTTTCGGGAATCAGCCGGGCGACCGGATGGTTCAGGATGGCGACGAAGATGCTCACGCAATCGCTGGGATGACGGAAGCGCGCGGGAGCGCGGGCGCAAGCTCGATGGCCTGAGCGAAGACGATATCAACAGGTTGTGATCAGGTAGCCGAAGCCAGATCTTCGATAAATCGGAAGAGAGGGCGAGAACCCGCAAGGGAACTCGCCCTTTCGCTTGTCCGGGCTAATTCAGAGCGCTCCGCTTGTTGGCGCGCTTCCTCACCTATAGGCGGTCCAGTGCCACGCGCCACCGTCGCGGCTGAAGAGGGACTGTCCAGGCCGAGGAGTCCCTTTCAGGATGGCCTGCAGCTCCGCCGGCAGTGCGCCAAAATCGTACTCCCATGTGTATTGAACCAGTTGTTCCTGGGGATTGTCCGAGGGTTCGTCGGGGATAGTGACGGTCACGACGTGCCAAGGAAAAGTGTGGCCCAGTTTAATGTCGTAAGCCGGCTGCGTTGGATTGAGTCCGGGCGGGAAAAGCCCCTGGCAGATGACGAGCTGGTGGGAGCGGACGCGTGGGTCGCGCGCATTGAGCGTGCAGGGGCTCTCTGTCTGGATTTGCAGCGCATCGACAACGTCCTTGTTGAGCCGGTGCAGTTGTTGGTCCTGCGCTTCGGAGAGGACAAAGTCACTGGCGGCCGAAGCCTGGCCCAGCTTGTTCAGCATGTCGGCCGCGTCGGACTGAGCGAGTTGCTGGGCGGCGGCGCTGTGCGAAAGGAAAAGGCCAAGGATGATGAGGGGAAAAGAGATAGACTTCCAACTCACTGTGAGAGTTCTCCTTTTGGTCTCAGGCTGTGTTGTGGCGGGCTGCCAGGGAGGGTGAGTTATAGTAACCCGATTTTGATGGGATTTTCATGGTTTTTCGCGGGTAGGGCGGTGCACCTGCGGCCCAAACGGGAAGCCTGGACGAGTGGAGAACTGCGGGGAGGTGAGGTGCAACCTGAGGCAGGAGTTGGAAGTTGGGGGCTCGGGTTTCGAAGTCGGGGCTTCGGGCTCTCCCAGGCTTCGATGCCTCGAAGCCCGGGAGAGGTCAGTTTGATCCGAGAGTAGCGGCCCTTAGTGGCCGACGACGACCGAGAAGATCAGCCCGTCGTTGTTGGCGAGGACATAGTTGCCGTCCACCTGACGCCATTCATAACCGTGGGGAGGACGACGCAGATGGTGAGCGTGCCAGTCGACCTGCTCGCCGCGGGCCCAGTCGTCGTGGTTGATTTTGGCGCCCTTGCGCCAGTCGTCGTGATGGACGTACTGCTGGTGGTGATCCTGATCGTCGTGATGATCCTGGGCGACGGCGATGGAAGCGGTGAGGGTGAGGGCGAGGGTGGAAACGGCGAAAACTCTGCAGAGTGCGTTCATGGGTAATCCTCGGGAGTTGTGATTCCCGGAAGTAGATTGGCGTTGTTTGGCGTTGGGTTAAAAAAGGCGGCGGAGGGCGACTGCACGACGCACCCCTTCACAGCTCGAGAAAGACTCCGAAATGGTCGTTGCGTCAGGGCACGACCCTCGTGGTGCCGCACCCGCAGGCAGCCAGTTGTTCGAGACAGGAGAGACGGGCGGTTCGCGGGGTAGCGGTCGCCTGCCCTCGGCAGGGCCGTGTCATCCCCTAAGCGGGGAATGGGCTTTCGAACTCCGCCCGCGATAAACTCCTGCCAGGCTAGTACAAGGGGGACTATGTGAAGAGGCTGGCGGCTGCTGTCCTATTTGTTTTCCTCGGGGTGGGGCTTTCGGCGCCGGTTACTGCTCGTGCCGATGCCAACTCCGCGGCCCGGGCTGCGGCGAAGCGACACAACCTGAAGCAATCGCGGAAGGACGCCAGGCGATTGAAAAGGCAACAGAGGAAGGCGCGGAAGTCGCAACGGTAGGCATCGCTGAGCCCCTCTCACTCCACGTCGAGCCGGCTGACCACAGCGACGACGACTGCTGAGGTTCTGCTGGCGATCCAACAAAAAAGGCCCGGTTTTCGCCGGGCTTTTTTTGTTGGTAAGTGATGCGTTACTCGCTCGCCGCCATCTCTTCTGCTTCGCCTTCCTGACGCATGAGCTCCAGTTCGCGTTCGGCTTCTTCCCAGGCGGTTTGCACTTCGGCCTGTATCTTCGCCGCCGCTTCTTCGAGCTCCGGTGAGAGCTGGACGTTGCGGTAGAATTCCATGCCCGTTCCGGCAGGAATGAGCCGGCCGACGATCACGTTCTCCTTGAGGCCGCGCAGGTTGTCGACCGCTCCGTTGATGGAGGCTTCGGTCAGCACGCGCGTGGTCTCCTGGAAGGACGCTGCGGAGATGAAGGATTCGGTGGAGAGCGAGGCCTTGGTGATGCCGAGCAGCAGCGGGCGTCCAACAGCCGGACGGCCACCGTTCGCGATCACGCGGTCTTTCTCTTCGCGGAAGCGGAACTTGTCGACCTGCTGTTCGAGCAGGAAGCTGGAGTCGCCGACTTCCTCGATCTTCACCCAGCGGAGCATCTGCCGGACGATGGTTTCGATGTGCTTGTCGGAGATGGCCACACCCTGGAGACGGTAGACTTCCTGGATTTCGTTCACCAGGTAAGCCTGCAGTTCCTTCTCGCCGAGGACGGCGAGAATGTCGTGCGGGTTAAGAGGACCATCCATGAGCGGCTCGCCGGCGCGGACGCGTTCGCCTTCCTGCACGTTGATGTGTACGCCGCGCGGCACGGAGTATTCCTTCTCCTCGCCGTTGTCGGCCGTGACGTAGATGCGGCGCTGACCCTTGCTCACTTCGCCGAAGCGGACGACGCCGTCGATCTCGGAGATGATGGCGGTTTCGCGCGGCTTGCGGGCTTCGAAGAGTTCGACGACGCGCGGCAGACCGCCGGTGATGTCCTTGGTGCGCGTGGTTTCGCGCGGAATCTTGGCAAGGATGTCGCCGGGGAAGACCTCGTCTCCGTCCTGCACCATGAGGTGAGCGCGGCTGGGCATGAGGTAACGCTTGTTGCCCTTGGCGCCCTTGATCACGATGGCGGGTTGACGCTTCTCGTCGGGGGCTTCCGCGACCACGAGACGCGAGAGGCCCGTGACCTCGTCGACTTCTTCGTGGAGCGTGATGCCTTCCTGCAGGTCCTTGAACTGGACGCTGCCACCGATTTCCGTCAGGATGGCGAAGGTGTAGGGATCCCACTCGGCCATGACCTGACCGAGCTTGACAGCCTGACCCTCTTCCACTTTGAGGCGGGCACCGTAGACGACCTGGTAGCGCTCCTTCTCGCGGCCGCGATCATCGACGACAGCGATGGAGCCGGAGCGGTTCATCGCAACGAGATCCCCCTGACGGCTGCGAACAGAAGCCAGGTTGATGAAGCGGACGGAGCCGTTGTTCTTGGCTTCGAGCCGCGACTGCTCGTTAACACGCGACGCGGTTCCACCGATGTGGAAGGTACGCATGGTGAGCTGTGTGCCGGGCTCGCCGATCGATTGCGCGGCGATGACACCAACCGCTTCGCCAAGTTCCACCAGACGGCCCGAGCCGAGGTTGCGGCCATAGCAGAGAACGCAGACGCCGCGGCGGGATTCGCAGGTGAGGACGGAGCGAATCTTGACGCGCTCGATGCCCGCTGCCTGAATCGCGGAGGCGAGGTCTTCGGTGATCTCCTGGTTGACGTCGACGATCACCTGGCCTTCGTAGTCCTTGATTTTTTCGAGAGATACGCGGCCGACGATGCGGTCCCGCAGCGGCTCGATGATCTCGCCGGACTCGACGATGGGGGTGACGTAGATGCCTTCCACGGTTTTGCAGTCGCGCTCGCTGACGATGACGTCCTGCGCCACGTCGACGAGACGACGGGTGAGGTAGCCCGAGTCAGCGGTCTTGAGCGCGGTATCGGCGAGGCCCTTACGCGCACCGTGCGTTGAGATGAAGTACTCGAGCACGGTGAGCCCTTCACGGAAGTTGGCTGTGATAGGGGTCTCGATGATTTCGCCGGAAGGCTTGGCCATCAGTCCGCGCATCCCGGAGAGCTGACGGATCTGCTGTTTCGATCCGCGAGCGCCGGAGTCGGCCATGATGTAAATCGGGTTCATCGCGCCTTCCTTATCGGCGCGCTTCATGTTGTCGAACATCTCGTCGGCAACGCGTTCGGTGACCGCCGACCAGATCTGGATGACCTTGTTGTTGCGCTCGCCGTTGGTGATGGCGCCGTCCAGATACTGCTGCTGGACCGCGATCGCCTGTTTTTCGGCATCGCGGACCGTGGCGTACTTGGCTTCCGGGATCACCATGTCGTCGAGGCCGACCGAGAGGCCCGAGCGCGTGGCGTAATTGAAGCCGAGGTCCTTGATGTGGTCGAGCATGGTCACGGTGAGCTCGAGGCCATGGTTGAGGTAGCAGTAGTTCACGAGCTGGCCGATGCCCTTCTTCTTCAGCAGGCCGTTGACGTAGGGCATCTCCGCGGGCAGCGCATCGTTGAGGATGGCGCGGCCGACGGTGGTCGTGATGAACTGCCGATCGTACTGCACTGGCTCGGTGTGCGTGAGATCCTGGTCATCGTAGGCGGTGCCCATTTCGAGAACGGGACCGGTATAGCGCAGGCGAATCGGGCTAAGCGTCTCGACCTCTTTCGCTTCGAGAGCCATAAGGACTTCTTCGATGTTCGCGAAGACCCGGCCTTCGCCCTTCGCGCCCTTCTTGGACTTGGTGAGGTAGTAAAGGCCCAGCACCATGTCCTGCGTCGGCACCGTGATCGGGTGTCCGGACGCCGGCGAGAGGATATTGTGCGAAGACAGCATGAGCACAGACGCTTCGACCTGCGCTTCCGGCGAGAGCGGAATGTGTACGGCCATCTGGTCGCCATCGAAGTCGGCGTTGAAGGCGGTGCAGACCAGCGGGTGGATCTTGATGGCCTTGCCTTCGACCAGCACCGGCTCGAACGCCTGAATGCCAAGGCGGTGAAGTGTAGGAGCGCGGTTGAGCAGCACCGGGTGATCGCGGATGACCTCCTCGAGGATGTCCCACACGATCGGTTCCTGGAGCTCGACCATCTCCTTGGCCTGCTTGATGGTGGTGCAGTGGCCGGTTTGCTCGAGGCGGTGATAGATGAAGGGCTTGAAGAGCTCAAGCGCCATCTTCTTCGGAAGTCCGCACTGATGCAGTTTGAGCTCGGGACCGACCACGATCACTGAACGGCCGGAGTAATCGACGCGCTTGCCGAGCAGGTTCTGGCGGAAGCGGCCCTGCTTGCCTTTCAGCGTATCGGAGAGCGACTTGAGCGGGCGGTTGTTGGCCCCGCGCAGGACGCGGCCGCGACGGCCGTTATCGAAGAGGGCGTCGACGGCTTCCTGCAGCATGCGCTTTTCGTTGCGCACGATGACTTCGGGCGCATGCAGGTCCATAAGCTTCTTCAACCGGTTGTTACGGTTGATGACGCGGCGGTAAAGATCGTTCAGGTCGGACGTGGCGAAGCGGCCGCCGTCCAACGGCACCAGGGGGCGTAGTTCCGGCGGGATGACCGGGATCACGTCGAGGATCATCCACTGCGGCTTGTTGCCGGACTTGCGGAAGGCTTCGACGACCTTCAGGCGCTTCGCGTACTTGAGGCGCTTTTGGAGCGAAGTTTCGGCCTTCATGCGCTCGCGGAGTTCGATGGAGAGCTCGTCGACGTTAACTCGCTTCAGCAACTCCTTGATGGCCTCGGCGCCCATCATGCCCTTGAAGCCGGTGGGGCGGTACTGCTGGTCCACTTCACGGAACTTCGTCTCGTCCTTGATAATCTCGCGCTCGCGGACGGGCGCGTCGCCGGGATCGACAACGACGTAGCTCTCGAAGTAGAGCACCGACTCGAGGTCACGAAGGGAGATATCGAGCAGGTGACCGATACGCGACGGCAGTCCTTTGAAGAACCAGACGTGGGAACACGGCGACGCGAGCTCGATGTGGCCCAGCCGTTCGCGGCGGACTTTCGAGACCGTGACTTCGACGCCGCACTTGTCGCAGATGACGCCGCGGTGCTTCATGCGCTTGTACTTACCGCAGAGGCACTCCCAGTCAGTCACCGGGCCAAAGATGCGGGCGCAGAAAAGTCCATCACGCTCCGGTTTGAACGTGCGGTAGTTGATGGTTTCCGGCTTCGTGACTTCGCCATGCGACCAGCTGCGAATCTTTTCAGGCGAGGCGAGGGAGATACGGATCGCGTCGAAGTCGGTGATGGGGCTGGTCATTTCAAACGGGCTGGAACGGTACAAGGTGTTCCTCCTTGGCTGAGGTCCCCAGTGATCAGTCACCAGTCCCCAGCGTGTTTGCTGCTGTCTTCAGCGGCGCTCTCAAAACCTGTGCCGCTCTAAACCTGTCGCAGCTCCCGGTGCCAGTCCCCCTAACTGGGGACTGGCAACTGAGAACTGAAAAACTAATCCGCGGCGGCGAGCTCAGGGACGGGCTGCTTCTTCGCGTCCTTCGGGCCTTCACCACCGGCTTGCTTGATCAGCTCAACATCGAGGCAGAGCGACTGCAGCTCGCGGATGAGCACGTTAAAGGATTCCGGCACGCCCGGCTCGATGGCAGCTTCGCCCTTGACGATGGCCTCGTAGATACGGGTGCGGCCGTAAACGTCGTCGGACTTGGCTGTGAGCAGCTCCTGGAGGATGTACGCGGCGCCATACGCTTCGAGCGCCCAGACTTCCATCTCTCCAAAGCGCTGCCCGCCGAACTGCGCCTTGCCGCCCAGCGGCTGCTGGGTGATCAGCGAATACGGGCCGATGGAGCGCGCGTGGATCTTGTCGTCGACCAGGTGCGAGAGCTTCAACATATAGATGTAGCCCACTGTCGCTGGCTGCTCGAACGCATCGCCGGACATGCCGTCGAAGAGTTCGGTTTTGCCGGATGTCGGAAGCCCCGCCGCACTCAGCAGCGCCTTGATTTCGCTCTCTCGAGCGCCATCGAAGACCGCAGTGCCGAACCAGATGCCATTCTTCATACCCGCGGCAACCCGCAGCAACTGCGTGTCGTCGAGTTCCAGCAGCTGGCGAAGCGCTGCCGTGTTGGCAAACTTCTCCGTCACGGCTTTCCGCACTTCGTTGGCATCCTGATTCTTCTTCACCAGCTCGGCGATCTGCTGGCCGAGATCGTGCGCGGCCCAGCCGAGATGCGTTTCGAGAATCTGACCGACGTTCATACGGGAAGGCACACCGAGCGGATTCAGAACAATCTCCACCGGCGTTCCGTTGGGCAGATACGGCATGTCTTCCTCCGGAAGAATGCGCGCGATCACGCCCTTGTTACCGTGCCGTCCGGCCATCTTGTCGCCAACGGAGAGCTTGCGCTTCATGGCGATATAGACCTTCACCAGCTTGATGACGCCGGGGGCCAGCTCGTCGCCCTTCTGCAGCTTGCCGATCTTTTCGTTCGTGATCTTGCGCAGCACATCGATCTGACGCGAGGTCATCTCCTCGATCTCATCGATCTGCTCATTCACGCGCGGATCTTTGTCGTTGTACCGAATGCGTTTGAGGTTGCGGGTTGAGATGCGCTCGATCGCATCGCGGTCGAGGATCGCGCCCTTGGCCAGCAGACGCTTGTTGGTGCGCTCGTCATGAAGGTCGGCGAGAACTTCCTTGTTGCCGAGGATGCTTTCCAGACGCTTGAGCCGCTCGTCGGTGAGAATGCGGATTTCGTCGGAGAGATTCTTTTCGAGACCGGCGATCTGTTCCGCTTCAATCTGGCGGGCGCGTTCGTCCTTTTCCTGACCCTTGCGGGAGAAGATGCGGACGTCCACCACAGTGCCCTCAATGCCAGGAGGGCAGGTGAGGGAAGCGTCACGAACATCGCCGGCCTTTTCGCCGAAGATGGCGCGGAGCAGCTTCTCTTCCGGCGTGAGCTGGGTTTCGCCCTTCGGCGTGACCTTGCCGACCAGAATGTCGTTGTGGTGCACCTTCGCGCCGATGCGGATGATGCCGCTCTCATCCAGATCGCGCAGCGAGTGCTCGCTGACGTTGGGGATGTCGCGGGTGATCTCTTCCGGACCGAGTTTGGTGTCGCGCGCTTCGATCTCGAACTCCTCGATGTGGACGGAGGTGTAGTAGTCGTCGCGCACGAGTTTTTCGGAGATGAGGATCGCGTCTTCGAAGTTGTAGCCCCGCCACGGCATGAACGCGACCAGCACGTTGCGGCCGAGGCCGAGCTCGCCCTGCTCTGTGCAGGGACCGTCGGCGATGACTTGCCCCTTCAGAACGCGGTCGCCCTGACGGACGATCGGCTTCTGATTGATGCAGGTGTTCTGGTTGGACCGCTTGAACTTGATCAGCTGGTAGATGTCGGATCCCACCTCGCGCGACAGCTGCGTGGGATGATGCTCGCCTTCGACGCGCACGATGATGCGCTCGGAGTCGACCGAATCGACGATGCCGTTGCGTTTGGCCAGGATGACGGCGCCCGAGTCGCGAGCGGTGACGCCTTCCATGCCCGTGCCGACCAGCGGAGCTTCAGAGACGAGCAAAGGCACGGACTGGCGTTGCATGTTCGCACCCATGAGCGCGCGGTTCGCGTCGTCGTGCTCGAGGAACGGGACCAGCGAGGCTGCGACGGAAACGAGCTGCTTGGGGCTGACGTCGATGTAGTCAACTTCGCCGCGATTCACCAGGACGAAGTTTCCCTGGCGGCGGGCGTTCACCAACTCTTCGACGATGTTGCCGTTCTGGTCGAGCTCGACGTTGGCCTGCGCGATCGTGTGCCGGTCTTCTTCCCACGCCGAGAGATAGAAGGAGTAAGGCTCGTACTCAATCTGACGCTGCTTTTCCTTCTTCAGCTTGTCGTTGAGCTTGAGGGCCTCGGTCTTCTCGAGATGATCGCCGACGCGCATGCCGCTTTCGCCGGCGTTGGTGATCTGAACGAAGTCGAGCATGCGGCTGTCGCGCACTTTCCGGTACGGCGACTCGATGAAGCCGTATTCGTTGATGCGCGCGAAGCACGAGAGCGAGCTGATCAGGCCGATGTTCGGACCTTCCGGCGTCTCAATCGGGCAGATACGGCCATAGTGCGTGGGGTGCACGTCGCGGACTTCGAATCCGGCGCGCTCGCGGGAGAGACCGCCCGGCCCCAGTGCGGAGAGACGGCGCTTGTGCGTGATCTCCGAGAGCGGGTTGGTCTGATCCATGAACTGCGAGAGCTGCGAGGAGCCGAAGAACTCGCGGATAGCGGCCATCACCGGCTTGGCGTTGATCAGGTCGTGCGGCATGGCCGTCGACATCTCCTGATACACGCTCATCTTTTCCTTAATGGCGCGTTCCATGCGGACGAGGCCAATGCGGAACTGATTCTCCATCAGCTCGCCGACCGCGCGCACACGGCGGTTGCCAAGGTGATCGATGTCGTCCACCATGCCGATGTTGCGTCGCAGCTTCAGCAGGTACCGGATCGTGGCGTAGAAGTCTTCGGGAGTCAGGGTGCGGTGGTCGAGTGAGGTAGCGTCCTGATTCTCGTAGAGCTTGATGTTGAACTTGAGGCGGCCCACGCGCGAGAAGTCGTACTTGCGCGGATCGAAGAACATGCCTTCGAAGAGTGCGGTTGCGGTGTCGAGGGTCGGCGGATCACCCGGACGCAACTTGCGGTAGATCTCGATCAGCGCTTCTTCCGGCTTGCGGACCGAGTCGCGGCGCAGCGTGTTGGTGATCACGTTGCCCATATCGTCGCGTTCAGGGAAAAAGACATCCAGCGAGCTGATGCCGGCTTCGACGATCTTATGCAGCTTATCGGAGGTGAGCTCCTGATTCGCCTCCATAAAGACTTCGCCGGTGTTGGTGTCGACCACGTCGGCAGCTGTCATTGCACCATCGAGCTCGGCCGCCTCCACTTCCACTTCAGCGATCTTCGCGGCCCGCAAAGCCTTCATGATCGAGGGCGTGACTTTGCGGCCAGAGTGAGCGATCTCTTCGCCTTTGGAAACGATGGCGTGTGCCGGCTTCGCGCCCAACAGATGCGTCGGCTTGTCGGACGCCGGATCGAGAGTCCAGAAGAGCTTGCCGTCCTTCACCTTGATTTTGTCGACGGTGTAGAAGGTGCGGAGGATCTCTTCATCGCTCTTGAGGCCGAGAGCGCGCAGGAAGATCGTGCCGAGGAATTTGCGCTTGCGGTCGATGCGGACATACAGCGTATTCTTCTGGTCGTACTCGAATTCAACCCACGATCCGCGGTAGGGGATGATCTTGCCGAGGAAGTAGGTACGATTGTTCGCGGTCTCGAAGAAGACGCCAGGCGAACGGTGGAGCTGCGATACGATCACGCGCTCGGTGCCGTTCACGATGAAGGTTCCGTTCTGCGTCATCAGCGGAATGTCGCCGAAGAAGACTTCCTGCTCTTTAATGTCGCGGATGGACTTGGCGCCGGTCTCGGGATCCTTATCGTAGATTGTCAGCCGAACGGTGACCTTGAGCGGCGCGGAATACGTCATGCCGCGCTCTTCGCACTCTGCCTGGTCGTACTTCAGCTGCAGTCCAACCGGATCGCCGCACTTGTTGCAGAAGTCAGGCGTGTTCTTGTTGTAGGTGCCGCACTTCTGGCAGAGAACGTCGCCGGGATGGAACGGGTCGGTAATCACCATCGCGCCGCAATGGACGCAGGTGGTGCGCAGGTGGTGAAGACCCTTCAGGTGTCCGCACTTGCACTCCCAGTTGCCGATGGCAAAATCGACGAAGTCGAGCTGCGAGATGTTGCGAAAATCCGTAATGGGGAAAACGGAGGTAAAGACCGACTGCAGGCCGGAGTCGTCGCGCTCCGAGGGCAGTTTGTCCATCTGCAGAAAGCGCTCGTAGGAGCGGCGCTGGACTTCGATGAGGTTCGGGATACGGATAGCGGTTGGGATCTTCGAAAAGTCGAGACGGCTGCGAACCGCGCGGTTCTCGTTAGACATTCGTTACTCCTCAGGACCCGTAGAGCGAGGAAGAAAAAAGCGGCCGTCCGGGTCATGCGGCGCGCTTTGCGTTGGTTGGTCCAGCGACGCGATGCCCGCCCCGCCTCGTTCGGAAAGGGCACTGCGCTTGTTACGGCCGCACAAAAATCAGGGTGCAAATGCCGTTTTTTTCTTGCACGGAAGGCCGCAAGGGGGTTACGCTTCCGCTTTAATCGGGCAGCTATGCGGGAGCACCGGTTGCCAGTTCGCCTGCCGGGCCTGCTATAAAAGTCAGAGCCGGGGCGATGATGCGACGGAGGAAAGGAAGCGGATCGAGACGAGAGCGCGGGGGAAAACCGAAAACGCTCGCGGAGACAGCAAGTCCCATGAGCGCCACAACCGAATTGTGCACTGAACTGTGACAGAATGTCCGATTCCCGCCGCTGATACCTTCGCTCGCCCCGCGCCGCCTGACTACCTTTCTTACTCGCTATCCCAGGTCCGCCGCTGGCCTGCGATAACGCCGGCAAGAGTAGCCGGAAAATCATCTCTTTCTAATCCTCAAGATCATGCGCGCAAACAGCCGCGCCCGTCGTAGACGAGCATGGCTACCGTTCGACGATGATCAGGTGGACGGAAATGCGCCCCAAAACAGGCCAACAGGAATGCAGCCGAGCGGAACGCACAAAAACTATAATAGCGCGTTCCGCTTTGGCACGCAAGTTGCTTGCCGGACCCGAAATGTTACTTCACTTCGACGGTAGCGACGCCTTCGAACTTCTTCCGGATCGCCTCAGCATCCTCTTTGCTGATGTTCTCCTTTAGAGTTTTGGGAGCGCCGTCCACCAGGTCCTTGGCTTCCTTCAGCCCGAGCGAAGTGACCTCGCGTACTGCCTTGATGGTGTTGATCTTGTTCGCGCCGGCATCCTTGAGGGTGACGGTGAACTCGGTCTGCTCGACGGCCGCCGGGGCTGCCGCGCCCGCCGCTGCGCCGCCGGCAACCATCACCGGAGCGGCTGCCGCGGCTGAAACGCCGAGGCGATCTTCGAGCTTCTTCACGAGGGCGGCCGCGTCCAGCAGGCTAAGCCCGACAATCTGATCTTCCAACTGCTGCAGATCTGCCATTTGTGTTCTCCACTAAAATCTGAATTTTCTGTTACGCCGGAAGGATTGCTCCCACCGGATGCTGTCTCGTCTCTTTCGAGGTTTCCGATGTGCCCCAGACCAGGCACCCCTCAGGGAGTTGGTACAGCGACCAGCTTCCAGCCGCCAGCTTTAAGTTTTTGGCTGACGGCAAAACCCAAAACCAAACCAAAAACAAATCAGGCCGGAGACTGCTCCGCAACTTCTGCTGCGGCCGGTTGCTCCACGGCGGGAGCGTGAACAACGGGCGCCGGACCGCCGGCAAACTTGTCTTCCTTCACGCCCTGGTTGATGACGACCGCCAGGTCGCGGCCCGCTGCGTTGAGCACCGTGACCAGACGCTGCGCCGGGGAGTTGATGAGGAAGAGGAGCTTCGCGAAGATCTCTTCCTTGCCTGGCATGGTCGCGAGAGCTTTTACTTCCTCAACGTTGATAACTTTCCCATCGACGATGCCCAGCTTGAACGTGAACTCCGCGTTGTCCTGCACCCACGTGGAGAGAGCCTTCGCGAGAGCCACAGGATCGCCCGAAGTGTAAGCGACAGACGAGACGCCCTTCAGTCCCTGGAGCGCGGCTTCGATCTTCGTGCCCTGTGCGGCGCGCGCGGCCAGCTTGTTCTTGAGCACGCGATAGCGGCCGCCTGCGTTACGGACGGTCTTGCGTAACTCAAAATCCTGGGAAACGGTCAACTTGGAAAAGGTGCCGATGATCGCACTGGTCGAGCTCTCAAGCTCTTTCGCGAGCTCGCCGACCTTCTCCGCCTTTTTCGATCTGCTCAGTGCCATATAAGCCTCTAGCTGCTAGCTTCCAGCTGCTAGCTAAATCTCCTGTTTTGCGGCCCGCCAGGGCTGCGATCAAAATTTCACCGGCTAGCGGCTAGAAGCCAGCGGTTAAAAGCTGTTCTTATGTCGCCTTGGAGGCGGTGTCCGCAACGGCGGAATCGAGCGCGATGCCGGGTCCCATGGTCGAGCTGATGGTGATGCTCTTGATGTACTTTCCCTTGGCCGCCGAGGGTTTTGCTTTCACCACGCTGGTGATAACGGTGATTGCGTTTTCAACCAGCTTCTGCGGAGGAAAAGAAATCTTGCCGACGGGGACGTGCACGAGCGCCGTCTTATCGGTGCGGAACTCGACCTTACCGGCTTTGATTTCCCTGATGGCCGCGGCAACATCGTTGGTAACCGTGCCCGTCTTCGGGTTCGGCATCAGGCCGCGGGGCCCAAGGACCTTGCCGAGCCGCCCGACGGACTTCATCATGTCCGGCGTGGCGATGAGAGCGTCGAAGTCGGTCCACGATTCCTTCTGGATCTTCTCGACCAACTCGTCGCCGCCCACGATGTCCGCCCCGGCCGCTTCGGCTTCGCGCTGCTTGTCGCCCGAAGTGACCACGGCAACCTTCTTGGTCTTGCCCAGCCCGTGCGGTAGAACGACGGTGCCGCGGACCATTTGGTCGGCGTGACGCGGGTCGACACCCAGACGCAGGGTCAGATCCACCGTCTCATCAAATTTTGCGAATTTCACTTTCTGCAGAAGCGGAACGGCGTCCTGCAGCGCGTAAGGGCGTTTCTCCACCTGGGCGCGCGCCTTCTCGATACTCTTGCCAACTTTGGCCATGTTTCCTCGTCTCCCACCGCTTGGGCGTTGCAGCTTGCCGGCCGTGGTTCTGGTGACACTACGCCCATGGGGCGCACGTTCTCATTATCTATGAAAGCACGCAGGGAAGCAAGGTCGTCAGGTTTGGATCAGGCCGAAATTGGCAACGCGGAAGCGTATCCTGCGGAGTGCCAGGTTTGATCCGCGATTCGCGGGACCGCCGGTTCTTCGATAAACGCCTCCAAAGCGGACTGTCCGTCGCTTGCACGGATTTTACTTTACGCTTTTACGGTGCGCGGTCCGTTCCTGAGACAGTCCCGGCCTTTACTGCCCTCCCGCCGCCGCTGTGCCTCCGCAATCTTTCTTTTCAAAAAGCCCGAGGTTCTCGCTCTTCCAGAGCATAGCCGAGTGAATCCGTTTATAGCCGCTCGGATGGTCGAAGAAGATAAACTCCTCCAGTTTGCCTGGGTGCATCTTGCGGTACTCGCCGAGGTGGATCGCGGCCTGCGCCATGCCATCGGGCTGGCGGCTGGCATTCATCCCGAACATGTCTGCTTCCTTTTCCTCGACCCGCGTCTGCGTATTCAATACCGGCGTGAGCACAAAAACCAGGATGCCGATCAGCAGCATGACCAGAGGCAGCACAGCGGGATCCCCGACATCGTGAATCTGCCACTGGTCACCCCAGCGCCGAAGCGCCCATTGAAGCCCAAAGAATAAGTACACGAACCCCAACACATCGATAATCGAGATAAACAGGATGTCTTTCGGGATGTGGTTCAGAACGTAGTGGCCCATCTCGTGGCCCATGACGGCCTGGATCTCCTCCGGTGAGCCGCGGCGCAGCAGATTGTCATTCAGGGTGATGCGCATCGTGCTGCCGAAGCCGCTCACATTGGCGCTCATGCGCGTGGTCTGACGGCTGGCGTCAATCTCATAGACATCGTTGGTCGGGATGCCGTTGGCGTGCGCCATGCGCAGAATCGGTCCCGTCACTTTGGGATCGTTGAGGCGCTGGACCTTGTTGAAAATGGGCACCAGATACACGGGAGCGATGGCGATCGAGATGACGGTCAGCACCAAAGTGGCCGCCGCTCCCCATATCCACCAGGTGCGCGGCAGGCGGCGCACGATCGCGAACAGGATGACCACAGAGATCGCCCCGATCACGAGATTGACCAGGAAGCCCTTGAACTCGTCGCCCATCCACGGACCGAAAGACTGCGTCGCGAGACCATACTTGTGCTCCCGCACGTAGCCCTCATAGAACTCCAGCGGAAAGCCGAGCATCGTTGTCAGCACCAGATATTGGCCAAAATAGATCAGCGTTTGAAGCCAGCGGAAGCGCGTGATGCGCGCGGCCAGGTCGCGCATCTTTGCCGACCATCTCAGGTTCAGCAACAGGAGCATCATCGCCGAGGCATAGAGGAAATCCCAGAGGATGAGCCAGTAACCGCCTTCGAAGTACGCGTCGGAGCGAGCTTTAGCAGCCGGCGGAATCATCGCCATGTAGGCTTCAGTCGCAGCGTCTACGTCGAAATGATCGGAGGGCTGCGCGGCCATCGGAACCTTCGTGATATCGACGGAAGGTTGGATCACGGGCTGGGCATGTGCCGGCTGGAGGCTTAGCCCGAGACCCAGGGCTGCGAGCACAGCGATGAGCAAAAGACGGCGTGGGTGTCCTTGCATGAAGGGTGTCCCTTTCGGTTGGTGCAAAACAGTACGCCCTTTGTACAGAATTCGTTCCACGGATGCGAGGGCAAAGATTCACTCCCGAAATGGCCAGATTTGCCAAACTGCACTCCGAGTGGAGCGCCAGAGACGCCGGCTTCAAATTTCACGGGTAGAGTCGTTGGCGTTGCCATCCCGCTTCGGTGCGGGTGAAGAGGACGCGGTCGTGAAGGCGGTGAGCGCCATCGATCCAGAACTCGATGCGTTCTTCGGAGAGGTGGTAGCCGCGCCAGAAGGCCGGGCGCGGGACCGTGCCAGGCGGGATCGTGTCAGGATGGGCTTCCTGGAAAGAGTGGAAGGCTCTCTCTAACTCCGCCCGGCTTTCGAGGGGCCGGCTCTGGTCAGAGATGGCTGCGGCGATCTGGCTGGCGCGCGAGCGGCTGTGAAAGTAGGTGTCCACGGCGTCATCATCGAGTTCCGTGATGCGGCCTTCGACACGGACCTGGCGCCGGAGGCTCTTCCAGTGAAAGCAAAGGGCGGCTCTGGGATTGTCGGCAAGCTCGCGGCCCTTTTGACTGCCGGCGTTTGTGAAGAAACAAAAGCGGCGATCGCCGACGGGCTTGGCGAGGACCATGCGCACGCTGGGCGCGCCGCCGGACGTGGCCGTGGCCAGAGCGCAGGCATTGGGGTCGTTGGGTTCTCTGGAACGAGCTTCGTTCAACCACCGGTCGAAGAGACGAAGAGGATCTTCGGCGTCGATCTCATGCGGGGCGGGCATCACTGACCATGATAGAAGTCCCACTTCCACAGGTGAGTCCGCCGAAATCCTACTCCCAAAGTCGCTGCATCTTCAGCGAGAAGCCTGTGATGGGGCCTTGACCTTCGAGGACCTCCGGCTGGATGCGGGTCTCAGGTTCCTGACCCGGGCGGTAGACCATCACCAGCTTGCGCTGGGGGTCGATCAGCCACGCGAGTTGCGCGCCGTTCGCCATCCCGTCGGACATCTTCTGCTCAAGTTCGGTGATGCTATCGCTCGGCGAGCGAAGCTCAACAACAAACTCGGGACAAAATGGAATGAATTTCTCCTGCTCCTCGGAAGTGAGGCTGTTCCACTTCTCCGAAGAGAGCCACGCTGCATCAGGGGCACGAACAGAGCCGTCGGGTAGGGAGAAGCCGGTATTGGGGCCGAACGCAAACCCCTGGTGAAGTTCCACCCAATTATCGAGTTCGCGGCCGATGTA
This sequence comes from uncultured Acidobacteriaceae bacterium, assembly GCA_963787915.1. GTDB lineage: Bacteria > Acidobacteriota > Terriglobia > Terriglobales > Acidobacteriaceae > Palsa-343. Next base: position 393,918 of record CAWBEP010000016.1, on the reverse strand, counting down.
GAGTTCGCCTTTACCCGCCTTTCCGCCTGCCGGAGTCCTCGCGATCAATTCTCCGGAGGGATTGCGTTCGATCCGGAGTAAATCGTTGGCGGCACAAAACTCCAGTAACTGGTCGTCGTCGAGACGATCTGGAGTGCGGAGGAGGAGCGGAAAAGATATCGAGCGGAGCAGGATGCTCGTTGGTACGGCCATCTCCCTCACGCGGGACTGTGTTGCAGCAGGCGCTGCGGGATTCGCGGACATGCCGCACCTCCTGCGTCGATTTTATGCGACGACGTCGATGCCCATGGAGCGAGCCGTGCCTTTGATGCTCCGGACAGCGGCTTCGACGGAGGCCGCATTGAGGTCGGGCATTTTCTGTTTCGCAATCTCGAGGACCTGAGCTTCGGAGACCTTACCCACCTTGTCCTTGTTCGGCGTCCCCGAACCCTTGGCCAGGTTCGCGGCCTTCTTCAGCAGCACGGCCGCGGGTGGCGTCTTCGTGATGAAGGTGAAGGTGCGGTCGGTATAGACGGTGATGACCACCGGGATGATCAGGCCGGCCATTTCCTTGTTCTGTGTGCGGGCGTTGAACTGCTTGCAGAACTCCATGATGTTGACCTGAGCCTGGCCCAGCGCGGGGCCGACCGGCGGCGCGGGCGTAGCTTTGGCGGCTTCAATCTGGAGTTTGACCTGAGTTGCGATCTTTTTTGTCGGTGCTGCCATTTTTCGTAGAACCTTTCAACCAGCGATCAGCTCTTCGCTGCCAGCTGTTAGCTAGATTTTCGCTACTGCAAATTCGTTCGCTGTTTTATTCCCGCGAAAAGCCAAGGGCTAATAGCCAGCGGCTGTTTCCTAAGCGATCTTTTCCACCTTGCCGAAGTCCAGCTCCACCGGCGTCGATCTGCCGAAGATGGTCACCATCACCTTCAGCGTCTCTCGGTCTTCGTTGACCTCGTCGACGATACCGTTGAAGTTCGCGAACGGCCCTTCGGTGATCCGAACCGATTCGGCCTTCTGGAACTTGACCTTGAGCCGCGGCTTCTCCTTGGAGGTGTCGCTGCGGAACAGGATCGAGCCGACTTCATCGTCCGTGAGCGCAACCGGCTTATCCCCGGTGCCCAGAAATCCAGTGACCCGGGGCGTGTTCTTGATCACGTGCCACAGGTCGTTGTCGAGGTCCATCTCGACCAGCACATAGCCGGGCAAAAAGACGCGTTCGACGGTGCGCTTCTTCCCGTTGGTGATCTCGGTGACCGCTTCGGTCGGGATCATGACGCGCCCGATGCGATTCTGCAGGCCGAATGCCTGCACGCGGGTCTCGATCGACTCGCGCACCTTGCGTTCGAAGCCCGAGTAAGCGTGGATGATGTACCACCGGAAGCGCTCGTTCGCGGGCGGCTCGAGGTGCGGTTGCTGCTCGCCGCCTTCGCCCGTGTTATCGGCGCCGGGTGTTCCGTTCTGTGCTTCTTCCGCCATTACCATTCAATCCTCTTCCGGTGCCGTTACTGCAGTGCGCCCATCCAGTGGTACACATACTTGACTGCGTTGCCCAGCACTGCGTCCACGATGTAGAAAAAGCCGGCGAATGCGAATACGGCAACAATGACAACGGTCGTGGTGGAGCGCACTTCCGCGGCGGAAGGGGTGACGACCTTGCGCATCTCCGCCCGGACGTCTTTAAGGAAGTCCACGCTGCGAGTAAAGACGCTGACGGCGCGGTTGGGAACCTGTTCGATATTCGTAGTTGCTGCTTTAGCCATAACTCTCTTCTTCTTTTCCGCGCTTTTCTCGGCTACGGGCATTCTGCCTGTTTCCCATGCAGGGAAAAATCTGGCAGGGGCGGAGGGATTCGAACCCCCAAGTTCGGTTTTGGAGACCGACAGTTTAACCGTTGAGCTTACGCCCCTGTGACAGGGTGCAGTGTTCAGCGATCAGTGTTCAGAATTTCGGAGGCATTGCCCGCGGCACGAGACCGGTTACAACTTCGCCTCTGGCGAATTCGCTACACTCTAATCCCTAAACCCTATACCCTGCGCTACTTCGTTTCTTTGTGTGGGGTGTGCCTGCGGCAGCGATTACAAAACTTCTTGAACTCCAGGCGCCCAGTGGTCGTCTTTTTGTTCTTCGTCGTCGAGTAATTGCGCTCTTTGCACTCGCCACACTGCAATGTGACAATTTCACGCATCTTCTTATCCTACCTGATTTCCGGGGAGTTTACGCCCCGTGATCGCTGACTTTCGGAAAGCCGCCGGCATTTGCGCCCGAAGGGTGCGTCCGCCTGGACCGCTGGTCCTTAGCTGATAATCTCCGAGATCGTGCCCGCGCCCACCGTCCTGCCGCCCTCGCGGATCGCGAAGCGCAGGCCCTTTTCCATGGCCACCGGCGTGATCAGTTCGATTTCGAGCGCCACGTTGTCTCCCGGCATCACCATCTCCGTTCCTGCCGGCAGCTTCGCCACTCCCGTCACGTCCGTCGTGCGGAAGTAGAACTGCGGACGATATCCGTTGAAGAACGGCGTGTGACGCCCACCCTCGTCCTTCGACAGAACGTAAATCTCTGCCTTGAACTTGGTGTGCGGCGTGATCGAGCCGGTCTTGGCCAGCACCATCCCGCGCTCCACATCCTCCTTCGCGATGCCGCGCAGCAGCAGACCCGCGTTGTCGCCCGCCATGCCTTCGTCGAGCTGCTTCTTGAACATCTCGACGCCCGTTACCACCGTCTTGCGCGTGTCGCGGAAGCCCACAATCTCCACTTCCTCGCCCACCTTCACCTTGCCGCGCTCGATTCGGCCCGTCACCACCGTGCCGCGCCCCGAGATCGAAAAGATGTCCTCGATCGGCATCAGGAACGGCTGATCGACAGCGCGCGCCGGCAGCGGTACCTGCTTGTCGACCGCGTCCATCAGCTCGTCGATCTTCGCTTCCCACTTCGCCTCGCCGTTCAGAGCGCCCAGCGCCGAGCCGCGGATCACCGCTACGTCGTCGCCCGGGAACTGATACTTCGAGAGCAGCTCGCGCACTTCCATCTCGACCAGATCCGTCAGCTCTTCGTCCTCAACCGCGTCGCACTTGTTCAGAAACACCACGATGTACGGCACGCCGACCTGGCGCGCCAGCAGCACGTGCTCCTTGGTCTGCGGCATCGGACCGTCGGTCGCCGCCACCACCAGGATCGCCCCGTCCATCTGCGCCGCGCCGGTGATCATGTTCTTGATGTAGTCGGCGTGTCCCGGGCAATCCACGTGCGCGTAGTGCCGGTTGGCCGTCTCGTACTCCACGTGCGCCGTCGCAATCGTGATGCCGCGCTCCCGCTCCTCCGGCGCGTTGTCGATCGAATCAAACGAGCGAAACGCAATCTTCGGATTGTGCTTCGACAATACCTTCGTGATCGCCGCCGTCAAAGTCGTCTTGCCGTGATCAATGTGCCCGATCGTCCCCACGTTGACGTGCGGCTTCGACCGATCAAACTTTTCCTTCGCCATGCTCGTTTCCTCTCAAACAAAATCCAGATGCCCTAATCCTGTTGCTCAATAGCTCGCGTACAGCTTGAAAAACTTCTGCCGCATGTCCGGGGCGACATGCTCCACGTGGCGCAAATACTGCTCGCGAATCTGGCCGCGGTCGGCATCGCCGAGGGCGGCGTAGCTCTTCTGTGCCTGGGGTCCGAGGAACCCATGCGCGAGAACGGACTCAAACTGACGGACGCGCAACTTCGCCCCGCTCACGTTGTTCAGAAACTTCGCCACGTGGGTCGGGGCAAACGACTGGTCGATGGCCTGCTTCACTTCGCTGAAGGTCGGCTCGTCCTGGATCGGTATAACGGCTTGCTCGTACATCGTTGCGTGACCTCCCTCAGGGGCCGCAGGCCCAGGATTTTGTGATTGATCGGGAAAGCTGAATCCGTGCCCCTTCAAATGACTCTCCGGATTGGATTGGAGCGGGAGACGGGAATCGAACCCGCGACCAACAGCTTGGAAGGCTGTGACTCTACCACTGAGTTACTCCCGCCTTGAAAAAGTTCTTAGCGGCTAGCCCTTAGCTTTTAGCTGCATTTGCGAATCGCTCCGCTCATGGAAACGGCCGCTGCAAGGCAGCGACCGAGGCTAGAAGCTAATAGCTGGCAGCTAAAAGCTGAATTCTGGAGCTGATGACCGGGATTGAACCGGTGACCTCTCCCTTACCAAGGGAGTGCTCTACCAACTGAGCTACATCAGCCCTTTACTGCTCCAGCAAAACCTATCGGGTGTCTTTCGCCGCCTCATCGTCGCTGCTCCGCGAAGCTGCGGTCAGAGCGATGCGAAGCGCGAAACCACCCAGCAAAACAATCACCAGGAGCCGGATTCTCCCGGCCTCCATGGTGTACCACGAGAGAGCGGCCAAAACCGCGAGGAAAGCGAGCGCTACCAGTTTGCGCTTACTCCCCGCGATTCGCATCGGCAAACCCTCAAAATCTTCGCGCCATGTTCCGCGAGGATAAACCTGGTGCACAGGGGAGGATTCGAACCTCCGTAGCTCCAAAGAGCGGCAGATTTACAGTCTGCTGCCATTAACCACTCGGCCACCTGTGCGAAGGGAATCGACCCTTATCGATCCGAGGGGGTGAGACTGGAGCTGGCGAAGGGATTTGAACCCCCGACCCTCTGATTACAAATCAGATGCTCTACCAGCTGAGCTACGCCAGCCCGGACCGCTTGACCCCGCGAGCCCAGACACACTCCTGCGGCCGTGTTCGGCGGGTACAGCATTGAAAATATCATACCAACATGAGCCCCGCAACGAATCCCTTCCCCGTCCGGATCGCGCCACGGCGTGCGGGAAAAAGCCCCGGGTGAGAAGATAGACAATGCCTCTCGGAACAGCGAGATGCAACTGAAGATGACCCACCGGCGCACGAAGCTATCCATTGCCATTGTGATTGTCGTCCTGCTGCTGCTGGCTGGGGCGATTTACCTTCGCAAAGAAGCCCCGCCGGAAGCCGCGCGCTTGCTGCCCGAGTCGGATGGCATCGTGTATTTCAATCTGAGGCCGCTGCGTTCCGCGACCCATTTCGACCAGCACCCCGTCGAGCATTCGCCCGAGTACCAGCATTTTATTGATGCAACCGGGATTCAGTTCGAGCGCGATCTGGATGAGGCCGCCTTTGCTCTGCATCGCATGGCGAATCCAACTGGCCCCAATGGCTCGGTGGCATTTAGTGAAGTCTTCGTCGGGCATTTCGACGGCCGCAGATTGGGCCAGTATCTGGGGAGCATCGCGCCCGCGCAGGAGAACTACGCCGGGCACACAATCTACAACATCCCCAGCGAAGGACGCACCGTGCGGGTGACTCTGCTGGGTTACGACATCGTCGCCGTCAGCAATGCACCTTCGCCGGAGCAGATTCACGCTATGGTCGACCGGTACCGCACGGCTGCCCTCCCGTTCTCGGGATCGTCATTGTTGTCGAAGCACTATGCGCAGTTGCCGCTCTTATCGATTGCATGGGGCATTGGGCAGATCGGCCTGCCCCTCGGCAATGGCGGGGCTCGCGTGCTGGGCATTCGACTGCCATTGCCAACTGACGCCACCTTCATCGCCTCGCTCACCTGGATCGGTAAAGTACATCTGCGCATCGAGGAAATCGCGCCGAGCGATGCTGCCGCTGCTGATACGACCGAATCCCTGCAAACGATTCTCACGCTGGTAAAGTCGATGGCGAATGCCGGCGCCACGCAGCCTCTGGATGTGGACGCACGCTCGCTCATTAACAGCATTGCTGTGGAGCGTCACCGTAACCAGGCTGTGTTGACGGCGACGATCCCGACCGCACTTTTGCAGCGGATGCTGAGCAGTCCCCAGGATCTGAAATCCATGCCCGTCCCGAATGGCGGGAAAAAACATTAAATAGCGGCCCAAAATCCATCCTGGATGGATCGGGTCCAGGTCCACGCGCATCCTGAAACAGGGATGAATTACCGCACGCTTCGACCAATCCAATAAGCCCAACATTGCCTGGAGTCAAAATGCCCAGTTCTTTTGCGCGTCTTTCTGTTGCTTTCGCAGCCTGTCCTGCGTTGCTTGTCGTAACCGCCTTCGCCCAAAATCCGCCGCTGACCGGGCAGAGCGCGTTTACCGATTACACAAAGGAGCATCCGGGCGTGCGTCGTCATCTCACCGTTGCCGATCTTCCCGCTCCCTACGCAACCGAGGGCGTTGACAATGGTCCGGATCTCGTGCCGCGTCCCAATGATGCCTGGCCACAGGCGCCGACTGGTTTCAAGGTCGACCTCTATTACACGGGACTCGACCAGCCGCGGCTCATCCGCACTGCGCCGAACGGCGATCTGTTCGTCGCCCTCAGTTATCAGAACAAGGTGATGGTGTTTCGCGGTGTTGGACCTGATGGCAAGGCAAAACAGGTGGAGACTTTTGCGGACGACCTGACCCAGCCTTTTGGCATTCAGTTTTATCCTGCGGGGCCGAACCCTAAGTGGATCTACGTCGGTAATACCGATTCAGTCGTGCGATTTCCGTATCACGCGGGCGATATGAAGGCGACTGGACCTGCGCAAAAACTGGCGGATTTACCCGGCGGCGGACGGCTGCGCGGAGGCGGCCACTGGACGCGCGACATCGCCTTCTCGAAAGACGGAAAGCGTATGTTCGTTTCGGTCGGTTCGCACTCGAACGACGACGATTCCGATACACATCCCGAGGAGAAGGACCGCGCCGATGTGCTGGAGTTTACGCCCGAAGGAAAGTCCGTGAAGATTTACGCTTACGGCATTCGCAACTGTGTCGGGGAGACCATCAACCCTGTAACCGGCGCGCTGTGGTGCTCGACCAATGAGCGCGACATGCTCGGCGACAACCTCGTTCCCGACTACATCACCCACATCCAGGAGGGCGGATTCTACGGCTGGCCCTGGTACTACATGAGCACCAGCGGCGGCGTGCAGGATCCGCGCCAGAAGGGCAAGCATCCGGAACTGGCGGGCAAGGTGATCACGCCGGACGTGCTCGTGAATCCCCACTTCGCGTCGCTCGAGATGCTCTTCTATGAAGGCGCGCAGTTTCCTGCGGAGTACAAAGGCGACGGATTCGCCGCCGAACATGGCTCCTGGAACCGAGCGAAGCGCTCAGGCTACGAAGTCATTCGCGTGCCGATGAAGGATGGCCATGCCACCGGCGAATATGAGGACTTTCTGACAGGGTTTGTGAACCCGGATGGCAAGGTGTGGGGCAGGCCGGTAGGCGTGACGGTTGGCAATGATGGCTCGCTCTTTGTTACCGACGATGGTTCCGGCTCCATCTGGCACGTTAGCTATACGGGAAAGTAGAACACCCTCGCGTAGTCTGTATCGATGCAAACGCTGTCGGTCATCCTCAGCCTGATCTGCCGCATTGCTCTGATAGGGCTTGTGGCACCAGCCCTGGTGACTCATTTCTCGGTTCTGCCCGGCCATCCAACCCAGGCGTGGATCGCGCTCGCTGCCTGCTATGTCCTGGCCGTCGTGGCCCCGATGATCCAGTCCAGAAACCCCGCCCTCGTGGCGGGGCTTCTGACGCTGGGCGTTTATTACTGGCTGCACCACTCGTTTGAAACATGGACGCTGATTTATACGGGAATCGCCATCGTGCTGGTTCTCCTGCCAAGGTATAGGCGCAAACCGGTGAAGTGAGTCGTGGGTGCGGTCGCAGAGACAGGGCCTGCAGAGCGATGGTGGCAACCGCTCGCGCGCGCATCCTGTGCGCAATGCGATAGTCTGGTTCCTGTAATGTTTCGATTTCTCAAAGCAGTCATCGCCGCCGCGTTTCTGTTTCCTTCGTTCGTCTTCGCTCAGCAATCGCAGCCAGCTGCACCCGATACTCCGAGCGCCCAAACGCAAACCGCTCCGCACACGACGTCCTCCGCTTCGTCGCAATCGCTGCCGGATTCGCCCGATACTCAGGTGCAGCCTGCGCCGCAGCCGACCGGACCTGCGGTTTTATTCGACACCAGTATGGGCCGCATGACATGCAAACTCTTCGACAAGCAGGCGCCCGAGGCAGTCGCGAACTTTGTGGGGCTGGCCCAGGGCACGAAGGACTGGACCGATCCGGCTACAAAGCAAAAAATGCACCGCAAGCCATATTTTGACGGGACCACCTTCCATCGGGTCATTCCTCAGTTCATGATTCAGGGCGGCGATCCGCTCGGCACCGGCGAGGGCGACCCAGGCTACATGTTCAACGACGAATTCGATTCCGCCCTTAATTTTGACGTAGCCGGCCGCTTAGCCATGGCTAACTCGGGCCCGAACACCAACGGTTCGCAGTTCTTCATCACCGAGGTCCCCGCCGATTTTCTCAATCAGAAGTACACCATCTTTGGACAGTGCGACGATGCGAGCGTGGAGGTGGTCAAGTCCATTGCCCGCGTGAATCGCGACAGCAACGACAAGCCCATCGAAGCCGTGGTCCTGAAGAAGGTCACCGTGATTCCGGCCGGGCAGCCAGTTCCGCCGGCGCCAGCGTCCACTGCGGACGCTCCCTCCCCATCAGCGCCCTCGCATCCGCAGCGATAACCTTCCAACCATCTTGAGTTCCACCAGGAGAAATTATGTCTCGTCAGCCAGGAACCTATGCGGTGTTCAACACCAACGAAGGGCAGTTTGTCTGCCGTCTGTTTGAAGAAGACGCCCCTAAAACGGTGGCCAACTTCATTGAGCTGGCCGAGGGCAAGCGCGAGTGGGTGCATCCCGTCACGCGCACGAAGAGCAACAACCGTCTCTACGACGGCACGATGTTTCACCGCGTCATTCCCGACTTTATGATCCAGGGCGGCGATCCTGCGGGTACCGGCATGGGCGGCCCAGGCTACAAGTTCGAGGACGAGACGAAGAACTCGCCCCACCGCTTCGACAAGAAAGGCAAGCTGGCCATGGCCAATGCCGGTCCGAACACGAATGGCTCGCAGTTTTTTGTCACCGTGGCTGCGACAGATTGGCTCACCGGAAAGCACACCATCTTCGGCGAGGTGGTCGAAGGGCAGGACGTCGTCGACAAGCTCTCCAAAGTGTCGCGCGACCGCCAGGATCGGCCGACGAACGTGGCTATTCTCGAGACGGTCGTCATCGAGCGGGTGTGATCCGCAAGCGCCTGCCACCGGTTTTCTTCCTCGGGATTCTCCCTGGACTCCTGCTTCTCGCTCTCGTTGCGAGAGGCACCGGGGCGCAGACCTATTCTCCAGCGAAGATCACCTTCGAGGGTTCCAGCCTGAGCCAGGCCGAGCTGCTTGCGTTCACTGGGCTGCATCCCGGCCAGACGGTGACCCGCGAACAGATGCAGGCTGCGTCGGACAAGCTGACGGCCTCCGGATTGTTCGCCGACGTGCGCTATTCGTTCGATGGCGAGGAACTCAAATTCCAGCTGCAACCGTCGCTTTCATTACTGCCCGTGCGATACGCCAATTTTCCCTGGTGGGATGAGAAGGCCCTGAACGCCGCTGTTGCCGCGAATGTTCCGTTGTTTCACGGCTCGGTCGATCCCGGCGGTGCGCTGCGGGATCAGGTGAGCGCAGGGCTCACCTCCCTCCTGGCGACGAAGGGCGTGCCCCGGGCGGTGATCACGACAAGTGCTCTACAGGACGCAAATGGCAACCAGGCTGCTGTCCAGTATCAAATCGCAACGCCGCCCGTCGTGGTCAGTCCGGTCCACATCGAAGGCTACAGCGGTGTCTGGACGCAGCCTCTCGAGGCGGTCGAGAAATCCGTCGAGAACCAGCCTTTTGATGGCTCCAGCTGCGAAAAACTGGCGGCGCTCACGCGCGCAACCTATGGGAAGCTGGGTTTCCTCGGGATGACGATGACCACCCCCGTCGCTGGGCAGCCGCGGCTCATCGGTGACATGGTTCTGGTGCCCATCCGTTTTTCGATTACAGCGGAAGGCGGCCAGTACCGGATCGCCGGGTTGCAGCTCGACGGCGATCCGTTTATGACAGAAGCTCAATTCCTTGCCCAGTCCCCTCTTCATCCAGGCGATGTGGCCAATCAGGAGCTTCTGCAACAAACCGAAGATGCTGTCCTGCCGCCTTACCGGGCGCACGGTTATCTCCACGCAAAAATCAACGTCGACTCGAAACTGGACGCAGCCAACCGAACGGTCAACACCACAATCGCAGTTGATCCCGGCGCGGTGTATCACATGGGGAAACTGAGCATCTTGAATCTCACCGATCAGCAAAAGGCCGAGATTCTGCCGTACTGGCCCCTGCACGAGGGCGATGTGTACAACCCCGAGCTGATCGCCCGCTTTCTGGACAACTACCGTAAGTCGCGCGCCCCGCAAACCATTTACAACCTCCAGGTCTCGCTGAAGGCGACCGAAGACGAGGAGACGCACAGTGTCGATCTGGTGCTGACCTTCCCGCCGCAGGCGTGAGACTGGCGTTGCGATGACCGCGTTTACTGCCTGGTGCCGCTCCACTCCAGGTAGGAGCGCCAGTCTGCCTGTCCCGGCAGCTGCATTTGAAACTCGCCCGTCATGACCGTTGACTTCAGTTCATAGACCAGACGGAACCGCGGGCCCTGCGACGGTTCTGACAGGAAGACAACGCTGTCGGCACTGGGTGTCGCGACGTCGTAGTGAAGGACATGGCCCTCATTGTCGAAATAAATTGCTTTGAGCGGCTGGCCTGGGGCCTCCTCGAAAACATAGAGCAGATCGCCATGGGCGCAGTCGAAGTTAGCTGGGCCTTTGCAGTTGGGGTCCGTGGTGCTGTGGCGCGCAAGAATGTGGCCTCCGAGTTCGCGCTGAAACGTGTAGCGTCCACTCGCCAGGAGTCCAGCATTGCCCTCGGTTTCCGCATCCCACGTACCTTCGAGGAAAGCCAGGGCCTTCATTGGGTCAGGGACGGAAGCGGGGCTGGCGGAGGTTTGGGCCGTAAGCAGCACAGAACAACCAAAGAGGATTGCAACGCAAAGGCGCTTCACTGGCTTTGTCCTTTCATCTGCGCAGCGAATCCTCGCATACGCTCTTCTATTTCTTCGGGGGTCAGGATTTCCTGTACTTGCGTCAGAGCCCACATGTGGCCGAAGGGATCGCGCACCCAGCCGTAGCGGTCCCCCCAGAACATATCGGTGGGCGGCATCGCCGGGCTGGCACCCGCATCGATCGCGCGTTTGTAGGCCTCGTCGACGCTGGGAACGCCTACCTGGAAAACGCACGTCGAACCGGACAGGGTTTCCGGTGACGCAAGCAAAGCGCCTTCCACACGGTCTCGCCGTTGCGCTGGTTCTTCCGTTGAAACCTGGATCAGAGAATCCCAGACCCTGAGATGAAGGTGCTCCCCGGCGCCGCTCGGCGAAGGAGAGCGATAGAGAAGCTTTGCCGAGAATGCTCTCTCATAAAACGTGAGAGCTTCTTTTGTGTCCCGTACGACAAGGTGCGGCACGATGACGCCCGACGCGGGCACAGATCCTTTAACGGCCATTCCTGGGTTTTCTCCGCTTGAGACTGGCTGACCTGCGCGTTTGCGGGACGAAGGCCCATGCATGGCCGGCAGGATCGAAGAAGCGTTTGTATTGGCGCGACCACTCGAACACCAGGCGGATGGGCTCTCCCGTAAGCCGGTATTGTTGTTCGAGACCGACTTTCTCCGACATCACAAGATTGGCCTCCCGGAGCTCACGCAGATGCTGGGAGACCGCTGGTTGTGTCATGTCAAAGGACCGCGTCAGCTCCTTCACCGAGCGTTGCGAGCGGGAGAGCAGCGTGATGATCTGCCTCCGCGCTGGATGGGCGATGGCTTTGAATACGATGTCTGCGGAGGTCATCAACCGCCATACTACATAAGAGTTTCCTTATGCACAAGTGATTTTCCTGTTCCAGGTTCCCGCTTTGATTTCCCGGGGGGACAGGTCCCTTCCTTCGCGTGCCGTCCTGTGTGCGCAGTGTCACGACTTCGGGTGACCTTCGTCACGGATTCGGTTGACAGCACAGCGTAGGTTCGGGGAAAGCCCAATCAGCAGAAAGTGAGGGCTATCAGCTATGCCGGCCTCCAAATCTCCGCATCCGGATGCGAGCGGGAAGACCACGTACCTGCACGCGGCAAAGCCGTTCCCTTTTAGGACCATTGTGGCGGCCATCGATTTCTCAGAGGAATCCTCAGCCGCGTTGCGTTGCGCCCAGGAACTGGCGCGGATTCGGCATGCGATGCTTCTGCTGGTTCATGTCATCGATCCCGTCAGCTACGCCTTTCCCGCAGGTGCGCCTCCGGATGTCAGCCACGACAAAGCGGCTCGCGAAGAGCTGACGCGAATTGAGACGGAGGTGCGCAAGCAAGGTATTCCCGTGCACTCCCGAGTGGAAACGGGACTGGTGTGCGAGCGCATCCTGCTCTCGCTTCGCGATCACAAAGCAGCGCTGCTGGTATTGGGGACGAAAGCCACTACGGGCGCCGGACGCGCTGCTCTGGGGCTGGTCACGCGGCAACTGCTGGCGCAATCACCGTGTCCCATCCTGACCGTTGCGCCGGACAGCATCGGAGCGAAGCGGCATTTCGGGCATTGGAATAACGTGCTCGCGGCGACAGATTTTTCGCTGGCTTCACTGGGCGCGTTGCATTATGCACAGCGGATCGCCGGCGCCCACCTGATCGTGCTGCATTCGGCGCGTTGCGGACGGCATGAGGTTTGCCCGAATTGCCTCGAACGGCTGCGCTTTCTGGCGCCCTTTGACGAAGCCCACGGTTTGCCGGTGGATCATGTGGTCACGGGCGGAGATCCAGTGGCCACCATCATTGCGGCCAATGAAAAGCTGCAGCCCGACCTGATCGTGCTCGGTGCGCCTTCCCCCGCCCATCAGGTACACGATCTCGACTCGAGCACCGTGGCCCGGGTGATAGCCGCGGTTTCAACTCCGGTGCTGATCGTGCCCGAGAGTCGCGAGCGTTACTCCGACGAGCTGATCGACGAAGTAGCCACGGCGTAAAGCCACGGGACAGGGAATACGGCAATACGGCCCGATCGTCGGTCCGAGTACCTCCAACCCAGCGGCGCGCTCCATGGATTTCGCTGGCAACACCATAAAGATGGCTGCCCCACGTCTCGATTTTGAGACCCGGGTGGGCGAACCACCGACCTGGTAACGAAATCTCCTGCGGCAAGCCAACCGGTGTCAGCTTCCCTGCACACTGCACCCTGTGCTCAGCTGAAGGTCTTACCGGGTTCCGTGTGGATGACAGTTACCCCCGAACCGGCGAGTTCCTTCTCAAGCTGCTCGGGTGTTCCGACCAATGGTGGAAACGTTCCGAAGTGGATAGGAAGAACCGCCTGCACGCCGAGAAACTTTGCGGCAACCGCCGCGCCTTTCGGTCCCATCGTGTAGTGATCACCGATGGGTAGCATGGCCAGTTCGGGATGATGCAGGTCGCGGATGAGCTGCATGTCGGAGAACACGGTGGTGTCACCCGCGTGGTACAGAACCGGTCCGCCGTCGATCGCGATAATGAATCCTGCGGGATTGCCGCCGTAAAGGGTCTTGTCGCCGTCCGTAATGCTGGAGGAGTGGCGCGCTTCGGTGAGCGCGAGCGTCACATCGGCGTGTTTGTGCGACCCGCCGAGATTCATGCCGATGCCCTGTTTCTCTTTCACGCCTTTCGTTTGCAGCCAGTCGATCAACTCGACCATGCCGACGGCGATGGGGCCATGCTTCTTCAGGACAGGGACGGCGTCGGCGATGTGATCCATGTGGCCATGGGTGATCAGCAGCAAATCGATCTTTTCGGGCAGGCTGTAGCTCTTCGGATATTTGGGGTTGTGCTCGATGAAGGGGTCGACGAGGATCGTGGTTCCCTTCGCCGTGACGATGAGAACGGTGGCGTGTCCGAGCCAGGTAATGGACGTGCCTTTCAGGTCGGGCATTCGAGTCAGTTCCTCCGCAAAAATAGCTTCGCACTTTCTCTGATGGGATGCCGGCTCCGGGCTCCACGCTCCTCCCTCCCCGCTCCCGTCTACCGGCTGGCTACGGGCTGGAGGCGGCCGGCAAGATTCCCGGCCCATGCGTGAATAGCGGACCAGTCGCGGACATCCTTCGGTGGCATCTTGCGCAGAGCGGGAATCCAATTGAATGGGAAGCCCAGTTTGTCCGGGTCGAATTTCCCGCCGAACACCGCAGACGCGATCGGTGAGAGCCACTCAAATTTCGCGAGTTCTTTCGAAAGCTCCATGCGCGCCGTGGCGAATTCCTTTTCTCCCGTTTCCAGCGGGCCGAGTGAGAAGAGCGCTAACGGCCGTTGCGTCAGCTCGGCGCGATGCTCCGCGAGAAAGTGGCGTGCATCCTTGTGGATCCGGCCCATATATAGCGCGAAACCGGCAACCACGGCGTCATAATGATCCAGGCTGGCCACGCTGACCATCGGCTGCGCCTAGACGCTGAAGCCCTGGCGGAGCAGTTCGTCGGCAACGGCGTGTGCGACCTCCTCGGTCGATCCATAGCGCGTGGCCCAGGTGACGAGAACAGATGCGGACATGGCACCTCCGGGGAACGGGGACATGCTCCGTTTCGTCGCACCGTTCGACGGCGTAACGCTGCCACAACCAATGCAGGGCTGTCGGTGACCCGAGTCACACCGGAGTTGACGCGAACTCGCGGATGAGAGTAGTTTGGTCCGCATGGGCGAAGAAAAAGCGAATCTACTGCAAGAACCCACTCTCTTCCCGATCCTCGGCCAACGCACTGTCGGGATTGCACGACTGGCAGCCGAAAGCGAAAAGGCCGGCGACGGCCACCTCGTCGAGTTTCGGACCATGGAACCGCGCTCCCTCCTGAACCGGAGCGTCTCGAAGCGCATTCCATGGCTGGCATGGAGCATCAATCCATACCGCGGTTGCGAGTTTGGCTGCCGCTACTGCTACGCTCGGTACACCCACGAGTTCATCCACCCTGCGGAGCGATCGGCGGGTCAGGAAAATCCATCCCAGGAGCTGTCGGCTGAGCTCTTTGAGCGGGAAATCTATATCAAGCAACATGCGGCTTGGCTGCTGCGTCAGGAGCTAAAGCAGGTCCGTCCAGGCGAGCAGATTGCCCTCGGAACAGCGACCGATCCCTACCAGCCGATCGAGCGCCATGCCCAGGTCACGCGCAGTTTGCTGGAGGTTTTCGCGGAGCAGCGAGGGTTGCGGCTTGGGATCGTGACCAAGTCGACGCTGATCGAGCGTGACATCGATTTGCTGGTACGCATCGGAGAGCGGAACCGCCTCAATCTGCACCTTACCATCACCACGCCCCACGCAAAGCTCGCGCGGATTCTCGAACCCCGCGCGCCGCGGCCGGATCTGCGCTTCAGGACAGTCGCTCGATTGCGGGCAGCGGGCCTCCCGGCCGGCATCCTTTGCTCGCCGCTGATGCCGGGGATTACAGATACGCCAAAGGCTCTGGAGGGAATGGCGCGACGCGCAAAACAGGCGGGCGCGACCTTTTTTGGCGCGCAGCCGTTGTTCCTCAAGCCTTGCTCGAAGCCGGTATTTCTGCGCTTCATCCGGGAGCATTTTCCCGAGCTGGAGAAGGCGTACGAGACTCGTTATGGTGACAGGGCCTTCGTCTCAAAGGCCTATCAGGAGCGGGTCGCGGCGTTGGTGCGCGCCGTGGTGCGGAAGCATGGACTGACGCACAGGCACAGCGATTCTCTGGACGAGTTAACCGACCGAAGCTCCTCTTCTGCGGGCAGGATGCCGCCATTGCCGGCTTGGCCCGTGCAGTCCGAGTTGTGGCCCGGAACCCAGGTCCGCAGCGCGTGATTCCGGCAATTCAGTTGCGGCGAGGCGTTGCGTTGCGTATATTGCGGAGAAAGCAAAAGAGACAGGGAAAACGAGGAGTCAGCGCAATGGCAGGTGAGCCAACAGCGGTAATCGGGAAGTCGGTTCAGATTCGCGGAGAGGTGAAAGGCAACGAGGATCTGGTAGTTGAGGGATTGGTCGAGGGAACCATCACGCTGAGCGAAAACCGGCTGACCGTAGGGCCGAATGCCCGCATTACCGCCAACGTCGTGGCTCGCGATGTCGTCGTCCAGGGCTCGCTCCAGGGAGATATTCACGCCGCAGGCCGCGTGGAACTGCGCACTGGCAGCCATGTCAACGGGGATATTCGGGCGGCGCGCCTCTCAGTGGAAGATAACGCCGTCTTCTCCGGCAAAGTCGAGCTCGATGGCTCGGCTGCAGCGGAAGGCGGCAGAGGAGCGACCGGTTCAGCCCATCCTTCATCGAGCGCGGTGCCTTCGCCCGCCGGAGCCATGTTCGGGACGAGCTAATTTCCGCGGCAAGAATGGCTGGCCCCCGTCTCGAACCTGAGACGTGGGTTCGCGACTACGATCAGTAACGAATTCTCTGCGATAAGCCACTCATTGCTGAACTGACTCGGATGCTGGCTCGGTCCGCGTCAGGCGAAGGTAGTGGACCACCGCGATCCTGCCCTCACCTAACGGAAGCGTTGGGATCGAGATGACATCGCCAAATCGAACCACCAAAGGTGTCAGGTCCGCCGGAAGCGCAACAGGGACAATTTCTTTCTCCCCGTCGCGAAACCTGGTCCAGCCCTGTGGGTCGGTCAGGGCGCTGAACGTGCACCTGATCCTGTCCGTACCCTCGATCGGTTCCACCAGCAGGTCGTACCCAAAAGTGACTTTCAAGCGGTCGTATTGAATGTAGAACTGGAAAAGCTGGGCAGGCTTGCTCCCATCTACGTCCGCTGCAATTGACCAGCCCGCTATCTTTTCGAAATCGGGCGAGGACTCTGGCGCCGATTCCGAGAGGTCAATCCCGACGCCGTTCGCCTTAAAGCCGCCGTGTTCATATCCCTCGACACGTGCCGTCGATGGAATGTCAGCTGCCGGGCTGTAAAAAGGCGAGCGGGCGTACTCCTGACAATAACCGCTCAACGAAATTGCAAAGGCAAGCAACAGAAAGTATCTGCACATATCCAGCCTCCGAATACTGTCCAGACGCAGGACCGTGCCAATTCGTTCACCGGGTCAACGCGCGCTGTCAGCCTGACGCCTCGCCGCAGCCTGCCGCAAATTTCGCGGTGCCGTCCTTGTCAAAACCCCCAAAGAGATTCTTTCTCTTTGGCCTCCGTGGTGCGATCCGCTTACTCTTTGCTCACCGTCACCATCAACAAAACGGCTCCGAATCCCCTGCGAGAATCGGAGCCTTTGTTCTGCCGCGATGCGCCGATCTCTATTCAGCGATGTGGACCGTCGCGCTGAGAGGCGTGTCCGCCGAAGACGAACCAGCAACGATGGTGTAATCGCCGGGCGCGAGCGCGAAAGCGTTCTTGCCCGTGTCAAAGATCGAGAGATAAAGCGGATCGATCGGCAAAGTCACGTTTTTTGACTCGCCGGCAGCCAGGGCCACACGATCCCACGCGACGAGTCGCTTAAAAGTCGACTCTCCTGTGGAAGCAGGCAGAATCGCGTAAACCTGTGCGATTTCCGTTCCGGCCCGGTCGCCCGAGTTGCGAACCGTAAAGCTGACTTCATGATGCGACGCTTTGAGGTCAGAAAATTCGTACGTGGTGTACGAAAGGCCGAAGCCGAACGGGAAGAGCGGCTCCTTCCTTTCCGACTCAAACCATTTGTAACCGACACGGACACCTTCTGTGGCGTCGTAATCGAAAGGCGGCAGTTCGTCGGGGCGCCGCCGCCGTGCTTCCGGCATGCCGCCGGGAGCGTGAATCAGATTCATCCCCGGCACCTCAGGATGCGGCAACTGGTCGTCGCTTTTCGCGAAGCTGATGGCCAGCCGGCCGGACGGGTTTACTTCGCCAAACAGAATATTGGCCAGCGATTGCGCGCCCCCGATGCCCGGATACCAGGCCTCCACAATCCCCTGCACTTTATCGGCCCAGGGCATGGCGACCGGACCGCCATTTTCCAGCACCACGATGGTATGCGGATTGGCTGCGGCCACTGCCTCGACCAGCGCATCCTGATCGTGGGGCAGCCCGATCGTCGGGGAGTCCATCCCTTCTCGCATTGGTTGATTGACGAAGACGATGGCGAGTTGAGACGCCGCGGCAAGTTTCGCCGCGGCCGCTCTGTCCGTGCCCGGATCGAATTCGATCTTCGCATTCGGTGCGTGTTTGCGAATCTCCCTCAGTGGCGAAGATGGGAAATAGACCGTCTCTCCCCAGTAGGTGCCACCGGAATGAGGTCGAACCGGTGCCACGTTGCCGCCGGGCGCGTCCACCTGTGCGGAACCGCCGCCGCTGAGCACACCAACGTCAGCATGGGAGCCGATGAGTGCGATCGACTGAACTGTCCCGCGATCCACTGGCAGCACATGATCTGCGTTTTTCAGAAGAACAATGCTCTCGTCGGCAATGTGCTCCGCGTCATCGCGGCCCTGGAACGGATCGACCACCTGGGTCACAGGCGGGTTGTCGATGACGCCGTTCGCAAACATGCTGCGCAGGACGCGGTGTACTGCATCATCGAGGCGTGACATCGGCACCTGCTTGTTCTGAACGGCCGCCTTGAGTGGATCGCCGAAATATTGTGAGCCAGGCTGCTCCTGATCGAGTCCGGCCAGAGCCGCTTTCACGGTGGAGTGGGTGCCGCCCCAATCGGAGAGGACAAAGCCTTTGAAGTCGAAGTCCTTCTTCAGGACGTCGTTGAGGAGATAGTCGTTCTCGCAGGACCAGTCGTCATTGGCGTTCGAGACGCCCTTCACCGTGACCTTGTTGTAAGAGCACATGACTCCGGCGGGATGCGACAGCCCGATCGCGATCTGAAACGCCAACAGATCGCTCTCCCGAGCCGCGCGCTTATCGATGATCACGTTGACGATGGTGCGGCCAGTTTCCTGATCGTTGAAGGCGTAATGCTTGATGTCGCCCATCACCTGGTTCGCCTGGACGCCCCGCGCCAGCTGCCCGACCATGTTTCCCGCCAGAATCGGATCTTCGCCGGCGTATTCGAAGTTGCGGCCGTTGCGCGGATCGCGCGCGAGATCGACTCCTCCACCAATGGACATGTTGTAGCCCATATCCCGCAGCTCGCGACCGATGACCGAACCGTAAAGGAAAAGTGCATCTTTGTCCCAGCTGCACGCTGCCCCGAGGACCGACGGCAGCAGCGTAGCGTAGTGGCTGCCCTGCGCGGCCAGACGAACGCCTACCGCAGAGTCGGCCATGTTGATACCGGGAATGCCGAGGCGCGCAACCCCCTGAACGTATCCTGCGCCCCCCAGCGAGCCAGCAGGGATGACCGCGTCGGCGCGGAGACCGTTCCATCCTGTGCCATGGACGAAGTTCATCTTCTCGTCGATCGTCATTTCTTTCGTGACGAGATCAGCGCGCTGATCCGGCGATAAAGAACGGTCGAACCAAGGCCGGTTATCGGGCTTCGGTTGGGGTGCTGGTTGCCCGGAGGCAGAAAGAACGCCGAGTAACAGAGCCGCAGGCACACAGCAAAGCAAGCGCCGCGCAAGCAACGAAAAGGACTGCATGGTCACCTCGAAAGAAAGGCAAATCCTACGCGCCGGAGCAAAAGAACGTCAAGATAAAACGTTTGATTCAACAGCGAATTGTCTGATTATCAGTTCCTTATAAAGCCGTTACTGCGGTGATGCGCTCGGGTCCATCAACTTCTCGGTCAGATAGAGATAGGCTTCCGCGTACGAGCGCGCCGCCTGCTTCAGATCGGCACCTGCCCCATGGCCACCCTCCGTAATTTCGTCATAGAGGAACGGCTCGTGGTACTCCTCCATCTTCGCGGCAAACTTGCGCGCGTGCTGCGGGCCCACACGGTCGTCGCGCGTCGTTGTGAAAATCAACGGCTCCGGATATTTCACGTCCGGTTTGAGCTGGTTGTAAGGCGAGATGCCGGCAAGGAAGGCGCGCTCTTCCGGAACGCTGACTGAACCGTACTCGCCCACCCAGCTCGCGCCGGCGGCGATCTGCTCATAACGCAGCATGTCGAGCAGCGGAACCTGGATCACGATGGCATTCCACAGATCGGGATGCTGCGTCATTTCGACGCCCATGAGCAGACCGCCATTCGAGCCGCCCACAATGCCGAGGTGACGCGGCGAAGTGATCTTACGCGCGATGAGATCTTCTGCCACGGCCGCGAAGTCGTCGTAGATGCGCTGGCGATGCGTTTTCAGGCCCGCTTCGTGCCAGGCGGGACCGAATTCGCCGCCGCCGCGAATATTGGCAAGGACAAAAACACCGCCCTTCTCGATCCAGAGCTTGCCGCGCATTGCCTGATAGCTCGGCGTTTCAGAAACCTCGAAGCCGCCGTACGCGTTGAGCAGCGTTGGATTCTCTCCGTTCAGCTGCATGCCTTTGCGATGGACGACGAAGTAAGGCACTTTGGTCCCGTCTTTCGAGGTGGCGTAAAACTGCTCAGTGGTGTCCTGCGAGCCATCGAAGAGCGGGGGTTCGGATTTGGAGAGGCTGAGATGCCCGGTCGCCGCGTCGCCGGCCAGCAGCGACGGCGGCGTGAGGAAACTCTCCGATCGGAGAAAGAATGCTTCGCTGGTGTCGCTGGCCGTGACCACATCGATCGAACTGTTCGCGGGAACATCCAGCGGCTGGCGCGACCATCCGTCTTTGCCGGCCGGTGTATAGATATAAGCCTGCCCGAGAACATGCTTGAGCGTCACGACAATCAGCCGCGAGCGCGTGGTCGCTGCGCCGTTCATAAACTCATCGGCGGTGGGCGCGAAGACTACCGCAGGCTTCAGGTGCGCAGGGTCGCGCATCGCATCTGTCAGACGCAACGAGACCATAGAGCCCTGGATGAACTTCGATCCTCCCGGAGCCGGTGTCCAGTCCTCATGCAGATCAATTAACAGGCGGCCATCGATCAGCCCCGCGGGATCAGCTTTCCGAGGGATGGCGAGTTCTTTGAGGCCGGCCGGGGTTTTGATCCACCAGCGCCTTTCGAAAAAGGAGATGCCCCGCAAAAAGAGGGTAACGCGGTCCCCTTGCGCATCCTGAATTACGAAACCGCCCGCCGTGATGTCGCTGGGCTCGCCGCGGAAGACTTCTTTGGCACTGTCGAGCGGCGTGCCGCGCTTCCACTCCTTAACGATGTACGGGTAGCCGGACTTCGTCATGGTGTCCGGACCCCAGTCGCGGGAGATGAGGACCGTGTCTTTGTCTTCCCAGGAGATGCTTTGCTTGCTGTGAGGCGATGTGAATCCGCCATCGACGAAACGGCTGGATCGAAGATCGAACTCGCGCGAGGTGGATGCGTCCTCACCGCCCACCGAAAGGTCGACCATGCAGTATTGGTCGTCGGGATACAGGCAGGATAGGCCGTGGTACACCCAACTGGCATTCTCCTGCTTGCCGAGGGCGTCGATATCGAGCACCGTTTGCCAGTGCGGACTGGCCTTGGCATATTCGGCCACTGTGGTTTTTCGCAGCAGGCCGCGGACGTTTTTCGCGTCATTCCAGAAGTTGTAAACCAGGTCGCCTCGCAATTCCGGTGTGGGCAGACGGTTGGGGTCCTCGCTGACCTTCAGTGCTTCTTCCTGGAACGTTGCGAACCGCGGGTCGGCATCAAAGACCCTGGCCGTCCGCTCGTCTTCCGCCTTCACCCAATCCATCGCGCGAGGGCTGTTCACATCCTCAAGCCAGAGGTATTTGTCTTCGGAACCAGCGCCTGGGTTCGTGGCTGGGTTCACCGCTTGTTCCTGGGCGTGAAAAGCGGCGGCGCCCAACGCGAAACAGAGGAGCGCAAAGGCTGGGGGAAGGACAGCACGGCCATTAAGCATGCTTAAACTCCTGAAGGGGCCAGTGCCTGCCACTTTACAACAGCGGCGCGCAAACAAGAAGGCGCCCCACAGAGGCGCGTAGCTACCGAGGCCCACGCCAGGAGCAAGCGTTCCAGAAAAAGCTATCCGCAACTGGAAGATAGAGAGCCTGTATCTTTGTTAACGGGTCCGATCGCAGGTGTTGTAAGGAGGCGGCGTTGAGCACGGTGCTGGTCACGGGCGGTTCGGGGTTCATCGGAAGCCATTGCATTCTGCAGTTGCTGTCCGCAGGGCATGATGTGCGGACGACGGTGCGATCGCTCGATCGCGAAGGCCAGGTGCGCGCCATGCTGAAGGTGGGCGGCGCCGATCCGGGAGCAAGGCTTTCGTTCTTTGCCGCCGATCTGATGAACGACGCGGGCTGGCCTGAAGCCGTCCGGGGATGCGAGTACGTGCTGCACGTGGCCTCGCCGTTTCCGCCCAGCGTCCCCAAAAATGAAGACGAGCTCGTCATTCCGGCACGCGATGGAGCGCTGCGGGTGCTGCGGGCGGCCCGCGATGCCAATGTCTCGCGCGTTGTGCTGACATCCTCGTTTGCGGCGATCGGCTACGGTCAGTGGCCGCAGAAGAAGCCATTCAACGAATCGAACTGGACGAACCTCAAGGGCGAGGGCATTCTGCCGTACATCAAGTCGAAGACGGTCGCGGAGAACGAAGCGTGGAATTTCATGGGCCGGGAACGGGGCGGACTGGAGCTGGCCGTCGTGAACCCGGTGGGCGTCTTCGGGCCGGTGCTGGGCCCCGACTACTCCACGTCGATCCTTATCGTGGAACGCATGCTGGAGGGCGCGATCCCTGGCTGTCCGAAGATTCAGATTGGCGTGGTGGATGTCCGCGACGTCGCCGACCTGCACATTCGCGCCATGACCCATCCCGCAGCGAAGGGAGAACGCTTTCTCGCCGTCTCCGGCGACTTTATGTCGTTGCTCCAAGTCGCAAAGGTGCTGAAGAGCCGCCTGGGCGAGCGGGCGAAACGCGTTCCAAGCTGGCAGTTGCCCAACGTCCTGGTGCGCCTGGCGTCCTTACGCGATCCGGCGGTGAAGCAGATCCTGCCGGAGCTGGGCAAGAAGAAGAACGCCACCAGCGAGCATGCCCAGACCCTGCTCGGTTGGAAACCCCGGTCGCGAGAAGATGCGATCGTGGCGACGGCGGAGAGCCTGATCCAGCTGGGCCTGCTGAAAAGCAGCCGGTAGCCTGCGGCCTCCAGCCCGTATTCGAATCAGATTGATGGGGGTCGACCCCCCCTCCTCCTGTGTGGAATCAGGAAGATGCGGAGGGGTCACCCCCCCTGGTGTTGGCGATGTGGTAAATGGCGGCCAGCCGCTCCGGAACGGGAGCCGAGAAGCCAGGGTTGGTAGAAGCTCTCCGCGGGCTCTGTGACCGCCGAGGGAGGGCAGAATTATTCATTTTGAGGGTTGACCCCCCTTGCCCACACGTGGAATCAGAGACATCGGGAGGGGTTACCCCCCCTCGGGTTAACGAGATCGTTAACCCGATCCCGAGCCTGTCGCGGGCGTAGCATTCCGGCTTCTCAAAGAACGTGAATGACCTTGATCGGCCTGGGCCAGATCGTTTAAAAGGCAAAAGCTCTGTTCGCTGGTTGCGGACAGAGCTTTCCCGACTCCAGTGTGGAACGGGATGGGGCCACGGGCAAGGGAAATCGAAAGAGGCGACGGTACGAGGGTACCTGTCGAGCCTGTAGGCTGAGCAAGAGGTCAGGAAAAGATGAAAGTCATCATCACAGGCGCAACGGGGATGGTGGGTGAAGGCGTCATGCTCGCGTGCGTCGAGAATCCGGCGGTTAGCCAGATCCTGCTGCTCAGCCGCAAGGCTTATGGAGCTTCCCCTCCCAAGGTGCGGGAGCTGATCGTCCCCGACTTCATGCAGGTGGAGAACGCCGCTGGTCAACTGAACGGCTACGATGCCTGCTTCTTCTGTGCCGGCGTCAGCGCAGTGGGGAAGAGCGAGGCCGAGTACACGCGGATTACCTACGACACGACCCTCCATGTCGCTGAGACGCTGGTGAAGGTGAACCCGGCGATGGTGTTTGTCTATGTATCGGGGGCGGGGACCGACTCGACCGGCAAGGGGAGAATGATGTGGGCGCGGGTAAAGGGGCGGACCGAGAATGCGCTGACCCGCGCAGGGTTTCGGGCGGCCTATAACTTCCGGCCGGGGTTCATGAAGGCGATGCCGGGACAGAAGAATCTGCCTGGCTCCTATCGCGCGTTCGCATGGCTCTATCCGGTGCTGCGGCTTGTGGCGTCCAACTACGCAAGCACGCTCCAGGATGTGGCGCGCGCGATGATCCGTTGTGCGGCGGAGGGGTATCCGAAGACGGTGCTCGAAGTGAAGGACATTAATGAAGCCGGTGGCCTGTAGCCGGTAGCCAACAACTCGACCCAGCAGGATGCTTACCCGAGGGATAACCGTCAGGGAGCGGTGCAGGTGAAGCTGGCCGCATCGTTGGGATCGCCGGAGCCGTTGTATTTCGCCACCTTAGGCCACGCGCAGAGAGGCCTCGTCATCAAGGCCTTCATGCCGCCGCCTTCGCCGGGGCCGTACTTCGTGGCGAAGACATCCGGTGGGGGCGTGTCCTTCTCGACCCAATCTTCGAGCGCATCGAAGACTCCAAACTTCGAACCTTTGGCGGTCGGTGTGCCGAATTGTCCGAAGGCGCTGGGACCAGGACCGCCGATGCAGTGCTCGACGCCGGGCGCCATGTAGAGGCGCGTGAAGGAGTCCGCCTTCTCCGTGCCCATCTTCTGCTGCACGCTCTTGTAGTAGGCGATCGTGTTTAGCGGGGAGATGGCCGGGTCGTTCCACCCGTGGTAGATGATCAGCTTGCCTCCGCGAGCGGCGAAACGGCTGAGGTCGGGCTCGGTGGAGTCAAGATCGGCGGCCGTTTTCTCCGTGGACTGGCGTACGGAATCGTCCAGGTCCACAGCGAGCGCGTCCCATTTGGGATCGCCGGTCACGATGTAGCGGAAGTCGTTCTGAGCGTAGAGCGCCGCGGCCGAAGCTCCCGGACCCTCGCCGATGACCCATATGCCCCAGCCCGTTTCGTCACCCATCGTGAGGCCGGGAAATAAAGTCGCGCCGTCATGACTCTTCGCGCCGCCGTAAAGGCCCTTCAGCGCGTCGATCTGTGGCTGCGTCAGGCAGTCGGGCGACTCTTCCCCGCTACACAACAGCACCTGAGGGTCGAAATGACACTGGGTTGGATCGCCGACGATGCCGTCCTTCACACCGTCGAGCGCATCGCAGGCAGCGAGCGACGCTTTCTGGATGGCCGGCAGTTTCACGTCGGAGATGTAGGCTCGGGGATTGAGTGTCAGGCTCTGCGTAGCGGCGACCGCCGCGCCGATCAGGTGCGACCAGTAATTCGCCGGCGCGCCAGCGAGGATGCCGTCGTAGTCCTCTGGGAAGCGCTGGGCTTCCATGAGCGCTTCGCGTCCGCCATCGGAACAGGCGTCGAAGTAGGCCTTTGACTGCGGCTTGCCGTAATACGCGTCAATGATCCGCCCGGCGGTCTCTGCGGTCAGGTGCACCGCGCGCCAGCCGAAGTCCTTCACCTTCTCCGGATGCCCGAAGGCCCAGCTGGCATCGCCGGCTTCCGCCCGATGGCCGGCATCGGAGCCGGAGACGGCAAAGCCGCGCATGAGGTAGCCGCCCATCTGACGAAAGGCGATGGAACCGGCGAAGCCGCCATTGCCCGTACCGAGAATGCGGCCATTCCAGTCCTGATCCGGCATCCAGACCTCGAAGTGAATAACGGAGTCGCTGGTGGGACGCAGCACGCCCGCCACGCGGCAAAAGGCGGGCAGCTTGTCTAAAGGCTCGGCGCCAGGAGGGATCAGCGTGCCCGATGTCACGTCCTCAGCCAGCGTGATGGTCGTGTTCTGCAGCGGGAGCTTCCTGATCGCCGCGCAGTCCGCGGCATGCAGTTCAATGAAAGCCTGCGCAGTGAGTACGGTCGCGAGTATCGCCAGGGTTCGCAGCATCGAAGTCACCGCCCTTTCTGTTTCGGAACCTTTTTACCAGAGAGGACGAGTGGGTCGTCAGTGTGCGCGAAGCAGCTCCCGTTCATTATCGAGCGGCAGCTGTGGCCTGCTGGTACTCCTCGTAGGGACCCTTGAAGTCTTCGATGACGCCGTGCTCGAAGTGCCAGATGCGTGTGGCGACTTCGTCGATGAGGTCGTGGTCGTGGGTGACGAGCAGGACCGTCCCTTCGTACTTTTGCAGCGCGATGTTAAGCGCGTTGATGGCTTCGAGGTCGAGGTGGTTGGTGGGCTCGTCGAAGATGAGGAGGTTGGGCTTGAGCAGCATGAGCTTGCAGAAGAGCAGGCGCGCTGCCTCGCCGCCGGAGAGCGCGGCGGTGGGCTTAAGGCCTTCTTCGCCGCGGAAGAGCATCTGGCCGAGGATGCCGCGGATGTCTTCGGTGGTGGCTTTGGCGTCGAACTGGCGGAGCCAGTCGAGCGCGGTGGTGCCGGGCTCAATGACGCCGGTGTTGTCCTGGGGGAAGTAGCCGATCTGGACTTCGTGTCCCCACTTCACAGTGCCCGCGTCGAGAGCGAAGTCCTTTTCGGCGAGGTCTTTCTGATTCGCGAGCAGCGACTTGATCATCGTGGTCTTGCCCTGGGCGTTGCGTCCCATGAGGCCGATCTTTTCGCCGCGCATGATGCCCGCGCTGAAGCCATCGATGACCTTCAGGTCGCCGTAGGCCTTGCGCAGGCCCTCGAACTCGAGGACGTACTTGCCGGAAGGACGGTTCTGATCGAAGCGGATATAGGGGCGCGCGATGTTGGAGCGGGCGAGTTCGGTGGTTTGTAACCGCTCTACTTCCTTCTTGCGGCTGGTGACCTGGGAGGAGCGGGTTCCGGCGGAGAAGCGCGCGATGAATTCGTTGAGCTGGGCGATCTTCTTTTCGCGCTGGGCATTCTCGGACTCCAGACGCGAGCGGATCTGGGTCTTAGCCAGCACCATCTCGTCGTAGCCGCCGGTGTAAGTGATGATGGTCTGGTAATCGATGTCGGCGATGTGCGTGCAGACCGAGTTGAGGAAGTGGCGGTCGTGGGAGATGGTGATGAGGGTGCCTTCGAAGCGGCCGAGGAAATCCTGAAGCCAGTGGATGGAGTCGAGGTCGAGGTAGTTGGTGGGCTCGTCGAGGAGCAGGGCCTGCGGTTTGCCGAACAGCGCCTGGGCCAATAGTACCCGGACTTTCTGGCCACCCTGGAGCTCACCCATCTTGCGCTCGTGAAGCTCGTCTTCGATATCGAGGCCCTGGAGAAGGATGGCGGCGTCCGCCTCGGCGGTGTAGCCGTCCTCTTCGCCAACGACCCCCTCTAATTCCGCCAGGCGCATGCCGTCGTCGTCCGTCAGCTCGGGCTTCTCGTAAATCCTGTCGCGCTCTTCAAGCGCGGCCCAGAGGCCTTTGTTGCCCATGATGACGGTGTCGATGACACGGAAGGCGTCGAAGGCGAACTGATCCTGGCGGAGGACAGACAGCTTGCGCGGGCGGACGACGTTGCCCTTCTGGGGGTCGATGTCGCCCGAGAGGATTTTCATGAAGGTGGTCTTGCCGGCGCCGTTGGGACCGGTGAGGCCGTAGCGCCGGCCGGGCGTGAAGGTGGTGGAGACTTCTTCAAACAGAACTTTAGCGCCGTAGCGCATGGTGACATTGCTAACGGAGATCATGCAGCTCTCAATGAATTGGGGTACTTCTAGGATATAGGATGCTGGCGGGCGCGGGCCGCCCTGAGATTTCCCTGCGGGAATCCGCGGCAGATCTAACTGGTTCTGGGCGGCTCGCCGAAGCTGATGCGGTTGCCATCCGGATCGATCACCTGAAACTCCCGCATGTTGTAAGGCTGGAGCGCAGGAGGGCCATCGGCGGGCGCCCCCCGAGAGGTGAGCTCGGCATAGAGGCTGTCGATGTCCTCAACGTGAAGGAAGAAGGATGCAGGGCCGAACTGGGAGTCGCGCGGGCCGATGCCGATTCCAATCTCGTCGCGGCCGATCATCGCGAAGGTTGGTGGGCTCTGCCAGAGGAATTTGATTTCGAAGCCCATGCGGTCGCGATACCACTCGGCGAGCATTCGAATGTCACGGGCGCGGAGGTTGGGGTTGACGCCGAGCAGGCGGGGCATGCGGAGTCGATGATAACGCTGTCGCGTCTGTTTTTCGATTCACGGAGCGATTTATACTTTGCGTTGCGATGAAGATACTGGTTTGCATCAAGCAGGTTCCGCAGAAGGATGCGCCGCTGCGGCTGAATCCCGAGGGCACGTGGATTCGGGATGACGTCTCGTGGGAGACGAACGAGCCGGATGCGTACGCGCTCGAAGAGGCTCTGCGCCAGAAGGAAAAGCATGGCGGTGAAGTGGCCGTAATCACCGCGGGTCCTTCGCGTTCGCAGCAAGTGCTGCGGGAGGCGCTGGCGAAGGGCGCGGATCGCGCGATTCACCTCGAAGACGACCGCTTTGCCCAGATGGATGCTGCGAATACCGCGCGGGCCATTGCGGCAGCAATCGGTCTCGAACCAGCGGGCGAGGGCTTCGACCTGATCGTGACCGGACTGCAGTCGGACGACTTTGGCGCGGCGCAGACGGGCGTGCTGCTGGCGGAGATCCTGGGAGTTCCGCACGCGACGATCATCATTGGCATCGAAAAGACGGACACGGGGTTGAAGCTGAAGCGCGAACTCGAGGCTGGGCACTATCAGCACATCGAGATGACGATGCCGGCGGTGCTGACCATCCAGAGCGGGATCAACAAACTGCGTTACGCGACGCTGATTGGCATCAAGCAGGCCAAGATGAAGCCGATGCGGAAGGTGGCGTGGGCCGAGGTCGAGGGCAAGCTGTCGCAGCACGTGCAGAAGATCGAAAAGCTGTATGTGCCAGGAAGCCAGAAGAAGACGCGGAAGATTGAAGGTCCGGCGGGCGAAGCAGCGAAACAGGTGGTGGAGTACCTGAAGGAGACTGCACGTGTCCTGTGAGGACGCGTGCAGTCAGGGAGCGGGGAGCAGGGAATAGAAAAACAGCGTGAATTTCGCAGCTATAATTGTCGGCATCGGAGAGTCAAAGGAGGCAGACCAACAATGGCGAATATGATGATCCCCGAGGAAGAACGGAACCTGAGCCCGGCGCAGGTGGCTGTGCTGGATAAACGGCGTCAATGGGGGCTGGTCTATCAGGTGATCGCGGGGCAATTCGCGTTCTTCGCGGTGCTGCTGCTGCTCTGGTCGGGGCAGGATGTGACGTATTCGCCCGGCTGGGTCCATCCGATGTTCTACTATAACGTGCTGATGGCCGTGCTGGCCGTGGTGTTTGGCCTGTATGGGACGTATCTGCGGCGCGGGCGTGTGCACGAGTACTAAAAGCAGGGATTAGGGAATAGGGATTAGGGAATAGAGAGGCAAAGGGGAGCTGCGGCTCCCCTGACGTGTGTTATGGCCGATTTGATTTTGGTGGTAGCCGAGCAACGAGAGGGTAAGCTGAACCGCGTCTCCTTCGAGACGATCGCGGCGGCGCAGGCAATTGCGAAGGAGACCGGCTGGACCGTTGAAGTGGTGCTGCCGGGTAGTGGCGTCGCGGCGCTGGCACAGGAGCTTGCCAGTAAGGGGGTCGGGAAGGTCTATGCGCTGGAGGCGAAGGCGCTGGCTGCGTACACGTCGGACGCCTATGTCTACGCGCTGAAGGCGTTCATCGCCGAAAAGCAGCCGAAGCTGGTGCTCTTTCCGCACACTTACCAGGTGCGGGATTTTGCGCCGCGGCTGGCGCTGGCGCTCGATCGGACGTTGATCTCAGACGCGACGGGATACAAGTACGAGGCCGGAGCGCTCAGGTTCATGCGGCAGATGTTTCAGGGGAAGTTTGCGGCCGATGTGTCGTTTGGCGGCGATGCGCCGTGGATGGCGACGATCCAGATTGGGGCCTTCCGTGGAGATCAGGCGGAGGCTGGGTCTGCGCAGGTTGAAAACGTAACTGCGGCTGTGGCGAATACGCCGGCGCGGGTGACGCCGCATGAAGTTTTCCAGGAGGCGAAGCAGACGGTCGATCTGTCGCAGGCGGAAGTGATCGTCGCGGTGGGGCGCGGAATCAAGGAACAGAAGAACATGCCGCTGGCGGAGAATCTGGCGGCTGCGCTGGGTGGCGAGGTTGCGGCTTCGCGTCCGATATGCGACAACGGATGGCTGCCGCTGGAGCGGCAGATTGGGTCGTCGGGGCAGACGGTGGCGCCCAAGCTGTATATCGCGCTGGGGGTAAGCGGGGCGATCCAGCACATTGTCGGGATGAAGGGTTCGCGGACGATTGTCGCCATCAACAAGGATCCAGAGGCGCCAATCTTTGAGATCGCTGATGTGGCCGTCGTTGGGGATTTGTTCCAGGTGGTGCCTGCGCTGACGGAAGAAGTGAAGAAAGCGAAGGGCAGCCAGTAGCCTGTAGCCGGTAGCGGGTAGCCAAAAAACAGTTGGGTGCGGTCAGGGAAGAGCCTGCTAGAGACGGGCGCTTCCGCCAATCCCATGTCTCAAAAGCGAGACATGGGGCACCCAGAGTTTGTCTGGCCTGTGCTACGATCTGCCATCCCCTCCGGTCCCTATGCAGAAAACCCAGGCTGTACGCAAACCCGAGAATCCGGGGCTGGCGGTGCTCCCTCCTTTACCGGAGGAGGCACGCCAGGCGGCGATTGGCCGATCGGCGCTGCGCAAGGCCAGCGTGCGACTGCTGCCGCTGATTGGGCTCGGGTACGGGATCGCTTATATGGATCGCGTGAATGTGAGCTTTGCCGCGTTGCAGATGAACCAGCAGCTGCACTTTTCTGCGACGGTCTTTGGGCTGGGGGCGGGGCTGTTTTTTCTAAGCTATGCGGCGTGCGAGGTTCCGTCGAACCTGATGCTGATGCGCTTCGGAGCGCGACGCTGGCTGGCGCGGATCATGGTGACGTGGGGCCTGATCTCGATGGCCATGATCCTGGTGCGGACGCCCGTGCAGTTCTGCGTGATGAGGCTGCTGCTGGGTACGGCCGAGGCGGGGTTCTTTCCGGGTGTGATTTTTTATCTGATGCAGTGGTTTCCGGCGGGACAACGGGCAAAGGCGGTAAGCCGCTTTTATATCGCCTGGCCGCTGAGCTCGACCGTGATGGGCGCGCTCGCCGGGTGGCTGATGCATCAGGATGGGCGGCTGCATCTGGCGGGGTGGCAGTGGTTGTTGCTGGCGGAAGGACTGCCAGCGGTGCTGATGAGTGCGGTGTTTTTGCTGGGGCTTCCGGATAGTCCAGCGAAGGCCAGATGGCTGACGGAGGATGAGAGGGCCTGGATTCTGCGGAAGCTGATGGAGGAGTCTGAAGCGCGGGGGCTGGGGGGACACGGCCTGGCGGATGCGTTCCGCGAAGGGCGCGTGTGGCTGCTGGGAGGGTTTTTCTTCTGCGTGCTGCTGGCGTCGTATGGGTATGCGTTTTCGGCTCCGGCGCTGGTGGAGCAGGTGACAGGGCTGGGCGTCGGACGAGTGGGGTTCATCATCGCGGGGCTGGGCGTGGCGGGCGCACTGGCGATGCTGGGGAACGGATGGGATTCCGACCGGACGGGCGAAAGGTTCTGGCATATTGTGATGCCGCTGCTGCTGATGGCTGCCGGGTTTGTGGCGGTGGGATTGTCGGTCTCGCCGCTGATCGCGCTGCCTGCGCTGGTGCTGGTGGTGGCGGGGAATGCGGCGGTGCAGGGGCCCGTGTGGACGATTCCCGCAGAGTTTTTGCAGGGCAAGTCGGCGGCGGCGGGCGTGGCGACGATCAACATGATCGGGATTCTGGGCGGTTTCGTTGGGCCGTACTGGATGGGCTTTTTGAAGGACGCGACCGGCACGCTGCAGCGCGGACTGCTGACCATTGCCGTGCCGGTGCTGCTGGCCGCCGGGTTGATGGTGATCCTGTGGCGGAAGTGGCCCCCGGGACGAATGGTGCCCTCGCCAATCTCCGGCGAGTGAGTTGCGCGACCTGTTCCTTCTCCCATAGAAATGAGGGTCCGGCATTCACGCGCAGGCGTGGCTGCCTCTGAGACCCTGATTCTTATGATCCATTTTCGAAAACCGCTGGAAGGTGTGGAGCGCCCGCAGATGGAGGCGGACGTGGTGATCGTTGGCGGCGGGCCGGCGGGGATGGCCTGCGCGCTGCGGCTGGCGCAGCTGATCGATGCGCACAACGAGAAGCATCCTGAAGCGCCGCTCTCCAAAGACAACATCAATGTGCTGGAGAAGTCGCGCGAGGTGGGGCAGCACTGTTTATCGGGGGCGCTGCTCGATCCGCGAGCCATGCATGAACTGCTGCCTGGCTTCGAGAAGGAAGCCCCGCTCGATGCGGAAGTCACAAAAGAGTCAGTGTGGTTCCTGACCCGAAACGGTCAGCACAAGTTTCCGATTGTTCCGCCGCCGCTTCGGGATCACGGGAACTATGTGATTTCGATCAACAGGTTCGTGAAGTGGCTCGGACAAAAAGTGGAGGAGGCCGGGATCACGGTCTTCACCGGATTTGCGGGGTCGGAGCTTCTCTGGTCGGACGACAGCAGGGATCCCGAGATTGCGCGCGTGACCGGCGTTCTGACCGACGACAAAGGCGTGGACAAAGAAGGCCGGCCAAAGGGAAATTTCGAGCCGGGGTATGAATTGCGGGCGAAGATCACGATCCTTGGAGAGGGGACGCGCGGCAACCTCGCGAAAGAGCTGATTGGGCGGCTGGGCCTTGAAGATCCGGAACACGCGCAGACGTATGGCATAGGGATCAAAGAGCTGTGGGAGATTCCGGCGGGACGTGTGGCAAAGGGCGAGGTGCTCTACACGCTCGGGTATCCGCTGACGAGCCGCGAGTACGGCGGGGCTTGGGTGTACGGCATCACGGACACACTCGTATCGGTGGGATACGTGACGGGGCTCGATTACGAGGATCCGCGCACCGATCCGCATCATGTGTTCCAGAGCTTCAAGGAGCACAAGCTGGCGCGGCGGATTCTGGAGGGCGGCAAGATGATCCGCTATGGCGCAAAGAGCCTCCCGTATGGCGGCTGGCTGACGATGCCACGGATTTTTGGGAATGGCTGGATGCTGCTCGGGGACTCAGCGAGCTTTCTTAATTCGCAGCGGCTGAAGGGGATTCATCTGGCTATCAAAAGCGGGATGCTGGCGGCGGAGGCGGCGTTCGATGCGCTGCTCTCGGGTGACAGCTCCGCCGACACGCTGAGCGAATATAAAGCCGCGGTGGATCGGAGCTGGATTCGCGAGGAAATGTGGCCGGTGCGCAATTTTCATCAGGGGTTCGAGCATGGGCTGCTCGAAGGGATGGTGAAGGCCGGGATTCAGCAGGTGATGCGCGGGGGCAATCTGGGTCCAGACGCGAAGAACCGCGCCGGGTATACGCGGATGGAACCGGTGGAAGCAATCGGTCCGGCGGATGAGAATCGCGCGCAGATGATCGGGAACGCGAAGGGCGATGGAAAGCTGACCTTCGATCGGCTGACGGATGTGTTTCATTCGGGGACGCGGCACGATGAGGACCAGCCGGTGCATCTGGTAGTCGAGGATCTGAATATCTGCAGCAGTCGCTGCGCGAAGGAGTATGGGAATCCGTGCCAGTATTTTTGTCCTGCTGCGGTGTACGAGATGGTGGAAGCCGCAGATAACGCGGGCGCGGCAGTCAGGGAGCTGCGGATTAACTTCACGAACTGCGTTCATTGCAAGACGTGCGATGTCATGGATCCGTATCAGATCATTACCTGGGTCCCGCCCGAGGGCGGTGGTGGGCCAAACTACGACGGGATGTAGGCGAATTTCGATTGCGGCGGCCCCTCCGCCGTGCGAACATTGCAAAACGACCAAACGCCGATGCCTGGGCCGGCTCTGCAACTGCAGATTAACGGCCATCGAGCTTTTAGCGAGTTTGGGACCGGGCCGATGTCGAAAGGGACGAGGAGATCGATTCGGAAATGGCGGGAAAGATCTTTATTTGCCCCCGATGTTCTGTTGCGGAAGGCGTTCGAATCGCGCGGAAGCGCGGAATTGACTTCCTTCCTGGCCTGCTGGGCTTGAAAGCCTATCGTTGCGATTTTTGCCGGAACCGGTTTCATTCCTGGAAACCGCTCCCTGCCGCGGTAGAAAGGCCCCGGGTGGGCAAAACGGCCTGAAGCTGACGCAAACTGCCTGCATCCAATACAGTAATAGCTCATGGCGACCGTCCTTGATTCCATGCAGAGCGCTGCCACGAAGGACGCCGACCGTCTCATCGACAAGCACGGGCGGGCGATCACCGACCTGCGCGTTTCGGTTACGGATCGCTGCAATTACAAGTGTGTCTATTGCCGGACCGGCAACGAAGGCGCCGTTTACGCTGAGCTGCCGATCGCAGATTATCTGCGCATCGTGCGCGTGTTCGTCTCTCTGGGAATCGAAAAGGTTCGACTGACCGGTGGTGAGCCGTTGCTGCGCAGAGGATTGACGGACCTGGTGCGAGAGCTCAGCCAGCTGCGGACGCTGGACGGCGGACAGCTCGACCTCGCGCTGACAACGAATGGGCATTTGCTGGACGAGATGGCCGCGCCGCTCCGCGATGCTGGCCTGAGCCGGATCACGGTGAGCATGGACGCGGTGGATGCGGAGACCTTCGTGCGCATCACGCGGGTGCCGGGGAGCTACGAACGCGTGGTCAGCGGGATTCGGGCCGCGAAGCGGGCGGGTCTGGCTCCGGTCAAGGTGAACTGCGTTTTGCTGCGCGGGTTCAACGAGGACCAAATTGTGCCCTTCGCGCGGTTTTCTCGCGAAGAGGGCGTGATCGTTCGCTTCATCGAGTTCATGCCGCTGGAAGAAGACCGTCTGTGGACCCCGGCATCGGTTGTGTCGATGAAGGAGATTGTCGACGGTCTGCGCAGCTTCCGGCCTGTTGTGCGGATGGCGCCGAATGCAGCCAGCGAAACGGCTGTCCGGTTTACTTTCGATGACGGCGTCGGGGAAATCGGCATCATCGCGCCGGTGACCCAGGCGTTTTGCGGGCATTGCAGCCGCGTGCGGCTGACGTCGGATGGAAAGATTCGCACCTGCCTCTTTTCGCAGAGCGATCACGATTTGTACGGCGTGATGCAGCGTGGTGGCAGCGATGATGACATGGTGCAGTTTATCCGCCGCACGGTGGAGCAGAAGGAGGCGCGCCATCACATTGGCGAGCCGGGCTTTCTGAAGCCTTCGCGGAGCATGGTGCATATCGGCGGCTGAGGGGCAGCGCTCAGAGCTCAAGAAAACAGCGCCTGCGGGCGGGAGTAGCTTGAGGGCAAACGCCTCCACCGTTCGATGGAGGCCAGCCGTGAATGCGGCTCTCTATAATGGACGGCGAATCATGCCATCCCAGAGACGTCCTCTCCTTTTCATCAGCTACTTTGTGCCAGGGATTGTGCTGGCCGGCTTGTTGAGCGCGATCGCGGCACACCCCGCGGCGGAAAATCCCAGCACGATCGAGGCGGCGCGCCTGAACGCGATCGGCGTAGCGCTGATGAATCAGCAACTGACGGAGAAGGCGGCGGCAAAGCTGGAGGAGGCGCACGCTGCCGATCCGAAGTCGGCGATCCCGGTGCTCAATCGCGGCATCGCGCTGCTCTATCTGCAGAAACTGACAGAGGCGGAGCAGGAGCTGAAGCAGGCGGCAACGATGGAGCCCGGCAACCCGCGCCCCTGGTACAACCTCGGGCTGACGGAGATGGACGAGGCTGATCAGAAAGACGCGATCGAAGATATGCGCAGGGTGCTGGCGATCGATCCGGGGGATGCCGACGCGCACTACTTCACCGGCTCGCTGGATATGACGCTGGGTGACGTCAATGCGGCGATTTCGGAATTCTCGACGGCGCTGAAGCTGAAGCCGCTGCATGCTTCGGCGGAGTTCGGGCTGGCTCGGGCCCTGCAGAGGGCCGGCCGGACCGACGAGGCGCATGAGCACCTGAAGATCTTCCAGCGCTACACGCAGACCAAGGTGGCGGCGCCGCTGAGCGTGGGGTATGGGGAGCGCGGGCACTATTCGACGATGGAGGAGATGGCTCTGCCGGCCGAGCCGGTTGGGGCGATGATCCCGGTGAAGTTTCAGGAGAAAGAATTGCCGGGATCTCCATCAAAGGTGGACACCGCGGGGGGCCCCCGGGGCGGGGCTTGCATCGTGGACATTGCGGGTACCGGGCATCCGGACCTCGTCGCAATGGACGCCGGCGACCACGCCATTCGGACCTGGCGGAATCCGGGCAACGGGTCATTCGAGCTCGTGTTGCCGGATCAGACAGGGCTGGATGCGAAAGGCGAGGGGGTGGCCTGCGCGGTTGGAGATTTCGACAACGACGGTCTGCCGGACCTGGCGGTTGCGCTGCGGGACCGGGTGATTCTGTACCACAACCTGGGAGGCGGGAAGTTTGAGGACGTGACGGCGAAGGTTGGAATCCAGCAACTAAACAAGCCCGCGGGGCTGACGTTTGTGGATTTCGATCACGATGGCGATCTCGATTTATTTGTAACCGGTTCGGTGACAGATGGAGGCAAGTCCGGTCCGAATGTGATGTGGCGGAACAATGGCAACTCGACCTTCACAGAGTGGACGGGGCCGACGGGACTGGCGGGCGCAGGAACGACAATCCAGGCGATTTTGTCGGACATCAACAACGATCGCGCCGTGGATTTGGTGGTGACCGGAGACAAAGGAGCGCCAACGGTCTACTTCAATCAGCGGGAAGGCGCGTTCAAGCCGGTTGCTCTGTACGACGATGCCGATTTGCCGCCGACGCGCGGAGTTGCGGTTTTCGATTTCGATAAAGATGGCTGGATGGATGTCGCGGTTACACACAGCGGGGCGCCCGGTTTGACGCTGTGGCGGAACGTCGAGGGAAAGAAGTTTGAGCGAGTTGCCCTGCCGCTCCCGCAGGGTGTGGCGGGGGCGTGGGGTGTTACGCCGATCGATGTAGACAACGACGGCTGGATCGATCTGGCGGCTGTGTTGGAAACAGCGCAGGGACCTCAGGTCCACGTTTTTCGCAATCTTGGAGCGAGAGGCTTCGAAGATGTGAGCGTCGGGCTGGGTCTCGACAAAATTGAGCTGCACGAGCCGCGGTCGGTCATTGCGGAAGACGTGGAAGGGGATGGTGCGGCGGATTTGATCGTGACGCAGGCTGTACAGCCGCCGCTCGTGCTGCGCAATGTGGGGGGAAACAAGAATCATTCGCTGAAGATTGCGCTGGCAGGGCTGGCCGACAACAAGACAGCGATCGGAACGAAGGTCGAGGTGTTCGCCAATGGGCAATGGCAGAAGTTTGAAGTTGCCGGCGGGTCCGGGTATCTGAGCCAGGGATCGACGGAGATTCTGGCTGGGCTGGGGCAGACGAAGACGGTCGATGTGGTGCGGCTGTTATGGCCGACCGGTGTTCCACAGGATGAGATCGATATTGACGCGGGCAAGACCGAGCACGCAGAGCTGGCGCTGAAGGAGCTGGATCGGCGCGGCAGTTCCTGCCCGACGCTCTTTGCCTGGGATGGGAAACAATACCAGTTCATCTCCGATGTAATCGGCGCGGCGGTGGTGGGGCATTGGGTTGCTCCAACCGCGACGAATCGAAACGATCCCGACGAATGGGTCAAAGTGGACGGCGACAAGCTGCGTGCCCGCAATGGGCTTTTCAGTTTGCGCTTTGGCGAGCCGATGGAGGAGGTCAACTACATCGACCAGCTACGGCTCGTGGCGGTCGATCATCCAGCGGGGACCGAGGTCTATCCCGACGAAAGATTCTTGAGCGAGCCGCCATTTGCTTCAGGCAAGACGGTTGTCGTGTCGTCGCCGCGGTCAGTGGCGGGAGCGTGGGACGACAAAGGCAACGACGTCCAGCCGCTATTGGCCAGGCGCGACCATCGATACGTACGGGACTTTGCGAACCTGAGCTACGCGGGCTTTGCGAATCTGCATTCGCTGACCCTCGATGTAGGAGCGTGGTCGCCGACGCGCCCACTTCGTTTGTTGATGGACGGATACATCGAATACTTCAGTGCCACTTCGATGTATGCGGCCTCGCAGGTTGGTCTCAGTCCGATTCCGCCGCGGGTGGATGCGCTGATGCCGGACGGGAGCTGGAAGCCGATCGTCGATGACATGGGATTCCCGGCGGGCCTGCCGCGGACGATCGTCGTGGACCTGACGGGAAAGCTGCCGCCAGGAGCTAGGAAGATTCGCATCACC
Organism: uncultured Acidobacteriaceae bacterium; assembly: GCA_963787915.1. Classification (GTDB taxonomy): domain Bacteria; phylum Acidobacteriota; class Terriglobia; order Terriglobales; family Acidobacteriaceae; genus Palsa-343. Next base: position 355,919 of record CAWBEP010000016.1, on the reverse strand, counting down.
ACGAATCTGCAGATTTACTGGGATCGCGTGCGCGTGGACAATGGGTCCGAGGTCGCGTCTGAGGTCCACCGAACAGAAGTGCCGCTCGCCACGGCGCATCTGGCGTTTCGCGGATATCCGAAGCAAATCGAGGGTGCGACGCCGGGCGAACTGACCTACGACTACAACCAGATCAGCGCGACGGGGCCGTTCCTGTGGGCGCGCGGTGTTTACACGCGGTATGGCGATGTGACGCCGCTCCTCCGGCGGGTCGACAACCGCTACGTGATCTTCGGCACGGGCGAGGAAATTGACGCCGAGTTCAGTGCGGATGGGCTGCCGACGCTGCCTGCGGGCTGGACGCGAGACTACTTCTTTTATGCGAATGGCTTCGTGAAGGACATGGATTGGTGGGAGGCGTCGCCCTTTACGGTCGCGCAGATGCCGTTTCACGGGATGACTCGGTATCCCTATCCGGCCGCGGAACACTATCCGGAGACGCGGAGTGCGGATGAGTACTGGCTCAACTGGAACGACCGCTTCGAATCAGGAAATCGGCGGCAACGATGGGAGTTTGACTACAAGGCAGGGAGTAGGGAATAGGGAATAGCGAGTAGGGAATAGTCCTCAATTGTCAGTTCCTGGTCTCGGTCAGCGGACTTTGAGGGCGATCAGGATCACCAGCGCGAGCACGTTCTGTGCCAACAACGAAATCGTGAGTCGAATACGGTCGAGAAACGGATAACCTGGAGCGCCTTCGGCAATCTTTACGCTGAGCCGCCTGTAGAGCGAGAACCAGGCGTATGCGAGCAGGATGCCCAGCAGATCGATGACAGCAAGCCACCCGGGAGACACAGGAAGGTCGCTGGCGAAGAGCCGGCCGGGGTGGTTGCGGACGGCAAACCAGCCCACCAGCCACGGAAATGTCACCAGGGCAGCAGCTTCAGCCAAAGCAAGAATCATATAGACGCGAGCATGGCCTTCGAACTGGCCATGCCATGGTCCGGAGTGGGAGGCAGCGTTCGCCATCGTTGTTGCGGTCACGGGAATGGGATGCTAATTTTGCGTTAAAAGTCACTCCTGCAGCGCGGCAGATTCAACGTTTCGTCGACTCGGTGAAGATTAAAGCTCTTTGTAGCTGCGCTGGTAGGTTTGGGTGATGCGATCGTGCCATCCAAGCGAATCTTCGTCAAAGGCAGCCCAGATAAACCCAAGGCCAAGAGGCAGCGCGGAGAGCACCATCGCCGCTATCCGTCCGCGCAGGACGGAGCGGCCAGGGTTCTCGTCGTCGAACGTGCACAAAGCGATTTTTGCTGAGCGCATGCCTGGGGTCGCGTCGGTGAGGCTGAAGAACAGCAGCTGATAGAGCAGCCACATAGCGAAAAGCGTGACACCCGCGGCCGCCAGGGCGATACGCCCGTGCGGCAAGCTGGTCGTACAGAGCACGAAAACCAGCAGGAAAAGCAGAAAAGCCGACACAATGAGCGCGGCATCGACCAGAGCGGCAACCGCGCGATCCTCGATCGAAGCGACGTCGAGGCGGGGGCCCTCCAAAAATGAAGAAGGTGCTGGGTCCCTGCGCGGTCCCTCAACGTCCAGATGAATAGAGCGCCACTCAGGCGGAGCCTCCTGAGATGAGCCGGGGGTCTGGGAAATGACGGACTCGCCCGCAGAAACTTCTGTGTCGCCAAGAGCTACGGAGCCAACGTAAGGCAGGTCAGAACCCGTTCGTGTCGGTGTGCTCCATCCGAATATCCCGGCGGGCGAACCAGTGGCTTCGCCGTGGAGAGGCCCTTCGGCCAAGCGGGGACGCGCTTTTTGCGGCGCAACGAGCTCTCGCGGATGGGCGATGAGGCTGGCGGGCAGCGGCTGCGCTGGCTCGATGAGTGCTTCCTGCACAGGATCCGCGAAAGAACTGACGATGGGTGGCATGCGGGGCGAAAGCAAAGACTCAGCCCGTGCCTCGATGGGAGTGCTTCGTTGCGTGGGCAGCGAATCGGTGAGGACTGAGTACCGCAGAGTCTCAGACTGGCGTTCCACGGGATTCTCGGCAGGGGGCTCGGACGCCGGCTGAAGCACCTCAGGGCTGGCCGCGGAGGTGGAAAGAAGCGTCGAGGCCACCGCCTGGGGAGAATGCGCATCGGCAGCGGCTTGCGCGGCGGCCTTTGCAGCAGCGGCCTGGGCAGCGAGCACTTCCTGATAAGAAGGGACGCGAGCATAGCGTTCCGCGACCCGTGCGGCGATCGCGGCCGGCGAAAAGGCGTCCTCCATCCCCGGCAGCGCGGGTTGGTTTTCCGAAGGCCGGCTGCTGCGACTTCGATGGGCGCGGAAGCTGGCGCTACCTGCGTTCTTCCATTCCGCTGGGTTCGGCGCTGTATTCTCCCGCCCCTCCGGCGTTGCCGGGTGCGGTGAAGGCGGATTGGGAACCGAACCAGTCAAATTGCCTCTTCGATTACAGTGTGCGTGCGGGCGCACGCATCCCGTCGGTGCAGCGATCGCTTATAACGCAGAACCCTTCCGTCGAGCAGAAGGTTGCGGAGAATCGCACTATGCCACGGGGAACAAGGTTGGAAGCGCGTTGTGTGTCCGGTGGGGCCATCACCGATCAGCCTCCCCTGAGCATCACTGTCGTTGTATTCAGAATGCCGCATCGACGAGCCGCTGTCGAACCAGGACGCGTGCGATCTCGCACGGACATTCTGCTTTGCTATGCTGGAAATGCCGCGCGCGATGAGAACCCGTCTGTTTTGGTGTATCACGCTGTATCTGCTCCTGCATCCGCGGCTTTGGGCGCAGACCGTAACCACGGAGCTTCCCCCTTCGACCCAATCGCAGGGCGCATCCTCGGCCACGACGGCCGCCAGCGCCGATTTGCCCGACGATCCCAGCCTGCAGAGCTCGCTGCCCGAAGCGCACGTCGTCCCGCAAACGCAGCGGGGCGTTCCCGTCAAAATTGTCGCGAACACGCAGACCCGTCAGGGGCTCGCGAAGAGCAACCTCTATACACTCGACGGCGATGTGGTGATTTATTACCGCAATTACATCGTGCACGCCGATCATGCGACCTACGACGACGGCAGCACCGAGATTGTCGCTAATGGGCACATGATGATCGACGGAGGACCCGACGATGAGCACTTCGAGGCGGATCACGGCACGATCGACGTCGACGCTGGCACCGGCGATTTTTTCGATGTGGTGGGGACGCTGGGCGTGGAACGGAATCCGCGCGGGCGCATGGTGTTTACAGCGCCCAATCCATTTGCCCTGACAGGCCGCGAGGTGCTGCAGCTGGGCCAGGGGCGATACAAGGTGATTCACGGCACCATGACCTCGTGCCGGTTGCCGAAGCCCGACTGGCAAATTCTCGCGCACACCATCGAGCTGAACAACGGCGTGGCGAAGACCACGAATGGACTCTTCGAATTTTTTCACGTGCCTCTGCTCTATCTGCCCTATGCAACCCATCCGGTGGATGTGCAGCGGGAGTCCGGCATTCTTTTGCCGTACATCGGCAACAACACCACAAAAGGGTTCATCGTCGGTGAGGGTTTTTATCTGACCCTGGGGCGGAGCGCCGACTTAACAATGGCTTCGCAGTATTTCTCCAAACGCGGATGGGCTCCCAATGGGATGTTTCGTTATCGGGGACCCGGACTTGATTTCGCGAACATCCGCTTCCACAGCCTGCTCGATCGGGGATTGGCGAATCCGAACGGACCGCCGATCAACCAGGGCGGTATCGATATTGCGGGTGACGGGCGGTACGACTTTTCGCCGCAGACCACGGGGGTGATCGACGCCGAATACCTGAGCTCCTATGTATACCGTCTGGTGTTCGAGGAAGACTACGCGATCGCGATTAACTCCGAGGTGAAATCGCAGGCCTTTGTCACCCACGAGGATCGTGACATCTGGACGAGCCTACGCATGAATCGCTATCAGGATTTTCAGAGCTCGACCATCGCCGGCGATGAGGTGCGTATCCTGCATCTGCCGGAGGTCGATGTCGAGGCGGCGGATCGGCGGCTGGGCGGAGCGCTGAGCGATTCTCCGGTGATGTGGGGATGGAGCAGCTCAGCGGTGGCGATTTCACGGTATGACTATCCGAGCTTCCGTACGACCGCGGAGGTGCCGCGCGTGGATCTTTATCCTCGCGTGGCTGTGCCGCTGCATTTTGACGGATGGACGTTTCGGCCGGAATTTGCCGTGCGCGAAACGTGGTATGGCAAAAGCCAGTTCCCAGCGAATCTCGAACAGATTCCGGTGGTGCGCAGCGCCGGGACCTCGCGCACCGACGTGGAAACCGGTTTCGACTTCCGGCCTCCGGTTCTGGAGCGGGATTTCAGTCCGCCGTGGCTGGTGCACTGGCTGGGCGGCGATCTCCGGCACACCCTCGAGCCGGACGTGCAATACCGCTACGTGACGGGGATTAATAATTTTCGCGATATATTGCGCTTCGACGACACCGATGTTGCCAGTAACACGAACGAGCTGGAATACGGTTTGACGCAGAGATTGTTTTTGCGGCATCTGCATCCGCATCCCTGCGTGGGCGATGAGGCCTTAGGTCCGGATGCGATGTGCGGGGGGGGAACCCGCGACTGGATCACATGGCGAGTAGCCCAGAAATACTATTTCGAGCCCGATTTCGATCATGCGATCACCCGCGGTACGCCCAACCCGCTGGAGACGACGCTGGATTTCACCGGCATCGATTTTTTGACTGAAGCGCGGCACACCACCCCGGTGATATCGCGGTTGCGCATGCAGACCACGAGGGTGACCGACGTCGAGTGGGATCTGGACTACGACGTCCGTGAGGGAAAGATAACCTCGAGCAACATTTTTGCCGGATACCAGCACGGGTTCTATCGCTTCCAGTTCGGCGATTCGTACGTGAACGTCCCGCTGGGGTACACGCCCCTCACCACGGCAAAGTCAGCGCCGTTGTCGCCCAATGCACCAAACCCCTTTAATCAGGTGCATCTGGCGGCCATTTATGGAGCGGCCAGCAAACTGGGGCCAAGCGTGGGTCTGAACGCAGCTTACGATCTGGTCCACCAGCAATTGCAGTACGGCTCGTTGCAGGGGCAATACAACTGGAACTGCTGCGGCCTCGATTTTCAGTACCGGCGCTTCTCGCTGGGGTCGATTCGCGACGACACGGAGTATTTTTACAGCGTAAACTTCGCAGGCTTCTCCAATATCGGGGACCTCGCCCACCGGATCAGCTTGTTCTGATCGGGAGCCGAAGTTCGCTGGGCTCGGTGGTTGGCGATGGCCCTCACGCGGCAGGCAACGCGCCCAAACTGCGATAATAGGGACGAGCGATATTTGTGCGGCATTTCGGGCCGAAGAAGGCGGTTTTTCCTGTGAACAGGTTATTGGCGATGGCTTGCTGGGGGACCATGACAGTGAGCTTTTGCTCGGCGCAACAAAATCCCGCGAATGCGGGCGCTCCACCGGCGATGGCGAGTCCGGCGGCAGCAACTGCATCATCTCCGTCCGGAGCGGCAATCCCGGCGCTGGAACGCAAGATTGAGATCATGATCCGTGCCGAACTGAGCGTGCCACCTCAGTACGAGATTGCCATCGGACCGCGGGAGAAGAGCGATGTCAGCGGATATGACGCCATCGCCGTTACGTTTTCTTTGCCCAGCCAGCCGGATCGGAAGCAGACAGTGAATTTCCTGCTCTCGAAGGATTCAAGCACGCTGGCGCGGCTTACCAAATGGGACTTGGGGCCGGATCCGGCGGCGATGCTGCCGACGGAGGGACGGCCGGTGCGCGGCAATCCCGAGGCGAAGGTGATGATCGTCAACTTCGACGATCTGGAATGTCCGTATTGCGCGCAGCTGAATGCCGAATTCTTTCCCGCGACTCTGGATCGTTACAAGGGTCTGGTGAAATTTGTCTACATGGACTATCCGCTGGTCGAGATTCATCCCTGGGCAATGCACGCGGCCGTGGATGCAAACTGCCTGGCTGCGGAGGACGGGACGGCCTACTGGAACTACGTCGACTACCTGCATACCCATGGCCAGGATGTCAGCGGGCCGGATCGCGACCTGGCAAAATCTTCGGCTTTGCTGGACAAGCTGGCAAATGACGAGGGAGCGCGGGATCATCTGGATACCGCGAAACTGACTGCCTGCGTGGTGAAGCAGGACGATAGCAAAATCATCGCGGAGATGAAGGCTGCCGATAAGGCGGGCGTCAATGCCACGCCAACCTTCTTCATCAGCGGAGAGCGATGGGCGGGTGAACTGGAAAAGCATCAGCTTTGGATCATGATCGACCGGGCACTCAAGGAGCAGGGCATTCCGCTGCCGCCTGGGGCGCAGCCGGTCCTGACCCCGCAGACGGCGCAGAAGCCTGCGCAGTAAGCCTATGCAGAGAGCGGGGGACCGCATTATGCTGAAGCGTGAGCGCCGCCCCCCGATATGCGGCGCGGCAGCAGGGAGAATTGTTTGACCATCGGATCGGACGGATCCAGCGCGTGGGGCGCTGAGATTTCCAATCGCAAATTCAGGCTCGCATCGCTGGCTGTGGCGCTCGTGTTTTGCGCCGGGTGCCAGAAGGCGCACGACCCGAATACCGTGGCCTCGGTGAATGGCAAAGCGATCCAGCGCTCCGAGGTGGAGACCCTCTTCCAGAGCAACCTGGGAGAATCGCACCAGACCCCGTCAAAGGTCCAGGCCGACATCCTGCGCCTGAATATCCTGCGCCAGTTGATCGACGAAGAAATCCTGATGCAGCGGGCGGCCAAGCAGAACCTGGTCGCTACCGACGAGGAAGTTGCGGACCGGCTGAACGAGCTGAAGGCTCCTTTCACCCAGGAAGAATTCCAGAAGAGGCTGGACTCGCAGCATTTGACCCTCGACGATCTCAAGCGCGAGATTCGGCGCAATCGCACCGAAGAGAAGCTGTTCAATAAAGAGATCACTTCGAGGATCAACATCACGGATACGGACATTACCAGCTACTACAACGAGCACAAGGCGGACTTCAACCTGATCGAACCGAATTATCATCTGGCTCAGATCGTGGTGACCGCGACGCCCGTTCCTCCTCAGCAGGTGGGCAACCTCCAGAACAGCAAAGCGATGAACGAGGCGGATGCGAAGCGCAAGATCGAGCTGCTGCACAATCGCCTCGAGAGCGGCGAAGACTTTGGCGCGCTGGCGATGAATTTTTCCGAGAATCCGAACACCGCTGGGAACGGCGGAGATATGGGCTTTGTTTCGGAGTCGCAGCTGCGCACCAATCCCGAAGTCTATGAGGCGGTGGGAAAGCTGAAGCCTGGGCAGATCACGGAAGTCCTCCCCGTCTATGGCGGCCCGAACGCCAGGCAGGCGGTGGGGTATGCAATCTATAAACTGATTGACCGCGAGGTGGCGGGGCAGCGCCAGCTGAATGACCCGCGTGTCCAGCAGGCCATCCGGCAACAGCTGCGCGACAGCCGCGAGCAGTTATTGAAGAATGCGTTCCTCGAGATGCTGCGCGATCAGGCGCGTGTGGAGAATTATTACGCTGAAGAAGTCTTCAGGAACGGCGCGCAGTAACCTGGAGACTTCGCGCGGTCGATGATTTGTGAGCGGCCGATCCTCAGCAGTGCAGAACGTGCCCTGAACCCATTCTTCGTGCTGCTAATCTAAAGACTGTCCCACTCAGAAACTTCTGCTTTGCCATCGTGGCGCGTCAGCGTTTCTGCGCAGTTCCGCAGATCGCGGAGCTTCGCCGGCAGCTAATCTCTCAAGACACGGACGGTTCTTTGGCGGAACTGCATCACGACGAGGCAAACTGGAAGCCGAGCCATAATCCCTGGCTGGTGGCGCTGACCGTCACGCTAGCCACGTTTATGGAAGTGCTCGACACTTCGATTGCCAATGTTGCATTGCCGCATATGGCGGGCACGCTGGGCGCAAGCCAGGAAGAAGCCACCTGGGTCCTGACCAGCTATCTGGTGTCGAGTGCGGTCATCCTGCCGATCTCCGGCTGGCTGATGGCGCGTATGGGACGCAAGCGCTTCTACATGACGTGCGTAGTGCTCTTCACCGTTTGCTCGATGATGTGCGGTTTCGCAGGCTCCCTTCCTGTTCTGGTTTTCTTTCGTGTGCTGCAGGGTGTGGGCGGGGGCGGACTGGCTCCAAGCGAACAGGCGATTCTCGCCGACACGTTCCCGGTCAGCAAGCGAGGCCAGGCCTTCGCGGTGTACGGAATGGCGGTAGTGGTGGCGCCGGCCATCGGGCCGACCCTGGGCGGATGGATCACCGACAACTTTAACTGGCACTGGATTTTCTTTATAAATCTGCCCGTCGGGCTGCTGTCGCTGTTTTTGACCCAGCGCATGGTCGAAGACCCGCCCTATCTGAAAGCAGAACAGTCGCGTACCGGCCGGGTGGATTTCATGGGGCTGGGTCTGATCTCGGTTGGAGTCGGATGCCTCGAATTCGTCCTCGACAAAGGCCAGGAGAAGGATTGGTTCGGCGACTCGAACATTACCGCTTTCGCCATCATCGCGGTCTTTACGCTCGCAGCCTTCGTCTGGTGGGAATGGCGGCACGACGATCCGATTGTCGATATCCGGCTGCTGAAAAATCGTAACTTTGGAACAGCTGTATTCCTGCAATTTGTGCTTGGCATGGTGCTTTTTGGGACGACCGTGCTGATCCCGCAGTTCCTCCAGGTCCTGCTTGGTTACACCGCGGAGCGCGCGGGGATGGTGCTGTCGCCGGGGGCGCTCGTGCTCATGTGCACGATGCCGATCGCCGGCCGGATTGTCAGCTCCGGTAAATTCGACCCGCGATTGCTGGTGGCCATTGGATACGCCGTCACCGCGGTCGGGCTTTTCAATCTCACCCGCCTCGATCTGGGCGTTTCGTTTGGCCAGATCACGCTGTGGCGCGCCTACCAGGTAATGGGGCTTTCCTTTATCTTTATCCCCATCAGTACGCTGAATTACCTCGGCGTTCCGCGCAATAAAAATAATCAGATTTCCAGCTTCTCGAATTTTGCTCGCAACATTGGCGGCTCGGTGGGCACCGCGATGCTGACCACCTTTCTTCAGCGGACCCAGCAGACGCATATCTCGACGCTCAGCTCGCACGTGGTGCCGGGAAGCCCGCAGTATTCGCAGTTTCTTGCCACGACGCAGGGTGTGATGGAACGGATGGGCCAAAGCTCGGCAGCCGCGAAGCAGCTGGCCATCGGGAATGCCTGGCAGACGCTGAATCGGCAGGCCCAGATGCTGAGCTATCAGAACTCCTTCTGGGGTTTGAGCCTGCTCATTGCCTGCCTGATCCCGCTGCCGTTCATCATGCGAAGACCTCCGCGCCGCAACGCGGCCCCCGATGAAATTGCCGGCCACTAGACGCGGCGCTTGTGGGCGATGCGCAGGCCGCATATTCTTATGGATCAGCGATGGATTTTGAAAATCTCCGGACGTTTCTGGAGGTCGCCCGCCTGAAGAGTTTTTCGCGGGCCGCGCAGAAGCTGCTCCGCACACAACCGGCGGTCTCGGCCCAGATTCGGACTCTGGAACAGGAGGTAGGGCGCGCCTGTTCGATCGCGACGGCGGCAAGGTGACCTTCACCGCCGCGGGGCGGCTCTTCGAGCCGTTTGCCGAGTACTGCGTTGACCGGCAGAAGCACATCTTGTTGGCGGTTGCCGAGCAGGAACGCTCTCCGCGCGGCGAGCTGGCCATCAGTGCGAATGAGGCGACCCACCTGTATGTTCTGCCGCGGGTCTTCGCGCAGTTTCGCCGGCAGTATCCGAGAGTCATGCTGAGCGTAGTGCGGGCCGAGCGGCTCAAGACTCTCGAAAGCGTGGTGAATCGCGAAGTAGATTTCGGAGTGGTGTCCCTGCCGGTGCGCGATGCGCGCCTCACGGTGGAACCTATCCATCGCGATGAGCTGGCCCTTGTGGCCCCGCAAGGCCATCCCCTGGCCGGAAGGGATACGGTACGGCTGCAGGACGCGGTGAAGTACCCTTTGCTGCTTCCCGCGCATGGACGCCGCCGCGAACAGCTGGATGAGCTGTTTCGCGTAAACGAGTTCCTGCCGCGCGTGGCGATGGAAGTGGAGTCGAGCGAAATGCTCAAGCGCTACATCGGGGTGGGGCTCGGTCTGGGCTTCCTGCCGCGCACCAACGTGGCGGAAGAAGAACGCGCGGGGACTCTGCACGTACTTGCCCTCGACGGGGTACGTCTGGCGCGCGATCTGGCCCTGGTTTTTCGCAAGGACCGGCAGCTATCGCGGGCAGCCCAGGAATTTTTGGAGATAGCAACGCAGCGACTGGAAAAGCGCGATCCGGAAGCGGCGTCGCCGCGGGGCCGCGGTACCGTATGATTGAAAACGGCGTGAATTCGTTGCACCAGCGTCCCCAGCGGCATCTTCAATGTGATAACTTTCAGCGGGGTCGGGTTTTCCCCGGAGATCAGCGGGCTTGAAGCTGGAGAATGCGGAGGAGTTGAGAATTGGGAAAAAGCATGGTCCCGAAGCGGTTGTTTTTTACCAAGGGTGTCGGAAAACACAAGGAACGGCTAACGTCTTTTGAGCTGGCATTGCGCGATGCCGGCGTTGCCGCTCACAATCTGGTGCGCGTTTCATCCATCTTCCCACCCCAGGCAAAGCTGATCGCCCGCAAAGAGGGACTGAAATACCTGAGCCCGGGCGAGGTGGTCTTCGCTGTGGTCGCGGAAAACTCAACGCGTGAGCCGCACCGGCTGGTGGCCTCAAGCATCGGAGTGGCAATTCCGAGTGATCGTAACACTTACGGTTACTTAAGCGAGCATCACAGTTTCGGCGAGACCGAGGATCAGGCAGGTGAATACGCCGAGGAGCTGGCGGCCGAGATGCTGGCGACGACACTGGACGTTGATTTCGATCCCGACAAGAGCTGGGACGAAAAAAAGGAGATTTACCGGATTTCGAACAAAATTGTGCGCACCGCCAATGTGACCCAATCGGCCATTGGCGACAAGCGTGGACTGTGGACGACTACTATTGCCGCAGCAATTCTGATATTCGAGTAGACGGAACGGGTATCGGGCGGGGGCGTGGGCCACACGGCCTGCGCCTTTTGCTTGTCTGACAAGATTCGTAACCATCACAAGAGCAAATATGGCTGAACAGAAAAACTTTCGTGTCGGGCTGGTTCAGATGAGTTGCGGGCGCGATCCCGATGAGAACCTCGAAAAGGCGGCGGAACGAGTGCGCGAGGCGGCTCGTCAGGGTGCTGAGGTGGTTTGTCTCCCCGAACTCTTTCGGGCCCAGTATTTCTGCCAGCGGGAAGACATCGCGTTGTTCGATCTGGCCGAAACGATTCCCGGGCCGAGTACCGGCAAGCTGGGTGCGGTCGCGCGCGAGGAGAAAGTTGTCGTCGTTGCGTCGTTGTTCGAGCGGCGCGCGCCGGGGCTGTATCACAACACCGCGGCGGTCCTCGAGAAGGACGGAGGCATCGCCGGGCTCTATCGCAAAATGCACATCCCGGACGATCCGCTGTATTACGAAAAGTTTTACTTCACGCCGGGAGATTTGGGTTTTCGGGCTTTTGACACCTCAGCAGGTCACATCGGGACGCTCGTGTGCTGGGATCAGTGGTATCCGGAGGCAGCGCGGATCACGGCTCTGCACGGCGCCAATGTTCTTTTCTACCCGACCGCCATTGGCTGGCACCCACACGAGAAAGAACAATTCGGAACGGCCCAATACGAAGCCTGGCAGACGATTCAGCGCGCGCATGCGATCGCCAACGGCGTGTATGTGGCGGCGGTGAACCGCGTGGGCCTGGAGCACGGCGATGTGCGCGGCAATCGCGCCGATGGGCCGGGCCTCGAGTTCTGGGGCGGTTCGTTTTTGGCGGACCCTTTCGGACGGGTGATCGCGAAAGCGACGCACGATAGCGAAGAGATTCTGATCGGCGAGATCGATCTTCAGCAGATGGAAGAGACACGCCGTAACTGGCCGTTCCTGCGGGATCGAAGAATCGATGCCTACGCACCCATCGCGAGCCGCTATCTGGATGGCGACGGTAAATGAAGGAGCAGGGGGCAGGCCTGCAGGATACGGCGACGCCGCGCGAACTCGGCTACCGGATGCCCGCTGAGTGGGAGCCGCACGAAGCAACCTGGCTCGCGTGGCCACACAATCCTTCGGACTGGCCGGGTAAATTTCAACCCATCCCCTGGGTGTATGCGGAGATCGTCGGGCATTTGTCCCGGGTGGAAGACGTCCACATACTGGTAGATGACGCAGCAGCGGAAAAACGGGCGCGCGGGGTTCTGAAGAGAACTGGCGCCAATCTGGCTCGCGTTCATTTTCATCTGTGGCCAACGGATCGCGTCTGGACGCGCGATTCAGGGCCGCTTTTCGTGAAAAGGGACCTTCGGGGCGAAGCTCGGTCCGAGAAAGACACCGTGGCTGTGACAAATTGGAGATTTAACGCCTGGGCAAAGTATCCCGACTGGCACCTCGACGACCAGATTCCAGGGCGTGTGGCCGAGTTGCTGGGCCTGCCGCAGTGGACGCCGACGGTGGAGACATCGGAAGGCCCGTGGCGCGTCGTTCTCGAGGGTGGGTCGATTGATGTGGACGGCGTCGGCACGCTGATCACAACGGAGGAGTGCCTGCTCAGCGAAGTACAGCAGCGCAACCCTGGCGTCAGCCGCGAACAACTCGAGAAGATCCTGCACGACTACCTTGGGATCGATCGGGTGCTGTGGATGAACCGCGGCATTGCGGGCGACGACACGCATGGTCACGTGGATGACATCACACGATTCGTCGGGACGAACACAATTGTCACCGTGATTGAGCCAAATCGCGACGACGATAATCATTTGCCGCTTGCAGAGAATCTGGACCGGCTGAAATCGGCGCGTAATCTCGAAGGCAAGCCTTTCGAAATTGTCGAGCTGCCCATGCCGCCGCCGATTATCTTTCAGGGCCAGCGGCTTCCCGCCAGCTACGCGAATTTCTACATCGCCAACGATCTGGTTTTGATGCCAACCTTCAACCGTTCCACCGATCGCCACGCGCTCAATGTTCTTGCGCAGTTGTTCCCCAACCGCGAAGTGGTGGGTATTTACTGCGGAGACCTGGTCTGGGGGCTGGGCACTCTGCACTGCATGACCCAACAGCAGCCGGCCGTACCGTCAGTCCATCATCGAAATGCCTGAAACCGACGAGACCCTGATGCGAGCCGCGCTCGACGAAGCGCGAGCCGCAGCCGCAGCGGGCGAAGTTCCCGTTGGCGCGGTCGCTGTGATACGGGGCGATATTGTGGCGCGGGGACGGAATCGCGTGCTCCGCGACACCGATCCGACCGCCCATGCAGAGATGGTAGCGATGCGGGCCGCGGCGCATGCTATCGGCAACTACCGGCTGATCGATTGCGAGCTATACGTCACGCTGGAGCCGTGCGCGATGTGCGCGGGGGCGATGATCCATGCGCGCCTGGGGCGGCTGGTCTACGGCGCGGCCGATCCTAAGGCGGGTGCGGCCGGATCAGTCCTCTCGGTGCTCAATCATCCGAAGTTGAATCATCAGATGGAAATCGTGGGCGGCATTCTGGCGGAGGAATGTAGCGCGTTGCTGCGCGGATTCTTTCGCGAACGGCGCGTCTGAACTTTCATCTTCGTCGCACCGCCTTCCCCTAAACTAAAGACAGATGCTTCCCCCTGTGCGAATGATCGTCCTCGATATCGATGGCACATTGCTGCCATCGCGCGGAACGACCGTTACAGATCGAACCTGCCGGGCGCTGCGGGAAGCCGAGGCGGCGGGAATCGAAATCGTGATCGCCACCGGGCGGCGCCAGGCGTATGCGCTGCCACTGATCGATCCAATCGGGCTCAAGCCGGAGACCGTGTTCATCACCTCGAATGGCACCGTGACGCGCACCATGGCCGGAAAGGCGATGGATCGCTTCGAGCTGCCCATTGCAACGGCGCGTGCCCTGTGCCCGCTGCTGCGGCCTTTTGGGACCACGGTCTTCACCTTCGATCGCGACGGGCCAGGCGAGCTGGTGCTTGAGTCGATCGACAGCCTGCACGCCCGCGTTTCGATGTGGGTGGAAGCGAACCGAGCTTCGATCCTCGAAGTACGACCGCTGGAGCGCGCCTTTGACGCGGGAGAGGCGCCCGTCCAGGGAATGGTCTGTGGCGGAGTGGACGAGATGCGGCGCGCCGAGGAGGGGCTGGGCGAGAGCGGGCTTGCTTCATCCATCGAGATGCACCGGACCGATTATTCCTCCCGGGACCTGACCATCCTCGATATTCTGCCGCCGGGCTGCTCCAAAGGCGCGGCGCTACGGCGTCTGGCGCAGCAGCGTGGTCTGGCGCGCGACGCGATTCTCGCGATCGGTGACAACTGGAACGACCTCGAAATGCTGGAATTCGCGGGCCGCCCTTTCATGGTGGCCAACGGCGCGCCCGACCTCGTCGAACTCGCGCAGCAGCGTGGATGGGAGCTGGCCCCGTCGAATGACGAGGACGGCGTCGCCCAGGTAGTCGAGGGCATTTTGGCCGCCCATTGCGGCAATTCCGGGGATGCCGGCAATCCTTATGTCGACGCAAATGCCCCCATGGGAACCACTTAAAGTGGTACGAAGGTGGGAGCGTTCGCTGCAGGATCCGCGTCTTTGAAATGGTAAAGTAAACAGGGATGCGCTCCTTCCGGACAACTTGTGCTGCGATTGGCTGGACTCTGATAGCTCTGGGCTTGCTGGGGTCCGCGGCGCACGCAGCCGAGCATGTCACCCTGAAGAATGGGTTCGATCTCTTCTGCGATCATCGCGAAACGGTGAGCGGCAAGGTGCGGCTTTACATGGATGCGGCCGGCTCAAGCTTTCTCGAAGTGAACGCCTCGGACATCGTTGCTGCCGAGCAGGTGGAACTGCCCACGCCGGTTGCTGCGGAAGCCGCAAAAACCGCGACGCCCGATTTAACCGCCATTCCTGAAAAGCTGACGGACGCGGACCTGCAGCCGCTGCTGAACAAAGCGGGAACCGTCTACAACCTCGATGCCGATCTGCTGGCCAGTGTCGTTCGTCAGGAGAGCGATGGTCATGTGCATGCAGTGAGTCGCGCTGGCGCGCAGGGATTGATGCAGCTGATGCCGGGCACGGCATCCGACCTGGGCGTCTCCAACACCTTCGCGCCAGGCGAGAACATTCAGGGCGGAACGGCCTACCTCGATTCGCTGCTGAAGCGCTACAACGACAATCTGCCGCTCGCGCTGGCCGCGTATAACGCCGGCCCGGCAGCGGTCGATCGCTGGCACGGGATGCCTCCTTACCGCGAGACGCGTGCCTATGTGGCGCGTGTGATCCACGAATACAACCGCCGCTATGCATTGCGGCATCCCGCTGCATTGCGCTCTTCGGTAGCGCGCTGACCCCTGGTGCGGCCTCTTCCCCGTCTCTCTGCGTTGATGGAGTTCTGATTTGAAATCGAACAGAAATCGGATCGCGGCGATCCTTGTCGTGCTGGCAATGGTGGGGCTCGTCTGGTTCGGTCGCCATCGCATTCACTTTGACTGGCGCGTTTTTGGGCAGCAGTTGCGCTTGGCCGACTGGCGCCGCATGGCTTTTGCGCTTGCCTTGATTTACGCCGGTTATGTCGTGCGCTCGATTCGATGGGTCTGGCTGCTCCGCCATAAAAAGAAGATGGGTTCGCTGTCGCTGCTGGGAACCCAGGTCATCGGTTTTACAGCAGTGGCTCTCATCGGACGCGTCGCCGACCTGGTGCGTCCTTATCTGGTTTCGAAGAAGACAGGTCTGCCCATCAGCTCGCAGATCGCTGTGTACATCGTGGAACGGCTTTTCGATGCGGGATCGATGGCGATGATCACCTCGTCGGTGATCCTGCTGTCGCCCTCAGGATCGCTACCGCACGCGGAGATCGTGAGGAAGGCTGGCTACTGGGGCCTGGTCCTGACCGTCCTCGGCACACTGTTTCTCATCGCAGTTCGCCTGTGGGGCGATCGGGTCGCGTCCATTCTGGGCAGTGCTTGCGGCCGCATCTCCAAACGCTTTGGGCAAGCCGTAGCGAGCAAGATTCACGCCTTTCACTCCGGCCTCGACACCATCCGCTCATTCTCCGACTTCGCCGTGGCGACTGTCTTGTCACTGGGCATGTGGGTCATGATCGCATTCGCCTATCTCGAGACAACGCTTGCTTTTGTTGCGAGTCCGCCCCTCGCGTCGATGACGCCAGCGAAGGGCGTGCTGCTGATGATTGTCAGCGGCGGCGCAAGCGTCATTCAGCTTCCCGTGATCGGTTGGTTTACGCAGATCGGCCTTGTGGCGGGCGCCATTACGAAGTTCTTCGGAGCCTCCCCGGAGGCGGCGATGGGCTGCGCTGCGTCGCTGTTGCTGATCACCTTCCTCGGAATTGTGCCGATAGGCCTGATCTGGGCGCGGTTCGAGCATGTATCGCTGAAAAAGGTGACCGAGGAAAGCGAGCACGTCGCCGAGGAAATCGCGAGCGGAGAAGCGGTGAGCGGCTAAGCGGGGTCTTGCGCGTAGTCCACCATCATCGTGCATCCATCCCGGGCGTCAGGATGCCAATATGTTCGATCCCGAGCGTGTGACCGAGATCGATCACATCCGCCACCGATTCAAAATTCAGCGTGGGGTCGCCTTTCACAAAGAGCACTTTCTCGGCGCGGACCGAATATACGTGGTCCAGTTCCGTCGCCAGCTGAGCCCTTCCCTGCATACCTCCATCGTTGATCGTGTAAGTCGGGCCCGCGAGCCCGGCGACGACCCGCACGACGACTGCCTGCGTTGGCATCGGCTGCCCGTTTCTTTGGTGTTGCGGCAGCATCGCCTCGAGGCCTCGGGGAGTTACTGGAACAATCACCATAAAGATGATCAAGAGCACCAACAGGACATCGATCAAAGGCGTTACATTAGGTTCGGCATTCAGGCTTCTCGAATTGCTACAGCTCAAAGCCATCGGATTGTTCCTCCTCTCCAGAGACCCCGCCGACAGCGGAAAGGTTCCCGCAAGAGCTGGCGGCCATGAATTTCGCATCCCCCGCCTGTTACCACAGTCTGCAACGATTCACACAATCTCCTCGCGATAACTCTGGCGCATTGCTCACAAAGTGTGGATGATGGATGCCCAGTGATCGGACAGCACCGATTTGGTTCAGTTCACTTATGTTTCTGAATCGTGAATTGAACCGTGCTCCCCTATGTCGGTGTAGTTCGTGCGCGTTGTAGTGCTCTCGAAAGGAGAACGCGGGCATGAGAGTCCTCAGTTCAAGGCATCGCCGGGCGATGCGGAGTGCGATCTTTTCAGCCTTCTTTTTTGCTGCAATCCATGCCCTGGCACAGATCGGAACCCCTCAGTCTCGAGTCACCGGACAGCGCAGCCTGCCCAGCTCCGTCATCCTGCGCGGCGACAATCAGCCTGCGACCATGCAGCGGTTGCGTGTAGTTCGTCAGTATGCTCTCTCCGACCTACGCTCGAACTCCCAGGTCAACCTCGGTGAAGCACAGCTGGACTTTCGTCCGATGCTCAATAACCCTAAGGCCCTCTTCAATGTCGCCCAGCGGCTGCGCACACTGCCGCAGAGCGTTGAAGTGCGGGAGGACGCCACGCAGATCAGCGAAGTCGATCAGGGCCTCGTGATCGATCACGTTTTGACGTATCGCATTCTGCCTGGGCAATGCGCGGACTCGAACGCACAGGCCCAGCTGGCGCGTGCGGGAGTGAGCTGTTTCAAAAAAGAAGCTTCAAACCAGCGAATGATGGAATTCGCTACTCCCGGAAATGCCCGATACGTGGCCGATCCGGCGAGACGCCAGGAAGCGATTGCCCTCAGTCAGCAGCGCTCCGCATTGGCGCAAGCAGATGCGAACCAGCACATCGCGCAACTGCGCCGGAATCTTACAGACCCGCAGCAACGAACCGCGATTGCGGCTCAGGTGGGACAAGCCGAATTGACCCGGTTGAGTAGTCTCAGCGACGATCAGCTCGAAGAGGAGGTCATTAACTCTTCGGTTCAGCATGTGGAGCAGACCCTCTTCGTTCCGAAGGCGGAGTCCGCCCAGTACGCGCATCCTGCCGATCAGCTTCGCGTTGCACCCGATGCGCAGGAGATGGCCGCCGGAGAGCGTTTGCTGCAGCAGACCATCCCGGATGGCGGAGTTTCCAATCCGCAATACCCCAACCTTCTGAAGGTCGTTCCGAACGTGAACTTTCGCCGGCTGCCGGGTTCGGGATCAGCGGGAAACCCGTCCGATCAGACGACCAACATTGATTTAGGGACTTACATCTATCTCACCGGTTTTACCCTCGGTCACGACTACGAGTGGAAGATGGAAGTCGATACGACGATCAACTGGTGCGTGGTCGGCTGTTCCTCAACTTATGATGTTCAGCTGTACGCGGGGTTCAATTACGGATTTGGCCTCCGATTCCCCATTCAGACACAGCTGCAGTATCACAACATCGTCCATCCGAACCAAACTGCGGATGCAACTCTCACTGCGACCTTCAAGCCTATCGACGGTACGGCCGATCAGTTCGCCTCCACCGGTCTCGAAAGCGATCAGATCTTTGGAGGCAAGGAGTTAGTGGCCCAGGTGGGCGCCAATGCCGGTTTTAATTACAACCTGCCCGTAGTCGGCAGCGGCGGCACCGGGTTCCAGGTGGGCGTGGACTTTACGCAGTGGCTGCCTGCTCCCTATACCAACGGAACCTTTACGCCACCGGCACCGGGCACGCACGGCATCGACACGCCCTATATCTTCGACACCATCGACCTGCTCGGCGGCCTGCTCAACTTCGGGGCACTGGGTGGTCAGGTCTTTCCAGCTGTTGACATTAATCTTCACTCGAACAAGCTGCAGTTCACGCTGCACGACGAAGTGCTGAACAAGCAGGTCAACGTGACTTCGACGGGCCAAACCGTCTCCCTCGGTGTGGACAAAACCAGAAAGAACGACAGCCACTTCAGCTTTGGGAACCCGGTCTACAACCTTGGCTTTACGCTTACACCAGGAATCGACGCGAGGCTCTTTATCGATGTGGCCGTCTGGTCCGACAGCTGGGATTGGCCGGTCTGGTTTCCGCAGCTGGCCGTCAACCTGCCGCCGAACGGAATCGACTTCGGATGCCATGCCGGCACCACCTGTGTCCTCGACTTCAGGCCCGAATATGAAGCAGGAGTCACCAGCGGGCTCATGCAGCAATTGCTGAGCGGCGGTTGCGCCCAGCAGGGAAACACGATGACTTGTGAGAAAGCCCCGGCGTTCCAGACTTGTCAGAATGCCGTGGCCTCGCACGAATTGCTGGGGGTGCAGTCCTGCGTGGCCGGCGGCATGCTTCCCAAATTAATGGATACGGCCGATCGCACGCTGATGGGTGGGGGCTGTCAGCGAAACCAGGGCCGGGAGGGCGATTATCTGTGCCCGCTCAAAGGCATGCTGGGCCTGTGTGACACCATGCTGAACAATGGCGCGGTCGCCTCCTGCGGAGTGTTCGTTCCGATTCAGGTGGAACAAATCCTGGACCGTGGCGGGTGCAAAGGCGATTCAACCGCTACTTACACCTGCCCGAACGGCATGTTGGGACTGTGCAATCTGTACGTCAAGAATCAGGAGATACGCGCCTGCAAACTCGGCAACTGAAAGCGGTCGGCCTTTCGATTCGCGATGTCTGTCAGGCCGCGCGCGCGAGCCAGCTCTTCATCGTGTTGGCGTCCACCAGGCCCGCCTGCTGGAACGCAAGGTTGCCCCGCGAGAATACAGCGAAGTTGGGGATGCCCTGGACGTTGTAGCGGGCAGCCAGTTGCGGGAAGCGCTCGGTATCGACCTTGAGAACAACGGCCTGGCCGGCCAGGTCGTGCGCCACTTGCGCAACGTGCGGCGCGGCCATGCGGCAGGGGCCGCACCACGCCGCCCAAAAATCCACGAAGACCGGCACCTTGCTGTCGCGAACGATTTCGTCGAACTCCTCGGTGCTGACCTCGATGGGCTCCGCCGCCGGCGGCAGCGGGTTCTTGCACGCGCCGCATCGTCCGGTGTCGGCCAGGTGGCTCGACGGGACGCGATTCGGTTTTCCGCAGGAGGCGCAATTTCGGATGATGGGCATGGCGTGATCCTCGATTCGATGCCGCAGAAACAGTATTTCGCCGACGAAGGGATGAGGCAAGGTCAGGGCTGGTTGCTCAAAATTGCCTCGATTTGCTGCTTCAGCTCCATGACCTCCTGGCGCAGGCTGGCGACCTCCGCTTCCACCTGTCGCAGGCGTTCATCGCCGGAAAGGTCCGGCGCCGCACGATGCGGTGTGCCCGAATCTGCTGTGCGATTTGCCAAAGCCTCTGTTTCGCCCGAAAGCAAATGCATGTAACGAATTTCCTTCGTCCCCGGCTGACGAGGAAGCGATGTCACGAGTGAGGGTTCGCGCTGCGTGAGGCGGCTGAGGATGGAGAGCACATCGTCGAGTTCTTCAAAGCGATGGATGCGTTCCGTGCGGCTTCGCAGCTCGCCAGGCGTCTGCGGTCCGCGCAGCAGTAATACGCACATCACCGCGGTCTCGCCTCGGGTGAAGTTGAAGACCTCCTGCAGGCGATGCTCGTATTTGGCCACGCGGCTGTCGGCGTTGCGCGCCGCGCCGGCAAGATTCTGGTCCTCGAGTCGATGGAGCGCGAGGCGCACCGCATCTTCGTCGAGCTGCATGACCGGCTCACGATTATTTTTCTGGTTACAGGCGTTCACCAGCGCGTTCAGCGAAAGGGGGTAGTACTCCGGCGTGGTGGTTTCTTTTTCGATCAGCGCGCCCAGTACCCGCGCCTCAACGGCACTCAAAAGAATAGCCATGAACCTCACATTGTAGCGACGGCTGGCCGGGTCAATTCCCTTTTTGCCTGGCTAAAGGCCGCGGCGGACGGCGCGGCGAACGGTGTCCGTGGCTATGCCGTAAGTGGCGTGGGTAACCCACTCGCTGATGCGCTCCTGCGCGGGCTGGCGGTCGGGAGGGGCGGTGAGGCCCATCTTCGGCAGCATCGATTCGTGGGTCAGCCGGTTGAGCGTGATACCGAAGGCCGCCCCACGCCACGCGGCCAGCGACGGCTCGAATTCAACCAGCGCGCCGTAAACCGCGCCGGCAAGGGCCCCAAAAACGAAGTGGATTCCTCGCATCGCAAGCTTGCGCTCGTTTTCGGGAAGACTGTGGCCGGCAACCTGTTCGGCGAGAACGACCGGAGGCGGCGTCTGGCCCTCGAGGCGCGGTGGGAATAGCTGCTCCGCGATGATCTTCGCGCCGGCTCCGGCAATGCCGCCGACCAGGCCGGCGAGCACCCCCTTGGCCAGGCTGCGTTTCGCTTTCGTTGAGGACTTCTTCGAGGGCATAGGCGGCTGCTCTTTGCTCATGGATGCGTAGGATACGTCGAAGACCACGATATGCCTGCGTGATGAAGCTGACAAATGCAGGATGAAAAGCCGGCGCTGAAAATCGGTGCGCCGAGGGTGGTGATTGAAGAGCGCCTGGCCGGCCAAAGCGGGGAAGGAGAGCGGAGTTGAGGGCGTATGGGCGCTGCCAGCGCTGCTAAAATCGAACCAGACCGATGAAATGTCCCTACTGCGGCTTTGCCCAGGACCGCGTAATCGATTCGCGGGAGAGCCGGGAAGCCGACTCCATCCGCAGACGGCGCGAGTGCGAGAAATGTAACCGCCGCTTTACCACCTACGAGCGCATCGACGAAATTCCCTACATGGTTGCAAAGAAAGACGGGCGGCGGGAGAAGTTCGAGCGCAAAAAAGTCCTGGACGGATTGCTCGCGGCCTGCGAGAAGCGTCCTATTTCCGCGGGGAAGATGGAGCAGCTGGTCGATGAAGTCGAGACCTTCGTGACCGAGTCGACGGAGCGCGAGCGGACCACGGCCGAAATCGGCGAGCTCATCATGGATCGCCTGCGGACCCTTGATACCGTGGCCTATATCCGCTTCGCCAGCGTCTACCGGGATTTTAAGGATGTCCGCGAATTCAAGGAAGAGCTGGAACAACTGCTCAGCCATCATGGGGAGAAGCACGGGAAGAAGAAGAGCTAGCTGCCAGCCGATCAACGGCAGCAGACAGATTGTGGGGAGAAGTGAGTAAGACGCACACCATTACGCTGATCCCAGGCGATGGGATTGGGCCCGAAGTCACCGACTCCGTGGTTCGAATCCTGGAAGCGACGGGCGTGCAGTTTGCGTGGGAGCGATTCGCCGCCGGCGCTAGCGCTTTCGAGAAACACGGCGAGTACATCCCCAAAGAGCTCTATGCGTCGATCGAACGCAACCGCGTGGCGCTGAAAGGCCCGGTCACGACCCCGATCGGCGGAGGCTTCCCGTCGATCAATGTAACGCTGCGCAAGAAGTTCGAGCTGTATGCGAATTTTCGTCCCATCAGGAATCTGCCGGGTCTCGAGACACGCTATCCCGGCGTCGACCTCATCATCATTCGCGAGAACACCGAAGGAGAGTACGTCGGGCTGGAGCACGAGGTGGTGCCGGGTGTGGTGGAATCCCTGAAGGTGATCACCGAGAAGGGCTCAACGCGGATCGCGAAGTTCGCCTTCCAGTATGCGGCGAAGCATGGACGGCGCAAGATTCACGCCATCCACAAGGCGAACATCATGAAGATGTCAGACGGACTGTTTCTGCGCTGCGCTCGCGATGTGTCGAAGGGCTATCCCGACATCACCTACGGCGAGCACATCATCGACAACACCTGCATGCAGCTGGTCATGAATCCGTATCAGTACGACACGCTGCTGCTCGAAAATTTGTACGGCGACATCGTCAGCGACTTGTGTGCGGCGTTTGTCGGCGGACTGGGCCTGGTGCCGGGCGCCAACATCGGCGCGGAAGCCTCGATCTTCGAGGCAGTGCACGGCTCGGCCCCGGATATCGCAGGCAAGGACATCGCGAATCCGACCGCGCTATTGCAGTCGGCTGTGCTGATGCTGCACCATATCGACGAATCGGCCGCCGCGGAAAAGCTGCACGCGGCGATTGAGAAAACATACATCGCAAAGAAGTCGCTGACGCGCGATGTGGGCGGATCGGCGGGCACGCGGGCGTTTGCGGACGCCGTGATCGAGAACCTGGGGTAAGACTTACCACAGATAGCACAGAGGGGAATCAATGAAAAACGGACGACTGATCGTAGCGTGCGCGACGTTGATGTTGCTGGGCGGCTGCAAAAAAGAGACCGCGGCTCCGGCGTCGACGACTCCGGCGTATACAACGATTGACTGGTCGACCGCGGGCGCCATCGAGGGGGTTGTTCATTACACAAAGACACCGCCCAAACCCGTCGAGATCGACACCAACCAGGACCCGGCCTGCGGGCTCGGTCCGACCCTCTACAGCGAGCAGTATGTGGTGAGCAACGGGGGCGGCTTCGCGAATGTCTTTATCTCTATCAAGGATGGCCTGGGAAACAAGCTGTACGCCGCCCCCACGCAGCCGGTGGATATCGATCAGAAGAACTGCCGCTACACGCCGCATGTGGTGGGTGTAATGGTGGGGCAGCCGGTGCGCTTCACCAACAGCGATCCCACCATGCACAACGTACACATGATGCCGACCATCGCGGGGAATCAGGCGGTCGACATTTCGCAGCCGCCGGCAGGCGGACAGAACGCTCCGCAGAACGAGCAGACGTTTCATTCCCCCGAGCTGATGATCCCGGTCCGCTGCAACAACCATCCGTGGATGCAGGCGTTCATTAACGTGTCGGCGAGCCCGTTCTTCGCGGTATCAGATGTGTCGGGCCGGTACATGATCAAGGGTCTGCCGCCGGGGACTTATACGGTGGTGGCGGATCAGGAAGTAGCGGGAGAGCAGACGGCTACGGTAACGGTGCCGGCGAAGGGGACTGTGACGCAGGACTTCAGTTACTAGTTCACAGGGTACCGGGGTTTGCGGACTGAATGATTCCGGTTGGTTACATGGCGAAGCGTGTCGCGAAGCCGCCTGGCTGGGCCCCCTCGGATATTATCGATGTTTATTCAGTGAATGGCTGCGTAAACGCCAGCGAACGGCCGAGGCCAAAAGCCCACTTCTTTGAGAATTCCTGTTCCACAGCCTTAAGGCCGTGGCTTCTAACGTATCCCTCGCTCATGCGAGGGAAGTTGCCGCGGGGTCGGGGGGCGGTCTTCGCCAGCTGCTTTAGTCCTGAAGCTTCAGCTCCAGTAGTCGCTGGGTAGGTTCACGACGATGGGGTCGGGGGTGCTGCGGACGACGATCCATCGGAATGGATTTTCCTGGGACGGATTGATCTCCATGTGTGGCGTCCACGCGGGCACATGCAGAAAGTCGCCGGCACGGACGAGCGCCTCCGATTCGCCATGCGCTCCCCAGCGAACCAGCGACTCGCCTTCCAGGACATAGACGACCGTTTCCTGTTGGCCGTGGTGGTGGATGCCGGTGCGCGCCCCAGCTTCGACGAGGAAGGTTCCCGCCCAGAGACCGGTGGTGATGCCGTGATCGCGGCTGATCGCGGCTAGGCGCAGCGAGCCTTGAGTCTGCGCGGTGCCGGGATCGAAGCTCGCAGGGTGAACCGCAGTGAGAGGGAGATGATCGGCCAAGGAATTCCTCCTCCACGCAGATGATCCAGACCACTGGCCGGATTCACCGGGATAACCGCACAGACCGACGTGACAATAGTGCACGATCAGTGACCGACGGGTTGGGGCAACCTGTACCCGCCGTTTACACTATCGACACAGCCATCCAGCAGGCCGGTCTATTTGAGCGTCCGGCCAGCGGCTCTTCTCTCAAAAGGCGACGCAGATGCGGCAGAAGATTGGCATTCTCGGCGCGACCGGCATGGTCGGCCAGCGGTTCATTCAGCTTATCGAGCATCATCCGTGGTTTGAAGTGGACTGGCTCGCGGCCAGCGATCGTTCCAGCGGCAAACGGTACGGCGAGGCCGTGCGGTGGAAGCTGGACACGCCGTTGCCGGAGCGCATTGCCGCGATGCCGGTATCTCCGGCAACCCCCGAAGGTGCGCCGCGCGTGATCTTTGCAGCGCTCGACGCCGACATTGCCCGCGAGATGGAGCCGAAGTTTGCCGCCGCGGGATGCGCGGTCATCACCAACTCCAGCGCCTTCCGGATGGAACCGTCGGTGCCGCTGGTGATCCCCGAAGTCAATGCCGACCACCTGGCGCTAGTCGAAAACCAAAGCTGGCGCCGGGAGTCGGGCGGCTACATCGTCACTAACCCCAACTGCTCGGCGATTGGCTTGGTGATGGCGCTGAAGCCCTTGGTGGAGCGCTTCGGTATCGAGGCCATCTTCGTCAGCACCATGCAGGCGGTGAGCGGTGCGGGTTATCCCGGCGTGGCTTCGCTCGACATCCTGGGCAACGTAGTTCCTTACATCAAGAATGAAGAAGAGAAGATGGAGGCCGAAACGCTGAAGCTGCTGGGCCATCTGAACGGCCGACTGGTCGAACCGCTCGCCGCGAAGATGAGCGCGCACTGCAACCGCGTTGCCGTCGAGGATGGGCATACGGAAAGCGTGAGCGTGAAGCTGGGAAAGAAGGCGGATCGGGAGGATTTGATTGCGGCCTGGGCGGAGTTCGCTCCGCTCGCCGGCAAAGATTTGCCCACTGCGCCGGCGCAGCCCGTGGAGTTCGTGACCGCCGAGGATCGCCCGCAGCCGCGGCTGGATCGGATGCGCGGCGCAGGGATGGCTGCAACCGTGGGCCGTCTGCGCCCCTGCGGGCTGCTCGACTGGAAGTTCACCGTGCTCTCGCACAATACCATTCGCGGAGCAGCAGGCGCGACGTTGTTGAACGCCGAGCTGCTCGTTTCCATGGGCAAACTGGATCCGGTGGCCGTGCCCGCATGAACCGGCTCGTGGTAATGAAGTTCGGCGGGACCTCCGTCGAAGATGCGCAGGCGATTCAGCGCACGGCGGGCATTGTCGCCAGCCGTGTCGCCAAAGGTCTGCAGCCGGTTGTGGTCGTTAGTGCGATGGCCCGGGTGACCGACCTGCTGATTTCCGCTGCGAAGACCGCGGCGCGCGGCGATCGCGCCAGCGCACTGGCCATCACCGAGCGTTTGCGCATACGGCATTGCGACACGGCCATGCAGCTGGCCGTCGGCGCGAAGCTGCAGGAGGGTCCACTGGCGGCGGTGCTGGCGGACCATGGACTGGCCGCGACCCACGCCTGGATGAATGCCGAGTTCGACGGCCTCGAAGAAATCCTGCGCGGGCTGGCCGTGGTCGGCGAGCTCACCCCGCGCATCTCCGACATGATTGTGTCGTATGGCGAGCGTGTCTCGAGCCGCATGATCACCGAGGCGTTCGTGCGCACGGGCCTCAAAGCCGTCTATGTTGACGCGCGGCAGTGCATCGTGACCGACGCGCAATACGGCAAGGCGATTCCACAGGAAGCCGCGACCGAGGAGCGGCTAAAACAGCATGTGGTCTCTCGTTTGACCGAGGGCGGCGTTCCCGTCATGGGCGGGTTTATCGGTTCGACCGAGCAGGGAGTGACCACGACACTCGGCCGCGGCGGCTCCGATTTCACAGCGGCTCTGGTGGGCGGAGGCATCGATGCCGGCGCCATCGAAATCTGGACCGACGTGAACGGCATTATGACCGCCGATCCCCGTGTGGTTCCCGACGCCCTGCGCGTCAAGACCATCAGCTTTGAGGAAGCGGCTGAGCTGGCCTACTTTGGCGCGAAGGTTCTGCATCCGGCGACGATTCTGCCCGCGGTGAAGAAGAACATTCCGGTGTTCGTGCTGAACTCGAAAAATCCGGAGAACAGTGGCACGCGCATCACGGCGCTGGCGGCGCACTGCCGCAGCCCATTCAAGTCGATCGCCGTCAAGAAGCGGCTCACCATCATGGACGTCGTCGCCAGCCGCATGCTGATGTCGCACGGCTACCTGCGCGAAATTTTCGAAGTCTTCGACAAGCACCGCTGCCCCGTCGACATGGTGTCGACCTCCGAAGTGAGCGTCTCGATCAGCCTCGACTCCAACGAAAAGCTGCCGGCGATTGCCGCGGACCTGAGCAAACTGGCCGACGTGAAGTACGAGGGGCGCAAGGCGCTGGTGTGCATGGTTGGCGAGAATATTCGCGGTCAAAATGGCATCGCGGCCCGGGTCTTTCAGGCGGTACGCCACGTGAACCTGCGCATGATTTCGCAGGGCGCCTCGGAAATCAACATGAGCTTCATGGTCGAAGAGGATGATGCGGAGGAGGCGGTGCGCTCTCTGCATGCAGAGTTCTTCAGCGATCCGGACCCTGCAATCTTCGACGTGGAAGCGATCCGCCAGCCGGCGGCGCGATAGCCGGAAGCGAGACAATCCCCGGGGAGTAAGACATGCTTTTTCTGATACTCGGACGTGGCAGGACCGGCAGCCTGGTGGCACAGGTGGCGCATGAGCGCGGTCACGGCGTGCGCGTGGTCGGCGAAGAAGAAAATCGCGACGCGGCCGCGCTCACTGCACCCTTTCTCGCGGGCTTCGATGCCGTGATCGATTTCACCACGCCCGAAGCGGCGGTCCAGAACATGCGCGCCTGCCTCGCCAACGGCGCGCGAGTGGTCGTGGGTACGACCGGCTGGTACGACCATCTCAACGACATGCGCGCCTTGTGCGAGCGCCGCGGAGCCGCCCTGCTCTACAGCACCAATTTTTCAGTCGGCGTGCAGGCGCTGTTTCGCCTGGCGCGGGAGCTGGCGGGCGCGCTGCCCGGTTACCGCTTCAGCATTACGGAGACGCACCACGCGGCCAAGAAAGACGTGCACTCCGGCACGGCACTTTCGCTGCAGCACATTATCGAAGGGGCAACGCGCGGCGTCACTGTTCCTATCGAATCAAAGCGCGAAGGCGAAGTTCCGGGCATCCACGTGGTCGAGGCTCGTTCGGACAACGACAGCCTTTCCCTGAAGCACGAAGCTCATTCTCGCCGCGGGTTCGCCGAGGGCGCGGTGCGGGCCGCCGAGTGGATCGCCGGCAAAACCGGATGCTGGGACTTCCAGGAGATCGCCGGCCGGCTCGGCTAGCCGGACAGTTTTTCGCGCGGCTTGATCGGCCTGGCGGGGTTGCCGTAGCAAATCATCCCCGGCGGCAAGTCGTTCAAAACAGTGCTGCGGGCACCGACGACGGCGCCGCGCCCCACGGTCACACCCGGGGCTACAAAAACATCGGCAGCGAGCCAGACCTCGGATTCGATCGCGATCCAGCTACCGACCATGTCGAAGGTCGGTCGGCGATACTCATGAAACGCGGCGGCCAGATAGCAATGCTGCGAGATGCAGGCGTTGTCGCCGATGCGGATCTCGCCCAGCGTGTAGAGCGTGGCATGATCGCCGATCCAGCTATAGTCGCCAATGGTCAGCTTCCATGGGTAAGTAATTTCAGCCGTCGGACGAATGTTGACGCCCCGGCCGATTTTTGCCCCAAAGAGGCGAAGCAGGAAACGCCGCCACCCATAAGAGACCTGGGGCGAGCAGCGAAACAGCGTGGCCTGCACGATCCACCAGATCTGAACGAACCACGCTGGACGGCCGCGAAATCCGGGGGGCAGGCGGAATTGGCTCAGGTCCTGATAAACACGCGGATCATCCATGCCGGAAAGTCCAGTCGACGGGCGAGCGCATCCCGGCCTCGAGCGTAAGAAAAACCCGTCTCATCCTCAACCCCAATTGGCAATCTGCGCCGCAGATCACACGTACTATCAAAATCCTAGCAGCCCGATGACAAAGGTCCGGCGTGAGGCTGTGACCGACGGCCGCGAATCCGCGGTGTAGACTCATCCTGTTATGGAGCTGGCAGGTTGCGGCACGGCGCTGGTTACGCCCTTCCGCGCGGACGGAAGCATCGACGAGCGGCGTCTCTACGACCTCGCCCAGTGGCAGGTGGAGAGCGGGATCGGCTGGCTGCTCGCCTGCGGAACCACCGCGGAAACGCCGGCCCTCGACGATGGGGAATGGCTCGAAGTGATTCGCATTGTGGCGGATGCGGCGGGCGGACGGGTTCCGGTGTGGGCGGGATGCTCGCACAACGCGACGCGGGCGGCGGTGGCGCGGGCGCGGGCGGCGGCGCAGGTTCCGGGAGTGAGCGCGATCCTGACGGCGAATCCCTGGTACAACAAGCCGACGCAGGAAGGGCAATTCCAGCATTTCAAAGCGGTTGCGCAGGCGGTGCAGCTTCCGGTGGTGCTCTACAACATTCCCGGGAGATCGGCGGCGAATCTCGAGCCGGCGACGGTTCTGCGGCTGATCGAAGCAGCGCCGAACATCGAGGCGGTCAAGGAGTCGAGCGGGAATCTGCCGCAGATCACGGAGCTGGTGACGCAGGCGCCGCCGGGGTTTCGGGTGTATTCGGGGGACGATGCGATGACGCTCGGGGTGCTGGGTGTCGGCGGAAGTGGTTTGATATCAGTGGTTTCAAACATCATTCCGGCGGAGATGGCGGAGATGGTGCGGGCGGCGCTGGCGAACGAGTGGACGGCGGCGCGGCGGATCAACCGGAAGTACTTCCGGCTGATGCAGGGCATCTTCCGGGAGACGAGTCCTGGGCCGGTGAAGGCGATCCTCGCCATGATGGGGAGGATCGAGGAGCACTACCGGCTTCCGATGGTTCCCGTTTCGGGAACGACTCGGGTCTTTCTGGAGCGGATCGCCGGCGAATCGGGCCTGCTGGTCCACGGCCCGAAGGTCGAAGGGGACCTTGGGGTGTTCTAGCCGGGAGTCTGTAGCCGGTGGCCAGTAGCCAGTAGGCCGAAACCTGTAACCTGTGACCTGTGTAGTCCCCCCTCCCCCCCAGAGTTGGGGGTGTGGCAAGCCGCTGATCCGAAGCGGCTTATTTTGTTGTCAAGTTTGACATCCCATTTCGAGCCGGGAAGCCTGGAGCCCTGGAGCCGGTAAACGGGCAGCCGGTAGCCGGGCCAAGAAAAAAATCTCAAAAAGTGCAAGTGTCTCAAAAGAGGCGGCTTATTTTTACTTAGTTTGTAAGTGTTGAAAGCAGGGTACTTAGCTTCGATTTTCATGCAACTACACATTTAAAACCACTTATCGCGCCCAGGAGACTGGCCCGAGGTTGAGTGCCTGGTGTGCCTCGCTCCGATGGGGCCACGCTCGCTGGGTTCGGAGAAACAGGAAGAGGGATCGCCGGACAGACGATCCCTCTCCGTTTACAGGGTAGCGGGGCGGAGAAAGGTGGTCGAGCGGAAAGTGGGGGTGCGGGGGTACGGAGGTAAGGGGGCGGTCAGCACCCTTTGGCCGCTCTGGCGAGGATCTCTTCGTCAGTGAGCTGGACATTGTTCGGGTGGTAGCTGAGGCACATGGGTACGCGCAGCCGAACTGGCTGGGGCAGGGAGGGTGAGACGCAGAAGAACTCGCCCCGCTTGAGCATCCCCGGATTAAGGCCGCTCAGACCGCGCTGCGCCATGGCCTCCTGAATGAACTTGACCGCCTGCGGCGTTTGCGCGGTGCCGAAGAGTTGCGTTGCGCAATTACCGGCCACTTTGTAATCGATTTCCTTGGGGTTTTGTGTTGCGAAGACGACACCCAAGCCATATTTGCGGGCCTGTTGTGCCAGCAGCATGAGTCCTGGTTTCGATTCCGCGTTGCCGAGAGGAACGAAACGGGCGGCTTCGTCCAAAATCAGAAGGCCACGGGCCGGGGAGCCGGCCGGTGCGGGGTTTTTGCGAATCCAGTTGAAAAGAAGGCTGCAAAGTTGGCCGACGAACCTGGACTGGACGGCAAAGTCATCCATTCCGACGAAGCTCAGAATGGAGATAAGGGGCCGTGGGCTACCGACGCCGAATAGTACAGCCGGATCGAGATCGTTCCCGCGGCCCTGATAGAGGGGATCATTGACCAGGTTGGCCTGGATCTGGTCAGCCATTCCGGCGGCCAGCTTGCGTTCATTCTGGTAGCCCTGGAAGGTTTCGCCTGGAAGATCCCGCAAGAGCGCGACCAGCCTTTCCAATTCATTCCCGTTGCTCTGCGGCTGTCGTGTCAGCCACTCGATTACCTTTCGGAGGATGGCAGTTTCGATTGCTGCCTTCTTCTTTTGGATTGCGAGTGGGGCCAGACCCGCGACGGCGAGATGGATAACCTGGTCGCGGTCGTATTCCTCTTCGAATGGGCCGCTGAGGTTGGGCAGCGGAGCGAGATGCAAGGGACATCCTCCTGCGTGTGCGGGCGTCCAGATCCGCACTTCGACATCGCGGTGATAGTGGGCAGCGCGCTCGGTGTCGTCTTGGCCCCAACCGTCTTTCGGAGGTTCTGGCCAGCTGTCCCCGAGGAGAGAGAGGTCCTTCGCCGTGTCGATGACGATGGAAGGGATGCCCGATAGAGCTGTTTCCTCGACGAGCCTCTTGATGAGGACGGTTTTGCCGCTGCCGGCGGCGGCGCGGATCATTGTGTGGCGGGTGAGGTCGACGATGGGGATGCGAACCGGCGGGCCGTCGGCGCCGGCCTCGTGGCGCAAGCCAAGGAGGACTTCGGTAGCACGCGTCGAGGATACGAGCTTAGCCGGGGTGGGCTTCGGTTTCACCTGGATCGGAGCAGAAGGATTGGATTTTGCGGGTTGCTCGGCGGCTGCGCCGTTTCCCCGCGGCGTCGCGAGCGGTTCGGGAGTTGGAATCGCGGTGGGCGCGGCTGGGTCTAGCCACGCAGGGATCAGCTTTCGGAAAAGGTGCGTCGCGCTGAGCGGACGCCTCTGCAGCAGCCATGTTTCGAATTTGGCGTCATTCCGTCGCGACATTTCGATGACTGCGGCCAGGGTACGCACATCACTTGAATCGAGACGCAGGAATGTGGCGCCACGGGCCTCTGCGTCATCGGCCATCTTCCTGGTTTCTTTTCCTGCTGGGATCTCGGAATTGCGCAGAAGATACAAGCTTCTGCCTTCCAGCTTTTCCGACATGCCAGAAACGGTCATGGCCGCAGTGAGTCTCACTCGGAAGGAGGTGTGAAACGTTTTCTGCAGGACCCTGACGCTGACATGCTCTTCCCGTTCCCCTTGTAAATGGAAGATGCGGCGCAACCGTAGGTGCAGGCTCCCGTACTTTTTGGTCTCGTGGAAGTCGTCGTCAACGCCGATATCGATATCGGGATCGAACGGCATCTCGGTCTTAATAAGTCTCGCGGCTTGGGCGATCAAATTTCCCAAGTTGTCCTCGCGGCCTTCGTCCAGGAGCGAATCGGGATCAACGTTTGCCGCTATCTGAGCAAGGAGATTGTCAAGGTTTTCATCAGGAGGCGGAGGCGGTGGGGGAGGAGTCTCAGAATATTGGTGCAGTTCTGACACTTTTCCAGCTCGGACACAGTCAATGCGGTGCTTTTCGCATCGATTGAGGATGTCTCGCGGCGTGAGGCCTGGGGGAATCGAGTCAAAGAAACCCTGAGCGAAAGGCCAGTTACGGTAAGGTGGCGTAAAGCCGGAGAGGCGATAGCTCTCACCCAAGCGAAACGTGACCAGCTGCTCAGGCAGATTACGATCATTTAGGGAGTGCAGATACTCTACTGGCTCGAACTTGTCCCTGAACTGGTCGCCACCGCGTTGGAGCAGGACCCTCCAACTCGCCTCCAGGCAGGTCATGGTTATCAATACCCGAGGACAATCCAATCGCAGCGCCGTTATACCGTTTATTGCGTTTGATAGGACATATTGCGCTTCGAGAAGCCTCGGGGTTGCTGGTTGTGTAGTAGCAGCAAGATTATTTTGGGCTACAAAAGGGTCGAACTGATCGAAAGCCAGCACTGTGGGACCGGTCAGGCTAAGAAACCAGGCCAGATCGGTTACAACTGTCTTAGCTGAATTGGGGCCATAGAGGCCAATTTTTTGGGACTCGTCATCGATTTGTTCAATACCCTGGAGAAATGAAGACGCGCGTTCCGACAGGTCAAGGTCGTCAGATTCAAGATACATAAGGGCGCGAAATACTTTTTGGCGACCGACGATATCGTGGCCGTATATGGGACGCAGGGAAGTTATGACATCGTTGGTGATATACAAGAGGCCTTCGCGTGGCAGCCCCCTTCCCCTCTCGATAAAGACCTGAGCGCTCACCGGATCCTTCACCTGCCTGAGCAGGAGATCAAGAACCCTATACATTTGGGGAACCCCGTTCATCGGTTTCCTTAGGCTCTGCAGGAAATGCATGGCGAGGAGCGACCAAAAATCGCGGACGTCAGTTAGGTCACTGAGGACGAAGTTGGCGCCCACGGCGGCCGCCTCGCGCCTAATTTCCCCCAGAAGGTGGGTTTTGCCTGCGCCAGCCGCGCCTACAAAACAGAGCCCAAGAGGATTGGCGGTGTTTTGAGTTCGAAGCGTGTGTTCAAGGGAGTCGCGGAAACGCCTAACGGCATCCTCTTGCAGAGGAAGATGACCGGCTGGGCGGTCGAGCCAAACCTGACGAGGGTCGAAGACACTGTGGAATTCTACCGATTTGAAAGCAGAGAGCCCGGCGTTTGAATTCATTTGCGGTGGCCCCGGTGAAGGTATAAGAGATGGCGTCGCCGGTCCGCTATAAGCAAAGCCGATTTGTCGTCGTCTTCGTCGCGGCTCATGGGATCGTCTTCAGGGTAAAAATCGGCCTCACCCGAACGGATCATCTCGAAAAAAGCGGCGTCCTGCTCGTCGAAGGGGAGAGCCAGATGCCTTCGGAGGTCTTTTAACAGCACACGGGAATCGTACGTTCCATTGGAAATTGCGAGATAAGCTTTTCGAACGGCTTCGAGCGCGCCTTCATGGCTGGCCGTCTTTTCAGGTTTTGATTCCTGGGAGCTCCCTGGCGTAACCTCGACAGTATCGGGCTTGGCGTTAGCTGCAATGAGGTTCAGGAAGGTTTCGATGGAGATGTGGTTGGTGCTTAGATATGCATCAAGCCTGTTTAGCGTTATCTCAAGAACCTTAAGTGTTTTGTTTCTCTTGTTACCAAGGTCCATCCTTAAGTGCTCTCCAGCCCAGCGGCGAGCGGCAGGCGTCGCTTTTAGGTGGAGGGATCGACCTTTCGGGATTTCTTCAAGCAGTTTTGCCTTCTCATTAAGCCTCTTAATTTGCGCGACCGACATTTTGATACCCAGATCTGTCTTGGTGAAGGACTGCCCGGATAGGGCCGCGAACAGGACGATGTAATGAAAATCTTCGGGAACTTCCTTAGACATAAAAGATCTTCTTTCGAATTTGGACGTAACGGCGAATTTTCTGAATTGCCAAATTGATATCTGTAGAAATTTCACTATCGGTGAGGCGTAATGTGAGGTATCCGCTTACGCCGGTTTCGTAATCGCGCTGCCTGTCGCCAGCGAAACTTTCCCGCCCAGAGTGGTAAATATAGCTATCGATCTCGACAATCATAAAGCCCTTTCGCCAGAGAAAATCGACGCAGGGCCGTGTCTGAAAACTGGTGAGAATCGTAACATTGGGCTCGAACAGCCCTCGCAGTTCAGGGTCTCGTTGCAGCCTTGCCCAAAGAGCTTTTTCCAGGCTGCTTCTCAGTGCGGTATGTTTCCGTTTAGGTGCCTCCGTCTTTCCGTGCACAATTTGAATCGGCATCTGAGAGGCGCCGTTCATCCAGTCGGCGACCTTGCGAATATCCAGGAGACCTGCTGCGTCCAGTTCCGGAATCACGCCGATCAGCATGTGATCGCATTTTGGATCGATCCATCTGATGAGGCGATCAACGTTTGTCGCCGCCGAATAGCCGGTCGGCAGAGGTGGTTGATCCGCGTCGATCATTTTATAGGCGCTCTGGAGCCATTTATCGCGCGGAGGATGGTCGGTTGTGTCTTTCGCGATTGTTTTGAGAACGTGCCGGGCGAGCGCAAGCGTTAGATCGTCAATGGCCTGGGTCGCGACGGGCGGCTGCGGGAAGATCGCACCGACGCCGGAGCCGTCGGATATCTTCTGATTGACAAACGCGACCACATTTGGATGCTGAGATATCGAAATGGAAGCTTCGCCGAGCATTCCGAGTCCATTGATCATGGCTGGAGTTATTGATCGGCCTAATTATATGACAGCCTAAGTGAGAGGCTGGTGCGGGGAAAAAAGCCGGCAGCGGGGAGTGGGGAGAAAAGCGGGGAGTGGGGAGAAAAGCGGGGAGCTTAGGAGACGGCGGCGGTTTCGCTCTGGAGTTGGGGGGTGGGGGTGGGTGCGGGGAGGGCGGGGGATCCGGCGAAGAGCATGTCCATCGGATTGGGGGTGGGGCGGCCGAGGAGGTATCCCTGGGCCTCGTTGGTGCCGAGGGAGCGCATGAGCTCGAGCTGTTCGCGGGTTTCGATTCCCTCAACGATGACCTTCATATGAAGGTTGTGGGCCATCGACAGAATCGACTGGACGAAGGGGCGGGTCTCCGCGCGCATGGCCAGTTCGCTGACAAAGGAGCGATCGAGCTTGAGGGCATCGAGGAAGAGCTTGGGCAGATAGCTGAGGCAGGAGTAGCCGGTACCGAAGTCGTCCATGGCAACGCCGATGCCGCGGCCGGCGAGGCGGCGGATGAGGTCGGCGGCGCGTTCGACGCCGGTGAGGGTGGCGGACTCGGTGAGTTCAAGCTGGAGCAGGCTGGGGCGGAGGCCGGTGCGGCGGAGGGTCTCCTCGACTTCTTCGAGGAAGGTATCGCGGGCGAACTGGACGCTGGAGACGTTGACGGCGACCTGAATGGGGCGGCCGGCGCGACGCTGCCAGGTGAGGCATTCGACGCAGGCGCGATCGAGGATGTAAGCGCCGAGCTCGACGATGAGGCCGCTCTCTTCGGCGACGGGGATGAAGCTCATCGGGGGGATGGGTCCGAGCTTGGGGTGGGCCCAGCGGGCGAGGGCTTCGAAGCGAACGATGGTGTTGGTGGCGAGGTCGAATTCAGGCTGGTAGTGGACGCGAATCTCGTTGTTCTCGATGGCGTGGCGGAGGTCGCCTTCGAGCATGAGGCGTTCGCGAGCGGCGCTGCCGAGGCCGTCGCCGAACTGGACGATGCGATTTTTGCCGTTGCGCTTGGCGGCGAACATGGCGCAGTCGGCCTGGCGGAGAAGCTGTCCGCCTTCTTTGCCGTGATCGGGGAAGAGGCTGATGCCGATGCTGGCGGTCATGCGAATCTGGTGGCCTTCGATTTCGAAGGGCTCTTTGAGGACTTCAAGGGCGCTCTCGGCGGCGCGGTCGGCATCGGCGCGGGAGAGGACGTCGTCGAGGATGAGGGTGAACTCGTCGCCGCCGAGGCGGGCGAGGGTGTCGGACTGGCGGAAGCGGGACTTGAGGCGGCTGGCGACCTGGCCGAGGAGGACGTCGCCTGCGCCGTGACCGAAGCTGTCGTTGACGAGCTTGAAACCGTCGAGGTCGATGTAGAGGAGGGCGACGCGGCGGTTTTCGCGCTGGCCTTTGGCGATGCTGTGGGAGAGGCGGTCGATGAGGAGGCGGCGATTGGGGAGGCCGGTGAGGTCATCGACGAGAGCCATGTGCTGCTGGCGGGCTTCGGCGTCTTTGCGGGCGCGATCGCGGCGCTGGAGTTCGGAGAGCATGGCGTTGAAGCCTTCGACGAGCTCGCCGACTTCTTCGCCGCCCTTGATGGGGACTTCGGCGTCAAACGGGCGCTGGGCGGCGACCTGGAGCATGGAGCGGGAAAGATTGCGGATGGCGAGGGAAGTTTCGCCGGCTTTCTCGAGGGCGGCGTCCTGTTCGGTGACGCGGCGGCGGAGCTTGTTGACGCGGGAGAGGATCGCGAGGAGGGCGAGGATGAGAATGGCGAGCATGGCGCCGAGGATGGCGTTGATGGGCGGGGCCCAGTTGGTGGCTGGACGGATGCTGGCCAGATCGGAGGGGGCGTGGGGCTGAATCTGCTGGGTCGCGGGCTCGCTCTGAAGGACGGCGCCAGGTGCGGCGTCGGAGAGCGGAGCGGAGTGGGCCTGGAGGCGGCGCGGTGTTTTGAGCTGGGCACCGGGTTTGAGCGGAGCAGCGGATGTGGGGGGCGCGGGTGTAGGTGCTGGGGCCGTTACCGGAGAGGACGCGGTTTGGGTTGGGGCCGGAGACGAAGCCAGGGACGAGGCGGCGGGAGCTGATCCGGGTAAGGTTGCGGGCGGAGCGGCAGCCGGAGTTGTCGACGCAGCGGCGTTGCCGGGCGTGACGTGGATGCGGATGTGCTGGAGGCCGACGCTGGCTGGTCCTTTGACGTCGTCGTAGGGGGCGGAGGTGATGGCGCGGACGTAAACCTGGTCGCCGGCATGGACAGGCGGCAGGGGGGTCATGGCAATGGGCATGGCGCCGGTATCGTCATGAATCCAGAACAGTTGACCCGGACCATCGACGTAGGTAACGGAGGCGATGAGGTGAACGGAGGAGTGAACCGGGAGGGTTTTAAGGTCCTGAATGGTGTTGAGTTTGGAGGAGGCGGAGCCCTGGCCGAGCGCGGAGGAGACAATCCCCAGCGACAATATGGAAACCAGGATCGCGGCGAGTCGTGTCGCCGGGACGGTGCTGCGGCTCATGAAAGGATGATCGACGGGGGGTGACTTCCTGGGCTATACCACTTTGGGACACACTTGTACCCTTTTGGAACCAGAAGACTTACGAGGGGTTGACAGCGGGAGCACGGGGTTGCGGGGTTTCTGCCAAGGGGGCAAGGAAACAGAGACAGGAACTGAGTCCGAGTGGGCCGCGGGCGGTGAGGCAGATGAGAGCGAGCTGAGAGCGGCGCAAATCCTGGATAAGTTGACGGACTTATTTTGTTGTGAAGTTCAGGACGGCGCCAGCGGTGGTATTGACGGCGTTCGAAGCGACAACCTGGAAGTAATAAGTGGTCCTTGCATTCAGGTTCGTTAAGGTTGCACTTACAGACTTTGCCGATGTTCCGGTAAGTCCGGCGGTGGGAGCGGTTGAGTTGGTGAGGGCGGCAGGGTTGGTGCCCCAGGCAAACCAATATTGAGTGGTGGCATTATTGGCGGTCACAGTCCCGTTCAAAGTGGCGTTGTTCGTGGCCACCGGGGATGCAGCCTTTGTCGTGACCGAGGGCGCGGCAGCGATGGTGTAGGCCGCCGAAGCGACGGGGCTCTGGGTATGACCGGGCGCAATGGCGATGGCCTTGATAGTTGCGGTGGATGACACTGTGATGCCGGCGGGGGTGTAGACATTGGACGACGCGGTTGGCGTGGTTCCGTTGGTGGTGTAGTAGATGACAGCCGTGGGCATGGCGTCGGAGATGGTGACAAGCGGCGCCGCGTTATAGGTGCCTGACGCCGGAGAGAAGGCTGGCGTGGCGGTGGGCAGATTGATGGTGTAAGCCGCCGTGGCGATCGCGCTCTGGGCATAGCCGGGTGCTATGGCGATCGCCCGGATGGTCTCCGATGATGAGACGCTAACAGGTGCTGCGGCATAACTGGTGGACATCGTGGTTGGCGTGGTGCCATCGGTGGTGTAGTAAATGGCGGCGCCCGTCGTTGCATCGGTCAGGGTTACGGTCTGGACAGAGGTGTAAGTGCCGCCGGCCGGTTTAAAGCCAGGCGTGGCGGTGGTTCCCAGAGTGGTGATGGTCAGGGTTGCGTTCTGGAAGAGGAAGGTGTAATTGGCTGCCGACAGCGTGCCCTGGGTAATTGTGATGGGATAGGGGCCGACCGGCGAACCCTGCGTGGCGGTTGTGGTTTCGACCGGCGCTCCACTGAGCACGGTAGAGGTATTTCCATTCACATAGCCTGCGACGGTATAGGTCAGCTTTGGAATCGCCTTATTAAAGGCAACGGAGGCATTCGCGGCAGTGACGGTCAGGACGGCCTGGTTCACGACGAGCGGCACGCTCTGCGTCACAGTGGTGTAGTCCGCGGCATTGCTGGGCGTGAAGGTCACGCTTTCAGAAGGGGCGCCGGAGGGTGGAGCTGTGGTGGGTATAGTCCAGGCAAAGACGCCGGGAACAGAAGCCGAGCCCGCGGAGAGAGTCGAAGCGCCAAGGGTCTGGCCGAAGGTGATTTCCGAGGCGGTGGGCCACGTTGAAACCGTGGGAGTGAGCTTGTTGACGGTGATGCTCACCATACCCGTGACGGTGTTTTCGTCGGCGCTGTCGGCGGGGGTGAAGGTCACGCTCTGGGTGGAGGTTCCCGGGATGGGAGAAGTGGCGGGGGCTGTCCAGGCAAACGTGCCCGGGACCGAAGCTGCGCCTCCGTTCAATATGGATGTGACGAGGGTCTGGCCATAACTGATGGAGCTGGCTGCCGGCCACGAGGAAACCACAGGGGTCGCCTTATTCACGGTGACGCTTACCTGGGCGGTCAAGGTGTTGTAGTCGGTCGCATCGGCCGGCGTGAAGGTGACGTTCTCGGACGCTGCGCCGGCGGCAGGAGCGATGGCGGGCGAGCTCCACGAGAACACGCCGGGAACCGAAGCCGTACCACCGGAGAGAGTCGATGAAGCGAGCGTCTGTCCGTAGGTGATCGCGCCGGCGCCAGGCCAGGCAGATACTGCCGGCGTGGCTTTATAGACGGTGAGGTTTACGGGAGCGGTGACGGTGTTGTAGGCGATGGTGTCGGTGGGGGTGAAGGTGACGCTCTCCGCGGGTATGCCGGCGGAGGGTGCTGTGCCGGGAGTGGTCCAGGCAAATCCTCCAGGCACCGAAGCGGTTCCACCGCCGAGGCTCGACGAGGCGAGGGTCTGTCCGTAGGTGATGGCGCTGGCAATCGGCCATACGGTGACGGTGGGCGTGGCTGCATTATTGACGGTGATGCTGACCGGGCTGGAAACGGTGGCGTAGTCGATTGTGTTGCTGGGTGTAAAGGTCACGCTCTGGGAGGATGTTCCGAGAGCGGGGATCGTGGCGGGTGCAGTCCAGGCGAAGGTGCCGGAGACCGAAGCTGTTCCTCCCGCGAGGGTCGACGAGGTGAGCGCCTGACCGTTCGTGATGGCGCTGGCGGTTGGCCAGGCGGTTACGACGGGCGTTGCCTGGGAGACGGAGACCGGCGACGAGGTGCCTGTGGCGGGGTTGTAGATCGTGGAGCTGACAGAATCGGGGGTGTAACTCGCGGTCAGCGTGTCCGAGGCGATGGCCAGTGTGGCGGCGGGTATGTTGATGGTGACCGTACCGGCGCTGAGAGGGGTTGCCGGGGAGGTGAAGCCGCCGCCGGTCAGGGCCACCGTTCCCGTTGGTGTTGCTCCACTGCCACTCACCGTTACGGTGACGGAAAGCGATTGGTCGACGGTGATGTTGGGGGTGGATGGGGTCACCGTGACCGTGGGGGTGAGGATGGCGGGCGCCTGCGTGATTTCTCCGCCGAAGATTTCAATGGCTGCGCCGTAGAGCGCTGTGCCGGAGGTGCCATTGGCCATGAGGTAATCCATCGACCGGGAGGCGGGTGAGTTCGTGTAAAAGAAAGCGTAAGGATCACCGGTGCTCCAACTGGATTGATCGGTCATTCCAGTGGCGTAGATCGAGTTAAAGATCACGCCGGCCGATTGTCCGGTACAGGCCGGAGGAGTTACCCCACCGGAGATACACATCCCCTTCGGGGGTCCGGTTCCCACATACGAGGTGGTGAAGATGGCGCTGTTGAATCCGGCGTTGATGGTGGGAACGATGACGGGATCGCCGACGAGGTTATCGTCCAGGATGGGACCCTGGGTGTTGACAAAGTGATTGACGGTGGTGCCGACACAACCGGTTCCGGTGGCATTCTTAGCGCCGGCCACGGTGTAAATCTCGACGTGCGTCTGAATTTGATCGGGGGTGAAGCTGAAGATGCGATCGCGCGCGGATAGATTCGATCCGAGGCAAGCGGAATATTGCTGGGGATCGACGGTTGGATCCGTGAAAGGCGTCCTCGTATAAGTCGTTCCGTAGTTATCTGTGAGGTTGGTCATTCCCCAGCCTGAGCTGGGATTGGATGTGGAGAAGACGACCACGTTGCCGTTGGAGGGAAGCGCATTCCATCCAAGGAGATTCCAGTTGATAAAGTGCTGGTCGGTGACCACCTGGATGCCGGTGGGTTGGGTGCCTGCGCCGCTCGAAGCGATGAAAGCCTGCGAAACAATATTCCAGTTGGTTCCCCACAGGTTATTGGGGTCCTGCGCGTTCTGGTAGATCGTGGGATTGACGGGGCCGGCGGCGGACTGCAGCTCCACCATGGACATGAACTGATCGAAGTCGTTCTCGGCGATTTTCGCTGCATTGTCGTCCGGCATCGCAACGCCGGACTGATTTCCATTCTCGGCATAGGGGCCGGCAGCGATGCCAAAGGTAAAGATCATGTCGCCTGCGGCGGTTGTCGTGAGGGGACCAGGATTGAGAACGCCCATCCCGCCGCTGGAACCACTGGCGCCGTCACCGCAGGATGAAGGGGTGATGCCGCTGACCTCGTCATAGCTGAACTGGGCTACATCGTCATCGACGATGGCATTGCTGTAAGCGACGGTAATCACCGATGTCCCGGCCGCAGCACCGCAAACGTATCGGACTTCCGTTGTTTCGGCGTTGCTGGTATCGGTGGTGGCAGCACCTGTCGCCCAGAGGTTCGACTGGTCATCGGTGACGGACGCGACCGTGACGGTGCTGGGATGGCTGATGGTGAGCTTCATCAGGTTGCCGGGCAAGGTCGGCGGCACTGTGATTTTGAATGGTCCGGTCAGGGTATCGCTTCCCGTTCCCAGGGCGACAGTGTCTTTCTCGTGAATGACGCAGGGGTGGGTGGTATCGCAATCGGGCCAGATATAGGTCATCGGATAGGTCGTGCGCAATTCCACGCCGACGGCCGACCAGGCGCCCGAAGTTATGGCCACGTTGCAGGAAAGATTTCCAGGAGATACCGAGGTGTTATCGCAGGCTGCGCCGGCGACGTAACTGGTGGTGGTGCCTGTAGTCCCGGCGTTGCGCAGATTGCCGGTTCCCGCAGCGGGCACGTTCACACTCCCCGGGCTGGAGGTCACGGCGACGAGCCAGTCATTCGCGTCGCCGGTGGTGATGGCGACACCTGGAGCGGTGCTGGTTCCGGTTGCCTTCCGGGTGACGCCGATGGCGCTAACGCCGGAGTACTCTTCGACGCTGAGGTTATAGATCGTCGCGCCGTTGAACTTAGGCGTAACTGCCGTGAGAGCGGCGCAGTCCCGACAGATAAGAATCGCGGAGCAGGAGCCGCTTCCGTTGCAAACCTGGGCGTAGGGAAAGAAATAAGAACTGGTCACGTTGCC
Organism: uncultured Acidobacteriaceae bacterium; assembly: GCA_963787915.1. Lineage (GTDB taxonomy): Bacteria > Acidobacteriota > Terriglobia > Terriglobales > Acidobacteriaceae > Palsa-343. The sequence goes on along the minus strand of CAWBEP010000016.1, from coordinate 313,801 downwards.
CACCACATCGTTAATGGAGCGCGAGGTGGTCTTCCAGGTCAGACCGGCAATTAACAGATCGCCGGCAGTTGTGGGCGCGGTGAGGGTACAGGCAACCCCGGCGGAAGCAGCCGTCTGGCTGCAGATGGTGCGGGAGGCGGGAACGAAAGCGATGGCTCCGTAAGCGGGAGCGGAACAGAACAATGCAAGGGCGAGAGCGAACGTCGAGACCCAGCTCTTCATGGGGATCTCCTTTGTGGTGCCCGACTCTCTTTATTGTTACGGACATTTTGCGCGCTGGATGGCTGTTGGATTAAATGTGCCTGCGATGGAACCCGCAGGGTCAACCTTCTGCGCCCATCACAATTCGAGGGGATAGCGGTAATTGTTGGGCAACCTGGCCGGGGCTGGAGGACATCGAAAAGGGATTCATGCTCTGAAAAGGGATCCATGCTCTTCCCGTTTTCGCTCACCTATTTCCCTGTCGCAGCGGGAGTGTACGTATGAGTACGGCCCCGGCGACCCGTGTATCGCACGATCTGCATCGATTTGAACTCTCAGACATGATCGAGCTGGGAGATGCGCTGCGGCGGCTCCATCCTGCAGCAGAGAGCATGGAAGAGGCAGCGAACGGGATCGTGCAATATCTCAACGAACATCTGACGGATGGGGAGACGCAGGAGAAGAATTGCGTCCTGGTGCGATTTTTTAAGACCCATCGTTATGCCGATCTGGAGCCTGAGTTGCAGTCATTCGCGCGGGAGGTGGCGAAGGACAAGAACGCACTGCACGACGACACGCAGTGTCTGACGCTGCTGGCGACGGCGGGCGCTCGTCCGGAATGGAACAGGCGGGGCGCATCGGCGGGACACAAGGCGATTCCGCTGGTGACGGAAGAGGTGGTGCGGCAGGCGCCGATGGTGGCGCAGCTGATCCAGCAGATGGGGATCGATATCGCGCAGGTGGTGGGCGGGCACGATGTGATCGTGCTCGATGCGGATAAGCAGAACTACAACGTCTTTCATGTGCCGGATGCAGCGGGGAGTCCGTTCGTGCCCGCACAGGATTTTGTTCTCGAGCATGGAGTGCGCTCCGTGCTGGGGTTTGGCGGTTTGTTTCCTTCCGGCGAATTATTCGCCGTGATCATTTTCTCCCGCGTTTATATTCCCCGCGAAACGGCGGAGATGTTCCGCACGGTGGCGCTGGGCATGAAGCTGGCGCTGCTGCCGTTTGTGCGGGGGCAGGTCTTCGCGAAAGCCGCATAAATGGCGCCCACTCTCCGGCCCGAATTCGAAAGCGAACGCCTGCGCTCGGAGGTGGCGACGCTGGAACAGCTGCTGGCCGTGCATCAGAAGACGGCGCTTGAGCAGTCGCGACGGCTGGAGAGCATCGTGAGGAGCATCAGCGACGGATTTTTTGTGCTGGACAGGAGCGGGCGGGTGACGTGGCTGAACCCCGTGGCGGCGGCGACGTTTGCGCGCATGGGGATGGAGAGCCGCGAGCTGCTGGGACGTTCGTTGTGGCCGCAGCTGCCGGAAGGGCTGAGCGGCGTGATGCAGGAAAAATGCCAGCGGGCGATGACGGAGCGGCAGCAGACGATCTTCGAGGTGTACTATGCGCCGCTCGAGGCGCATTTCGAGATTCATGCGTGGCCGTGGGAGGACGGGGTGTCAGTGTTCTTCCAGGATGTGACGCTGCGCAAGATCGCCGAGCGCGAGCGGGAGCAGATGCAGGCGGAACTGGAGAAGCTGGTGCAGCTGCGCACGGCCGATCTGCAGGCGATGCTGGGGGAGCTGGAGGCATTCAGTTATTCGGTCTCGCACGATCTGCGCGCGCCGCTGCGGAGCCTCGATGGATTCAGCCAGGCGCTGCTGGAGGATTACGAGGGGAAGCTGGAGTCGGACGGAAAGATGTATCTGGAGCGGATTCGCGCGAACGCGCAGAAGATGGCGCAGCTGATCGACGCGTTGCTGCAGCTGTCGCGGGTGACGCGGGCGGAGCTGAATCCGGTGAGGCTGGACCTGAGCGCGCTGGTAGAGCAGATTGCGGCGGAGCTGGGTGCGGCGGATGAAGGACGCGTGTGCGCATTTCGCATTGAAGAGGATGTTGAGGCGGTCGGCGATCCAAAGCTGATCGAGGTGGCGTTGCAGAATTTGTTGCAGAATGCCTGGAAATTTACGGCACGGCGCGAGCGTGGCGAGATCACGTTTGGCCTGACCATGCACGAAGGGGAACTCGCGGCATATATCCGCGACAACGGAGCGGGCTTCGACATGAAGTATCGGGACAAGCTGTTCACGGCGTTTCAACGCCTGCACGATGTGCGCGACTTTGAAGGGACAGGGATCGGGCTGGCAACGGTCAGCCGCATTTTCAAGCGGCACGGAGGGCGGGTATGGGCCGAGGGCGCGCTGGATCAGGGCGCGTGCTTCTATTTCACTTTGCAGGGGCTCTCATCGAAGGCCGCGGAGGCGAAACTCGCATGATTTTACTGGTGGAAGACAATCCGGATCACGTGGCGCTGACGATACGGGCGCTCAAGAAGAACAACATTGCCAACGATGTGATTGTGGCGTCGGATGGAGCGGAGGCGCTGGACCGGTTGTTCGCGCGCGGCGAACATGCCGATCGACCAATGGAGTTGCCGAGCGTGGTGCTGCTCGATCTGAAGCTGCCGCGTGTGGACGGCCTCGAAGTGCTGCGCGCGCTGCGGGCCGACGACAGGACGCGGCTGTTGCCGGTGGTCATCCTGACCTCGTCAGACGAAGAGGCGGACGTGGTACAGAGTTACCGGTACGGCGCGAACAGCTACATCCGCAAGCCGGTGGACTTCATGCAGTTTCTGGAAGCGACGAAACAGCTGGGTCTTTACTGGCTGGTGCTGAATGAGGGACCCAGAATCGCGACTCATGGATAAGGCGCTGCGCGTTCTGAATCTCGAAGACACCCAGGACGATTCCTGGCTGCTGCAGCGGCACCTGAGCCGTGCCGGCTATCGGTGCGTGCTGCGGCGGGAGCAGACGGCAGCGGACTTCGAGAAGGCGCTGCGCGAAGCGGATTGGGACATCATCCTCGCGGATTATTTTCTTCCTGGATTTACGGCGCTGGATGCGCTGCGCATCGCGCAGCAATGCAACACGGATGTGCCGTTCATCGTGGTGTCGGGCGCGGTGGGCGAACAGGCGGCGGTGGATGTTCTGCGCGAGGGCGCGGCGGATTATGTGATGAAGGACAGCCTGGCGCGGCTGGTTCCGGCGATCGAACGCGAGATGCAGGAGGCGAGCGAACGGCGGCGGCGGCGTGCGGCCGAGGCCGCGCTGCGCGAGAGCGAGATGCGGCTGCGGGCCATCCTCGACAACTCCACGAATGCGGTCTTCATGAAGGACCTGGCCGGGCGGTACGTGCTCGCCAATCGCTGTTACGAGAGCCTGCTGGGCCTGCGGGACGCAGAGATCCGCGGCAAGACCGACGCCCAGCTCTTTCCGGCCGAGTACGCGGCAGTCTATCGGGAGAACGAAGCGAAGGTGCGCGAGGCAGGAGTTCCGATGCAGTTCGAAGAACGGATTCCGTTTGCGGATGGGGTTCATACGCGCCTGACCAATCGATTTCCGCTGTTCGGCGAAACGGGCAAAGCGGAAGGACTGTGCGCGATTTGCACGGACATCACCGAGCACAAGAAATCCGAGGAGACGCTGCGGCGAACGGAAAAACTCGCAGCGGCGGGGCGGCTGGCGGCGTCGATTGCGCACGAGATCAATAATCCGCTGGAGGCGCTGGTGAACCTGGTGTACCTGGTGCAGCGGCAGGAAGAACTGGGCGGCCAGACGCGCGAGTTGTTGTCGATGGTGGAGCAGGAACTGAACCGGGTCAGCCACATTGCGCGGCAAAGCCTGGCGTTCTATCGCGAGACGGCCAGTCCCACGACATTCGATTTGGCGGAGACTCTGCGGAATCTGAGCGCGCTGTACGAAAACAAAATCCGTCAGCGCGGAATCGAATTTACGATGGAGGCCGCGGCGTCGTGTTCCGTCACGGCGGCGCAGGGCGAGATGCGGCAGGTATTCTCCAACCTGCTGGCCAACGCCATCGACGCCACGCCGGCGCAGGGGCGAATCCGGGTGCGGGTGCAGGCGGGCCGCGACTGGCCGGGCGACGAGCGGGAGGGAGTGCGGGTAACGGTGGCGGACAGCGGTTGCGGGATTCCAGCAGAAAATCTGACGCGCATCTTCGACGCATTTTTTACGACGAAAGACGATGGAACGGGAACCGGGCTGGGGTTGTGGGTGACCCAGAAGATTCTGCAAAAGCATCATGCGACGATTCGCATTCGCAGTTCGGTTGCTCCGCGGGTGAGCGGAACGGTGATCTCCGTTTTTATTCCCAATGCACCGAATGCGGCACTGCTGGCCGCGTAATGTGACAGGCAGCGTCTATCTGCCTTTTCGAAAAGGAAAACATGCAGACGAAGACGGGCCGGCCCTTCGGCCGAGGTCTTGCCGGTGACAGCCCTGGCGTTGACGGCGGAGGGGGATTCCTGCTCTGCTGACTGGGATGCATCCTTTGCGGCTGATTCTCGGGGTAGCGTGTCTGGTGTCCGCGTTGCTGGACGCGTTCGAGACGGTGATTTTGCCGCGGCGCGCGACGGGACGATTCCGCCTCACGCGGCTTTTCTACGTGCTTACGTGGAGGCCGTGGCGGTGGGTGGCGCGACGGGTGCGCAATCCGCGGAAGCGCGAGACGATGCTCAGCTTTTATGGGCCACTGTCGCTGGTTTTTCTGATCGCGGGGTGGGCCCTGGGGCTGATGGCCGGATTTGCGCTGATCTATTCCGCGTTTCCGACGCCGTTTATCGATCCGCGGGGCGTGCGGCATCCGGTGCTCACCGATCTGTACGCAAGCGGGACGACGATCTTCACGCTGGGTCTGGGCGATGTGGTGCCAAACAGCCTGGCCATCCGGAGCCTGGTGGTGCTGGAGTCGGGGATCGGGCTGGGATTTGTGGCGCTGGTGATCGGCTATTTTCCGGTGCTGTACGGGGCATTTTCGCGGCGCGAGGTGAATATTGCATTGCTCGATGCGCGCGCGGGATCGCCGCCGACGGCGTTCGAGCTGATCAAGCGGCATTCATTCGATGGCGGAGGTGCGGCGCTGGTGGCACTGCTGGAGGAGTGGGAGCGGTGGGCGGCGGAGCTGCTGGAGAGCCATATTTCGTATCCGTTACTGTGCCTTTTTCGCTCGCAGCATACGAGCCAGAGCTGGCTGAGCGCGCTGACGGCCATTCTGGACACGTGCGCGCTGCTGATAGCCGGCGTGCAGGAGCAAAGCGCGCGCCAGGCGCAGCTGACGTTTGCCATGGCGCGGCATGCTCTGGTGGATTTGTCACAGATTTTGTCACAGAAGCCGATACAAAATCGGCCGGAACGGCTGCCCGCGGGGAAATTTCAGGTGATCTACGACCGGTTGTGTGCGGCCGGCGTGCGGGTGTGCGGCGACGACCAGAGCAGCGCGCGCCTGAACGAGATGCGGCAGCTGTATGAAGGGTATGCCGATGCGCTGAGCCGGTATCTGGAGATGCCGCTGCCGCCGTTCTTCATCGAGCACCCGAAGAAGGACAACTGGCTAACGGTGGCGAAGGTGCGGGAGGCGGCGGAAACAGGCGGCCCGGCAAGCGGATTGCCGGGCGTACGACACGAAGATGAGCACTTGTTTTAGCGGGGAGCCGGATCAGCGCTGCGCGATGAAGGTGACCTGGGGGAGACGGAACCAGATCGCGTCACCGTCGAGATGAATACCGAGCAGGTCACGCAGGTTCGCGGGTGCGGTTGTGAAGAGGTTTCGCAATTCCGCGACGCGGTCGGACGGCGTTTTGGAGCGGCGAACCCAATCGTCGAAGTCCATGCCACGGGCGCTTTCGCTGTAGTGGTCCGTCACCTCGCGCAGGATTTTGAATCCGGAATTGACGAGAAATTCTCTCCAGACGCTGAGACGATAGCTGCGGACATGCGATGGATCGCGTAGTTTTTCGATGTGCTGGAGTTGCGCGTCGAGGCCTTCGTCCTCGGGTCCGTAATTGTCGACCACGACGGCGCGGCCACCGGGCCTCGTGACGCGAGCCATCTCGCGCACCGCAGCCGCGTTGTCGGCAAAGTGATGCGAGGCCAGGCGCACGGTGACGATGTCGAATTCGTGATCGGCGAAAGGGAGTTTTTCCGCGGGACCCTGGCGGGTGCGGACGTTGGTGAGTCCGCGCTGCGCGGCATTCCTGGCGGTTTCGGCCAGCATGGCTTCCGTGAGGTCGTAGGCGACGACCTGACGTACGTGCGGTGCGAAGGCGAGCGCGGTATGTCCAGCGCCGGTGGCGATGTCGAGGACGTTGTCCGCCGGTGAGGGCGCGGCCAGAGCGACGAGAGCGGCGAGGGCGGAGTGATCGCTGTGTCCGGCGCTGCTGGTGTACGCGGCAGCGGTGGCGCCGAATTGCTGTTGCACGCGGCTGTGGACTTCGCCGGAATCGGTCGTGTTCATAGATCGATGCTAGCGGGCGCGGGACGGAGGTGTCGAACTGGAGCGCGGAGCTGCGCCGCTCGTTGTGATGCAGACCACAAATCCGGAATTTGTGATGTGGCGCACAGTCAGGGGTGATTCGCGACCGCTAGAGTCGGAACGTTTGCGGAGCGAGCCGTGGCGGAAAAACTGGATCAGCGGCCGCCAGGCTGCGCGGAACGGACCTATACGGGAGCAGCTGCGCTCTCATCGGAAGATGCCGAAGGGCGGGGTGACGCCGAAATTCCAACTTTCGATGGAGGCAGCGCAAGCGGCTCAGGAATAGGCTCACCTGTTCCCCAGAGAAGTGGAGCCCAGGTGGGCGGAGGATGGATCGAGCAGTTTGCGGATTCGCCGGATGTGTTGAAAACGACGCCCGAGCAGAGGACGGTGGTGCGGGCGGGCGGGGTGGACATAGGCGGCGATGCATTTGTAACCATGGCTGGTCCTTGTTCGGTGGAAACCGAGCGCCAGCTGATGGAGACAGCGGAGCGGGTGGCGGGGGCCGGGGCGCGTGTATTGCGCGGCGGCGCTTTTAAACCGCGGAGCTCGCCTTATGCGTTTCAGGGGCTGGGACGCGAAGGGCTGGAGCTGCTGGCTGCGGCGCGCGCGGCGACCGGACTCGCGATTGTGACCGAGGTGATGGCGGCAGCGGATGCGCCGCTGGTGGCCGAGTACGCGGACATTCTGCAGATTGGCTCGCGGAGCATGGAGAACTACGCTCTGCTGGAGGCCGCTGCGAAGACGGGCAGGCCCATCCTGCTGAAGCGGGGAATGGTGGCGACGGTGGCCGACCTGCTGCGGTCGGCGCAATGCGTCGTCAGCCACGGAAATCCCAATGTGATTTTGTGCGAGCGCGGGATTCGCACGTTTGAGACCGCAACGCGCAACACATTCGATGTGGCCGCGGTTGTTGTGCTGAAGGAAATCGCGCACCTGCCCGTGATCGCCGATCCCAGCCACGCGGCGGGGCGGCGAAGTCTGGTTCCGGCACTGGCGCGGAGCGCTGTGGCGGCGGGCGCCGATGGGCTGATCGTCGAGGTGCATCCGCATCCGGAAGAGGCGTGGAGCGACGGAGAGCAGTCGCTGAGGTTTGCAGAATTCGAGGCGATGATGGCGGAGCTGGCTCCATGGTGCGAGCTGCGGGATGCGCGCAACCGGCTGGTGGAGACGCTGGCGTGAGGCGGAGAGCAGCAGCTGCGATTGCGGTGGGCGCGGTGATGCTGCCGGCGCTGGTGTGTGGATTTGCGACGCAACGGCCGGCGAGCGCGGTTCCTCCGGGGGCAAAGGACGTTGGCGTGATCTTCACAGCGGCGCCGGTGTACGACCCGCTGGCCGCACTGCGCGGGGAGGAACGATTTCCGCAAGGCGCGCAACTGATGGTGTTGCGCGGGGGGCGTTCTGCGCCGCTGGCGCCGGACTTTGCGGCAAGCGCGGATGGGCGCGTTTCGTTCGACGCGAAGCGGGTGCTGTTCGCGGGGAAAAAGAATGCGGGTGATGCGTGGAGTATTTGGGAAGTCGCAGCAGAAGGCGGGACGCCGCGTCTGGTGCTCGGCGGCCCGGCGGATCTGATTCGTCCGCTGTGGATGCCGGAAGGACGGTTTGTCTACGCGCGGAAAGAGGCACAGGGGTTTGCTCTGGAAACGGCGGCATTGGATGGGTCGAGTCCGCTGCGGTTGAGTTATCTGCCGGGGAATTTTGTTCCGGATGATGTGCTGCGCGATGGGCGCGTGTTGTTCGAATCGGGGTTTCCGCTGGGCGCTGGCGGGACTCCGGAGATGTTTCTGGTCTATGCCGATGGGAGCGGCGTGGAGAGCGTGCGCTGCGATCATCCGGGGTTGGACGACGGCGGCGGGCGCGCCCATGGGCGGCAGATTGGTTCCGGCGACATCGTGTTTGCGCAGGGAGGGCGATTGGCGCGGTTTACGTCAGCCCGCGCGGAAGGGATTGGAGTGACGGCGCCCCAGGGGGAATACGCGGGCGATGTTGCGGAGTTGCCGGATGGCCGGTGGTTGCTGTCGATGCGGAAGGCTGGACGAAAGCTGTTTGAGCTGACGGCGTGGAAGCCGGGAGCGCAAGCGGTGTCGTCGATCGCGCGGGATGATGCGCGGGATTTAGTTGAGCCGGCGGTGTTGATGCCGCACGCGACTCCGAATCGGCATCCTTCGGGACTGCATGAGTGGGCGTATGGGAATTTGCTGGCGCTCGATGCGCGGCAGTCGCGGAGTGGAGCGCTCGAGGCCGCGCCGGCGTCGGTGCGCGGGGAGACGCTGGATGCCGCGGGACGGGTCGTCGAGTTGGGCAGCGCGCCGGTGGAGATGGATGGGTCGTTCTTTGTGCAGGCGACCGGCGATCGGCCACTGCGGTTCATCCTGCTGGATGCGGCGGGACACACGCTGCGTCGGGAGCAGGGGTGGTTCTGGGTGCGGCGCGGCGAGCAGCGCATTTGCGTCGGCTGCCATACCGGCCCGGAGCGTGCGCCGGAGAATCGCGTGCCGGAAGTGCTGCTGCGGGCGACGACGCCTGTGGATCTGACGGCCGGGGCGGCTTCTGTGGGGAAGGGAGGCCGCTGATATGAAACTGTGGCTGTTACTGATTGTGGGGTGGGCGTCGGCTGCGGCGATCGGACAAGTAGCGCCGGTAGCTGCTCGAGCTTCGTCGCATGGCGCGAGGACGGCAGCAGCACAGACGGCAGACGCCAAGGCGGCAATTCGTTTTGAGGATGCGACGGCAAAGGCGGGCATCGACTTCACCCACAGCTTCGGATCGGCGAAGCTGGGATCGCTGCTGGAGGGTACGGGCGCAGGGTGCGTCTGGTTTGACTACAACAATGACGGATTGCCGGATCTGTATGTGCTGAGCGGGCGGCCGCTCGACGACAGCATGCACCCCTATCCGCTGAAGGAGAAACCGCAACCGCCACCACACAACCATCTTTATCGCAATAACGGTGATGGGACGTTCACGGATGTAACGGAGAAGGCTGGGCTCAATCCGGACATGTATGCCGTGGCGGTAACGGCGGCGGACTACGACAACGACGGGTACGAAGACTTATTGGTCACCGGATACGGCAGGACAGTTCTGTATCACAACAACGGCGACGGGACTTTCACGGACGTGACGGTAAAGGCGGGGATCAATGTCGATGGGTGGGCGATCAGCTCCACGTGGCTGGATTACGACCGCGATGGATGCGCAGATTTGTTTGTTGGGCGGTACGTAAAGTTCGATCCAAAGTACCGGAATTATTACGCGGCGGATAACTATCCAGGGCCGCTCGACTATGAAGGCCAGACCAACAAGCTATTTCACAATAACTGCGATGGGACGTTCACCGATGTGACGGATCAATCCGGCATTGGCGCCTTTATTGGGCGAACGATGGGCGTGACGGCGGCGGACTTCGATGGGGATGGCTGGCCGGATATTTATGTAGCGAACGACCGTACGGAGAATTTCCTTTTTCGTAACAAGCATGACGGGGCGTTTGAAGAGATCGCGAACGACGCCGGAGTGGCGTACGGGCAGAACGGCGAGGCGACGTCGTCGATGGGCCCGGTGTTCGCGGATATCACCGGTGCCGGGATGCTCGACCTGTGGGTCAGCGACGCGCATTACAACCGGCTGATGAAGAACAACGGGAAGGGCGGCTTCGACGACATCGGGATCGCGTCGGGACTATCGCAGGCGAACGCGCAATATGTGAGCTGGGGCACGGGGATCTACGACTTCGATAACGACGGCTGGCCGGACATCATGGTGTTTCACGGTGGGTTGATCCACCAGATCCCGCAGGAGCACTCGGTGTTTCGCGGTTTGGGGCAGGGGCGATTCGAGGATGTTTCGGAGACGGCCGGGGCCGTGGTCAACGAGCGAACGGTTGCGCGGGGGGCGTGCTTTGCGGACTACGACAACGACGGGAAGGTCGATGCATTTGTCGTGAACCTTGGCGCACAAGGAAAGCTGCTGCATAACGTTTCCATCGGGACCGGGCATTGGCTGGCGATCAACCTGCGCGGGGCGAGGGCGAAACATGGTGGCGCCGGAAGCAATCGCGATGGGATCGGGGCGCGTGTGGAAGTGTGGGCAGGCGGACGCCGACGGGTCGCGGAGCGTGTGGCTTCATCGGGTTATTTGTCGCAGGATGACGGGCGGCTGCATTTCGGACTGGGGGCTGCGGAGAAGGTCGACAGGATTATCGTGCACTGGCCGAGTGGACGGGAGCAAGTGGTTGAAGGCTCGGGTGTGGATCGCGTGCTCACGATTGAGGAGCCGCAGTGAGGCGGTGGCTGGCATGGGCGGTGGTTTGCGCGGCGGCGGCCGGTTTGGGCGTCACCTGGCTGCCGGGAGTGGCGACGACAGCACACGCGCAGACCGCTACGGTTGAGGAGCGCTATGCTTCGCCGCTGGAGCTGTTGTTGTCGCCGGATGAGACACGGCTGTATGTGCTGTGCCAGGGCGCGGATGAGGTGCGCGTGCTGAATGCGGCGACGGGGGCCGTGCTGCGGAAGATTGCTGTAGGCCATCTGCCGCGGGGCTTTTCGTTGTCGCCGGACGGGCGGCGCCTGCTGGTGGCAAATTCCTGGGATGATACTGTCACCGTGATTGATACGAATACAGGCCGCGTGGGAGCGACGTGGGCGGCGGGGTTTGAGCCATCGAGCGTGGTGGAAGATCGCGCGGGCAAGCTGGTGTATGTGGCCGATCGGATCGGCAACAACTTAACGGTGCTCGACGCAACGACGGGTGAGCAGAAGGCAACGCTGGCGGCGGGGCGCGGGGCGAGTTATCTGACCCTGGCGGCCGACAGTAGCCGGTTGTATGCGACCCATGTTTACCCAAACCCGACGCCACACCGGACACCGCCGCAATCGGAGATCACGATTGTCGATTCTGCGCGCGCGCGGGTGGTTGGCCGGATGGTGCTGCCCGACATCGCAGGAATGTTTCATCTGGCTGTGTCGCGGGACGGGCGGCTCGGTGTGGCAGCAGAGTTACATCCGAAGAATCTTGTACCGTTAGCGCATGTGGAGCACGGGTGGGCTTTCGGCAACACGCTGACGGTGTTTGGCGCGGATGTCGGGCCTCGGCCGGTCGAGGTGCCGCTCGATGAGCTGGACAGGTACTATGCACTGCCGTTCGGGGTAGCGATAGCTCCGGACAAGTCGCGCATTTACGTTACGCATGGCGGGTCGGATTGTGTAACGGTGATTGATACACAAAAACTGCTGGCCTATATCCATGGGCATCCGGAACCGTTTGCGGAGGATTTATCGGCGAGCGCCCATTACGCCGTTGCGCGGATTGCAGTGGGAAAGAATCCGCGTGGCCTGGTGCTGAGCCGCGCTGGGGATCGGCTGTTTGTGGCGAACCGGCTGGATGACACGATCAGCGTAATCTCCACGAGGCAATTGCGCGTGGTGCAGACCATTCGCCTGAAGGGGCCGGAGAAAGTCTCGCCGCTGCGGCGGGGCGAGCAGACTTTCTATACGGCGAAGTATGCGTTTCAGGGGCAATTTGGCTGTTCGAATTGCCACATCGATTCCACCTTCGACGGGCTGCAGTGGGATCTCGAGCCGGATGGATTCGGCAAGGATATCGTCGACAACCGGCTGCTCGAAGACCTGCGCGGGACCGAGCCTTTTAAATGGAACGGCGGGAATCCGACGCTGAGTGTGGAGTGCGGGCCGCGGACGGAGAAGTATTTCTGGCGCTCGCAGACGTTCGACGATCGGACGCGCACCGATCTGGTGCTTTATGTTCGCAGCCTGCCTCTGCGTCCCAATCGGTGGCGACTGGCGACCGGGGAGTTGACGCCGGCCCAGGAGCGGGGGCGAGCGATCTTCAATAGCACCGCAGACAAGCTGGGGCAGCCGATCGCGGAAAGCAACCGTTGTGGGTTTTGTCACAGCGGCCCCAAGGGGACGAGCCAAAAATCTTTCGACGTGGGGACGGGCAAGGCGACGGACAACAGCGGGGTGCTGGATACGCCGCAACTGATGAACGTCGCTCTGACGGCGCCGTATCTGCACGATGGTTCGGCGCAGTCACTCGAGGAAATCTGGACGGTTTACAACCCGCACGATCGGCATGGACGCACCAACGACCTGACGAAGGACGAGCTGAACGATTTGATTGAGTATCTAAGGACGCGATGACTTACCACGGAGCACACAGAGGCCGCAGAGGCGAAGAAAGGTTGTTTGTGCGGGGGATTGCATGGATCGCGATGCTGACGGTGATATCCACGGCGCACAGCCAGCAACGGTCCGTGCATCCGATTCATGCGACTGTGCAAGGGCAGGGCGTGCCGGCGATGCCGCGGTTCCGATTCGAGAATTTCACGACGGCGAACGGGCTGCCGGATAATCACGTGTTTTCGGTGTTAGTGGATGGCGATCGGGTGTGGGCGGGGACCGAGAACGGGCTGGCCCTCTACGAGGGGGGCGCGTGGAAGACATACACGACGGCGGATGGACTGGCGCATCGCGCTGTATTGTCGCTGGCGCTCGACAAGCGAACCGGCGATGTTTGGGCAGGGACGATGGGTGGATTGAGCCGCGTGTCGGCCGGACGAATCGACAGCTATACGCAATTGAATTCCGGACTGAGTAACGACGTGGTGTACGGAGTGTCCGTCGAAGGGGAGAACGTGTGGGTGGCGACGGCGGCGGGCGCGTGCCGGCTGAACACGCGCACAGGCGAGTGGTCGCTCTACAACGAGCGCAATACTCCCATGACGGAGATCTGGGCCTACGGGGTATCAGCCGCAGCGGACAAAGTGTATTACGCGGTGTGGGGAAGCGGGCTGCTCGAGCTCAACCAGAAGACCGGTGTGTGGGATAAGTACGACGATCCGGATGGGGAGAACGAGATCGTTCTGCTGAAGGATCAGGGTCTGATTCACGAGATTGTCACATCGGTAAGTTATGTGGACAGCGTGGTATGGGTCGCCACTTATTTCGGCGATAGCCATTACGACGGCAGGAAATGGCATAACTTCCTGACGAAAGACAGCGGGCTGCCGAGTAACTTTACCAACTTCATCCGGGGAGTGGATCGCAACCGCGCGTGGTTTGGGACGGACAAGGGCCTGGCCTATTTCGATGGAGAGAACTGGGCGGTCTACCGGCCCGCGCTCGATACCGGTAAACCGGAGATGACGGTACGCGATGCCGCCGGGAATGTTATGCAGATAGCTGTGGAAACTGCGCCGGCGCATAACTACATCCTGGGAATCGATTTTGAGGGAAGCGACATCTGGGTTGCCACCGCCAAGGGATTGAGTCACGGAATTTATCAACCATAAGGAGAAAAGACGATGAGTGCAGTTACTGAGTTACTTGCCGGTTTGGCGCACGAGCCGATTGAGAAGCGCGCGATTACCAACCACGGTGTGCTGAATGAGGCCTATGCCTATGCAAAGCCAAGCTCTTTTTCGCGGGGCATGCGCATCGATCTGAACGGGCTGACGATTCTGCTGATTTCCGGAACGGCGAGCATCGACGAAGCAGGGCAGAGCGTGCATGCTGGCGATTTTCGCGCGCAGATGCAGCGGACGCTGAGCAACATCACCGGGCTGCTGGCGGCAGAAGGCGCGACCTGGAAGGACATTGTGCGGACCACCTGCTACCTGCGCGACATCGAGCGCGACTACGAGGCGTTCAACGAGGAGAGGACGGCGTTTTTCAAGGCGGAGGGACTCGATCCTTTGCCGGCGTCGACGGGGATTCAGGCAATCCTCTGCCGGCCCGAACTGCTGATTGAGATTGAGGCCATTGCGATGTTCAGGACGCAGAAGGCCTGAGAAATCCGTGCGGCCGGGAGAGGGCGGCGGAATTCCGCATCTGCCAGCGACCGGCAGATGTGGGGCGCCGGTGTCATGGGGAGAGTGATGCGCGCAGGTGGGCAGATAGCGGTTGCGGGTTGGGCGGTGACGCTGGCGCTCGCGGGAGTTCTTAGCGCGCAGAGCAGCGGCCCGGGAGCGTCGGCGCCGGGTACGGGGTGCGCGTGCGGGAAGCATCCGCCGGGACAGCCGCCGGATCGGACCGTTGCACCGTACGCGGGCGAGCCCGCCGACCTGCAGCCGTATGCGAAATTCTCGCAACCGTATGACGTGAACTACACCACGCCGAACCGTTATTTCGGAGCGGGGCGTGACATTCCCGAGCCGACAGATATCAGCGAGGTGCGGATCGGGTTCATCGGGCCGATTGCGAAGCAGGCCGATCAGAGCTTCGGGCTGCGCATGCTGCACGGTGCGCAGCTGGCCATCGACGAGGCAAACGCGCGTGGCGGATACGGCGGCAAGCCATTCCGGCTGATGGTGCACGACGATTACAACAACTGGCAGTTTGGGTCGGAGGACGGCGAGCAGCGGCCAACGGACCCGGCGATCTGGGGATCGGCGTCCGATGAAGCTGTGAAGATGGTGTACGACGAAGGGGACTGGGCGATCTTCGGGAGCATCAACTCGGAAACAACCCACATTCTGCTGCGGGTGGCGCTGCGCGCGGAGATTCCGATTGTGAATTCGGCGTCGACGGACCCGACGATCCCGGAGACCTACATTCCCTGGTATTTCACCGATGTTCAGGATGATCGCGTGCAATGTTTCACGCTGGCTCGCCGGATTTTCACGGAGCTTGGGCTGAAGCGGGTAGCGCTGCTGAGAGTGAACAACCGCTATGGGCGTTTCGGAGTGATCAAGTTTCGCGATGCGGCGCGGCGGCTCGGGCACCCGGTGGTGATCGAGCAGAAATTTCTGCCGGGGGACACGGATTATCGGCGGGCGCTGCGGATCATTCAGGATTCGCGCGCGGACGGGATCGTAGTGTGGGGGGATGAGCCGCAGGCGGCGGGGATCCTGAAGCAGATGCGCGAGCTGGGGATGAAGCAGCGCGTTTTCGGCAGTTATCGAACTTTGGGGGATGAGTTGTTGGCGCAGGCGGGGCCGGCGGCGGAGGGGTTCGAAGCGGTCTTCTCTTACGATCCGAATCGGACGGATCCGAAATGGACGGGGTTCGAGCAGCGCTATTCGACAAAGTTCAACGAAAAGCCGGAGCAGTTTGCAGCGCTGGCGTTCGATGCGATGAATGCGCTGCTGGAATCGATCTGCAGGGCGGGACTGAATCGGGCGCGCATCCACGATGCGCTGTCGCAAATCTACGAATACGACGGCGTGACGGGGCACATGGCGATCGATCCTCTGAATAAGAACGTGAGCCCGATGTATCTGGGAACGGTGCGCGATGGCAAGGTGACCTACCGGGTGGCGCGGATGGAAGACAGCGGTCAGCGGGCAGCGATCAGCGATCAGGAGGACAGCGGTCAGCGGTCGGCCATCAGCGATCAGGAGAGACTCAGTACGCCGTCGCCCTACGCGCAGGTGGGCGAGGATGGCGTGAACTATTTGGGGCCGCAGGTGGCCGATCTTTCTCCGGGTGAGGCGAGGATTGTATTGTTTGGACCGAAGGCGGCGGAGGTTGCTGCCGGTCTGAGCACGTCAGGAGGGCCGGCGCTGGTCGCTGTCGAGAGCGGACAGAACTGGGGGAAGGCGTTGACAGCGCTGGTTCACGCACTGATGGACGAGCACGCGCTGGCGGTGGTGGCGCTGGATCGCGACTGCGCACATCTGGCGGAGCAGCTGGGGCTGAAGTTGTTTGTGCCGGTGGTGGCGTTGACCGATGACCGGGCGGTGACTTCGACGAATGTGGCGTGGATTTTCCGGTTGCCTGCGGGCACGAGCGCGGCCGAGGCGGTGCGCTTGTTAAAGCAGGCGGCGTGGGTCAGCGGAGAAAATCCGGAAAAGCTGCGGGATTTGCTGGCTTCAGGGACGTCGATCGCGGGAGTGCGGTTTCAGCCCACGGGCGAGCCGATGCAATAGGCACACTTCGAATTCAGGGTTGTCGCGCGTTGTCGGCGAGTGGAGGAGGCACTGTGGCGTTATGGCGCACAGAACCTCCCCTGCCCTGGACATCGACGGATTGTGTTGTTTTTACTGACCCTGCATGATCTGATCGCCGACGACCTGAGCCGCCTCGGCGAGCATGCGGTGGTGAATGGTGAATAAGGCCAGCTCGAGACGATCGGAGACCCCTGTCTTGTCGTAAATGCTGCGCAGGTAGTTCTTGATGACCTGTTCGGTGGTGTTCAGGCGGACGGCGATCTCTTTGTTCTTGCAGCCCTGCACAATGAGAGCGACGATTTTCAGTTCTTTGGGAGTGAGGCGGTCGCGCACCCGGGAGCCGACCGAATCATCTTCCATGCCGGGGGCATCCATGCCGGTGGCGCGGATGTTGCGTTCTCCCTGACCGACGCGACGAACGCATTCGATGAGGGACGATCCGGACACATTACGATGGGCAGCGCCCTGAACGCCACTGGCGAACCACGGCTGGATGGATTCGCCGTTTTCGGCAATGACGATACTGCGGCTGCCGGCGGCGTTAACCCGCGGGACGAGCGTGCCCGGATCGAGCTTAAGAGAAGACGCAAACACAACAATTGCGCCGCGAAAGGTATCCAGGGCTGGGTAGAGGCGGTCGGCCTCTGCGCACTGGGCAATGATGCGGAAGTCATCTTCCATGGCCAGAATTTTGGCGGTTCCGGCTCTGTAGATGGCCTGATTGTCAGCGAGTACGAGCTTGTTCATTTGTCCGCGTCCTCAAAGTGGTCGTCCCCGGGCGAACCCGGAAGCATGAGTTGACGTAGGCGCGTTCAACATCCGGTACGCGCCCAGAGCGGTCACCGGCCGGCATTAAAAAGCCGTTCGCGTGTTTCTGCGTGAACACTTCGAACGGCGCCGGAGGAACAATGGATCTTTCCGGATGTGGAGACCGGAAACTTCACGATGACTGTAGGTCCTGCCATCATTCAGGGACAACGGTAACGCGTACCAGGACTAAGGTCCTGTGACGCATGTCACGCATCTTTCAACACCATGGCAACCAAAGGGAAACCCTTTAGTGCTAGTGCTATAAGGACAGGGTTCGGATGGCTGCAGGCGCTTCCGGGACGGGGAGCGTCAGTCGCGGGAACGCGCCTCGGCCTGTAATTTAGTAGGAGAGCCGAAAGAAGGAGTGCTGAATGGCCAGGCCGATCATCCTCGCAGTGGACGACGATGCCAGCGTGCTGGAAGCGGTGGTGCAGGACCTGCGCCGGAAGTATGGAGAAAATTACCGGATTCTGCGCGCTGGATCGGGGCAGGCCGCGCTGGACACGTGCGCGCAGCTGAAGGAGCGGGGCGATGTGGTGGCGCTGATCGTCTCGGACCAGCGGATGCCGGGGATGGCGGGCGTGGAGCTGCTGGAGCGGGTGCAACCGGTTTATCCGCAGGCCAGGCGGGTGCTGCTGACCGCTTATGCGGATACTGAGGCAGCGATTCGGGCGATCAATACGGCGCGGATTCACTATTACCTGACCAAGCCGTGGGATCCGCCGGAGGAACGGCTGTATCCGGTGCTCGACGATTTGCTCGAGGACTGGCACGAAGGGTACAAGCCGCCGTTCGAGGGGATTCGCGTGGTGGGACCGCGGTATTCGCTGCGCGATTACCAGGTGCGCAATTTCCTGTCGCGCAACCGGGTGCCGTATGTGTGGCTCGATCCGGAGCGCGACGATCAGGCGGTCGATCTGCTGCAGAAGTTCGGCGTGGACGACAGCAAGCTGCCGGTGGTTCTGTTCCCGGACGGGAGTTCGCTGGTGCAGCCGGGGGATGCGGAGCTGGCGGAGCGGGTGGGCTTGCGCACCCAGGCGAAGAAGGACTTCTACGACCTGGTGGTAGCGGGAGCGGGCATGGCCGGGCTGGCCGCAGCGGTCTATGGCGCTTCGGAGGGATTGAAAACCCTGGTGCTGGAGCCTGAAGCTCCTGGAGGGCAGGCGGGAAGCAGCTCGCGCATCGAGAATTACCTGGGGTTTCCCCGCGGCGTATCGGGGGACCGGCTGGCGCGGGATGCTTTCGATCAGGCGAGGAAGTTCGGCGCGGAATTCATTACGCAGCGGGCTTCGGGCATTGAGGGCGAAGGCCAGTACCGGCAGATCCGGCTGGCGAACGGAAACGAGATTTCCTGCCGTGTGGGCCTGATAGCGGTGGGTGTTTGCTATCGCAAGATCGAAGCGCCGGGGATGGAGCGGCTGACCGGAATGGGGGTTTACTACGGGGCTTCCCTTGCCGAAGCGCAGTCGTGCGTCGACGAGAATGTATTCATTGTGGGCGGGGCGAATTCGGCAGGGCAGGCGGCGATGCATTTTTCGCGAGTGGCAAAGCAGGTGACGATGCTGGTCCGGGGGGAATCGCTGGAGAAGAGCATGTCGAAATATCTCATCGATCAGATTGCTGGAACATCGAATATAACGGTGGAAACGGGGAGCGCGATTGTGGAAGCCATGGGTGACGGGCATCTCGAATGCCTGAAAATCCGGACGCCGAGGGGCGAGGAGACCCGGCCCGCGTCGTCGGTGTTCCTGTTTATCGGGGCCGCGCCGCAGACGGACTGGCTGCCGGAGAGCGTCATGCGCGATCCGAATGGGTTCGTACTGTCGGGGCGCGATCTGCGGGTGGAGGGTCAGCTGCCGAAGACGTGGAAAGAGGATCGCGAGCCGTATTTGCTGGAAACCTCGCTGCCGGGAGTTTTCGTGGCCGGCGATGTGCGGCACGGATCGGTGAAGCGGGCGGCGACAGCGGTGGGTGAAGGTTCGATGGCGGTGCAGCTGATGCACCAATATTTGGCGCAGTTCTAAAGGTCAGGAGCAGATGGAAAGCACTACGGCGGAAGCGCAGGTAAGAACGTTGTCGCAACAGGAGCTGGCGCAGCTCATCCGCCGTATCCCCCTTCTGAGCAAGATGAAGGAAGACGACCTGGGCTGCCTGGGCAGCGTGGAGCTGCGGGAAGCGCCGGCAGGCACGGTGCTGTTCCAGCAGGGAGTCAGCGTGGCGGCCTTCTGCATGGTGCTCGAAGGAGAAGTGCGGGCGGTGCGGAAAGAGCTGAACGGCATCGAGACACCGCTGGCGGTCTTCCACGACGGAGATTCATTTGGCGAGGCGCCGCTGTTGCTGGGCATGCAGATCAGCGGTGTGCAATGCGAGGCCATGACCGCCGTCCGCATGTTGTGTGTGGACGTGGAAGGGTTTTGGCGGCTGATGGCCACGTGTCCAACGGTGCGGCAGGCGGTGATGACCAATGCGGCGCAGCGAATCCATGCCTTCCAGGCGACAACCCTCCACCGGGAAAAGCTGATCTCGCTGGGCACGCTGGCAGCCGGGCTGATGCATGAGCTGAACAATCCCGGTTCCGCGGCGAAACGCTCGGCGGCGCAGCTGCGCGAGAATCTGACGCGACTGCAGGAGATCAGCATGAGCTTTTGCCGGACGCCGCTATCCCAGGAGCAGGCCTCCTGCCTGCTCGATATGCAGCAGGAAGTCTTCGCGCTTGAGAAGAAGGCGAAGCCGGTGAGCAGTCTCGAAGAGGCCGACGCGGAAGAGGAGATGGGCGCGTGGCTGGAGAGCATCGGCGTCACCAACGCATGGAAGCTGGCGCCCACGCTGGTGGCCGCGGGATGGCGGCGCGATGACGTGATCTGCGCGCAGGAGGCATTTCCCGGGAAGACGCTGCAATCCGCCATGAATTGGCTCGAAGCGCTGATTTCGTCGATGCAGCAACTGACTACCATCGAAGAGAGCCTGAGCCGCGTGACCGAACTGGTGATCGCGGTGAAGAAGTACGCGTATGAGGACAAGAGCGGCGAGCATGTGATCGACGTGCACGAGAGCATCCAGAGCACGCTCATCATTCTTGGGCACAAGTTCCGGCACAAGCAGCTAACGGTGGAAAAGGATTTTGCCGGGGATTTGCCGAAGTTGAAGACCCGCGGCACGGGGCTCAGCCAGGTGTGGACGAATCTGCTGGACAATGCGACCGACGCGGCTCCCGAGGGATCGAAGGTGCTGATCCGGACCTGGGCCGAAGACGGTCAGGTCTGCGTAGGAATCGCCGACCACGGCGCGGGCATTGCCCCGGAGATTCGGGAACAGATTTTCGAGCCGTTCTACACAACCAAGCCGGCCGGCGTGGGCACGGGGCTGGGCCTGGACATCGCGAGGCGCATCGTGACTACGCAATATAAAGGGGCGATCAGCTTCACTTCAGAGCCCGGCCGGACCGAGTTCGTGGTGAAACTGCCGGTGGGGTGAGGGGCAGGGAGTAGGGAATAGGGAAATGCCGTGGCGCTCCCGAGCAGACCTTATTCAACCTTCTTCTCATTATTACTGCGATCGTCATCGGGCAGCGCGTGATCGGGATCGACGACCACCGAGGCGATCGGCGACTTCTCGTCGAGCGTCCATACGTAGCTGTCTCTCCAGAGCCATGTCTCTACGGGAAGTTTCGTCCTGACCTTCGTGCCATCCCTGAGCGTTGCCTCGACGGTGGTGGGGAGCACCAGCTGACCGCGGTTGGTCAGGGTCACGGCGGAGCCGTCGATTTTTTCGACGGCAACATCGTATTTCCAGTTATTCAGGTACCAGCCTCGCCAGAACCAGCTCAGGTCTTCGCCGCCCTCGCTTTGCATCTCGCGGAAAAAGTCCGACGGAGACGGATGCTTATACGCCCAGTCGCGGATGTATTTGCGAAATGCCCAGTCGAAACGGTCGGGCCCGAGAATTTGCTCGCGCAGCAGGACCATGCCATACGCCCCCTTGAAGTAGCTGACCGGATGACCCAGCGTCCAGGGGTAGGCATCGGCGCGCGCCATCAGCGTGGGCGCGTCCGGATTGTCGAGGACTTTGAGAATCGTATCGGGGGGCTCGCCGCCCGCGGAGTATTCCGAATCGCGTTTCGGTCCGAATTTTCCGTTTGCGTATTCGGCTGACTCTTCGATATCGATGAAGGTGTTGAAGCCTTCATCCATAAAAGCGTGCCGGCGCTCGTTCGATCCCACGATCATGGGAAACCAGCTATGGCCGATTTCGTGCGCGGTCACCCAGAACAGGAAGGGTCCTTTGTCAGGGATGCCATCGAAGACGATGCCCGGATACTCCATCCCCGTGGAGAATCCGGCAACGTTGATGGCCACCGGCCAGGGGTAGGGGTACCAGTGCTTTGAGAAGCGCTCGATCGTGTCCTTAACATATTGGGTCGACTGGTCCCAGGCATCCGGGCCGACGCTCTCCGGCGGATAGACGCTCATGGCCAGCGCTTTTTTCCCATCCGGCAAATTGATGCGCGCGGCGTCCCAAACGAAGACTGGCGAAGCACTCCACACGGCGTCGCGGGTGTGATCCATCTTGAAATGCCATGTCAACGTGCCATCCTGCTTCGGGCGGCTGGCCGGATCGGCGACCTCCGACGGATTCCGGATATAGACGGTCTTGTCGCTGGCGCGCGCCTGATCGAGACGATCGATCTCAGTCTTCGTCAGCACCTCTTTGGGGTTCATCAGCTCACCCGAACCGGCGACGATCATGTTGGATGGCACGGTCAGGTAGTAGTCGAAGTTGCCGTACTCCAGATAGAACTCGCTGCCGATGTAGGGCAGCGTGTCCCAACCGCGCAGATCGTCGTAGACACACATGCGCGGATACCACTGGGCCATGTCGTAGATTTCCCCCTTTTGCGACATGCCCCACGAGGTGCGTCCGCCCCACACGCCGGGGATTTTATAGTGGTACGCGATGTGAATCTTTAACTGGCCGCCGTGACCCGCCAGCGGTTCGGGCAAACGAATCTGCATGCGCGTGTCGTCCACGAGGTAGCTGGCCTTCGCGGTTTGCCTGCCCGATTCCACCGTGACCGAATCGAAGACGAACCCTTCCGTGGATGTGTCTTCGGACGCCGTCTGCTGCTGCCGCATCCGCCGCATCAGCGCACCGAAGAGGACATGGCCGCGCGAATCCTTCCGATAAAGATTCTGCTCGAGCTGCAGCCAGAGACTCGGCAGATTGTCGGGACTGTTGTTTTTGTAGGTGATGATCTCGGTGGCCTGAAGTTCCTTCGCCGCAGTATCGAGTTTCGCGTGGAGCTCGTAGTCTGCCTCATTCTGCCAGTAGCTCGGACCGGGCGCCCCATTGCTGGAGCGATAGGCGTTCACCGGATCGGGCAGCGTCAGAGGGGCGAACGTGATTCTCGAATCGAAGGACGGGGTTGTGCCCGGCGCAGCCTGGGCCTGCGCTCCGAAGAGCGAAAGCAGGCAGAAGGAAGAAAACAGCAGGCAGGAGCGGAGACGCAGAATCGAGGAGGATGCAGCTTGCACGAAGGCCTCTCATGAGAAGCGAAGTTGAAATATCGAGCGATGGATCGGGGATGAGGACAGATTACCTTAAACGCGGCGCGCGCTTTGGATGGGGGGCGCGGGGTTCAGGCAATTTCGACGTGCCGCGTCTCGGGGCCGGCGAGGGCGCCGATCAACAGCAGCAGGCCACCCAGAGCGAAGAGGACCACTTCTG
The DNA here is from genome assembly GCA_963787915.1 of uncultured Acidobacteriaceae bacterium. Lineage (GTDB taxonomy): Bacteria > Acidobacteriota > Terriglobia > Terriglobales > Acidobacteriaceae > Palsa-343. The sequence goes on along the minus strand of CAWBEP010000016.1, from coordinate 290,838 downwards.
TGTATTCGTAGGGCATTCCGAGCCGCTTGAGAGCCAGCATATAAAACGAGGAAAAGGCGGGGATGATCGTCGCTGCGCTGTAGCTGAGTCCGTAGCCGGACGCGCGAACGCCTGTGCTGAAGCGCTCGTTGATGTAGGCGGTGATGATCGCCCACGCGGGTGTTGCGCAGAAGTTGATCAGGGTGACGAGCAGGATCAATTCGAAGGTATTCCTGTAGCCGGAGCGGACGAGCACGTAATAGAGGATGGGGCCGGCGGTGCATCCGGCGAGGCCGAGCAGCCAAAGCACGGTGCGGCGCCCGATCCTCTGGCCGAGCATGCCGAAGGGGACAAAGGCGAACATCATGATGCCATTCTCGATCAGCTGGGCGTTGGTCACCGCGATGCTGTTGACGTGGCGGACGTTCAGCAGGACACCGGGCAGGATCGAGGTGACGGTGTTCAGGGTGAACCACACGCCGCTCATGACGAGAAAAACCTGGAGGAGAATTCGCGGGTTGCCGCCGCGGCACAACTCGCGCAGCGGCGAGCCCGTCTTGTTCGCAGTCGCCCAGACGCGGCTCTCGGGAACCCGCTGCCAGCAGTAGATGAAGACGCCAAGGGCAAGGAAACCGCCGAAGAAAAACGGGATGCGCCACCCCCAGGTTGCGTAGGCGGAGTGTGGCGAACCGCCGGGGATGAGGCGCAGCAGGCCGGTGGTTATCAGCGACATCACGACCAGGGAAACGGGAAATCCGGTGTGGATGAACGCGGACCAGATACCGCGCTTCTCCCTGGGCGCGTACTCCATCGCGAGTGGATTGGCGGAGGTGTATTCGCCGCCGAGGAAGATGCCATCGACAAAGCGGAGCAGCGTGAGCAGGACGATGCTGGTTGCGCCCCACGTCTCGTAGCCCGGCAACAGGCCGATCAAAAACGTGACCAGCGCAAAGCCGGCCATGGAGATGAGCGTGACTCTGCGACGCCCGAGCTTATCGCTGTAATGGCCAAAGATGGCTGCACCGATGGGACGGCCGACCAGCGAGAGAGCAAACACTAAATAGAAGAGCGTGGATTGGAGGACGGGGCTGAGGGTTGGAGGCTGAAAGTAATCCATGGCCGGGGCCAGCACCACAACCGGCAGGTAGGCGTCGAACATGTCGACGAAAAAGCCGACGAAGGCCGCGCGAAGCGCCCGCTGGCCGGATTGCCGGTGGGCGATGGAAGACTCAATGCCGGATTCGAAGAGGGGATTGAAGCCGAGGGCTGGATCGCTCAGAAAAAGCCTCCGTCAGGCCTGGTCCTGTATCGAGCCGGTGGGAACTACGGGCCGGGCAGAGGGGCGCACCGCGGGGTCGACTGCCTGGCGCACCAGATCCTCGACATCGCTCATTTTGTCGGTGAGCAGGCTCAGGCGCTGGGAGAGCGACTGAATCTCGGATTCGGCGCGCCGGTTCACCTCGAAGTCGAGCTCGCTGCGCACCCGGTCATGGGCGTCCTGGCGGTTCTGGCTCATCATGATGACGGGCGCCTGAATCGCGGCCAGCATGGAGAGGAAGAGGTTGAGCAGGATGAAGGGGTAGGGATCCCAGGCGCGCTGCCGGAGAGCCACATTGATTGCCGAATAGATCAAAAGCACAATCGAAAACAAAATGATGAAGGTCCAGGAGCCGCCGAAGCGGGCCACGCCGTCGGCGATGTGCTCACCGAAGGTCTCCTTCTCATCGATCAAGTCATTGGGGTTGCGCGCAGCGCGTCTCCGAACCAGATCCTGGGCGCCGCGAAACTGGCGCGCCTGGACCGTCAGCATGTCCAGCCCGGCCATGGGGCGGTGCTGCAGAAGGACGGCAATGTCGTCGCGGCCAATTTCGAGGCAAACCGTCTCTTCGAGAGCCATCGCCGAGGTCTGATGGTCTGTCTCCTGGAGCATGGAGGCAAAGCCAAAAAAGTCGCCGTGGAGTGGTTCGTCGACAACGACTTCCTGCTGGTCTTCGTCGGTGGTAATGAGGCGCACCGCGCCCGACATCACGATGTAGCCATGCCGGCCTGGCTCTCCGGCGCGGTAGATGCGCTGGCGCGGGGCAAAGTGTCTCACTTCGACCTGCGCGGCGAGGATGTTCGCTTCGTCGTCGTCGAGGAGTTCAAAAAGGGGAACGTGGCGCAGTTCTTCGCGATCGCAGGGCATGGCTTGCCTCGTGGAGTTGGGTTCGGCCGGGGGTCCGCTCGGATGCGATTGAACATACCAGAATCGGTACCCGCCGGTTACGAAGCCGCCATGATATTTGAGGTCCGACCGCCTAAGGGGTCGACATCATGTCGGGTTTGCTGGTGGTGAGGTCGACGGGAACCGAGTTGTGCTCCTGGACGTCCAACGTCATATGAAACGGCATAACTTTATATAAATGGCCTAACCGGAATTTCGTATTAAGCTAATCCGCGTATGCCCCGCACAAAGATTGTTCCGGCCCTGGGTTATACCCTTGCTTCACTTGTTCTGCCTTTGGTCTCTCTCGCGCAGGCGCCTGACAAAGCCGCCGCGCCCAGATCCTTCCCGGACGAGGCGATGGTCCTGGAGCGATCGGAGACCACGTATACCATGCACGCGGACGGCACGGGCGAGCGTGAAATCCACGTTCTTATCCGGCTTCAGTCCCAAGGCGCGGCGCAGCAATTCGGCGTGCTCGCCTTTGGCTATGCTTCAGCGAATGAAGCACCGGTCATCAAGCTCATCCGCGTGCACAAGCCCGACGGCACAACGGTCGACACACCACCCTCGGACGCGATCGATATGCCTTCCTCCGTCACCCGTGAAGCCCCTCTCTACAGTGACCTGAAGGAGAAGCACCTGCCCGTCCGTTCGCTGTCTCCCGGCGACACCCTTGAATACGATGTCCAGGTCGCTATCAACAAAGCCGAAGCTCCGGGCCAGTTCTGGGGCGCCGACCACTTCACGCCTCCGGGCACAGCGATTGTGCTCGCGGAAGTCCTTACTCTCAATTTCCCATCCGATAAGTACGTGCAGGTCTGGAGCCCGAATCATAAGCCGGCCATTTCCGACCACGACGGCGTCCGTACTTACACGTGGAACGTCGCGCAGCTTTTACCTGCCCCGAAAAACACCGCGGGCGATTCCAGCAAGCCGGTTCCCCCCAAAGATGCCGATGAAGATGCCGACGGCCGCAAGATACCCTCGGTCGCCTGGACGACATTCCATAGCTGGGCCGAGATAGGCGACTGGTACCGCGGCCTTGCCCTGGCGCAGGCGCAGCCCACCGACGCTCTCCGCGCCCGTGCCAGCGAACTGACCAAAGACGCGAAGACGCCCGAAGACCAGGTTCGTGCCATCTATGAGTTCGTCTCCGCGCACACGCGCTATGTCGGCATCGACTTCGGAGTCGGCCGCTATCAGCCCCACTCCGCTGCTGAAGTCCTTGCCAACCAATACGGCGACTGCAAGGACAAGGACACCCTGCTCGAAGCCCTGCTCCGCGCCAAAGGCTTTTCTACGGCGCCCGCGCTGATCGGAGCGGGAGTTGCTCCTGTTCCCGAGGTTCCTACTCCCGCGGTCTTCAACCACGTCATCACCACCGTCAACATGCCCGAAGGCCGCATATGGCTGGACAGCACGCCGGCGGTCGCGCCCTACCGTTTTCTGGTTTCTGTCATCCGCGATGAAAAGGCGCTTGTCGTCCCTGCCGATGCTCCGGCGGAGCTGGCGTCCACGCCCGCTGCCGGTCCCTTTCCGTATTCCGAGCGCTCCGAGGCCGTCGCTTCTCTGGATGCCGACGGCAAGCTGACCGGAAAAATCACCGCTGCGTACCGCGGCGATTCGGAAATCTACGTCCGCGCGCTGGCCATCAGCATCGCACCCGCCGATTGGGACAAGGCGTCTCAGTACATCAGCAGCTTTGGAGGCACAACCAGCAACACCCGCTTCGCTCACTTCAACGATTACACCGCGCCCATCGAAATGTCGTACGACCTGACCCGCCATCCCTACGGCGACTGGGATAACCGCCGCATCGCTCCGCTCTTTCCTGCTCTCGAATTCCCCACGCTCGACGACGATGCCAGGGAACCCCAGGAAGACATCCAACTGGGCGCCCCGCGAACGCTCACGGCCATCTCCACCATCCGTCTCCCCGAGGGCTACCGTACCGACCTCCCCGATCCAATCCACGTCAAGACTGACTTCGCCACCTTCGACAAGACGTACCGCTTCGACGGTCACCAGATCGTCGTCGAGCGCTCCGTCGTTATCCTGAAACAGAAGCTGCCGAAAGCCGACTGGAAGCGCTACCAGTCCTTCACCAAAGACATCGGCCTTTCCAACGAAAGCTGGATTCAGCTCACGCAGCCGCAGAAAGTTGCCGTCAGCAACGGAAAAACGGGGGCAGTGCCGCCGCCTCCACCCATAAAGACGACTGCGAGCTCTGTCGACGGACCCGAAAACATTCGCGCCCATGGTTCTTCGCCTGCCGCTGCTAATGCAGCCCAACCCGAAGCGGCCAGTTCCGACAACGCGTCCGCGACTGACCTCATGAGCCAGGCCCAGGAGCGCCTGCGGGCGGGAGACATGGGCGGCGCGAAGGAGAGCCTCGACAAGGTGAAGGCAAAAAATCCTGATCAGGAATACCTGTGGAGCATGTATGGTGCCATCGCCTCCATGGAGCGCAATGATGAGGAGGCCAAAGCTGACTTCCGCAAAGAACTAGTCGCGCATCCCGACAACAAACTCGCCGCAAGGGCGCTCGCTGGCTCTCAGGCGAAAGCCGGCGATACGGTTGGCGCTCGCCAAACCCTCAGCCAATTTCTCGCCCAGCATCCGGACCTGCGCCTTTCCCTTTATCTCGCCTCGCTCCAGACGACTGCGCACGACTACAACGCCGCCCTTAAAACTCTGCAGACCGTAGCTGAGCAGAATCCCGACGATCGCAACGTGGAGGTCCAGATCAGTACCACGCTCCTGCTCCTGCATCGCAAGGAAGAAGCGGCCGCCGTTGCCAAGAGTGTTCTCGACGGCACCGACGATCCCATACTGTTGAACGGAGCCGCTTATGTTCTCAGTGAAACCGAGCTCGATCTTCCCATCGCCGAAGAGGCCTCGCGCAAGAGCATCGCTCATCTCGAGGACAAAAGCGCGACCATTGGCGCCGCGGAAGCCAACAGCAAGGCCTTCTTCGAAGCTAACCTGCTCATTGCCTCATGGGACACCCTAGGCTGGATTCTCTTCCGCGAGGGCAAATACGAAGCCGGCAAACAGTTCATTGAACCCGCATGGCGTGCATCCCTGCGCGCAGAAATTGGCGATCACCTCGGTCAGGTTGACGAAGCTCTCGGCCAGAAGGACGAGGCCCTCACCGCATACGATTTTGCCTTAGCCGCACTCACGCGCAATGACAAGCCCGACACTCGCGGGCACATTACTGACAGCATCGCGCGGCTTAAAGAAGCCGGCGCAAAAGAGCATCAACCAGCAGGCGCTGTCGATCTCCAGGGCTTGCGCACTTACAAAATCTCCAGCCCGCCGGACGAGAAAGGCTGGGCCGCATTCCGGCTCGAAATCACCACCGCCGGCGTAGTCGACTCGCAGCAAATGTCCGGTGCGCACCCGCTCACCGAAGCGAAGAAAGCTATCGACGCCATGAAATTCCCGGAGCTGCTTCCACCCGACTCGAAGGCCCACCTGCTGCGCAGCGCCGTGGTCAGCTGCGCCGCGGCAACCACCTGCGAAGTGGTGCTGGTGCCCAACGGTGGCCTGCAAACCGAGCAGCAGTAGCTTCCCTGCCATCGATCCGCCTTGCGCCAGGCCGCCTAAGGGGTCGACATCATGTCGGGTTTGCTGGTGGTGAGGTCGACGGGAACCGAGTTGTGCTCCTGGACGATGAGCCACTTGCCGTTGATCCTGCGCCAGACATCGGTACTGCGCACGACAATAGTGCTCTGCGTGCCGTCATTCGCGGTCATCGTGCCGCTGTTGATGAAGCGGGTATACGCGACGGGTCCGATAACGGCAACGTGCAGATCGGAGACCGTATTTTTCACCGTGGGGAACTGCGCGAAGAGGCCCGTCCAGTTTTTCCTGTAGGCGTCCCACGAGGGATAGGCGCGGGGCGGGATCACGTCGTAGACGAAGACGTCGGGGGCGTAGAAGGACATGATGGCGTCCACGTCCTTCTTGTTGAAGGCGTCGTTCCATTTGACGTAGAGGGCTTTGATGGCGGCCTCGTCGGCGGAGGCTTTCGCCTGCGCGTGCAAAGGCGCGGTTCCGATCGTCAGCGTCGCCAGGGCGGCGATGGCGGCAGTCATACACGCACGTTTCAGCATGAGCATTGCTCCTTCGCGAAGAAAAGATTTTGGAGGGGCAGGGGAATGCCGCGAGACTACCGGCGGAGACGGCGCGTGTCAACCGAAGCGCGGCGCCGTCAGCAAGATATATTTTTTCCTTGCATTAAGATATATCGTGAGATATATTGTCTTCAGGAGAAATGAACATGTTTCAACAAGTATTTGAAAGTAAAGAAGATCGGGGTGGGCATGGCCCGCACTTTAGAGGTCATCACCATCACTGCGGCGGTCCTCGGGGCTGGTTTGCGGCTGGCTTCGCTGGCGGACGCGAAGGACAGGAGGGCCGGGAAGGCTCATGCGAGGGCCGCGGAAGACACGGCGGTTTCGGCTGGGGCAGGCGTGGAAGGTTCGAGCGCGGCTTCGGCGGGCGCGAGCGTCTGTTCGACGCGGGCGATTTGAAGCTGGTGATCGTGAAGCTGCTCTCGGAAGAGCCGAGCTACGGCTATCAGTTAATGAAAAAGATGGAGCAGCGGCTTTCCGGCGGATACACGCCGAGCCCGGGAGTGATTTACCCCACGCTCACGCTCCTCGAAGAAGAAGGCCTGGCATCGGTCTCGACCTCGGAAGACAACAAGAAGGTCTACACGGTGACGGCGGCGGGGCTCGAGTACCTGAAAGCCAACAAGGAACGCATCGACGAGTTATTCGCGCGCCTGGACGAGGCGGGACGAGGCTTCGAACGAGGCCGGTCACCGGAGGTGATTCGTGCCTTCATGGGGCTGCGCAGCGCCGTGATGGCCCGGCTGTCGAGAGAGAGCGTAACGCCGGAACAGGTGCAGAAGATCGCGGAAGCCATCGACGCAGCGGCGAAGGCGATTGACGCACTGTGAGGGAACGGTCCGGGGGGGCCGGAAGACCTGATCCCGGACCGATTTTTGCCGCGCAGGGGCGATCAAGCGGAAGTTGCGGATCGCCCACCGGCATTTTCCGCGGAGGGTAATGCGGGCGGTTACTTTTTTCCGCGCTTCAGATCGTCCATCAGAATGATGGCCTCGGCGATTTCCTTCAGGGGCTTGCGCTTTTGCCGGCTCTGCTTCTGCAGCATCAGGTAAGCGGCTTCTTCGTCGATGCTCAGCTCGCGCTGCAGAATGCCCTTGGCGCGCTCCATGACTTTGCGGGTCTCGAGCTGTTCGGCAAGCTGCGATTTCTCATACTCCATGCGCGCCAACTCGACTTCGGCGCCCACCAGGTAGCCGATCATGGTGATCAGCTTGATCTCCCGCTTCGAATGATGATGCGGCTCGCGGTGCTGCATGTTGATGGCGCCCACCAGCTTGCCCCGGCACAGAATCGGCACCGCCAGGAAGGCCTCGAAGCGGTCTTCCGGCAGGCTGGGGAAGCGCGCGAAACGCGGATCGGCCCAGGCCTTAGCCGGTAAGGCCACTGTCTGGCGGTGCTCGGCGACCCAGCCGGTGACGCCCTGGCCCATATCCACGACCAACCGGTCCACCACATCTTCGTGGGGATTTTTCGACCCCCGGAGCACCAGCTTTTCTTTTTCGAGCACGTAGATGAAGCACGAGTCGCAGCGCACGGCCGCGGTCACCATTTCGATGACCTTCTGCAGAACGTCGTGAAACGGATCGGCAGCCGCCATGCGGCTTCCGATCTCGTGCAGCAGATCGATGTCGCTCGTCTCTTCGTGCGTGCTCACGAAATCGTCCAACTCCGAACTCCCTCGAAAAAAGGCCCCACCGCATCGGCTCTCTGCTGTGGAAGAGCCTCTCGCACCGCGTTCTTCGCGGATGATCCTCTTATCCTGGCACAAGATTACGCTTTACGCCTCGCCTTCATGCGTGGGACGGGTGCCGGCGTCCCGCTGCAAGGCGCGCCCGACCGGCCGGCAACGCTCGTTTCTTTTTGTCAGGCCGCGACGGAAGACTACGCAGCCGGTCGTTATTTGTGGTGAATCTTCTGCCACAACCGCGCCACGGCATTCCCGGACGGCGGATTAGCGGACATTGGCTTGCCCGCCGGAGGCTTTGGCGCGGGCGCGGCCGAGGGCGGCGAAGACGGCGTTGTTCTCGGCTGACTTCCACCCGGCTGACTTCCGCCCGAATCGCTCCTTCCTGTGTGGGGCGCGCCGGATGCGGGCTGCGGCTTTTCTCCCGCGTTCGCAGCTGCACCGCTCGCTGGGGATGGAACGGCCGCTTGAGCTGCGCTGGCTGGTTGTTTTTCCGGTTTGACGCCTGCCCCTTCCGTTCCGGCATGGGCCGCAACCGGCGGCGCCTCCTCGGTCAGATACTGCACGATCAGCGAAATTCTCCGATTCGACGGATCCATCGGATTCGCTGGAACCCGCAGCTTCTGATCCGCATACCCGCGGACCTGCGAGACCTGATCCTTGTGCAGCCCCGCAGTCTGCATGACCCGGCGGGCGGCGTTCGCCCGATCGGTCGACAGCTCCCAGTTGCCATAGCCATCGGTCGAGGCATAGGGCCGCGCATCCGTGTGCCCCTCGATCGAGATTCGGTTCGGCAAGCCGCCCAGCTGCTGCGAGAGCATCTTCAGCAGCTCGAGGCCGTTCCGGTTCAGGACCGCGCTTCCGGTATTGAAGAAGGTTCCGTCCTTTGTCTCCAGGAGCTCGATGCGCAGCCCCTCCGGTGTGATCGTAATCTGAATCGCATTCTGCAGGGACTTCAGATCGTTCATCTTTTTAATTGTGGCTTCGATCTTCTCCTTGAGCTGCTGTACGTTGTCTTTCGTGATCGCGAGGCTGTCGTCCGTCCCGGCCTGGTCCGAGCCGGTCATCGTCGACCGCCCGCGCGGATCGTTGAAGTAGCCGGCGACGGCTTGCCGGATCTTCACATTCGCGTTCATCAGCCACAGCACGATGAACAACGACATCATCGCCGTCACGAAGTCGGCGTAGGCGACCTTCCACGCGCCGCCGTGGTGACCGCCATGGCCGCCTTTCTTCTTGACGATGATGACCTTCGACCCCGCCATGCGCGCTCCCTATTCTTTGACCGCCGCTCCGCCGCCGTTACGGCAGGCCTCTTCCACTTCCGCGAACGTGGGCCGGATGTGCGCCGGGATCGCCCTGCGTCCCATCTCGATCGCGACCACGGGCGGCTGGCCACGAATGAACGCCAGCATCAGCACCCGGAGCACATAGAGAAATGCGTGTTCTTCGGCGGCGGCCTTTGCCATGTTCTGGCTCACGGGCCCCACGAGGCCGTAGCACAGAAGAATCCCGAGGAAGGTTCCCACGAGAGCGGCTGCGACCTTGTGACCAATCTCTTCGGCCGGGCCGCCCAGCGCTCCCATGGTGATCACCACCCCGAGCACGGCGGCGACAATCCCGAGGCCGGGCAGGGAATCCGCCATCGTCGACAACGCCGTCACCGGCTCCTCGGTTCCCTGATGCTGAACCTCCATATCCAGATCCATCATCTGGTCCATGTCGAAGGCGTCTACGCCCCCGGTGATGACCATGCGCATCGTGTCGCAGACAAAATCGCGCACGTGATGATCCTTTGTGAACTCGGGATACGGCTGAAAGACGGAGCTCGCCTCCGGCTTCTCGACGTCCGATTCGATGGTGAGCATTCCGCCCCGGCGCGCCTTCTGCAGCAGGTCGTACATCATCCGCAGGGTCGAGAGATAGCGGGCCTTTCCGAAGTGCGAGCTGCCAAAGACCCCCACCGCGCCCGCGGCAACCTTTTTCAGAATGCGCAGCGGATTCGCGATCAGAAGCGTACCGCAACCCGCTCCGCCGATGATCAGCAGCTCCGCCGGCTGCACAAGGACACCCATATGCCCGTGCTCCATGAGATAGCCGGCCACGACCGCCCCAAATACCACCACGATGCCGATGATCGCAAACATGCGTGCTTGCCTGAGGACCTCCTGCCCGGGATCGCGTTCGCATCCCGCGTACGATCGAACCGCGTGCCGCTGTGGAACGAGCCTTTGTCCTCCTCATCGGCGGAAATGGCAGACGTCATCAATCTCACGCTGGTTGCAGAGCGACGATGTGGACAAGCCGGCGGCGAATCGCGGTGGAAACCCGGAACCGGGGCTCCAGGTACAATCATCGGTGCTCGCGGATCGCTGGGTTGGCGCGCCGCGGCTGAGGGTGTATGCAAGCCGAGACTGTCCACCTCTTTGTCTTCGAGGGAATGGCCGACTGGGAGCCGGCCTTTGCCATTGCCGGGATCAACAGCCCGCAGTTCCAACGGGAGCCGGGCCGCTTCGCAGTCGCCACCACCGGGCTGAGCACCGAGCCTGTCGTTACCCAGGGAGGCGTGCGCATTTTGCCCGATGCTGCCGTCGATACGCTCACTCCGGCGAACTGCGCCATGCTCATCCTGCCAGGCGGACAACGGTGGGAGCAGGGGGAGAATTGGGCAGCCGTCCAAAAGGCGGCCGAGCTCCTGGCGGCGGGCGTTCCGGTCGCGGCTATCTGTGCCGCCACGCTTGCTCTGGCCCGCGCGGGCTTTCTCGATAATCGGCTGCACACGAGCAACGCCCCCGAATACCTGAAAGCCACGAGGTATCGCGGATATCCGTTGTACCGTAACATTCCGGCCATCGCCGACGGCAACCTCATTACCGCAGCCGGCACGGCGCCGGTAGAATTCGCATACCAAATCTTCGGGACCCTGCAGCTCTACACCGAGCCGGTCCTCGACGCGTGGTACGCGCTCTTCAAACACGGCGACAAATCGAAGTATCATGCACTGGCCTCTGCAACTACCGCCGTCTAACTCGATGCCGGAGGCCCTATCTCTGCGAAGTTGGGCCAGATGTGGGATCACGCCCGGGCTCCCAGCTACACTTCACCCATGGCGCTCCAATTCACCACGTCGTATCTCGAAGACGCGCGCACGCTTTTTGCTTACTACAAAAAACTCGGCGAGCGCGCCATGGAGCAGATCGCGGACGATCAGCTCTTCCTCGCCCTCGACAACGAGTCAAATTCCATCGCCATCATCGTCAAACACGTCGCGGGCAACATGCTCTCCCGCTGGACTGACTTCCTCACCACCGACGGGGAAAAACCCAACCGGAATCGGGATGGAGAATTTGAAGAGCCGCCGGGGACGCGTGCGGCGCTCCTGGCTGCGTGGGAAGGGGGATGGGCGTGCCTCTTCGCGGCCCTTGATTCGCTGACCGAGGCCGATCTCACCCGCACTGTTCTCATTCGCGGCGAAGCCCACTCGGTGATGCAGGCGATCAACCGCCAGCTCGCGCATTATCCGATGCACGTGGGCCAGATCGTCCTGCTGGCGAAGCATTTTGCTCACGACCGCTGGCAGTCTCTCAGCGTTCCCCGCAAAGGATCGTCGGAGTTCACCCGCAAAGTCGTTGCCGGTGAAGCCAGCCAGCGCTAGCAGCAGGTGACAGGGTGCAGGGTACAGGGTACAGGGTACAGGGGACAGGGTGCAGGGGACAGGGTGCAGGGGACAGGGTGCAGGGGAGAGGGTACAGGGGACAGGGTGCAGGGTACAGGGTGCAGGGTACAGGTGACGGGGGACAGACCTGCCTTGAGATTGCCATGCACCCTATGACCTGTGAGCTGCAACCTGTAACCTGATCTGCATGCTGCTTCGCGACCTTCGCTTTGGGCTGCGCATGCTCCGCCGCAATCCGGGCTTCACGCTCGTAGCTCTCCTGACGCTCGCCCTCGCCATCGGCGCCAACACCGCGATCTTCTCCGTCACCAGCGCGCTGCTCCTGCGCCCTTTTCCCTACCGGCAGCCGCAACAGCTCGTGAGCATCGCCTTCAAAGAGGATCAGCGCCCGCTCACGCTGCTCCGCTACGAGCTGCTCCGCGACCACGCCCGCAGCTTCGAAATCGCAGCATGGGCGAATGACAACTTCAACCTCACCGGCGTTGGCGAACCCGTACAGGTTCCCGTAGCCCGGGTCACGCCCAATTTCTTCTCGATGCTTGGCGTGCGCCCGGCGGTGGGCCGCACCTTCACAGCGGACGAAGGCCGCCCCGAGGGTCATCCCGTCGTTCTGCTCAGCAACACTCTCTGGCGAACGCGCTTCGGCAGTAATCCCGCCGTTCTCGGCAGCACGATCGCTCTCGACGGCGTTCCGCATACCGTCATCGGCATTCTGCCCGCCGGCGTCGAGTTCCCCTTCATCGGCAAAGCCGATGTCTTCACGCCGCGCTACTTTGAGCTGACGCTCATGCCCCCGCAGCGGCTGCGCATGGGAGTGGGCTACCTCGGATTCGCCGCCCGACTCGCGCCCGGCGCCACGATTGCTCAGGCCAATGCCGAACTCGGCGTCCTCGATCAGCAGTATCGGCGCGACAATCCGACCGCGCCCGACGCGATTGCATCCATGTCCACCATCGCCACGCCGCTCCGCGATCTCATTGTTGCCGATCTGCGGCCGAAGCTCTGGATTCTCTCCGCCGCCGTTGCCGTCCTGCTCCTCATCGGCTGCGCGAATGTTGCCAGCCTGCTTCTCTCGCGTGCCCTGGCCCGCCGCCGCGAGCTCGCGGTGCGCGCGGCTCTCGGAGCGAGCCAGTCCGCCGTGATCCGCCAGCTCCTCACCGAAAGCATGCTGCTCGCGCTCGCCGCCGGCGTGGTTGGCCTCGCCCTCGGCTTCGCCGCCGACCGCGCCCTGACCGCGTGGGGGACAACGCAGCTTCCCGATGGCATTCCCATCACCCTCGACGTCCGGGTGCTGCTCTTTGCGGTGGGCGTTTCGATCCTCACCGGCATTCTGACCGGCATCTTCCCCGCCTGGCAGCTCGCGCGCACGGATCTCAATTCCACTCTGCGCGACGAAGGGCGCGGGATCTCCGGCAGCCGCACCCGCGGACGTCTGCGCAGCCTGCTCGTTACAGGACAGGTCGCGCTTTCGGTGCTCCTGCTCATCTCCGCGGGCCTCCTCGTGCGCAGCTTCGGCCGTCTCCTCCGCGTCGATCCCGGATTCGACGCGCGCAACGTACTTACGATGGAAGTTTCGCTGCCCACAGAAAAGTACGCGAAGCCCGATCAGCAAATCGGATTCTTCGACGAAGCTCTGCGCCGTATTGCCGCACTGCCCGGGGTGCAGGGCGCAGCCATCTCCGCAGCGCGCCCGCTGAGCTTCACGCGCGTGACTCCCGTTCTGCCGGAAGGCCAGCCCGCCGTGCCGCTCGCCGAGCGTCCTTTCATCGATATCGAAGCGGTGAGCCCCTCGTGGTTCGAGACGCTGCGCGTACCGCTAATTGCGGGCCGCCTGTTCACGGGGGCCGACGACGGGACCGCACCCAAAGTTGTGATCGTGAATCAGGCATGCGCGCGTCGATTCTGGCCAGGGCAAAGCCCCATCGGCAAGACTTTCATCGTCGGCCGCGGTCCGCAGCCGTCGCAGGTGGTTGGCGTGGCAGCCGACGTGCGCAATCACGGCCTCGCCGCCGATACGGACCCACAGCTGTATCTTCCTTTCAAACAGCTTCCCTGGCCGGGCATGAACCTGCTGGTCCGCACGACGGTCCCGCCGCTGCAAATGGCGTCAGCCGTTCGAGCGCAAATCTCCGCCGTCGACCCCGGCCAGCCCGTCACCGCGATCCAGACGGTCGACGATCTGATGGACGCCTCACGCGCGCAGCCGCGCTTCACGATGGTGCTGCTTGCCGTTTTTTCGATGACGGCGCTGGTCCTTGCCGCCATCGGCCTCGCCGCCATGCTGGCATGGACCGTGGTGCAGCGGCGTCAGGAAATGGCGATTCGCCTTGCGCTCGGCGCCGACCGTTCCGCAATCCTCTGGCTCGTGGTCCGCCACGGACTCGTCCTCGCCCTGAGCGGGATCGTTCTGGGCCTGATCGCGGGACTCGCGCTGACGCAGCTCATGGCCAGCGTCCTTTACAAAACCAGCGCGCACGACCTGAGCACCTTCGCCTTCGTACCGCTGGTTTTTCTTTTGATCGCGTGGCTCGCCAGCTATCTGCCCGCCCGACGCGCCACAAAAGTTGATCCGCTCGACGCGCTCAAGGCTGGGTGAGCGCGGGCAACGTCACTTTTCCTCGTCGGTGTGCCAACCCGGGTTCACCCACCGCCCGTCGCGCCGGACAAAAATCTCTGTCGCGCGGCTTGACACCGCCGTTCGCCTGCCTCCAACTTCGAGCTCCAGCACATAGCTGCTCCAGACTATGGCCACGTCGCCAAAGTGCTGCACCTCTGTGCGCGGAAATTCCAGGCGGATCAGCCTTCCGCCCTTCGCATGAAACTCCGCGGCCGAGCGCAGCACGTCGGCCTGGTTCTTCCACTTCACCTCGCCGCCGCTCATCACGATGGTTTCCGGGGGCACCAGCTCCGCGAGCGTCTTTGTGTCGCCCGCGAACCACGCCCGCCATACCTGCTCCCGCACCTTCAGGAGTTCGTCGCCGGGAGTAGCCGCATGGGCGGCGGCGACGAAAAACATCGCCGCAAACCAGAGGGCCTGAGCCATGCCCAAGGGCCGTGGCATTTTCTGTCGCGTCATGATTCGCACCGTTGCCCGATCAGAGCCGCCGCTTCCGCGGACTGCAGCTCCCGCTCGCGATCCACCTGCCTGCGGCGCATGAACCACGCGCCTGCTACGCACACGGCGCTCCCGGCGATCGACAGCAGGGCGACATGTTCGCCCCGCACCGTCATCCCCAGCAACAGCGCGACCGGCGGGATGAGGAACGCAGCCGAGGAGGCGCGCGTGGATCCAACCCGTCCTGCTGCAACGGCCAGCAGCACGAATGCCCCGCCTGTTCCCAAAGTGCCCAGGACCAGCATGGAGAGCAGTGGTGCGAGGCTCCAGTGAGCCGACATCACATCGCGCATGCCCAACGGAGCAGTGAGGATCACAGCGACGGTTTGTGCGCGGAGGATTACAGCCAGTGCTCCATGCTGCATCTGCAGCGGCCGGGCAAGATTCAGGGCGAATCCATAAGAGACGAGCGCCGCGACGATCATCAGCACACCCACGAGGCTGCTGTGACCCTGATGCATCGATGGCCAGGCGACCAGCAGTGCGCCTGTGAGTCCCACCGCCAGGCCCACGAGCACGCGGCGTTCCGGGATTCGACGCGCGATGGCGGTAGCCACGATGGCGGTGAACAGCGGCACCGCGGCGTTCAGCATCCCGGTCAACGCCGACGTGACTCTCTGCTCTGCCAGCGGAAACAGGCTCAGCGGCAGGGCGAACCACAAAAATCCGAGAAGCACGATCGCCGGCCACGCTGAGCGCGGGATGGGCCTGCGCGCCGCGGGAAAGAGGACGAGGGTGGACATTCCGATGAACAAGCGGACGAACGCGACGCCGCCCGGGCCCATCGCCCGCAATCCCTCCGCAATAAAAAGAAACGAGGCGCCCCAGATCACACCCGGCGTGGCGACAAGCAGCCATTCCGTGCCGGCCAAATGGTGCAGCGGCGATGCGCTTTTTGGCTGGTTCGATGTGCGCGCTGGCAGGTTCACCCCCGGCCTCCGGTTCTGCGATCCTGTGCCACCCCCAGCAGCAGAGCCCCCGCGGATGCAGAGAACACAGAATAGTCCAACGGCGACTTGAGTCCGAAGGAAATCGCCATAGCGATTCCGAATAGCGCCAATAAGAACGAGGCGCTCCACGCCACCCATCGCGGCCAGAGGCCCGCGATCAACAGGATGCCGAGAGCCGTCTCCGCCACGGTAGCGGCCCATGCCAGAAATGGAATCGTGGAGGCCGGCATGAAGGAGTTGACCTGCGCGGTGTACTTTGTGAAGGCAGTGAAGTTTCCCCACCCACCGTATTTTCCCCACAAACCAAAACGATCGGCGACCGCCGAGAGAAAAGCGGCGCCGAGGGCCATGCGCGCGTAGACGATTGCGATCCGCCCCGGCGTCTGCGATCGGGCCGAGGCTGAGGGCGCCGCGCCGCCCCGTGCAACGTCCCCCTGGTCTTCTGAAACACCATCGATCGTCATTTTTGTATTCCTTTCTCTGAAACGGAGTCTGGGGCGGAAACGCTGAGCGGTGTATCGCGATCGCAGATGAGATACGCGACAAACTTCGCCGGCTCTGTGGCGCTGGCATTCGCGGAGACGCGATGAACGGCGTTGGGTGCTTCATAGAAGCTGTCGCCGGCGCGGTAGATTTTCTCCGCCCTGCCATCGACCTGGCTGCGCACCGCGCCTTCCACCACGTAGCCGATGACCGGGCACGGATGCGCATGGGGCGAAGATGCCTGACCCGGGCCGTAGCGAACCTCCACCAGAAACACCTTCAGATGATTGCCCTGCAGAGGAGGCAGCTGTTGAGAAATCACGATGCCGGCCCGATCTTTTGTCTCAGGATGTGTTGTGGAGCCGGGTTGGTCGCCTGTGGCGGCACTCGCCGCCAGCGACAGACCGCACCATACGAAGAGGATGGCTCTTGTTCTCACTCTAATTTTCTCCCTCACAAACGCGAGGTTAGATCGGGAGTGGACCATCGACAAGAGCCATTTTGTGCTATGGTGCCTGTACCATTTTAATTTCTTGAAGACCACGACGACATTCGAACTCGCGCTGCTCCCGCGAAAGCCCGGCGTACCCGCCTGGCGCTGGCTCTATGAATCGCTACGCGCGGATATCCTCTCTGCGCGCTTGCTTCCCGGGACGCGAATCCCCTCCACGCGCGATCTCGCCCGCCAATGCGGGGTTGCCCGCGGTACGGTCGTCAGCGCTTTCGACCAATTGCAATCGGAAGGCTACCTCGAAGGCAGCGTCGGCTCGGGCACCAGGGTCAGCCAGGTCCTGCCGGAAGAATTTCTCCATCTTGCCGGGGCGGGTCGACCGTTGCATCCTGCATCCCGGATCACCGCGTCGAGCCCCGTGACGCGTCCTCCGTCGCAACGGGAGCGCCGCTTAACTATCTCGGCGTTCGGCCGCAGGACCAGCTTGTTTTCCGGCTATGAGAAGCGGCCTACGCGCGCCTTCCGCGCCAATCTGCCGGCGGTCGATCTCTTTCCCGGCGCGCTTTGGATGAAAACCACCCTGCACTGTCTGCGGCAAATCTCGATCAGCAGCCTCATGGGCTGCGGTCCTTCTGGCTACATGCCACTGCGGCGAGCGATCGCCGGATACCTGAGCACATCGCGCGGCGTCCGCTGCGTGCCTGAGCAGATCGCGATCGTCTCCGGAGTGCAGGAGGCGCTCGACCTCACCGCTCGGCTGCTGCTCAATCCAGGCGATCGCGTCTGCGTCGAGAACCCTGGTTATCCGGGCGCTGTGCAGCTCTTCAGGGCACACGGCGCGAAGATCTTCGCCGCCCGCATCGATGAGGAGGGAATCGATATCAGCCGGTTGCCCGCAAGAGCTGTCCGCTTGATTTACGTCACGCCGGGGCACCAGTTCCCGCTGGGAACCACGATGACTCTTGGCCGCCGCCTGCAGCTCCTGGCGTGGGCACGCCGCTGGGGCGCCAACATCTTCGAGGACGATTACGACAGCGAATATCGCTATGCCGGTCGTCCAATTCCCGCATTACAGGGACTCGATGGAACCGGCTCGGTGCTGTATGCGGGCAGTTTCAGTAAGGTCCTCTTCCCCGGGCTCCGTCTGGGCTACGTCGTCGTTCCATCGGCCCTGGCCGATCGCTTTGCCGCGCTGCAATCGCTCACCTCCCGGCACGCGCCGATGGTGGAGCAGCTCGTCCTCACCGAGTTCATCGCCGAAGGCCACTTCGGCCGCCATCTGCGCCGGATGCGCGAGGTTTATGCAGAGCGGCTCGCGGTCCTTCTTGAAGAGGCGCATGGGCATCTGGAAGGCCTGCTGGAAATCTCGAGCGTCGAAGCCGGCTTGCAAACAGCCGGATGGCTCCGCTCCGGGATCGGTGGTGAAGGTGCAGCCGCGGCTGCGGCGAAACGCGGCGTCGACGTGACACCGCTGCGCCGCTACAGCCAAACCAGGACCGGACCGGAAGGGCTCCAGCTCGGATTCGCCGCGCTCGATCCGAAGGAAATACGCCGGGGGGTGCGCGAGCTCTCCATCGCTCTTGCGGGCGAGCGAAAGCACCCGGTCCACAGGATCGCGCAGCGTTAGGGCAGAGCGCGGTGGGATTGAATTGCGAGCACGATGGCTTTCAGCATGTCCGGTTCTGAACAGAAGGGTGCAAGAGCGGACAGGATGCGGCCGGTCTGCGCTTCTTAACCGCCTTATTTTTCAGGCGACGAGATTTGGTACGGCAACTGCGGTCCAGAGACCGACGCACTCGGTGTACCTTCCAGCAGATCCGGAGAAACAGAATGTTCGCTGATTTGAAATATGCGTGGCGGCAACTACGAAAGTCGCCGGGTTTTGCGGTGACGGCCATTGTGACGCTGGCGCTGGGCATCGGGGCGACAACCGCGATCTTCACCCTGTTCGACCAGGTGCTGCTGCGCATGCTGCCCGTGGAGAAACCGAAGGAGCTGGTGCGTCTGGAGTGGCACGGATCCTTCTCCGGCTCGATGAGCAGCTTCGGCGGAGACATCGGCAATTACTTTTCTTATCCGATGTACAGGGATCTGCGCGATCGCAACCAGGTATTCAGCGGGATGATCGCGACCATGCGCACGAACGTGGGCCTTTCCTGGCACAATCAGGCGGAGAACGAACATGCCGAAGTGGTGACCGGGAACTATTTTCAGGTGCTGGGGCTGAACCCGGTTGCGGGCCGGCTGTTCACGTCCGCCGATGAAACGGAGAAGGATGCGAACCCGGTGGTGGTGCTGAGTTATGACTACTGGCGGACTCATCTGGCAGGGTCGCGCGAGGTGCTGGGACAGACGCTGCTCGTCAACGGACATGCGTTCACCATAGTTGGAGTCGCGCCACAGAATTTTCATACCGCCATTGGCGGATATCGCCCGGCGGTTTTTGTGCCCGTGACCATGGAAGCGATCGCGATGCCGTGGCGTGCGAAGAACCACGATCTCGACAATCACCAGGCGGTGTGGCTGACGGTGGTAGCGCGGTTGAAGCCCGGCATGAGGGCGGAGCGCGCACAAGCCAGCCTCGCGCCGCTGTGGTACTCGCTGCGCAGCAACGAGCTGACGCTGTACAAATCCGCAACGCCGAAGTTTCGCGAGAGATTTGTCGATAAATCCAAATTGCTGGTAAGGGACGACTCCATGGGGTTCTCGCCGAGCCGCATGGATCTGAAGACGCCGCTCGTGATCCTGCTGAGCATGGCAGGGCTGCTGATCGCGATGTGCACGCTGAATGTGGCGACGCTGCTGCTGCTGCGGTCGTCGGCGCGAGTGCGCGAGATGTCGATGCGCTATGCGCTGGGGGCGAAGAGCGGACGCATCGTGCGCCAGCTGCTGATCGAGGGTGGAATGCTCGGCGCCGCCGGAGCGGTGGCGGGACTGGCGCTTTCGCCGGTGCTGGCCATCACGCTGGTCCGCCTGATGACCCATGCCGATGCTGGCGCTGAGCCGTATTCGGCGAACCTCGATGCGCGGGTCCTGCTGTTTGCGCTGGGACTGGCGATGATGGTGAGCCTGCTGTTTTCCATTGCCCCGGCGCTGCATTTCCTGCGTCCTGACCTGGCGGGCGCGCTGCGGCAGAGCACAGGAACAGCATCGAAAAAGACGCAGTTTTTCCGGAAGGCGGCGGTGGGCCTGCAGATTGCGCTGAGCGTCCTGTTGCTGGGCGGAGCGGGACTGTTCGTGCGGACGCTGACGAACCTGCGCGATCAGGCAGTCGGCTTCGATACGAATCATCTGGTGAGCTTTG
This sequence comes from uncultured Acidobacteriaceae bacterium, assembly GCA_963787915.1. Lineage (GTDB taxonomy): Bacteria > Acidobacteriota > Terriglobia > Terriglobales > Acidobacteriaceae > Palsa-343. The sequence continues at coordinate 270,848 of CAWBEP010000016.1, read as the reverse complement.
GGCTCGATCCGACGCGGTCCGGCTACAACGAAGCGCGCTCGCCGGAGATCATGAACGCGGCTCTCGATGCAATCGGGCGCATTCCGGGAGTCGCATCCGCGGCGGGAACGACGGATGCCGAGCTGGAGGGCGACAACGAGATCGACGGGTACGTGATCCAGGGTCACAAGCCAGCTGAGGGAGAAAGCACCGACTATGAGGCGCCGTGGATTACACCAGGCTACTTCGCGACCCTGCGCCAACCGCTGCTGGCGGGCCGCGAGTTTGCGGCGGCCGACGCGAAGACCGCCCCGAAGGTCGCAGTCGTGAATCTGGCGTTTGCGAAGCAGTTTTACGGATCGGCGCAGAACGCGCTGGGGCGGATGATTGGCGAAGACAAGCCGGATGTGACGATCGTGGGTGTGGTCGGCGATGTGCGGCACACCGATTTACGGACGCCCATCGGCCCGGCGGTATACCGGCCGTGGCTGCAGTATGACCACCCCACGGGCCTCGATCTTTATGTGCGCACCGCGCAGCCGCCGGAATCTGTCGAAACGGCGATCCGCAAAACCATCCACGATCTGGATGCGACGCTGGTCGTCGAGGATCTGCGGTCGATGGATGAGGTGATGGCAATCAGCGCATCGAACGAGCGCGCGCTGGCGCTGCTGGCCGCTGGATTCGCGGTTTTGGCGGCCCTGCTGGCCGCTGTGGGGCTGTATGGTGTGCTCGCGTATTCCACGCAGAGCCGTACGCGGGAGATTGGCGTGCGGCTGGCATTGGGCGCGCCGCGCCGAAGCCTCGTGGGCCTGGTGGTTCGCGAGATGGCGTGGATCGCCGGCGGAGCCGCACTGGTGGCGTTGCCGGCAACCGTGGCTTTGGCGCAGCTCTTTCGCAGCCAGCTCTATGGGGTGAGCACGTGGGATCCGGTGACCATGGCCGGTGCGCTGCTGCTGACTGCGCTCATGGTGGCGATAGCGTCGGCGTTGCCAGCGCAACGGGCCACGGCCGTCGATCCGATGGTCGCGCTGCGCACGGAGTGAAGGAAGGGAGCAGGGAGCAGGGAGTAGGGAGTAGGGAATAGGGAGTAGAGAGTAGGGAGTGCTCGGAACGGCTCCTCCCAGCCCCCGGCTCCACGCTTCCGGCTACAGGCTGGAATGAGAAGATAAAGCTGGTATGCGTGTAACGGTCCAGGGGCTGCGCCGGTGGATTGCGATAGCAGCGGCCCTGTTGCTCGCGGTTGTGGCCGGATTTTTCCTCTACGGGCGCTATCGCTTCCGGCACATCGAAAAAGACCTCCCCGGGCGGCTGGGCGTCGATATCCAGCAGACTGCGAACGGATTCAGCTATACCCAGAGCAACCAGGGTCATCCGCTGTTCACGCTGAAGGCGTCGAAAGAGCTGCAGCTGAAGTCCGGGCACGTCCTGCTTCACGACGTGGACATCACTCTGTTCGGACCACCCGGATCGGGGCGCACGGACCGCATCTTCGGAAGCGACTTCGACTACGACCAGAACCAGGGGCTGGCGGTCAGCCGGGGCGACGTGGACATCGAACTGCAGGGCACCAGCACGCCCACCGCGCAGAGCGCATCGGGCGGCGATGCGGACAGCAACACCATTCGGGTGCGAACCCGCGGACTGACCTTCGCGCAGAAAACCGGCGAGGCAACGACTACGCAGGCGGTGGAATTCCAGCTGCCACGCGGGGCGGGGAGCGCCGTGGGTGCGGACTACAACTCGAAGAGCGGCGTGCTCGTGCTCGACAGCCACGTCCACGTCACCACCAGCAGCAATGGCAAGGCAGCGGTGATTGAAGCGGCGCACGCTACGCTGCTGCGCGCGTCCTACCAGGCTTCGCTCGTGAACGCGTCGCTCAACTACGAGACCGAAGAGGGACGGGCGGACCAGGCGGTGATTTACTTTCGCAAAGATGGGACCACCGAGAAGGTGGATGCGCAGGGCCACGTGCACATGAAGACCGATACGGGGGCGACCGTCGAATCCGGGACCGCGCATATTCTGATGGATCTCAGGAGCCAGCCGACGCAGGCGGATTTGGACGGTGGGGTGCAGTTTGACTCGCAACGGGACAATGACACGATGCACGGCTCGGCCGCCAGCGGGACGCTCCTGTTCTCCGCGGCGCCGGGACCGCAGAGAAAAACCGCATTGCGGCATGCGGAGTTTCGCCACGAGGTGAGCTTCGAGGAGGAGATCAGCGGGCTCTCGAAGGATCCGCGCGGTCATGCAGAGAAGCAAATGCACGCGGAGAAAGTGGATATCGAGTTTGCCGCGGAACAGCCAGGACATTCGGTCGAGGCGAGCAAAGCGTTTGCGGAAGGCAGCCCGGTGCTGACATCGAAGCAGACGCCGTCAAAAGGACCGGAGCAGACGACGCGCATCAGCGGCGATCATCTGGTGGCGACGCTTGGTGAAGAGAACACGCTGCGGCAGCTGGAGGGCACCGGCCACACGCAGGTGGTGGAATCGGCGACAGACGGTTCTGAGAACACAACGAAGGGCGACGTGCTCCATGCGACGTTTGGTGCGGAACAGCGCGTCGTTGCGCGGAAGCCCGGCCCACCGGTTTCGAGTACATATCCAAACGCGGCGGCCGGCACTCGAGGTCAAGCGGCATCCGGAACCAAGGGCATGCAAACGATGCTGGAGACGGCGGCTGAGGACGGAAACGTGGAGCTGACGGAGCTCCCGGCTAAAAAGCCAGGGGCGACGACGCAGCCGGCGAAGTTAATGGGCTGGGCGCGGCATGCCGAATATCATGCGGCGGAGCAGGTGATCCACCTGAGCGGCGATCCGCGGATCACCGATGGCGGCACGATGCAGATGGCGGCAGCGTCGATCGACTATCACCGCGATACGCAGAACGCACTGGCCGCCGGCAATGTGAAGGCCACCTATACCCAGCCAAAGAGCGGGGCAGATGCGCAGCCCCCGGCGCCGGTGATCGGATTCGGTGGAGGGGGCAACGGACCTGTCCACGTGATTGCCGAGCGCGCGACGATGGACCACGCCACGAATCGCGACGTGTTCTACGGGGCCGGGCATGCGCCGGCGCGGATGTGGCAGGAAGCCGATTCGCTGCTGGCGCCGGTGATTGAAATTGACCGAAACCAGGATTTGCTGCGCGCATGGGGCGAGGGCACAGGAACCGCGCCGGTGGTGAATGCCAACTTCACCTCGGGAATGGGCGGCAGGCAGCCGAGCGTGGTGCGGGTCCACAGCGAGACGCTGGTTTATTCCGACAAGAAGCGGCAGGGCGATTTCCACGGAACGGTGACAGCGGAGCAGGGGAACGAAGCGATTCACGCAGACGATGCGCTGGTATTTTTGAAACCAGAGGCAAAACCCGGGCAGAATCCTCCAAGGCCGGGTGCAGCCTCTTCCGCAGTCGAGACGAATTCTCAACTGGATCATCTCATCGCTGCGGGGCATGTGATTTTTGCTCAGCCAGGACGAAAAGGAACGGGCGAGAAGCTGGTGTACACGGCAGACGATGGCAGATATGTATTAACCGGGACGGCGTCGACGCCTCCGGTGATCGTCGATCAGGTGCATGGCACGACGACCGGGGAGGCGCTGATCTTCAACAACCAGGACGATAATGTTGTGGTGAGCGGCGGGAAATCCAGCGCGGTGACCGAAACCCGCGCGCCGAAGTAGGGTTTCGACAGCCACGGAGCGCCGGAATCGATGTGGTTTTTGCAAGCTGTGCGTATCGGCCTATAAGCTAAACAGAGACTCATGCGGAAGCTGTCCACCGACGAGATCAGCAAGTCGTACAACGGACGCCAGGTGGTTCATGGCGTGAGCGTCCAGGTTACCGAGGGCGAGGTGGTCGGGCTGCTCGGTCCCAACGGCGCGGGCAAGACGACGAGCTTCTACATGATTGTGGGGCTTGTCCAGCCCGATGGCGGGCGAATTCTGCTCGACGACGAGGCCATCACCACCGTGCCCATGTATCTGCGGGCGCGGCAGCATGGGATCAGTTACCTGCCGCAGGAGCCATCGGTTTTCCGCAAGCTGACCGTCGAAGAAAATATCCTGGCGGTGCTCGAAGTGCAGCCCATTGCGCCGGAGATGCGGCGGGCCCGCGCGGAGAAACTGATCGAGCAACTGAACCTCGGGCATATCCGCAAGACGCGGGGATATGCGTTGTCCGGCGGCGAGCGGCGGAGGGTTGAGATCGCCCGCTGCCTGTGCATCCAGCCCGTGTTCATTTTGCTGGACGAGCCCTTTTCAGGAATCGATCCGATTGCGGTCCTCGATCTGCAGGAAATCATCTTCGACTTAAAGACCAGCGGCATTGGGGTTTTGATTACCGACCATAATGTGCGCGAAACGCTTTCGGTGACCGACCGGGCGTACATCATCAACGAGGGTCGGATCTTTCGGCACGGCACACCGGAGCAGCTGGGAAATGATCCGGAAGTGCGGCGCGTCTATCTCGGGGAGAGCTTCTCACTGGGGTAAACGGGGAAGGGCCAGGCCGGGGTAGGCCTCGGATCGGATGTCGAGTCTGGGCCGACATGAGGAACCTTGGTTTGCGCCATCCCCTGTTGGCGTAATTACCTTCGGAACCAATTAGTTAGGATAACGGCAACGGAATTGCTAGGCAGCCTTGGCTCAAACGGATGTAAACTCTGGGCTAGCGGTAGTTTGGAAAGGGTATGGTGCTTCTTCAACCAAAACTCAGTCTGAAGGTTGCGCAGCGGCAGATCCTGACGCCGGGACTGATGCAGATGGTCAGCGTGCTGGCGCTGAACAAGCTGGAGTTGAAGGAGATGATCCAGGCCGAGATTGCGGAGAATCCGGTTCTGGAGGAGATGGAAGAAACGGTCCCGCTGCTGGACGATGTGGCGCGCGCCGAAGAGGATCGCGATCGGCCTGTCGAAACCCAGACCGTGACCGAGGCCGAACCCGAAGTCAAAGAGAAGGATCCGTTCGACGAGATCGATTTCGGATCGTATTTCCAGGATTATCTCGATCCGGGATTCCGCTCGCCCAACAATTACGAGGAGATCGAAAAGCCGTCGATCGAGAATTTCCTGTCAGCCCCTGCGACGCTGACCGATCATCTCTTCTGGCAGCTGGGCGCGCTCAACCTGACGCCTGCCGTGCGCGAGGCGGCTGAGTACATCATCGGCAATCTGAATGAAGACGGCTATCTCACGGCCGGGGACGATGAGCTGCTGGCGGGTTATCTGCGCGAGCAGATGGAGCCCGAGGCGGTCGAAGGCGCCAAAAGCGTTTACGAGCGGGTCGCCGAGTTGCCTCCAGCGATGGCTGATCGCGCGCGCGGCCACTTGTTGAGCGCGATGGAGGTGGTGCGGCAGCTGGATCCGATCGGAGTGGGCACGCGCGACCTGCGCGACTGCTTACTGGTGCAGGTAGAGGCGCAGAGGAAGGAATTCGAGCTGATTTTCAGCAAGAGTGCTGGAACGCATCGGCCTGGGAAATCGGAGAATGGCAGTCAGGGGTCCATCGCTGCGCGTGCCAACGGGACGAACGGGGGATCCACGAGGGCCTTCGTGGCCGAACGCACCGCGGAGCTTCCCTCCAACGGGGAGATGCCGCAGGCTTCCGAACTGAATGGCCTCAACGGAACGGGAGCACCGGATTATCCGGCGCTCGGTGGAGTGCAGGCCGCAGCCAACGCGCCAACCAATGGCACGGGCCCGCATGGCGCAAGCGCAAAACCGGAGGCGGATCAGCCGGAAGAGAGCAGCCGCCTGCAGATCTTCGAACTTGCCAGGCAGATCATCGATAGCCACATGCTGCTCCTGCAGAAGCGCGATCCGCGCGAGCTTTCGAAGGTCGTGGGGAAGACGGTCGAGGAGACACAACGGGCCATCGACTTCATCCGTACCCTCGATCCGCGACCGGGCCAGCGCTATAACCGCAGCGAGGCGCGGCTGATTGAACCCGACGTTGCGTTTGTGAAGCGCGGCGACGAATGGGTGGTCGCGATGAACGAAGAAGACCTGCCCACGCTGCGCCTGAACCAGGGCTACCGGCGTCTGCTGACCCAGGATGGCGCGGAAAAAGACGTCAAAGATTATGTGAAGGAGCGGTATCGCTCGGCGCTCCAGCTGATGCGCAACATCGAGCAGCGGAAGAACACCATTCTGCGCACCTGCGAGGCGATTGTGCGGCGGCAGCCGGAGTTCCTCGAAAAGGGCGTGGAAGCGCTGAAGCCGATGATGATCAAGGATGTGGCGGAGGAGATCGGCGTTCATCCCTCCACCGTAAGCCGCGCGGTTTCCAGCAAGTACGTGCACACCCCGCAGGGCGTGTATGAACTGCGTTTCTTCTTCTCCGAGGCGGTGAACGGGCCGGAAGGCGCGGGTACGCCCCTGATGCTGCTGAAGCGCAAGGTGAAGAAGCTGATCGAAGAGGAAGACCCGCGCAAGCCTCTGACCGACGATCAGATTGCCGCGATGCTGCAGAAACAGGGCATCGACGTCACGCGGCGGACGGTCGCCAAATACCGCGAGGATTTACGGATTCCCAGCACGCATCAACGGCGCGTCCGCGGCTGACGCTGCGGTATTCTCCGTGAGGAGAGGAGCTTTCCCATGCAGGTTGAGTACACAGGAAGGCAGGTCACCGTGACGCCGGCGCTGCGCCGGCTGGGCGATGAGGCGATTGAGCGCATTGCCAAAGTGTTGCCGAAGCTGGTGGGTGCGCACATCGTGCTGACCTCGGAAAAATACCGCAAGACGGCCGATGTCGCCGTGAAGATGCGGGCGGGCAAGCTGGTCGGCTTCGCGGAATCGAACAACATGGAGTCGGCCCTGCGCGAAGCCCTCGACCGCGCCGAGACCCAGGCGATTCGCTACCGTAAGCGGATGAATGCGATCAAACGGCAGCCGAAGGAAGAAAAGCTTCCGACCGATGTGATGCCGGTGCGCCCGCGCCGCGCCAGCCGCACGCGCTCCGAGTCGGCGGAGCCGGAAGTTCCGGCGGCAGCGAAAAACGTACGGCGTCCGTCGAGAACGATCGTTCCGGTGACGGTGCATACCTTTCCGGCGACGCGTCCCATTCCCGAGCCGCACATCGTGCGCTCGTCGGACTCGGTGGCGCTGCGCCCCATGACCATTGAGGAGGCGGTCAAGGAAGCGGAGTTTCGCGACCGCGACGTTTTCGTCTTCCGCAATAACGAGGGAACGGTCTGCGTCCTGCACCGCAAACGCGACGGCAAGATGGAGCTGATCGAAGCGCCTTGAAAACAGGGAGTAGGGAATAGGGAGTAGGGAGTAGAGCGCTTACTCTAACTTCTGCATGAGGACGACCAGCATTTTCCCGACCTCGAACGAAAGACTCTCGGCGTGGTCGATTGTCCCTGGCTCGCCAAAAGCCAGCCGTCTTGCAATCACCAGTTGCGTTTGCAACTCGAGATTGGAACCGCGGGCGATACCGAGAGACTGTCTGTACTCACCGGCCGAAGCTCTGCCGTTGCCTTCGGCAATGTTGCTGGCGACCGAAACGCCGGCCCGCCTAAGCTGTGCCGTCAAGCCGTAGACCTCTTCACGCGGAAACCGGGCAGTGAGGGCATAGACGGCCGCGGTCATTTCAATGGCGCGCTGCCAAACGATCAGGTCACGGTAAGATTCGACTTTCATGGCAGGCCCTTGTATGTCCGATTTATTGTCTGTTGTTCCCAACAGGAAACCGGCAACTTATTTGCTCGGCCGGATTACCTTAGGACCGTAAGCCTCCCTATTCCCTACTCCCTACTCCCTACTCCCTACTCCCTATTCCCTACGCCCTGCCTTCACACATTCGCATCTACATCCAGGTTCCGGATCGCCTCATCCAGCGCCTGCTGTGCGGTCCTGCGCTGCTGTTCCAGATCGCCCTGATCCTTGCGCAGGGACTGAAGCTGATCCTCATCGGTATTCATCTCGCCCGCATAGCGGCGCGCCAGAGCGCGCTCTTCCACGCTGTCCTTTAATCCGTCGAGATTATCGTGCAGGCGTTTCTGGTCGGCGGCGAGGCGGTCGATCTCCTGTTGCTTTTCGTTGACTTGCGTGTCGAGACCGTGGACTTTGGTGCGCGCGGCCAGCACGGGCGCGAGTGCCTTCTCCACCGCGGCGCGGTCGCCGCTGCTCGAGAGGATGATCTGCAGCTGATCGTCGGAAACATTGGTGAGCTGCCAGCGTGCCGGGCCGGTCCATGCCTCGCCGACGTGCAGACGCACCGTCTCCCCGGGCTGCGCGGCAACGCTGAAGCGATACAGGGTCGCGGTCGTCTCGACGGGCTTTACTTCGGAGGTGAGCTTCCATCCGTTCTGCACCGGATGCTCGATGAGCACGGTGCGCGCATCCGACGCGGCATTGTGAACGACGTAGGTGACCTCGCGAATCTCCTCGTTGCTCTCGACCAGGTACCCGTCGTGGACCGCAATGTGGCGCAGATGCGAGGAGTTCAGACGGCCTTCGGCCGTGACGTGCACAGCCTGGTCGACGGCATAGGAGAGCAGCCGCTTTTCTCCTGCGTGGATCGTGTCGGTGATGCCTTCGCCCGCGAATTCGCCGTGGTCAAAGAGCGAGAAGCTGCCACGGTCCAGTGTCGAATTGCCGGAGTTGGTGAGCCAGAGGGCGCGGAGGGGAACGGGGTTCGCCGCGTTGTAGAGCGTGACGCGCTCGGCCTGCACGCTGCTCTGGAGCACCGGCACAAGCGCGGACTCATTCTTGTGAATCGTGACGGGCTGGGCCAGGGTGTATTCGAAGTAGTCGTCAAATTTGGCGGAGTTGGCGCTCGATGATTCGTCCTGGAGTGCATTTCCCAGGCCGTGATAGATTCCGACGCCGATCCCGCCGCCCGATCCGGAGCCGACGCCACCGGCGACGCCCGGAGCCATCTTGACCATCTGAGGAAAATTCCGGCCGTTGAAGGCCATTGCCTGTGGCGCAGCCTCCACAGTCACGGACTCGCTGGCTGATCCGACCGCTGGAGACGCGGTGTCCACCGCCCCTTCATGCGTAACCGGCGCGATATTCGCGGCCTCCGGCACCGGCACTTCGGGCCGTTGCGTGTAGATTGGCTGCGAGAGCGGCTCGATGAAGCTCTGCGGCGCGCCAGCCACCAGGGAAAGCTGCACGTTGTCCCAGTCCGAGCCGACGGTGTTGTCGACCACAGCCCATCCCTGCAGAATCGCCGTCTCGGGTCCGGATGCGGCAGCGCCCGATTTGTCGTTCGCGAAGACGATGCGGTAGGTGCTCTTCCACACCGGGACTTCGCTGATGTAACTCACCCGAATATCGCGTGTGCCCGTGCCCTCGGCCTGCAGCGTGAGATGCCGCACCTGCTGGCTCTGCGTGGAGGCGAGCAGCGCGAGATAATCGTCGAGATCGCGGCGCAGGCCTCCGTCGATGATGCGAACGCTGGTCGCCCCGGTCAGCTCGAAGGTGCGCACCGCGCCGGCGTCGCTGACCACCGTGAGGAAAGCGCGCTCTACCGTATCGCCCGCGGATGTTTTCTGCGAGCGCGTCTCGTAGCTGACAATCCGCCCGGAAACCTCCGCCTCGCCCGGACTGGAGACTTCGACGCGTGCGCCGCGGAGCGCCCCATAGAGGTCTTCGGTCGACGGTTGGCCGTCGAGTCCAAGGGGGATGTTTTTCAGCTGCTGATCGAGCGGCGTGGTGGAGTTGTAGCCGACCCCCGCGATGCGGCCTCCGCCGAGATCGAGCGCGGTGAGCGACTGCAGGGCGTCATTGAGCTGCGAAGAGGTGAAGTCGATGGTGAGAGCCTGATTGCCGGTGACACGCCCTTCATGCTCGAAGTAGCCAACGCCATTTTTGTAGAGGACGACGCGGCGCACCGGCAAATCGGCCTGGTCGCGCGAGCCTGAGCGCGCCCCCGGATTTTTCGCAGGCGGTTGGGTTGAGGTTTGAGCGGCGAGCAAGGCAGAAAGCGGAAGGAGAGCAACAGCAACGAGCCTGCGCAGGATCACGAGGACCCTCCTATGCCTGATTACGACGGAAACTGTGAGATAGACGCAGGAAGTCGAGAAAGGTTCCCGAAGAAAGAGCGCTCAGGGGTCAGGGCTCGGCGATCAGCCTACAGATATTCGTTCATCATGCGCGCCCAGGTCGGCCAGTCGTGGCTGTTCCACGATTCCCAGATGTAGAGGTTGTGAGGAACGCCTTTCGCGCCCATGATGCGCGCGAGGTTCTGGTTCTGCCAGAGGCAGTGATCGTCCCAGCCCGTCGCAAGGATGTACTGGTTGTTGCGATAGCGCTCGAAATACCAGGGATCGCTGAGATTCGGCAGATAGTGCGGCGGCATGTTGAAGTAAACATCCTGGTCGTAGTAGCCGCCGAGAAAGCTGCTGATGTCGAAAGCTCCGCTCATCGACAGGAAACCGGTGAAGCGGCCGGGATGGCGGAGCGCGATGTTGACCGCGTGGTAGCCGCCGAAACTGCATCCCAGCGAGATGAGATGCGGGTCGAAGTTGCGCAGGCGGATGAAGGGGAGGACTTCCTCCACGACATAGTTTTCATACTGCACGTGACGCGCGATGCGCCAGCGCGGCGGAACATTGCGGTTGTACCAGCTCTCGCTGTCGACGGAATCGACGCAGAACAACTGGATCTCGCCGCGATCGAGCTTGTGGGCGACCGCGCCGATGAGGCCGCGGTCTTCGAATTCAAAGAAGCGGCCCTGCGAGCTGGGGAAGACCACGATGGGCACGCCACCGTGGCCGAAGACGAGCAACTCCATGTCCCTGTCAAGCCGCCAGGAGTACCACTTTTGATATTCGCGGTTCATGCTCTGTTCATCCAGCCGTTACGGTATCGTAAAGCATCGGAATCTCCAATGCGCGACGGAAGGGGCTCGAACGACGCTGCCGTCAGAAACCAACGAAGGGACGAACCGATTGCAGAGTGAGATTCAGGCGCAGGCGCACGCCGTTCCTCCGCCGAACGAACCGCCGCATCCGCGGGTGCACAAGCATGCGGGTTTCGCCAGCCGCTTTTTGCCCGGCGAGCGCGACATCACCGTGTATGTGCCGCCCGGATACGACGAGGCGCGCCACCGCGATTATCCGTTGTTGATTTTGCAGGACGGCCAGAACCTCTTCGATCCGGAAACATCGTTCATTCGCGGCCGCACCTGGCGCGTGGCGGAGAACGCGGACGACGCGATCGTCGCCGGGGAAGCCGAGCCACTCGTGATCGTGGGCGTGGCCAACGCGGGCGAACGGCGGCTGGCGGAATATACGCCGGTGCGCGACTGGAAGCTGGGCGGTGGCGAGGCGAGTCACTATGCAGAGATGGTGATGCGCGAGTTGCTGCCGTTTCTGCACGCGCGCTATCGTCTGCGCACCGGAACAGGTGACACAGGCATCGGCGGGTCGTCGCTGGGCGGCTTGGTTTCGCTATGGATGGGCCTGAAGCATCCGGAGCTCTTTGGGAAGCTCGCTGTGTTGTCGCCGTCGGTGTGGTGGAGTCACCGTTACATCACCGGGTTTGTCAACGACATGGCGCCAAAGCTGAAGCGCCGCGCGCGCATCTGGCTCGATGTGGGTGATCAGGAAGGGCGGCGGACGCTGGCCGATGCCGAACTTCTCGACGAGCGGCTGCAGGCGCATGGATGGCGCGAGGGTAAAGATCTGCATTTTGAAAAAGTCGCAGGTGGGACCCACGATGAAGCGTCGTGGGCGGAACGCGTGCGGCCGATGCTCGCGTTCCTGTTTCCGGCCCGCGGGGGGCAGGAATGATCGATGGGAGGGCGGCGGCTCGGCGCAAGGTGGCGCGGACACCTGGATTGCCTCCGCCTCAACCTGTTGCTGACAAACGCTGTATACTTGTTGGTCAGAGGATGTCGCGCATGACGAGAAGGACCCCATCGGGGTCTTTTTTGATTGCGTGGCAAGATTCCGTTGCTCTTCCTGGTTGTCAACAGGCGGAACCTCTGGACCTTCATGGGCAATTTACTCGATAGCATCCATTCTCCTGCCGACCTCCGATCGCTCTCCGTTCCGCAGCTGGAAACCCTGGCCCAGGAGATTCGTGAGCGGCTGATCGTCACGCTTTCAAAGACCGGCGGACACCTGGGGCCGAACCTCGGCGTGGTGGAACTGACGCTGGCGATGCACACGGTGTTCGAGACTCCCACAGACAGATTTGTTTTCGACGTGAGCCATCAGGCCTACGTCCACAAGATGCTTACCGGGCGCTGCGGGCGTTTCGACACCATGCGCCAGCCGGGCGGGCTTAATGGCTTCATGCTGCGGACCGAGAGTGAGCACGACTGCTATGGCGCGGGCCATGCGGGCACTGCGCTTTCCGCGGCGCTGGGCATGGCAGTGGCGCGCGATCTGGCGGGCGGAACGGAGCATGTGATCGCGCTGGCCGGCGACGCCGCCTTTACCAACGGGATTTCGTTCGAGGCGCTCAACAACATCGCCGATTCGACGAAGCGGCTGATCGTGGTCCTGAACGACAACGAATGGTCGATCGACCGCAACGTTGGGGCGATCGCGAAGTACCTCCATAAAATTGTCACCAATCAGCACGTGAGCCAGCTGCACGAGAGCGCGGGGCGGCTGCTGGCGCGCATCGGGGGCCGGAGCGCGGTGAATGTGGTGAAGCGCGCGGAAGAAGCGGCGAAGGGCATGCTGTGGCCGTCGTTCCTCTTTGAGGAATTTGGGCTGACCTACTACGGGCCGGTGGATGGGCACAACATCGAGCAGCTCATCGAAACATTCCGCTTCCTGAAGCAGCAGGAACGGCCGGTATTGCTGCACGCCATCACCCAGAAGGGCCGCGGATTCCAGCCGGCGCTCGACAAGCAGAAAAAGTTTCACGGACTGGGACCGTACGATCCGGAGACGGGCAAGACGGAAGTGGCCGGACAGCGGACCTATTCGGAGATCTTCGCGGAGACGCTGGTCAAGCTGGCCGATCAGAATGAAAAGGTCGTCGCCATCACGGCGGCCATGCCCAATGGCACGGCGCTCGATCTCTTCCGACCGCACCATCCCAAGAAATATTTCGACGTCGGCATTGCCGAGGAGCATGCGGTCATTTTCGCCGCAGGCATGGCGACGCGCGGCTTCAAACCGTACTGCGCCATCTATTCGACCTTCCTGCAGCGGGCCTTCGATCCTATCGTTCACGATGTGTGCCTGCAGAATCTGCCCGTCGTGTTCTGCATGGATCGCGCCGGACTGAGCGGCGACGATGGTCCGACCCATCACGGGCTTTTCGACATTGCCTACCTGCGCGGCCTGCCGAACATCGTGCAGATGGCGCCCACAGACGAAGACGAGCTGGCCGACATGATGTTCACGGCCATGCTCCACGCGGGGCCGAGCGCGATTCGCTATCCGCGCGGAGCCGGACCCGGCGTGAAGCTGAAGGCGAAGCCGCAGGCGCTCGAGATGGGCAAGGCAGACGTCGTGCAGGACGGCGAAGACTTCGCGATTCTCGGTCTGGGTTCCCTTCTGCCCATGGCCAAAGAGCTGGCCCGATCCCTGGAGCAGCTGGGGTATTCGGCTGCCGTCATCAATCCGCGGTTCATCAAACCGCTGGATCGGGAGCTGATCGCTCGCTACGCAGGCCGCGCGACCGCGGTCATAACGTTTGAGGATCATGTGCTGATGGGCGGCTTTGGCAGCTCCGTGCTGGAGACGCTGAGCGAAATGTCCATTGAGACGCCGGTGGTTCGAATTGGCTGGCCGGATCGGTTCATCGAGCACGGCAAAGTGGATCAGCTGCGCTCCCGCCACGGGGTCAGCGTGGAGGCCGCGCTCGAAAAGCTGGCGCCTTATCTCAGGCGCAGCACGCACCGGCTCGTTGCGCAATAATCGTTGCCGGTAGCCCGCATCGCGTGCGGTGTGGGAAGATGCGAAGAGAGTCCCGGACGCTCGCGCAATGACCACCTCCTCGGTGCAACTTCGAACCCGGCGCGCCCGCTCCAGCCACGATCAGTGGATCATCGCCATCGGCCTGTTCAAACTGCTGCAGGCGGCGCTCTTTATCCTGCTGGGCATTGGCGCAATCCGCCTTCTGCACGAAGACCTGAAGCACGTGGCCGAGCACTTCATCCTGGCCATGCGCTTCAATCCCGAGGGACACTTCGTCAACCTGATTCTGGGAAAAGTCGGGATGATCGATCCGCACCGCCTCAGGCAGATCAGCGCGGCCATCTTTGCCATCGCGGCTCTGGATATTGTCGAAGGCACGGGCCTGGTGCTGGAGCAGGCCTGGGCGGAGTTTGTAACCCTGATTCTCACGGCGTCTTTCCTGCCGTGGGAGATTTTCGAAATTTTCCGGCACACCACATGGATTCGAATTGGGCTGACCGTGATCAACCTCGCGGTTGTGCTCTACCTGCTGTATTTTGTGAAGCTCCGGATGCAGGAGCGGCGCATTCGGCTCGCCGGGAGGACATGATGCGGGCGTCTGGTAATCCCGGTTTCAACGTTGAGAAGAGAAAATGCAACGCGCCCGCGTAATCGGGTCGGGTCCCAACGGACTAGCGGCAGCGATTGTGCTGGCGCGCGCCGGACTGCCGGTGGAGGTCTACGAAGCCCAGGAGCAAGCCGGTGGAGCATCGCGCACCATGGAGCTGACGCTTCCCGGTTTTCGCCACGATTTCGGATCGGCGGTGCACCCCATGGGGGCGGGATCGCCGTTCTTTGCGATGCTGCCCCTCGCCGAGCACGGTCTGCAGTGGATTCATGGGACCTCGCCGCTCGCGCATCCTTTGGACGATGGGACTGCGGTCACGCTGGAACACAGCCTCAAGGATCAGGAAAGCGCCCTCGGCGAAGACGGACCCGCGTGGCGCGCCCTGATGGAGCCGCTGGCCACGTACTGGCCCGACTTCATCGCCGATGCCCTCGCGCCGGTGACGCGGATTCCGCGGCGTCCGCTGCTGATGGCGCAGTTCGGCCGCAGGGCCATGCAGCCGGCCAGAACGCTCGCCAGGCGCACCTTTGAGGGTCAACGGGCGCGGGCTCTTTTTGCCGGGTTGGCCGCGCATTCGTTTCTCAGCCTCGATGCACCGATGAGTTCGGCCGTCGGTCTGGTGCTGGGGGCCGCGGCCCATGTGGTGGGCTGGCCTGTACCCCGCGGAGGCTCGCAGGCTATTGTCAACGCGCTGATCGGTTGTCTCGAGAAGCTGGGCGGCGTTGTTCACACCGGCCGGCGCATCGCCTCCCTCGACGAGACCGATCCTCGAGAAGGGCCGGTTCTCTGCGATTTAACACCGCGACAGTTACTTTCTATAGCCGGCAATCGCCTGCAGAAGACCTACCGCCATGCCATGGAGAATTTTCGCTATGGACCCGGCGTTTTTAAGATCGACTACGCGCTTTCGGAGCCAATTCCATGGGCGGCGCGGGAGTGCTCTCGGGCCATCACCGTGCACGTGGGCGGTACGCTCGAGGAAATTGCCCACTCCGAGCACACCGCAACCCATGGAGCTGTCGCCGAGAAGCCGTTTATGCTGGTTGCCCAGCCGTCGCTCTTCGACGCAACGAGGGCGCCGGAAGGGAAACATGTTGCCTGGGTGTACTGCCATGTTCCCAATGCATCGACCGTGGATATGACCAGCCGCATCGAGGCCCAGCTGGAGCGGTTCGCGCCTGGCTTCAAAGAATGCGTTCTCGAGCGCCGGGTCCTTTCCCCCGCTGCTCTCGAGGCGATGGACTCGAATCTCGTCGGCGGCGACATCAATGGAGGCGAGCTGTCGATCCGGCAATTTGTCTTTCGTCCCGCCCTCGGCAATTACTACACCGGCACCAAGAACCTCTACCTCTGCTCTTCATCGACGCCGCCAGGCGGCGGTGTGCACGGTATGTGCGGGTATCACGCGGCGAAGATGGCACTGCGCCGCCTACACTGACTTGCCCGCCACTTCGGCGACAGCAGCGAGGGCGCGACTGGTGAGTTGCTGCTTCACTTCATCCATCCTGAGCCAGGGGTCGCGCTTCAGCCGCGCTTTCCACTCTTCAAAATTCGCGACGGCAAACTTCTTCGGATCGGTGCGTTCGAGCTCCGCCCAGGTGAGCGGCATGGCCACGCGCGCTCCAGCGCGGGCCCTTGGCGAATACGGCGCGACGGCCGTGGCGCCCCGTTCGTTGCGGAGATAGTCGAGAAAGATCTTGCCGGTGCGCGCCGCTTTGGTCATTTTGGTCAGATAAAGCTTCGGATTGGCGCGTTCCATCATCAAGACGAAATGATGCGCAAAGGTCTTGATCTCCGGCCACTCGTGTTTCGGCAGGATGGGCGCCACAACGTGGATGCCCTTGCCGCCCGTGGATTTAACGAAGCTCTCGAGCCCCAGATGCTTCATCAGTTCGCGCACCTCCACGGCGCTGGCGACCAGCCGTTTCCAGGGCAGGCTGGGGTCGGGATCGAGGTCGATGACGATGCGGTCGGGCTCCTCCAGCGTCTTGTTGCTGGAACCCCACGGGTGCAGTTCCAGAACGCCCATCTGCGCTAAGCCAACGAGACCTTCCCGAGAGGAGAGCGTAAGGTATTGCTCGGGCGCGGTCCCTTTCTTCGCGATGACGGGCACGCTGTCGATGCCCTGGGAAACGCCCATGCCGAGGTGCTTCTGGAAGAAGCACGGCTTGCCGCTGCCTTCCGGGCAGCGCACGATGCTGAGCGGACGGTTCGCGATGTGGGGCAGCAGGTGGTCCGCGACCGCGTCGTAATATTCAGCGAGCTGCACCTTGGTGAGCCGGCTCTCTTCGTCGAGGATTTTGTCCGGATGGCTGATGGAAACCCCAGCGACCAGCGCGCGATCGTTGCGCGATTTGGGCGCGGCCGCAGTGACTCCGCGAGACTCGACTTTAGCGGCTGGGGCCTGCGCTGCGTGCTTCGCAGCTTGTTTTGAGGTTTGCTTTTCAGTTTCGTCCGCAGACTTCGTCTCCTCCCCACGGCCTCGCGAGCTTTTGTGCTGAGGCTTTCGTGACGACTTCGGGACCGCGCCCGCCGTCTCGCGCACCACTTCCTTTGGATCCTTGTCTTCGCGAAGCCCGAGAAAGGCAGCCTGCCGGACAAGATTGTCGTTGGTCCATGTGGCGAAGCGAGCTTCGACGACCGTGGTGGGTTTCACCCAAACGGCATCCTTCTTCGCTTCGGACGGCGTCTGTTCGAAGGTGCTCTTCGTCTGGCGCAGAGCGTCAAGCCGGTCGCGCAGCATCTCGTGCGTCTTGCGGGTGAAACCGGTGCCTGCGCGCCCCGCGTAGATCAGCTTGCCATCTTTGTAATAGCCAAGCAGCAGCGACCCGATGCCGTGCCCGCCGGTCGAAAGCGGCGTGAAGCCGCCAACCACAAATTCCTGCTGGAGCACGCATTTCGATTTCAGCCAATTGTGCGAGCGCTCGGAGCGATACGGTGAGCTGGCGAGCTTCGAGACGATCCCTTCGGCTCCCATCTCGCAGGCGCGGCGAAACATCGCGCCCCCATGCGCGCTCAGATGGCTGCTGTAGCGCAATATGCCATCGCCATGCTCCTGAAGCAAACCTTCGAGAATTGCCTTCCTTCGGTCCAGCGGAAGATTCCGGGTATTGTGACCGTCGAGGTGGAGAAGATCGAAGGCAAAGTACGTGAGCGGATGCGCGGCGCCTTCGTCGAAGGCGGCCTGCAGATCGGCGAAGCTGGTCCCACCCTCCTCGTTCAGCACTACGACCTCGCCATCGAGGATCGCGTTGTGCACGGGCAGCTCCGCGGCTGCTTCCGCGATTCCGCGCATGCGGTGCGTCCAGTCCAGACCCTTGCGCGTGAACAAGCGCGCGCGCCGCCTGCCATCTTTCTCGTCGATGTGGATCTGGATGCGATAGCCATCGAGCTTCAGCTCGTGGAGCCAGCCCTCGCCCTCCGGTGGCTCGGCGACCGGCGACGCCAGCGCGGCGGGAATGAAGCCGGGCATCTTCTCCTTCGGGAGATTATGCAGAAGACCCCCCGGTCGGGCGGGAGTGGCCGCGCGGGCGACTGCGCCCTGGGCTCCGCGGGTCTCCGCGTCAGCCGCGAGCGGTTAGCCGGGGCCTTCTTTTCGGTGACATGCGAATTCCAGACATGATCCTCGGCGGCCGCAATCTGCTCGAGGCTGCGCCCGGTAACGGCGCTGTCCGGAGCCTGGTCGGTGATCGCCGGATCCTCCGCGGTGCGCTCGTACTCATCGTGCTCTTTGATGAGCAGCCAGTTGTTCTTACCTTTTTCTCCGAAGCGGTCGCCCTTCATGCGTATGAGCGCCCAGTGGCCGTGCAGCTTTTGACCGTGAAGGATGAATTTCAGCTGTCCCGTGCGCAGGCCTTCGTCGACGTCGGTCACCGGCTCCCACGTCCCCTGATCCCACACCATCACCGTGCCCCCGCCATATTGTCCCTTGGGGATCGTGCCTTCGAAGCCGCCGTATTCGATGGGATGGTCTTCCACCTCGACGGCCAGACGCTTGTCCGCAACTACATAGCTGGGGCCTTTCGTGACGGCCCAGCTCTTCAGAACGCCGCGCCAGCCAAGGCGAAAGTCGTAATGCAGGCGCGTGGCCGCGTGCTTCTGCACGACGAACGGCAGCTCTGACGCGGACTTTGTTTTTGCCTTCGCGCCTGCGGAGCCGCTCGGCTCGGCAGTCATGGCAAAGTCGCGCATGGCGCGGTACCGCGCCAGTTGCTGATCGACTTCATCCGCTGCGGAGGCGGGCTTCTTGGCGCTATGTTTCGCGCTGTGTTCGGCGCTATGTTTGGCGGCTTTCTTCGGCATTTTCTTTCCGCTTCTGGGGATTCGGATTCAGGCCCGGCGCTCGGGGCTGCCTCGGGGTGACACGCCCTTAACCCATTTGCAGCACGCCGATCATTTGCAGATCCTGCTCGAGGAGAATCGACTCGCCAGGTTTGTCCTCACGGAAGCGCACCTGGATGCTGCGCCCGCGGATGGCTTCGGCAAAGGCGTCGGCCGCTTTCTTGCCCGAGAAATGGCGCCGATACTTGCCATACCGGTACTCCTGCTGCGCGTAGTAGCGATAGGAGACCTCCACCCAGCAGCCGTATTGTTCCTTCTTTACCGTCGCCGTCTGCACCTGGCCGTCGGCGCTGGGCCACATAGCAGCTCGACCCTCGCGGATGCGCTGCAGGTATTTGCGGCCGGCAACAACCACGGCGCCGATGATCAACACCAGGGGGTAGTGGAAGGATCCGGCAAGTGGCGCCAGGTGATGCCAAAGATCCTTCAGGGTCGGGGCCATAGCGGGCGTGCGCTCCTGGTGAAGTTATCCGCGATCAGCTTACTACGGCCCTGTTCAGAGGAGTGGAGGCGCCCTGGCTGTTGCTACTTTCGTGCTATTGGTTGCATGAGAAATTCAACTTTCCTCACTGGTCAATCCTCGCTATCGGGGTATATCGTAATGCTCGCTGTCTTGCTCCGGAGCGGGTTCCGGCGCGCGGCATCGTAACCCCAGGAGCTGTTCTGCTATGTCCACTTTGGTACAACCGGAAGTCGCAACACAAAAAGATTTTCTTCCCCTGAACGGGACGGACCACGTTGAGTTCTGGGTTGGCAACGCGCGCCAGTCAGCCTACTTTTACCGGCTGGCGTTTGGCATGAAGCTGGTGGCCTATGCCGGGCCGGAAACCGGCGTGCGCGATCGCGCCTCGTACGTGCTGGAGCAGGGTAAGGTTCGCTTTGTGCTGACCACGCCGCTGCGTCCGGATGGCGACATTGCGGAGCATGTGCGCGTGCACGGCGACGGCGTGCGCGATGTGGCTTTGTGGGTCGACGATGCCCGCCAGGCCTGGAGAGAAACCACCAAACGCGGTGCGCGCAGCGTCCGCGAGCCCTTCGAGTTGAAGGATGCGCAGGGCATGGTGCGCATCGCCTCCATCGCTGCTTATGGCGACACCATCCACTCGTTCGTTGAGCGCGGGGACTACAAAGGAGCATTCCTCCCCGGCTATCGCGCCATGCCCGATGATCCAATTGCACGCCCCACCGGGCTGCTGCACATCGATCACATGGTGGGCAACGTGGGCTGGAACGAAATGAACCGCTGGGTCGAGTTCTACGCGCACACCATGGGCTTCTCGCTCTATCAGCACTTCGACGACAAGGATATTTCGACCGAATATTCCGCTCTGATGTCGAAGGTGATGGCCAACGGCAATGGGCGGGTGAAGTTCCCCATCAACGAGCCGGCCGAGGGACGGAAGAAGTCGCAGATCGAAGAGTACCTGGAGTTCTACCATGGTCCCGGCGTCCAGCACATTGCGCTCGCGACCAACGACATTCTGCAAACCGTGGCAAAGCTCCAGCAGCAGGGAATTGCGTTTCTCACTGTGCCGCACACGTATTACTCGGAGCTGGAGGGCCGCGTGGGTAAGATCGATGAGCCCATTGCGGAGCTCGAAAAGCTGGGCATCCTGGTGGATCGCGACGACGAAGGCTACATGCTGCAAATCTTTACCAAGCCGGTCGAGGATCGTCCGACGCTGTTTTTCGAGATTATCCAGCGCAAGGGCAGCCGCAGCTTCGGCAAGGGTAATTTCAAGGCGCTGTTCGAAGCCATCGAGCGCGAGCAGGAAAAGCGAGGGAACCTGTAATTAGTGATTCGTCATATCTAGCGGCGCCACGGGTCAGGATCGACCGCTTGCGCCGCTGGCGGCCTACGGGCCTCACTGACGAGATGAATCAGCGTCCAGATCAGGAACACGATTCCTGCGGCGATGACCATCGCCAGAAAATAAAGGACAACATCAGCGGCGTTCATATGCGTTGCTCCTCTGGGTTCATTCCAGAGGCCGTGCCGCAAAGCGCGCGCAAGCAACCTATAAATCTTCTATAAGTGCGACAAGAATCCAGATAAGTCCGGAAAACTCAATCGGCGACCATTAACTCGCCGGGCAGGATGGGCCGCGTTCGCGGCAGCACCCCATAGGCCGCCAGCGCGCTCATCAGGATGAGAACGGCGCAGTCAGTCACGAGCTTGGCTACGTCCGTCGCGTGGTTTTTGGGTAAGGCCTT
This sequence comes from uncultured Acidobacteriaceae bacterium, assembly GCA_963787915.1. Taxonomy (GTDB): domain Bacteria; phylum Acidobacteriota; class Terriglobia; order Terriglobales; family Acidobacteriaceae; genus Palsa-343. The sequence continues at coordinate 249,864 of CAWBEP010000016.1, read as the reverse complement.
CCACAGAATTAACAGGACAGTCTGCGCCGCAGTGACCGACCAGACCGCACCGTAGAAGTAGCGGCGCTCCCAGCCCTCGCCCTGCGTGGAGCGGCGCACGCGCGGCAGGATACCCAATGCGCCCAGCACCACAATCAGGATGAGCAGCGGCAGATAGCCGTGCGCGTAAATCTGTTTCATCCGCCACTGGCCGGTGACTGCTGCCCAGGCGAGGCCGGCAAGGTTCAGCAGCGCAAAATTCAGCAGCGCATTCCAGGCGAAGGTGTAGCAGATTCGCCGATAAAGCGGATTGGGTCGGTCCTCGGTGAAACGCAGAATGTAAGGAGCGGGCTCAGCGCCAGGAAGCTGGCCGAAAAGCGCAGCGACGCCTGTGCCCACCAGCACCGCACCCAGCCAGATCCAGTTGCGCACGCTTCCGCCGCGTTCGAACAGATCGAAGGTCAAAGGTCCGGGCGCGAGAAAGAAAACCCAGATCCATATAGGCCAGTGAGCCGCGCGATAGCGAGCGGTGTTGCGAGTGCGCATTTTGCGCTGGTTTGCGTATTCCACGCGAACAGAGAGGGCCATGGCAGTCCGTGAAATTATATGCGGTTGATCGTTGGGGAGGGCGCGGCGGCGGGGCGTTCGACAGGGGTGAAGCGGACTTCGAGTCTCTCCCCTGCAACCTCAACGTGGACCTCTTCGAGCGAGTCCACGATCCAGTCCGCGGCACGAAGGTTTTCGAGAGACTGCGAATAAAGAGTGGCGAGAACAGTGCAGCCAGCTGCTCGCCCGGCGATGGCGCCGGAGGCGGAGTCCTCGATGACCAGGCAATCGGCGGGCGGCAAGCCGAGCAGGTCGGCGCCCTTACGGTAGGGCTCGGGATCGGGCTTGCCGAGCCTGACCATCTCGGCGGTAACGAAACGCGCCGGAACGCGAATGCCGCCATGCTCCATGCGGCTGCGCGCCAGGCGTTCGGTGGCCGAGGTGACGACGGTCCAGTATTTCTCAGGCAGCGTTTCCAGAATGCGCTCGACACCAGCCAGCGCCTCGAGGCCGACTTTGTCTTCGATCTCCATACGCTCCAGCCACTCGAGCTCTTCAACGTCGTTCAGATCGGGGCGCAGCAGGCGGACCGTCTCGATCGCGCGCCGGCCCTGGGCGGCATGAATGGCTGTGGCTGGATCGATGCCTCGTGCCTCCGCCCATACCTTCCAGGTGCGCTCGACGGAGCCGATCGAGCTGACCAGCACGCCATCCATGTCGAAGAGAATGCCGCGCGGATGCAGGGTGACAACGCCCGCCATCAAAGGCGAATTCATATTTTCAGAGTAGCAGGGCAAGCCGCTGCTGAGGCGGTGCTTTCACGGCAGAAGGTTGGCCATGTGAATAAGTGCCGGTGACTGTGGCAATATCTGAACCCGCTCTGTTTGTTCCCCCAGGTAACTGCGGAGTACACTCATCTTCACTGCTTCCTGAGAAAATCGAAGAGAGAATCCGCATCCGGGATTCAGCCTCGCATCGCGCTGGAGGAGGTCGGTTCTGCGCTCCATCTTTATCAACTATCGAAGATCCGATTCCGAAGGCGAAGCCGGGCGCCTGTTCGACGAGCTTTCGAAGCGCTTTGGCGAGAACTCCGTCTTCATGGACGTGTCGGCGATTGAGCCGGGACGCGATTTTCGCAAGGCCATCGACGAGAGTGTAGCGACGTGCAGCGTTCTGCTGGCGATGGTGGGTCAGGAATGGGCGACGTTGAAGGACACACAGGGGCGCCGCCGACTCGACGACGCCAACGATTTCGTGCGCATCGAACTGGCTTCGGCGCTGCGGCGCGATATTGCCGTGGTGCCCGTCCTCGTGCGCGGAGCGAAGATGCCGCTTGCGGAAGACCTGCCCGACGATCTTAAGGAGCTGGCCTACCGCAACGCTGTCGAGCTCACCCATGCGCGCTGGAGGTCGGATGTTCAGGTGCTCATTCACGCGCTGCGCCAGTACATGGAGGAACCCGGCTCCAGCGCCGGCGATGGTCCGCTGCCGTCGATCGAAACCAGGCCGCAACCCACGCCGAAGCCGGCAACACCGCCGCCAGCCGCTGCTGGCGCGCCCATCAATGCGCAGACTCTTGAGCGAGTCACCCGAGCGCTCGCCGCGCATATCGGGCCGATTGCCGAAGTCGTGGTCAAACGGACGGCGAAACGGTCTGCGTCGCTCGACGAGTTCTATGACAAGTTAGCGAACGAGATCGAAGGCGACGCCGACCGCGCGCGCTTTCTCAAAGCGTGCCGCAGCTAGCCAGTTCTAGTCCTCTTCGACCATCTTCAGCGCCTTCGCCAGGCTCACCTGCATGCGATTGAAAGAAGATGCGACCGTCGCGATCTCGTCTTTGCTGCGGACCCGCACCGGCGTCACATCCTTTTCGCCGCGGCTCACGCGGTCGGCTGTGTCGGAGACGATCTTCAGCGGGCGGATGACGAACCAGTAGACGGCCGCGTCGAGAGCGAGGATCGCCAGCACCATCATGCCGATGAGGAAGAGCAGCAACTGCAGCCACGCATGATTCGCCCTGTCGATGGGCACCGACATCGGCACGGAGACGATTTGCGCCCCGACCACAGCCCCCTCCTTCCAGCCGAATCCATTGTTCGGACCGTAATCGGTGAGCAGCGATTTTGGCGCCGCGGACGGAGAGCCGTGACAGGCGAGGCACTCCGGCGTCGCACGAATGGGGTGGGCGATGTACAGCGATGCGCCGTCCGGCGTGGGGCGCTGGCCGGATGCCTCGGGCTGATTCGAGTTGCGCAACTCGTTGATGATGTCGATTTCCCAGTCCGAGGCGCGATCGGCGGGATTCGTGGGATTCAGCGCGGTCTCTTTATACGTGTAAGACGTGTAGTCCGGGTAGCTCTTCCGCAGATTGCTGAACGTAGCATTCGCCGCGAAGAACGGAATAGCTTCCGGCAAAAAGTGCGTTTGGTGCACCGCAATCGGCAGCAGCAGCGGAGAAACTCGCTCGTCAACATAATCCCGAACTGATTTGGCGCTGGCCAGCATCAGTCGCGCCTGCGCCTCCACGTCCTCTTTGGCGCTGTCGAGCAGGAAAGCGTGGGCCAGTTGCGAGATGACGAGTCCCCCAATACTGAACACGACAAGCAAAATCAGGTTGAACTTGGCCAGCAGCTTCATGGGTTCCTTCTTTCAGAGCAGGAGAGAGTGGATGGGGACAGTCCTTTCCATCGCCTCGTTACAACATGGGAGAAGAAGATGGGCTGATTCTACGAAGCTGAGATCTCTCCGCGGCAGGGATCACTTCGAACGGTTGAAGGTGAACTGATGCTGGGTTTCCGGTTTCCCCTCGACTGTACTATCGACGTCCACCTGCAGAGCATTGTCATTCAGGGGCATGAGGTTGATCGTGGCCACGCGCGACTTCACCTTTCCGCTGATCTTCCCCGCCTGGTCAAAGGTAAACGTCGCGGAGGCCTTCTGCCCATCGAAGGCGGCTGTCTGCTCGCCCCAGTCGCAGGCGCTGGGCTGGCAGTTTCCCCAGGCGTGGATCGAAAGCTGGTCGCCCGAAGCCATGATATCGAGCCACGCCAGCCCATCTTCGTCTACCTCGGTCGCGTTCTCCCATCTTGCCTGGAGGGAGCTGGCCGCGACCGGTGTGGCTTCGGCCGGAGCCTGCGAAGATGCGGCGGATTCTGCGGGCATGGGCGAAGCATCCGATCCGCCCGGGCTGTGAAACGCGAAGAGAGCCACCGCGATAATCGCCACAACGACGGCGGCTGCGATCCCGGCCATCAGGGGCAATTTCGATTTTTTCGCAGGAGCGGATTGATGATCGGCTGCGTTCGGAGGCGGAAGCTGAACGGAAACCGTGGCATGGACTGGTTCCGTGCTGGTCGCGCTCGATGAAGCCACATAATCGCTGAGCGCCTTTGTCAGCAGCTGCACGTCGGAGTTCCACCTGGCATGGGTGATCTCCACGCTGTTGCGATAGGCCAGGTTTTTCAGGTTGTCGGGAAGCTCATCGGGGCGAGGCATCTTCGCGTTATGCACCAACACCGGGATCACCGCGATTTCGCGCGCGAGCGCGGAGCCGATTTCGAGGCGCACAAAATCGTTGGGGTCATCCAGGCGACGGTGTCCCGCGCTGTCGGTGATGCTGGTCCAGGTGGGGCCGATCATCGCCAGCAGAACACCGCAGGTAGCCACGTTGTCGTCGATGGCCTTGCGAAAATCGGTTCCAGGGTTGATCCCAGCCACGTCCATGAAGACCGAATTCTCCCCATAGGCCCGTACCAGGTCGTCGAAGAGCCGGCCTGCTTCGCCTTCTGTGTCATCCCGACGGTAGCTGATAAAGATTGCGCGTCCCATGCAGCGCCTCACAGGTGAAGATTAAGCGGCCAGCAGCCGCTGCCAGAATAGGCGCAACCCGGCAAATTGGGCAACATCCCGGCGTACTGCTCTCTGCCGCCCGTGGAGATGCCGAGCCGCGATTGTATAGTGACAGGGAACACCCCGAGGAGACCTGTCATGTCCGCAACGACGGAGACCCTGACCAGCAATGACCCTATCTATGCGCGCCTCGAGGATCAGATCGAGTGGTACGACCGAAAGAGCAGCCAGGCTCAGCGAATTTTCAAGCGCATGAAGATCGTGGAGATCCTTGCCGCCGCCATGATTCCTTTTCTTGCCGCGCTGCCCTTTAAAGACGACAAATACGTGACGGCGGGTCTCGGCGTCCTCATCACCATTCTCGAAGGGATCCTGCACCTGAACCAGTATCAGCAGTTGTGGAATACCTACCGGTCAACGTGTGAGGCGCTCAAGCACGAGAAATTTACTTACCTGGCCAGCGCCGGACCGTACGCCGGCAACGCCGACCCGCACGGCTTGCTGGCCGAACGCGTCGAGTCGCTGGTTTCCCAGGAAAACGCACAGTGGAACTCCTTCCAGCAACAATCCAGCAAAGCTTCCACGTGAGCTGACGAACCGAACCTACGTCTCCCGCTCCTCGTAACAGGCGCGTCCGGGCACACAGCGGGCGAGATGCACGTAGTGATCGTCGGGGCCGGCCGGGCTCATCGTGCGCAGGCACCAATAGCTCGAAGCTGCGTGGATCCCCGGCAGCCACGAATCCGCATTCTGGGGCGAGGCTCCGTAGGGATTCTTCGTGCGGAGGCATGGACAGGGTTGGTTGGCATTCGTCGTGCTCATTGAGGAACCTCCGTTATCCGGCCGCGCTGGGATCGCGATCCCGCTTTCCGGCAGCCAGCAAAATTGTCCGGTAAACCGCGACCGGGAACAGATCGAGTTTGTAGGCATTCATCGTGAGAGGCTTCGCTCCCTGGATCGCAACCTGTCCGGCCGCACGCGCGGTATCTTCGTTGATCGTCTTGCCGGCGAGAGCGGCTTCCGCCTCCGGCGACCGCCGAACCACCGGTGACGCTGCGCCCATGGTGATGACGGCACGGCGGCAGATGTCGCCATCCATTTCGAGCACCACGCCGGCATCGGCAATGGCCCAGTCGAAGCTCTCCTTCTCGCCGTATTTCTGATACGCGGAGCGCGTGCCGGGCGCCGGCTTCGGAATCATGATCGCGGTGATCAGCTCATCCGGTTCGATCACCGTGAACTTTGTCGGATTAGCGTCGGGCACGATGTAAAGGTCCCTGATGCCGACGGTGCGTTTGCCGCGTTTCGCCGAGCTCAGTTCCACACTTGCGTTCAATCCCAGCAACGCAACCGCCGCCGAAGAGGGCGCCACGGAGGGGCAACTCGTGTAGTCCATGATGGCGTGGTACTGGTTCAGGCCCTCGAAGGCAAAACAAAGTTCCTTGCCCTTGCGGATGCACTGAAAGTCCGACGACCGGTAGTACCAGCACTGAACCCGCTGCAGCAGATTGCCACCGACGGTTGCCATGTTGCGGATATGCGGTGTCGCTGCGTGTCCGCAGGCGTCTGACAGAATCTGATAATCGGATTGGATCAGCGGATGGCCGCTGATTTCGGCAAGCGTGGTGAGCGGCCCAAGGGTCAGCCCCTCGGCGGTTTCGTGGATGCCGCGGAGCCCCGCGATATTGCGGATGTTCACCAGCTTTTGCGGCTGCTCGATGCCGTCCTTCATCCGGTCGAGAAGGTCGACACCGCCGGCTTTCACGACGGCTCCATCCTGCAATTGCGACAGCGCTGCGTCTACGGAGGTGCAGTCAGCGATGGCGAAGCGGTTCATGCCGTCTCCTTTCCCTCGGCCGGCGCGCGCAAGGCGGCCAGCACCACTGCCGGCGTCATCGGAGTTTGTCGAACGCGCACGCCAATCGCGTTATAAACGGCGTTGCCGATCGCAGCCCCGATGGAGACGACACCGGCTGCCTCGCCAATCCCCGAGGCATCGGTTGAACTTTGTCCGATGTACGCTTCAACCAGCCGCACTTCGATCTGCGGAATTTCGCGCGAACCGACGATCTTGTACTGCTCCAGGTCCGGGTTCACCATCAGCCCATACACCGGATCGAGCAGCCGATTCTCGAGCAGCGTGTAGGAGATGCCCTGAATGATGCCGCCGTTGATCTGGCTAATGGTTTGGGCCGGGTTCATGGGACGTCCGCAGTCGTGGACCGACAGCACGCGGCGGACATGAATGCGGCCGAGCTCGGTGTCGACTTCGACCTCGGCGACATCGACGCCGCCATAGGTGAGGTATTTCTTCGGGTCGTAGTCTGGAACGCGCTTTGCCTGTGCGGCGATCTGCGAGCTCGTCATTTTTCCGGCCGCGCGGCGGAAGCCGATCGGGTCGAACTTGCCCGACCGGCTGCGCACCTCGCCGTCGATCAGGACCAGATCGGCGTGGGTGGTGCCCAGGCCCGGAGCAATGTCGGCCAGAAACTTCTGCGACGCCTGCCACGCCGCGTCGCGCACCGCCGGCGTCAGCGAAAGCGTCGTGACGCTGCCGCCGGAGTCGGGACCCTGCGGGTGATTCGTGTCGCCGATCCTGACCGCAATTTGGGACGGTGGCACGCCGAATTGTTCGGCCAGGATTTGTGCCATGACCGTCCTGATGCCGGAGCCGATGTCCTGCACACCGGACAGCACTTCCAGCGATCCGTCCTTGTGAATGCGCACTTCGGCGTTCGAGTTCATGCTGACGAAGCGATACCAGACCGATTGCCCCAGCCCCACGCCGCGCTTGATCGGCCCAGGGCTTGCACCTGCGACGGGGTTCCGCGACTTCCACAGATCGCTTTCGCGCACCATCTGCCGTTCCACGCGCCGCACCGGATGGTCGTCGGTCTTGTCGCGCAGATCGATCGGGTCCATGTTCAGCTTGACCGCGAGATCGTCGATGGTCTGTTCCAGGGCAAAGGCGCCCTGTGGATGACCGGGAGCGCGCATCGCCGCGGCCGGGCCGGCGTTGATGAAAACATCGTTCTCCTCGGTGTGGAGGGAACCGCTTTGGTACAGATTCGCTGCCGGACCAGAGCAGCCGGCGCCGGTGCCGCATCCTGCCGTGCCATAAGCGACGAGGTGGATCGCGGTGATGGTGCCGTCTTTCTTCGCGCCGATGCGCAGTATCTGATCGGAGCTGGGACGGTTGCCGACCGACAGATGCTCTTCCTCGCGATCGAGCATCAGCCGCACGGGCGCGCCCGTTTTCTTCGAAAGCGCAGCCGCCACCACGCCCGGATTGCCCGCCCCGAACTTTGCGCCAAATCCGCCGCCCATGTACTCGGTGATCACGCGCACCTGCGCGAGCGGAATTTTGAAAAATTCCGACAGCTCCCCGCGCACGCTCGACGTGCCCTGCGTGGATGCCCAGACCGTCAGCAGTTCCGGCTTCCAGTCTGCGACCACGCCATGCGTCTCGAGCGCCGAGTGCGTCTGCACCTGGGTGACGTAATGTCCCTCCACGATGACATCGGCGTCCCTGAATCCCTGCTCGACTTCACCCCTGCGATGGATCGACGGCCCGTGCACATTGCCGGTCTGCTTGACGTCGGTTGGACCGCCTCCGCCGCCCGCGCTGGCCGCTTCGTCCGCCGCGCCCGGAAAGACATGCGGGGCGTCCGCCGCGCGCGCCTTATTCTGATCGACGACGAAGGGAATCACTTCATAGCGAACCTTCACCAGCGCCGCTGCTTCCTGCGCTGCAGCCGGCGTCGTGGCAGCCACGGCGGCAATCGGCTGGCCCGCATAGCGCACCACCGGATACTTCACGGGATCCAGAGCGGGATTGCGCAGCACCGCATTCCCCAGCACATGCTGGATCACATGCACCCCGCGCACGCCGGGATATTTTTCCGCCGCCGTGGTATCGACGGAAACGATCTTCGCGTGGGGCACCGTGGCGTTCACGAATTTCGCGTACAGCATGCCCGGCAGCTGCACGTCCGACGTGTAGCGGGCTCGGCCCGAGACCTTGGCCGCCCCATCGTACCGTTCGACCGACTGCCCGACATACTTCAGGTCTTTATTCGTCGGCCAAACCGGCGGTTCGGCCACGGGTACTTCGCGCGACTCCTCAGCGAGGGTGTAGCCAGGAACGCCGACCGGCATCTCGACGGTTTTCTTCGCAGGCGTGGCCGCCTGCTGCAAGAGCGCGTCTTCTGCTAAACGATTCGTCATATTGCTCCTCTGCTAGGCGTTGCGCGCCGTGCCGGCTACGTCGAGAGTCGCGGCAAAGATTTTTGGGTAGGTGCCGCAGCGGCACAGGTTGCCGGAGACCGCATGACGGACCTCGTGTTCTGCGGGATGCGGATTGCGCTCCAGCAGCGCCGCGCAGCTCATCACCATGCCCGGCGTGCAGAACCCGCATTGCATGGCGTCGTGTTTCACAAAGGCGGCCTGCAGCGGGTGCATTTTGTCGTCGGACGAGAGACCCTCGATAGTCGTCACATGGCGCCCGACCGCATCGATGGCCAGCGTCATGCAGCTGTTCACCGGCATCTTGTCCAGCCAGACGGTGCATCCGGAGCAAACCCCGCGATCGCAAACGATTTTGGTGCCGGTCATGCCCAGGTGAATCCGCAGCGCCTCGGCGAGCGTGGTGCGGGGCTCGATCTCCACCGTGTGCTCAGCGCCGTTGACATGCAGCCGCACCGGCACCGGCCCAGGGCCAAGTTCCGTGACCCCGGCGGTGGCGGTAGCGCTCTTCGTTTCGCTGCTGAAGGCCTGCACGCCCTCCAGCAGGGCGGTACCGGCGGCGGTCAGGCCGGCGCCTTTCAAAAATCCGCGGCGAGAGATGCCGTTGCGCGCAGAATCCTGCGCCGCTTCTTTCTTCTCCTGGCCGGAGTGTGAATCGAGGGAGTCGGACATCGATGGTGCTCCTTCCGGCAGCGCTCGGGTCGATACGCCGCGCCCAGTTGCCGATGCGCCACTATAGCTCCGCCAGTGTTACGCCGTAAACAGTGCCGCAGCGAATCGGCGTCAACCACTCTTACCCGATCGCGCCCGGTTGTCCATGACCAGTAAGGCTGGCCGCTCCCGAGGATGCTGATGGTCGCCAGAAAAATCGTTTATGAGCAGCGTTTTTTTGGAGGTTATTCCCAATTCCGCTTGAACCTGTACCGCTCATGCCGCAGAATGGGAAGCTCACGCGGTCGTTCGTACCGTTCGTCACACAGAACAACAATAGAATGCCGACCCACGCGGCATCAGCCAGTTCCTTTTTCTGGAGGAAATGTGACCAAGCGCTTTTTCCCAATCGCTGCGCTCGTAATCTCGCTCTTCGCCATCACCAGCATTGCTCAGATTGCAACTACGTCCTTACGTGGGGTTGTGAAAGATCCCAGTGGCGCGGTGGTGCCCGCCGCGAAGGTCACCTTGACCAACTCCGCGACGGGACAGGTGCTCAGCGCCACCTCCAATGCCGCGGGTGAATATACATTCACCCAGCTTCCACCGGCGGGTTACACGATCGACGTGACCGCCACCGGCTTCGGGGAACAAAAGAAGTCCGCCGAACTAATCGTCGATCAGCCGGCGACTATCGATTTCGTGATGACGGTGAAGTCGCAGGCCGAAGTTGTGAACGTAAGCGCCGCGGCCCAGACGCTGAACACAACGGATGCCTCGCTCGGCGGCGCGATGGACAATGCGCTGATCCAGTCGCTGCCCAGCGAAACCCGCAATGTGCCCGATCTTCTCTCGCTCGAGCCGGGCGTGCTGTATCTGCCGACCCTCGGCGCATCGGAATCGAACCCCGGCGGCGACAGCCGCAGCGGCGCTGTCAACGGTATCCGCTCAGACCAGGGCAACGTGACGGTCGACGGAGTCGACGATAACGACCAGGTGTTTGGCTACGCGTTTACCGGGGTCCTGCGTGAAACCCAGGATTCCGTCGAAGAGTTCCGCGTAGCGACGGCGAATACCAACTCCGACGAGGGAAGGTCGGCGGGCGCCCAGGTGAGCCTGATCACGAAGTCCGGGACGAATAAGTTTCATGGTGGAGCCTACGAATATAACCGCCCCACTCTGACCGTCTCGAACAACTGGTTCGTGAAGCAAGCGGAACTGAACAGCGGCCTCCCTAACATACCGCCCAAGCTGATTCGCAATATCTTCGGTGGCGCGGTCGGCGGTCCGATCATGAAGGACAAGCTGTTTTTCTTCGGCAACTATGAAGGCAACCGGCAGGCCGAGGACGAGGTCGTCACTCAAGAGGTCCCCACCGCTGCCTACCAGGGCGGCACGATCACTTTTCCCGGTGGAAGCTATAGTCCGGCCCAGGTGACCGCGCTGGACGCACCCTGCGCAGCACCGGGAGGGTCGTGCAATACGGCGCAATATCCTTTCGGACCGGGCCCCAATCCCAATGCGCTCGCCTACTTCAAGTCCATGCCGGCGGCGAACGGTACCACGACCGGCGATGGCCTGAACACCGGCTCCTTCACCTTCGCCTCGCCGCATCCGATCACCCTGAACACCAGCATCGCGCGCATCGACTGGACCCCCAGCGAGAAACATCGCATCTTCGTCCGCGGCGGTCTCCAGAAAGACACACAGGGCTATGCGGAGCAGTTTCCCGGTCAGCCGCCCTCGCAGAACTTCGAGGACAACACCAAGGGCATCATCGCAGGCGATACCTGGTCCATTTCTCCGAACATGGTGAACGACGTTCGCTTTGGGTACATCCGCCAGGGAAACAGCCTGAGTGGCCTGGGGAAGACGGACTTCGTGGACTTCCGCTTCATTGCATCGCCGACCGCCGAGACCAGAACGACGATTCAATCCGTGCCGGTGACCAACATCATCGATAACTTCAGCTGGACCAAAGGCAAACACACGCTGCAGGTGGGTGGTAACTGGCGTCTGGTTCATCAGAACCGCGAGTCCGACGCTAATTCCTACAGCAGCGCCTCAACTAATCCTTATTGGCTGGGCGGTAACCCTCCAGGACTAGCAGCCAGCGGCTTCGGTAACTCCTATGTAATTGCCTACAACAACCTTGTCGGCAACGTACCCTCGGTCACTGACCAGTTCAATTACAAAGTAGCCAGCGCCAGCAGTGCCACCCTCCTGGCAGATGGTGCTCCGATCAGTCGTCATTTCAAAGCCAACGAGTATGAGTGGTACATCCAGGACGCGTGGAGAGTGACTCCTAAGCTCATCCTCACCCTCGGACTCCGGCAGAGTTTGCTGCAAACTCCGTGGGAGACCAGTGGCCAGCAGGTTGCGCCCACCATCGACACCCACGCCTGGTTCGAGCAGCGTGAGTCCGCTGCCCTCCAGGGCCAGGTCTACGAGCCCAGTCTTTACTTTGCGCCGACCGGACCCTACTACGGCAAGCCTGGATTCTGGCCTAAGGCGAAGAACAACTTCGCCCCTCGCCTGGCTCTAGCCTACAGCGTGAACGATAAGACCACCATCCGTCTGGGTGCGGGTATTTACTACGACCATTACGGCGAATCGCTGGTGAATTCTTTCGACCAGCACGGCGCGTACGGCATCAGCAGTTCGATTGGCAACCCTGCCGGACAAACTAACTCCGAGAACGCGCCCCGCTACGTCAGCCGCACGACGCTTCCGTTCGTGGCCGGCACTGCTCCGCAAACGGCTACCTTCCCTTATGCGCCGCCGGCCGGACTGTTCGCCATCACCTGGGGTCTGGACAGCAAACTGAAGACGCCCTATACCGAAGCCTTCAATCTTTCTATCCAGCATCAATTCCCCAAAGGCTGGACGCTTGAAGCGGATTACGTCGGCAACATGGGACGCCATCTGCTCCAGAGCCTCGACCTGACCGAACCGGTCGACTTTGTTGATCCAGGCGGAGGCGGCGATTACTACGCCAACGGCAGCGCCCTGTCTCAGCTGGTCGATGAGAACGCCGGCAATGCATCGGCGACCGTTGCGCCCATTAAATACTGGGAAGATTTGTTCCCGTGGATGGCCAATTTCGACTATGCCGGTGAAAGCGCGACCCAGGCCATTTACTCGGACGAGTGGGCGCCGTTCCGCTCGAACCTCGGGGCTACCACAGCACTGTCCGACCTGGACTTCTTCTGTTTCAGCGGCTCCGAGGGTGTTCCCTATAACTGCCCGGCCACTTACCAATCCCGTTTCTGGCAGGGCCAGTTCTCCTCTCTTTACGCACTGTCCAGCATTGGCATGAGTTACTACAATGCCGCGCAGCTGGTCGTGCGTCATCCTTTCTCCCACGGCCTCCAGATGGACGTTGCCTGGACGCTCTCCAAGTCCATTGACTACGGATCGGACGCCGAGCGCAGCACCGAGTTCGTCACCAGCGGATCGGGGGGCTCCTTCAGCGACATCCTGAACACCTGGAAGCCTTATCTCAACCGGGGCGTCTCCGACTTCGACACCCACCAGCTGCTCACCGTGGATGCCGTCTACCAGTTGCCTTTCGGCAAAGGCAGGCCGTTCCTCGGCGGTGCGCACGGCATCACGAATGTGCTCCTTGGCGGCTGGGATCTGTCCGGCATCAACCGCACCACCAGCGGCTTGCCCTTCTCTCTCTTCGAACCGGGCTGGACCACCGACTGGCAAATCGAGAGTTACGGCGTGGTAACTGCTCCGGTGAAGATGCACCGCCATTTCGACTGCAATGGCAACCCCCAGTTCTTTGCTAACCCCGGTGGTACCTGCGATGCGCCCGGCTCGGGCATCAACGGTGGCATTGCCACGGGTACGCCAGTCCGCCTCCCCTATCCCGGTGAAGCTGGGGAGCGCAATAACTTCCGCGGTGACGGCTATTTCGACATTGACACAGGTCTGGACAAAACCTTCCAGATTCGTGAGTACGGAACCCTGAAGTTCGCCTGGGAAACTTACAACGCGACCAACACCGTGCGCTTCGACCCTGCTTCCATCGGCTCGGGCCTGACCGGCGGCACGCTCGGCATTGCCAGCCCTGGCATCAACAATCCGGGTCTGCTGGTCGAACCACGCCGCATGCAGTTCTCCCTGCGTTACGACTTCTGATCCATCCATCCAGAGAGCGCCGGAGATTCGTCTCCGGCGCTTTTTCCTGCACAACCAGATTGTGATTAAACTACTCGTTCACCGCGCAAACCATGCCGGAAGGTGCGGAATCCGCGCCCTCCTTTCGAAAGGGGAATCGATGCGTTTATTCAGCCCGCGCCCGCTATTTCTGCCTTCTTTTGTGTTTCTCGCCGTCTTCGCGGCGCAGTCGCAGGCGCCAACCCCCGCTTCCGTCCTCGGACATACTCCCGGCGATGACTACTATCTGGCGAACTATGAGGAGGAGATTCATTACTTCCACGAGCTCGCCGCTCACTCCGACCGCGTGAAGATGTTCACGGTAGGTAAGTCGACCGAGGGACGCGACATTGAAGTCGCTGTGATCTCATCGCCGCAAAACCTCGCTCGGCTGGACGAGTATAAGTCGATCGCCAGAAAGCTGGCGACCGCGCAGGGTCTGGACGACGCGCAGGCAAAGGAGCTGGCCCACACTTCGAAAGTGGTTGTCCATATTGACGGCGGCCTGCACTCGATCGAGGTGGCAGGCGGCCAGCATTCGATCGCGTTGGCCTATAAGCTGGCCTCCGCGCAGGGCGATCCGGAAGTCGACGCGATCCTCGACAACGTGATCCTCGTCCTTTGGCCGACCCTGAACCCGGATGGGCAGGACATGGTGGTCTTTTGGTATCGGAAAAATCTGGGAACGCGATTCGAAGTGAGCCCCATGCCGTGGCTCTTCCAGGACTATGTAGGTCACGACAACAACCGTGATGGCTACATGCTGAATATGAAGGAATCGCAGGTCGTGACCAGAGCGGAGATAGAATATTCGCCGGTCATCTTTTACTGCCAGCATCAGACAGCGCCGTTTCCCGCGCGCATCTGGATCCCGCCGTTCTCCGACCCTATCTCGTCCAACATCAGCCCCTATGTGCGCAGCTGGTTCAATGTCATCGGCACCAACATGACGGCCTATCTCGACGAGCACCAGATGCCGGGCGCCATCAGCGAATCGCAATTCGATAACTGGTACCCGGGATTTGTCGATTACGCCGGTTCATTTCGAAACGAAATATCCTTCTTCACGGAAACGGCGCTTTACCGCTACGCTACGCCGCGCTTTTATACCGTCGATGAATTTCCGAAGGACATGCAGGACCTGAAAGCGCTCACCATGTACACCACACCCTGGCAGGGCGGCTGGTGGAGACTGAAGGACGCAGTGGATTACATGGTGGCGGGATCGATGTCGGTGCTCGACACTGCGGCTCGTTATCGGGAGACGCTGCTTTATAACCGTTACCAGGCGGCACGAGATAACATCCGACGATTCGAGCAGGGACCGCCGTTTGCCTATGTCATTCCCAGCGTGCAGGCCGATGCACCCGAAGGCCAGCTGCTGGCGCACATTATGCAGGAGAACGGAATCGAGATTCGCGAATCGCAGACGGGCTTCCGGGCCAACGACCGCGACTATCCGGCTGGTTCCTGGGTCATTCTGATGAACCAGCCTTATAGCTCCATGGCCAAGGAGTTATTCGAGGTGCAGAGATATCCTTCGGCTTTGTTCACCGAGAGCTCGAAGCCCATCGATCTGCCGTACGACGTAACAGGGTGGACGCTGCCCATGCAGATGGGCGTCCGTGTAGATCCCATTACCGATCCAATTACGGACGAGCAACTCGCACACCTGAAGCCGGTGACGGATCTCGATGCACCGCCAGCGGAAGTGCAGGGCAATGGCAGCACCTTCGTCCTGAGTCACCAGGCGAATGCGAGTTTCCGTCTGATCAACGATGTTCTTGCGGCGGGGGGCTCGGTTGGGTTTGCTCAGGATGAGGTAAAGACCTCCGGAGGCATGGAAAAGGGAGCTATCGTCGTCAGCGGAGTTAGTCGCACAAGCATCGGCGACTTATCGAAGAAATACTCCGTCGCGGTACTGACCGCAGACAAGGCTCCGGAACACCTGATCGCCCTTCACAAGGCGCGCATCGGTCTCTATCGACCCTGGGACGCTTCGATTGACGAAGGGTGGACGCGCTGGATTCTCGAACAATACGGCTATGCGCCGATCAGCCTGTACAACGCGGACATGCGTTCCGGACAACTGCGCGAACGGGTGGACGTGCTGATCCTGCCGGATATGCGCCAGCAGCAGTTGATGGAGGGTTTTCGCGAAGGAATCGTGCCCGGACAATATGCCGGTGGTTTGGGCGAGGAAGGATTGGATAACCTGCGCGAGTTTGTACGCCACGGAGGCACTCTGATCGCGTTCAATCAGACCGCAGCCACGCTGGTTCCGTTGCTTTCGCTGCCGGTAACGAATGTCCTCGAGGGAGTTAAGAGCGATAAGTTTTTCTGTTCCGGGGCGCTGCTTCGCGTGGAACTTGGCTCGGGCGACCGGCCGGTAACCTGGGGGCTGCCTGGCGAACCGATCGTGATGTTCGAGCAGGGCCCCGCTTTCACCACCCAGGCGGGGTTCCATGGGGCGGTACTGGCGAGGTATCCGAAAGACAGCAATCCGCTGGAAAGCGGCTTACTGCTGCACCCGGAAGCCATCGAAGACAAGATCGCTGCGCTGGAGGTTCCCTATGGAAGCGGCCGAATCTTTCTTTTCGGATTCAAGCCGCAGTGGCGTGCGCAGTCGCACGGGACTTACAAATTCTTCATGAACGCGCTCTATAAGTATGACCAGCCGCCATTCGCGAAACCGGAGCCGCCCGCGGACCAGAAGGAGCCAAAAGAGAAAGCAGAATAGGCCGCAGGATTTGCTTTGCACACGGCAGAGCCAGAGAATTGGTGTGTTCCCGAGGAGTTCCCATGGATCAGCATCAACCGATTCGCGCGCCGCGCGGCAACACTCGCACCGCGCGGGGATGGATTCAGGAAGCCGCGAAGCGGATGCTGATGAACAATCTCGATCCCGAAGTTGCCGAGAAGCCCGCGGAGTTAATCGTCTATGGAGGCCGCGGCAAGGCCGCACGCAACTGGGAATGCTTTCACAAAATCGTCGAAACCCTGGATCGGCTGGAGAACCATCAAACGCTGCTCATTCAGTCGGGTAAGCCCGTCGCCGTGCTGGAGACCCAGCCGCTCGCGCCGCGTGTTCTCATCGCTAACTCGAATCTTGTGCCGCACTGGGCCAACTGGGATGAATTCGACAAGCTCGATCGTGCCGGGCTGATGATGTACGGACAAATGACGGCCGGTTCCTGGATTTACATCGGAACCCAGGGGATTTTGCAGGGAACCTACGAGACATTCAAAGGTGCGGCGGAACGCCACTTCAACGGCACGCTCGCCGGCACTATTACCGTGACGGCGGGATTGGGTGGCATGGGGGGCGCACAACCACTGGCGGTGAAGCTGGCCGGCGGTGTCAGCATATGCGTCGAGGTGGATGCGAACCGCATCCAGCGGAGGCTCGAGACACGCTATCTCGACAAGGCGACCGCCTCACTGGAGGAAGCGATTTCCATGGCGCAGGAAGCGAAGGCCGCGCGCCAGGCGCTGTCGATTGGGCTGGTGGGCAATGCAGCGGAAGTTTTGCCGAAGATGGTCGAGCAGGGCTTCACACCGGGCCTGGTCACGGACCAGACCAGCGCCCACGATCCGTCGTGGGGTTATCTGCCCCCCGCGCGCGCCGACGAAGATCTGAACACTCTGCGAGCGAAACAGCCGGAGGCCTACATCGCCCGCGTCCGCTCGTCGATCGCTGCGCACGTGCAGGCGATCCTGACCATGCAGCAGCGCGGCGCCATTGCCTTCGACTACGGCAACAACCTGCGGACGCAGGCGCAGATCGCAGGTGTGACCGAAGCCTTTTCCTATCCGGGATTCGTGCCCGCGTTCATTCGCGATTCGTTTTGCGAAGGCCGCGGACCTTTCCGCTGGGTTGCTCTCTCCGGGGATCCAGCGGACATTGCCGTTACGGACCAGGCGCTGCTCCAACTTTTTCCGGAGGATGCCCGGCTCACCCAATGGTTGACCTACGCCGCCGATCAAATTGCATTTCAGGGATTGCCGGCGCGCATCTGCTGGCTGGGCTATGGGCAGCGCGACCGCGCGGGGTTGCTCTTTAACCAGATGGTGCGCGACGGACGGCTCAAGGCGCCCATCGTCATCGGACGCGATCATCTCGACGCGGGCTCGGTCGCCAGCCCGTTCCGCGAAACGGAGGCCATGCGCGACGGATCGGATGCGGTGTCCGACTGGCCGCTGCTCAACTTCGCCACCGGCATTGCCAGCGGCGCCGCATGGATGAGCTTTCATCATGGAGGAGGCGTCGGCATGGGCTACAGCCAGCATGCCGGCCTGGTCGCCGTGGCGGATGGCAGCGACGAAGCGGATGAGCGGCTGCGCCTGTGCCTGAAGAACGACCCTGCCATGGGCGTCGTGCGCCACGCAGACGCTGGATATGATCGAGCCATCACGGTGGCGCGCGAACGCGGCCTGGATCTGCCAGGTCTCGATCTGTCGAGTTTGGGTAAGTCGCGCCTGCCATGAACGCCGACCTCCTGGTTCGAGGAATTGCGCAGCTCGTCACGCCCGAAGGCCCCGGGCCGAAGCGTGGTGCGGCGATGCGGCAGCTGCGGATTATCGAGGGCGCCGCACTGGCCGCTGCAGGTGGCAAATTTGTCTGGGCCGGCCTCGAGGCAGAATGGCACGGTGCTGCTGACGCCACAGTGGACCTACAGCAACGGGCTGTCGTTCCGGGCCTCGTCGATCCGCACACGCACGCAGTGTGGGCGGGCGATCGCCTGGCGGATTTCGACGCGCGCGTCGCGGGCGTCCCCTACGAACAAATCCTGGCCTCGGGCGGCGGCATCTGGAGCACGATCCGCGCCACTGCGGCAGCATCCCCCGAAGTATTAGTTGCGCTCGCGAAGCCGCGCATCGAGTCTTTGTTGGGATCCGGCGCAACCGTCATTGAGGTCAAGTCCGGCTACGGCTTCAAACCGGAAGCGGAAATCGCGATGCTCGAGGTGATTGGCTCCGTGGCTCAACAGACGCGCGCGCGCATCATTCCGACGCTGTTGATTCACGTTCCTCCCAAATCGGCGGCAGACCGCGCAGCTTATGTGTCGGACGTTTGTCAGACATTGATTCCCCGCGTGGCGCAGAGAAAGCTTGCGCAGGCGGTCGATGTTTTCGTCGAGCAGGAAGCCTGGAGCGCCGAGGAGGCGGAGCGGATGCTCGCGAGCGCTCGGCACAACGGTCTCGGCATCAAGCTGCACACCGAGCAGTTTCACCGCGTGGGCGGTCTCGAACTCGGCCTGCGCATGGGCGCGCTCAGCGTCGATCATCTCGAAGCGTGCAGCGCGGATCAGGTTGCGGCGGTGGCAGGCAGCACGACCATTGCTACGATTCTTCCCGGCGTCTCGCTCCATCTGGGTCTGCCTGCGGCGCCCGGCCGCAAATTAATCGACGCGGGCGCTGCTGTTGCGGTAGGCACCGATCTCAATCCAGGATCAAGTCCGGTTTTCTCCGCTTGCATGGCCCTGGCACTGGCGGTTCGCCTGAATGGGCTCACGGCGCAGGAGGCGCTGGTCGCTGGCACGGTCAATGCCGCACATGCACTCGGCTTGACCGATGCCGGTCGCATCGAGCCTGGATTGCCGGCAGACTTTCTTGTCCTGGAAGGCGCAGACTGGCGGGAACTGGTGTACACCCTCGGCAGCAATCCCGTGCGCGAAGTCTGGATCAACGGCGAAAGGGTCGCGCCATGACGACCCTCTATCGTCCCGAGCTCCTCCTCGTCGACGGCCGCTTCCTCGCCAACGCCGGCTTGCTCGTCGATGATGCCGGAAAAATTCTGGCCGTCACCTCCGCAGACGCCCCGGCCGGCACCGTCGTCGGCCTGCCCGGCAAGGCTCTCCTTCCTGGCTTCGTGAACGTGCACTCCCATGCTTTCCAGCGCCTGATTCGCGGCAAGGCGGAATCGCGCGCCGTCAGCGGCAGGGATTTCTGGTCGTGGCGCGGCACGATGTACCATGCTGCCGCGCATCTCGACCCCAAGCAGGTCTACGACGTCGCCCGCATGGTCTTTCTGGAAATGGCGCTTGCCGGAACGACGACCGTCGGCGAGTTTCACTACCTGCACAACGCTCCCGACGGCCGTCCCTTTGACGATCCAAACCTTCTTGCCAAACAAGTGATCGCAGCCGCGCAGTCGGTCGGCATCCGTATTGTGCTGCTGCGCTGCGCCTACCAGCGTTCCGGGTTCGAGATGCCGCGCGATCCAGGCCAGACACGTTTCTTCGAAACCACGCCGGAGTTTCTTGCCAATATGGACGCGCTCACCCGCGAGCTTCCGGGGGATTCGCCCGAGGTCCACTCTGGCGTTGCTCCCCACAGCATCCGTGCGGTGCCGCTCGACGATGTACGGACAATTGCCGCGTGGGCACGTGAGAGAAGGATGCCGCTGCATATGCACATGGCGGAGCAGGTGGCGGAGAACCAAGCCTGCCTGCGCGAATACGGCGCCACTCCCGTCGCACTACTCGGCAAGGCTGGCCTGCTCGGGCCGGACTGGACCGCGGTGCACGCGATCCACATCGATGCCGAAGAAACAGCCATGCTGGCCGATGCCGGCGCGACGATCTGCTCCTGTCCGACGACCGAGCGCAACCTCGGTGACGGCATTCTGGCTGCGGACGAGGTGATGAAGAGCGGCATCTCCATCGCGCTGGGCTCCGACAGCCAGGCGCAAATCGATCCGCTCGAGGACGCGCGCGAACTCGACTACCATTTGCGCCTCACCCAGCAGCAACGTGCCATTCTCGATCAGATCGGAGGGCAGGGACTCGCTGCGCGGCTCTTCGCATGCGCAACTGTGAACGGCGCACGCGCCCTGGCGGTCCGGTCCGGCGAATTCACTTCTGGCTCTTTCGCGGATTTTTTTACCGTGGACCTGCGTGATGTCTCCATCGCCGGCCATTCCGCCGACGATCTGTTGTCCGTGATCGTCTTTGGGATGAACCGGACCGCCATCCGCGATGTAGGCGTGAATGGCAAGCTGATCGTGCGCGATGGCAGGCACGCCCTCGAGGAGGAAATCGTCTCCCGCTACGCAGAGGTCCACGCAAAGGTCTGGCGGGATGCGCCCGGTGCTGGACGATGAAATCCGTCGTCGAGATGCTGTCGGACCTGATTCGCATTCCCTCCAACTCAGCAGTGTCGAATCGCCCCATCATCGATTACGCAACGCGTGCGCTGCGCAGCGCGGGGTGGTCGACCCGTGAGTTGCCTTATCGCGATCCGGCGGGCGCCGAGAAGGTGAATCTGATCGCAGCGCCGCCGGGGCAGAACGCTGCCGATCAAGACGTGAATCTCGTCTTCATGTGCCACACCGACACCGTCCCTTTTGCGGCCGACTGGGCAAACGCCCTCGATCCAGTCCTCAGAGACGGCCATCTGCACGGTTGCGGCGCATGCGACGTGAAGGGGTTTCTCGCCTGCCTGCTGACGGCAATTTCCCAAATGGATTCCGCCGCGCTCCCCCAGGGTCTGCGCCTGGTGCTGACGGCCGATGAAGAGATCGGCTGCGTCGGCGCATCGCGTCTGGCAGCGGAATCCGCTCTCCGCCCGCGCCGCATGGTCATCGGAGAGCCTACGTCGCTGCATCCGGCGCGCGCCGGCAAAGGCTATTGCCTCGCTGAAATCACGGTGCACGGAAAAGAGGCGCACAGCGCGCATCCGCTGCAAGGGGTCTCGGCCATTTACAACGCTGCCCGGCTGGTCAGCGCGATCGAGGACTTCGCCGCGCGGCTCGCTCTCACGCGGCACAGCTTCTTCGATCCAGCCTTTACCACGATCAACATCGGCACAATCCAGGGAGGCACGGCGAAGAACATCGTTCCTGGCCTGTGCCGTTTTCAGCTGGAGTGGCGACCGGTCCCCGGTGACTCTCCCAACAGCGTCCTGCAGTCGGTGGGGGAAATCGTCGAGCGTCTGCGCAGCCTCGACGCCACTTTTAGCGCCGAGATCCAGCCCCTTCGCCAGCAATCGGGATTCGAAACCGATGCCGGCGCGGCCCTCATCCAGTCCATGGAAAAATTGAGCGGCAGACCGGCAATCTCCATCCCCTTCGGTTCCGAGGCCAGCATCTTCGCGCCGATGGCCGAGGAAATCGCGGTCTTTGGCCCTGGCGATATGCGAACGGCTCACAGCAACCGCGAGTGCGTGCCGATGGCCGAACTCGACGAAGCGGTCAACTGTCTCACGTCGTTGATGAGGGCCGGATAACCGCTCCCGCATCATGGTCGGCTAATCGTCGCTGCTCACCGTGCGAATGGCCTCGATGCGCGCTTTGCGAACCGCTGGATTCCGGACCTCAAAGCTCGCGCAGTTGCGGCCGGAATTCTTCGCTACATACAGGGCCGTATCGGCCCGGCTGAGCACCTCCCGGATCGACGGAGAATCCAGCTCAGGCCGGAACATCGCCACACCGATGCTGCAGGTGACGGTAACGCGGCCTTCGCCGGCCTCGAAGGGCCGCGAGCGAATCGAATTCAGCAAATCGTCGATGCGGCCGGGAGCTACCGTGAAGTCCCACCCCGGAAACAGGATGAGAAATTCTTCTCCACCATAGCGGCCCACAATGTCGTAGCCGCGCATGGCGGCACGGAAACGGTCAGCGGTTTCGCGGATCACGTCATCGCCGCACAGGTGACCGTAGCTGTCGTTGAGGTTCTTGAAGTGATCGAGATCCGCAATCAGAACGCCAATCGTCGTCCGATCGCGGGTAGCGCGGGCGATCTCGCGCTGCAGATGCTCCAGCATGGCCGCGCGGTTGAAGATGCCAGTGAGCGAATCGTGCGTGGCCTGAATGTGCAGCGCGCGCCGCGTCGCTTCGAGAGCGGCCTTTTCCGCCTCGAGCTGCGCCGTCCGCTCGGTCACGGTGCGGGTCAGCTCCTCCTGGCGGTGCATCAAAGACCGTGTTCTGAAGGCAACGATACCCCACGCGAGCAGCAGGGCCAGCATCGCGTAACACGCATACGCAACCGGTGTCCGTGCCAGCGGCGGCCGCAGCGAGAAGCTGAAGGAAGCGCCGGCTTGATTCCAGACGCCGTCGTTATTCTGCGCCTGAACGGTGAAGGTGTAATTGCCGGGAGGGAGGTTCGTGTACCAGGCCATGCGCCGTCCGCCCGAATAATTCCAGTCGGAATCGAATCCGATCAGCCGGTAACGAAAGCGCTCCTGGAGCGGCGCTACAAAGGTGGGCGCGCTGAAAGCGACTTCGAGATTGCCCGAACTCGGGCCAAGGCGAACGTGATCCTGCAGCGGGATGGTCTGCGCGTCAAGTTTGAAGCGTTCGATCCACACCGGCGGCACGACCGTATTCACCGGGATATGCGCGGGATCGACCACGGCGATACCAGCGATGGTTCCGAACCAGAGACGTCCATCGCGGCTCTTCCACACGCACGGCATGCTGCCGTAAAGCGTCTCCCGCGATCGCAGGCCGTCGGCGATGCCATACAGGACGGGATGAACCACGCTCGAGGGCGTGCGCACCGGCTGGTTCAGTTCGCTCTTCGTGACGCGATAGATGCCGATGTCGGTGCCAAACCACAGGTTGCCGGCGTTGTCTCGAATGATGGAGCCGATGGCGGAATTGGGTATCTGCTGATCGGGCGTCCACGTCGTGACGTGGCCGTCACGAATGTGGCTGAGGCCGCCGCCTGCCTGCCCCACCCACACGCTGCCGTCCGGATCGGCGTAGAGGCTCATGACATGATCGCTGTGCAAACCCGCGGCTGTGGTGAACGCAGTGGATGTGCCATGGTAAAGCCGCTGGGCGCCATCACCGTCCATACCAACCCACAGCGAGCCATCCGTGGCGAGGGCGAGCGCAGCGACTCGGCCGGTGTCGCTGAGGTGATGGAATTTCCCTCGGTCGAAACGAGCCAGCCCCCGGCCTTCGAAGCCGATCCACAGTGTGCCTTCTCCATCCTCGAGGAGCGAATTCACCGAGTAATTCGCAGCCAGCGGGTCGTGATAGATGGAGACCTGTCCATGCTGGATACGGGCGAGGGTGCCGCGCCGGTATCCGACCCACAGGCTGCCATCCCTCGTCTGCAGCAGCGAATAAACAGCCTGATTGGGCAGACCTTTGCGCTGGTTCCACACTTCGATCCGGCCGTCGGGCAGCAGATGGTCGATGCCGTTGTCGTCGGCGCCGATCCACATGGTGCCATCCTGCGCCTGCAGCACGTTGCCGTCGTAGTTGCCGGAGAGGCCTTCAGGCGTACCGAAAACAGTAAATTTTCCGTCGCGCAGCTGCGCCACGCCGGCATCGAGGAAGCCCACCCACAGGCTGCCCTCGCGATCTTCGAAAAGAGAGCGCGCGCACCGGTCGCTTGGCAAACCACGAGCGGCGTCGTAGTAGTTCAGTTTGCCTCGATAGAGCCTGGCGATCCCGTGCCGGTCGAAGGCGATCCAGAGCGCGCCGTCATGATCGGCCAGCATCGCGGTGATCTCGTTCCAGGGCAGACGCTGAGGAAAAATCGAGATGTGGCCGTTGCGGATCTGGGCCAGACCGTTAGCGAGCGTCCCGACCCACAGCGAGCCGTCCGGGGCCGCTGCCAGAGCGAGGATGGCGTCGCTCGGCAGCCCGTCACGGGTGGTGAAGGTGCGGAAGCGGCCGTTGTCGAAGCGCGACAGGCCTTTGGCGGTTCCCACCCAAAGCGTCCCCCCAGCGTCGGTGGTGATGGCGCTGATGGCGAGATCCGCCAGGCCGTCGCTGGTGCTCCAGCTTTCGACGCGGCCGTTCACGATCCGATTTAATCCCCTCGCGGTCCCCGCCCAGATGCCGCCCTCGCGATCCTCGCATAGCGCTGTGACGTTGTTGCCGGAAAGTCCGTCGTGGGTGGTGAGCGAAGTGAAAATGCCGCCCACCTCGGCTGACATCGCCGGTTGATAGTGGCTCAGGCCGCTGTCGGTTCCAATCCACAGGCTGCCGTCGCGGCTTGCGGTCAGACTCTGAATAAAGCTCGACGCCAGGCCCGGAGTCGTCTGCCGCGTGTAGGTCGTGAAATGCACGCCATCGAATCGCGTCAAGCCTTCCTGGGTACCGAACCACAGAAAGCCGTCCGCTGTTTGTGCCGTCGCCTGAACGGAATTTTGCGGCAGACCGGAATCGCTGGTCCACGTTGTTTGCATGTACTGGGTGATGGCTTTTCCCGGGTCGAGTGCGAAGGCAGACGGGCAGAGCCCGATCACCGCGATGATCAGCAGAGCAGCGAAGCGTCCGCTCCGCACCTTCAGAAAGCCCATCCAGCCGCAATCGCGAACGGAGCGCGACGGCGCGGCAGCGACGTTGTGCGCGTTGTTCTCAAATCCAGTTGGGCGGATCGTCTCCATGGTGTTTTCAGCGCCTACCGAGCAGGCTCGAGGTCCTCCTGCGGGGCACGGTAGTCGATCGCCGAGCTCCAGCTCAGTTGTTCAAGGGGGTTGGGCGAGGGCCGTCCCAGCAGATATCCCTGTCCTTCATTGGTGCCCAGCGACCTCATCAGTTCCAGCTGCTCGCGGGTTTCGATTCCCTCGACGATCACCTTCATGTTGAGGTTGTGCGCCATTGAGAGAATCGACTGCACAAAAGCGATGCTCTCCGGATGCAGCACCAGTTCGTTCACGAACGAGCGATCGAGCTTGAGCGCGTCGAAAGCAAGCTTGGGCAGATAGCTCAGGCACGAGTAACCGGTGCCAAAGTCGTCCATGGCTACGCTGATCCCGAGGTTCCGCAGGCGCCGCATCATCGCCGCGGCGCGCTCGATCCCGGCCAGCGTGGCGGATTCGGTGAGTTCGATCTGCAGCAGGCTGGGCGCCAGACCGGTCCGCTGGAGGATGTCCTCCACTTCCTCGATAAACGTATCGCGGGCAAACTGGACGCTGGAAACATTGACCGCGACCTGGATCGGCCGATTGATTCTGCGCTGCCAGGCGACCGCATCGGTGCAGGCGCGCTCCATGATATGCGCGCCGAGAGGAACGATCAGACCGCTCTCTTCTGCAATGGGAATGAAGTTGAGCGGGGGAATCGGCCCCAGCGTGGGATGAGTCCATCGCGCCAAAGCCTCGAAGCGCACGATGGTGTTCTGCGCGAGGTCGAACTCCGGCTGGTAATGCACCGTAATCTCGCCCTCTTCGATGGCGCGGCGCAGCTCGCCCTCGAGGGTCAGGCGCTCGCGCGCGGCGTTGCCCAGATCGTCGCCAAACTGGACGAAGCAGCTCTTTCCGCGCCGTTTGGCTTCATACATGGCGCAGTCTGCCTGCTGCAACAGCTGCCCGCCTTCCTCGCCATGATCCGGAAAAATACTGATGCCGATGCTGGCGGTGATCCGGATCGCATGCCCCTCGATCGCAAACGGAGCCTTCAGCACCTCCAGAACATTTTCGGCAGTTCTCTCTGTGTCCGCCACGTTATGGATGTGGTCCAGGATCAGGGTGAACTCATCGCTGCCGATGCGCGCCAGCGTGTCCGACTCACGGAATCTGGTCTTGAGCCGCTGCGCCACCTCGCCCAGCAGGAAATCCCCAACGCTGTGACCCAGACTGTCGTTGACCAGCTTGAAGCCATCCAGATCGATGTAGAGCAGCGCCAGCATTCGATTTTCGCGCTTCGCCTTCGCCAGGCTCTGCGACAGGCGATCCCCCAGCAGGCGGCGGTTCGGCAATCCGGTCAGATCGTCGATCAGCGCCATGTGCTGGATGCGCGCCTCCGCATCTCTTTTTGCGCGCTCCCGCTGTTCGAGCTCCGACAACATGGTGTTGAAGCCCACCACGAGCTGGGCGATCTCCTGGCTGCCGCGCACGGAGACCTGGGTGTCGAATTGCTGCTCGCTCGATACTCTCTCCATGGCCGCAGAAAGGTCCGTGATGGCTTGCGCCGTTTCTGACGCTTTGCGCAGCGCTTCGGTCTGGCTCCGCACCCTCCGCCGGAGCACGCTCACCCATACCAGAATCCCGGTGGTGAGCAGGGACAGCAGGCCGAGCATCCCCAGCGTCGCGCGCAGGGTCCAGAATGGTGCGTTGCGGATGATCGTCAGATCGCGAGGCGACCGCAACAGAATCTGGAAGCCAATCGGATCCTGGTCGAGAATCGCATACAGCCTTCCTGGATCGACCTGCGTGGACGAAACCCCGGTAAGCCGCAGCACGCTCCCTTCCTGGAGCCTCCACGGCGCTGTTCCCTGATCGGAGTTCTCCAGTTGCGCGGTGAACGTGCGCACTCCGGACTGCAGGACGAGGCTCTTGCGGGCCGGTCCGTCGACGGCTGCCAGAAGCTTTCCCTCTACGCTCACCAGCATCGAGTCTTCGTTGCCCTGCAGCAGCGTTTCGGCGGTGACTAATCGCGGCTGGATTGCACCTTCGTGGCTGAGAGTCTGAAAGACCGCATCGCTCATGACCGGTGAATAACGGCCGACCAGCGTGGGATAACCAATCGCATCCACGAGGTCGCCAACGTGAACGGAATGCGTGTTGCCGCGCACCTGCACCCCGTCGGTTGCATCCTGCAGATACAGGAAGTTCGGTTCCACGAGAGTGACGATGCCTTCCACCTTGACACGATGGCCGAAGCTGGCCCTCGGCGAGTAGCGCAGCAGGGATCCGATCGCTGTTGTCTCCATCGCAAATGGATCGGCCACCGCAGGCTCGATCACATCGATGTTCGAGAGATCCTGCACAGCCAGTTGATATCCCACAAGCTGACGGCGGGCGTTGAACACCGTACCGAATACGCCCCGGATGCGCACCCTTGCGTCGGCGAGGTGCTGCGCCTGTTCGAGATTCGCTGCAAGTGGCGCAAGAGAAACGTGGACCTGGCCGATGGGGCCCAGCAACTCGAAGGTCAGGGTCGGGTCGCTGAACTCCCCCTCGACCTTGATGGGGTGGACGATGCCCTCGACGCTCACGTATTGCGCGTCGAGCGATCCTGCCGCGGCCTTTTCCATGGCGACCGGGACAGCGTCGGGTAGCGGCGCTACTCCCGCCGGGATGAACTTCGGCGCCACAATGACCGGAGCGAAGTCGCCGGCGCCCGTAATCCCGACTAACGTAGCCCGATTGCCCGCGGCCAGCTCCGGGTGGTTGCCGGAATACTTCACATAAATGCCGCCACTACGATCCTGGACGAAAAGCTGCCGCCAGTGCGGATCGATGTAGGTGATGACGCCGGTGATTCGGACGGGCAAAGCCTGCTCCGCCTCAGCCGCCGAGAGGTTCCGGATGGCGCTCACGGTGGTCAGCGGGGCCGGTGCGGGACCAGGATCGAGGGTGCTCTCGACTGGTTCCCGTGAAAGCACTACCGCCTGAGCGTGGAACAGATCGAAGCGAAGTCCGGTGCGGGTCGGGAATCCCTCGGCCTCCACCGTCCAGCCAGGTTGCAACGGCTGGGGTGCGGAGAGGCGGCACTCGATCGCTCCCCACTGGTCTTCGAGAGTGATCGCATCGGGAGTTGCGGTTGCTACGCGGCCGCGAATGCGCAACCTGTGGCCGTTGTGGCTCCCGGTGTAAAGACTTCGAATGGAGTAAAGGGGAACCTGCGCCGGCGCAGGTTGCTCGATCGTCAGATCACGGCCCGACGGCACCCATACGTGATTGCCAACCAGCGCGCCCTCCGGGGTTCGTATCTGCTCGGGAAGGCCGACGAAGCGAACCCTGGCGTCAATCAGCTGCGAATCGTCGCGGTCCGGTTTCGCGACAATGATTTCAATCTCCCGCCCGCTGCCTGCGATCGACAAGTGTGCGCGTCCCAGCGCATCGCGCGATGCGGACCGCACGATCGCCGTGATTTGGACGCGGGTGCCATTTTTGTCGGGCGTGGGGAAATTCTCGAGCGCGACAGGAAAGGGCTGCGGCAATTTGACCTTCGCCAGCGTGGGCCGTACCTGGACGTGCTCCAATCCGGCGCTAACCGGCCCCCGCAGCCGGTCGTAGCGGGAGGTCTTGGTCGCTTCAACGGAGACGGTTTCCCCGATCCGGAGTCCCGCGGGATCCGAATTCATCGCAATCGGCGCGGCGCCGGTTTCATCCTGGATCCAGAACCTAGCGCCCGGCGAATCGATGTAGGTGACAACACCAACCAGACGAACCGCCGAGTTCACGGGGAGGTCCTGCAGATCCAGAATTGTGTTGCGGCGGGACAAGACAGACCACTGGCCCAGCGCGATGCAGATGACGCCCGCACCCGCAACCGTTCCCAGGATCGCGGCCATCCGCATGCTCGTGGCGCTCCCGCGGCTCATCTGGGAATGATGGTGTGTCTACAGTGACTTCAGCCATACCACTTTGGCTCTCGGGCGTACCCTAATGGAATCAGGAGGCTAGGAGCGTTTTTCAATGTGCGATGCCGCCGGAGACAAGCCGGCTGAGCTGGGCGGGCACGATTGATTCCGCAGTGGCGGAATTTCCATTGAATCTTCCATTTAAATCTATGATGGAGCTGGACTTAGTCTCTGTTCTGAAGGAAATTCAGGAAAACCATCGCATTCGCCCGCTCCTGGGACGCCTCCGATGGCTCACTGGGATAACACCACGGCGCGGCAATCGGGAGAACCCTTGTGGTATACGACTCTGTCGGCCTTGCCGCCTTCTCGAAAGGTCCTTGTTCATGAGAAAGAACGTTTCCGCGATCGTAGTTGCCTTATCGTTTTCACTCGCCGCCATGGCCCTCGGAGCGCAGTCTCCATCTTCCGGACCGGCAATCCTCACCATCCACGCCGATCAGCCCGTCGCGAAAGTCAGCCCCACGCTGTACGGCTTGATGACCGAGGAGATCAACCACTCCTACGACGGCGGCCTCTATGGGGAGCTGATTCGCAACGGGACCTTTCGCTCCAACTGGTCGGGCGTGAACGACTGGATTCTTGTCGAGAAGGGTGTTTCCGAGGCGAAAATCGGCGTCGACAAATCCACCGGCCCGAGCGAGGCGCTCGCGCAGAGTCTGCGCGTTGATGTCAGCCAGGCCAGCGTATCCAGTCCCGCCGGCGTGCTGAACGGTGGCTACTGGGGCATTCCGCTGCGCCCCAACACCACCTACCAGGGCTCTTTCTACGCGAAACAGGACTCCGTGGGTGAGGTGACTGCCAGTCTTGTCGCGAACCAAAGCGGCAAAGTGCTGGCCAGCGCCGTGGTTTCCGGCATTGGCGCGGAGTGGAAGCAATACGAGTTCACCCTGAAAACCGGCGCGATCGAGCCGTCGCTCGAAAATCACCTGAGCCTCACCGTAGCTCATCCCGGCACTCTGTGGCTCAATCTCGTCTCGCTCTTTCCGCCCACGTATCGCGATCGCGCCAACGGTAACCGCATCGACCTGATGGAGAAACTCGCCGCCATGCATCCGCAGTTCCTGCGTTTTCCCGGCGGCAATTATCTCGAGGGCGATCACCTGGCCGACTGGTACGACTGGAAGAAGACCATCGGTCCGCGCGTGGACCGGCCGGGCCATCCCAGCCCCTGGGAGTACTGGTCCACCGACGGCCTCGGCCTGCTGGAATTCTTCGAGTGGTGCGAAGACCTGCACATGCAGCCGGTGCTGGCTGTTTATGCCGGTTACGCGCTGAAGGGCGAACATATCCAGCCCGGCCACGACCTCGAGCCTTATGTCCAGAGCGCTCTCGACGAGATCGAGTATGCGACCGGCGGACCGGATACGAAGTGGGGCGCCGAGCGCGTACGCGACGGCCATCCGCAGCCATTTCATATCACGTATGTCGAGATAGGGAACGAAGACTGGTTCGATAAGTCGGGAAGTTACGACGAGCGCTATGCCCAGTTCTACAAAGCAATCAAAGCAAAGTATCCCGATCTGCAGCTGATTGCTACCGCGCCCATCAAAGGTATGACTCCCGATGTGCTCGACGAGCACTACTATCTGCGCGCCACGAACTTCTTTCACGATGCAACGCATTACGACAAAACCGACCGCAATGGCCCCAAAATATTTGTCGGCGAGTGGGCCACGCGCGAGGGAACGCCTACCCCGAACTTCGGCGCAGCCCTCGGCGATGCCGCCTGGATGACGGGACTCGAGCGCAACAGCGACATCGTCGTGATGGCCTCTTACGCGCCGCTGCTCGTGAATATCAGCCCCGGAGCGATGCAGTGGGACACCGATCTGATCGGCTATGACGCTCTGAACAGTTATGGCTCGCCCAGCTACTACGCACAGGTGATCTTCGCAGCCCACATCGGCGACGAAACGCCGGCCTCCTCGCTCGAGGGCGCGGGCACGCGGTTCTTCTATTCCGTCACCGAGGACACCGCTAAAAAACGGCTCTATCTCAAGCTCGTCAACGCCTCATCGGATCCGCAAAGTGTGGATATTCGTCTGCCCGGATCGAAGCTATCCCCCGAAGGCAGACTTATCACACTCAGCGCGCATGATACGCAGGCCACCAATACCATCCAGCAGCCAAGCGCTATCATTCCCGCCGAAAGTATTCTGCATGGTATAGGTGCATCGTTTCATCACCGCATCCCAGGTTATGCGATTGAAGTGCTGGAGATCGACCTGCGGTAAGAATCGTGTGGCCCATTCAAACCCATTCTTTGGCTTGAGTGGGTTCACCTGACGTCCTACGGAATCACCACCGCGGCCCCGTCGATCGCGTCATTCGCCACCGCCAGCAGTGCATCGTTCACAGCGTCCAGGCTGAATGTCGTCGTCCTCGGGCGAATACCGAGTCGGGTGGCGAGCTCCACAAAGTCGCGCCCATCCTGGCGCGTCATGTTAGTAACACTGCGCAGCTGCCGCTCGCCCCACAACAGCGAGTCGTAATCGAACTGCGGGATGCGATCGAGGTGGATCGCGTTGATCGCGACAATGCCGCCCTTGCGCAGCGAGGCCAGCGCGGCCACGACCACTTCGCCGCTCGGCGCAAAGGTGACGGCGCAGTCCAGCGGTATCGGCGGCCGTTGCGTATCGTCTCCGACCCAGTTTGCCCCCAAGTCGCGAGCGAGCTGCCGATGCGATTCCCCGCGTGTGGAGACGTAGACTTCACACTTCCAGGCGCGCAGCACTTCAATCGCGAGGTGCGCGGAGGCGCCGAATCCAAACAGCCCGACACGGTCACCCTCCGCCGCCTCAGCGACGCGCAGGCTGCGAAAGCCGATAATCCCGGCACACAGCAGCGGCGCGAGGTGCAGGGCGTCCGGTCCCTCGGGAAGCGCGATCAGGAAGTCGGCGCGCGCGACGGCATATTCCGCGTACCCGCCGTTGACGCTGTAACCCGTATAGGTCGGATGATCGCAGAGGTTCTCGCGGTTCTTGCGGCAGAGCGGACACGTGCCATCCGTGCCTCCCAGCCACGAAACCCCCGCGCGCTTTCCCACAGCAATCGAGTTCACACCCGCGCCGAGCTTTACGACGCGCCCCACTATCTGATGACCCGGCGTGACGGCTTCGCGCAGCGGCGGCAGCTCACCGGCAGTGATGTGCAGATCGGTGCGGCAGACCCCGCACGCTTCGACCTTCAGAAGCACCTGACCAGGGCCCGGCTCTGGGATGGGCAGCTCCTCGATGTGCAGTGGCCGGCTTGCGATCGGGCCGGTATGGTGGAGGACGGCGGCGCGCATGACTCCTCTAAGATTAGCGCGCACCTGCCGCAGTCACAGGCGTCGCAGCTCCTTCCACAATTCTTCGCGCACCGGCAATCCCTGCCGTAGATTTTCGGCGCGCGTCTTCAGCACCTGCTCGCCCGGATAGCGGACCGCTCCAGGATTGCTGGCGAGGATCGACGCCACAATGCGATCGGCCGCGCGAGTGGATTCCTCGGCGGGCTGCAATTGCGCGAGATCAATCGCGAGAAACACCTGCGAAAGCCCCGTCTCCCTGGCAGGGTCCGTCGGAATCTGATACGTCGCCAAACCACCCGACAACAGAGCCGCCAGCATGTCCAGCATCGCGGCCAGCCCCGAGCCCTTCCAGTACCCGATCGGCAACGGACGCTGCGAGGCTTCAATGGCAGCAGGGTCGCGTGTCAGATGGCCCTCCGCGTCGAACCCGCCATCCACTGGCAGCATCTCGCCCTTTTGCCGGTACATTTCAAGCGCCCCGTACGAAAACTGCGACATCGCCATATCGAGAACAACATGTCCTTCCGGCCGCGGCACGGCAATAATCAGCGGATTGTTCCCGATCGCAGGAACCGCTGCGCCCCATGGCGGCAGATTCGCCAGCGTGTTCGTCCAGCAGAGGCCGATCACGCCCGCGTCCGCGGCTTGCCAGCCATAGGTGCCGCCACGCATCCAGTGATTGGTATGCGCGAGCGCTACGCAGCCGATACCGTGTTCGCGGCTCAGCTCGATAGCTCGCTCCATCGCAGACCACGCGTTCAGATTGCCAGGGCCGTTCCGTCCGTCCCAGCGCTCGATGGCTCCAAAGGCCCTGATCGGCGCCGGCGTCGCGTGAATATCGATCGAGCCATTACGGATCATCTGGAGGAGCCGCGGGAACCGCTCCACTCCATGCGATGCAATGCCGTCGCGCGTGGTCTCCGCAAACAGGCGCGCGCAGTGTGCGGCGCGATCCGCATCGAAGCCGATCCGTTCCAGGATCGCCGTCAGCGTGCCCACGACATCAGGGAAGGGAACGCGCAGCATTATTTGAGCGGCTTCAGGTCTTCGAGCGTGGTGGGAATCAGCTCGGCAACCGTCGGGTGGATGTGAACCGAATGCGTCAGCAGCGACGCCGGCTGCCGCGCGTACATCGCGGTCAGAATGCAGTGCACCGCCTCGTCGCCGCCGGTGCCGAAGACCGTTGCGCCCAGAATGTGCTGCGTCTCCGCATCGACGAGAACCTTGATGTAGCCGAAGGTCTCACCCTTTTCGATGGCCCGGCCGACGCGGGTCATCGGACGCATGCCGATGAGCGCAGGCTTGCCGGTGGCCCGTACCTCCGCCTCCGACATTCCCACATGCCCCAGGGGCGGATCGATATAGGTTGCATGCACGGGAATTCGATCGCTTACACGGCGGGACGCGCCGTCCAGCAGATTCTGAGCCACGATCTCGTAGTCGTTGTAGGAGGTGTGCGTGAAGGCGCCCCGTCCGTTGCAGTCACCGAGGGCGAAGATGCCCGGGACAGAGGTCCCCAGCTGGTCGTCGACCGGGATGTATCCATGTTTGTCGGCTTCGAGGCCTGCCGCGGCGAGATTGAGGTCACCGGTGTTGGGCGTGCGGCCGACGGCCAGCAAAACATGCGAACTGGTGATGTGCGGCGCGCCCTCATTGCATTCCATCCCTACTGAGATTTCGCTGCCGTGCTTTTCCAGATGAATGCAGTTCGCATTCACACGCACGGCTATTTTTTCCGACTCGAAAACCTGGCGAATCACGCGGGAGGCATCCTCGTCTTCGCCCATGGCCAGGCGCGGATTCTTGTCGATGACCGTGACTGCGGAGCCAAAGCGGCGGAACATCTGCGCGAACTCCAGGCCCACAGCGCCCGCGCCTACCACGATGAGGTGCGCCGGCAGTTCCTCCAGGTCGAGGATCGTGGTGCTGGTGAGGAACGGAACCGAATCGACGCCCATCATTTTCGGAACATGCGGCCGCGCGCCGACATTCAGAAAAATCCTGGGAGCTTCGAGCAAATCGTCGCCAACGCGCATCGTGACAGGCGAGGCGAACGATGCCGTTCCGGTGAAGACCGTGCAGTTCTCGGTCGAGCGCAGCGACTTTTCGATGCCCGTGCGCGAGTCGAGGACGATCTTGTCCTTGCGGGCCTTTACCGCGCGCAGGTCCACGCCCACCGGTCCAGCATGCACACCGAAGTCGCCGCCGCGACGCGCCAGATGAGCCGCGTGCGCGCTCGCGACCATCGCTTTGGTCGGCGTGCAGCCGTTGTTCACGCAGGTCCCGCCAAAGAGATGGCGCTCAACGATCGCGACCTTCCATCCCGCTTTCGCAAGACGTCCGCACAGAGCAGGACCGGCCTGGCCGGCGCCAACCACAATCGCGTCAAATTTGTAGTTCATCAAGCCCTCAGCACCGCGAACAGAGCGATTGCGATGGCGGCGATGTCTTCGAGGATGGCCGCGGGAAAGTCGCGCCCGAAAGCAGCGGCCAGTCTGGTGCGGATCGCAGCGCCCCCCAGCGTTCCTGCCACCGCACCGGCTGCCCCCAAAAAGAGCCCGGCGAGGGCCATGTGCCCCGATGCCCCCACCGTCACCCCGGAAAGCGATCCGGTCACGATCCGGATGATGAACGACAGGGGTTGTTTGCGGCTCGGTGTCTTCGGGAGTTTATCGGCGATGAGCTCGCCCGCGGAGAGGACGGTGAAAATGATCACCGTGATCCTGTAGCCCATCAGTGCCACCGGTGTTCGTCCGACGTCGAGCACATTCAGGTTAGCTGCCCAGCTCACAACCGCGGGAGCGAGCATGGACCGCGAGCCGGCGACGACTCCGATAAGAAATGCGCAAAGTAGCAGCATCGATCTCTCCTGGTACTGAATGCTACTGGTAGTTGCCAATCAATACGAAAGGAGCCCAATAGTAAGGATGAGCATACGTGGTTGTCGCGGCGCGCGGGGAAGGCTGGTCCGCGAACTCGACGCCGCGCCCGGTCGCGGAATGCTGCGCCCTCGAAGGCCCGCGCAGAAAGGCCAGCTGCGCCTGGCGCAACGCCTCGGCCTTGCCCATGGCCGGTTCCCTGACCCAGCGCGAGTAGAAGTCGCTCATTGCCTGGCTGGTGCTTGCGTCGTTCACATCCCATAGGGTAGCCAGCACCGCTTCAGCATCTTTCTGCTGAGCCACCATACCGAGGCTGTCCATCTCCAGCCCGTCGCTGGTCACATCGCCTTTGGCAGTGCTGCAGGCAGAAAGCGTCAGCAGCCTGGTTCCATGGAAACTGATAGCGGAATTCTCCAGTTGCGAAAGCGTCAGCGGAAACCCCTGAGCATCGCCCGATTCGTTGCCGCCCAGCATCAGGTAGGGCTCCTCGCCTTTGCCCGTTTCCAGTACGAAATGGCTCGCAATGTGGACGACCGGAAAAACCGATCCCCCGCCGAGCTGCGCTTTCAATGCCGCCCAGGTAAAGCGCTCGTCGGGCAAAAGCACTCCGTCCAGCGGACCGTGCGATGCCGGATCGCTCGGATCATGCACCACGGAATCGAGCTCCGGAATCACCCCCGGCAGCGCCGGCAGCCCGCCATAACTCTTCGACAGTCCCATGGCCAGAACGCGCAGAGCAGCCTTGTTCGCATCCGGTGTGGTCATGTGCCCGTAGCTTTCCGGCGTAAACAGAACGTTGTTGAAGCGCTCCACCATATAGCGATGACCGTCGTAGAGCGCGGCCATGGGCAGATAACGCAGGACGCCGTCGAGCGACCAAAGCAGGACCGGGACGCGTCCCTTTTCCGCAGTGCGCTCCAGCGCCGCTAACTCCTCTTCGAACGGAGCAACGATCATCGTGTACATCGCCGCCAGATGCGGCCGGACATCCGAAGAGGGCGAGCGCAGATCGTTCCGCAATTGCTGCACCGCGTCGTCGATCTGCGCTGGCGTGGCCTTCAGCTCATATTTCCTGCGCGACTCTGGCGTGATGACGATCGCGTACGCATGCTCATCGCCCAGCAGCAACCGTACGCCTGCGACGTGCGGCCCCAGCTCCGCCAGCGTATTTTGCAGCCGGCTCACCGTGGACTTCTCTTCGCTGAGCAGCGCATTGGCGGTTTGCGTGCCGCCGTTCCGCGCTAACGCGGGATACAGCGTCTTCCGAAAGAAGTCCGAAACATCCGCATTGCCGGCCTCAATCTTCGTTTCGAGCGATTGCAGCTGAGCGGATTCCGCTGGCGTTCGGTTGGGTTTCGCCAGCAGCGCCGCATATTGCGCGCTCAGGTCGGTCAGGGCAACGGCGGATTGCTCATGCGCCGCCAGGTCCGTCTCTACCTGCTGTTCGGCGCGCGTCAGGTTCAGCGGAGTCGCGTGAGCATCCGGACGGTTGGCTGCGCCCAGAACCACCTCCTTCAGCTCCTGTTCCTTCAGCAGATCGAGGACCTGCTCCGCCTCGCCCAGCCGATTTGCCTGCACCAGAAGCTCCGCGAGGATGCGATATGTCCCCGACTTCGATTGCGCGAACTGCTCCTGCAGGCTCTGGTCGAGTCCGCTGATATTCCTGCGCATCTGCTGGTAAGCGTTCACCGCTTCGGTGCCGAAGAAGATCGCCTCCTCCAGTCGATGTTGCGCGCGGAAGTCCAGCATGAGCGAAGCTTCAATCCCGCCCTCGAGATCGGGATCGCCCGCGGCCTTTGCCAGCGACAAGGCGGCGAGCTTCTGCGGCAGCGCCTGCTCCGGTTTTCCCTCATCGGAGAGCACGCGGCCGATGCTGTTGAGCGCGAAAGCCTGGCCGCGACGGTCCTCGACCGCGCGCCACATTGCCAGAGCCTGGTAGTCGAAGTCGAGCGCCTTGTCCCGTTGCCCCAGATCGGAGTACGCGCGCCCGATGTGGTTCAGCGCAGCTGCCTCGCCGCGATGGTCCTGCGTCTCGCGCCAAATCGCCAGAGCCTGCTTGTAAGAGTCGAGCGCCGGCTGCGGCTCGCCCAGCTCCATGTGGATTCTGCCGATGTCGTAGAGCGCCAGCGCCACGCCGCTGCGATTGCCCACCTGTCGCCACAGCGGCAGCGCCTGATTGTAGTAATCCAGCCCCTGCTGCTTCTGCCCGAGGTCGTCGTATACGCGGCCGATCGCGTTGAGCGTCGCCGCCTCGCCCTCCGGATGGCCGAGTTCGTGCCACAGCGGCAGAGCCGCCTGATACGACTCGAGCGCCTTTTCTTTCTCGCCGAGATTTGTGTAGGTCCGGCCAAGGTTGTTCAGCGTCTGCGCCTCGCCGCCAATCTCCCCCACCTGCCGCCATAGCGGGAGTGCCTGACTCAGGTTGTCGAGCGCCTCCTGGCTCCGGCCCATGTCGGAATAGCATCGCCCCAGATTGTCGAGTGTGCTGGCTTCGCCGCCGCGGTTGCTCAGCTGACGCCACATCGGCAAAGCCTGATTCAGGACCTCAAGTGCCTTGTCGCGCTGGCCGAGATCGTTGTAGACCCGGCCCATGTTATTCAGCGTCGAAGCCTCGCCCTGCAGAATGTTCAGCTCACGCCACACCGGCAGGATCTCATTGAAGAGATCGAGCGCCTTCTGTTCCTGGCCAAGGTCCGTCAGAATGCGGCCTTCGACATTCTTGCTCTGCGCCTGCAGTCCCTTGCTGGTCTCGATCGAGAGCGCCTGGCTGCAATAATCGAGCCCTTTCTGCGGATCGCCTGCCTCGCGATAGAGGTTCGCCAGCGTATTCAGCTCCGTCGCTTCGCTGCGGACATTGTGCGAGCTGCGCGCATCGCTGAGAGCCTGCTCGTGGCGGTTGATCAACCCGCGCAGTTCCCCCGGCTGCTGCGCGCCCGCCGAAGCAATCAGCGAGCTAAAGAGACAGGCACTGAGAAGCGCCGGATGGATGTTCGTGCTCGGCATGGCGATTGAAAGCTACCGCGAGGCCTGTTGGGGAACACTGCGCATTGTAATTAGCCCGATTCCCCATTGGGTAGGGACCGCGCCTGGACTGCCGCGCGTTCCACTGCTGGTGTTGGCCAGCAGTTGATCGAGTGGCGACGCGACTCCGCGCGTATTGCGGGCGACGCCCTCAAAGTTCAGCACATAAGGATCGGAAAGCGGTTGAGCGGTGCTCAGCAAAATCATCGTGTCGATGCCGTACGGTGGCCCGATGCGCAGCGTCCGCGACCCAGGCAGCACGAAGTCGTTGCCGGTATCGGAGTCGTTGGGAAATTGATTCTCCGCGTAGTCGACAGGGTAGAGCAGCGTGCCCTGACCGTGGCAATCGATATCCAGAACGTAAACCCACCGCTTGTCGCTGACCGGCCCCGTGGCATGCAGGCCCATCTTGAGCAGGTCGCCCTGATGCACCGGAGTATCTGCGCCGATCCTGTCGCCAGACCTGGTCAGGAGCGACAGCGAATAGTAGTTGCCCGCAGCCGCCTGCACGGGCGTATTCGCCAGCTCCAGCCAGCCGTGGACCTTGCCGAGCAGCGCAGCATATCGATTGAGAGTCGCCGCGCCCTGCTCGATCGCTGCTGCATCCGGCATCCCGACCCAGTCGCTGCGCACCGGATACCGCGACGTCGTCGAGCATCCTGGGCTGTGCGGACCGGCGTTCGGCGCAGGAGGGCCGGCGGCCAGCTCATTCTTGTGAAACCACGCCCACGCGGGGCCGTTTGCCGTGAGCACGCCGGTCAATGCATATTCGGCGCTGGCCAGATTCGCAGCTGGCTGTACAGCGCTGCTCGGATCGGCAGGCAACAGTTGGGCGGCCAACTCGCGCGGCGGAGGCAGATTGATCCAAACCTTCGCTCCTGTAGGAACCTGCTTTTGTACGACAGCGCTGGTCAGCGTCGCGCCCAGCGAAACCGCTGCGGGCGCGCCAGCCGCCTGCAGCATCCAGTTCGTGCCATTCCAGCTCAGCATGTGCGTCCATGCATCTTCGGAGGGATCGGCAACCGAGTCGACCCCCGCCGCCTGCAGCTGTGCCGCCGCGGCCAGGATCTGCTGCTGCGAGAGAGTCGCGGGCCAGTGAAATACCCGCAGCGGCGTCGAATCCGCGGGGTGCCATTGGGTGAGCTCGAAGATGGTTCCCGGGCTGACTTTGGCCCCGGCCGGACTCACTACCTCGGCCTTCGAGCGCGCGATGCCGTCGAGAGCGGTGACGCGCAGCTGGATCGTCTGTCCATCGCTGTTGGGCGCAGTCGCGGTGAACTCGCTTCCGGCGCCGACGCCGGAGACGCGGCCCACATCGAGCGAAACCGTGCCGTCGCTGTTGGTGCGTAACGCGGCACTGCGAATTTTGCCCGAGCCCGACGCAGCTCCCCCGAAGAGCGGTTGCTGGCGTCGCTCCGCCGTCGCGTCGAGGTCAGGATCCTCTTCCGGTACGTCTTCGCTTTCGAGCACCGCGCGCACCCGCTGCAGCACAACCGACGCCGGCGTATCCGCAGGCAGAGCCTGCATCGCCGCAACCAGAGCGGCCGTGAACGCTCCGTGCGGCTCGGTTGGCGGAATCGTGTCCGGCGTCTCCTTGGCTCCCTGGTCCTGTTGCACGGCGGAGAAAACCAGCGCGGGATTGTCCGGCCGCTCCGTCGGCCCCGGCCGCGGCTCTCCGTTGGGCAGCACATCGGGCGCTTCGGCAACGTCGCGCGCATCGAACGGCAGATCGCGCTCTCGATATTTTGGCGTGATGCCGCGGCTGATGCCGCCGCTGTGGCAGTTGTCGAGGATGACCGTGAGGTGAATGCCCTTATCGAGCGCAGCGTTGAAGATGTGCGTCATCTCCCGGTCGCGCACGTCGTATCCGCCTTTATACGAATCGGCGGGAACCAGCGTGCTGTCCGCGTGAACGTATTCGTGATTCACCAGCACCGTTAGCTTGTTGCCCTTGCTGTTCACGCGCAGCGACCCATGACTGGCCGCGTAGAACACCACCGAGTCCCCGCGCTGCGGCACATCGACCAGATACCTCTGCATCGCGGCCAGGATGCCTTCGCGCGTGGTCTGGTCCGGCGGCAGCAGAACCAATCCCGCAGCGGGGTGCTGTGGATTCGGAGTCGTGAGCAACACTACCTGATCCGCCGGAAACCCAAATTTCGGGCTGGTCAGCAGCTCGGCCATCGCCTCGGCATCGTTCACCGAGCCCTCGAGGTTCTCAAAATAGCCCAGCTCGCAGCGTCCGTACACGCACCCGGGCGGATGATGCGGCGTCGTTCCCGGCGGTTCGTACGTGTTGATGCCGATCAGGAGCGCCCGCTGCGTCTGCGCGGCCAACGATCCCGGCGATAACGTAGCCCAGACCGCAACGAGAAAAACAAACGCCGGCCGTGCAAATCGATACGCCTTCATGCGCGCTCCGGAAGGTAAACTTGCCAACGAGTATACGAGCGTGACATTGAACCCGGAAATTCGCGTCATCGACTCGCACACCGCGGGCGAGCCGACCCGCGTTGTCATCGGCGGAGGGCCCGACCTGGGAAAGGGCACGCTCGCGGAGCGGTTGCGGCGCTTCGCCACCGAGCACGACGATGTTCGATCCGCAGTCGTGAATGAGCCGCGCGGCTCCGATGTCCTGGTGGGCGCGCTGCTGGTTCCTCCTGAGAACCGCAGCTGCGCTGCCGGCGTCATCTTCTTCAATAACGTTGGCTACCTCGGGATGTGTGGCCACGGAACCATCGGTGTCGTCGCCACGCTGGCGCATCTGCGCCGCATCGATGCCGGAGAACACAAACTCGAGACGCCGGTGGGCATCGTCACCGCTCTGCTCCACGCCGACGGCCGCGTGACGGTCGAGAATGTCCCGAGCTATCGGCATGCCAAAGGGGTTGCGGTCGAGGTTCCAGGCTTCGGCGCCGTGACCGGCGACGTCGCGTGGGGCGGAAACTGGTTTTTCCTGACCGAAGATGCGCCTTTGCCGTTGACGCTCGAAAACAGGGAAGCCCTGAACCGCTTTGCCGTCGCTGTGAAGCAGGCTTTGGCGGCGCACGGCATCACCGGTGCAGACCGCAGAGAGATCGACCACATCGAGCTCTTCACGCCGTCGCCCACTCCGGGCGCGGACAGCCGAAACTTTGTCCTCTGCCCGGGGAACGCCTACGACCGCTCACCCTGCGGAACGGGAACCAGCGCCAAGCTGGCCTGCCTCGCCGCGGATGGCAAGCTCGTGCCCGGACAGATTTGGCGGCAGGAGGGAATCCTCGGCACGATCTTCGAAGGCAGCTACCGCGTCGCTGCCAGCCCGGACGACAACCACGTGATTCCCAGCATCACCGGCTCCGCCTGGATCACCGCGGAAGTCCGCTTGCTTCTCCACCCAAACGATCCCTTCCGCGTGGGCATTCAGCCGCCCATCGCGCTGGCGGCCCGATGAGCCAGCTCCCATCCCCGGATGTGGTTGTTGTCGGCGCGGGCATCGTCGGCGCTGCCTGTGCCCTCGAATGCGCGAACCGCGGCTTGCGTACAGCAATCGTCGAGGGCACCGCAGTCGCGAGCGGCGCGACCGGCGCCGCCATGGGCCACGTCGTTCTCATGGACGACTCTCCCGCGCAGTTGGCGCTCACGCTCTACTCGCAGAATTTGTGGCGTGCGCTGGCGAGCCGACTCCCCGCCGATGTCGAACTCGAACACCCAGGAACGCTCTGGATCGCCGCCGACGAAGAGGAGATGCGCGCAGTCCATCGCAAACACAAATCCTTCGCCGCAGCCGGTGTCGTGTCTGAAATCCTCGATGGCAACGGGCTCGCCGAAGCAGAGCCTCATCTGCGCCGTCCTCTGGCAGGCGCTCTGCTCGTGCCGTCGGATACGGTTCTCGATCCAACCCGCGCTGCCTCATGGCTGATCCAGCAAGCGGTCGGCGCCGGCGTCACCATGCACGCTCCCCGCAAAGTCGTCTCCGCCGCGGCGGGCCGCATCTTGCCTGAGGATGGCTCGGAACTCCACGCCGCGCATATCGTCATTGCCTGCGGCTCGGAGTCTGCAACGCTCGTGCCCGGCCTTCCCATCCGCAAGCGAAAAGGGCATCTCGCCATCACGGATTCTCGTCCAGGAATCATCCGCCATCAGCTCGTCGAGCTCGGCTATCTGCAGAGCACGCATGCAGCGACCGCCGACTCCGTTGCTTTCAACGTGCAGCCGCGCCGATCCGGGCAGATCCTCGTTGGCTCCTCGCGTCAATTTGGCGACGAGGAGCACGCCGTTAACCCCAGGATCTTCTCGGCGATGATCGAGCGAGCAACGTTGTATCTCCCCGAGATCGCCGCCTGCCCGCTCCTCCGCAAGTGGACGGGCTTTCGCGCGACAACACCCGACAAGCTGCCCGTTATCGGTCCATGGCCCTGGGACCCCACCCTGCTCCTGGCGACCGGCCATGAAGGCCTCGGCATCACCACCTCGCTCGCAACCGCGCGCCTCATTGCGGATCACATCACCGGAGCAAAATCCGCCATTCCCCACGAACCGTATTTGCCGGAGCGCCTCTTTCGATCCGCCCCCGACGCAAACGCCCAGGCAAGCCAACCCCTCACGGAGGCGCGATGAACTGGCAGGGTGTCATGCCCGCGATAACCACCGGCTTCGATGAGCAGCTGCAGGTCGACCACGCCTTCATGACCCGCCACGCGCGCTGGCTTCTTGCGAACGGCTGCACCGGCATCATCGCGCTCGGCTCGCTCGGCGAAGCTGCGACGCTCACACTGGCCGAGAAGGAATCGATCCTGCGCAACCTCGCCGCCGCTGCGAATGGCGCGCCTGTGGTCGCAGCCATCTCCGCGCTCTCCACTGCGGAGGCCGTCACTCTGGCCAAAATCGCGGGGCAGGCAGGCTGCTACGGCCTCATGGTTCTTCCTCCCTATGTCTATCGCGGCGACTGGCGCGAAACCAAAGCTCACGTCGCGGCGATTTTCCGTGCCACAAAGCTCTCCTGCATGCTCTACAACAATCCCGTTGCCTACGGAACCGACTTTCTCCCCGGGCAAATCGCTGAACTCGCCGAGGAATTCGACAACCTGGCCGCCGTGAAGGAATCGAGCACCGATGTGCGACGCATCACCGCCATTCGCGCGCTCACCGGCGGCCGTCTGCAGATCTTCGTTGGCGTCGACGATGCCATCGTCGAAGGCGTCACCGCGGGTGCAGTCGGGTGGGTCGCGGGCCTCGTGAACGCCTTTCCCGCCGAATCGGTCGCCCTCTTCGACTTCGCCGAGGCCGGCGATCGCGACACGGCCTTCGCCTTATACCGCTGGTTTCTCCCCCTCCTGCGAATGGACACTGTCTCGAAGTTCGTGCAGCTCATCAAGCAGGTGCAGCAGGAAACCGGCTGTGGCTCCGCACGCGTTCGTCCTCCGCGCCTCGAACTGACCGGCGACGAACTCGACGCCGTCCGCACCACACTCCAGCACGCCCTGGCCTCTCGTCCCCCGGTCCAAAGCACTTCCTTTCCGGATTAGGCCGCCCCGCCGCCACCTGCAACCTGTACCCTGCTTTGCGAAGTGCGATACTTGAACGAGCCTAAACGTGCGGCAGGGAGCGTCAGCCATGTGTCTCGCCATCCCCGGTAAAGTCGTTGAAACCTTCGTCCATGAAGGCATGCACATGGCGCGTGTCCAGTTCGGCGGCGTCACCCGCGAAGCCTGTCTCGACTATGTGCCGGAGACCCAGGTCGGCGAGTACGTCCTCGTCCACGTGGGCTTCGCCATCAGCCGCGTCGATGAAGAGGAAGCGCAGAAGACCTACGCCGCCCTCGCGGAACTCGATCAGCTCAGCGAACTCGATGCTCCGGTTGTCGACGAAGCTCCCGGGACCGGATCGATGACCGGATTCAGGAACGGATCGAGGACCAGCTCATGAAGTACCTCGATGAGTATCGCGATGGCGATATCGCCGCCAAGCTCGTGGAGCGGATCAAGCGAGCGCAGACCAAACCCTGGGTCATCATGGAAGTTTGCGGCGGACAGACCCACTCCATCGTTAAGAACGGCATTGACCACCTGTTG
Organism: uncultured Acidobacteriaceae bacterium; assembly: GCA_963787915.1. GTDB lineage: Bacteria > Acidobacteriota > Terriglobia > Terriglobales > Acidobacteriaceae > Palsa-343. Next base: position 205,910 of record CAWBEP010000016.1, on the reverse strand, counting down.
CCCAAAGGCGTCGAACTGGTCCACGGCCCCGGTTGCCCCGTCTGCGTCACCCCCCTCGAGATGATCGACAAGGCTCATGCGATCGCGCGTCGCCCCGACGTCATCTTCTGCTCCTTCGGCGACATGCTGCGCGTGCCCGGCTCCGATGGCGATCTCTTCAGCATCAAGTCCCAGGGCGGGGATGTGCGCGTCGTCTATTCCCCCCTCGACTGCCTGAAGATCGCGCGCGCCAACCCCGACAAGCAGGTGGTTTTTTTCGCCATCGGCTTTGAAACCACCGCTCCGGCGAACGCCATGCTGGCCTGGCAGGCGCGCCAGAACGGCATGACGAACGTCTCGCTGCTTGTCTCGCACGTCCTCGTCCCGCCCGCCATTGAGGCCATCCTCAACTCGCCCCAGAATCGCGTCCAGGGCTTCCTCGGTCCCGGCCACGTCTGCGCCGTCGTCGGCTACACCGAATACGAGCCGCTCGCCGCGCGCTTTCATGTGCCCATCGTTGTTACAGGTTTTGAGCCGCTCGACATTCTCGAAGGTGTGCTGATGGTCATCGAGCAACTCGAGTCCGGCCGTGGCGAGGTCGAAAACCAGTACTCGCGCATCCTCGCTCGCGGCGGCAATCAGCCCGCCCAGGATCTCATCGCGAAGGTCTTCGAAGTCAGCGACCGCAAGTGGCGCGGCGTCGGAACCATTCCGCACAGCGGCTTCCAGCTCCGCGCGGAGTTCCACGACTTCGACGCCGAGCGTCGCTTCAATGTCCAGGCCATCGACACCATGGAGCCCGAGATTTGCATCGCCGGGCAAATCCTCCAGGGCATCAAAAAGCCTCACGACTGCCCCGCCTTCGGCACCGCCTGCACGCCGCAGCATCCCCTCGGCGCCACCATGGTCTCCGCGGAAGGCGCGTGTGCCGCCTATTACGCCTACGGGCGTCATCTGAAGGACGCCGACCTGGTGATGATCGGGGCGAACGGCCATGGACACAACTAAGCCCGCCCGCGAAGAATCCCTCGCCAGCCTGGGCCCCTTCGGCGAGTGCCCGCTGCCCATCTTCGACCATCCGCAGATCGTCCTCGGTCACGGCAGCGGCGGTAAGCTCTCGGCCGAGCTCATCGAAAAAGTCTTCGTCAGCCGCTTCCGCAACTCCACGCTCGAAAAGATGGACGACCAGGCGGTGCTCGAAATCGCAGGCGCGCGCCTCGCCTTCACCACCGATTCGTTCGTCGTCACCCCCATCTTTTTTCCTGGCGGCGACATCGGCTCTCTCGCCGTCAACGGCACCGTCAACGACCTGGCTATGGGCGGCGCGAAGCCGCTTTACCTCGCGGCAGCCTTCATCCTCGAAGAAGGCTTGCCCGCCGCCGATCTGGCCCGGGTCGTCGATTCGATGGCGACCGCGGCCCGTGATGCCGGCGTCCAGCTCGTGACCGGCGACACCAAGGTCGTCAATCGCGGCAAGGGCGACAAGGTTTTCATCACCACTACCGGCATCGGCCTGGTCGATCGAGGCACGCAGCTTTCCGCCGATCGCGCTCGCCCCGGCGACAAGATCCTGCTCAGCGGCTACATTGGCGATCACGGCATCACTATCCTTTCCCAGCGCGAAAATCTGGAGTTCGAGAGCGCGCTTGAGAGCGACTGCGCCGCCCTCAACGGCCTCGTTGACGCCATGCTCGACGAAGCAGCAGCCGCCAACGCCCTCGACGGCTTTCGCGTTATGCGCGACCCCACCCGCGGCGGCGTGGCCACCGTCCTCAACGAAATTGCCGGCCGCTCGAAGGCCGGGATGGAACTGCGCGAGAACGAGATTCCCGTACGCGAAGCGGTGCGCGGAGCCTGCGAGATGCTCGGCCTCGATCCTCTCTACGTCGCCAACGAGGGCAAGCTACTGGCCATCGTCGCGCCGCACATCGCGGATCGCGTCCTTGCAGCCATGCAGCGCCATCCGCTGGGCGCCGAGAGCCGCATCATCGGCGAGGTCGTCGAGCAGCATCCCGGCATGGTCCTTATGAAAACCTCTGTCGGCGGAACCCGCGTGGTCGACGTTCTCTTCGGCGAACAACTCCCCCGCATCTGCTGAACCTCCTCCTCGCTGCGTCACGAATCGACTCCATGGGAGCATAGAGGTATGCACGAGCTTTCCATTGCTCTCAGCATGATCGAGCAGATCGAGGAACAAGCTGCGCGGCACAGCGGAACCGTCCGCGCCGTGCAGGTGAAGATCGGTGCGCTCTCCGGCGTTGACTGCGATGCATTGAGCTTTGCGTGGGAGATCGCGCGCGAAGGGACCGGCTTCGCCGGCGCGAAGCTCGAGATTGAGCGCGTTCCGCTCCTCGTTCGCTGCTCGCAGTGCGGCGCAACCCATTCACCGGACGCCTATGCCATCCTCTGCCCCACCTGTGTCACGCCCGATCAGGATATCCTTGCGGGAAGGGAACTCGAGCTGACTTCCCTGGAGATCGATCCGTGACCACGCGCCTTGTCGAAGTTCGCTCGCGCATCCTGAAAGAAAACGACGTGCTGGCCCGCCAGTTGCGTGAGCGATTTCAGCAGGCCGGCATTTGCGTGATCAGCTTTGTCTCCAGCCCCGGGTCGGGCAAGACCACTTTCCTCGAAAAACTAATGTCCCGCCTCGCGCAACGGCACCGCATGGCGGCGCTGGTCGGCGATTTGGCCACGGACAATGATGCCGCGCGCCTTGGCCGATCATGTACCCAGGTGCGCCAGATCACGACGGGTACCGTCTGCCATCTCGACGCGAAGATGGTCGCGGCGGCTCTGGAAGACTGGCGTCTCGACGAGCTCGACTTCCTCTTCATCGAGAACGTCGGCAATCTCGTCTGTCCGGCCAGCTACGACCTCGGGGAAGAGATGCGCGTCGTGCTGCTCTCCGCTACCGAAGGCGAGGACAAGCCCCTCAAGTATCCGACCATTTTCAATACCGCCGATGTCGCCATGCTCACCAAGATCGATCTTGCCGAAGCGGTGGAGTTCGATCGCGCGGCGGCGCACAAGGCGATCCTCAGCGTACGCCCCGGCATGCAGATTCTCGAAGTCTCGGCAAAGACAGGCCAGGGCATGGCGGAGGCCGAGGCCTTCTTCGCGGAACGGTTGAGGCGGGCGGAGCTGGAAGCCGGGGGCGCTCAACCGGGAGGTCGGATACAGAGCCCGTAGGCTGTAGCCGATAGCGAGGGGGTACGAGCCGATCGCCAGTAACCGGGTCGTAGCCATGAGCCAAGGGCCACGAGCCCACCCGATAGCCAATACCAGGGAGCCCCCCTCCGGGTACAGGCTACAGACCATTGGCTCCCGGCCCAGCTCCAAGCTGTTCAGCCCGGTCGATAAACTTTATGATTCTAAAAGTGGCCCCGTAGCTCAGGTGGATAGAGCAGCAGTTTCCTAAACTGCGTGTCGGAAGTTCGAGTCTTCCCGGGGTCACCAGAATCACGCCTCACGATGAAGCGCCACCGGGCAGCGCTCCGGCTTCTATCTGCCAAAAAATGCCCTTGCATAGGCGACGCAGCGTCATTTAGGGATGGTTACTGTGGGATTATTCCCGAAGTTAAGCCATCTGCTTCCACAGAGGTATAGCAACGGCTCAAAGTTGTATGGCAGGCCCCTCCGCCTGAGGGCCATCATCTAAGGATGGAGCGACGCGGCGCTAAGGGTATCCGTATGGGCGCCCTGCTGGTTATGTTGCTCGGTGTCGCCATCGTGTGCGCGACGCTGGGGCAGTGGTCGTTCCTCGTCCCGCATAACTCGGTGCAGCAACTCCAGGCGCTCCCCGCAAATTCCGTCGTTCATCTTGTCGGTGTCGTGATCCACGCCGACGAGTCCCAAAGCCGCTACTGGATCGAAGACAATACCGGCGCCGTCCCGGTTTCGCTGAATTCCGCCTGGCCCGGCATCCACGTCGGCGACACCATCTCCATCGAAGCGAAGAAACAACCCGGGCCGGATTCTCCTGAAACTCACTCCGCCGACAACGCCGCGAGCACCGGCACGAATTCGGCGGAGCAGGCCGCACCATCGTCGAACGGCGGCGGGCCGCACAACGCGGAGACAGGCAATCTGTCCATCACGGATGCAGCCCCTCAGGTCGATCTCGCCGTCATCCGGTTCGAGCGCAATTATGTCCACTGGATTGTAGCCGCGCTCTTTGCGGTGATGTGCCTGATGGCATGGCTGTTCATGCTGCTGCGGCGCCTGCGGCTGCAGGAGGCCGAACTGACCCGAGCATCGGAGACCACCAGCGCGATCACCAGCCTCTCGACCGAAGTGCAGCGGCTGACCCAGGAGGCCAGCTTCAATACCGAGGTGGCACTGCGCGGGGTTGCGGAGGTGGCCCCGCTGGCCGACGGCTTCAACGCGATGCTGGCGGAACTGCAGCGGCGCGATCGCGCCCGCAGAGATGCCGAATCGCGCCTGCAGCACATGGCCCTGGTCGATGAGCTGACCGGTTTGCCGAACCGGCGGCTTTTGTCCGATCGTCTTTCCCAGTGTCTGGCCCGCGCGCGTCGCGATCAGAGGATGATTGCCCTGTTGTGCATCGACCTCGACGGCTTCAAGCTGGTGAATGACAGCTTCGGTCACGCCACCGGCGATGCGCTGCTCGGTCAGGTCGCGCAGCGCCTCAAGTCGCGCTTCCGGCAGTCGGACACCCTGGCCCGCATCGGTGGCGACGAATTCGCCCTGATCCTCGACCACATCCAGAGCCGTGACGATGCGCAGGCCGCCGCCGAGAGCCTTCTCGACCTGCTGAAGCCTGCGTTCAAGATCAACGGCCAATCGGTGCGCGTGAGTGCCTGCATCGGGATCGGTATTTTTCCCGACGCCGACGAGAGCGGCCAGTTACTGCAGCAGTCCGACTGTGCGATGTTTGCGGCCAAGCGCAGCGGCAAGAGCCGCATTGTCCACTTTGGCGATGACCTTGGCAGCGCCGCGCGCGAGCGCCTGACACTGGAGGGCGAGCTCCAGGACGCGCTGGCCAAGGGCGAAATCTCCGTGCACTATCAGCCCGAGTTCGACCTCGTCACGAATTCCATCGTGCGCTTCGAGGCTCTGGCCCGCTGGACGCATCCCCGGCTCGGCCAGATCGTACCGCTGAGCTTCATTCCGATAGCCGAAGAGAGCGGTTTGATAATCCCGCTGGGCGCGCACGTGATGGAGCGCGCCTGCCGGCAGGCCGCACGGTGGCAGGAAATCGCCCAACGCCCGATCCAGGCTGCCGTTAACGTATCGAGCGTTCAGTTTGCCCGTGATTCGTTTTTTGAGGAAGTGGCCGATGTGCTGCACCGCACCGGCGTGCAGCCGAACCTGCTCCAGATCGAGATCACCGAATCGGCGACCGTTTCGGGTGTGGAGCGCACCGCCGAAACCATGCGGCGTCTCAAGCGCATGGGCGTCAGCGTGGCGGTCGATGACTTCGGCACCGGCTACTCCTGCCTCAGCTATCTGCCGAAGCTGCCCTTCGATGCTCTGAAGCTGGACCGCTCCTTCCTCAACGAACTGATGGTGCGCCGCGAGACGAAGGACTTCGTTCGCTCCATTCTCACGATGGCGCACAATCTGCAAATGAGGGTGATCGTTGAAGGAATCGAAAAGCGAGAGCAGTTAAATCTGGTCAAAGCCCTGGGCATCAACGAAGCCCAGGGATATCTGCTGGGCCGAGCCACGCCCGATCCGGAGTCCGTCCTTCGCCGCCTGCTGAGTACGGACGCGCATCCTTACGAAGAGTCCGCTCAAGACCTGGAACACGAGCCGGTCTCCTGATTTCGGTCCCGAGCGATTCGTCGCTGTGCGCTCCCTTAATGCCCCGTTTCCGCGTAGAAGCCCGTCAGGTCGCGCTTGAAATCCTTCAGCGCGTCCACATTCAGATAGACCATGTGGCCTGACGGGTAGTAGCGGAACTCGACGTTCTTCGCCAGCTCGGGCGTCAGCATCATGTGGCTGATGTCGTACTCGGTCAGGAAGAACGGCGTCGCCAGATCGAAGAGCCCGTTCGCCGACAGGACCTTCAGCTTTGGATTCTTGCGCATCGCATCGGCCAGATCGAGCGCTACGTCCGGCATGTCCTGGTCGCGGCGGAATCCACCTCCGCCAAAGCCGGGCGGATGGTGGTGAAAATCCCACTCGCCGATGTTGCCGGCGCTCGGCCGGTAGGTATCGTTCGATTCGAACTTCAACTCGCTCTGCAGATACTCATGAAAAGCCGCGATGAAAGCTCCGGTAATACCGGTGTCGGATGGGTCGTAGCCGGGTGTTTCGCCGGCGTTGTCCACGTCGCTGGCCTCAAAACGAGCATCGTAGCGGCCGAGAATGTCGCCCTCGCCGCGCAGCAGCTCTTTCCGGAAGCGGGTGGGACTCACCCGAAGGTTGGCTTCTTTGACGTAGGCCAGGCTCAGGCCGGTGTACTGCGCCATCTTCGCGGCGACCGCATCCAGCTTCTGGAGTGAGATCTGATCGCCCTCGGCCAGCGCCTCGGCATAGTCACCCAGGGCGAAGGCCCGCACCTCCTGGAGAAAGGCTTTCACGTCGGACGGCTTGTTCTCGAGCTTGTTGTGATACCAGGCGATGGCGGCGTAGGAGGGAAGATTGCCGATGAAGCCTGCGTCCATTCCCGGCGCCATCACGTTGTAGTTCAGGATCGAGGACAACAGGATTATTCCGTTGAGCGAGATCCCGTCGTTTTGGAGCGACTCCGCCAGCCCCGCCGAACGGGTGGTTCCATAGGACTCGCCAAACAGGTATTTCGGGGAGTTCCAGCGCTGATTCACGGTGACCCAGCGCAGGATGAACTTGTCGAAGGCCTTCAGATCCTGATCGACGCCGGCAAAGTCTTTGGCCGTGCCTTTGCCCACCGCGCGCGAAAAGCCAGTCAAGGGCGCGTCGATGAACACGAGGTCGGTCTTGTCGAGCAGGCTGTATTCATTGGGGACAACTTTGTATGGCGCCGGGCCCGTTGCTTTGGGACTGTCCGTGACCACGCGTATGGGGCCCACTGAGCCCATATGCAGCCAGATGGTCGCCGATCCCGGTCCGCCGTTATACAGGAAGGTCACCGGGCGCGTATTCGCATCGGCGCCGTCGAGGGTATAGGCGACGGAGAAGATGCTGCCGTAGGGATGGTCGTCCTCGCCGTCGCGGATCAGCAGGGTCGAAGCGGTTGCGGTGTAGTGCAGGACTTTCCCATCAAGGGTCAGATCGTGACGGGTGATCGAGGTTTTTTCCGGCGGCACGACGGGTGTCGCTTCGGGCTTGCTGTTCGCTTCGCCGGCGTGGGGCTCATCGGAACGCCGTGGCTGTTCCTGGGCGCTCGCCTGCACGATATCGAAAACCGACAGCACCCCTAAAACGAAGACGAACATAAGGGCGCAGGACCGCCGCTGCAACTGGCTCAACGTGACCTCCGGAGGACAGCCAATGTGGATTGGAAGGAACGGGGGAAAGACGTATCTGGTGACGATGCAGGGTTCGATTAAGTTTCAGGCAGGGCGGCAATTATCGCAAGCCGAACGGCTTGCGGCGCGTCTCTTTGGAGAGACCCACCCCTCCGCGGCTAAAGCGGATTGACGGAGCGGTGATTGCGGCACAGCTAAAGCTGTACCCCTTCAAAACTGCCGACAGATACTATGTGCCGGTGCCGCGCAGGACGACGTTGGCTGTCTGGAGAAGGATGCGGATATCCAGCCACAAGCTCCAGTTCTCAACATAGGCGGTATCGAGAGCGATGTACTTTGCGAACGAGGGATCGTGCCGCGCCTGCACCTGCCAGAGGCCGGTCAGGCCGGGCAGGACTTCGAGGCGGCGAAAATGCTCCAGCTCGTATTTCTCGACCTCCGAAGCGATGGGCGGCCGCGGCCCGACGATACTCATCTCGCCGCGCAACACATTGAGAAACTGCGGCAGCTCATCAAGGCTGTATTTGCGCAGGATTCTGCCGAGAGGAGTGACCCGCGGATCGTTCTTCAGCTTGAAGAGGATTCCATCCCGCTCGTTCAGGGCGGTAAGGTCCTGCTGCATCTTGTCGGCGTTGTGGATCATGGTGCGGAACTTGAAGCAGGGGAAGACACGCCCACGCCTGCCGATGCGGTCAGAGATGTAAAACACCGGTCCCTTGCTCTCCAGCTTCACGGCGACAGCGATCGCCAGCATCAGAGGCGCGGTCAGGATCAGGGCGAGCAGGGAAAGGGCGCGGTCGACGACCCGTTTGCAGAACATCCCGATCACGGGAGGCTCGCGGCGGTGGAGCGGCGCCACAGGAAAGATACCCAGGTACTCGACCGGGGCATTGGTGGTGAGCTCGCCGTAGTATCCGGAGATGGCGCGCACATCGATATCCAGTTCGCGAGCATCCTGCACCAGGCGGATCGCGCTCTCCGTGGGGAAAAACTCAGCGATGACCAGCTCGTCGACGAAGTGCTGCCGCGCCAGCTGGCGAAGCTTTTCGATCCCGCCCAGCACCTGGTCGGGGCTGATCTCGCCGCTCACCGGCGCTCCAGGAGCGGTAACGAAGCCCACAAAGCGATAACCCAGGCGGCTGTATTCCCGGATGTGCCGGCTGAGCGCATAGCTCAGCTGGTTGGTTCCGAGGATCACGAGATTGCGCAGCTCGATTCCCTGATCGTACTGACGGTAGCGCGAAAAGCGCCACATGGCGCGCCGGGTGCACAGCGTAATCAGGGCCGCAGCCACCAGCAGCATGACGAGAATGCGGGAAATCCTGGCCGCACGGAACATATACAGGGTTCCGCACAACATCAGCCCCGCGTTCAGGCAGGCCTGAATCACCAGGCGCATCTCCTGCGTGCCCCGGTTGGCTGGGGTTGCCGCATACAGGCCGTAGCGGCGGCTGATCAGAATATAGGTGAGTGCAAACCACGCAAGGTATGCGACGTCCAGCGGCCGCGGCCAGTACCCGGGCTCTATCCCGAAGATGGTTTTCGGCACGACCAGCAAACGGATGGTAACGGCAATGCCGAATGCCAGAAGGATCATTAAGACGTCATTGGCCATCATGGTGACGGACGTGACCGTGGCCTGCCCAATGATCGGGCTCCGCGCCGGCGAGGGGAGATGCAATACAGGGGCCTGCGGTCTTTTAGAACCGTCGCCGTTCGGGAGGTACTCGGATGTAGCCATATCCTTGGATCCCGGCCGCGGATTGCGCCCCGGCCGGTTTGAGAAGAACTTCCGTGCAGGCACTAAACGGTTCCTGCGGGAAAGTGTGGTGGTCTTGTAGCCTCAGATGCGAAACGGAGAATTGTGTTGCTTGCCGCAGTGGACGATGAAGTTCTTCGTTCTGGGGTTATGGACCCGGCGGAATCCAGGGCATCCCGTGTAAAAGCCGGGATGGACACGATCAGTCTCTTACTAAAACGATACATCAGGTTCCCCGCATTCACAGTGAGATGATGCGACAACAAACGCCATTCCTGCGATCGTGGGAGTAAACGGCATCTTGAGTTTTTCTGCGAAGCTGTTTTCAAATTCTAGAGTTGCCGCAAAGCTGTGTCGATGCCCCTCTGGTAATCCATGATTACCGGTATCGGTCTCGGTTACGTGGTATTTCTGAGGGATACGAGCATGACTTTTGGGTTACAAAGGTCGCATGACTTCGTATGACATTCGGGCCATCGCGTCGTACATCGAGCAGCAGGCGAGACCGGTGGATAAGTTCGGCCACCAGCCACGCCTCGATGCTCTGACCGCCGCCATCGGAGCCGGCCTTTCGCATGACCGTGAGGTGGTCCGCGCCGCCGCGTGGATGCATGATCTGGGGGTGTTTATCGGCCATCGTCCGGAGGATCCTGAGCTGCTTGCGGCCTGGGATCATGTGGCCTATGTTTGCTCGGTGGCGCCAGGGATTCTGCTTCAGGCAGGCTTCCCGGAGGAGAGAATCCCCGCTGTTTTAGCGGTGATCCGCGAGCATCAGCCGAAGGACGAACCCACCACGATCGAGGCCACCATTCTGCGTGACGCCGATATTCTGGAGCAGCTCGGGGCCATTGGCATCCTGCGAACCGTGGGCAAAGTGGGGCGTGACACGCGCTTTCATCGCTTTACGGACGCGGTGGCCGTGCTCCGCCGCAATCTGGACGAACTGCCCGGCAAAATCCGGCTGGAGAGCGCCCGGCGCCTGGCCGAACCGCGCATTGCGATCCTGCGTGCTTTTCTCGCGGCGGTCGATGACGAAAGTGGTAGTAACCTCCACTAAAGATTCAACGTCGGGCACAGCCGCTTTCATTAAGATGGAGTCAGATTCCGCACTCAGCGAAGCTCGCGGCCACCGTGTCCGCGGTGGCCGTTTCCGCGACGGTTGTCGTCTTCCCTGAGCTTGCGGGAGGAGTGTCGAGGACCCCATGCACGAATTCCAGCGCATCCGCCGCCTGCCCGCCTACGTCTTCAACATCACCGGCGAACTGAAAGCCGCGGCGCGCCGCCGTGGCGAAGACATCATCGACTTCGGCATGGGCAATCCGGACGGAGCCACGCCGCAGCACATCGTGGACAAGATGATCGAGGCCGCTCGCCGTCCGGAGACGCATCGCTACTCGCTCTCCAAGGGCGTTCCGCGGCTGCGGCGCGCCATCACGAAATGGTACGAGACCCGCTACGGCGTCAGCCTCGATCCCGATACGGAGGCCATTGTCACCATCGGCTCCAAAGAAGGCATCGCGCACCTTTGCCTTGCGACGCTGGATCAGGGCGACGTGGTGATGGTCCCCAACCCCAGCTACCCGATCCACATTTACGGTCCGGTGATCGCCGGCGCGAACATTCGCAGCGTGGCGATTCACAACGCCGATGCGTTTCTTGCCGAACTGGAACAGGCCATCCCGCTGATGTATCCCCGGCCGAAGATGCTGATCCTGAACTTCCCGGCCAATCCGACCACGCAGTGCGTGGACCTGCACTTCTTCGAGAGGGTGGTTGCTCTCTGCCGCCAGCATGGCATCTGGCTGGTCCACGACCTTGCCTACGCCGACATTGTCTTCGACGGCTATCGTGCGCCCTCCGTGCTCGAAATTCCAGGCGCGAAGGATATTGCGGTGGAGTTTTTCACGCTCTCCAAGAGCTACAACATGCCTGGATGGCGCGTGGGATTCATGGTGGGCAATCCGGAGCTGGTTTCGGCTCTCGCCCGCCTCAAGAGCTATTTTGACTACGGAACGTTTACGCCCATTCAGGTTGCGGCGATTCTCGCCCTTGAAGGGCCGCAGGAGTGCGTCGGCGAAATTCGCGATAACTACCGCCGCCGCCGCGACTGCCTTGTGAGCGGACTGAACAAGGCAGGCTGGGAGATTGCGTCGCCGAAAGCTACGATGTTTGTCTGGGCGCCGATTCCTGAGCCGTGGAAGCATCTGGGATCGCTCGACTTCTCCAAACTGCTGCTCCAGGAGGCGAAGGTCGCCGTCAGTCCCGGCATTGGTTTCGGAGAATACGGCGACGGCCACGTGCGCTTTGCTTTGATTGAAAACGAAGAGCGCACCCGCCAGGCTCTGCGTGGAATTCGCCATATGCTGCAGCGCGAAGGCCTGGCCGCACAAACCGTTGGGGCTCACTGAACGACGGGATCCGGCTTCGCGGGTCTTTCAGGATTGTCGACCATCGCGCGGGCGATCAGCCTGGTCGTACTGAATCCTTCAACGATGGGGACGATCTTCACTCGTCCGCCCCACGACCGGACTTCCTTCGCGCCAACCACCGTGTCTTCGCTGTAATCGCCGCCCTTCACGATCACGCTGGGTCGCAGCGCTTCGATCACCTGCAGAGGGGTTGGTTCACCAAAGACGACGACCGCATCGACGGCTGCCAGCGCTGCGAGAATCCTTCCGCGCTCCCGTTCGCCGACGATGGGCCGTGTGGGCCCTTTCAGAGCTCGCACGGAAGCGTCGCTGTTGATGGCAACCACCAGCTGGTCGCCTTCGCGGCGCGCATCTTCGAGCAGCGTGATATGCCCGATGTGCAGCAGATCGAAGCAGCCATTGGTAAAGACGATGCTCTGACCAGCCGAGCGCCAGGCCGCGGCGCGCACCGTCAGCTGATCGAGCGAGAGCACTTTTTCTTTGGCCTGCAGTTCGATCTCCGGCATCAGGCCGGTCAGCAACTCGTCGCGGGTAACGGGCACGGTGCCCACTTTGCTGACAACGATGCCGGCGGCCAGGTTGGCCAGCTGAACCGCCGTTTCCATCTCGAGGCCACTCGCCACCGCCAGTGCCAGGGTCGCGATCACGGTATCCCCGGCGCCGGAAACATCGAAAACCTGGCGTGCTATGGCCGGAGCGATGTACCTCGAATCGGTACGCAGCAGGGCAATGCCTTTGTCGCTCAGCGTGGCCGTCATCCACTGCAAATCCAGATCCCCAACCAGCTTCTGTCCCGCGGCCAGCAACGCGTCGAAATCCCTGGCCGAAACGCCCGCCGCCGTTGCCAGCTCAGCGAGATTCGGACAGATGGTGGTTGCTCCGCGATAGCGGGAGAAATCGCGTTGCTTGGGATCCACCAAAACGGGAATGCCCTTCACACGCGCTGCGGCAATCAGCCGCCGGCAAACGTCTTCCGAAAGCACGCCTTTCGCGTAGTCCGAAAGCACCACCGCGGCAGCGCCGTTCATCGCTGCCGTCACCTCTGCGATCAGCGTCAGATAAGCGCCGGCGGGATAGCCGTCGGTCTGCTCCATATCGAGCCGCAGCATCTGCTGCTGTCCGCCGAGGATTCTCATCTTGGTGGTGGTTGGATGGGTGCTGACCGGCGTCATCTTCGCTTCGACGCCCGCCTGCTGCAGGCATTTCTCGAGCGACAGCCGATCCCCATCCTCGCCGCAGAATCCGAAGAGCGCTACCTTTGCGCCCAGCCCGGCAATATTCATCGCGACGTTGGCTGCGCCCCCAGGCTGTTCGGTGCGGCGCGCCGCGCGCACCACGGGCACCGGGGCCTCCGGCGAGATGCGCTCCACGTCTCCCCAGATATAACGGTCCAGCATGATGTCGCCGACCACCAGAACACGGGTGTTGCGCCATTCGCCTTCGATCAGGTGGATGATCCGGTGAAGATCCTGAATCATCGGGAAACCGCCGCTCCCTCCGCTGGCTGGTGTTCGCAGATGCTCAACTCCACCCAGTCGCAGAGCATGTGGCCGCAGAGGATGTGGGCTTCCTGGATACGCGCCGTGTCGTCCGATGCGATGCACAGGGTCTCGTGCGCAATAGAAGCCATGCGGCCGCCGCCCTGTCCGGTGAACGCGACGGTCAGCGCGCCCAACTCCCGCGCCGCCTCGAGGCCGAGACAGACATTCCTGCTGTTGCCGGAGGTCGAGATACCCACGACGACGTCGCCCGGTGCGCCCAGCGCCTCCACCTGGCGGCTGAATACCGATTCGTAACCGTAATCGTTACTGATGGAGGTGAGGATCGACGTGTCTGTCGTCAGGGCAATGGAGGGCATTCCCCGCCGCTCGCGGCGAAAACGTCCGACGAACTCGGCAGCCAGATGCTGCGCATCCGCGGCGCTGCCCCCGTTGCCGAACCACAGCACCTTGTGGCCGGAAAGCACCGCCTGCGTCATCGCCGTGGCGATGCGCTCCAGCACCGGCCGCTGCCCCGGCAAAGCTCGGATGACACGCAGATGTTCTGCGATCGCGTGCTCAAATACCGACGTCGGATCCAACGGCTCTGCCATCATTCCTCCGGCTGCCGGTCACAGACCGCCGGCCTGTTCCGCTGCCCATTTGCGCTGCGGAGTCCACGCCCACACTTCGTTATCATACTATTCACCGCCAATGCCTTCCCCGCCCGCGATCCTCGCGTTTCCCGGCGTTACCACCGTCTTCCTCGACCGCGATGGCATCATCAATCGCAAGCCGCCTGAGGGCGAATATGTCGGGTACTGGCGCGATTTTCATCTGCTGCTTGGAGTTGAAACCGCCATCGCACAACTCAACCGCTCCGGCCGTCGCGTGATTGTCGTGACGAATCAGCGGGGCATCGCTCTTGGGCGCTATACCCTGGCCGATGTCGAAGCGCTCCACAGGCAATTGCAAAAGCATCTCGAAGCCCATGGTGCGCGCATCGATGCGTTCTATATCTGTCCCCACGACAAGGATCAATGCGATTGCCGGAAGCCGAAGACAGGCCTCTTCGAGCAGGCGTTCCGCGATTTTCCCGATGCCTCGCGCGGCACCAGTCTCGTCATTGGAGACTCGGTCTCCGATATCGATGCGGCGCGCAATCTGGGTGTGCCGGCGATCTTTATCGAGGGTGATCCGGAAACGCAGAAGCCCGGCGCTGCGAAAGCGGCCGAGCGCGCCCAGGCTGTCGGCAGATCGCTCGCCGAGGTCGTGCAGCTTTATCTGACGTAGAACTCAGGCGGGAACGGGCTCTGCTGCTGCGAAGGTCGCGCGCACTCCCTCCTCGATTGCGGTGAACTCGAGATCACACCCCGCGGCGCGCAATCCAGTCAGGTCCGCTTCTGTGAAGTGCTGGTACCGCGCATGCAAATCGGGCGGCATCGGCACATACTCAATCTTTGCCTCGCCGTGTACCCCCATCAGAGCTCGAGCCACTTCATTGAATGTCCGTGCGCGGCCGGTGCCGGCGTTCACGACAGCCTGCCAGGTCTTCGCCTGCTTGCCGGGTGCCGGCGCATAGGGACCAACCTGCGCGAAATACAGATTCAGCCGCGCCAGATCGCGAACGAACACAAAATCGCGACGCTGTTCGCCATCGCCGTACCCGCCGGAGCCCTCGAACATCCGCAGCCGCTTCTCTTCCAGAATCTGTTTCGAAAAGTGATGCATCACCGACGCCATGCGCCCTTTATGCGCCTCCCGCGGTCCGTAGACATTGAAGTAGCGGAGACCGATCACTGTCCCGGTCAACGATCCCTGGACAATCCTGTGACGCACATAGTGATCGAAGGCCAGCTTGGAGAATCCGTAGATGTTCAGCGGCTGCTCGTTTTCCAGCGTTGGGGTAAAGTGGCCGGCCCCGCTCAATCCATACACCGCCGCTGTCGAAGCATAGACGAGGGGCGCCTGTTGTTCCTGCGCGTACTCGAGAATCTCCTTCGAGCAGGTGAAGTTGTTGTCCATCATGTACACGCCGTCATCGAGGAGAGTGTTCGAGCATGCCCCCTGATGAAAAATCGCCTCGACGCGCGGCAGGCCGAGCGCTTTTTCTCTCAAGGCGCGGCGAAACTCAGCCTTGTCCATGTAATCCGTGAAGATGGCGCCATGCAGGTTGGCGAATTTAGCCGCGTTTGCAAGGTTATCGACGACCAGAATGTCGGTGATCCCGTGCGCGTTCAGCTCATGCACCAGGTTGCTGCCGATAAACCCGGCTCCGCCGGTCACGATATACATGCGCGTTGCCCCTCAATGCGATTGGAGAGTGCCGGCACGCCGTCCGCTCTTCCAGGCGCCCATGGCCGCTGCAAACATTTCGTCGACGCTGACGGACAGAATGCATTTTTTCCGCTGCTGGATACAAGTCTCGAGGTTGCAGCCGGCGCAATCCACGCGGTGATAGATCACGCGGTGTCCGTTTCCCGGCGGGTACCAAATGCCTGGCTTTCCGCGTGCACTGAAGACCAGGGCGCACGGTACACCCTGCGAGGCAGCGAGGTGCTTCGGTCCGCTGTCCGGGCCAATAAACAACTCGGCGCGCTGCAGAATCGCCGCCGTCTCACGCGGCGTCAGCTTGCCGCAAAGGTTGAAGCGCGGCCCTGGCCATCCGTTGCCCGCATATTCGCTGACGGCCGCATCTTCGGCAGCTCCCACCAAAAGCAGACCGTGGCCAGGAAATTCCACAGCTAATTTACTGATGAGGGCCCGCCAGTTCTCGCGCCCCCAGTCATTGGCCTGCATCTTGGTTCCGAGGCCAAGAGCGATGATCGGCCGCTCTCCCGATCCAGCCAATGCCGATTGTGCCCTGGCTATTTCTGCATCGGTCAGGTGCAGATCCCACCACTGCAGATCGTCGACATCGCCATCGCCAAGAGAGCGCACGCAGCGCAAGAGCCTGTGCGCCTCCTGTTCCCACAGATTCTGCGCCGAGTCGAATTCGTGTCGGCCAAGATCTCCCTGTGGAATGCCGACGATGTAGCGTATGCCACACAGGCGGAGGAATCTTCTGTCGCGTTGAGTCGCCGCCTCGCCTCGAATCGGCATGAGGTAAACCAGCACATCCGGCTTAAACCGGCGTATTTGCCGCCATACTGCGGCGAGCTTTCGCGGGCTGCGCGTCCCCACCGGATAGCTGATATAGCCGTGCACCAGCCCCGACCCATCCAGAATGGCCGATGCGGGAGGCGCCTTTGCGTGCACCGGGATATTCGTGAGCATCAGCCGTTGAGCCGCCGGAAAAGCCCTCTCCACCACGTGCAACGCGGGGAGCGCTACCACGGTGTCGCCGAGGCTGCCCAGCCGATAGATCAGCACTCGCTTCACGAGGGACGGATCGAATTGCAAGGATGATCTGTCGACCATTGGGAATTGAGGCGCTCCTGCGCGAGGTTTCTTCGGCGCGGATTCCCAGGTTACGGCAGCCGCTGTCCGACCGCGGCATCGCGGGTATGCGACAACACCGGCCGGCCCACGCTCAAGTAGGTGAATCCATGCTCGAGCATCGTCGCCGGGTCATACAGATTGCGGCCGTCGATGATGATCGGATAGCGCAGGGTGTAGTGCAGCCGCTTCAGATCCAGCTCTGCGAACTCCTGCCATTCGTTCAGAATCACCAGTGCATCCCCATCCAGTGCGGCTGCGTACGCATCGTCGGCATATCGCATCTGCGGTCCTGGAGGAAGGGTCTCCTTCGCCCGCTCTCCTGCCGCCGGATCGTAGGCCGTCACGATCGCGCCTTCATGGAGCATCTGGCGCACGATATCCAGGGCCGGCGACTCGCGGATGTCGTCGGTGCCGCCCTTGAACGCGAGGCCGAGGACGCCGATCTTTTTGCCACGGAAGGTCCACAGCGCCGACCGCACCTTCTGAAAGAAACGGCGCTTCTGCTCTTCGTTGATCTTCTCGACTTCTTTGAGAAGACAGAAATCGATGCCCATCTGCTCCGCTACGTGCCGGAAGGCAGCCACATCTTTTGGGAAACACGATCCGCCATAGCCCACGCCTGCGCGGAGAAACTTCGGGCCGATGCGGGCATCCATACCCATGCCGCGCGCCACCTCTTCCACGTCGGCGCCTGCCGCCTCGCAGATATTGGCTACCACGTTAATGAAGGAGATCTTGGTCGCAAGAAAGGCATTCGAGGCGTGCTTGATGATCTCTGCCGCCTTCGTCGAGGTGACCAGAACCGGCGACGGATCGCCTTCGCTCCGTGGTCCAGGCACGGCGTTCGCCGACCGGTAGTAGGAGCCTGAGGTCAGTGGCGCGTAGATCGCTTTCAGAAGATCGCCTGCCCGCTCGGTGTCCGCTCCCAGAACGATCCGGTCCGCATGCAAAAAATCGACAACCGCTGTGCCTTCCCGCAGAAACTCAGGATTGGACGCGACGTCGAACAGCTCCCGCGGAACTCCGTTGCGCTCCACCACCCGGCGAATCCATTCGTTGGTGTAGACCGGTACCGTGCTCTTTTCGACGATCACCTTATAGGAGTCGATGGACCGGGCAATCTCGCTGGCGACCGCGTCCACGTAAGACAGGTCCGCGCTGCCGGTGGCGCTCTGCGGCGTGCCCACGGCGATAAAGATGGCCTGCGCTGCATGGGTCGCCGCCTTCAGATCGCTCGTGAACTCCACCGAACTGGCGCGGTGGCGGGCCAGCAGTTCGGGAAGGTATTCCTCGTGGATGGGAATCTTTCCCTCGTGCAGCGTGCGCAGCTTTGCTTCATCGTTGTCCACGCAGATGACGTGGTGTCCAATCTCGGCAAAGCATGCGGTCGCGACCAGACCTACATATCCCGATCCGACGACGGCGATGGAAATTCCCTGGCTCATAGCATCCTTGAACTGGCCGCTTTTGCCTCATGCTACCATGCCGGTCGAGCAGCCCCGGCTCATCCTTCATCGCCTTGATTTAGAATGCCTCTGTGATCGCTTTCGCCCACGCCGTCATGACTGTGCTGGTCTGGATATTCTTCGTCGGAATCGCCGGTTCGCTGCTGGTGATCCTCATCAGCTTCTTTGAGGACCTCAACGAACTCGTCGGCAAAGAGTAGCCGGGAGTTAGCGCGTTGGCCGCTACCGCTAAGCCGATTGCCGTCCCTGCCATTTCCGTCGCGCGCGGTTCCTCGCTGCCATTGCTGATCCTTCTCGGACTGGTTACTGCGGTCCTCCTCGATTTTTGCTTTCCTGTTGCCGGCGCGATGCCGCCCTGGCGCGGGTGGATCGCGTGGGTCGGGTTGGTCCCGCTGCTGTGGGCTCTGTTGAACGAAGGCGCCGCCACTCACCCTCGCCACCTGCGCCGCGCCTTCTTCACCAGCTACTTCTGCGGCGTCCTCTGGTACATGCTCAATTGCTACTGGGTCTACCAGACCATGTTCTATTACGGACACGTGCCGCCCCCCGGAGCGGCCGGCATTCTCTTTCTCTACTCGGCGATTCTCGGGCTTTACTTCGGACTGTTTGGATGGGTGTTGGCCTTCTTTCGGCGTCGTTTTGGTCTCACCGCGGCGCTTGTCCTGGTGCCATTTTTGTGGACGGCGCTGGAACTGGCGGCTGCGCGGATCACGAGTGTGCCGTGGGATCAACTGGGGTACTCGCAGGTGGACAGCCTCTGGATCATCCGGCTGGCTCCGGTCACCGGCGTCTACGGAATTTCCTTCGTTCTGGTCCTTGGCAATGCCGTGCTGATCGGCGTCTGGATCACTCGACCTGGCGCGAACACCTGGATTAGAGCTTTCGTTTCCATTGCCAGCTTGATCCTGCTGTTTCTCTTCAGCCGCTGGGCAGCACCGCCGCCCGCACCCACCTCGGACTACGCAGTGCTCCTGCAGCCCAACATCGATGTAGAGCCACCGGATAACTGGAAGGGAACCGAGTGGCAAGGCGACGCCGGCTGGCTGATTGCTTCAGCCAGGGAAACCTGCACTCGGGCGTTCGACGGCATGCCGGTGGATGACGCGACGCCATCAGCTCAATCCTGCGCGCAGAACACACCACCGCCGGGATTGGTGCTGTGGCCAGAGGTCGGATCGTGGTGGCGATCGGACGATCCTCGCACGCTGGCTCTGTTGCGGGCCGTCACTGCCAGCGCACACGCTCCATTCATCGCCGGAATGGTGGGCGAGGACGCTGCCGGGATATACAACTCCGGAGTGTTCGTTAACGCGGACGGGTCCGTCCAGGGACGCTACGACAAAATCCACCTCGTGCCTTTCGGCGAATACGTTCCTTTTCGCAACCTGTTTTTCTTTGCAAACCACCTGACCCGCCAGGTGGGCGATTTCACTCGAGGGCGCAATCGTTCGGTCTTTCGAGCAGACGGCCACACCTTCGGTATTTTCATTTGTTACGAATCGGTCTTTGCCGACGAGGTTCGGCTGTTCGCAAAGAATGGGGCGGAGGTGCTGGTCAACATCTCCGATGACGGCTGGTACGGCGACACCAGCGCTCCGTGGCAGCACCTGAACATGGCGCGGATGCGGGCGATCGAGAACCGGCGCTGGATTCTGCGGGACACGAACAATGGCGTCACTACGGTGATCGATCCGTACGGGCGCGTGACGCTATCGGCTCCACGGCATACGCTGACTTCGCTGGTGGCCCGCTACGGCTACCGGTCGGATGTGACGTTCTATACGCGGCACGGCGATGTGTTTGGGTATTTCTGTTGCGTCGTTTGCCTGATGGCCGTCATCTTAGGGGTGTTGCAAAGGAGACGCCCCGATGGTCGAACCTCGTCCACCGCTCCCACCGTTTAGTCCTGAAACCGCGCCGCAGAAAGTGCGCATGGCCGAGGATGCGTGGAACACGCGCGATCCGGAGCGCGTCGCCCTGGCCTATACCGAAGACAGCCGCTGGCGGAACCGTACGGAATTTTTCTCCGGCCGCGGTGCGATCGTCGAGTTCCTGCACCGCAAATGGGCGCGCGAACTGGATTATCGGCTGATCAAAGAGCTGTGGGGGTTCCGCGAAAACCGGATGGCGGTTCGGTTCAAGTACGAGTTTCACGACGATTCCGGAAACTGGTTTCGCGCCCACGGCAATGAGCTTTGGGAGTTTGACGAGAACGGCCTGATGCGTCGCCGTGAAGCCAGCATCAACGAGGCGCCCATTCAGGAGGCAGACCGGAAATTTCACTGGCCGCTGGGAAGGCGGCCGATCGAGCATCCTGGGTTGACGGAGATGGGGATGTGAGCTGGGACCTGGAGCTGGGAGCCTGGAGCTGGGAGCTGGCAGCCTGGAGCGTGTAGTCGATACCCTGCAACCTGTACCCGGTACCCTGTAACCTGTAATCATGCTTTCCGATCTTGAATTCGCCTACGCTCCCGTCCGCGAAAAAGTCCGCGGCCTCCGGGAGTATCTTTGACGCGCCGCGCCTTCGCACCGAGCTAGCCGCTATCGAAGAGAAGCTCGCCGACCCCGCTTTGTGGTCGAACCCCGCGCTCTCCCAGCCCATCATGCGCGACCGCAAGCGGATCGAAGGCCAGCTGGCCGACGATGCCGAGCTCGCGCGGCGCACAGGCGACATCGACGCGTATTTCGATCTGGCTCGCGAAGGGGAGGCCGTCGAGCCCGATCTCGAGCGCGAGATCAACGCCCTGCGCGAGCACGTGGACAAGCTTGAATTCCGCACTATGCTTTCGGGGGAAACCGACCCGCTCAACGCCATCGTGACGGTTCATCCCGGCGCGGGTGGCACCGAGTCGCAGGACTGGGCCGAGATGCTGATGCGCATGTACCTGCGCTGGGCCGAGCAGCAGGGCTTCCGCACGGAGATGAACGACTACCAGGACGGCGAAGAGGCCGGGATCAAATCGGCGACGTTCACCATTACCGGCGACTACGCCTTCGGACTGCTGGGCGGCGAAACGGGCGTCCACAGGCTGGTGCGCATCTCGCCGTTCGACCAGGCGAAGCGGCGGCACACGTCGTTCGCGTCGGTCTATGTGTCGCCGGAAATCGACGACTCGATCGAGATCGACATCAAGCCGGATCAGATTCGCACCGACACGTATCGCTCGGGCGGCAAGGGCGGCCAGCATGTGAATACGACGGACTCCGCGGTCCGTATCACGCACCTGCCGACCAACATCGTGGTGCAGTGCCAGAACGAGCGCTCCCAGCACAAGAACCGGGAGAAGGCGATGAAGATGCTGCGCTCGCGCCTCTACGAATATGAGTTGGAGAAGAAGCACGCGGCGACGCGCAAGATCGAGGACTCGAAGTTAGAGATTAACTTCGGGTCGCAGATTCGCAGTTACGTGCTGCAGCCCTACCGGATCGCGAAGGATCACCGGACCAAGGTCGAAGTGGGCGATGTCGACAAGGTCCTGGACGGCTACTTAGACCCGTTTATCCGCGGGTATCTGCTGATGAAGAGACAGGGTGGGGTGCCGGTGGCGGCTGCGGGTGAGGACGATTTGGAATAGGTGGGACGATGACTGAGGAAAGCCCTGGGCCGAAGCGCAAGCTCTTTGACGAACTGATGGAAGGCGTCGCCGCGATGAAGGCGCATCGCGCGGGGAAGATCACGCTGCGCAGCTACCGGTTGGAATCGGTTCCACTGCCGGAGACGTCCTCCCCGCCGAAGACCACCGAGATCGTCCCGGTCACGACCATCCGCACGTCGGAGAAGGACTGGCTGGCGCGGCTCACGACGGCGTATCGGCAGCGTGCGCAGGTGGAGCTGGTCGACGACGCCGAGGTGGGCATCGATCCAGCGCATCAGTCGTTGCTGCGGATGGGGCTGGCCGGCAAGCTGTCGCCGAAAGAGTGGACGGCGGTTTCCCTGTCCGCCGGGATGACGGTATTTGGGGCGAGCATGATCGTCCTCGCGGTGCTCGATCCCGATCCGACGAGCAAGCTCGGGCTGCTGGTTGGCAGCGGAGCGCTGCTGGTGCTGACGGGCGGATTTCAGACGATCCGGCTGCTGACGCGGCAAAAGCCGCCCAGCATTACGATCGCCGCCAGGGGCATTCACATCGACTGGGACTGACGCTGCATTCCGCGCCGCGCCACAGCCAGGTCGACGGGACCGTTCAGCTGGCGAGTGTCGTGCTTGTCCTTGTACATGGCGCCATCGGCGTCGGAGATGAGCTCTTCCACCGTGATGCCGCTGCGCCACTCAGCGACGCCGATGGAGGCGTCGATGTTGACGTCCACCGTCTTCCGGTTCGCGCCGACGGTGATGGTGTACTTGCCGAAGACCCACTCACGAAGGCGGGCGATGTGAAAGCCGGCGTTGGCACCGTCGCACAGCAGCAGCACGACGAACTCATCGCCGCCCCAGCGTCCGACGAGGTCGCCGGAGCGTGTGTTCATCTGCAGCTCTTTGGCGAACTGCCGGAGCAGATCGTCGCCGGCCTGATGGCCGTGCTCGTCGTTCACCCGCTTAAAGTTATTGAGGTCGAGCATGATGATGCAGAAGATTTGATTGTTGCGGATGTGCCAGTGAACGCGCTCTTCGATGCTGCGGCGATTGGCGACGCCGGTCAGCTCGTCCTTGAGCACGAGGCTTTCAACCGCCTTCAGGCGGCTCTGAAAGGACGAGACTTCCGCCTGCAGCTGCGTAACCAGATTCTGACTGTCGCGGGTCATCTGATCGACGCTGGTCTTCAGCTCGGTCACGCGCTGCACGAGGGAGGAGCGGATCTGGGTCAGGTCGTCGAGGTTGCCGATCTTCTCGAGGCGCGCGGTGAGGTCTTTGAACTGGCCGGTGTAGCTCTGGTTGCGGTCGCCCACGGCTTCAGCGGTTTTGGCCAGGGCGATCAGCAGTTCCTTCACTTCATCGGCCTTGGCCTTCAGATGGTCCGCCGTCCGGTTGCCCCATTCCTGGAGCTGGATTTCCACCTGAGACTGGGCCCACTGAATGGACTCGGGCGTGGGATTGACGGAGAGGCGCTTCTCCAGCCCCTGGAGGCCGTGCTCCAGTTCCATTCCAAGGGCGGGCGAGCCCACCACGGCGTTGCGGCCGACGGCCAGCAGCGCGCTGCGATAGCAATCGAGAGCAGTTGTTAACAGCGGATCATCCGCCGCTGCCTGAGGCGTGGATTGCCGATTATCGGCATCGAGATACTTCTTCAGGGAAATCACCGTGCGTCCCCCTTCGGGTCGTTCTTCTGCTCTTAAAGCACGGGAAACGTCCACCGTGACCGGCAGAATTTATCGGTTCAGTTTGTGGTCATGCATGACAGGTGGGCGCGAACGATCTGGCCTGAAACGCAGCGGTTCGACTCCAGCGGATTCCAGCGGCGCTTACGGATTCAAAGTGTAAAGGAAAGGATGCCGAGCCTGTGGGTCAGTGCAGCGAACGAAAGTGTTAGGAGAGAGCTGCCGGCCGTGTCAAAGGCTGGAGGCCAGGCACGGCGGCCCGGGCGCTGCGATTTTACGTGGTAGCGTGGACGGGTGAGTGTGGAGCGATGACCGCCGAATCCGAGCGCATTGCGGATCTTTACCAGCGCCATGCGGCGACGTGGGACCGGTTGCGGAGCCCGGGAATTCTCTTTGAAAAGGACTGGCTGGATCGTTTCATGGCGTTGCTCCAGCCCGGATCCGCAATCCTCGATCTGGGGTGCGGCGGCGGGTTGCCGATTGCCGGATATTTGATCGAGAGGGGCTATGCGGTCACCGGGGTTGATTCGTCCCGACCCTTGATCGAAATGTGCCGCAGCCGTTTTCCTGATCGGGAGTGGATGGTCGGGGATATGCGGACGCTTTCGCTGGGGCGCACTTTTGACGGCATTCTGGCATGGGACAGCTTTTTTCATCTCACCCCGGAAGATCAGACCGCGATGTTCCCGGTCCTGGCGCGGCACGCGGCCGCCGGAGGGGTGCTGATGTTTACCAGTGGACCGCAGCACGGCTCGGTGCTGGGCGAATTCGAGGGAGAGCCGCTGTATCACGGGAGCCTCGATCCGGCGGAATATACAGCTCTGCTGGAGGAATCCGGCTTCGGGGCTGTGAAGCATGTGGTCGATGACCCGAGCTGCGGCGAACACACTATCTGGCTGGCGCAAAGGCGGTGACGCCAGCTCCCCCTGCGACTTACCGGAGTCATCTTTCGGCCTGCGCGCCAGCACTATATGATGGGGAATCGGATGGACTGATCTCCGCATCCGGCCCACCCACGGCTCTCTCAGCATCCTGTTCGGCAGGTTCACCCGCGCCGGGGAACGTGTGTGCCGTGCCGGGAGGAGTCAGACAGGCGCAGGAAAGCAGGCACTCAGGTGAAGTCGGCAGTAGTCGTGGGCGCCCAATGGGGCGATGAAGGCAAAGGCAAGATCGTCGATGTGCTGTCCGAGCGGTTTTCGGTGGTGGCGCGGTATGCGGGCGGCCACAACGCCGGACACACGGTGATCATTAACGGGCAGAAGTTCATCCTGCAGCTGGTGCCTTGCGGCGTGCTGCGCCCTGGCTGCCGCGGTGTGATCGGCAACGGAGTCGTGCTCGACCCGATGGCGTTTCTGAAGGAGACGGGGCGGCTGCGGGAGCTGGGCATCGACGTCGACAGCCGGCTGTTTGTATCGAATCGCGCGCAGGTGATCCTGCCGTACCACCGGATGATCGAGCTGGCGGCCGAGAGCGCTCCCGGGCGGCAGAAGATTGGAACCACGAGCCGCGGGATCGGTCCCGCGTACGAAGACAAGATGGCTCGCAACGGACTGCGGGTGGTCGATCTGCTGAATACCAGCCTGCTGAAGACGCACATCGAAAACGCCTGCCACGAGAAGAATGCGATCGCGCATGCGCTGTTCGGAACCGAGCCGCTCGACCCGGCGCAGATGTACGACGAGTACGCCGCGGCAGCGGAAAAGGTACGCCACTTCGTCACGGATACCGCTTTGCTGCTGAACAATGCGCTGCGCGATGGGCAAAGCGTGATGTTCGAAGGGGCGCAGGGGACCATGCTGGACATCGACCACGGGACGTATCCGTTCGTGACGTCGTCGTCGGCGTCGGCGGGTGGAGCTTCGACCGGAACGGGGGTTGGTCCCACGCGGATCGGAACGGTCATCGCGGTTACCAAGGCATATGTGACGCGGGTGGGGGAAGGGCCGTTCCCAACGGAGATTCACGATGCTTCCGGCGAAGCTTTGCGCACGCGGGGACAGGAATTCGGCGCGGTGACGGGACGGCCGCGGCGCTGCGGATGGCTCGATCTGCCTCTGCTCCGCTATTCGAACGAGATCAACGGCACAGACTGGCTGGTGATTACGAAGCTCGACGTGCTCGACGATCTCGACTGGATTCCGGTGTGCACGGGTTACGAGATCGACGGCAAGCCATGCGAGACGATGCCTGCCGACATCCGCGGCATTGAAGCGATCCGGCCCGTGTACACTCGGCTCAGGGGATGGAAGGTTTCGACAGAAGGGGCGCGAAATTTCGATGACCTTCCGAAGCCGGCGCAGGAGTATCTGCGTTTCATGGAACGCGAAACGGGGGCAAAGATCGCTATCGTTTCCACCGGCCCCGACCGGGACCAGACCCTCGAAATGCCGGATTTCCGCGAGGCCATGCGGCGGATCGCCGGAAGCCAGACCCAGCCAGACCAGGAACGAGTGCCGGACTACATACAATGATCAGTTTTACTGTTCGCATGACATTTCGCCCTCAGGATCGGGAACGCGTGGCGGAGATGCTGGCAACGCTGGCCAAAGCTTCGCGGAAAGAGCCAGGCTGCGTGAGCTACGTTCCCCACATCGTGGACGGAGAACCGGACACGGTGGTGATCTACGAGCAATACAAAGATCAGAAGGCGGTCGAGGCCCATCGCGCGTCTGCGCATTTTAAGAATTACGTGGTCGGCGGACTGTACCAGATGATGCTCGACCGCCAGGTCGAGAACCTGACTTCGGTGGCGTGAGAGACGCGTGCAATCATCACGCGCTTTTCCGCGCCTGAGAGAGTAGAGCGGGTCTGCGACATCGTGCAGCGGCCTGGGCAGGCTCCATGAGCGCCGTTTCGATGGCGCGCCACGCGCTGCTATTCGGCTGGTGAGGTTGATGAGAGCAGTCCTATGACCTTCCGGCACCGAATGCACGCACTTCAGCTCTTCTTTTTTGACGCGGCGCGGCGGCACGGGCTAACCTCAGGTACGAACATGCGCCGCCATCCGGGCTCCGTTTCGCGTCCGAATCCCATCCCGCGCGCTGTTGTCGCGCTCCTGCTGCTGGCTTCGTGCCATGCTGCGTGGGCGCTGCCCCACCACGAGTCGCGCGCGGTGCACAAAGAGATCGAGGGGATGGAGCAGCAGTGGCGTCAGGCGCTGGTGAGCAACAACGTCAACGAGATGGATCGTCTGCTGGCCGATGACTACATCGGAATCACCTCCAACGGCACGCTCGAAACCAAGCCGGAGGCGCTGGCGCAGCGGCGGGCGGGGACGGTTCGCATCACAAGACTCGACCTCAGCGACACGCATGTGCGCGTTTACGGCGATACCGCGGTCGTCACCTCTCAGGCGCAGGTCGAGGGGACGAACGGCGCCAGCGACATCAGCGGTCAATATCGTTACACAAGGGTTTATAACCGGCGGCTGGGACAGTGGAAGATCGTCAGCTTCGAGGCCAGCCGGATGCACGATTTTGACGCCCGCGCCAGCAACAAGCAGCATTAGATCCCGGAAGCTCAGCGGGCGTGTCGCGTTATGGCGACCGCTCCCGAGTGCGAGGGGTTGATATACTAAATTGCCGCGTGGCTCGACCGCGCTCAGGAGAAAAACCCATCGATAAGCGTTCCGCGAAGCAGTTTGTCCGCATTAACGATCGTATCCGCGCCCGTGAAATTCGCGTGATCGACGAAAAAGGTGAGCAGCTCGGCATCCTCCCCCCGTTTGAAGCGCTTAAGATTGCCCGCGAGCGCGGTCTCGATCTGGTGGAGGTTTCGCCCACGGCTGTTCCTCCGGTTTGCCGCATCCAGGATTACGGCAAATTTCTTTACGAAAAGGAAAAGAGCGATCGGGCTGCGCGCAAGCGGCAGAAGGTGATCGTGGTCAAGGAAGTAAAGTTTTCTGTGACCATCGACGATCATGATTTTCAGACCCGGCGCAACCAGGCCATTCGCTTTCTGCAGGAGGGCGATAAGGTGAAGGCTTCGCTCCGGTTCAAGGGGCGCCAGATGGCGCACCGCGAGCTGGGCTACGCCATCATCAACCGGCTTATCCAGGATATTGGCGAGAACGGAGTGGTCGAGTTCATGCCGCGGATGGAAGGCAACACGCTACACGCCATTCTGGCGCCGGGAAAGAAGGAAGCGCCGAAGAAGCCGGCAGCTCCGAGACCACAGGCCGAAGCGCCCGCTCGTCAGGCCCAGACGGCGCAGTAGGTTTGCCTGATCCAGGCGCAGCTTTCCGCCGACGATCCAACTCACTCCGCGTGAGGCTCTGACGGTTGTTGCCCGAGCGTTCCGAATTTATGCGGGGTTCTCCGGAAAGCGACTATCATCCATGGCAACGTTTACTCGATCCTGCCATGCTGACGAACGCTGCAACCGATTCTTCGCCTTCATTGCGCTCCGGCTCTCCGCCACTGCTGGTGGAATCGGTGGTAAAGCGCTTTGGCGCTGTGACCGCTGTTTCGGGAATCTCACTGGAAATCCCGGTTGGCGCGTGTTTCGGACTGCTCGGCCCCAACGGCGCCGGGAAGTCCACGGTGATCCGCAGCATCATGGGCCGGGTTCGGCTGGACTCCGGCAGCATCCGCATATTCGGCGAGCCCGTCGGCTCGAAGGCGGCGCGCGCCGAGCTGGGCTGGGTACCGCAGGAGCTGGCGATTTACCCGCTGCTCACGTGCCGGGAAAACCTGCACGCCTTCGGGCGGTATGAAGGGCTGGACGGCAAGGCACTCGAGGACGCGATCGCGTGGTGCCTGGAGTGGGCCGCTCTCGCCGACCGGGCCAGCTCGCCGGTGAAGACGCTGTCCGGAGGGATGAAGCGGCGCCTCAACATGGCGGCCGGGTTGATCCATCGGCCGCGCCTGGTTCTGCTGGACGAGCCGACGGTGGGTGTCGATCCGCAGTCACGGAATCGGATTTTCGAGATGGTGGAAGCGCTGCGGGCGAGCGGGACCACAATCATCTACACGACCCATTACATGGAAGAGGCGGAGCGGCTTTGCGACTCGATCGCCATCATCGATCACGGACAGATTATTGCGCAGGGAACCAAGGAGGCGCTGGTTGCACAGGCTTTTGGATCGCGCAGTTCAGTGGTCATGCATCTGGGCGCGACCAACGCCGACCTCGGCGCGTGGGCGGCGGCACGCGGCGCCACGGCGCAGGACTCGGTGGTGCATTGCTCGGTCGAAAAGCCTGGTGAGATTGCCGAGCTCCTCGAAGCGGCCAGCCGCGATGGGCTGGAGATTCTCGATGTCACGATGCAGAGGCCGAACCTCGAATCTGTTTTTCTGCACCTGACCGGCAAAGAACTGCGCGTCTGAAGAGGCGAAAAGCCGCCAGGGACGCCGCGAAACGCCGGAGATTAGACTGGACTGCAGCATCCCATGCGCTACCTCATCGTTCTGCTTGCCCTTGCCGGAATCGTCGTTTCTGCTCTTGCTCTGCACGTCCATTACTCGACGGGCATTGAGCCATGCGATATCAACGCCCACTGGGATTGCGGCATCGTGAATCACAGCCGGCATTCGGTTCTCTTCGGCGTGCCGGTCGCAGCCATCGGTATTGCCGGATATGCTGCCATCGTGCTGGCCGCTTTTTTCCGCAAGCGGTGGATCACGCTGGTCTTGTCGGTCATCGGGCTTGGCTTCGCACTTTACCTGAGCCACATCGAGGCGCAGGTGCTGGAAGTCTGGTGCCTTTACTGCGTGATCTCCCAGGTGCTTATGGCCTTGATCACCCTGCTCGCCGTAATCGGTCTGTTTTTCCGTCCAAAAGCGGCGTAGCACCGTATCATCGCAGAGAAAACCACCCATCCGGCAAGCCGCTCTCGGCCCCGCCAGATCGCTATGGAGCGCACGCCCCGCAAAATCGTTCGCTGGCTGTTCGACGGCGACTTCGGCCCGCGCAATCGCTATGCGCCGCGATGGATATTTCTGCGCGCCCTGGGGGCGATCTATTTCTCAGCCTTTCTCGCCCTTTTGTTCCAAATCAAGGGGCTCATCGGTCCGAAAGGGATACTGCCCGCCCGGAGCTTCCTGGATGCTGTTGCGCGTCAGGCCAGCTCTCTGCGTTTCTGGTATGCGCCAACGGTGTTCTGGTACTCCGCAACCGGGCACGCGATGATGGTGGTGGTCTGGATCGGCCTGATCGCCTCGATCCTCGCGGTGCTCAATCTCTGGCCGCGCCTCAGTTTTCTTGTCTGCTTCGTCTGTTTCCTGTCCTTTGTAGCGGCCGCTGGGGACTTCTCCGGATACCAGTCGGACGGCATGCTGC
This sequence comes from uncultured Acidobacteriaceae bacterium, assembly GCA_963787915.1. GTDB lineage: Bacteria > Acidobacteriota > Terriglobia > Terriglobales > Acidobacteriaceae > Palsa-343. The sequence continues at coordinate 176,405 of CAWBEP010000016.1, read as the reverse complement.
TCGAAGCGGGGTTTCTTGCGCTCTTCTTCGCACCGCGGGGGCTGCGGCCGGGATGGGGCATCACCAGTCCGCCTTCCCGGGTCGCTCTGATTCTCCTGCAATGGGAGTGGTTCCGCATTTACTTCGAATCCGGGATCGTCAAGCTGCTGTCCGGGGATATCGAATGGCGGAACCTGACGGCCATGGACGAGTACTACCAGAACGGCCCGCTGCCCACCTGGATTGGCTGGTATGTGGAGCACCTCCCGCACTGGTTTCACGTGGCCACGGCCGGGGGCACGCTGGCGATGGAACTCGGCATCGTCTGGATGATTCTGCTGCCCCGCCGCGTCCGCATTATCTGCTTCTGCATAGTCACGCCCTGGGAGATCGGCGTGATTTTGACGGCCAACTACGCCTTCCTGAACTACCTCGTTCTTGCCCTGGGCTTCCTCCTGCTTGACGACCGCAGCCTTCTGTCGTGGGTTCCGTCGCGTTATCGCGATCCTCTTGAACACGTGGTTCCTCCCGAATCGATCAGCGCCGGGGAAGAACGCCTGGTGGTCGTGGCCACGACCGAAGAGCGCTTTCCGCCCAGTTCGCGCCCCATCTCGCGGGGGGTTAAGGTTCTGCGCGGTTTGCCGGCGCACCTGCGGCTGATCCGCATCGCGATCACGGCTGTGCTTCTGACCTGGATCGGCTACGACACCACGATCGAGCTGCTGCGCATGCCGTGGCCTGGCTTGCCGCTGCCCACCGCGCCCATCACGGCGCTGGAGCCTTTGCGGATCGCGAATCAATATGGGCTCTTCGCGGTGATGACCCGGGGCCGTTACGAGATAGAGTTTCAGGGCTCGAACGATGGCCAGAACTGGACGCCGTACTTGTTTCGCTTTAAGCCGCAGGCATTGAATCAGGCGCCTGGCATTTATGCGCCATATCAGCCGCGATTCGACTGGAATCTTTGGTTTGCCTCGCTCACGGATTTCCAGCAGGCGGAGATCGTGCCCCTTACGGAAGAGCGTCTGCTCGAGGGAGACGCCGATGTGCTCTCGCTGTTCATGAGCGATCCGTTTCCGCAAAAGCCCCCGCGGTACATCAAAGCCGTCCTCTGGCAGTACTGGTTCACGACGGAGGATGAAAAGCATGCGACCGGCAACTGGTGGCGTCGCCAGTTGCTGGGTCTTTACGCGCCCGTGCTGACCCGCGATCCCAGCGGGAAGTTTGCGGTGATCCAGTGGCCGGGGCAGCTGCCTCCGCACAACTGACCCTGTACCCTGCACCCTGTTCGCTGTAACCTGTTCTCATGTCCGATCGCATGTCCCGCTCGCTGCCTTTTGAAGATCCAGAGATCTCCGCCGCCATCGACGCCGAAGTTCGCCGCCAGCACGAAGGCCTCGAAATGATTGCTTCGGAGAACTTTGTCAGCCGCGCCGTACTGGAAGCCGCCGGATCGGTGTTCACAAACAAGTATGCGGAGGGCTATCCCGGACGCCGCTATTACGGCGGGTGCGAATATGCCGACGTGGTCGAAAACCTCGCGCGGGACCGGGCGAAACAGATCTTTGGCGCCGAGCATGCGAACGTGCAGCCGCACTCCGGCTCGCAGGCCAACGCGGCGGCGTTTATGGCTGTGCTGCAGCCCGGCGATACGATCCTCGGCCTCGACCTTGCCCACGGCGGGCATCTGACTCATGGGCACAAGCTCAACTTCTCCGGCAAGCTGTATCGGGTCGTTTCGTACGGCGTGAGAAAAGACACGGAGACGATCGACTACGACCTGCTTGAACAGACCGCTCTGCGCGAGAAGCCGAAGGTGATCATCGGGGGCGGCAGCGCCTATCCGCGCCACTTCGATTTTGCGCGGATGCGGCAGATCGCGGACCACGCCGGGGCCCTTTTGATTGTAGATATGGCCCATTTTGCGGGACTGGTTGCCGGAGGCGTCCATCCTTCGCCGGTGCCGCATGCCCAGATCGTCACGACGACCACACACAAGACGCTGCGCGGACCGCGCGCCGGGCTCATTCTCTCCACGCAGGAGCACGCCGCGGCCATTGATAAGGCGGTGTTCCCGGGCCAGCAGGGCGGTCCGCTGATGCACATCGTTGCGGCCAAGGCGGTCGCCTTTCGGGAGGCTCTGCAGCCGGACTTCAAGGCTTATGCGGCGCAGATTGTGGCGAACGCGAAAGCGCTCGCGGCGACCCTGGCCGAGGCGGGCTATCGCGTGGTTTCCGGCGGAACGGACACGCATCTGATGCTGGTGGACGTTTTCGCCAAAGGCATGCTGGGCAGCGATGCCGAGGCCGCGCTCGGAGAAGCGGGCATCACGGTGAACAAAAATGCGATTCCTTTCGACACGAATCCGCCGCTCAAGCCTTCGGGAATCCGCATCGGGACGCCGGCGCTCACCACGCGCGGCATGAAAGAGCCGGAGATGCGCATCGTCGGCGGCTGGATCAGCCAGGCCCTGGAACATCGGACAGACTCAGCGGCGCTGACGCGGATTCGCGCTCAGGTGCTCGAGCTGGCCGAACAGTTCCCGCTGTACGGATGGTTGCGGGAGACGGCTGGCGTGGCGCAGTAGAGGGTCGTTGAAGCCTGGAATTTTTTTCCTGCAGCATGCAAGTGTGGAATAGAAAGGGCTTACTAAAAGCCCTTTGCGTAAGTGTGGAAACCAGATAAGTTACGGTCGCCTTCGTGCTAAGTGTGGAAAATAAAGAGGTTCCGGGGGGTCCCCGGCACTTTGCACTAAGGATTGGGCACGACCGAGCGGCGCACGGACCCTGGCTGCGTGGGCAGGTTATCAAAGAGCAAAGAGTCCTGGAGCAAAGAGTCCTGGAGCGAAGCGGTCTTAGAAGCAGGAGAGCCATCGCCTGGGCGCGGCGCAACGAAAAAGCTCTGTTCGCAGCGTGCGGACAGAGCTTTCCTTCTTTCAGAATGGATTGGGGTGGAGTTGAGTGACAAGGGGAATTAGGCGGGAGGGGGGTACGAAGGTACCGCATCGGATCCCTGGAACTGCTGCAACGGGATCGCCACGATGAGGTCGGGTGGCCCACTTAAGCCAAAAGAGGGCTTGAATGGGCCACCGTCCCCACTCAAGCCAAAAGAGGGCTTGAATGGGCCACCCGTCCACTCGGCATTGTAGATGTTTCCGGTTAGCCAGGATAAAAGCCTCACTCAAGCCAAAAGAGGGCTTGAATGGGCCACCCGTCCGAGCCGTCGTAGAGATAATATCCCCACTCAAGCCAAAAGAGGGCTTGAATGGGCCACCCCTCCGTCCCGTCACTCAAGCCAAGAGAAGGCTTGAGTGGGCCACCCGTCCCGTCACTCAAGCCAAGAGAAGGCTTGAGTGGGCCACCCAGCGCAAGTCGGCCTGATGTTCACGGAAGAGCGTTTTGTACACACCATGCTGACCTAAGGGGGGAGAGAATCTCATGCCCAGCGTCAAACACAAGCGCTTCCGGCTCGATCCCGTAAAGATCAGCCGCGTGCGCAAGGTTCTGCAGGCGTCTACGGAGACAGAGGCAATCGACCGTGCTCTAGACCTTGCCCTTGCGGAGCACGAGAGGAGCCGGCTCGCTCTTACCGCTCACGACAAATTTGTGAAAAGTGGCATCGTCGTCCGGGACGTGTACGGGAAGCTTGAAGACGCCGATTGAAGCGACCCGATGCCGGTTCTCTTTGACTCCTCCGTCTATGTCAGCGCCTTTCGGCGCCGAGGCGACACTTCGCTGCTGTTTCGACGATGGGCCGGTGAATCGCCTCTCTGGCTCAGTTCCATCGCACTGGAGGAGCTTTACGCGGGTGCGCTGCGCAAGGACCATCCGATCATCGAAAAGCTCGAAGATGATTTCGACGCAGCCAGGCGAATCCTGACTCCGAATCTGAGCGACTGGACGCAGGCGGGCAGGGTTCTTGCGCGGCTGGCTCAAAGATATGGTTATGAAAGCATCGGCCGGGCGCGGCTCACCAACGATGCGCTGCTTGCGATGAGTGCGGCACGCACAGGGACGACGATCCTGACCGTTCACCAGCGGGACTTCGCGCGGCTCGCCGAATTCCGCTCGTTTTCGTGGCAAGCGGTGCAGGCTACCGTCGATTGACGCAAGTCCAGCGCTTCGTGGGTCCCGGTCTGAGGATCGAGTTCTGAGCGAGGCTGGGGAGCAAGCGGCCGCAGACTCTACCGGTTTCCTGAATCTCTGCGATAGAAGCGAACGCCGGCGGTGGATTCGCAGATGCGCTGGTCGGAGAAGTCGGAGACCGAGCCGTCGGGGCGGAGGAGGAAGACGGTGAAGGGTCCTCCGATCATGGAGTTGGGTTCCGAGGCTTCCGATTCGAGAATGCGGATGAGCTCGGTCTTCGGGCTGCGGGCGATCCGCTTTGCATAGGCCGGGTCGCGGGAGGCGCGCTGTTGGGCCGCGTCGACGCCGCTGCCGAAGCCATGGGGGATGCCCTCCTGGAGGGTCACGGTGACGATGGCGTGCGTGGACAGATCGGTGGCGAGGAGAGCCTGGTAGCTTCGATACGTTCCGCCCACCACCTGGACGACGCCGACATCCTCGGCGGCGAGGTCCGGGCGGTTCGCCAGCGAGAGCGGCAAATCCTGATGATTGATGCGCATGATGTCGAGCGCCCTCTCGACTGTGCGTCGAGGGCTTTCGAGGGGAAGCGCCGACTCTGCCCGCTTTAACGCGGCGAAATTCTGAAAATAGCCCGCGTTGAAGAGGAGTCTTCCCGACCGGATGACGACTTTGCAGGTCGTCGAGCGGGTGAGCGTCGAATCGTCATTGTGATAGAGGAGAGAATCGCTGGCCAGCCAGACCCCGTCCTCGGTGAGGACATAGACGTGGGAAGTGGCGTGCAGAGATACGGTGAGGAGCAGGAAAGCCGCAGCAATGAGCAACGACCGTCGCGCGGGGAATCGGGTCATCCGCGCGCCACCCGAAGGAGAAGCACCATGAAGCGAATATAAGCAAATGGCAGGGCAAGAGGAAAAGAGATTTTGACCGCATCCGGTGTGCGGGGGCCGTGTGCGCGGGCCGACTTTGGCTGGGTTCGTTCAGAGCCGTTTTCGCTAAGCTGTTGGTGGGAGCGCAGAGGGCAACGGCATGTGCAGAAACATCAAGACGCTTTTCAATTTCGAGCCGCCGGTTACGCCGGACGAGGTGCGGGCGGCGTCGCTGCAGTTCGTACGCAAGATCACGGGGTTCAGTAAACCATCGCAAGCGAACGAAGCGGCGTTTTCAGGGGCAGTGGACGAGATTGCCGAGAGCTCGATGCGGCTGCTGCAATCGCTGGCGACGAATGCTCCGCCGAAGAATCGGGAAGAAGAGGCAGCGAAGTCGAAGGCGCGGTCGGCGATGCGCTTTCCGGCGTGAGGGAGTTGTGGAGTGGGCGGGCGGGTCGCGCAGCCCGGAGCCCGCATCCTCCGTGTGCAGCGGAGAAGGGTGCCGAGTTCAAGTTTGGGAAGGGGGTACCCAGAGCGGCAGAGCAGGGCACTTTGGGCATGAGGTGTTTGGCGAACTGTGTTGAGGTCGGGTTGGAAAAGGCGTTTGCTTCTTGCTGTGGGGTGAACCTGGCCGGGGGAGAGCGGGGGTGGCTTGGTGGCTTTTTTGGTGGGGCGTTTGTGAAGCCAAGCCATAAAGGCTTCGGCAGCCTGTAGGTTTTCCGACCACCGGATCGCGCATTGCTAAGCAGCCGCTCTTAAAACAGCGGCTTCGGCAGAGCTTGTTTAAACGTACTCCCATTTGCGGGCGAACCAACGCGCCAGGAAGTTTTTCGAAACGCGGCTTGATGAAATTGTCTCAGACGTATTCCCATTTGCGGGCGAACCAACGCGCCAGGAAGTTTTTCGAAACGCGGCTTGATGAAATTGTCTCAGACGTATTCCCATTTGCGGGCGAACCAGCGCGCCACGAAGAAAAGGACGATGCCCGTTGTGATGAGCACGGCGATCTCGGGGCCGAGGCTGCTGATCGGCTCGTCGCGCCAGAAGACCCTGGTGTAGCCGCTGATGGCCCAGGAATTGAATGTGAAGTAGCCGACCTTCCGCATGGCGTCGGGCATGAGGAACTTGGGAAACATGCTGCCGCCGACCGCCGACATGGTGAGCACGATCAACGTGGAGACGGCTGCGAGCTGCCCGCGGGTTTTGGTGAGGCTTGCGAGGAGGATTCCAAACGAGGCGACGGCAAAGGATGTGATTGCGGTCATCACGAGGAATCCCGGGATGTGTGTGAAGAGGTCAAGTTTGAAGATCAGGGCCGCCCACAGAAACATCAGAGTGAGTTGGGCGAAGGCCAGCAACGCGGAGTAGGTGAGCTTCCCGAGGAGCAGAGTGGTCATGGTGACGCGGGCGGAGAGGACGCGGTCGAGCGCTCCGCTGTCGGACTCGTCGAGGAGGCTGCCGCCGGCAGCTCCTGAGGTGAAGAGCAGGAACATGACGCCCACACCCGCGGCGTAATAGGCGATCATCGGGTTGCGCTTGGTGGCGCCGACGACGTCGCGAATGTCGACGGAGACGAAGCCGGCGGAATTCGAGGAGTTGGCGGGGGCGGGAGTCGCCGATGCGTTGCTCGAATTTTGAGCGGCGCCCTGCTGATCCTGCAATTTCTGGAGAAACGCGAGGCTGGAGGCCATCTGCTGCCGCTGCTTCGGCGTCAGACCGCCGACCTGGCGGTCGAAATATTGCGAGCCCGCGGCCGCCATGGTGGCGGGGAGGGACATCATCACAGTCTTTTGGAGCATGCCGGCGACGACCTGGGCTGCGACGGGATCGGCGCTGTCATGGAGGATGCGAAAGGTGGGGCGTGGCGAGGCCGGTTCTGGTCCGAAGGCGATGGGGTTGGCTCCGAAACCGGCGGGAATGATGAGCGCGGCGGGCGCATCACCGTTGCGCACGGCGGCTTCAGCAGTGGCCGCGGTGTAGGCAGCAGGGGTGGGGTGTTCCTTTGTGGCTTTCGGCTGGGTTTGGGCGTCGAGCGCCGGTTCGCGGAGGAGTGCGTTGAGGAGGCTGCGCGATGCGGCGGAGTGGTCCTCGTCGACGACGAGCACGTTGACGCGCGGGGTGGAGGAGCTCCGCATGCTGCCGAAGACGAATCCAAAGATGGTGAAGAAGCCGATGGGGAGGACGAAGGACATCACAAAAGCGCCGCGATCGCGACGCAGGGAGCGGAAGCTCGTCTGCAGAATGGCGCCGATCATCTGCGCGTGATTCTACTGGAAGAAGACGAGGAGGGCGAAATGGAAGAGCCAGAAGAGGCGTCTTCAGTGGCGCGTTTGAAAGCATTATCGGGGCCAGTTAGCTTTGGCGCCGCGACGGTCAGGAAGGAGCACCCACCTACAGGAATTAGACGAGGGGAACGAAGAGCAAGATCGAGAAGAGGTCCAGGGCGTTCAGTCCCAGCGACGGCGATCTGGGAGTTTCGCGTTTCCGCAGAGTTTCGCTCAGATGTGCCTCGTGTAGATTACGGCCATGGCAAAGGCAAGGATGCTCTTCTCTGTTTGGCTTTGCATTTCTGCAATTACCCTCTGGTCGCAGATTCAGCGCACGAGCGTTCCGATCGGCGATGCGGCTGCGAAGGCTCTGGACGTTGGCTCATTGACTGGAAGGGGTGCAAAGCCCTTCCATGTCCACATCGTTGTGTCGGAACCGGAGAACCCCCAGTCGCCCTACAAGGGAACGATCGAGGAGTGGTGGGCCTCGCCGGGCCAATGGCGGCGCGTTGTCACCTCAAAGGACGGATTGAGGCAGACCATTGTGGTCGCGCAGGGGAAGAGGACCGAGCGGGACGAGGGAGATTATTTTCCGCTCTGGCTGCGGAGTTTTGTCACCGCTGCCTTCGATCCAATTCCTGATGTCGCGCCATGGAGCGCCACCGGAATCATGGTCGACCCGATCACGGCCATCGACGCCAAGTCGGATGCATGCGCAAGAGCGAAATTCAAGATTGGCACCGGTGATCAGGCGACTGACGCATTTACCAGTGTCTGTTTCGATGGGGAGGGCCGCCTGAGCTCATACGTCAGTCCGCGTTACAGCATGGAGTTCCATGACTACAGCCGTTTCGGTCAGAAGCAGATCGCCCGAAAGCTGGTGGACGATCCTGAGCCCGGCACAACCCTGGTGGGTCAGGTGGATGTTCTGGAAGAGATCGGGGATTCGCCTTCCGAAGTTTTCGTCCCTCTTGCCGGCAACGATAACCGCTTCGCGTCGGTTGCGGTCTCGTCAGCGCAGATGGACACCATCAGTGCCGGAAATCCGCCGATTAACTGGCCTTCGGTGCGTTCCGGCAATACTCAGGGACATCTCGCGATCTATGTTTCTGTCGACGGCGATGGTCACGTCCGGGAAGCATGGCCTCTGAACTCTGACAATGCTGGTCTCGAAGACCCCGCTCGTGATCAGGTACGTAAATGGACGATGAAGCCTGCTGTCGACGGATCCGGCAACCGCGTTCAGGTGGATGGGGGGCTGGGCTTCGCGTTTCTAACGAAGACAGCCGACCCACTGCCGCAACTGACGAACCAGGAGGTGCGGCGATTGGCGACAAAAATGGTAGAGCCGATCTGGCCTGCAGGCTCTGTACACCGAGGGGATGTCATTGAGGCTGAAATTAGCGTCAATGAACAGGGGAAACTGGCTGGAATACGCCTCGGGGCAACACGAACAACTCCCGCGGCGTTAGTTGCTCTTATCAAAGCATTACATCAGTGGGAATTCCAGCCACTCATTCGTGATGGCAAACCGCAGTACTTTCAGGGAACCGTACAATTCGCGGTTCAATAAGGAAACACCCACAATCGATGAAAAGAAGGGAATCCTCGCTGGTTGTCTGGGTTCTCGCGTTCCTGCTGTCGCCCGCTCAGGACGATAAATTTGCTACTGGAAATAAACAAGCAGCACAAACAGGAAGATCCAGAACAGGCCCATGGCGTGCCAGTACCAGGCGGTGCAGTCGACAGCGATCTGGCGCATCTCGACGCGTTTGAAGCGGAACATGGCGACGAGGGCGAAGAGGAGCGCCGCGATGCCGAGGACGAGGTGGATGCCGTGGGTTCCGGTGACGAGATAAAAGAAGTGGCTGTTGGGATTGGAGGAGAAGAAGAATCCCTGCTGGGCGAGTTGCTGCCAGGCGATCCATTGTCCGATGAGGAAGAGCGAGCCGAGGACGATGGTGGCGATGAGCCAGGGAGCGGCGCGGCGGACGGCGGGGCGGCCGAGGCCGAGCCATTCTTCCATGATGTCGATTTCGTGGAAGAGCTGGCGGCGGGCGATCTCGATGGTGACCGTGGAGAGGAGCAGCAGAGCGGTGTTGAGCCAGAGAATGGGCGGAGCGGCTAGCGGATGCCAGTCGGAGACGAAGTTCTCGCTGGGGTCGATATGGCCGGAGCTTTGGCGGACAAAGAAGGCGCTGACGAGGACGGCGAAGAAGACGAAGTCGCCGGCGAGGCCGGAGAGCACAGCCATGCGATAGCGGATGAGGAGTTCGCGTGGGCCGCGGCGTCCGGAGTGGCGGGAGTCCCAGTTTTCGTCGCCGCCGCCTCCGCCGGTGGGTCTGCGATCAAGGGGCGGCTTGCCACCGAACCCGGGATCTTTGCGTTCCGTTTCGACCGTCTGACGGGTGAAGGTGGCGGGCATGGGGGGCTCCGAGCTGAGTTCTAAAAGCTTATAACGGATTGGCCGCGGATGAACACTGGTTGGACTGCGGTCAGGGCGAAAAAGGTTTTTCAGAATTCCACTGGGGAAGAAAATCGCTGTCCGGTGAGACTTCGGGGCCGTAGATATAAGGACCGCGGATGACGCTGGCAGGATTGGCGGGGGACCACTCCAGAGTTGTGGCACTCCAGGGGTTTGGGCCAGCCGGGGTTCCGCAACGCGCGCTACGGAAGACATTGAAAAGGAAGATGAGCTGCGCGGTGGCAAGCAGGAAGGCGGACCAGGTGATGCCGCGTTCGACAGGGATGAGGTTCGCGAAGGATTCGACGGGGCCCGAAAGCTGGGCGTAGTGGCGGGGCTCGCCGGCGAGTCCGGCAAAATGCATAGGAAAGAAGGCGCCGTAGGCGGCGATGAGGGAGATCCAGAAATGGATTTTGCCGAGGGCTTCGTTCATGAGGCGTCCGGTGAGGAGCGGGAACCAATAGTAGATGCCGGCGAAGAGGGAGAAGACTCCGGCCATCGCCATAACGAGATGGAAGTGAGCCACGACGAAGAAGGTGTTGTGGAGGTAGGCATCGAGCGCGGGCTGGGCAAGGATGGGGCCGGTGAGTCCGCCAGCGATAAAGAAAGAGAGGAAGCCGAGGATGAAGAGCATCGGCGTGGTGAGCTGGATGCGGCCGCGAAAGAGCATGACGAGCCAGGTGAGGATTTCGGCGGAGCTGGGGACGGAGATGGCGATGGTAGTGAGGCCGAAGGCGGTTCCGGCGTAAGGGTTCATGCCAGAGACGAACATGTGGTGTCCCCAGACGCCGAGGCCGAGGAAGCCGATGAGCAGAGTGGCGATGACCATGAGGCGATAGCCGGGGACGGGGCGGCGGGTGAAGTTGGCCAGGATGGAGGAGGCGAGTCCCATGCCGGGAAGGATGGCGATGTAGACCTCGGGGTGTCCGAAGAACCAGAAGAGATGCAGCCAGAGCATGGGGGAGCCGGAGCCTGATCGTTGGGTGATGCCGTTAATGACGATGTTGGGAGGGAGGAAGAAGCTCGTGCCGAAGTGGCGGTCGGCGATGAGCATGCCGGCGGCGGCGAAAAGAGCGCTGAAGGCGATGACGGTGAGCGAAGAGCTGACGAGCCATGACCAGACGGTCAGGGGCAGCCGGGCGAAGCTCATGCCGGGGCAGCGGCGGGTGAGGATGGTAGCCAGCAGATTGATCGACGAGAGAACGGCGGCGAGGCAGAAGAGCGTGATGGCGATGAGCCAAAGGTCCATGCCGGTGGCCTCACCGGGACCGGCAGCGGCGAGGGCGCTGAGGGGAGGGTAGGCGGTCCAGCCGGAGATGGGCGCACCCTGCGGAACGAAGAAGGCGGCGAGGAGGGTGAGGAGCGAGGCGGCGGTGATCCAGAAGGCGGCAGCGTTGATGCGGGGGAAGGCCATGCGCGGCGAGCCGATTTGCGCCGGGAGGACGAGGTTGGGGAAGGCGCTTTGCGGCACGACGGTGAGGACGAAAAAGACCATCAGGGTGCCGTGCATAGTGACCAGGGCGAGGTAGTCCTCGGGGAGGATTGCGCCGTGAAAGGGGAGAGTGAGGCTGGGCCAGGTGCGGTGCAGTCGCATGAGGAGCGAGAGGATGGTGCCGGTGACGACGGCGATGAGGGCGAAAAGGAGGTAGTTGATCGCGAGGGCGCGGGGGTGGGTGGTAAAGAGGCGGGATCGTTGATTGGCCAAGTTCGTCCTCAGGGCTAAAGTTTGATCGATTTTGCCCGTTCATGGTATGCCGAGAGCCGTGCAGGACACCGCAGGGCCGAGTTGAAACTGTGCTTCTTCAGAAAGGCTCGGCGGGTCTCAATCGATGGTACTTTTGGGGGTCGCACCTACCAAGGTCATCTTGAGCATCGGATGGCAAAAGAGTTTGCTTCTTGCTATGGGGTGAACCTGGCCGGGGGGGCTTCAAGGTCTTTTTTTCGCAAGAATCGGTTGGGTTGGCTGCGGGCGTGAGTTCGACTTACGCTGGGTTGGCTGCGGGCGTGAGTTCGACTTACGCTGGGTTGGCTGCGGGCGTGGGTTCGGCTTACATTGGGTTGGCTGCGGGCGTGGGCTCGACTTACGTTGGGTTGGCTGCAGGCGTGGGTTCGACTTGCAAGGATCGCTGGCCGACTCCACCCGGCTGCGTTTGGCAAACTGTGAAGTTGTATTCGTGCCCATTCAAGACGCGACCCGCGACAGAGATTTTTCGGAAGGTTCATCGAGATGCCGCCGAGGCGGCGCGTTCGCGGGCGGCGAGCCAGGAGTCGAATTCGAATTGGGTGACGACGCGGAGGCGCGCCTGCATGCGGTAGTGACCGAGTCCGCAGACCTGCGAGCAGAGGATGGGGTAATCGCCGGGGGTGGTCGGTGTGAACTGAAGATGGCCGAGCATGCCGGGGATGGCATCCTGCTTGAGGCGCATGCCCGGGATGAAGAGGCCGTGGATCACGTCCTGGGAGCGGAGGGTGATCTCGACAGGACGGTTGGCGGGCAGCACGAGGATCGCGGAGACGATGTCGTCGCGGCCGGCGGGGTCGGCGGGATCGAGGCCGAGGGGATTTCCCGTCGGCGCGCTGATGAGGTTCGGACGGGTTGCACCGTAAAGGCCATTGGGGCCCGGATAGCGAAAGTACCACTGGAACTGGACGCCGGTGACCTCTACGCTCAGCTCGGAGCAGGCGGGAGACTGCTCGCGGGTGGCGGCCCAGAGTTTGTGGCCTGTGATGTCCATGGCGAGGTAAAGCGCGGTGAGGGCAAGGAGGGCGACGGTTTCGACGATGAGGAGCGGGCGGGCGAACTTTATGCTGGCCGACGCTGTGCCTGTCGGCGTTGTTCGGGCTCGGCGAAAGAGAAGCGCGGCGACGATGAGAAGCTGCGCAGCGGCGAAGAGCCAAAAGACGATGGCAAGGTTCGCGCGGAGGAGATGGTCGAGGGCGAGGCCGCGGAGCGCGCCGTTGGGTGGGAGGAAGTGCATGAGCTTTGAGACAGATTAGCCGTTTTCGCTGGGAGCTATCATGGGGGCGTGTCCAGCAGACGATCTCTTGCGGCTCATCTTCTACCGCTTACGCTCCTGCTTGCCTCGGCCCAGAACGGCTGGGCAATTCCGCCGAAAGCCGACCGGATTGTCGTGCTCAAGTCCGCGCATATTCTCATGCTTATGCGAGGCGGGCAAATTCTGAAGTCCTACAAAGTGGCTCTCGGCGATCCGATTGGAGACAAAGTCAAGGCCGGAGATAAAAAGACTCCGGAAGGCCAATATTTAATCGACGCGATGAATTCCCACAGCCGGTTCTATCGCGCTCTTCACCTCTCGTATCCGAATGCAGCGGATCGCGAGCGGGCCCGGCTCCAAGGCGTAAGTCCCGGCGGCGATATCGAGATTCACGGACTGCCTCCAGCGCTTGCCTGGATCGGATCGCTTCAGCGCAGTTGGGACTGGACGTCCGGATGCATCGCGCTTACGAACGAAGAAATTGATGAGATATGGCCGCAGGTTTCAGTTGGGACGCCCGTGGAAATCCGTCCGTGAATCATGCCTTCGAGCGAAGGACCAGATCGACGAAGCGCTGGTGAACGCGGCGATCAGACGAGAGCTCGGGGTGGAAGGTGGCAGCCATGATGTGGTCCTGTTCAACGAGGACAGGGAAGCCGTCGCGTTCGGCGAGAACGGTGACGCCTTCACCGGTTTTCACGATGCGCGGGGCGCGGATATAGACCATCTCGAGCGGGCCGCCGGGGAGCTTGGTGTCGCTGGTCTGGATGGCGGAGTGGATCTGGCGGCCGTAGGCGTTGCGCTCGACGGTGGCGTTGAGGACGCCGAGGCTTGGTTGCGGAGGGTGTGTAACTTCAGTGGCGAGCAGGATGCATCCAGCGCAGGTGCCGAAGGTAGGCTTGGTGCGGACGAAGTCCTGGAGAGAAGCAAGGAAACCATCGCGCTCCAGAAATTTGAGGAACGTCGTCGATTCGCCGCCAGGAATGATAAGCCCGTCAATGGTGGCCAGCTCCTCGGGTTTGCGGATGAGGACAGGCTCGGCTCCGGCTTCACGCAGGGCCTGGGCATGGGCATCATAGTCGCCCTGGATGGCGAGTACGCCGATGCGTGGCAGAGAAAGGAGGGCATTTGCCCCGGTGTTGGCCGAATCTTTCATTGGTCTTTGATTTGGTCGAGGATTGCGCGTCGGAAAGCGGGAGACATCCGGAAGTTGGTACCGGTGAGTTTGGAAAAGGCGCTGGCGAAGTCGAGAAGGCCGCGATTTGCAGCGCGCTGCAGAATTCCGACTGTGCCAACCACCGTGAAACGATGCCGCGTCGCCGCGTGGCGTCCCTCCTCATCATCCATAAGGATGTACTGCGCTGCTACGCGCAGGGCAAGCGAGATTGCTTGCTGCTCTCCAACATCCAGGCCATCAGCGGGAGAATCCGCGGACTCGATTTGCGGATGGACTTCGAGCCACGCCGGGGCATTTTCCATCCAGCTCGGTACCAGCCCCGGAGTGCGGCGATGAGTGAGTTCCTGTTGAACAGCGGCGGGAATCAGAACGCGATCGAACAACGGAGGAAGTATGTCAATGTGGCCGATCACCAGAGATACCGCAACGGCCCGGAATCCGCGACGACGATCATGCGCTGCGTTTTTCCCGTTCATCCTCGTCCATCTTTTGGATTGCCGCGAGATCCTGCTGATACTGGTCGACGCCATACGATCCAGCCTCGACATTGTGTGTGTATAGAAAATCGTCCAACTCAAACCGAGTCTCGAAACCAAGCAGGAGGCGAGCCTGCTTCGCGCTGAGAGCGCCACTGGAGTAACCCGCGATGACGAGCGCTTCAAGGGCTTCTCGGTCAGGATGTTCATGTTCCGTCAGATTGTCGGGCAACTCAACTGTGATCTGCATTCCGGCCCTCCTTCCCCAATTTTTTGGCGCCGAAGGCGCGTCCGCCTGGACGGCTAGTCCTCACCAGCCGCGGGTTTGGAGCAGTTGATTCTCTTCGAGAGCCGCGGCGGCGAGGCCCTTCATGGTCCCGGTGACCTGCTCGGAGACCTCGGCCAGGATCTTTGGATCGTTGAAGTGCGTGGTGGCGATGACGATTGCTTTGGCGCGCGACACCGCTTCTTCGCGTTCCTTCGGGTTGTTCTCGACGTCGAGCGCCGTAGCGCGCTCCTTCATGAAGATTCCAGAGCCCACGAAGACCGACTCCGCGCCGAGTTGCATCATCAGGGCTGCGTCGGCAGGCGTCGCAATGCCGCCGGCGGAAAAATTCGGGACGGGAAGCTTGCCTGCCTGCGCGACCATGCGGATGAGTTCGTAGGGCGCCTGGTGTTCCTTGGCGGCGGCGTAGAGTTCCTGATCGGAGAGAACGGTGAGCGCCTTCATCTCGCGCGTGATCTGACGCATATGCTGCACGGCGTGGACGACGTCGCCGGTGCCGGCTTCGCCCTTGGTCCGGATCATGGCTGCGCCTTCTGCGATGCGGCGGAGAGCCTCGCCGAGGTTGCGCGCGCCGCAGACGAAGGGCGTGGTGAAGGCATGCTTGTCGATGTGGTGGGCCTCGTCGGCAGGGGTCAGCACCTCACTCTCGTCGATGAAGTCGACGCCGAGTTGCTGGAGGATCTGCGCCTCGGCGAAATGACCGATGCGCGCCTTGGCCATGACGGGGATCGAAACCGCTTCGATGATCTGCCTGATGAGTTTCGGGCTGGCCATGCGAGCGACGCCGCCCTCGGCGCGGATCATGGCGGGCACGCGCTCCAGTGCCATGACGGAGACGGTGCCGGCCTCTTCGGCAATGCGGGCCTGCTCGACATTCATGACGTCCATGATGACGCCGCCCTTGAGCATTTCGGCGAGGCCGACCTTCAGACGCAGGGTGGTGCTGGAGTTGGACGGGTTGTGGCCGTTCTTGCCGTTGTGGATCTCTGCCATGGTGAAGCTCCTTATGGCCGCTCGGGTGTTCTGGGGACCGCGAGAAAAGCGGAATCGGGGAGCGGAAGATGAAGCGTGAAACTCTATTTTAACAACAGGGCCGAGAGCGCAGGGCTCAGAGCGCAGAGCGCAGCGGTGAGGGCGGAAGCGGTCAAGGTTGGGCCTGGCGAGACTTCACTTTCGCGAGCAGGTCGGGGGTGATGGTGATGAAGATGGCTTTGGCGGTGGCGAGGACCTCGCCCGAAGCATCGGCGAGCTGGGCTTCGATGTGGTTGCGGCGGCCGGTGGTTCCGGTGTGGTGGGCGGTGAGCGTGAGCGGCTTGCCGAGGGGAACGGGGCGGAGGTAGTCCACGTCGAGGCGGCGGGTCATCGCGAGGACGCCGCGAGCGCGGTTGACTTTGCTCATGGCTTCGTCGAGGAGGGTGGCGATGATGCCTCCATGAGCGTGGCCGGGAGGGCCGGCGAAGCGTGCGGCGAGGCGGAGGTGAGAGACGACGTTGTTGTCGGCGTCAGTGAAGAACTTGAGGCGAAGGCCGGTGCGATTTTCGAGTCCGCAGCCGAAGCAGTGGTTGAGGGCTCCGTGGGCGAGGGGTTGAAGAGCGGCCGGCTTTGTAGTTCGTGACATAACCCTTGGAGTCAATGTAGCCGGTCTGCAGATTTTCGAGAGGCAACGTCGCGCCAGGCTGCGATAGGGATGCCGGGGAGAAGCTTGAGGAGAGCGTCGTGCTCGGCGGCGCGGGAGGCGCGGAGGCGGGTGCGGACCTGGTCGAGGTGAATGTCGGAATAGCCGGGATGGCAAACGAGCTCCCAGATTTGAGTGGGGTCTGCCGGCATGGCGGCGAGGAGATTACGGAGGGTCGTTTCGACGTCGTTGGTTCCGGTGGCGAGGACGCCGATGGTGCCGGCTGTTGTTGCTAACCCTGAGGCGCGGACACCACGCTGGAAGGCGCGATGCTGGGATTGAAGAGCTGTGACGGCGAAGCGGCGTAGAAGCGGGGCGGCTCCTTTGGTGGCGCGAAGGGACCAGGCAGGTTCGAAGGGATTGCGAACGGCGGGTATGTTGCAAGCCTGGGCGGCGGCGAGCAGGGGGCGCAGGACGCCGGAGAAAAGATGCGTGTGCTTGTGGGTGTCGATGTGGGAGACGCGGAGGCCGGCGGCCTGGAGGCGGCGGATTTGCGCGGCGGCTTCGGCGGTGATTTCGTCGGGACGGATGCGGAAGGTGAAGAGGTCGCGGACGAAGGCGGTTAAAGTCGCGCGGAAGGTCTGGCCGTTGGGGCAGAGAGTGGGGATCAGCTCGGGAGGAAGCGCGGGGGTTCCATCGACGAGAAGGATGTGGCAGCCGACTTCGAGGGTGGGGTTGGCGTGGGCGGTCGAGACGGCGTCGTCAAAAAAACCTCCCGTCGCCATGAGAGTGGCGGAGGAGAGGGCGTGGGCGCGGTGGAGTTCGGCGATGGAGCGGTTGACACCTGGGGTGAGGCCGAAGTCGTCGGCGTTGACGAGGAGGGGCACGGATCAGGGTACAGGGTACAGGGGACAGGGGACAGGGGACAGGGTACAGGGGACAGGGTACAGGGTGCAGCGATCAGCGGTCAGCGTTCAGCGTTCGCACACGGGAGAGGTCAGCGAGGTGCCGGGACGGGACCTGGGAGCCAGGAGCCGGGAGCGAAAAAACGGTCAGCGGAGAAGCGGGTAGCGCAAAAGTGGTTAGCGGGAAAAAGGTCAGTGGAGTAGCCGTTAGCTGAAAGGCGGCTTAGGGCTGGTTTTCGTAGATCGCGGGGTTGAGGGTGGGGTCGTTGTACATCTTGAGCTGGCGGTAGATTTTGAAGCGGCGCGTGCCTTCGAGGACCTGGGACCAAAGCTGGTCGAGGCACTCGATGAGGTCGTCACGTTGTTCGGTGAGCAGGGCGAGGCGTTCGCGATTGCGTTCGGTATGGCCGGCGGGGGCGTTGGGACGGTCGATCTCTTCCTGGGTATGAAAGATTTTGAGGGCCAGGATGGATAGGCGATCGATCATGAGCCCGGGGCTTTCGGAGTGCAACGGAGCCGTTGAGGAGGGTCCGCCTTTCGGGTGCAGGGCTTCGGTCGCATAGTTGAGCAGCATTGCGTCGCACTGTTCGGCCAGGTCGTTGCGGCGCTGGTTGAGGCGGTCGATGGCGTGCTTGACCTCGGCGATGTCGCGATCGGTGGCATGGGGGGTGCGGGCACGGTCTTCGGTGTGCCAGAGGTCGAAGTTGGCGCGGTGCTGGGCTGTGACGGTCGAGAGGAAAGACGGCTCGTCCGGGCGGACTTCTCCGTCGGGCTGGGTGTCGGAATCGTGGTGCCAGAGGGCGGTGGCGCGGTCGTGGAGGGCGGCGATCTCGACTGCGGAGAAGTGGAACGGGATGGGCATGGAGTTGGGGCTATGGTAGACGATCGCCGGAGCCGGCCAAGGGCCGGTTCGGTTGGGAACAGGCCGGTCCCGCGAAATCGGTCCAGCGTAAAATGAGGCTGGCAAATATGGCCTCCCGCACCCCGTCGCCTTTCCCGGAAGACCCGCGCGATCCTCTGGACCGGCCCCTCGACGACGAGGAGGAGGTTCTGGGTGAGGTTCCGGAAGTAACCGAGGCGTGGGAAGATGAGGAAAATGAAGGGGAAAGGGCGGAGAATGGCGATGAAGACCCGGAACTTTCCGCGCAACCTGGGGACCCAAATGGGGTTAGCAAGGACATGGCGACCGTTGCTCTCGATACCGGGATGTTACAGGGCGGTGGGACAGGCCAGAATGTCCGAAGCCTGAACCTCGCTGGAGGGCCCGCAGACTGGCGGGCGATGACCGACGCGGAGATCATGCTCCGGGTGCGGGAAGGCGATGATGTCGGGTTCAATTTCCTGATTGAGAAGTACCGGAAACCGATCATCAACTTCATGTACCGCATGGTGCATAATCAGGCGGTGGCGGAAGAGCTGGCGCAGGAGGTGTTCCTGCGGGTGTACCGGTCGCGTCAGACGTATCGGGCGGAGGCGAAGTTCACGACGTGGTTGTACCGGATTGCGACGAATCTGGGCGTGAACCACGCGCGGGATACGAAGCACGAGCGGTCGGCGCAGACGATCTATCTGGATCAGCCCGACCCGGAGACGGGCACGACGCCGGACGTAGCGGATATGCATCCGGGCGCCGAAGAAGAGATGGTGAAGGACGAGCGGATGAAGGCGATCCGCAAGCACGTGATGGCGCTGCCGGAGCGGCAACGCACAGCGGTGCTGATGCATAAGTACCAGGGGATGGACTACAAGGAAATTGGCGCTGTGCTGCGGTTGAGCGAATCGGCGACGAAGTCGCTGCTGTTCCGTGCGTATCAGACATTGCGGGAACGGCTGAAAGAGTTCGTGGAGCAGGATTAGCGAGAAACTGAGGGATTGATTTTATGAACTGCCAAAAAGTAAAGACGAGCCTGCCGGACCTGCTGCTTGCTCCGAAGACGGTGCCGGCTGAGGTGCGGGCGCATGTGGAAAGCTGCGCGGAGTGCGGGAAAGAACTCAAGGGGCTTGAGGCGACGATGGCCGCGATGGATGCGTGGACGGCGCCGGAGGTCACGCCCTATTTCGATACGCGGATGGCGGTTCTGTTGCGGGAAGAGCAGCAGGCCGCGCCCGCCGGGTGGCTGGAGCGGATGCGGGAGCGGTTCCTGTTTGGGAATCACATGCACATGCGGCCCCTGGCTGCGGCAGCGCTGGCGCTGATTGTGGCGGTGGGTGGGGGAACGTACGCGGGGTTTGGGGGATTCTCGAATCCGCATCCGCCGGTGGCGGCGCAAACGGCTTCGCCGGTGATCAAAGATCTGCAGTCTCTCGATGAAAACGCGCAGTTGTTCCAGCAGCTGAACTCGATGGATCAGCAGGACACGAGCGATAACAACGGGGGCGGGATCTAAGGGCAGGGAATAGGGAGTGGGGAATAGGGAATAGGGAAGAAGATGGGCGAAGGCTTATGGAGAAAGCACAGAAAAAAGCCGGCCCGACATGGTTTGCAGCCTGGTTTTGCAGTCTTCCCTGGGGAAGTAAGGCCATGATCTCGGGAAAGCGGAGTAAGACGCAGGGCAACTCGGCGCCCCGGTGGCGGATTGTGTCCGGATGGGCGTCTGGAGCGGCTGTCTGTGCACTGGCGCTGTCGTTCCTCGGTCCTTCGGCGTTTGCCGGACCGCGGAGTTGGGGAGGACAGCACGCGCAGGTGGCGCGACCGGCTCCCATGCGCACGGCTCCCATGCGACAACAGGCGGCGCGGCCGAATCCACAGCCGAATCCGAATGGCGGTCAGCGGCCGTTGGGCAACCCCGCCGCGATGCGACCGGGAGTGGGCAATCCTGTGGTGATGCGACCGGGAGTCAACGGTGCAGGCCGGCCGGGGCAAGAGCATCTGCCGCAGTGGCTGAATCAGCACCAGAACCTGTCACCGCAGCAGCAGGAAGAGGAGCTGCGCCGTGAGCCGGGATTCAATCGACTGGCGCCGGAGCAACAGCAGCGGGTTCTCGATCGGCTGCGGACGCTGGATGCGCGTCCACCGGAGCAGCGGCAGCGAATCCTGCAGCGCAACGAGGCGTTCGAGGGGCTTTCGCCCGGAGCGAAGCGGGATGTGCGCATGTCGGCGCAGACACTGAACGGGATGGCACCGGACCGGCAGCGGATGGTACGGCGGGCGTTCAACGACCTGCGGCAGCTCCCTCCGGAGCAGCGGGGACAGATTCTGAACTCGGCGCGGTTTTCGCAATCGTTCAGCCCCGATGAGCGGCATGTGCTGGGGAGCTTGTTGTCGATCGAGCCGTACGAGCCGCGGTAGGTCAGGGTACAGGGTACAGGGAACAGGGTACGGAAGAGCGTTCAGCGATCAGGGTTCAGTAAAGGCACGTGAGCGCTGCGATGAAGCAGCCGGGAGCTTGTAGCCGCAGGCCGTAGCCGCGGGCTGTAGTCGATAACCCGTTAGTTCCGGAAGAAGTTCTTCGCGAGGAAGAGGACGTTAGCGGGGCGTTCGGCGAGGCGGCGCATGAAGTACGGGTACCATTCCTCTCCAAACGGGACGTAGATCCGGACCTTATAACCTTCCTGAACGAGCGAACGCTGCAGATCGCGGCGAACCCCATAAAGCATCTGAAATTCGAAGCTGGCAGGATCGATCGCCTCCGCGCGGACGAAGTCCTTTGTGGCCGCGATCATGGCGGGGTCGTGGGTGGCGATGCCGTGGAAGATGCCACTTTTCAACAGCGTCTGTGTGAGAGCGATGAAGTTCCTGTCGACGTCTTTCTTGTCAGGGAAGGCTAAATCGGGAGGTTCCTGATAAGCGCCTTTGCAGAGGCGGATACGGATGCCATCCGCGAGCAGGGTGGCAATATCGGCGGCGCTGCGGCGGAGGTAGGCCTGAATAACGATGCCGACGTGGCCCCGATTGGCGGGTTGGGCATGGAGGGCGCGGACCAGGTCGATGGTCGCCTGGGTGTAGGCGGTGCCTTCCATATCCACACGGACAAAGGAATTGGCCTGTACAGCGTGATCGACCAGGGCAGAGACGACGTCAGCCGCGACCTGAGGGCCGAGATCCATGCCCATCTGGGTGAGCTTGAGGCTGACATTGGCGTCCATTCTGGATTGGGCGAGGGAATCGAGGATCCAGTGGTAGCGTTGGGCGGCCTGGTGGGCCTGGTCGGGAGTGGCGACGTTTTCGCCGAGGCTGTCGAGGGTCACGGCAAGGCCCTGGGAGCCGAGTACAGTGGCGGCGCTAAGGGCGTCCTCAATGCGAAAGCCGGCGACAAAGCGCGCAGACATGCGACGGCCGAGGGTAGAAGTTTCGGCGAAGCGGCGCAGGGTGGAGTTTTGAGAGAGGCCGATGAATGTGGACCGCAGAAGGGGCATTTCTTACCCAAAGGGACTATTGATGATTTTTGCACAGCGACACAAACGGGGGTTCGCAATTCACGCGATTTTTCCGCCATAAGTTTGTGGTCATGGCAAAATAAGAACACCCGCCGTCCGATTATCAAGCCTATCCGGTGGGTGACGGTCCTGGAGTCGAGAGCCGCGGAAAACGCACGGATGATTTTTCCGCATCTCATTTTTAAGAATCAGATATCGCGTCATGTTGCGAGATGTGCCGAATCCCGGCCGTCTCGTTCGTCCTGTTTGAAAGGCAGCAGCGCTTCGGATCGCGTCGCACAGAGGCTGGATCCGACAGAGTCAGGGAAGCGCGGATGTGGAGATGGATCGATGGTGAGTCATTGCGCAAATCCAAAATGTGCCAAGCCCCTGCATTATTTACGCGAGGGGCGAATTTTTGTTTTCGATATGCCCACGGGTAATGCGGATGCGAAGGGAAAACGGGTTCGGCACATGGAGCACTACTGGCTGTGCGGGTCCTGTTCGCAGAGCCTGGTGATGGAGCAGTCCCAGGAGGGGATTCGGGTAGTTTCGCGGAGACGAGCGCGCATGGAAGAGTTCGTACTGACCCCAACGGCGATGGCCTCCTGATCCTTTCCAATCGCAGCCGGTCTCACCACAGAGAGCACAGAGGCCGCGCCAATTTTCCCGGATCTCCGTGTCCTCTGTGTTGAGAAAGAGCCAGCAACGGAGAGGGTTTAGCAAGAGCAGGTCAGCAAGTGCGCTACGCCGCTGGGCGCTCAGGACGACGATCAAAGTAAGCCCGCAGAGCAGCGAATGCTGATGCGGGCTTTTCCTTTTGGGACTGCGTCTGCGAACTTCATTGGCCGATGGTCGGCCAGTCGTTCGTCCAGTCGATGTTCTTCAGCCAAAGATAGAGGGCGCCGTTTTGGGTCATATTCAGCGCGTGGAAGACGATGAGGCTGTCCCCATTTGTTGGATCGAGATACGCCGTTCCGCCCCCGGGGGCGTTCCAGGTGGCGTCGGCCTGGAGCAGGACGGTGCCACCGCCATTCATCATGGGCGTTCCAACCTCATCGACAAAGGGGCCGTGGGGGCTGGCCGAGCGGCCGACCGCTTCCTTATAGTTGTCGGTCGTGATGTTGGCATTGCAGCAGTAGTCGATGGAGACGAACAGGTAGTAGTAGCTGCCGTGGTGAACGAGGGAAGAGCCCTCGATGGGGTTGTTATGAACCCCTGGGCGAGTGGCGAGATCGTAGCGGGTGGAATTGGAGGCGAGCAGCATGCCGCTCAGGGGATCGATCTGGCGCTGCTTGATGCCGGACCAGTAGCTGCCGTAGGTCATCCAGAGGCTGCCATCGGTGTCGATGAGGATATTCGGATCGATGGCGTTGAAGTCGTCTCCGGGACTGGACTCAAGGACCTCACCCTGGTCGACCCATTGATAGCCTGGGTCGGCAGGGTCAAGGGTGGTGTTCGTCACGAGGCCGATCACGGATCGCTGCGAGCCAAGCGTTGAGCCGGCATAGTAGACGTGGTAAGCGCCGTTAAAAAACGAGATGTCGGGCGCCCAAAGTCCGACGATGCCGGGAACTTTCGCGACTACCCAGGCCGGCATGGCGGTGGGGAAGATGCTGCCGCACGCGGTCCAGCTGATTTTGTCCTGGGAGCAGCGGATCGGCAGGTAGTTGCCGGGAGGAAGGCCCAGGACGTCGGTGGTGAAGGCGTAGTAGGTCGACCCCTGGCGGATGATGCTGGGATCATGCACCGGCTGAGTGTCGCCGGTGAGCGAATAGGTAGCGAGCGGGTCGTCAGGCTCCGAGGCCCAGGAAATATTGCCTTCGCTGGGATTGTTGGACGAGCCGGAAGCGAGATCGGAGCCGGCATTTACCGTATTGCCGCAGGCGCAGACCCATAACAGACATGCGAAAAGCAGACCAGGGCCTGCTGCTCGCCTGACGCAAAGCATAAAAATGAAGTACCTTTCCAGGAAATCTGTCCGGACGATACCGGATGTTTACCGGATTGGCAATTGTTATTTTTGCTAATTGCAGTGGGGATACCCCCGGGGAGGCTCCGCGGCCGGGCTTACGGGAATCAGGCGCGGCGGAAGCTGCGCAAACCGGTTGCGGCTCCAGCGGCAGCGAGGACTTTCAGGATATCGCCGGGCAAAAAAGGAAGAACCGAGAGGGTAAGAACGGCGCTGGGTGGCTGATGGGTGAGAATGGCAAACCAGGAAGCTCCGCACAACAAAATTACGAGGCTGCCAGCGGCGGCAGCGGTCAGTGCGGCAGTGAAACCGGGCTTGGCGAAGCGGCGGCGCAGGAATGCGGTAAGAGCGGCGACGAAGGGATAGGAAAGCAGATAGCCGCCTGTGGGCCCGAAGAGATGCAGAAGTCCGATCGGGCTGTTCGGTGTGAAAACAGGAAGCCCGGACGCGCCTTCGGCGAGATACAGGACGAGGGTCGCCGCGGCCACGCCTGGCGATAGAAGCAGGCCGAGGAGGAGCACGGCGAAGGGCTGGAGAGTGATCGGAACCGGGGTGAACCAGAGTGGGATGGAAACCTGGGCGCAGATGGCGACGAAGAGCGATCCGAGAACGACGATCGCGGCGTTGCGCACGGCGGTACGGGCAGGGGCGAGAGCCGGAGAGTGGACAGGGGATGCGGCGGAAACGGGATTCATCGCGGCTCCTTCAGAGCGACTGTTCGTCCTCACAGGGATTCGTCGTGTTTTTCAGTCTGGGAGCGAGCGGCGCGGCGTTGATTGCGGATGTGCCGGTTGACCGCGATGGCTGCCCAGATGAGCGCAAACGTGCAAAGAACGAGAACGGCGTACAGAACTCGCACAGGAGAGAGGATAACAAACAGAGAGGCTGGCCGGAGAACCGATCGTGCTTCGCGCCCGGCAGTGGTTGTCCGTGGGAAGATCCGATAGTCGCCAGGGGCGGCCAGTTTGAGACCGGGCTCGATCAGAGAGCTTGCGCGGGATCGCTGCAAATATGAAGAGGAAACCTGTACGGTTTACCGGCAGGGATGGCGGCGGTGCAGGTTATTTTTCACTTTGCCATGTCTGGGGATAAACCGCCGCATCGGCCTGAACAGCATCGCCGATATGTAGTCTGCGCCTGATCCAAAAGATGAACATGTCGTGCAACGACCGAAGGATGACTTTCGGTTTCCCCGAAGTGGCCTGGCCAAACACCCGCGGATGGTAATCAATAGCGACTTCTTTCATTCTGAAGCCCAGCTCGGAGGCGCGGATGATGATTTCGGGGACCATGAATACGGTGCTTCGCGATTTGGGCCGGGCTACGCTCAGCACTTCTCTCCTGAACAGCTGCGTGTAGTTATAGTCGCGCAGTTCCGGATTAAACAGCCGGCGAAGAATGAATCGGTTCACTCGGGAAGCCAGCTTCCGGTAGTGAGTGTAGCCGGCGTACCCGGTTCGAGTGGCAACGATGACATCTGCCTCTTCCAGAAGGGGAATCATCCTGTCGAGGTCACAAAGGTCAAACGGATAGTCCATTGCGTTTTGGATAACCAATTCCCCTCGAGCGTATTGAAATCCGCGATAGAGAGTTTCACCCAATCCCAGATTTTGCCGGTTGCGGATAACGGTTATCTCCGGGTATGTTTTGGCCAGATCCTCGGCGATCTCACCTGTACGGTCCGTACTGCCATCGTCGATGATCAGCAGCTCGAAGTCATGAAAGCGCGGACGCATTGCCTCCAGCGCTCGCGCCATGGCCGACCGGATATTTTGTTCCTCGTTGTAAGCCGGAAAAATCACCGTAATGCTCGTGGAATTGCTTCTGGTCGAGGTTCCGGCCGCTGCAGGAGCAGTTATCCATGGGCCTGCAGAGGAGGCTGTCAGGCTGACAACTTCCGCTCGCTCCTCGGTCTGGCCATTTCTCGCGATCATTCCTGGCTCCTCAGCACGAATACCTTTACCGGTACCGGACTCTCTTTGAGAGGTATAGCCGCCTCCAGGCGATAATCGGCATCGATGAGCTTATACATCTGGTCATGTAAGTCCTCCTGGCCGCTTCTTCCGCCTGAGCGGAATAATTTCTTGTCCCGGAGCTCGCTGTCGCCGACGAAGTCCACTATCAGCGCAGGGCGCGCTTGCAGAATTCTTGCGGCGTCTCTCCGGCACAAGTCGTCGGGGGTAACGTCATAGAAGTGAACCTGGGCATAGGTTGGGGGCCAACGATCGGCCATTACATACCATAGAGGCTGGTAGGAGTAGATGAAGACCGAGTCATTGACCCGAGAGTGGTTGTCGATCAGCGTTGTAAGCCGGTCAACAAAAGCCGCCAACTCAGGGGACATATATATCCCGCGTAAAGCTGGCTGCCTGGAGGTTGCGGTAGCACTCCGTATCGGGGCTTCCGTCCAGCTGTCCCAACAGAAGGGACGCGACACTCTGCCTGCTTCACATACCGACAGAAGCAGTACGGCGGATGCCGTAAGCGAATAACGGAGAACAGGAGAGCGGGGTGTGGAAAGAAGGTCTTCCAGCATGAATGCGATTACGACTCCCAGGCTCGGAAACGCCATCGGTCCCCATGCAACCCATGACCAGGACATCGTATAAGAGATCCAGAAGGAGGCCATGACAAGCAGCCAACGCTGTCTTTCCACTTCCGTCATGCCACGCCGAGTCAGGATCAGTGTGTAGTGGATAGCGAGCGAGAAGACACCAAAGAAGCTAAAGAAAATGGTCCAGGTTTCCAGCCTGTCGGTCGTAATGA
This sequence comes from uncultured Acidobacteriaceae bacterium, assembly GCA_963787915.1. Classification (GTDB taxonomy): domain Bacteria; phylum Acidobacteriota; class Terriglobia; order Terriglobales; family Acidobacteriaceae; genus Palsa-343. Next base: position 150,195 of record CAWBEP010000016.1, on the reverse strand, counting down.
AGCTACGCGGAACAAAGGCTCCTCCTGCATATCCAGCGAAGAGTGCAGCCGCACCTGCCGCCACGATCAAAACGAGCTGCAACATCACCGGTGCCGCGGAAGCCGGTGCGTTGCCGGCTCTGTTCACCACACGAACCACGAGCAGCATGATGCAAACGGCAAAGAGCAGATAAGCAGCGTTCCCGGGCCAGGAACCGTACCCGTCGAGGAACACGCGGGTGAATACATGGCCAGGGGATCCTTTGGCCGACGGCCCGTCAGCGAAAATTGCAGTGGCAAACGCCCGCAATGCGCCTTTCCTGGCCAGCCAACCAAGCACAGCCCCGGCAGGCAGGATCCATCCCACGCCAAAGGCCAGGAGACGTGAAATCGCCGGCCGCACGCCCAAATCGCGCATAGATAAGCCGGCAATCACGATGAACAGGGCGAGGGTAATGCCTCCGCCCTCCGTCTGCTTTGTGAAGAAGCATACCGAGCAACACGCCCCCGAGCCGCACATCAGGGCGATGTTTCGCAGGCTCACTCTTCGCTCCCAGCGGACATACGAGAGCAGGAAGGCGCCGACGAGTGCCCAAAACGTCGCTTCCAGATGATAAGAAACCAGAGGGTCGGCGGAATCTGTCGAAAACACAGCGGCTGCGGCCAGTGCTCCGAGCGCCGCATAGGGAATCCGCACCACTTTAGCGAGCCAGATCACCAGGATAGCTCCCAGTGCGCATCGATACCCGATGTCAACCAGTCGCAGCACCGCGAGGCCTGGCCCGAAGAGTTTTACGATAGCCGCTGTTCTGAAGATATAAAGCGGAGTTACGACAACGTAGAAATCTTTGTAAGGAACTTTGCCGGACAACAACCGGCATGCAAACTCCAGGAACATGCCGGAGACACCGGGCCCGGCAAATCGGTTCCAGAAGCTGAGAAGGAAGGCGAGATTCAACCCGACCACGATCACAACCGCCAACGCAAGCGGATTTCGCCGCTCCACCTTTTTTCGGAACGAGGTCTCCCCAAAATCGCTGGTGCCCGTCATCCCTGCGCTGGGCAAGGGATATTCAGGTCGATTTGCCAGCCTCTCGCCTTCCTTGTGGAGGGGCGGGACAACTTCGAAGTCAGTTGGGGTCACGGATTGACTCCTGGAGACGCGGAGGGACTTTCGGTGAACTGCGGGCCGGGGAATGCGCTCCGCAGGGCCGCTTCGATGCAATTTGCTGAAGGATAAGTGCCTTACGGGCGCAATCCAATAGCGCAAAGGTGGGAATGCGCTGCATCTTCAACGGAATGAGTGTTGCAGGCTGCAATGCCTTGTTGCAGGAAGCCTGAGGAGGCGGGCTTGGGCTCGTGGTTCCTGGGCGCATGATGTTCGGACCGAGAGCGCGCTGAGCCTTTCCAGCAGAAGACCGGGAACCGACGATTGTCGCGCGAGGCAGTTCCCGGTAAACTGGAGCTTCGGTGTGTGGAGCGCATGGGCGCCTGCGCTCGACGGCGGGATCTGGACCAAGGTCCGGGAGCCCTCGAATTCCGACGACATCCTCGAGCAGAAATTGCGGGACTCGTCTTTTGGAGAAAGACATGGCACAGGTTTGCGATATTTGCGGCAAGGGTCCGCAATTTGGGAACAACATTTCGCACGCGCACAACATCACGAAGCGGCGCTGGAATGTGAATCTGCACCCGGTGAAGGCGAAGGTGAACGGCGGAGCGAAGCGGCTGCGCGTTTGCAGCAGCTGTCTGAAGGCCGGCAAGGTCGTCAAGGCCGGCACACGGCAGCCGGTGGTCAGCAAGAGCGTCTAGATCTCAGGGCTCAGCGGCTCAGGGCTGAGGTTTGATGCGGCCGGTAGAAGGCGTTGCCGTGATCGCCGCGCGAATCGCTGCATCGGGAGCTGTGGAGTCGAAGCGGACTCCGGTTTCTGTTCTGACAATTCCTAACTTCTTCCAGAGCCCATCGAGGTCGACGGTGACAGGCGTCGCGCTCATGCGGCCGTACTGTTCTTCGAGAACGTGTGTGCCGGTGCCGGCGTCGCCCGCGGCGAAGGCCTTTTCAATGGGCCAATCCTGATCGATAGTGCCGCCCGCGGCCACGACGGCGCGTAGAGCGTCCTGAAGACCTTTGGTGTTGTGCGTCTGCTCGCGGATGGTGACATCGGCGAGGAGGCAGAATTGCGCACCACCCCAGTAGGTGCGTCCCCAGGTGTGGGTGTGGTCGAGGCCCTCATCGCCCGGCTGCGGATTGCCCTTGGGCATATCGCGGACCATGTCGGACCAGATTTTGTCGGGCTGGAGAAAGCCGGCCTGCACGCGGGCAACAGGCTCAACGTAAACCGCCGACCCTTCTTCAATCCAGTGATGATCGTCTTCCTGCGAGGGGAAGCCGGTGTGGACCAGCTCGTGGGTCATCATCCAGTCGTCGGTGAGTTCCGGGACGGTGGTGTGCTGGCCGAGGCGAATACGCGTGAAGGCGGGGAATCCGCCGACATCGCCCCAGGTGGTGCCCTGCATCACGCCGCTGCGATCCGGTGCGGGCTGGATGAGGATGCGATCACGGGGGACCGGAAAGCGGCCGTAGTAGGTGGCGACCGAGATGGCAGCATTCTCCACCCACTGCGTCACTTGCGGAGCCGGCAAGTCGAGGGAGATCGAGGGGTCGGAGGAAAAGTCGATTTGAATCGTAGCGCCGGCGATGTGGAAGGACTGGGTTGAGGCTACGGGCACGCGCCAAGGCGGACCCCGGTGTTCGCCGTTGGGCGGGCCATTCTGAAAAGCAGCGTGGGCGAAGAGGAAGGCGCCGATGACGAAGGCGCCGAGGAGGGCGAGGAATTTTCGGCGCTGGGCAATCATCCGGTACTAAGCAGACGGGGTTTTGCTGACCGAGGTTGCGCCGAATGCGAATTGTGGCGGCTTATTTTGCTTTTTCGAAATTAAGGGCGGCGGAATTGATGCAGTAACGCAATCCGGTGGGGCGAGGACCGTCGGGGAAGACGTGGCCGAGGTGAGCTCGTATCGGCGAGCGGGGGTTGTCATCCGAAGAGCTCGCTATGGGAGCCGAGCCGAGCCAGGCGCAGGAGATCGTCTCCCGTTTTGCGGTAAATAAGCAGAAGGTCGGGCTTTAATGGCATTCGCGATAGCCCGCCCAGTCTCCGCTCAAAGCGTGATCACGGTGTCGTAAATCGAGTTGCCGATCAGCTGCCAGAGTCGTCACCACGGCAGAGAGAGTAGCGTCGAAAGAGCTTCTGCTCCGGCCTGCGGCCTCACGCTTGTAATCCCGCTTGAAAGCAGAAGAGCGCTCAATCGTCCGCATGCAGATCGGCCATCAGGGCATCGACGGTCGCAAACCGCTTGCCTTTTCCAGTCTCCAGCTCGGCGATAGCTCTGCGGGTTCCTGCGTTGGGAGCCTTCACTTCGAAGGGCAGGCGGCGTTCCTCGGCGACGCGAACCATAAGGAGACGGATTGCGTCCGAAATCGACAAGCCCATCTTCTCGAGAGCTCCGGATGCTCGTTCCTTGGTCCATGTGTCGATGCGGGCGCGAACGTAGGTATTTCTGGTTGGCATAGCACCATTGTAGTCCCGCTGTGACTACATTCAAAAGTTCCGGAGCTCCCCTCAACTATTTCTCTTTTTCGAAATTAAGGGCGGCGGAATTGATGCAGTAACGCAATCCGGTGGGGCGAGGACCGTCGGGGAAGACGTGGCCGAGGTGAGCCCCGCAGCGAGCGCAGTTGACTTCGACGCGGCGCATGCCGAGGGTATTGTCCTCATGGGTTTCGATCGCGCTGGAGTTGACGGGCAGGTAAAAGCTGGGCCAACCGCTGCCCGAGTCGAATTTGGTGTCGGAGGGGAAGAGCTCAGCACCGCAGGCGACGCAGCGATACATGCCGGTGTCGTGATTGAAGGTGAGAGCACCGGTAAAGGGAGCCTCAGTGCCTTTCTGCCGGGTGATGTAGTACTGCTCGGGGGTGAGCTGGGCGCGCCATTCGGCGTCGGTTTTCTCGATCTTCTCGGGCTGGGTATCGATCTTCGTGTCGGACATGGTGGATCTCCTGGCGCTTTAGATGGAAAATGCTGGTTCGCGGATTCGCGGAAGACAGGGAACAGGGAGCAGGGAATAGGGATCAGGGAATAGGGAGCAGGGAATAGGGAATAGGGCGCGAGCGGAAGCCGGCGGAGGCGGCGATATACTTCTTCGCAACCGCGTCATGAAGCGTCATGTTCTCATCTTCGGTCTCGTCGGGGGGCTGCTCATCGCCGCCCTCCAATACACTGAGTACCGCTTCGTGGTGATCGAGCATTCGGTCGAGCTCTACAGTGCGCTGGTCGCCATCCTGTTCGCGAGCTTTGGCATCTGGCTAGGCCTGCGGATTACGGGTCGTCGCGAAAGGGTGAGGGAAACGGTCCGGGAAACAGTGGTGGTGAAGGAGGTGTTTGTTCGCGCGGAGCCGCGCGCCCCTGAACCCTTCGTCCCCGATACGGCGCGGCAGCAGACCCTCGGGATCACGGCGCGGGAGCTCGAAATCCTCGCCCTGGTCGCCCGCGGCCTCAGCAATCGCGAGATCGCGACGGAGCTTTTCGTCTCCGAAAACACGGTCAAGACCCACTGTGCACGCGCCTTCGACAAGCTGGGCGCCGCACGCCGCACCCAGGCTGTCCAGCGCGGCAAAGAACTTGGGTTGCTGCCGTGAGGACGGGCGTCGAGGCGAACGCCCTTCGGGCAACCGCGTCATACGAAAGCACGATTTCCGCTCCATTCCCGCAAAATCACTCGAAAGGGTGACGACAATCGGTATGCTTCCACCGCAATGTGACTGCAGTCCGAAACGCATCTGACTCGGATCTGACTGGCACCAGACCGTGACTATACCCCGACCCAGGAGCTTCGCATGAAGAAAACCGTCCTTACCTTTGGCCTCATCGCCGGCGTCATGATCTCCGTCCTGATGGGCGGCAACCTTCTGATCGCGAACAAGATTGGGTCAGGCCACAGCCTGGTTCTCGGTTACACCACAATGGTGGCATCGTTCCTGCTCGTCTATTTCGGCATCCGCAGCTATCGCGACAACAGCCTGGCCGGCCAAATCTCCTTCGGCCGCGCCTTCGCCTGTGGCATCCTGATCACCCTCATCACCTGTGTCTTCTACGTCGCGATGTGGGAGATCATCTACTTCAACTTCATGCCCCATTTCATGGACAGCTACTTCGCCGCGCAGATTCAGAAGGTTCGGTCGTCGGGACTCGACCCCGCCACCACCGCCGCGCAGGTCGCCGCTATCCAGCACTCGCAACAGCTCTACCAGAACCCTCTGGTCAACATGGCCTACACCTTCATGGAACCATTGCCGGTCGGCTTTCTCATTACCCTCATCTCCGCCGCCGTTCTCCGGCGGAAAGCGCCTGCGCAGCCCACACCTGCTTCCGCGGTCATGAGTACATAGAGCAAAGGCGGGGGTTACAGCGCCGACTCAGCTGATGCCTCACGGTGTCTCCTGCTCACTCGCCCACTGTGGCGATGACTTCGATTTCGACGAGGGCGCTGCGGGGAAGGCCGGCGACGGCGACGGTGGAACGAGCCGGGGGGGTGACTCCGTCAGGCGCAAGATAACGACCGTAGACCTCGTTCATGGCGACAAAATCGCTCATGTCCTTCAGAAAGACGACAGTTTTGATGACGTGGGCAAGACTTGTGCCCGCGGCCTCAAGGACGGCCTTGAGGTTTTCGAGGACGCGCGTGGTCTGCTCTGTGATGCCGCCGGGAACCAGCTGGCCTGCGTCTGGGTCGAGGGCGATCTGGCCGGAGGTATAGAGGAGGTTGCCGAGGCGGATGGCCTGCGAATACGGACCGATGGCGGCGGGCGCGTGCGCGGTCGAAACCGCGGTCTTGTGTAAATCGTGCATGAAACGATTGTGCCGGGCCGACGGGATGGGTGGCAAGGATGGTTCCAGCGGGGCGACGGCCTGCGGGGAATGGCACGTTGGGTGAGTGCAACAAGAAACAGCCCCAAGGTAAAATGAAGATGCCCTAATGAAAAAAGCAGTGAACCGTCCCCTTCTGACACTGGCGTGCGCGCTGTGCGCGATGGCCAGCTCATCGGCGCAAGCGACGCCCCCCTCACAAGCCACATCCGCGCAGCCGGCTCCGGCGCAGGCCTCACCGCAACCGGCTCAGGGCGGACAGGCCGGAATCGAGCAAACTTCCTCGCAGAGCAACGACCAGAGCGGGCAGTTCACGATTCCAGTCAGCGTGAACGAGGTGTACCTCGTGTTCGCAGTGACGGACAAACGTGGACACTTCATCCGCGATCTGAAGCAGAGCGACTTTGCGCTGCTGGACGACCACAAGGCGCCGTCGCAGGTGTACAGCTTTACGCAGCAGACCAATCTGCCGCTGCGAGTGGGCGTGCTGATCGATACGAGCACCTCGATTCGGGCGCGCTTCCAGTTTGAGCAACAGGCGGCTACGTCGTTCCTGCTGCAGATCATGCGGCCGCAGTCGGACAAGGCGTTTATCGAAGGCTTCGATGTGACACCGGACTACAAGCAGGACTGGACGAACAACCTCGATTCGCTGACAGCGGGGATCCAGGGGCTGCGCTCCGGAGGCGGGACGGCCCTGTATGACGCCGTGTACAGCGGCTGCCGCGACAAGCTGCTGACCTCGCGTGGACAGGAGCCGGTGCGCAAGGCCATCGTGCTGGTCTCCGACGGGGACGATAACCAGAGCCATGCGTACCTCGAAGATGCGATCAAAGAATGCCAGCGCGCGGATACGAACATTTATGCGATCAGCACGAATGTGAGTCCCAGCCGCGATCGCGGCGACGATGTGCTGGAAAAGATGGCGATCGCGACGGGCGGAAAGGCTTTCTTTCCCACGCGCATTGAGGACATGCCGAGCAGCTTTTCGGAAATTCAGGACGAACTGCGCAGCCAGTACGCGCTGGTGTACAAGCCGGCGGACTTCAAGGCAGACGGGGCGTTCCGGCCGATCTATCTGTTCTGTCTGGACCGGCGGTTTACGGTGCGGGTCCGCGAGGGATATTTCGCGCCGCGCGGCTAACTCACGGGCAGGTTAGCTGTGCCGTGCCGGAAATGGTGCAGCCGCCTCCGCAGGCGGTAATCGCGTTGCAGTTGGCTCCGGTCGATCCAAGAGGCGGGTCGAAGGCAAAGACGGTGTAATTGCCCTTTGCGCCGCTGGCACATTGCGCGAGACCGCTTGAGGATACCGTTACCTCGGCAGTCGTGGCCTCTCCTATGCAGGCACCCCAGTTGGCAGACTGGGGAGTGACGGTCACGGGGGTCGCGCTCCAGTGCCCGGTAGCCGTAAACTGCACGGTTTGTCCCTGGGCATCGGCACTCAGAGGGCTGAGGGTGATGGCCTCGAGCTGGCGGCCCGACAGGCTGGCTCCGGCTCCGCACCCTGCGGGGAACATGCTGATTCCCAGCAGAACAAAACGCATTGTCAATGAAAGCGAACGCATGACCTGCGCCTCCGTCGTCATAGACTGGAAAGCCCCGACACTAGTTTCGCAGCGTTTGTGAAATTGTGCCCGCTCGGAATGCACGGCCAGCCTGCTGCAAGCGGACAATCCGCCTTGCTGCCATGGGCGCGTCGACTTAGAATCGAACCCCATGCCGCCCGCACTCAGGCCTCGACCGAGGTTTTCCTCCACACCGCCGCCCATCGATGAGGTGCGCAATGGGGACGCGGCGGGCGAGTACCTGTTCATGCGGCGGGGCGGGCTCCGGGCCTGGGCATATGTGGCCGTGTCTTTCATTTTTGAAATCTGCTGGCTTTCGATGATGGTGTTCGAGCTGCTCAAACGCACGAAGGCGGGACATGACAGCCCGAACCTTACCGTTCTGATCGCCGTCGCCGCCGGCATCGCGCTGTCCGTGTGGGTCTACAACGATCGCTGGCGCTGTATTGAAGCGTTTTCGAGCCGATTCTGCTTCGGAACAGGCTATGCTGCCCTGATCACGACCCACCTTTGCATGGCTTGGGTGCCGTCGTTCGCCTTTGCGTATGCGAACTATCGCGGCCTGCGCAAGCTGTTGGGGTCGTAGAGCAGGAGGCTCGACTCCTCCACACTCGAGGCCCCCTTTTCCACCTGAGGCAACCTGCGATACTGAAAGTTCCGATGAAGACAGTTTGCTCGATGTGTGGAGGGATGGGCGTGCGGATGACTCCGCGGCCCGGAGGCGGCAGCGTGATTGAAGCCTGCGCCTGCCAGGTGGAGCATCGCGTGGAGCGGCTGCTGCAGCGCGCTTCGATTCCAGCCCGCTATGAGCACTGCTCGTTCGACAGCTACGAGGCGAGCTTCCCTGGAGCCGATCGATCGCTGGCTTCTGCCCATCTGATGGCGCGGCGCTTTGTCGACGGCTACCCGGCCACAACGGGCGGGCGCGGACTGCTGCTCACCGGCGACATCGGCGTGGGGAAGACGCATCTGGCGGTGGGCATTCTTCAGGCGTTAATCACGGAAAAGAGCGTGCGCGGGCTCTTCTGCGATTACCGGGAGATGCTGAAGCAAATCCAGCACTCGTATAACCCGCAGGTTGCGACCACGGAGATGGATATTCTGCAGCCGGTGTTCGACGCCGAGGTGCTGGTGCTGGACGAGCTGGGCGCGTCCAAGCCGACGGACTGGGTTTGGGACACGGTGGCTCTGGTGTTGAATACGCGCTACAACGACAAGCGCACGACGATCATCACCACCAACTATGCCGATCTTGCGCCGGGCGGCTCAGGCGGCGGCAGTGCCGCCAGCCGGGCGAATCGCGAGGAGACGCTCGGTGATCGCATCGGCGAACGCATGCGTTCAAGGCTGGCTGAAATGTGCGTCGTGGTGGAGATGCGGGGAGAAGACTTCCGCCGCACAGTAGGGCGCGCGCGCTTCGGCTGACCGAAAAAGCGGGACCGGCTCGGCAAAAGCCTCTTGTTTGCGCATCCAATGCAACCGTGAAGACCGTGGAAAGGGATGGGCTGCTGCTGTTGCTGGGCGCGGCCTCGGGCTCGGCGGATGGCTGGAGCTATTTCGGGCTGGCCCACGCATTCGTAGCCAACATGACGGGCAACACGGTGTTGCTCGGCATTGCCGTCTTCCGCCTGAACGGCGATGTGATGCACCCATTCATCGCCGTTGCCGGATATATCGTTGGAACTGTGCTGGGCACGCTGATCAGCCGGCGGGTTTCACCCGGCGCCGTCTGGTCCCCCGAGGTTTCGCGGGCTCTTTTCGTGGAGGCGCTGCTGCTGACAGGGGCAACGGTGGAGTGGATCGCGACGGGCTATCATCCCTCGCCCAAAACCGCCTCATGGCTGCTGGCGTGCGTTGCGATAGCGATCGGAATACAGAGCGGAGCGATGGTGCAGCTGCGCATTCCAGGAGTGGTCACGACCTACATCACGGGCACGTGGACCACGCTGACGAACGGATTGACGCTGCTCGTCACGCACCAGCCACGCGTGATGCGGAAGGAAACAGAATTCGAGCAACGATTCGCTCTGCAGGGACTGGTGCTTGCCGTCTATTTTGCATCGGCCGTGCTGACTGGATGGGCCTTTCGGCACGCGCCGGCGATGGTGGCAGGGATTCCGGCGGGCGCGGTTCTGCTCGTTGCCGGTTACGGCGGAATTCGCGGCTAATTCAAGCAGAAGTTCCATCGTTTTCGGCGTGGGCGCATCATCTAAGACAGGGGATCGACACATATGGTGAATGAACAGATGCATCGCCGTCCGCGCGTCCTGATTATCGGTGGCGGTTTTGCCGGCACGCACGCAGCGAAGGCACTGGCGAAGCTGCCTGTGGATGTAACCGTGATCGACCGCCGCAATCACTTCACCTTTCAGCCGCTTCTCTATCAGGTCGGGCTGGCCGTGCTTTCGCCCGCGGATATCGCGTCGCCTTTACGCAGCATGCTGCGCGACAGCACGAACACGGAAGTGCTGATGGACGAAGTGGTCGGCATCGATTGCGAGAATCGGCGCGTCCGGATGCGTAGTGGTGCGGAGATGACCTACGACTACCTGGCGCTGGCGACGGGCGCGACGCACTCGTATTTTGGTCACGATGAATGGGCGCCGCTGGCTCCCGGGCTGAAGACGATCGAGGACGCTATTGAGATTCGCCGCCGTGTGCTGCTGGCTTTCGAGCTTGCGGAGCGCGAGATGCTCGAAACCGGCAGCCATCCGCCCCTGAATTTCGTGGTGATTGGCGGGGGGCCGACGGGCGTGGAACTGGCAGGAGCCATCTCGGGCATTGCGCGCCACTACATGCGCCGCGATTTCCGCCACATCGATCCAGCTAAATCGCGCGTGATCCTGATCGAAGGCGAAAAGCATGTGCTGGCGAGTTACCCCGAAGATCTCTCCATCAAAGCTGAGGAGCAACTTCGAAATCTGGGAGTGGAGGTACACGGCGGCCTTCGGGTGACCGACGTGCAACCGGGTTATGTGATCGCGGGCGGGCAGCGCATCGATGCGGCGGTGACGCTGTGGGCGGCAGGTGTGCAGGCCTCACCGCTCGGCAAGATGATGGGCGTGCCGACCGATAAGAAAGGGTGCGTGGTAGTGAACGCGACACTGAATCCGGAAGGACATCCGGAGATTTTTGTCTGCGGCGATCTGGCGCACTTCGAGCAGAACGGCCATCAGGTGCCCGGCGTCGCGCAGCCGGCGATGCAGATGGGCGACCATGTGGCGCGGATGATCGAAGCCGATCTGAATCACCAGCCGCGCAAGCCGTTTCGTTATTGGGATAAGGGAGACATGGCGACCATTGGGCGGCTGTCGGCGGTCGCTAAGATCGAATGGCCGTTCAAGGCGCACTGGAGCGGTTTCCCCGCCTGGCTAACATGGCTGGTCGTGCACATTTATTTCCTCATCGGCTTCCGCAATCGCCTCGCGGTGCTGTCGCAGTGGATCTGGAGCTACTTCACATTCACCAGCGGCGTACGCATCATCTACGGCAGCCAGGCGTTGCCGGGCTGGACCAATCAGGAGGGTGTCGAGACGCACCCGGGAAAGAATCCGCTGGACTCCACGGCACCGGGCATCCATGCGGATGCCGACGCGGGTTCCGCTGCTGCGGACTGAGCGAGCCGCGGAAGCGGACGGTCAGTAGATGGGCGGTTCGCCGGCAGGGCGGGTTTTCCATCGGCGATGCACCCAGAGCCACTGGTCGGGATAGCGGCGAATGAACGCCTCAATGGCGGCCGTGAAGCTTGTGGTGTTTTCGAGGATGTCACGATCGTCGTCGCCGGTTACGGCGAGCGGAATCTGCGGACCGAAGTGCAGCACGTATTTCTGTTCCGTGGATTCCCAGACGAGAAAGCCCGGGAGGACGGCCGCACCGGTGCGCAGCGCGACGCGTGCCAGTCCCGACGCGGTGCAGGCCGGCACGCCGAAGAAGGGGACGAAGACGCCCTGGGGCGGGGTCATGTTCGTGTCCATCAGAATGCCGACCGTTTCGCCGCGGCGCATCGCTGCAAGCAGGCCGCGGGCAAAGTCATCTTTATGCACGACGCGATTGCCGTGAAGGCAGCGGAGATCGTTCACCACGCGATCCACGCGGGGATTGTCGATGCGGCGAATGACCATGGACATGGGGTGCCCCATGAGCGAATGCCAGAAGCTTGAAAGCTCCCATGCTCCCAGATGGCCGGTGACGATCAAGACGCCCCGGCCGCTCTCCCGCGCCGCGAGGTAATGATCGAGGCCCTCATAGCGGATCAGGTCTTTGGTGTTCTCCGGCGTGTAGCGGCGCATCTGGCAGAATTCGGCCAGCTGCCAGCCGAGGTAGCGATAGAGTCCGCGCATGGTGCGAGTCCGATCAGCCGGGGACATTTCGGGAAACGCCAGTTCCAGGTTGCGCTGACCGGTGCGTCGTAATTTGGGCAGAAGAAGCCACGCGACCGCGCCCAGGGCCGCTCCAGCCTGTCGCGCGAGGCCGCGCGGCAGGATTCCCATCAGCTTCAGCAGCGTCCAGGCAAACGCAAATTCCAGAGCTTCTCGCATTGAGGGCGGCGAAGACTCAGTGTAAACGCGTCCTCATGGCGCCCGCGCCGGATCGGCACTCCGAGCCCACGATGCGCTGGCGCGAAAACGCCGGAGGATTTCGTCGCACGAAAAAACGGCGGAGGTTTATGCCCCCGCCGCGTTCCTGTTCCGACGCTCCGAGAAGTACTACTGTGATTCGTGGAAGTATTTGGCGACGGTCCGGACAAAGGGCCGCGCTTCCGGAGTGACTGGCACGTTGCCGTGCAGGATGCTCTCAAATGAGTGAGGCGCGCCATAGAATGTGTCCGTGTCCGCATGGTTCTGGCTGACAGCGACTCCGCTCAGATCCACGCCGGCAAAGAGGCCCTTGCTGCGAGACCATGTCAGCAGTTCGGACTGCAACTTCCAGTTGGTGGAGGCCTGCGCGTCGCGGCCCACGGGGCCGGCAGCCGCTGAGGCATCCGCGCCAATCTTGAATTTGCTGTCCAGCAAATCCTGGAAGCCCTTTTGATTGACAGCGACGAGAACGAGATCTGTCCCCTGTCCGCCGATCTGGAAGCCCCAGGAACCGCCTTCCATCCGGATGAACACCGGAGCGCTCCAGCCATGGCCGGTGCGGCAGGTGACGACTCCCTGACCGTATTCGGCGCCGAAGATGAAAGCTCCCTTCAACATGCCGGGCACGACACCGACACAGGTCGCCTGGCTGAGGATGGAGTCCGGAATTTGTTTGTCGGGCGTAGCCATGATCTGGTTCAGGACATCACGTGCCGCATCGAGGCGGGAATCGAGCTTTTCTTTATCCTGGGCGAACGCCGGAACAGCCAGAATCAATGCGCAAGCGAGAACGGCAAGTCTTTTCATTTCTGTAATTTCTCCCATTAAAAAGATGATATTTTCGGGGCCCAGGATAGCGTAGCGCATTTGAGTGAACACCGCGCAAACGAACCGTTGTAATCGGGAACCACGAGGGGCTGCCTCGTGAGCAGTCGAAGACAGGGATTTCACGTCCCGTGAGTACGATGCGCTTCAGGCCACTAAGGTTGAAGTGATTTCAGAAAGGGGTGGAGGCTTGCCGTGAGGGGGAGCGAAAAAATGGGGGCTGTCGGATGCAGTCGCCTGCCAGCCATCAGCCCCGTTCCCCAGATCTGCGTTGTAAGTGTTTTAGTTGTAGCGATCGCCCGGCGATGACGCAAGATAACGAAGGTAGGGACAACTTTGGTAACCAGGCACACATCACGACTTGATATATAGCGGGGAGATTCGTCCGGATTCACGCTCAAAACGACGTTTGACCACGAAAATCGATCAAAATCCGAGCGATTGCCGTATTCGGCGGCAGGGAGAAAGCGTGCAGCGCCTCGAAATGCTCGCCGATCGGCGCAACTTGACGCTTGGGCAGGCGGACGCTCGAAGAGAGCCACTACATCTTGTATTTGCCGAGGTCCTCGTCGCCCAGGTTCTCCAGCCAGCGCCGGACGTCCTGTTCTGAGGGTTGAGTGTCGGCGGCGCTGGGCAGCACTTTGGCAGCGTGCAGCACCTCTTCGGCAACGAAAATCGGGCAATCCGAGCGCAAGGCGAGAGCCAAAGCATCGGACGGCCGAGCGTCGACGGCGACGATCTCCCCGTTTTGCTCCATCCAGATGACCGCGTAAAAGGTATCCCCGCGGAGCTCGGAGACGACGACGCGCTGCACCTGGGCGTTCAGACCCATAACCACGTTCTTGAGAAGATCGTGGGTTAAGGGACGAGCGGTCGTCGCCTTCTCCACTTCGAGCTGGATAGCATTCGCCTCGTAGAGGCCGACCCAGATGGGCAGCACTGCCTCGCTCTTCGGATCCTTGAGGATCACGACCGGCATATTGGTGGAAGGATCGACCATGAGGCCTCGAATTTTCATTTCCACTTCCATCGGCTCCCCCGGGCGCTGAAATCGCCTTTTGCTACACCATCTCTCCTACCAGACTATTCGGATGCGTTTTGGTCACACGAACGGATACGTAAACTCCGGGCGCTGGAGCAATTGGTTGCGCGGTGGTGAAATTCAGGGTTTTGTTTTGCGAGGTGCGGCCGACGACCTGGCCGCGTGCCGGATTGACCCCTTCGACCATGGTTTCCAGAACTTCGCCGAGATGCCGCGCATAGTTGGCGCGCTGAATCTCCCGCTGGCGGTCGAGCAGAATCTGCAACCGCGTCGACTTTTCTTCCTCAGGAATCGAATCGGCCATGGAGATGGCCGGGGTATTGGGCCGCGGCGAGTATTTGAAGGCAAAGACCCCGTCGTACTGCACTTCGTCGAGCAGCGTCATCGTCTGTTCGAAGTCTTCGGGGGTCTCACCCGGAAATCCCGTGATGATGTCGGTGGTCATGCTGATCTTCCGCTTCGCGCTCCTGATCCATGCGATGCGTTCCAGGTACTGCTCGCGGGTATATTCCCGCGCCATGAGACGCAACACATTCGAGGATCCGCTCTGCGCCGGAAGATGGACGTGGTCGCACAGAGCCGGCACGGCGTCGATGGCCTCGACAATGTCGCGGGTAAAGTCTCTCGGATGGGAGGTGGTGAAGCGGACGCGGCGAATGCCCCGAATCTCGCCGACGGCGGCCAGCAGATCAGCGAAGCTGCGCTGGCCATCGTGGTCGCGCCAGGAATTGACGTTCTGGCCGAGGAGCTGAATTTCCGTGTAGCCGGCATCGGCCATGCGGTGAGCCTCGGCCAGCACCGACTCCGAGCGACGGCTGCGCTCTTTGCCCCGCGTGTAAGGAACCACGCAATACGAACAGAACTTGTCGCACCCCTCGATGATGGTGATGTAGCCGCGGTGCGGATTGGAACGCGCGGTGAATTCTGTCTCGAAGGTCTCCTCGGTTCGCCGGTCATCGAGCCCGGTGACGCGGGTTGCTCCCTGTTCAATCTGGATCAGCATCTCGGGCAGCTTGCGGTAAGAAGCCGACCCCGAAACCAGAGAAACGTAGGGCGCGCGCTCGAAGATCTTCTCGCCCTCCTGCTGCGCGACGCAGCCCAGGACGCCAAAGCGCTTGCCTTTCTTGTGAAGCGCCTTGTAGTCGTTGAGGCGGTTAAAAACCTTTTGCTCCGCTTTATCGCGGATGGAGCAGGTGTTGTAGAGGATCAGGTCGGCGGCTTCTTCCGTCTCGACGCGTGCGTAGCCTTGTTGCTCGAGCGTGCCAATGACTTTTTCCGAGTCATGGACGTTCATCTGGCAGCCAAAGGTCTCCAGATAGAAGGTTTTCTGCGCCGCCATTTCCCGAGTATAACGGAGGGCGAAGGACGGTTGTCAGTACCCAATCCGCTGCAAAGGAGTAACGAATGGCCGGCGATCGCGAGCGCTGGAACGCAAAGTTTCAGGCCGGCGAGGCGCAAGGGAAGGAACCCGATGCGCTGCTCATTGAGTCCTGTGCGGGGTTGCCGGGGGGGCGGGCGCTCGACCTTGCGGGCGGCGCCGGGCGGCATGCGATATGGCTTGCCCAGCGGGGGTGGGAGGTTGTTCTGTCGGACATTGCGGACGAGGGTCTGGCGATCGCAGCGAGGCGAGCGGTGGATGCCGGTGTGGATTTGACCATCCGCCACGAATCCGCGGCGGCAACCGTTGCCTGGGCTGGGGAAGGGCAGCGTTTCGACCTGGTCGTCATCTTCTGGTTCTTACTGCGCGAACATTTCGCCGCGCTGCCAGGATTGCTCGCGCCCGGCGGACTGCTGGTCTACAAGACTTTCACAGCAGAACATCCGCGGTTCAGCGAGGGCCACTCGCTGCGGTTTGCGCTCGAACCGGGCGAGCTGAAGACGGCGTTCCCGTCGCTGGAAGCAATCCTCTATCGTGAAACGGATGGCGTAGCAGAGCTGGTCGCGCGGGCTTGGTAAGAAGCTCGGCTCGGCGCTGGCTGCCGCACGAACCGCAGGACGGCGACCCATTGTCCTTTGCGCTCGGCGCGCCATACCACAGCGCCGCCCAGTTCGCGGGCGATGATGCCCGGAGACAAATCGCGATGAAAGTCGAAAAAGCGCATGTTTAACTGCTCGTTGCGATGTCCGAGGCCGAGCAGCAGGTGTGGCGGATCGTACTTTGTCGAGAAAACCAGCGCCGCGGTATAGCTGTCCGAAAGCATAGCTGCCCTGTCGATCTGTTCCGCAGAGAAGTTGTCGATCATCACGACCGGCACCGGCTTGAGCACGTAGCCCAGCTCGGGCTTACTCAATTCGTCGGTCGCTGGCCAGGCCGTCAGCACCGTCGCACCCGGCAGATGCGCGACAATTTGTCCGATTGCCGCCTGATGCAGACGAATCACGGTGGCATATTCGAGATTGTCTTCGGGCGCGAAGCGGTACGGCGGGTTGATGAGGAGACCTATCAGAAACGCAGCCGCACTGAGTGCCACGAGGCTGGTCCACTCACGGAGCCGCCGCCGGAATGTGTTGACGCACAGCAGCAGGACGAGAGGATAGAGGGGTAACAAATAACGTGTGAGAAGAGCGCCGCCCAGAACCGAGAAGAGCAGCACGTTGGCCACGATGGTCAGGTAGAAGATGGCCTGGTGGCGTGGCGCAATACGCTGACGCAGATCGGTCGCAGTGCCGGTGTCAATTTCTCGGACGGGCGGCAACAGCAGACACGCCAGCATGGCGAGGAAAGGCACAAAGAGATTCATGTGCAGCGTGACGTGCATGGTGCGATGTGCGAGCGCGAGGAGCACGCGCAGCGGAGTCAGCGTCGCCGTTGCGTTGTAGCGAAGATATTCAGGATTGCCGAAGATGAATCCCGTCTTGTGCCAGTGATAGAGGTACCAGGCGGCCAGCGGAAGCAGGGGCGACAGGAGAGCGGCGATAAGCCAAGCCTGGTTGGCCCGGGTCTCGATTTTGAGACCCGCGATGTTAAGACTCTGGTTCGAACCCAATTGAACCGGTTTCATTTTCGAGATCCCGATCAGCTCCCACAAGGCCAGAGCCAGCGGCGTGACGATCGCTGTTTCTTTGGAAAAGGCAGCGAGGGAGAAACAAAGCGCCACGCCCCAGAGATTTCCCTCCAACAGAAACGCGATCCCCCACAGCGTTCCGGCAGCCGCGAACAGATCGGCGTGCGCGAGCGAGCTTTGCGCGAAGAAGACGGGATAGAGGGCCGTTAGCAGAACCGTGGCCGCGGCCACCGAAGCCTTCCCGGTGGTGATGACGGCCAGACGCCACACCGCTGTGAGCGTTACCGCTGCCACCAGACACATCGCCGTTCGCGTGACCAGCGGGGCGAAGTGAAAAACCTTCCACCACAGCGCCAGATAGAGCGACGGCAGCGGAGGATGGGCATTCGAAAGCGTGGAGTACGGGATCGGGGAGCCGGTGCGGAAGAAGTCGTAGGCCGCGGGGATGTAGTAGCCCGCTTCGTCCCAGTAGTACGGGAGGCGCAGAAGAGGCGCATGCGCGGCCAGGACTGCGACAAAGGCCGCGGCCAACACGGCCCACAGGGGAATTGGCCGCGCAGCCCTCAGCGCCGTCATGCCTGATGTCAGTGGATCGGGCCCTTAGGCGGAGCCTGGGGTTGCGGTTCCAGTGCGAGCGTGCCGAAGGTCTGCTCGTACTGCGCCAGGTTCTGTCCGAGGATGTTCCAGAGCGCTTTGGCTTGCTGCGGGCTCAGATACACGCCCATCGCATTATTGACGTTGACCTGCTCGGGCGATTCCTGATGGACGAGGCCAAAGACCAGGAAAAAATCCCACACGCTGACTCGCACCTGCACGCTGTTGGAGTAGATTTCGCGGTACTCGGGCGTCTGGCTGAGCTGGATTTTCGGTTGCGGATGGGAGGGATTCATGACCCAACAAGAGTACCGCATCCTGCCTTTCCGCTCAGGCGGAGAGACGCGGCGCCAGTTGCGGGTCCACTCCTCGATTTCCTCAGGCCGCGCCGGCTGCTCGCGCCTGCGTCGATGAAAAATCACTTGCATTCTTCGTGGTTGCTGCTACATTTCCTTCAACACCTGTCGTGTTTGGCGCACGTGCAGACCCTCAGGACTTACCTCCCCGATCTCAAAACCTGAAGGTCAGCCATGAGAATCCTCCCGGAGGCCGGGGTCGCCCCGCGTCTGCTTGTATTCCTCCTTGCGGCCACCGCCGCACCCGCGTTCGCCGGCATCGCGGTCACCAGTCCCGCCAATAACACGCAAGTTCCTTCGCCCTTCAACCTGTCCGCGAACGCCTCGAAGTGCTCGTCGCAATCGGTGACGTCGATGGGCTATGCGCTCGACAGCAGCGCCAACCCGACCATGGTCACCGGCAACTCGCTGAACGTGGCGGTCGCAGCCCCCACGGGCGCGCACACACTGCAGATTCTCGCGTTGGGTTCACGCGGGGCGACCTGCGCTGCGAGCATCTCGATCACGGTCATCGCGGCTGCCAACATCCCCGCGAATGCCATCAGCGTGACCAGCCTGCAGACCCTGAGCAGCTGGATCGCAGCCGACGATGCCGGGACGAGTGGCACCGCCCACGGGACCATGAGCCTCGTCAATTCGCCAGCCTACGGTGGAGAGGCCCTCGCGTTCCAGACCCGATTTACGGACTACGGCGGCGAGCGCTACTCCGCGGTGTTTGGAGACGATACGGCTTCGTCGAACTTCGTTTGGGATGGCTGGATCTATCTCAAGTCGACGGCCGGCATCGCGAACCTCGAAATGGATCTGAATCAGGTGATGAACAACGGCCAGACGGTCATCTACGCCGTCCAGTGCGATGGCTATTCCGGCACGTGGGATTACACCGAAAACGCAGGCACGCCGGAGAATCCGGACGATGAGTGGGTGCATTCCTCGGCCGCATGCAACGTCAATAACTGGGCGACTAAAAAATGGCACCACGTGCAGATCGCTTCTTCGCGGGACCAATCCGGCAACGTGACGTATGGGTCGGTGTGGTTCGACGGCGTGCAATCGGAGCTGAATGCCACCGTGCCTTCGGCCTTTGCGCTCGATTGGGGTCCGGTGCTGCTGACGAACTTCCAGGTCGATGGGCTGGGGCAGAGTGGGTCGTCGACGGTCTACCTCGACAGCCTCACGGTGTATCGGTGGTGAAGTTGGATCGGTGCGGGCGTCTGAGCCCGCAGCCGACATCCTGAGCGCAGCGAAGGACCTCGGTCGAAGTCGGACCCACGAAAAACATGGTGCGAAAGGGGGGACTCGAACCCCCACGGGTTGCCCCGCCAGATCCTAAGTCTGGTGCGTCTGCCAATTCCGCCACTCTCGCACGCGGGCCGACCAACGGCTCGCCGACTGCTTTATTGTAGCCGCGACCGAGGGCGATTCGGGCTGCTCAGGCGGCCTGGAAGCCTTCGCGGGTGATCTCGCCCGGCGACATGTTGTCCTCGTAGCACCACACCCAGGCTTCGCCGGGCTCAATCGAACGCATCAGCGGATGCTTCGTCGCGTGGAAATGCTTCGTCGCGTGCTTGTTCTTTGACGAGTCGCAGCAGCCGACGTAGCCGCATTCGAGGCAGAGCCGCAGGTGAACCCAGCGGTCGCCCAACTTCACGCAGTCCTCGCAGACATGGGTTTTGGTGGTGGTGACTTTGATCTTATCGAGATGCTTGCATGTCACAGCCATCACTCCTCCTCGCTTTTGGGTTGGGCGTTTAGCTGGCGACGCCCAGTGCCGTTCGTTCCAGGCTGGCCCGGTCCCACTTGCCCAATTGCGCCGCTGCTTCGTAGGTGCTGCGGCAAAAGGACAGAAGATCGCCGCTCGGCGACCCACTGGCGCGCACATCTTCGTACATCAGCAGAAATTCTCCAAGGCCCGTATCGAAACGGGCAGCCGCCGGCTGAACCGGCGCCGCTCCGAAGCCCGGCGGCGCTGGAGCCGCATAGGAATAGAATGCCGCATCGGGTCCACCCACGCTGCCCGGCCAGAATCCAACGCTGCTGACCTCGTGCGAATAGGCTTCGCGTGTGATCGCATCGGCGCCGGGCCGCTCCGGAGCGCGCCGCCCGGAGAATCGCGTGACGGCCAGATCGAAACTGCCCCAGAAAAAGTGGACTGGGCTGACCTTGCCGATGAACTCCGAGCGGAATTCCTGGAATACTGCGTCGACGCTGAGGAGAATCCGCCAGAATTTTTCCGCCTTTTCCGCGTCATAGGAGGCGTGCACCGTGTCCTGGTCGAACGGGATGGGATTCGGCACCTCGACCGGCATCTTCCAGATGTGCACTTCGATTCCCGCACTGTGCAGCAGATCCATGCACCCGCGGTAGAAGTCCGCCACGGACTGCGGGCGGAGGGCGAGCGTCTTCACCGTGCCGTCGCTGGTTTCGAGGACGAGTTGATGCGCGAGGAAATCGAATCGCAGCTCGAACGCCCGCGACTCGTAAGGAATACGGGAGGTTGTGAGTCCGCGCGCCGTCACATAGAGCGGCACATTCCACCAGTGGTTGACGAGCGGCGTCAGCGCGAGACGGACTTTGCCGACGACCTGCGTCCACATATGCAGGGTCTCGCAGGTGTCTTTCCAGGATACGAGCGGCAGGGTGGGCCAGCACTCGGGGGAATCGGGCAGTGGGTGGGTGGTCATCAGGTTCCTTTCCTGGGGAACTGCGGCTCCGTCATTCTCTTCGGGTCGAGAATCTCGTTAAGTTCTTTCTCGCTGAGAAGATTCTTCTTTCGCGCCAGCGCCACGATGGACTCGCCGGTCGCGACGGATTCCTTCACGAGCTCCGCCGCTTTTGCGTAGCCAATCACGGGATTGAGCGCCGTGGCCAGAGCAATCGTACTCTCCGCGTATTGACGGCATTGTTCGATGTTGGGGGTGATTCCGGCCACGCCGCGCTCCGTGAACTGGTGCAGCATATTCGCCATAATCGTAATGCTCTGGAGTACGTTGTATGCCATCGTGGGCATCATCACGTTCAGCTCCAGCTGCCCGGCCTGGACGGCCAGCGACACCGCGGTGTCGTTGCCCACAACCTGAAAGCTGACCATGGCCGCAAGCTCCGCCATCACGGGGTTGATCTTTCCCGGCATGATCGACGAGCCCGGCTGCAGGCTGGGCAGATGAATCTCGTTGAAGCCGGTATTCGGGCCCGAAGAGAGCAGCCGCAGGTCGTTCGAGACGCGGATCACTTCAAGCGCGAGGCTGCGCAGCGCGCCGCTTACCTGGGCCATCGGCGCGTTCGACTGCATCGCCCAGCGCAGGTCGTCGGCAGGGAAGAGCGCCTGGCTGGAGATGCGGCCCAGATTTGTGACAGCCATGGTTCTGTATTCGGGATGGGTATTCAGACCCGTGCCCACAGCGGTTCCCCCGAGGCCCAGCTCGCGCAGGCCGTCGCCTGCCTGGCGCAGGAACTCCGCCCCTTTACGCATGGCCACGCTATAAGCTGCGAATTCCTGGCCCAGGAGAATCGGCACAGCGTCCTGCATGTGTGTACGGCCCGCCTTCATCACGCCGTCGAAGTCGGCGGCCTTGCGAGCAAAGGCGTCGGCCAGCGCATCCAGCTCCGGGTAGAGCGTCTCGAGGTCGAGCAGCGTTGCCAATCGCATCGCGGCCGGAAAGACGTCGTTGGTCGACTGGCCGTAATTGACGTGGTCGTTGGGATGGACGAATTTGTATTCGCCGAGCGGGCCACCGAGAATCTGATTCGCGCGATTGGCGATCACCTCGTTCGCATTCATGTGGAAGCTGACGCCAGCGCCGGCCTGGAAAACATCGACGACAAACTCGGCATTCCATTTCCCATCGATGACTTCCTGCGCGGCCGCGATAATGGCATCGGCGCGTCGTGCGTCGAGCAGGCCAAGGTCGCGGTTCGCCTCGGCCGCGGCTTGCTTGACCATGGCGATGGCGCGGATGAGCAGCGGATGGGCACGCATGCCGGAGATGGGATAGTTCTCGACCGCGCGCTGCGTCTGCGCGCCGTACAGCGCGTTCGCCGGAACCTCGACGAAGCCGAGCGAGTCTTTTTCCCTGCGCATCTTCGCCATGAGCCGCATCCTCAGTTCTCAGATGATCCACCTGGGAAAAGGATTTGTCATTTCCGCATTGAAGGCCGGGGTGTCTGGTTTTACGACCGGGACCCGGCAGAAGGAGATGCACTCCGGAGCGAGCAGCGTTCCTTTTATGTCCGCAAACCCACACCGCGCGTCCGTCAGGCTGCGATCAGGGGCATGCGCAATGTGACACAGGTTCCGCGCCCGGGTTGGCTGGCGATCGCCGCGCTGCCGCCGTGAAGGGTCATGATGCTCTGCACAATGGCCAGTCCGAGCCCGGTTCCACCGGAAGCTGTCCCACCCGAAGCCGTTCCTGCCGAAGCGCGGGAGCGAGAAGCGTCGACGCGGAAGAAGCGATCGAATACCCTGGGCAGTGCTTCAGCCGGAATGCCGGCGCCGGTATCGGAGACCTGGATGCATATCTCGGCATTGGCGGCGGAGGCGGCCAGGGTGACAGACCCTCCTCGGGGCGTGTGGGCGATGGCATTCGAGACCAGGTTGCTGACCGCGCGCAGCATCAGAGGCCGATCCAGTGCAGCGGTGATGGGCTCTCGACCGCCGGGGGCAATCAGAGAAATCCCGCCGTCGAATGCTGTGGCCTCGTAGTATTCGCGTACCGCGCCCAGCAGCTCGCCCACGTTGACGGGCTGACGGTGCAGGTCCGACAGCGGGCTCTCGGCGCGGGCGAGGAACAGGAGATCGCCGATCAGATCGGAGAGACGGACGGATTCTTCCAGCGACGACTCGAGCACGTCCCGGTATTCCTCGACCGATCGCGCCCGAGCCAGAGCGACCTCAGCTTCGCCGCGGATGTTATTGATCGGCGTGCGCAGGTCGTGGGCGATATCGGCTGTGAACCTGGAAATCTGCTCAAAGGATTCTTCCAGACGGACCAGCATGTCGTTGAAGGTTCCGGCCAGCGAAGCCAGTTCGGAGGGATAGCCTTCCGCCCGAATCCTTTCGCGCAGATTGGTCGACGTGATTCTGCGCGCGGTCGCGGCAATCTCTTCGATGGGACGAATGCCGCGGCGTGTGATGGTGTATCCCACCACGGGGAAGAGGATGGACGTCACCAGCAGGATGGTCCAGAACCAGAATCGATAGCGCCGCAGTAGTCCTTCTTCCTGCGCAACGTCAATGGCAATCTCAATCGTATCGATGCGATCCGGCTTTGTTCCCACCGCCGCGCTGGCTCTCGTGACACGAAATGCCTGACCGTTCCTGCCCGTCATGGAAACCAGATGCTCGGGATGGGCGCGTGTGCGGTTGACGAGATCCTGCAGGTCGAGCTGCTCGGTCATGCCCGGTGTGGTCAGAACCGGCACGCCGTGTTCGTCGAGAAGACGAATGTAGAACTGCTGGTAGCGGCGCGCGGCCGACTCGAGTTCGATCTCTTCCCGCAGACCATCGAAGTCTTCAGGCCGCTCTCGCAGCATGGTGCGCAGCACGTGGATTTTGTCGGCGAGAAACAAGTCGGTGCTTCTCACCAGCTCCACGCGGAGGACCATATAGAGTCCGGCGGTGGCGAGGAGCAGCAGCAGCAGGCCGACGAAAGAATAAGCGGCCGCCAGCCGGAATGCCAGGGTGGTGCGCAATCGCGACGCGAAGGAGCTCGAGCTATTGTTCTGCGTCGAGGACATAACCGGCGCCGCGGACGGTGTGAATCAGCTTGAGGGGAAAGGGGTCGTCAACTTTGCTGCGCAGGCGGCGCACGTTCACGTCGACCACATTGGTGTCGCTGTCGAAATTCATATCCCAGACCATTTCGGCAATCAGTGTGCGCGACAGCACTTCGCCGGCACGCCGCGCCAGCAGCGTCAGCAGCAAAAATTCCTTTGCGGTCAGCTCCAGCTTCTGACCGGCGCGAACGGCGCGATGGCGCAGCAGGTCGATCTCGAGGTCGGCGAGGCAAAGGTTCTCCGGAGCCCGCGGCGCAGCGCGGCGCAGCAGCGAACGCACCCTGGCCAGCAGTTCGGAAACGGCGAATGGCTTGATCATGTAGTCGTCCGCGCCCAGCTCAAACCCCTGCACCCTGTAATGCACGGCATCCCGTGCCGTCAGCATCAGGACCAGAGCTTTGCGGCCCGCCTCGCGCATGCGGGCAAGCACCTGCCAGCCGTCGAGCCCGGGGAGCATCACGTCGAGCACAATGAGGTCAAAATCGAATTCCAGCGCCAGGTGCAGACCCTGAATGCCATCGCCGGCAACATCGACAACGTAGCCGGCTTCGCTGAGTCCTTTTCTGAGAAACCTGGCTGTCTTTGGTTCATCTTCGATGATCAGAATTTTCATGGATGGCCCTTCGCCTCCGGAAGCCGCGTTGCGGACATCAGAATTCGAACCGCAGCGCGAACTGCATCTCGCGCGGGGTTCCCGATCCCACCGGGGTGACGGGCGAGACCGTATTGACCGTGTTGATGATGCTGCCGAATCCTGCCGGACAGCCGACAGGGGAGGAAGAGGAAACGTCACAAGTCGCCTGGGGCTGACCCAGTTGCGGGTGATTGAAGACGTTGTAAGCCTCCGCGCGGAATTCCAGGCGACCGCGTTCCGTCAACGGGAAGGTCCTGGCGGCGCCCATATCGATTTGCCAGGTACCGGGCCCTGCGAACAGGTTACGGGGCGCGGTGCCAAACTCTCCGGCGGGAAGGGCGAAGGCTGCCGAATTGATCCAATGTTCCACCGTTCTGCCTCCCGGGGGAGTCAACGAGACGCCGGGGACCAGGTCGGGGCGCTCCGTGCCGGAGGCGCCGTCCGCCGCCGTGTAGCTGCTGGGCAACAGAACATTCACCGGGAAGCCGGTGCGCGCCAGGGCCGTCGTCGTCAGCGCCCAGCCCCCGGCAAGGGTGCTGGCGATCCCGCGCTCGTTCAGCAGGGGCTTCCCCGCGCCGAAAGGCAGCTGGTAGACGGCGTTGCCATTGACCACGTGGCGGGCGTCCCAGGCGCCGCTGGCGGTGTCGCAGGCCTGGCACAATGGGTTCTGCGGGTTCACCTCATCGCCATCGCCGCTGCCGTTGGAGCCGTTGTCAATCTCGTGCGACCACATGTAATTGGCCGCCACAAGGAGTCCGCCGGAGAATGAACGCCGCATCGCCACGGAAAGTCCGTGATAGGTGCTCATGCCAACGGAGCCGCGCCAGCCAATGGCGGGAGCAAAGGCCGGATACTGTGCCACTCCTGTGGACGGATCGACGAGGTTCACGGCGTTGGTTTCCAGCAGATGCACCCCGTGGCTTCCGAGGTAAGAGATCGTACCCACGAAGCTTGCCGGCAGCTCCCGCTGCACGGAAAGGTCCCACTGCTCAACATAAGAGTCTTTGCGGTTCCGCTGCTCGGCATTCGGCGAAATGGTTCCATTGCCGAAGGTGATCGGCCAGGCAAGTGGTGACTTCGAGCTGCCGGTCGCCGAATAGGAGGGCACTTCGTTCTTGGCGGGCAGATTCTGATCGTCGAGCTGTCCGTCTTCGTGGTACGTGCCAAAACCACCACGAATCACCGTCCGTCCGCCCTTGTGCGGCGTC
Organism: uncultured Acidobacteriaceae bacterium; assembly: GCA_963787915.1. Taxonomy (GTDB): domain Bacteria; phylum Acidobacteriota; class Terriglobia; order Terriglobales; family Acidobacteriaceae; genus Palsa-343. The sequence continues at coordinate 124,711 of CAWBEP010000016.1, read as the reverse complement.
CAGGCGAAGGCCACGCGGGGATCGATATCCCCGTAGTTCTGCTTGCCGAAGCTGGCCCCCACACCGCAGAAGCCCTGCGCCCCGCAGGTGGCAAAGTCGAAGGGATTGGCCTTGCCATGCGCCTCATTGAAGAGATCGAAGATGGTGTAGCGCACGCCGAGGTTCAGAACAAGACCGGGCCGCCATTTGTATTCGTCCTGCGCATAGAGGAAGTAATCGCTCTTGCGAAGATCGTTCACCGGCAGGGCGCCGGTCAGTGTGGCCTTCTTCACGACATTGTTGGCGAGATTCTCGACCGTGGCGAACGTAACCTTCCCGTGTTCCCCGTATTCCTGGTTCAGCTGAATGTAGCGGTACTCCCCGCCGGCCTTGAAGGTATGGCGCGCGTGGGACCAGACGAGATTGTCGACGCCTGAAAAGGAGTTACCCGCGTAGATGCTGGTGTAGTCGTAGTTCTGGGTCACAAACCCCGGGCCAGGCCCGGTGGCAATGGCGATCTGATAGTTAATCCCTGCGTCGCTGTAGTTGTACTGGTTGTTGGTGGAGCGGTTGAAGCCTGCCTTGATCTCGTTCACGAGGTGCGGATTGAAGACGTGCAGCAGTTCAAGTGCGCCGTTGATCGGAGTGGAGACTTTCTGCTGCAGGTCCGTCGCGGAAGCAGAGAGCGGCTGCGTATCAACCGAGCGGTCGTAATTGAAGCGCATAAAGCCAGTTGTCTTGTCTGTGAAGTGCTGATCGAGACGCAACATCGCCGAGCTCTCATTGACGACTTGTGTGCATTCGCAGGTCAGCAAGTCAATATTTGGATCGCTGGTCGATGTCAGAAACGCCTTTGGTCCGGCTCCGGGAAATCCGTTGATGATCGGATAAACGGGTGAGGTGCTCAGAACCGTCGCCTTGAGGGCCGCGCTGGGCACATCGCCGCTCACCGGATAACCCCAGTTCTGCCGGTAGGCTTCCGAAGCAAAGTAGAAAAATGTCTTGTCGCGCCGGAGCGGACCGCCCAGCGATCCTCCAAACTGATTCAGGCGCAACGGCTGCTGCGCTTCTCCATTGGAGGCCCATTCGGGCAGCGGAGCGTCGAAGATGTCGTTGCGCAGGTATTCGAAGAGGCGGCCGTGGAGGCGGTTGGTGCCGGAGGGCGAGCTCACGTCCAGCTGGGCGCCACCGGTTGCGCCTTCCTCGGCGGTTGCCATCAGCGAATTGACCCGGAACTCCTGGATCGCGTCCAGCGGGATGGCGAGCCGCACCCACTGGCGCTGGGTCTGATTCACGATATTGGTGGCATCGACGCCATCGTAGGTAAAGTTGCTGTCGTCGAGACCGCGGCCGGCAAAGCGCACCGTCCGCTGGTTGCTGCCGCCGGTATCGACGGCGCCCGGGACAAAGGCGGTCAGCGAGGACCAGTCGCGGCCGTTCAGCGGCAGCTCCTCGGCCTGGGTTCTCTCGATCAGTCCAGTCACCGCACTGGTGTTGTGATCCATCAACGCCGAAGCGCGGGAAACCTCTACGCGCTCTTCGCCGCCGGCCACCTGCAGCGTGGCGTTCAGGGTCCGGGTTCTGCCGATGACCTGCTGCACATCCACAAACTCGAGCTTTTCGAAGCCCTGGTGTTCGAAGGTGACGGTGTAAATGCCCACTGGCAACTGGGGAATGCTGTAGTTGCCGCCGGCGTCGGCAACGCTCTCGCGGCGCAATCCGGTCGCGGTTTCAACCGCCGAGATGTGCGTCTGCGGCAGTAAGCGGCCGGAAGGATCGGTGACTGTGCCGATCAATCCGCTTCGATCCACCTGTGCGGAAGAGATCGCGGCGGCAAAAAATATTGCGCTGAAACCCGCCAAAACGGGCAGCGCGCGGAAGAGACGAATGGGCGTGGGGACATGAGAACCGTGATTCTTCGAATCGCAATGCATCATTACCTCTCCGGAATAACCGGCTTGTGGCGGCAAATGTTGATACGCGGCCTTACATGCGTGCTGGCCATGGCCAACATCGCATTTCACGCTCATCGAAAACGCATTCGCGAGCGCGCACTGGGCCAGGCACAATGCGGCTCGTGCTTACATGGGGGAATATCCAAATCATCGTGGCTCCGTCAGCGCACTTCCGAAGCCATTTCGAGCAGGCAATCCCTGATCGGGTCGGAATCGTTTCAGCGAAATCAGCGGGGACGCCTGAACTCGGCCGAGGATCAGATGACAGTTTTGTAAGCCTGCATCGTTAAGGACGCGTCACGCGGGGATTAAGGTCCGGCGAATCGAGAGATCTGCCGGAGGCCCATGCGTGAGTTCTGAGAATTGCCAGGCAAGCTCTTTGTGAGTGGCGATTACGGGCTGCCGCCAAATGAAAGGCCCTCCCTCCGATGGCCGGAGAGAGGGCCGTTTGAGCCGGAGTACGACTTACTTGTCGTCGTCCAGATCCGCTGTGGGAGCCGGTTTTTTGTTGAAGTCGCTCGCCGGACGAACCGTCTTTTCGCCTGGGAACGGGACCTTATACCCTGTGGCATCGTACCAGTCGTAATGACGGACGGTGTCCGGGTCTTCGGAGTCGGGCTTGTGATACTTACCGCCGAAAATCTCCGCCTTCTTCTTCTGCCAACCAGCCTGCAGGACCCTGGCCGCGGGAGTGGTGGCCAGAGACGCAGCTGCGGTCGTGCAGGTATTGAAGCCGGGAGTGATGTTCGCCGGAGCCGTATATCCCGAGACGCCGTAGCACAACGGCACCCCATTCGCTACGTGCGTCCAGGGCAGGAAGTTCTCCGCGGGTGGATCGTCAACGAAGATGGTCTTCATGGGCGAGGCCACGAGGTCGTTCTGGTTCATGGGCGGCAGACCGAGAATCTGCTCGATCGTACGCGTCATGTTCACCTGGGTGTAGAAGGTGCTTTCCTCAGTGACTCCGGCTCCTGTGCCGTCTGCGTTCACCTTCTGCGCGACCCAGGGGCTGATGACGTAGCCCGGCGAACGATGTCCGTCCACGTGGTCTACGCCGGTTTGCGCGTCGTCTTCCTCGACGAAGATTGCCGAGTCCTTCCACACCGAGCTGTGGCTGATGGCGTCGACAAAGCGGCCGAGGGCCAGGTCGTTATCGGCCTGCATGGCGGTCGCGTTGGGCGGGCCGCCGGTGTGGTCGGAGCTGATCCACATGAATTCCAGCTGGGGCAGCGTACCGTTAGCCACATCGTTGTTGAAGTCCTGCTGCCAGACATCGAAGCGGTACTGGTCGGGAATGCCCAGATCGAACTGCGGATAATTCTGGACCGTTGCTTTGAACAGGTTCGGGAGCGGCGTGACCGAGCCGATGTCGTTGTAGTACTTCAGCTGCGATTCCTTGCCGTTCTCGTATTCCAGCGTGTCGTTGTAAAACTGGCTCCACGTCGGCTCGCAGTAGCCGGAATAAATGAACGGTAATGGAGTGGGTGGCGTGGTGCCCGTATAGAGGTTCGTCGGAGTGCAACCCGGCACCGTAAAGGTGTTGTACTCGACATACTCGCCGTAGTTCTTCACTTTGACGCCCGCCGCGGCCGCCACATCCCAGAGGTGGCCCTTGGTCTGATAAGCGATCGCATCGCCGCCGTTGGAGGGATAGTCGCGGAGCCAGTCCGGCGACTGGATGTCGTCGGAGTAGGGCGCCATGGCCTGCACGATCCAGTTGTGACCGTCGGCCGATTGCCGGCTTGGATCGTAGAAGTTGTCGAGGAGTGGGAAGCGCTGCACAATCGCATGCGCGTTAGGCGATACGACGGGGTATTCGGCATAGGTGGAGTCGTCGCCGAAGACCGCCAGCGACGCGTCGCCATTGCCGCCGGCCACATCGCCCAGCATCTGATCGTAGGTGCGGTTTTCACGGATGATCACGAAGACGTGCTTGATCTTCGAAGGATCGCCGATCTTCGCCGGGATAACAGCAGGCTTGGCCCACGAGTGTCCGCCCGCTGCCGACCAGATGTTTTCTGCCAGATCCCAGTGGTTGTTCTGGAAGACCTGCTGCGTCATCGTAAGCAGGGCGTTGTATTCCGGAACGGGAATGATGCTGACCGTGCCCAGATCCTGGTGTGTTTCGTAGTCGACCACGCCGAATTCTTTGGCATAGGAATTTTCGGCCGTCTTGGTCGGCGGAGGCGCCACCCCGTAACCCGTCGTGCCGAGGCCCTTATCGTTGGCAACGATCAGTTCGTTGTCCACGGTGTCCAGGAGAACCGAGGACGGCGCATAACCGACCGGGATCAGGCCCACGAGGGCATTGCCCGAATATTCGGTAAGGTCGATCACAGCGATGGCGTTGGCATTGTAGAGAGCGACGAAGGCGAAGTTGCCGTACTCATCGACGGCAATCGAGTTCGGGCCTCCAGCGTAGATTGGCTTGCGCGCCCCAGGCGCGCTGATCGGCAGCCCAAGGCCGATCGTCCGCTCCACTTCGTTGCTGGAGGTGTCGATCACCGAAAGGGTGTCGTCATAGGTATTCGCAACCAGCAGTTTTTTGTGCCAGAAGGCCATGCCTGTCGGATGGTGACCGGTCGTGATGCTGCCGGTGACCGTAAACGTGGCCAGGTCGACCACGGAGACCGTGCCGCGTGCGACGGAGCCGGTCGGGTATTCAGCGACGACGTTGGTGCCGTTGGAGTATTCCTGGAAGTCGCTCGCGGTAGCAATGCGGCCGGCTTCGTTGGAGACGTATGCGGTCTTGCCATCCCGCGAAATGATCACGCTGTGCGGAACATTGCCCACGCGGACCTCAGGGCCCTCGGCCGGGGTCGTCGCGGTCAGGTCGATTTTGGTCAGGGTGTCGTTATTGTTCAGCACGACATAGGCGGTCTTGCTGTCCGGCGATACTGCAATGCCGGTCGGATAAGACGTCAGCACCCCATTCGAGATCAGCGAGACGGTCTGGCCGCAGGGGATATTGAAGCTGCCCGTCGTGCCCCCAGGACTGTTGGAGTAGCAGGTGACGGTCGATAGAGCGTCGGTGGCGGTGACGTCCATCGGAACGCTGACATGGGCGTAGTCGGAGAGCAGGCCTGTCGCCGAATTGACACTCGCGATGGCGACGAAGCCTCCCTGTTTGTAGCTGTCATAGAAGTTATTGCCGTCCTGGCTGAAGAGCAGATACTTGCCGTCCGGCGAGTAAGCGATGCCGAGGTTGCTGCCGTCTGAATCGGCGCCGCCGATCGCCGGTGTGTATTTCTGCAGAACAGCGCCCGTCTGGGTATTGAAAATCGTGACCGCCTGCGGGGCTCCCATCTGGAGAACGGCAGCGGTGTGCGTGCTGGAATTCGGATTGATCGCAACCTGCTTGGCGCGGGTCGTGGTGCCGAGGTAGACCTGGGTGCCAGCGGGGGTGATGATGGTGCCGTCGCTCACCACCCATGGGCTGGCCAGCGGGGCGGCGAGGGTTGGGCCGGTGGTTGCGCTGGAGTTTTGGCCGGGCGAGTAGGTTGGGAACGGCACGGATTGAGCGAGCGCCGGGATCGAGAGCCCTGCCGCCAGCAGAACCGCGACCGAACGCAGACGGTTGAACAGAGATTCATGTTGAGACATTGTACGGTACATGTGCCATTCTCCACTTCGGTTTTTTCCAACACGGAACCGGAATCGGCGCGACATCGGGTTCGAAAACGATCAGCCCGCTGCACACCGCGGACACCAATCTTTGCAACACAATCTGTAACGAATTTGTAACGATTGGCGCGGACGAACTTCGTCCTCGAAGCGAGATTAGGCACGCGTCCCGCACAGCAGCGTGACGGCAAGATTACAGTTTTGTAGCCTTGTGCGATTGCGGGGAAAAGAGTGACGCAAGGGCCGCGCGGTCACAGGTTAATTGCAATCCGCTGGGTTCGTTCTATCGGCCAGTTGCGTAGCGATACTGGGGTCAGGAAATCTCTTTACAATGACCCGCATGATGAAGGCTCGTTACCGACCTCTTCTTTCGTTGACTGGGTTCTGCTTCGTCCTTCCCCTTGTTGCTCAAACAATCCCGGCCGGAGCCGCCATCGATGCCAGGGTCGCCGACATCATGACAAGAACCGGCGCCAAAGGCATGGCTGTCGCGGTCATCGATCACGGCAGGGTCATCTACGTCCATGCCTACGGAATCCGCGATGCCAAAGGAGATCCGCTCGAGACGGACACTGTTATGTACGGTGCATCCCTCACCAAGACCGTTTTTGCATACACGGTGATGCGGTTGGTCGATGAGGGTAAGCTGAACCTCGATACTCCGATCGCGGCCGATCTCGACCAACCGTTGCCGAGCTATGGTCCCGATCCGGTATTCCCGGATAAATATGGACACTACAAAGACCTCGACGATGATCCGCGCTGGAGAGCGATCACACCACGCATGTGCCTGACTCACTCCACCGGCTTCAGCAACTTTTCATTCCTTGAGCCGGATCAAAAGCTTCGCATCCATTTCGATCCCGGCACGCACTTCAGCTATTCCGGAGAAGGCTTCATCCTGTTGCAATTCGCTATCGAACATGGCCGAAAGGAGCAAGGCCTGGGACTCGATGTCGGCGATCTGACCCACGCGAACTTCGATCGCCTGGGAATGCGTCGAACCAGCCTGGTGTGGCATAACGGCCAGGACGCCAACGTTGCGGACGGATGGAACGACCAGGGCCAGCCGCAGCCTCACTCCAGCCGCACCAAAGTGCGTGCCGCCGGATCCATGAATACCACCATCTCCGATATGGCAAAGTTCACCGCCGCCCTGGTGCGCGGAGATGGACTGACTCCCGCATCACGGGCGGAAATCACGAAGCCTTCGCTGCACATTACTACGCGCAATCAATTTCCGCCTTTCCTTCCCGATTTGCCTGTGAGCGAGCAACGAAAAGATCTGTACGCAGGCCTGGGCGTTGTCGTCTTCGATGGCCCGCAGGGGCACGGCTTCTACAAAGGCGGCCATGACGGCCAAACCGCCAACACCATGGCCTGCATCGAGAAAAGTCAGCGCTGCGTTCTGATTCTCTCGAACGACGTTCGTTCCGAAGCGGCTTTCGCCGATCTCGTCAGATTCATCCTTGGCGATACCGGAGTTCCCTATGACTGGGAGTACGGAGACTATGCAGGGAAATCATGATCGTTGCCAGGTTTGATCACGAACCGCCGGGATGCCCTGCCGCCTGCAGCTCCCGCCTCCTAGCTCCCGGCTAAGCCAGTATTGGAACCCCCGCAAACTCCGACTGGATCCGCGCCTTCCACTCCCGCGGCCCTGTCTCGTGCACCGACGTTCCCTGCGCGTCGACGGCCACGGTCACGGGCATGTCTTCGACCGTGAACTCGTAGATGGCCTCCATGCCGAGATCCTCAAAGGCCACGACTCGAGCCGCACGGATCGCCTTCGAGACCAGATACGCCGCACCGCCGACCGCCATCAGATACACCGCATGATTGTCCCGGATCGCTTCCACGGCCGCAGGCCCGCGCTCTGCCTTGCCGACCATGCCCAGCAGGCCGGTTTGCTCCAGCATCTGGCGCGTGAACTTGTCCATGCGTGTGGCCGTTGTCGGGCCCGCCGGACCCATCACTTCCTCGCGGACCGGATCCACCGGACCAACGTAATAGATAAAGCGATTCGTGAAGTCGACGGGGAGCTTCTCGCCGCGCGAAAGCATATCGGTCATGCGCTTGTGCGCCGCATCGCGGCCGGTGAGCAGTTTGCCGCGCAGCAACACGACTTCCCCTGGCTTCCAGGTCGCGACGTCCGCGCGGGTCACAGTGTCGAGATTCACGCGGCGCGCGGCACTCACGTCGTAGGTCAGCTCCGGCCAGTCTTTCAGTGAGGGCGGCTGGAGGACGACGGCTCCCGAGCCATCGAGAATGAAGTGGGCGTGCCGCGTCGCGGCGCAGTTCGGGATCATCGCTACCGGCAAGTTGGCCGCGTGGGTCGGATAGTCGCGAATCTTTACGTCGAGCACGGTGGTGAGGCCGCCGAGCCCCTGTGCGCCGATCCCAAGCTGATTGACCTTCTCGTAAATCTCAACCCGCAGCTCTTCGAGGCGGGTTTTCGGGCCGCGATCGAGCAATTCCCGCATGTCGATGGGGTCCATGAGCGATTCCTTGGCCAGAAGCATCGCTTTTTCGGCGGTACCGCCAATGCCGATCCCCAGCATCCCCGGCGGACACCAGCCAGCACCCATGGCCGGCACCGTCTTCAACACCCAGTCGACGATCGAATCCGAAGGGTTCAGCATGGCGAACTTCGACTTTGCCTCGCTGCCGCCGCCCTTCGCAGCGACTGTGACCTCGACCTCGCCGCCGCGCACCATCTCGATGCTGACGACAGCGGGCGTATTGTCCTTCGTGTTTTTCCGCGCCCCCGCAGGATCGGCCAGGATCGATGCCCGCAGGGTGTTATCGGGGTTCAGGTAGGCGCGCCGCACACCCTCGTCGGCCATCTCCTGGACGGTCATGGTGGCGGCCCAGCGCACGTCCATGCCGATTTTCAGAAACACCGTCACGATGCCGGTGTCCTGGCAGATGGGCCGGTGGCCCTCGGCGCACATGCGCGAATTGATCAGGATTTGGGCGATGGCATCCTTCGCCGCCGGCGACTCCTCGCGCGCGTAGGCCCGCGCGAGGCTGGTAATGTAATCAACCGGATGGTAGTAGCTGATGTACTGGAGCGCGTCCGCGACGCTCTGGATGAAGTCTTCCTGCTGGATCGTTGCCATCGTATAGGTCCCTGTCTTCAAGGTTAATCCAGGCGGAAGTTCGGCCGTTGCACGGGCCTGGATCAGAGGGCGGCCGGACCCAGACCTGAAGCCGGCGAGGGGTTGCGTTTTGGGGGTCTGCGGAACCGGCCGTTCGCGAGGCTCGCCTTATCCAATTCTTCAACAGTTACCACGCGGTTATATGTTTGCGGGCGATTCAGGCTTAACTTTGTTAACGGTGCGTGAAAACGTCGTCAGCGCGATGGATGATCTTACGGAAATGAGCCGGCCGCCGGGCGCCGGGAGCGGATGTATATGGGCTGATGTTGCTGCCGCTTCCTGTGGTTTCCGGAATTGCCGGGATCAGCTGCTTTCTGTTCGCAACATTGGGCTCCTGCTGGCTCGCACACAAGATTTTGATTGAGGAGAAACAAATTCATGAACTCACGAATCCTGAAGTCCGTTTGTTTGATCGTCGCGTCGGCAGGTTTAGCATTCCTGTCTACAGGATGTAAGAAGATTGCGCCGGTGAAACTCGCCTGCAATGCCAGCGCACCCTCCATTTACGCGGGCGACCCGGAAACAATCACCGCCACGCCTGACTCCGTCGCCACCAAAAAGAAGTGGGACGTGCTCTACACCTGGAGCGGTCCTGGAGTAACCGCCAACGGGACTACCGCGAGCGTGGCCACCAGCTCGCTCGATCCCGGCACCTACACGGTCAAGAGCGAAATCAAAGAAGGCAAGAAGGGGAAAGAAGGAACGAAGCCGGGAGAAACTGCCGACTGCCAGGCGGACTTTACCGTGAAGCCTTACGACCCGCCGACGGTCAGTTGCTCGGCCAGTCCCGACTCGGTCATGACGGGCGGGAGCTCCACCATTACGGTGACGGCATCGAGTCCGCAGAACCGTCCTCTAACCTACAGCTATTCGGCGTCGGCTGGCTCCATTAACGGAACCGGATCCAGCGCCGTCTTGTCGACGAATGGCGCTGGCGCCGGCAGCATCACGGTCACATGCAGCGTGCAGGACGATAAATCGCACTCTGTTTCCGCCAACACCACGGTGACAGTGCAGACGCCGCCACCACCGCCGGCGCCGAAGACGCAGACGCTGTGCGCGATCCAGTTCGACCGCGACCCCCGTCGTCCCACGCGCGTCAATAATGAGTCGAAGGCCTGCCTCGACGACGTTGCGCTGAACGCGCAGCAAAAGGCGGATGCCACGCTGGTGCTGGTAGGTAACTCAGCGCCGCTGGCCCCGCACAAGGGCAGGCATCATAAGAAGGCGATGTCCGCGGAGGATCTGGCGGCGCAGCGCGCGGTGAATGCCAGGGACTACCTGGTGACGGAAAAGGGCATCGATGCCAGCCGCATCCTGGTGAAGACCGACAACAGCGGGCAGAACGAGGTGCAGGATTACCTGGTTCCGGCGGGCGCGAACTTTGACAGCGACGTGCCCGGCACCACCGCTGTGGACGAAAACACCGTTAAGCCGCAGCCGCGCAACCCGATCAAGCACCACCATCACAAGGCGGCTGCCCCAGCAAAGTAACGAACCCGCAACACCGCCAACAACGAGGGCTGGCCCGAACCGGGCCGGCCCTTGCCCTTCGCTGGACTCGGCTGCTCCACCACCCTTATCTTCGAATCGCAAGGCCCCGCGACGGCGGATTTCAAGCTCGCGTGACCCATGTCCCTGCTCCGTCGATTGATTTGGCCCGGATTCGCCGCTTTCCCGCCCAGTTCGTGTCCGTTCCGGTTCGATTGACCCTCCCGCTGGAAACTTCCATCACGTCAGTACCCATGAGGAAAACAAAAGAGTAACGGTGCCTTGCGCTGGCGTCCTGAAAGTGCCAATATCAACACTCACCGCTGGCCTTCAGGCAAAAATGCAGGTTTGCAGGTGGTTCGGAAAACAAGAAACGACGTACGCAAAAACTGCTGTTTCGGATTGAACGACATTGGTTGAATCTTCTGCTTTGGAGCTGGGTGCATGACTTCCATCACTGTTCTTGTGCGCTGGCGCGAGCCGGACGGCACGCGGGTTCCTGTATACGCCAAGCGTCTCCGGGTCGTTGGTACGGGCGACCGAAGCGTGCGAATGGTTGACTACCCCGATCATCCGGGGGACGACAAGACGCTCGCGGAAAGAGTGTTCAAGTTTCTCGAACAGCGCTGCGCATAACGGCGGCGTCGCCGGCCGGCGAGTCGTGTTCGAATGGCTTCGCCCCACTCTTTGCCGCTGGCATCGTCTAAGCTATACAAATGGGCGGCAGTGGCTCCCAGACGGAAAACTTCGACGTTCTTGTAATTGGCGCCGGGCCGACAGGCATGGCCTGCGCGATCGAAGCGCAGCGGGCGGGGTTTCGCTCCGTGCTCGTCGATAAGGGCTGTCTCTGCAACTCTCTCTTCCACTACCCGGCCCACATGACTTTCTTCACGACCTCGGAGCTCCTCGAGATCGGGGATATTCCATTCCCCAGCCCCAACGCCAAACCCACGCGCAGTGAGGCGCTCGAGTACTACCGCAAGGTCGCGATGCACTACAAGCTCGACGTGCGCGTCTATGAGAGGGTGGAGGAGGTCTCCGGCGAGGATCTGCAATTTACGATCCGCACAGTGGATACTTTTGGACGCGAACATTGCTACGTCACCCGCAAAGTCGTTGTCGCAACCGGCTACTACGATCTGCCGAACCTGATGAATATTCCCGGTGAGGATCTGGCCAAGGTACGCCATTACTACAACGATCCGCATCCCTATTACGGACTCGATGTCCTGGTAATTGGAGGAAAGAATTCAGCGGCCATCGCCGCACTGGAGCTGTGGCGGCACGGAGCGCGCGTGACGCTGGTGCATCGCGGAGCCACTATGCATCGGCACGTAAAGTACTGGATTCTCCCCGACATCGAAAACCGCATCAAAAACGGAGAAATTACCGCTTACTTCAATACCTCAGTTACGCGCATCGATCCGGATTCGGTGACCCTCGAATCGACAGCGCCCGGGCTATCAAGGCTGCTGCCGGGGCGGCAGGGAGCGGGGACGCGCGTGCTGAAAAACGATGCGGTGCTGGCCATGACCGGCTATCGTCCCGACTTTACGTTTCTGGAGAGCCTGGGTGTCAAAATTGAGGGCGAGCATCATTGCCCGGCCTGCGATCTGCGCAGCCTCGAAAGCAACGTGCCCGGTATCTATCTCGCTGGCGTGATTGTCGCCGGCGATCGTACCAACGAGATCTTCATCGAGAACGGCCGATTCCATGGCCGACAGATTGCCGAAGACCTGAGGCAAAAGCTGCAATCCCCCGCTGTTGAATTGGCCAGGGTGTAGGATCACTGAATTCCTGCGCAGGCGCACGCAGGGACCAAAAGAGGCTCCCGCGCATCGCGGCAATGCGAGCGGCGGGACACAGGGTATTCCCAGGATGCCGCTGCTGAGACCACGCACGATTGGCGGCCAGTTCATGGCCGTGCTGATTCTCTTCGAGTTGATCGTCGTGAGCATTTTTGCGCTTCTGCTGGTGCGGCAGCAAGGGAATGAACTGAACTCACGGCTGCGCCGCCGTCTGGAGAACCAGGCGTTCCTGGTCGCTGCCGAGGGCAGCCTGGCCATCGCCGATCAGCATCCCGAATCATTCGACGCGGTGGTGGCCAGCGCTGCCAAGGCGCAAAGCGTGAGTGCCGCGCAGATCACGGACATGCAGGGCCGGACTCTGGCCAGCACCGACACTACCGTTATCGGGAAGCTGGTCTTATCCGTGAGGGAGAAGGCCTACCTGCGCGAGCTCGAGGACCCGGTCATCTTCTTTACCGCCTCAAAGCAATGGGAGGCGGTTGCTCCGATCCGCGACCGCGGGCATGTGAAGTATCTCGTCTGGATTTACCCGAATGAAACGCAGGACAAGCAGGACGTGCGCTCGCTGTTGCGGATCACGGCGCTGTGGGCCGCGTTTGTGCTCGGCGGCTGTACGTTGATTGCCGCCTGGCTGGCGCAATCCATCACCCGTCAACTGGACACCCTGACGCTGGCGACGCGGCGGCTGATCCACGACCCGCAGAACGTTACGGACTTTCCCCTGCCGGTGAAAGGGTCGAATGAAGCGGCGGAGTTGACTGTCGCTTTCAACCGCATGGTCACGTCCATGCAGGATCAGCGCGCGGGGCTGAACGAAACCCTGGCCCTGCTCGATTCAATGCTGGCGAATGCGCCGATCGGTTTTGCATTCTTCGACCGCAAATACCGCTTCGTGCGGGTCAATCAGTTTCTCGCGGACATGAATGGCTACTCCTTCGCTCTCCACCTGGGACGCGGAGTGGCAGGCATTCTTCCGCCCTCCGCAGCAGCAAAGCTCGAGCACAATATTGAAGCGGTTTTCCAGTCCGGCACCCCCATCCGCAATCTGGAGCTTTCCTGGGAGCACGATGGCCGCCCGCGCAGCTGGCTCGCCCATCTGTATCCAGTGCGCACGGAGACTGAAGCAACACGCTGGGTCGGGGCTATTCTCGTCGACACCACAGAACAGAAGCGCGGTGAAGAAACTCTGCGCCGGACGGAGAAGCTCGCGGCTACGGGCCGTCTGGCTGCCTCGATTGCTCATGAGATCAACAATCCCCTCGAGGCGGTGACGAATCTGCTGTACCTCATTCGCCAGGAGCAGCTCAGCCCCGAAGCGGCGCGCTTTGCGGATCTGGCGCAGCAGGAGGTTACGCGGGTTTCCGAAATCACGCAGCAGACGCTCCGCTTCTACCGGCAATCCACGCAGGCGGCTGTCTCCAACATCGGCGAGCTGCTCGATTCCGTTCTTACCCTGCATCTCGGGCGGATCCAGACCCTCCAGGTCGATCTCCACCGGGACTACAAGAGCGATATTGTGCTCTACTCGTTCGCCGGTGAACTTCGCCAGCTTTTCGCAAACCTAGTTGGCAATGCGCTGGACGCGATGACGCCCGATGGCGGCCGGCTGATCGTCCGCGCCAGGAATGTCCGGCAGAATGGCGTGTCCGGGGTCCGCATCTCCGTGGCCGATACCGGCTGCGGCATCCCGGAGGACGCACGGCGGCACATCTTCGAGCCCTTCTTCACCACAAAGGAAGCGACCGGCACAGGCCTCGGTCTGTGGGTCAGCGACCAAATCGCTCGCAAACACCACGGTTCGGTGCGGGTGCGGAGCCGCTCAGCCGGACCCGCATCCGGGACCGTTTTCAGCATCTTCTTCCCATCGACGGGCATCGAGGCGGCGCAGGACGCCGTCCAGTCCGCCGCCAGCGAGACGGAACCCGTTCTTTAAACCGGCTCAGTGGATTCCCGCTCGTGGTGGATTCTCACAGACCGTGCCTGGACGCTGTCCGCTGAAGGCTGTACCCTGCCTTTTTCTGCACGCTCAGGGCCCTTCTGTACCTGTACTCTGTACCCTGCAATCCTCTGGAGGAACCGCACGCATGTTCGCTCGCTCCCGCTGTATCCCCGCACTCCTGCTGCTCGCCACACTGCCACTGTTCGCCGCCGACAGGAAAAAGCCGTCGCCGGAGCCGCCTGCGGCTTCCGATCCCGACCATGGTCCATGGTCCGAGCCGCAGCCTGCCGTGGAAAAGCTCGACCTCACGATGTACGCTCGCATTCGCGAGGAAGGCCTGCTCCATTCGCATGTGATGGACTATGGTTCGGCCCTCGCTGACGACATTGGCCCGCGACTGACCGGCTCGCCCAACCTCGCCAAAGCGAATGCCTGGACCCGGGACCAGCTCACCGCCATGGGCTGCGTCAACGCCCATCTCGATGACTGGGGCGAATTCGGCATGGGCTGGCAGCAGCTGAACACCTGGGTCCGCATGACGGCCCCCGACACCGCTGTCTTCATCGCTCAGGCGACGCCGTGGTCGCCGCCGACGAATGGCCCGGTCACCGGCGATGCGGTGTGGGTGAACATCCAGGCAGACTCCGATTTCGACCAGTACAAAGGCAAGCTCGCCGGCAAAATCGTTCTCCTCGGAGACATGCGTCCGGTTCCTCCCGTCGATCAGGCGCTGTTCACGCGCTATACGGACCAGCAGCTCGAGGATCTCGCCAGCTATCCGGTTAATAACGCGGACGGGCTCACGCCCGAGCAGCGCGAGCGCATGCGCACCTTCGGCCAGCGCATGCGGCTTGCCGACAAACTTGTCCAGTTCCTCGCCGACGAAAAAGCTGCCGGCGTTATCCGTCCCTCGCGCGATGCCCACGACGGCGGCGGCTCCGGCGGTACCATCTTCGACGACAACGGAGCGGCAATGGGCCGCACTCCCTACATCCGCGGCCATGAGATGAAGGTGCCCACGGTCGTGATGAACATCGAGAGCTACGGGCGCGTCTACCGCCTGCTGCAGGCGCACGTTCCGGTTTCGATCGAAATGGATGTCGAGGCCAAATTCACCGGCGACCACGAGCACGGCTACGACACAATTGCTGAAATTCCCGGGACCGATCCTGACCTGAAAGACCAGGTCGTCATGGTTGGCGGCCATCTCGACAGCTGGATCGCCGGAACCGGCGCGACCGACAATGGGGCGGGCACGATCGTTGCGATGGAAGTCATGCGCATTCTGAACGCGCTCCACGTGCAACCACGGCGGACAATCCGCATCGCTCTGTGGACCGGCGAAGAGGAGGGCCTCTTCGGCAGCCGTGGTTACGTGAAAGAACACTTCGGAGCAGCGCCGCTCTCGACCGCACCCGACCAGGCCGCGCTTCCCGAATTCATGCGCCGCGCAAGCGGCCCATTAGAGCTGAAGCCAGAGCAGCGCCTCATCTCCGGCTACTTCAACCTCGATAACGGATCGGGCAAGATTCGCGGCGTTTACCTCCAGGAGAATGGCCTCGTCGCGCCCATCTTCTCGCAGTGGATTGCACCGCTCAAAGACCTGGGCGTCACCACCCTGACCCTGCGCAATACCGGCGGCACGGATCATCTGTCGTTCGACGCGGTCGGCATTCCTGGGTTCCAGTTCATCCAGGACGAACTGGACTACGAAACCCGCACCCACCACTCGAACATGGATGTTTACGAGGAGCTCCGCCCCGCCGACCTGAAACAGGCGGCGACGGTCGAGGCCATCTTCGTCTACAACGCCGCGATGCGCGACCAGATGCTGCCGCGCAAGCCGCTGCCTCACCCGGAACTGCGACAGCAGCAGGAAGCGCCGCTGAAGAACCTGTTCCCCGGAGCGGTGGAAGAACAGATGCCGAAGCAATAGCGGAGCTCGCCCAGGTCCTGATGCCGGGCCTGGGCTCTCCCGTTGTGGGTTGGTCGTTAACTTCGAATGAAAGCCAGCAAGTCCGGGTTGATCACGTCCGCATGAATGATGGGCATGCCGTGCGGGAAGCCAGGATAGACCTTGAGCTGCGCGCCTTTGACAATCTTGGCGGTGAGCGCGCCTGCGTCCGCGAAGGGCACAATCTGATCGTCGTCCCCGTGCATCACCAGCGTCGGCACGTCCATCTTCTTCAGATCTTCGTTGAAATCGGTTTCTGAAAATGCCTTGATGCAGTCGTAGGCCCCCTTGATGCTGCCCTGCATGCCCTGATACCAGAAGTTTTCACGGACGCCCTCGGAGATTTTGGCACCCGGGCGGTTGTAGCCGAAGAAGGGCAGCGACAGGTCCTTGTAAAACTGGGAGCGGTTCCCGGCAACGCCGGCGCGGATATCGTCGAAAACGTCGATGGGCAGGCCACCGGGGTTCTTCGCGGACTTGAGCATGATAGGCGGAACGGCGCTGATGAGGACGGCTTTCGCGACGCGTTTCGAGCCGTGACGCCCGATGTAGCGGGCGACCTCGCCGCCTCCGGTCGAGTGGCCGACCATGATCGCCTTTTTGAGGTCGAGGTGGTCAAAGAGGGCAGCGAGATCATCGGCGTAGGTATCCATGTCATTGCCGTCCCAGGTTTGGCCGGAACGGCCGTGGCCGCGCCGGTCGTGGGCGATCACGCGATAGCCCTGCTGGCCGAGGAAGAGCATCTGCGCGTCCCAGGCATCGGCGTTCAGAGGCCAGCCGTGGGAGAAGGTGACGGGCTGGCCAGTTCCCCAGTCCTTGTAATAAATTTCGGTTCCGTCTTTCATGGTCAACGTGGGCATTTTTCAGGAACCTCCTTTGTTCCTGCAATGTCGGTTGGATTCGGCACCGGGACGAAGGATTTTGAAAATTGTGGCAATGGTGTGCGGTTGTTTTTCGAGGGTAAGCTCAAATTGATGATCTTTTCCGCGTCTCACAGACGCTGGATCGATGTTGGGGGGACGAGCTTGAGTGGGATTCGCCGGAGTTCTTTGTTCCAAAGTTCACTGATCGCAGGCATTGCCATGGTTCTTGCAGTTGCAGCGGGAAACGTGGTGCTGAGCGCCGCGACGGCGTCCAATGCAGCCAAAACTCCGATCCTGATGGAGCTCTTCACCTCGGAGGGGTGCTCGAGTTGTCCGCCGGTCGACAAGTGGGTGCAGCAGCTGGATGCGGCCCAACCGATTCCCGGGGCTCAGCTGATCGTTTTGAGCGAGCATGTCGACTACTGGGACCATGACGGCTGGCGCGATCCTTTCTCTTCACCAGCCCTGACTGAGCGGCAGGAGGGATACGCGGAGATTCTTGGGGAGAACGAAGTCTACACACCTCAGTTGATTCTCGACGGATACGAGGATGTAAAGCCGACCCGGATGGAAGAAGTGAAGCAGAGTTTTCTTCGTGCGGCGCGAACTTCGATGATCCCTGTGCAGATTGAGTCGACGACGCTGGCAGGCGGTGAGCCGGTGTTTCTGATGGGACAGGTTTCGGTGGATGGGACGGGTCAGATGCTGGGCGGCGACGTTTTTGTGGCGATCGCGCTCGATAAGACCGAAACCGATGTGCTGGCGGGAGAGAACGACGGGAAGAAGCTCACGAACGTGGCAGTTGTGAGGGACCTGGTGAAGATTGGGAAGCTGAAGAAGGGAGAACGCTTCGAGCAGGCGTTTCGGATCAGATTGTGGAGCGGGGCAGACCCTGGAAATCTGCGGGTGGTTGCCTTCGTACAGGGGCCGGGGTTGGGAAGGGTGCTTGGAGCCGGGATGACGAAAGAGATTGGGCGGGTAAATTGAGGTTGGGGCACACTATCCACGCAGCAACTTCTCCAGCCCCGCTTCATCGATCACGTTGATGCCGAGCTCGCGGGCTTTGTCGAGCTTGGAGCCGGCGTCGTCTCCGGCGACAACGTAGTTGGTTTTCTTGCTGACGGAACCGGAGACGCGGCCTCCGGCGGATTCGATGCGGGTCTTCGCGTCTTCGCGAGATAGGTTGGGCAGCGTTCCGGTCAGAACGAAGGTGAGGCCTTCGAGCTGCGATGACTTCTTCCGCGTCTCGGCGGTCATGGTGAGGCCGGCCTTTTCGAGCCTGTGAACTAAGTTGCGGTTCTTTTCTTCGTCGAAAAATTCGCGGATCGCTTCCGAAACCCTCGGGCCGACCTCGTCGACGCGTTCGAGGTCTTCTGGAGTTGCGCTCATGAGCGCTTCCATGGAGCCGAATTCTTCTGCGAGCAGCTGAGCGGTACGCTGGCCGACGAAGCGGATGCCGAGGCCGTAGAGGACGCGATCGAGGCCGGCTCTTTTGGAGTTGGCGATTTCATCGAGGAGGTTGTCGGCAGATTTCTGACCGACGCGTTCGAGAGAGAGCAACTGCTCCGCGGTGAGGCTGTACAGGTCGGCGATGCTTTTGACCAGGCCGCGTTCGAACAGTTGCGTCACGAGCGCTTCGCCGAGGCCTTCGATGTTCATGACGCCACGCGAGGCGAAGTGGAGGAGGCTGCCGGTGAGGCGCGCGGGGCAGTCGACGTTGACGCAGCGGTAGTCGACCTCGCCTTCGGTGCGCACGATTTCGCTGCCGCAGTCCGGGCAGTGGGATGGGAAATGGAACTTGCGCGTGCCACGCGGGTGTTCTTTGTCCTCGACCACCTCAACGATTTTCGGAATTACGTCGCCGCCGCGCTCGACCTTGACGTAGTCGCCGATGAGCAGGCCGAGGCGCTCGATTTCGTCGGCGTTGTGGAGGGTTGCGCGCGAGACGGTCGTGCCGCCGATGGAAACCGGCGTGAGCACGGCTACCGGCGTGAGCTTGCCTGTCCTGCCCACCTGGATGCGAATGTCTTCGACCTGCGTGATCCCGGCGCGCGCCGTGAACTTGTAGGCCACGGCCCAGCGCGGGGCGCGGCCGGTATAGCCGAGACGGCGCTGGACCTGGGCGGAGTTGACCTTGATCACGACGCCATCAATTTCGTAACCAAGACTGTTACGTGCAGCCTCCGCCTTTTGGACGAAAGCCAGGACCTTCTCGATCGAGGTCAGCGCTTCCCGGTGGGGATTGACGCGAAATCCGATCACGGTGAGAGCGTCAAGGGCTTCCGACTGCTCGGGCAGCAGGTCTTCGCCCCGTTCGTTGAGGAGAAAGTACGCGTAGAAGTCAAGACGGCGCTGGGCGACGATGTTGGGCTCGAGCGTGCGGATGGTTCCGGCGGCGTAGTTGCGAGGATTGGCGGCGGGCTCGAGGCCCTGGGCTTCGCGCTCTTCGTTGGCTTTGCGGAAAGCGGCCAGGGGCATGACGATTTCGCCGCGGACTTCGAAGGTGGGCGGCGTTCTTGCTTTTTTCAGGGCGGCCGCTGCGATGGAGAGTGGGACAGAGCGGATGGTGCGGACGTTGCTGGTGACGTCTTCGCCGATGGTGCCGTTGCCGCGGGTGAGGCCGCGCGCGAGACGGGCTGAGCCGTCGTGGCTGTGGCCGGTGTACTGCAAGGCCATGGAGAGCCCGTCCATTTTGAATTCGCAGACGTATCCGATGTCGGCCTTGTCGCCGGCAAGGGAGTGGACGCGGCGGTCCCAGTCGCGCAGCTCTTCTTCGCTCGTGACGTTGTCGATGGAGAGCATCGGACGCGAATGAGCAACCTTGGCGAATCCTTCTTTTGGCTTGCCGCCGACGCGCTGGGTGGGGGAGTCGGGCGTGATCAGATCAGGATGCTCGGCTTCGAGGCGCTTGAGCTCGCGCATGAGGTCGTCGAACTCGGCATCGGAAATCGATGGCTGGTCGAGGACGTAGTAGAGATGTTCGTGATGGCGGATTTTCTCGCGGAGAGCGTCGAGCTTCTTCTGGACGGCGGCGGCGGCGGACATACTTCGACCATGGTAAGCGGTGTGGGCGGGAGTCGCACAGGTTCGCCGGAGCCGCGCCGCTCCTGTGCCCGAAGGATGCCGAAACTTCAGCCGGCCAGGCGATCCGGACGCGAGGAACGCCGTGGGCTGTCATCTTTACGTTCTGAAGAGCTGGCAGCATCACCGCGCTCAGAGTCTCCCAACATACGCCCAATTTCGGTCTGGGCAATTGTCTTTTTCACGGTGTCCGCCCAGGGATCGGCGATCCCGCCCCGTCTCTCAAGGGATGCCCCACCCGCATCGCTGGCGGTTTGATCAGGCCTGGTGCGATCAGAGGAGAGGTCGTCAGCCGCAGGAGCAGGAGCAACGTTGGTCGAAGGGGAATCGAAACTGAACGAGGCACGCCGCGAAGGGGCAGGCTCGAAAAAGTCATTCCAGATGGGCTCAGGCTCCGCTTCGGCTTCACGATTGGCCGTCTGTCGAAGCTTCGTTGCAGAGGGCAATGTATCTGGACTCGGTTGGTCACGGCTCGGTCGATCCGGGGCGGTTCGATCGGGAGTAATGAGCCGGTAAGACGAAAGCGAAGCTCGCCTGTCCCCAGCCCCGTCGTCGCTCTCGTCGTAATCGGGAGTGCGGGACGCTCTGGCCGCGAATCCGAAATAAATCAAACCGGCGAGAAGGCCGGCGGCACAAGCGATCCACCATGTTGTGGGAGAGAACTTTGCTGGCCACCATGCTGGGAGCTGCGGGCTGGGACGGGCGGTTCCCGCCAGGGCCGCCAGTTGAAATGGGCTTTGCAGGGCGACTGCGGAGGGTGGGCTGCCAACAGAGCCTGATTGCGGTTGAGGAGCCTGGGGTGAAGGTTCCGGTCGCGAGGCTGTGTTGGACGACGAGGTCAAATCGGATTCTGATAGCTGAGAAGATGCCGACCCGGATGCTGCCTTCGAATCGGAATCTGACGCAGACGCGGGCTCGGTGCCTTCCTCCCGCGCGATCGCCTGGCGTTCGCTTTCGATGATTCCGACGCTGCGGGCCAACTGCGCGCGCTCCCGGCGGATTTCACTGGCGCTCGTTCCCGCGCCGTTGAAGCCGTAGCCGCCCGGATGCCCTTTCGTGCCATGACCCGCCGGCAACACGGCAGTTAACTCTCTCTGAATTTCGCCGAGGCGGTCTTTGTTCGCGTCGTCCGCGTGGGCACGCAGCGTATCGACTTGTCTCTGGGCCTCTCTGACTCGAGCCTTGAGGAGCTGTTGCTGTTTCGACTGGGAATAGGAGGACGATTCCCAGGGGTGACGGACCCCTCGCTGGTTGCGCGAGCCGAAGTGGTCCAGTTCCCGGTCGGTGGAAGACAGCCTTGCAGCGATGTTTTTGAGAGCAGTGGCCAGCGAGTCATCGCTCTGGCTGGCATGCGTGGTTGCTGGCCTGGCGGCCGGCGCAACGGACGGAGCTGATTGGAGCGAGGCAGGAGAGGCGGGGGCGGCAGCGCGCGAGGCCGCGGCCAGAGCTTTGGCAATGGCGTTGGCGGTCGCCGCGGACTTCGCCGGGTCGGCATCGTGAAACTGGATACGGAGCAAGCCTGCTGAAGGTTGGGTCAGGTCCAGTCGCGAGCGAAATTCGCCGATGCGGGTCGTCATCTCGGAGGATGAGAGGTAAGCCGACTTCGAGAGCTCTGCGACGATCGGATCGGTCAACATCGACTGTGCGATGGCGGCAGCCGGTTCGCTGGCAGCGGCGAGGCCCGGATCGATGCGACGCGCAGCGGCGGTATCGAGAGAGAGCTCGGCGGATGACGCGGAGCGATTGCCATTGCGGTTGAACCAGGTGTGGAAGCCCACGGCGACCGCAGCGGCGATGAGCAATGCGATCAGTTTGTGTCCCGGAGCGACTGAGGATGAGTGCTCAGGGAAATTGTTCTCGAACATGGAAGCCCTCGCCAGGTCGAAGATCAAAGGCAGCGTTGTCACCAGGTGAAGCAAGCGTCAGGGAGACTTCAGTCAAGTGCCGGAGTTTTATTCGAGTTGGATGGCCCGTTGGTTCGGCTCGTTGTCTGGGCCCGTCGGGCGAGTTTCGGTGCGGTTGCGAATCGACCGACCGAAATGTTTAGTTTCCCAAACCCCAACAATCATCGCATTCTACTCCGTTGAAACGATGCAGGAGAGGAGCGAGGATGTTCGTTCGCTAAGCGGGCGCGCCAGGCCGCTATAATCCGACTCGATGAAAAAGCATGTGGTGGAAGAACTGGAGCGGCGGAACAAGCTGGCGGAGGCGGGCGGCGGCACAGAGCGTCAGGAAAAACAAAAGCGCGAGGGGAAGTTAGGGGCGCGGGAACGCATTGCCCTGCTCCTCGATAACGGAACCTTCGAAGAGACGGACCGGCTCGTCACGCATCGAGCAACAGATTTTGGGATGGAGGAAAAGCGCTTTCCCGGCGATGGCATCGTTACGGGTTACGGACGCATCGATGGCCGGACGGTATTCGTCTTCGCGCAGGACTTCACGGTTTTTGGTGGATCGCTGTCGGAAGCCAACGCGGCGAAGATCGTGAAGCTCATGGATACAGCGATGCGCGTGGGCGCGCCCATCATCGGTCTCAACGACTCCGGAGGCGCGCGGATTCAGGAGGGCGTGGTTTCGCTCGCCGGGTACGCGGACATTTTTCTGCGCAACACGCTGGCGAGTGGCGTGGTGCCGCAAATCTCCGCCATCCTTGGCCCGTGCGCGGGCGGGGCCGTGTATTCACCGGCCATTACGGACTTCATCCTGATGGTGGATAAGACGTCGTACATGTTTGTGACCGGGCCGGACGTTATCAAGACGGTGACCCACGAGGAGGTGACGAAAGAAGCACTGGGTGGGGCGGCGACCCACAACGAGATTTCGGGCGTAGCCCATTTTGAAGCGCACGACGATGCGGAGTGCCTGGCAATGGTGCGCGAGCTGCTGAGTTTTCTGCCGTCGAACAACCTCGATGATCCGCCGCGGAAGGTGTGCACGGATCCGGTGGATCGCGCCGATCGAGCGCTGGACAAGGTCGTACCGAAGGAATCGAACCAGCCGTACGACATCAAGCAGGTGATCGAGCGGATCGTGGACGATGGCTATTTTTTCGAGGTCCACGAGCACTTCGCAAAAAATATCGTGGTGGGTTTTGCGCGGATGAACGGGCGGCCGGTAGGAATCGTGGCGAATCAACCCGCGGTGTTGGCGGGGGTCCTGGACATCAATGCCAGCGTGAAGGGCGCGCGCTTTGTGCGCTTCTGCGATGCCTTCAACATCCCGCTCATCACCCTCGAGGATGTTCCTGGATTTCTGCCGGGAACGCAGCAGGAATATGGTGGCATCATCCGGCATGGGGCGAAGCTGCTGTTTGCGTTTGCTGAGGCGACGGTTCCGAAGATCCTGGTGATCACGCGCAAGGCTTATGGGGGCGCCTACTGCGTGATGAGCTCGAAGCATATCCGGACGGATGTCAATCTGGCCTGGCCGACGGCGGAGATCGCCGTGATGGGGCCGGAGGGAGCGGTGAACATCGTGTACGGACGCGAGCTTGCGGAGGCGGTGAAGCTCGCGGAGAAGAGCGAGGGGCCGTTGAGCGAGGAGAGGCGGGCGGAGATTCTGGCCGACGCGCGGGCGGCGCGGGTGCATGAGTTCCGGGAACAGTTTGCCAATCCTTACGTGGCGGCAGAGCGCGGCTATGTGGACGCGGTGATCCTGCCCCACGAGACGCGCCGTCGATTGTGTGCGGCGCTCGATATGCTGGATGGGAAGCGAGACAAGAATCCGCCGAAGAAGCACGGGAATATTCCGCTGTAGCGGTAGACGCTGAGCGTTCAGCGCATAGCGGTCGGTGTTCAGGAAAGCGACCCGCTTCCCGAGAGGTATCAGAATCGAAACCCCGGGGCAGCCGGATTCGCGTCTGGTTGACGCCCGGTTTCGGAAATTTGCGGTAGGATGGCGGAACATTCGTAAGGAGGATTTGCCATGAGTGCCCCCGCTCAGAAGCGTATTTCCCTGCCCCGCTCCGAACGCGCAGTTCCTTCCAGCGCCACGCACATCGGACGCACCGATCCGCAACAGATCATCAGCGTATCGGTCATCGTGAAACGCAGAAATCCCCTCGACCTGCACGCGCTGGGCGGCCAGATCGTCTCTCGCGAAGATTTCGATGCGCAGTTTGCGGCCGATCCGGCGAGTTTCGAGGCAATGCGCACCTTTGCGCATCAGCACGGGCTGGCAGTGGACGAGGCGGCGTCAAGTTTGTCGCGCCGGACGATCGTGCTGCGCGGCACGGTGCAGGCGATGGAGCAGGCCTTTGGCGTGGAGCTGAACGATTACGAAGATGCGGCCACAAAGAAGCGCTACCACGGATTCACCGGCCAGGTGACGATGGAGGCGACGCCTGCTCCGCTGGTAGAGGCGGTGCTGGGGCTGGACGCGCGGCCTGTGGCCAAGCCGCATTTTCGATTTCTGAAGGACCTGAAGAAAAAGAAGAAACCGAAGGCCTCCGACCAGCCGGAGCCGTTCAATCCGCCTCAGGTGGCGCAGCTGTACGATTTTCCGACGACGGTCAACGGAACCGGGGAGACGATTGGGATTCTGGAGCTGGGTGGAGGCTACACGACCACCGACATCACCACCTATTTCGGGGGACTGGGGCTGACACCGCCGCCCGTCGTGGCAATATCCGTGGATGGCGGGACGAATGCACCGGGCGATCCGAATGGCGCGGATGGAGAGGTGGCGCTGGATATCCAGGTGGCGGGGTCGATTGCCCCAGGTGCGCGCATCGCGGTGTATTTTGCGCCGAATACGGACCAGGGGTTCATCGACGCGATCACGACGGCGGTGCATGACACGACGAACAAACCGTCGGTCCTCTCGATCAGCTGGGGTGGACCGGAGTCGAGCTGGGCGCAATCGTCGGTGACGGCTCTGGACGACGCATGTCAGTCGGCGGCAGCGCTGGGAGTCACGATCACGGTGGCTTCGGGCGATAACGGCTCTACCGATGGAGTGACCGATGGCGCGAATCATGTGGACTTTCCAGCTTCGAGCCCCCACGTGTTGGCGTGCGGAGGCACGGAGCTGATCGGAAGCGGATCGACAATCGAGGAAGAGGTGGTGTGGAACGACGGCAGCAGCGGGGGCGCGACCGGCGGCGGGTTCAGCACGCTGTTTCCGGTGCCTGCCTGGCAGAGCACCGCGGGTATTTCAGGCGCCGGGCGTGGTGTGCCGGATGTGGCGGGCGATGCTTCTCCGGAGAGCGGCTACAACATTCTTGTGGATGGTCAGCAGGAGGTCGTGGGTGGAACAAGCGCGGTGGCCCCCTTGTGGGCGGCCCTGATTACGCTGATCAACCAGATGAAGGGCTCGCCCGTCGGCTTTGTCAATCAGGCCCTGTACGAGGACCCCGCAGACTTTCACGACATCACGTCGGGCAATAACGGGGCGTTCTCCGCTGGACCCGGATGGGATCCCTGCACCGGGCTGGGTTCGCCGAACGGGCAGGAGATCGCGCAGGCCCTGGCTGCATGACCCTGCACAACCGGGCAACGCTTCGCGGGCCGGTCATCAAAAGATCAGGGCTTGATCGGGGTCGCAGGTTCGAATTTAGGGATGTGACGGCGTCGGGCTTCAACTTCACGTGCGTCGCGGCGTCGCCCGGCGTCTTCGAAGCGGCGTTTTTCCTCCTCGCCTTCTATATGAAGAGGGGGCACAGGCACGCGCCGGCCCTGGGTATCGACGGCGACA
This sequence comes from uncultured Acidobacteriaceae bacterium, assembly GCA_963787915.1. Classification (GTDB taxonomy): domain Bacteria; phylum Acidobacteriota; class Terriglobia; order Terriglobales; family Acidobacteriaceae; genus Palsa-343. Next base: position 99,162 of record CAWBEP010000016.1, on the reverse strand, counting down.
AAAGTGAGATACGCCGAGGCGACGTGATGATGGGTGCCGATCAGGGTGTTTTCCACCCAGACCTTGACGCCCACTTCCATGGAAGTGCGAAAAGCACGATTGAGCGATGATTTTAAGATGAGCAGGTCGCCGACGTGGACAGGAGCGATGAAGTCAATGTGTTCCATGGAGGCGGTGACGACGTGGCTGCGCGCATGGCGATAGGCGGCCATAGCGCCAACGAGATCGATGAAGTTCATGAGCCGTCCGCCGAGCAGATTGCCCAGAGTGTTGGTGTCGTTGGGCAGGATCAGCTCGGTCATCTCGGACTGCGACTGGGCGACGGTGCGCGGGGAAAGCGTGGGGCCGTTCAGGTCCATGGAGCTCCTTTATTAACAGGGTACAGGCTGCAGGGTGGAGGGTACAGAGCGGAAAAAATGGAGAGTCCGCGCACAAGTCAGAGGTTGTCAGCCAGTTGAGACCCCGAGGCCGCGTGCAGTGCGTGGCCTCCGGCAAATCGAGGGAGCAGCATGGATAATCTCGGAAATCTGAAGGCAATTCTGGAGCTGGAGCCGCGGAACCCTCTCGCCCGCTACGGACTGGCGATGGAGTTTGCAGGCCGCGGTGAGACGGAGGCGGCACTGGCGGAGTTCGAGCGTCTTCTCGCGGACCATCCGGATTACACGGCTGGCTACTTCATGGCGGCGCAGACGCTCCAGAAAGCGAAGCGTCCGGCCGAAGCAAAGCAGCGTTTGGCAGACGGAATTACCTGCGCGCGCCGCACAGGAAACCAGCATGCCCTGCGAGAGATGCAGGCGATGCTGGAGGAGATGGAGATGGCGGAGTAGCTGGAGTCGGGCTGCTGGTTTGGAGGGCAGTAACTTACTCGCGGTAGGTACTTTGCTGGCCGCTCTCCCCGGGCATCGCAACGATATTGAGAAAGTGCGGTACGGCGAAGCCCGACTACGGGCATAATGACTCATGAGAATTCCCCTGTTCCCCCTGAGCACGGTGCTCTTTCCTGGGACGGCGCTCCCACTGCACATCTTCGAAGAACGCTACCGAGAGATGGTGGGCGAGTGCCTGCGGGAAGACTCCCCGTTTGGCGTGGTGCGGGCCGATGGGGAGAAGATGGCGATTGTCGGCTGCACGGCGAAAATTGTGCGGCTCGTCGGACGTCATCCAGATGGGAGCCTGGATATTCTCTGCGAGGGCGGGCAGCGGTTTGAGATTGAGGGCCTGGATGAATCGCGCAAATTCCTGCAGGCGGATGTGGTATTTTTCGAGGACGAGGGAGCCGGGTCGACGCGCACGGATCGTGAGGATTGTGCGGCGCTGCATTTTGCTACCCTGCAGCTGGCGGGGGTCGAGCTCCCCGCGATGCACCTCGATCTGAACGCCCCTGTGGCGTTTCAGCTGGCCGATGCTCTGCCGTCGGATCTGGCCTTTAAGCAGCAGCTGCTGGCGAGCCGTTCCGACGCGGAACGAACGACGCGGCTGCGTGATTTTTACAACGAAGTACTGCCGCGATTGCAGAGCGCTCAGGACGACGCGAGACGAGCGGCCAGAGGCGGCTTCCCCATACACTGACTCATAGTTTGAGACGGTGGAGCATCCCGGGCGTCCAACAGGCAAGGCAATTCAGAGAAGCGGCATTGAAAAAAGGGACAGGAGTATTCATGGTTACTCGACAGACAACACCCAGCCGAACCGAGCACGCACGTCCCGCGCACCTGCCACAAACTTTAGGTGAGCTGCGCGGACACCGCGAATACACAGAGACGCGGCTGCGGACACGGTCCGTGAAGGACGAGATGCGTGAGAATCTCATCGCGCGGCTGAAGGCAAAGGAGACCGTGTTCCCAGGGATCGTCGGTTATGAAGACACGGTGGTGCCACAGATTGTGAACGCGGTGCTTTCGCGGCAGAACTTTATTCTGCTGGGGCTGCGCGGGCAGGCCAAGAGCCGCATTCTGCGCGGGCTGACGGCGCTCCTCGATGAACAGACGCCGTATATCGCGGGCTGCGAGATTCGCGACAATCCCTATCTGCCGCTGTGCCGCCGATGCCGCGATCTGATCGTCGAATGCGGCGACGTTACCCAGCTGGGCTGGCTCTCGCGCGATGAGCGGTACGTGGAGAAGCTGGCGACACCGGATGTAACCGTCGCTGATCTCATTGGCGATCTTGATCCGATCAAGGCGGCGCGCGGCGGCCACGATCTGGCCAGCGAGATGACGATGCATTACGGGCTGCTGCCCCGTGCCAATCGTGGCATCTTCGCGGTCAACGAGCTGCCCGATCTGGCGGGCAAGATTCAGGTGGCGCTCTTCAACATCATGCAGGAAGGCGATGTGCAGATTAAGGGATACCCGATTCGTCTGGAGCTGGACGTTGCCCTGGTGTTCAGTGCGAATCCCGAGGATTACACGGCGCGCGGCAAAATTGTGACGCCGCTGAAGGATCGAATCGGTTCAGAGATTCGAACACATTATCCGGAGACGCTCGAGGAAGGGATCGCCATCACTGCCCAGGAGGCGTGGACCGAGCGCGAGACCGGCGATACGCAGGTGCCGCAATATCTACGCGAGGTGATTGAGCAGGTGGCCTTCTCGGCTCGTGAGGACAAGAAGGTGGACAAGCGCAGCGGCGTGAGCCAGCGACTCCCGATTTCGACGCTGGAGCTGGCGGTGAGCAATGCGGAGCGGCGCGCCCTGCTGCATGGCGAGACGCGCGTAGTGCCGCGGGTGGGCGACCTATACACCGCGCTGCCGGGGATCACGGGCAAGCTGGAGCTGGAGTACGAAGGCGAGATGAAGGGCGCGGACGTTGTGGTGCGGGACATCGTGCGCGCGGCGATCGGTAAGGTGTTCGATCGCTATTTTGGCGATGTGAACACACAGCAAATCGAGCAGTGGTTCAACCTCGGCGGCACGGTGCAGATTTCCGACACGCATGCGGCCAAAGCAACGCTGGACGAGCTGAAGCAGATTCAGGGACTGGTTGAAAAACTGGCGCCGCTCAGCGTTAAGGCCGCCGATGGCCCGGAAAATGTAACAGCCGCTGCTGAATTTCTGCTTGAGGGAATGTGCGCGCACCGGCGGATCAGCCGGAACGAGGAGCGGAGCTTTTCCGCGCAGAAGAAGGCGCAGGAGAAGCCGGAACGGATGGATAAGGCCGATCCGGAGCGGGATTACGAACAGTGGCAGTCGCGGCGGACCAGACGCGGAAGCTTCAACTAGGCAGCGGGTAGCGATTGATGAAAAGCGTTCGGTATACGAAGTTCACCGGGGATCTGGCGAGCGAGATGAGCATGGAGGACCTGCTCAAAGCGCTGTCCGAGTATCTGCTGGACTCCGGATTTCAGAATCCGTTTGCTGAATTTCAGGACCTCGACCAGACCATGGACGATCTGCGCGAGGCGCTCCGGCGGGCGCTCGAGCAGGGTGACGCGTTCGATGAGAGCCTGCAGCAGAAGATCGACCAGATGGCTGCCGAGGGCAAGCTGGACGAGCTGATCGAGAAGCTGATTGAGCGGATGGAGCGGGAAAATTACATCTCGACACAAAGTTCGCAGCCGCAGGGACAGGTGACCCAGGCTTCCGGGCAGACGGGTGGTCCGCAGACCGATGCACGCTTCGAGGTCACCGACAAGAGCCTCGTCTTTCTTGGCTACAAAACACTGCGCGACCTGCTGGGATCACTGGGGAAGTCCAACTTCGGGCGGCACGACACGCGGCATTTTGCGACCGGCGTGGAGACCAGCGGCGGATCGCAGCCGTACGAGTTTGGCGACACGCTGAACCTGGATGCCGCGGCGACTCTCAAGTCGGCGATCGCGCGCGAGGGCCTGGCCCTGCCGCTGAATCTCGAATACAGCGACCTGCAGGTGCACCAGTCGGAGTATCAGAGCTCGTGCGCGACCGTGGTGATGCTGGATTGCTCGCACTCCATGATCCTGTATGGCGAGGATCGCTTCACGCCGGCCAAAAAGGTGGCGATGGCGATGGCGCACCTGATCCGCACGCAGTATCCCGGGGACACGCTCTCGCTCGTGCTGTTTCACGATTCAGCGGAAGAGCTGCCCATATCGCAATTGGCGCGGGTCAAGGTGGGTCCTTACTACACCAACACGCGTGAGGGACTGCGGATGTCGCAGCGGATTCTGGCGCGGCAGCGCAAGGACATGAAACAGATTGTGATGATCACAGACGGTAAACCGTCGGCGCTGACCTTGCCCGATGGGCGGATCTATAAGAATGCGTTCGGGCTCGATCCGCTGGTGGTGAGCGAGACCCTCGAGGAAGTGTCGCGCTGCAAACGGCAGAACATCATGATTAACACGTTCATGCTGGCGTCGGATTTCGGGCTGGTGCAGTTTGTGCAGAAGGTGACGCAGATGTGCAAAGGAAAGGCGTACTTCACGACACCGGAGACGCTGGGCGAATATCTCCTGATGGATTACATGCAGCGGCGGATGAAGACAATCCACTGAAGCCCGGTTAACGGGACTCTGCCGGCGATGGTACGTACCGGACGTGAAAGCCGCGTGGCGACGGGTGGAAGCCCGCTTCAACCAGGAATGGGCCGAAGTAATGCTGCCAGGCAGGCTGGCCTCCAATAGAGTCGATTAAGAGACCGCCACTGTGACGTGTCGCGGGATTCTGTAACAGATCCTGAGCTAAATGAGCGAGAAATACGGCGAGGTCGCGAGCGACAGCCGAGCGGTCCGGTTCCTCGGCCGGCAGAAAGACCTGGAGAGCGGGGTTGTTGCGCCGCAGGAACGCTCCAGGATCGCCATTGCGCAGGATGACATTCGCCCCCACGCTGCGCGTGAGGGAGATGGCGCTGTCGGGAGCAGCGCCGTCCGGTTCAGGCCAGGGAAGAATGCTGCCCCAGGGATTCGCCGGATCGGTGGCGGCGAGGAGGATCATTTCCGGCTTGTCAATCGCGCCGGTGCGGAGAGAACGCAGCAACTCCACAGCCGCAGGTTCGGCAAACTGCGCGCCGCCGAGACCAGCCACGAAGTAGCCGCGGCGAATGCGCCCCTGTGATTCGAGAGCCTTGAGCACTTCATAGACAGCGCTGAATCCCCCAGGGAGATTTTCCTGAGCGACGGTCTCGCGTGTGACGATGCCGTAGCGATGAAGGAGCTGAAGCGCGATGGCGTGCGACCAGGCTGTTTGCGCCGCGGCGGGGACCCGGTCGGGCCTGGGGACGAGGGTCCAGCGCCCCTGCGCGCTGGGTGGCGCTGTGCGCCGCGAGCGGAAGGACGGCTGGTTGTGCTGGCGCTTTGAGGAGCGTCCGGAGTCCGGGCGGCGTGTGTAAGCTCGCAGGGCGTGGAGCGTGTCGTTGGTGACGAGACCGCGCCAGACGAGCGACCAGAGCGCATCGATCGTCTCGCCCGGATAACCTCCGCCGAGCTCCTCGTGCAGCTGCGCAAAGAACATCGCTCCGCCACGCGTTAGCGCCACAACAATGGCTTCTTCTGCAGGAGTGAGCGGGTCAGAGTGGCCAATCCGCGGCGGGAGGAGGTCGGTCACACGATCGGCGAGGTAGAGGGCAATGCGGCCGTCGCGCTCGCCGAGCGAATCGAAACCGCACCAGACAACTTCACCGGCGCCTATCAGGTTGTCGAGATCGGAGGACGAGTAGCGGGTCAGCCGGGCGGGCAGGATTTGCGATTCGAGCAGCGATGCGGGCAGCGGCGCGCCCTGGAGGGACTCGATGATGTCAAGAAGCGCATCCAGGCTGGAGCGGCGCTTTTGCAGAATCCCCTGCCAATGGGTTTCGAAACGTGCGAAAAGGCGGGGATCGGCCGGCTCAATCTCCTTACGTAACCGTGCCAGTGACTTATTGCGAACAAGGCGGAGGGATTCCGCGTCGCAGTATTCGCGGCTGACGCCTTCGGGCCGGAATCCGCCTTCAAGAATGCGTCCGTTGTCGACAAGGATGCGGAGAGCAGCTTCGACGGGCTGCTCGGGCAGGCCAAAGCGGGCGCAGACTTCGCGGAGCGTGAAGGGACCATGGGTGCGGGCGTAACGCCGGGAGAGTTCGAGAACCGGGGTGGCGACAGGCTCCAGAAGTGCTTTGGGCAGGTCCGTGGGCACCTGGATGGCGAGGGCGTCGCGATAACGGGCCACATCTTCGACCGCAATGAAGCGCTGCTCCCCGGCGATGTTGAGGGGGACGATGCGGCGAGCGCTTACCAGCGCGTCGAGAGACTCGAGGAGCCCCGGGCCAGCGGCGCGTCGGGTGATTTCGTCACGGGACAGATCGCCGAGACGGATCAGAAGGTCGTGAACCGAATCTGCTGTGCGTACGCGCTGATTGTCCCCGAGGATCTGAAGGGTGGTCTCGACCTCCGCGATGGCGATGGGGTCGAGGAGCTCCCGGAGATCGGCCTCGCCGAGCAGATCGGCCAGCTGCGATTGATCGATGGAAAGGGCTGCGGCGCGGCGTTCGGCAAGCGGCGCATCTCCGTCGTAGATAAAGTTGCCGGTATAACCGAAGAGCAGCGACGCGGCAAAAGGCGAGGCTTTCGGAGTGTCGACAACGTGAATCTGTATTTCGCGATCTCTGATCGAGCGCAGAAGATCGATCAGCGCTGGCATGTCGAACGAGTCGCGAAGGCACTCCCGATGGGCCTCGAGCAGCATCGGAAATGAAGGATAGCGCGACGCGACGGCGAGCAGGTCGGAGGCGCGTTTGCGCTGCTGCCAGAGCGGAGCGCGCGTCTGGGCGCGACGGCGGGGCAGCAGCAGGGCCCGGGCCGAGGCCTCGCGGAATTTCGCGGCGAACAGCGAGGTTGAACCCAGCTGACGGACGACGAGTTCCTGAACCGAATCCGGATCGGGGAGAAGAAGCGCCGGATCGGGTGGTTGATCGACGTCGGGGAAACGAAGGACGAAACCGTCGTCGGTGGACATCGTTTCGACGTGGGGTCCGCCGGCATTCCGGATTTGCGCGGCCGCCGCCATGGCCCACGGAGTGTGCACACGGTTGCCGAAAGGGGTGAGCACACAAACCCGCCAGTCGCCCAGTTCGTCGCGGATCCGCTCGATGACAATGTTGCGGTCATCTGGAACAGTCACGGTTACATGTGCCTGCTCCGCGAGGAACTGAAGAAGGCTTTCGGCGGCCTGGGAATCGAGGTCATGCTCGCGAACGAGGCGGCTGATGGCTGCATTCCAACCCAGCGAGACAGGAGGCTCACCGGAGACCACGGCACTGGTTGAGTTTTCGCGCAGCTCGCGAATCAGGGAGCCAATGCGGCGGCCGAACTCCACAGGCCGGCCCGCTTGGTCGCCGTGCCAGAAAGGAAGCTTGCCGGGTTTGCCAGGAGCGGGCGTGACCAGCACACGGTCGTGCGAGATCTCGTCGATGCGCCAGGTGGAGGCGCCGAGCGAGAAGACTTCGCCGACACGGCTTTCGAAGACCATTTCCTCGTCGAGTTCGCCCACGCGGATTGGCTTCTTATGCTCTCCTGCGAGAAAAACGCCGTACAGGCCGCGGTCGGGGATGGTGCCCGCGTTCAGGATGGCCAGTGTTTTTGCGCCTTCACGCGGAGTAAGAACGTTGGCAGATCGGTCCCACGTGATGCGCGGCCTTAACTCGGCGAATTCGTCCGAAGGATATTTGCCGGCAAGCAAGTCGAGCACGTTTTCAAACGTGGACCGAGCGAGGGTAGAGAACGGTGCGGCGCCGCGCACGAGAAAATAAAGGTCGTCGACGGCGATGGCCGGCTCACGCGGTGGTTGCCCTTTGCGACGAGGAATCGACAGCGCTGGCGGATGCGCGACCGTGGCCACGATTTGCTGTGCGAGGACGTCGAGTGGGTTGCGCAGGATGGAATTCGATTCGACCAGGCCTTCGTGCATGGCGCGCGTCACGGCGGAGCAGGCGATGAGGTCGGCCCGATATTTCGGAAAGATAATGCCTTCGCTGGCGACGCCGACGCGATGGCCCGCCCGTCCGATACGCTGCATCCCGGCAGCAACCGAGGGCGGCGATTCGATCTGGATGACGAGGTCGATGGCGCCCATGTCGATGCCGAGTTCCAGAGAAGACGTGGCGACGACGGCGCGGATGCGGCCGGTCTTGAGCTGGTCTTCGATCTCGGAGCGCTGCGCGGCGGCAAGCGATCCATGGTGCGCGCGCGCCAACGGTTCCTGCGCGAGGTCATTGATGAGAGCGGCGAGGCGTTCGGCGGTGCGGCGGTTGTTCACGAAGATGAGCGTGGACTGTCGCTGACGGATGAGGGCGAGCAACCGCGGAGGAATCGTTGTCCAGATCGAGGCGCGCTTTTGGGGAGATGAGCCGTCCGGAGACGCGGTGGGTGGCGGGGCAGTCTGCGCGAGGTCTTCGACAGGAACCTCGACTTTGAGCTGGAGGCGCTTAGGTTCGCGGGCGTCGATGATCGTAACGGGGCGAGTTCCGGCTTCGGCATCCACTCCGCCGAGAAATCGGGCGACTTCTTCGAGGGGACGCTGCGTAGCCGAGAGTCCAATGCGCTGGATGGGCCGCTCGGCGATGGCTTCGAGACGTTCGAGCGAAAGAGCGAGATGGGCGCCGCGCTTGGTGGGCACGAGCGCATGAATCTCATCAACGATGACCGTGTCGACCGTGCGGAGCGCCGATGCGGATTCTGAAGTAAGAAGCAGGTAGAGGGATTCGGGTGTCGTGATGAGGATCTCGGCGGGATGCCGTCGAAAGCGGGCGCGCTCATTCTGCGGCGTGTCGCCGGTGCGAATGAAGATTTCAGGTTGCCGGCAGGGAACGCCCGCGCGAAGGGCGATGGAAGCCATGCCTTGCAGCGGGACGCGAAGATTGCGTTCGACGTCGACGGCAAGGGCCTTGAGCGGGCTGATATAGACCACGCGCGCCTGGCCAGCAGCGGGGCTGGGTCCGGTTGTCCCGGGACGAGAGTGCAACATCAGACGGTCGAGACACCACAGAAAAGCAGCTAGCGTCTTGCCGGTGCCGGTGGGGGCAAGGATGAGCGTACTTTCACCGCGGGCAATGGCCGGCCAGCCAAGACGCTGCGGCGCCGTGGGAGTGCCGAGCGCGGTGCGAAACCATTCGCCGGTGACCGGATGAAAGAGCGCCAGAGGATCGGCAGTGGAAGTCTCTCGGGCGGGTGATGGAGATACCGGCAATTTATTTTTCGCAGCCATCCCTGGGTTGAGGATACTGCCCGTAGCCCCCGGCCGTTAGCCGGCTGCTTTACGTCAGCTACTCGAACTCCCAGCTCCCTGCCCCAGCTTCGAGCTGACACTTCGCTGTTCTCAGCCGACGGGCTTGTACCAGACGGTTTTAGGAGTCAGCACAGTCTGCCAGTGGGAATCCATGCGCGGCTGCTCGCTGAGGCCGAGGAACAGGACACCGTCGCGCGCGATGGAGCGGTGCATGGTGAGCAAAACCTGATGGCGGGTCTCCTGAGGGAAATAGATCATCACGTTGCGCAGGAAGATGACGTCGAAGGTTTCCGCCAGAACCGGCGCCTGGCAGAGGTTGCGCTGCTGGAAGCGGCACAGACGTTTGAGGTCCGGGGAAACCTCCCACTCGTCGCCGGAGCGAACCATGTATTTCAGCAGAAAGCGAGCGGGAAGGCCGCGATTCACTTCAATGCGCTGATAGCGGCCTGCGGCGGAGCGCTCGACCATTTCCCCGGAGATGTCGGTGCCGAGGATGTCGATCTTCCAGCCAGCGAGAAGGGGAAAGTTCTCGCGGAGCATCATGGCGATGGAGTAGGCTTCCTGGCCTGAGGAGCTGGCGGCCGACCAGAAGCGCAGAGTACGGGTGTCGCGCCGCCTGGCGATGAGCGCGGGCAGAAGCTCATCGCGGAGCAGATCGAAGCTCGCGGAATCGCGAAAGAAGCTGGTTTCGTTGATGGTCATGGCCTCGGCAACCGAGCGCTGAAGCGCCGGGCCGGTTTCGGTGCGCAGCGTGGTCACCAGCTGCTGGAGAGACTGCATCCCGCGGTCGCGCAGCAGGGACTGAAGCCGCGACTCGAAGAGGTAGTCACGGGAAGGATCGACCTGGTTGCCCGAATTGCGCATCACGACCGTGCGCAGGTATTCGAAATCGACCGAACTGCTGCTCACAGGGCAATGGCCTCCGGCCGCGGTGCGGTGCTGTTCGGGGCGAGCAGGCGGAGGATCTCACCGGGGATCGCATGGAGGGGAAGAATCTTGTTGGCGAGTCCGGCGTTGGCGACTGCGCCGGGCATGCCCCAGATCACGCTGCTGGCGTTGTCCTGGACCATCACAGCGCCGCCGGCGGTCCGGATGGCGCGGCAGCCGGCCAGGCCGTCGGACCCCATGCCCGTGAGGATCACACCCAGCAGACGTCCGGCGCAGGCCAGCGCAGCCGAACGGAAGAGCACGTCGACCGAGGGGCGGCAGAAATTTTCAGGCGCCTCCTGATGCAGGCGCAGACGCATTTCGCGCGTCAGTTCCAGATGCCAGTCGCCTCGCGCGATATCAACAATGCCGGCTTCGGGCCGCGCGTCGGGGGCGGCCTCGCGCACCCGCAGAGCGCAGAGGTTGTCGAGCCGGTCGGCGAGCAGGCCGGTGAACAGCTGGGGCATGTGCTGCACGATGAGAATCGGCAGGGGAAAAGCAGCAGGAAATTGCGGAAGCAGGGCTTCAAGAGCAGCCGGCCCACCGGTGGAGACGCCGACGACGAGGACTCGGGGACGCAGAGAGGCCGGGACGGGAGAGGTAATCCGGACTTCGGCTGCCGCGGCCGCGGGCGTCGATTCCGATGGAAAGAGCCCGAGTATCTTCGGGATCAGCTCGCGCGTCAGCGTCTCAACGCCGTCCCGGACGCCGCTCTGGGCGCCGGGCTTGGTGACGTAGTCGGTAGCGCCACGGGCCAGGGCCTCGACCGTAATTCGGGCGCCGCGGGAGGTGAGCGTGCTGCACATGATCACCGGGACGCGCCGGTTCCGGCTGCGGATCCTTGACAAAACTTCCAGACCATTCATGCCCGGCATTTCAATGTCGAGCAGGACAAGGTCCGGGTGCAGTCGATCGAAGCACCCGAGCCCCTCTTCGCCGCTCGAAGCAGCGGCGGCAATCTCGATCGAGGGATGGGGATCGAGGACCATGCGCAGAAGACTGCGCATTACGGCCGAGTCATCGACCAGCAGGACGCGCACCGTGCGCCGGTTGGGTTGAGAGGGAGGGGTCACAGGTCGGGCACTCCCGCCATGCGCAGCTTGTCGAAGAGCCCGGCTTCATCGAATGGCTTGACCAGATATTCATCGGCGCCGGCTTCGAGGGCAGCCTCGATGTAGTTGTTTTCGGCCTCGGTGGTGACCATGACAATGCGTGTGTCGTTGAAAGTGGAGTCGGCGCGGGCGGCGCGCAGCAGATCGATCCCGGACATTACCGGCATATTCCAGTCCACAAGCGCGACGGAGAACGGTCCGGCGCGGCGCAGGCGGTCCAGACCCTGCTGGCCGTCGGCGGCCTCGACGCACTCGACGCCATGCTCGGCAAAAAGCGAATGCAGATAATTGCGGATAAAGCGGGAATCGTCGACGACCAGCACGCGCATGATGATCCTTTCCGGTAACACCGCGCCTCAGGCCGGGAAGGCGCCCACCAGGCGTATGGGGTCCAGCCGCTCCGGGTCGAGGCTGACGAGGAGACGGTCCTTCAGTTTCCAGGCGCCATCGAAAAGGGCCTGGCGTCGCGCTTCGAGCGTAGCCGGGTTGGGTTCGTGGTCCACCGCCGAGACCTGCAGAACTTCGCCGACGGCGTCGACGAAGAGGCCGAACAGACCGCCCGGCGTTTCAAACACCAGCACATCTTCGGTTTTTTCGGCCGGTTCCATGCCGAGCAGGCGGCGCAGGGAGACAGCCGTCAGCACCTCGCCACGGTAGTGGACCAGACCACCGACAAAATAAGGCGCCAGAGGAACCGGCTGGGTCGCCGGCTTGCCGAGGATTTCGAGCACACGGGCAATGGGAATCCCGTACAGCGTCTCGCCGACCTGCACCGAGCAGACCTCCTCGAGGGAACTGGCTTCATTCATGGGTGTGCCTCCTCAGAGAAACAGCCGTCCATCGCAGGTATGTCTGCCATACAGTCGAGGGAAGGGATGGAGCCGAGGTTGACGATGCTGGTGACGTGTTCATGAAGCAGCGTGATGCCATCGGCGATGGCTCCGGTTCCCGCGTCTTCGAGCGGGCATCCCGCGGTGACATCGAGAACCTGAGCGACCGTCATGCCAACCTGGCGGCCGCCATCGCGGCACACCACCACCGTGGTCTGGGCCTCCGGATCCTCGGGGCTGTCGAGCAGGACCGAAGCGGCATCGTCGAGGGGCAGCAGCTTGCCCTCGAAACGAAGCACCGGGCGCTGACCGGCGCGTTCGATCCGGGAGCGAGGGATACGCTCGATGCGCACCACGGTTTCGAGGGACAGAGCGGCGCGCGTTGTGCCTGTTTCGACGAGAAGGAAATCCTGCTGGGTGCCGCGCTTCTCCGCGGACACGCCCTCCTCGGCTTCCGACGACAGCTCGAAGCCTGCGTTTTGTGCGATAGCGCCAGGGTTCAGAATCAGGGCCATCTCGCCATTGCCGAGGATGGTGGCTCCCGCATAGAACCCAATCTCGCGCAGAACGGCAGCCAGCGGCTTGACGACGATTTCTTCGGGGTCGGCAAGACCATCGACGACCAGTCCAAAACGGCGGCCGTCCGCGTTCAGGATGGCGATGTCGCAGGCGGCGCCGCGCTCCCGCGGCGGTTGCTGCAGAAGGCGATCGAGGAACACGAGGGGCAGCAGCCGCCCGCGCAGCCGATACAGCGCCGCGTTTTCCAGCCACTCGATGCGGCTCTCGGTTTCTCCCGGGCTGAGGTGGACCAGCTCAGTGAGCGCGGCCTGCGGAACGGCAAAGTTTTGTCCCCGGCTGTGCACGATGAGAGCCGGAATGATGGCGAGGGTCAGCGGGATGCGCAGCCGCAGGATGGTTCCCTTGCCGGCGCGGCTGTCCACTTCGACCTTGCCCCCGATTTTTTCCACGTTGGTGCGGACCACATCCATCCCCACGCCGCGTCCTGAGACGCTGGTGACGGTGGCGGCGGTCGAGAACCCGGGCAGAAAGATGAGCTGCAGGATTTCCCGCTCGTTCATCTGCTCGGCGCGCTGCGGCGAGACCAGCTGGCGATCCACAGCCTTCTGCCGGATCTTCTCGATGTTCATGCCGGCGCCGTCGTCATGCACCTCCACGATGACGTGACTGCCTTCGTGACAGGCGCGCAGGCGCACCAGACCTTCGGCGGGTTTGCCGCTGGCGAGGCGGATCTCGGGCCGCTCGATCCCGTGGTCGATGGCGTTGCGAATGGAGTGAGTCAGAGGATCGCGGATCGCCTCGAGCAGACTTTTGTCGAGTTCCGTCTCCTGACCCTCCATCTCGAGGCGGACTCGTTTGTCGAGCGCCAGAGCGAGATCGCGCACCAGACGCGGGAAACGCGAGAAAACGTGGTTCACCGGCTGCATGCGCGCCTTCATCACGGACTCCCGCAGATCGGCCGTAACCATGTCGAGACGGCGGCCCAGCAAAGCAAAGCTGGCGTCGGCGCTCGTTGCCTGCAGGATCTGGTTGCGGGTGAGCACCAGTTCCCCAACCAGGTTCATCATGCGATTGAGCAGCTCGACATCGACGCGCAGCGTCGAGTCGGTCGTGCCTGAGCCGGCCGCAACGGATGGTTCGGCCGCGGGCAACGGGGAAGGCGCGAGGCGCTCGACGAGCGAAGGCGCTGCGAGGGGCGGCCTGTGTTCCCCTTCTCCCGCTTTGGCCTGATGGGCTTCGGGCTCCTCCCGCCCCGATGCCGAACGCGAAGATGGTGCGGAATCCCGCGTTGGTTTCCGGGTGCTGTGCGCGGCGCGCCTCGGGGCTGTACCTGGCTTGCGGGGCCGGGCGCGGCGAGCAGGCGCGCTGCCAACGGCGGCGAGCGCCAGCTGTGCTGCAGATTCTCCACCCTGCATCTCTCCGGTCTGCAACGGGCTGGTTTGCAATCGGCCCGCCTGCAACTCCTCGAGACGGAGAATCATCGCGCGGTCCTCAGCGCCCGCATCCCCCTCGGCACCGGTTTTTTCAATGGAACGAAGAATCCCGCGCAGACTGTCCATAAGCGCCAGCAGCCCGCTGACGATCGCAGGGCTGGCGGCCAGCTGTCCCTCGCGCAGCAACCCAAGGAGATTTTCCCCGGCGTGCGAGAGCGCCTCCAGGCGGGCGAAGCCAAGAAATCCGGTCGTGCCTTTAATCGTATGCACCGCGCGGAAGATCTCCGCCAGCAGCTCGGTATCGCCGGGGCGCGTTTCCAGGTCGGTGAGGCACCGCTCCATGCGGTCCAGTCCCTCCTGGCTTTCGAGAAGAAATTCGCGAGTCAAGTCGTCCACGACTTGGTTATCGGAACGAAGTCGAGGGAACTTGAGGGCTGCGGTTGCCGCTCGAAGGGGAAGAAGATAGCCTCAACACCATGACGGAGCTGGATGAGGAAACCCTGGAGCAGCTGCGCCAGTCGGCGGCTGCGGCGGCGGCCCGTGCCTACGCACCCTACTCGAAGTTTTATGTTGGCGCGGCCCTGCTCTTTGACGACGGGATCACGGTGACCGGCTGCAATGTGGAGAACGTCTCCTACGGACTGACCAGCTGCGCCGAGCGCAACGCTCTGTTTCGCGCTATCAGCGAGCGCGGCGCCGGACATAAGATTCGCGCTATCGCCGTCGCCAATCGCAACGCAGCGGCGAGCCCGCCATGCGGCGCCTGCCGCCAGGTGATGAGCGAATTTGTGACAGAGGACGCAGTAGTCTGCTTCCCCGGGGGACACGGGCCGGAGACACGTCCCTTTGCGGAGCTCCTCCCCTTCGGATTCACCCTCGATCCCGCGAAGGAACGGCCATGAGCGCTGGCCTGCACGCGGTCGATCTGATCCGGAAAAAGCGCGATGGCGAGGAACTGAATGCGGACGAGATTCGCTTCCTGGTGGAAGGCGCGGCGCGCGAGACGATTCCCGAAGAACAGTTGTCGGCGTGGCTGATGGCGGTTTTTCTTCGCGGGCTCTCGCTCGGGGAGCTGGACACGCTGACCACAGCGATGCGCTATTCGGGTGAGGTGCTCGATCTCCGAGCATTGGGCCGTAAGGCAGTCGATAAGCATTCCACCGGTGGCGTCGGCGACAAGACCTCGTTTCTGGTGGCGCCCATCGCGGCGGCCGCAGGCCTTTCCGATCCGATGATCAGCGGCCGCGCCCTCGGCCATACCGGCGGCACGCTCGACAAGCTCGAGTCGATTCCAGGCTATCGGACCCAGCTTTCGCTCGACGAGATGCGCAAAGTAGTGGAGAAGTGCGGTGCGTCGATCGTTGGGCAGACGAAGGACCTGGTTCCCGCGGATCGAAAACTGTACAGCCTGCGCGATCGGACCGCGACCGTCGAGAATCCTTACCTGATCTGTGCCTCGATCATGAGCAAAAAGCTCGCGGCGGGACTGGATGCCCTGGTCATCGACGTGAAAACGGGCTCGGGAGCCTTTTTGCGCAACGAAGACGACGCTCGTTATCTGGCGGCCCTGATGGTCGAGACCGGCGAGCGCGCGGGAACGCGCACGGTGGCCGTGCTCACCGATATGAGCCAGCCGCTGGGGCGCACGGCGGGCAACTGGATCGAAATTCAGGAGTCGATGGAGTTATTGCGCGGCGAACGCCCTCCGCTGAGCGAGGACCTGCGTGAGGTCTCGCTGATTCTCGCCGGATGGATGATTTATCTGGGCGGCCAGGCGAGGAGCGCGGAGGCCGGTCGCGTCACCGCCGAAGAGAAAATCGTCGACGGCTCGGCGCTGCGCGTGTTTCGCGAGATGGTCGCGGCCCAGGGCGGCGATCTGAAAGTGCTGGACAGTGGCGAAGCGTTTCATCAGCCGCGATTCCGTCGAGAGTTCCGCGCCAGCCGCAGTGGGTATTTTGCTTCCGCCGACTGCACGAAGATTGGCTGGGCTGTGCAGCGCCTGGGTGCTGGACGCGAACGAGCCGGCGAACCGGTCGAGGCGCACGCCGGCCTCGCCATGCACGTGAAGCTGGGCGCGAAAGTCGAAGCAGGGCAGCCGCTCGCGACGCTGTTCGCCGAAGAGGAGTCGCGCTTTGCCGAGCCGGAGCATTTGCTCACCCAGGCGCTGACCATTGCCGACAAGCCAACAGGCGCTCCGCCGCTGATTCGGGAGATTATTTCAGCCGACAACAAAAAATCGTTTCTGAAAAGCCACCGCCGCCCATAGGATTAGGAAAACCTGAGGGAGAACCTTTTGGCTCGATTCACCGGAGTGCTGGGTCTGCTGACCATGCTGCTGCTGGCATGGATTTTTTCGACGAACCGAAAATCGATCCGCTGGCGCACCGTGGCCTGGGGTCTGAGCCTGCAGATCGTCTTTGCCGTATGCGTGGTGAAGTGGACCGCCGGCCAGAAAGTGATGCACGCGGCGGGCGACGCGGTGAACAAGCTGCTGGCCTACGCGTTCGCCGGCTCGACGTTTGTCTTCGGCGATCTCGGCGCGCAGCACTCGAAAATAGCAGGCGCGTTCGGGACGAGCTTCTTCGCGTTTCAGGTCCTGCCGACGATCATCTTCATCTCGGCATTTTTTGCGGTTCTCTATTACCTCGGCGTAATGCAACTTATCATTCGCGGGTTCGCGCGGGCCATGCAGTGGACGATGAAGGTGTCCGGCGCCGAGAGCCTGAACGTGGCGGCAAGCATCTTCATGGGCCAGACCGAAGCGCCGCTGACTATCCGGCCGTTTCTCCCCGGCGCGACGCGCTCCGAGTTGATGACGATTATGACCAGCGGCATGGCGCATGTTTCGGGCGGCATCATGGCCGCGTACATCCTGTACGGCATCTCGGCCAGCAACCTGCTCGCGGCGGTGATCATGACCGCGCCGGGGACGATTCTCATCTCCAAAATGCTGGTGCCGGAAACCGAGACCCCGGCCACCGAGGGCGTGGTGCGCATTCCCGAAGGCGCGGAGCACAAGGACGAGAACCTGATCGGGTCGATCGCGCGCGGGACCATCGATGGCGGACGTCTGGCATTCAACGTCGGCATCATGCTGATTTCGTTTCTGGCGCTGATCGCCCTGCTGAACGGCATCCTCGGCGGTCTGCACAACTGGCTGGGCGGACACCACATTCCATTTCCGCATTCGCTCGATGCGATTCTCGGATTCTTCTTTGCGCCCGTGGCGTGGCTGATCGGAATTCCCTGGCATGACGCGCCAACGGTGGGCAATCTGCTGGGCACGCGCATGGTGCTGAACGAGCTGGTGGCGTACACCTATCTGGGCGGTCTTGCAAAACAGGGGGCTCTGGCCGCGCGGTCGGTCACGATTGCGACGTTTGCGCTCTGCGGCTTCGCCAACCTGAGCTCCATCGGGATTCAGATCGGCGGCATTGGCGCGCTGGCGCCGAATCGTCGCAACGAACTGGCCAAGCTGGGGCTCCGGGCGATGCTGGCGGGAACCATGGCGAACCTGATGTCGGCTTCGATTGTCGGGATGCTGATTCAGTAAGCGTGTCCATCCGAAAGATGAGTAACGATGGCGATTACATTATTTGAAAAGGCGACATCGGCGGCGGAGTTCGTGGAGAAGCGGACGAGTCTGCGCCCGAAGACTGCCATTGTGCTGGGCTCGGGGCTGGGTGCCTTTGCCGAGCAGCTGGAAGAGCTGAAAGCCATACCGTTCGCGGAGATTCCTCATTTTCCGCGATCGACCGTGCCGGGCCACAGCGGAAAGATGGTGATTGGCGACATCGGCGGCGTTCCCGTCGCCGTGATGCAGGGGCGCGTGCATGCTTACGAGGGGTACAGTTCGGACGAAGTGACGTTTCCGGTGCGCGTGCTGGGGCGGATGGGCGTAAAAACGCTGGTGCTCACGAATGCGGCCGGCGGCATCAACCCGGAGTTCCATCGGGGACAGCTGGTGCTGATCGCGGACCACATCAACCTGTCGGGGCGCAATCCCGTGGCCGGGCCGAATGACGACCGCTTCGGTCCGCGCTTCTTCGACATGAGCGAAGCGTATTCAAAGCGGCTGCTTGGTTTGGCCCACCAGGCGGCGCGCAGTACGGGCCTCGATCTCGCAGAGGGCGTTTATCTTTGCGTTCTGGGACCGAGCTTTGAGACGCCGGCGGAGATTCGTGCGTTTCGTGCACTGGGCGCCGATCTGGTCGGCATGTCCACGGTGCAGGAGACGATTGCGGCGCGGCACATGGGTATCGAGGTGCTCGGCATCAGCTGTGTGACCAACATGGCGGCAGGCATCCAGAAAGAGCCGCTGAGCCACGAAGAGGTGATGGCGACGGGGCACGCCGTCGAGGAGCGGCTGGCGGAGCTGATGACGCGGCTGGTGCCCATGATGGCGGAGTGACGCAAGGCGGTCAGCTAAAAAGCGGTTAATCGAACGACTCAATTACCTCTTCGATGGAGATGGAAGTTGACCTCGACGTTGAGTTTTATTGGAACGGGATGCCCCTCATAGGTTGCGGGGTTAAAGCGATACTCTTCACCGCCTCGATAGCCTTTTCGTCGAGGCCCATTCCGAGGGAATGAACGACACGGATGCGCAAAGGGGTGCCTTGCGCGTCCACCACCAGATTCAAAACGACAACCCCTTCTAGCCCTGCCCTTCTAGCTTCGTCCAAGTATTCCGGAGTTGGGGCGAAACGCAGCGTTGGCTGAGTTCTGACGCCTCGAAAGGATTCCGTGGCTGGAAGCTGCTGCTCTGTGGTTCCACTCGTTGTTGAGGTCGATGTCGGTGGCGGTGAGGGTTCTGCGTGCGGGTCATGCCACTCCGGCACCGGGTCACCGCTCTTGACCCACGCAGCGACATACAGATCGCGGAGCATCGACGCCGCAGCCGCAAGCCGTTCCTCCGTGAATTGCTTCGCGGCGAGCGTGCCGGCGCCGTCGAAGCCGTGGTCCTTATCGAGCTGATAGACGCGCTCAACCAACGAGCCGGTGTGGCGCAGGTACGCAAGGTAATCGTCCCACTCGTCGCCGATGGGCCGCATGGGCGCGAGCAGCGGCCGAACGTCCGACGTGTTCACATTGGCGTCGACAAACGCTGTCTCGAACTGGCTGTGGATGATGTGCTCCGTGGTGTACCCGTTCGGATTCTCCTTGCCCACCCAGCCGTTGTAATTCACGGTCACGTGAAGCGGCTGCGAGCCGTCGGCGACGTAGTGGCTGAGCCATCCGGCATAGAAAACGATGGCGGCTTCGACGGGCCTCGTGTCCTGATGCTGCGCGCCCAGGTCGCGATAGTCGCGCATCGCGGACTTGAGGCGCTCCCAGACTTCGTTGGTGATATACGGTTGAAACCCGACCTTCTCCGGCCGGACCTGCGCGGCCAGGTCGGGATGCGCGGCGGCGTAGGCGAAAAGTGCGGCGATGTACTGGTAGCGCTGCCGCGGCAGCGGGCCGATGAGATCCGCCAGTTCAAGGTCGATGAAGTGGTCGGGAGCCTGTGCCGCGCTCAGCTCCGGCTCGGCGCGGGAACGCCAGCGGTCGGGCTCGGGGCCGAGGTATTCGATTTCGTTGGTGGCCTCGGGTGTGCGCAGGAACGCCGGCATGTCGGCGGGCAGCGATTCGGCCGCGAGGCGGCCGATCATACGATGACCTTTGCTGCCCCAGCCGAAAGACGAGGGAACGGCAAGCAGCAGAATTAGCAGGACGAAGGAGAAGCGATACGGTTTCATGTTGGCCTGAGTATAAAAGGGCTCGGCGAAAGAGCGGCGAGCGATGGAACGGTCAGCGAAAAGCAGCCAAAACAAGCGAAAAGCGGTTAGCGAAAGACTTTTAGCGACGGAGCTGGAATCCGGTAGCTGGGCTGGATGTTCTTTCCTCGCCGGTCATCACTGCCTGGCGCCGTGCATGAGCCCTTCAATCCCCTCAGCGGTTTTCGGCAGGGCACAGGTGAGGCATTCAAGCGTGCCGTCCGGCTTGACGTAATAATCGTCCTCGATGCGAAAACCTAATTTTTCTTCCGGAATATAAATGCCAGGCTCGATCGTGAAGACCATGCCCTTCTCGATCGGCTTTGTATAATCCCACGGATCGTGCACATCGAGGCCGACGAGATGGCCGATGCCGTGGATGAAGTATTTGCCGAGGCCTTCGCCGTGCAAGTCCTTGCCGTGCGCGTTCATGAAATTGAAAGCGATGGTGTCCAGCGAGTCCGAGTAGCGGCGATAGGGGTCGTTAATGTGCGACTTGCCGGCCACGAAGGCGTCCATTGCGGCGCGCTGCGCGCCCAGAACAACGTTGTAGACCTCGCGCTGGCGCGCGGTGAAATGCCCGTCGACGGGCATGGTGCGGGTGATGTCCGAGGCGTACATCGAATATTCGCCGGCAGCATCCACGAGGAGCACTTCTCCGGCCTGCATCGTGCGGCTGTTTTCGGAGTAATGAAGGATGGTCGAATTCGGTCCCGATCCGACGATGGATGCGTACGAAGGTCGCTCGCAGCCGTTGGCCATCAGGATCTCGATGACGATGCCCGCGGCGGCGCGCTCCGTCATGCCGGGATGGATGGCGGCGATCATCGCCAGTTGGGCCTTGACGGAAGCATCGGCGGCTTTGCGCATCAGGGCGAGTTCGCCCGGGTCTTTGATCGATCGCAGAGCGGTGGTGAGGTCGTGGACATCGAGCAACGGGGGCGTCGCGTCCATGCCGAGAGTCGTTGCGGTCCAGCCTGCGAGGGCGCGCGCCTGTTCGTTGTCTGGTTGGCTCCAGAGATTGCGCTCGAGGTAGCGGTCGGATCGCATCAGCGTGCCCAGGATCGCGGGGAGCGCCGTCATGGGCTGCACCTCCTCCACGCCGGTCCGATGCGGCGCTTCGGGTGAGGTGGCGTCCAGCTTCGGGCCGGTGAAGCGCTCGTTGCGCAGATTGCGCGTCGGGAGAAAGAGGATTTCGCGATAGGCGCGCGCGGGGTGCAGGTCGTCGGCGCCCGAGGCTGCCTCGATCAGCAGAGCGGCACCGGGCTCGTTCCAGCCGGTGAGGTAGTAGAAGTCTGAATCCTGGCGGAACGGATTGAAGTCGGTAATCGGTTCTTCCGCGGCGAAAAGAACGGCGATGCCCTGGTTCAGGGATTCGCTGAGGTGCACGCGGCGAGCGTGATAGTAGGCGGAGGGCTGGCGGTCCAGACTGAGAACAGCAGGAGCGAGCAACGTGGTTGGGAGAAGGAGTACAAGGAGCCAGCGCCGAGAGAAGAAATTCATTTGGGAGGAAGTGTACCGTGAGAATGCATCGCATCAGGCGCGAACGCACGGCCTTTCTCTGGGAGACCGAGCCTGCCTCGCTCTCGGCATTACGTTGAACCTGCCTGTCTATACCGCCGACAAGATCTGGAAAAAACTCAGACGCAACGTCCCGATTCACCTGATCCGATGAAGTTACTGCTTGCGGGATCGCCCGACATAAACCAGGGCGTTCTCCGTTATCGAGGCCGCGAGTTCAGGCAAACCAGCGACAGCGTAGAATCTCTTCCACCACGGATAGCTAAAACAAATGCGCCGGTACCATCACATCGGAATTCCCACGACGGAAGTGAAGCCAGGCGAAACCCACTTGCAACACCTGAAGCTCTTCGTCGTCAGCCATGACAAAAGCGAATTTGGCGTGGAGTGGATGCGTTTCGAAGCGGACGCGGCGGTCCCCGATCTCGTTCGCCATGTTCCGCACGTCGCGTTTGAAGTAGCCGATCTCGACTCCGAACTCGCCGGTCGCGAAGTTCTGATTCCTCCCAACAGCCCATCCGACGGCGTCCGCGTGGCATTCATCGTCGAAAACGGCGCACCCATCGAACTGCTCGAATTTACCGACCCGAACCACCCCGCCCGACACCCACGCAGCATCCCCTGATGAAAGCACGCTCCCGCGAGTCTTTTCATTTGCGTTCTTACACCCCCACGGGAAATGGCTTTGGCGAGGTGTCGTCCAAATTCGCGCCCGTGCGCCAGCGCTCGAAGCGTCCCTGGAAGAGCGACAGCAGGCCCGTATACCAGTAACCGACGACAAAAAGCAGCAGAAACGGCACCGTGAAGTAGTTCTCATTCGAAAACGCATACCAGATGCAGACAGCAAAATAGCAGCCCACGAGCAATTCCAGAAAGGGGATGATGCCGAGCCGCTTGCGATACTTCGCGGCCTGAGACTTCTCGCCGCGTTTTTGTACGCGGTATTTGGGCGTGCGTTTGAAGGCGCTCTGAATGCCGAAGAGGGCTTCCATCACAGCGATCGTATTGGTGATCGTCAGCCCGATGCCGAGGGCCATCAGGAAAGGAAGATAGAGAAAGGTGCGATACCAGCGGCGGGGATAGAGCTCTTTTTGCGAGACGAGATAGAACGACGAGATGGAGAAGGTGGACGCGAGAAAAAGCGGGAAGTCGATGTAGAGCATCTCCCACCAACCCTGATAGAAGCGAATGATCATGGCGGGCATCAGAAGGACAGACAGGACAACCATCAGCGGATAGCTGATGTTGGCAGTGAGGTGATACCAGGCTTCGATCTTGGTGCGGAGCGGCACGTCAGACCGAAAGACCCGCGGCAGGATTTTTTTGGAAGTTTGGATGAGCCCCTTGGCCCAGCGCTGCTGCTGGGTCTTGAAAGCAGTCATCTCGATCGGGACCTCGGCAGGGCACTCGACATCCTGGAGATATTTGAACTGCCACCCGATGATCTGGGCGCGATAGCTGAGGTCGGTGTCCTCGGTGAGGGTGTCGTGCTGCCAGCCGCCCGCCTGATCGATAGTGCAGCGGCGCCACATGCCGGCGGTTCCGTTGAAATTGAAGAAGACGCCGGAGCGGGAGCGGGCGCCGTGTTCGAGCACGAAATGGCCGTCGAGCAGGATCGCTTCGACCTGGGTGAGAAAGCTGTAATCGCGATTGAGGTGGGTCCAGCGCGTCTGCACCATGCCGATGTTGGGCTCGGCAAAGTGATGGATGACACGCATCAGCCAGTCCGCGGGCGGGACGAAGTCGGCGTCGAAGATCGCGATGAATTCACCGGACGCGGTGTGCAGACCCTCGTCGAGGGCGCCGGCCTTGAATCCATGACGATTCGTGCGGTGGATATAAACGATCGGGTAGCCGAGGGCGCGATAGCGATCGACGATCATCTGCGCGACTTCCTGTGTCTCGTCGGTGGAGTCGTCGAGGACCTGGATTTCGAGCCGGTCGCGCGGATAGTCGATGCGGCAAACCGACTCGATCAGGCGGTCGATGACGAACTGCTCGTTGAAAATCGGTAGCTGGATCGTCACGCGCGGCAGTTGCTCGAAACGCGAGACCGGTGCGTGAGTGGCGTGTTTGCGATTGCGGTAATACAACCAGACCAGCGTGTACCGGTGCAGGCCATAGACCGAAAGCACGATCATCACCAGGAAGTAAGGCGTCAGCAGCAGCGTGTCGAAGGAGAAGAGCTGCCAGTGATAAAGATTCTGAAAGGTATGGTCGCCGTAGTGGGTGCGCAGGTAGTGGCGCAGATCATTCTTAACGAAAAAAAGGCTCAGGGCCTGAGCGGTGCCGAGCAGACGGGCGGCGGGAGCAGCGAGGAGCATGAAAATACAGCGTATAGCGGATAGCGTTCAGCGTATAGGGATTACAGCTGGCAGAAAACGAATACACCGACCGCGGACAGCGAGTGAAAGGTGGCCCATCCATCGCCGGGTGACGCCGATCGGGCGGCGACCAACCACTTCGATCGGCCGCGCTGATCCCGGCTACTTGCGCCCGAAACGGTACACAATCCCGAGATTGCCGCCGAGGTTCTCCTGAAAGCTGGAGCCGTAGTTCGTGACGAGCTCGTTGACGGTAAGGCGAATGGCAAGCGCCGGGTCGAGGTTGTAGTCCACTGAGGCTCCTGCCGAGACGTTCAGAACCGTGGCATCGGTGTAGAGCCCGATCAATTGCGGAGGAAGTCCGTGCGTGCCGGTTCCAAAGTTGCCGTGACCTGCCCCGGCAAGTGCCTGCGCGGTCCATCCCCAGTGCTGCCCTTTGTAGAAGCGATAGCGGGGACCGGCCAGGAAGGTGTACTGGCTGATGCTGGGGCTAAAGACGGAGTAAGGATTGGGGCCTGTGAAGGCGGTTCCGTAATAGCCCCGGAAATCGGCCGTGATGCCAAGATCGCCATGAATATAGTCCGTGAGGTCAACGTTCCATCCGGCCTCGTTCATATGCTGCAGGGTGTTGCCTGGGCGGAAGCGCAGCGACCCGCCGCCGAAGTCCAGCTCGAACTTGTGGCTGTAGGTGTCCTGGACGATTTGTTGGATGCGAATCCTGCGCCGGGCATTGACGCGAGCTTGGGCGTTGCGCAGCACCTCGCTGCGCTGCTGCGAGGTCGATTCCTGCTGGGGCTGCTCGGATTGGGACTCCGAGGTTCCGGGCGGCGGCGGAGTGTTCTGTGCGCGAAGAAAAGAAGGAGTCAGAAGAAGGAAAGCCAGGAGGGGAACGAAAACGTTGCGAACAACGTACAAGGACCAGCTGCGGAAGTGCGTCAAACGGAATGCCTCCACTACCCTGAGAAGAGAGAATGATACCTGCTCTGTATTAAATCATCTGCGGGGTGGTGAGTGCAGTGTTCACCCTCGGTTCATGAGGCGTTCAGCTGCAGGCCAGGACGACGGCGCCACAGAAAACCGCTGTTATTGATGCCCGCCGGCAGCAACGCCAGGGAGAGGCTTTCGATGAACAGACGAGATTGGCTCAGAAGATCGGCGATGTTAGGGCTGGCAGCGGGGATTCCGGCGCTGACCGGCGGCGAGGCCTTCGCCATCGCATCCACAGGGAAAGGCCTGGCGGAAGAAGGCCCCACGAACGCTGCGGCAGACGCGCCAAGTCCGCTGGTTCCGCCCGCAAAGGGCCCCATCCCGATTGCTTTCGTCATCTCGGATGGCGCGGTTGTGATCGACTTTGCGGGTCCCTGGGAGGTCTTTCAGGATGCTGCGGCGCCGAGCGGGAAAGAAGGTTTCCATCTTTATACGGTGGCCGAGACGACGAGGCCGATCACGGCGAGCTCAGGCCTGAAGATCGTGCCGGATTTTACTTTCGATGCGGCTCCCGCCCCCAAAGTGATCGTGATACCGGCCCAGCACGGTGCCACGCCGGCGATGCTGCATTGGATCCGCAAGTCGGCGGCAACGGCGGACGTCACAATGTCTGTGTGTACAGGCGCGTTCGTGCTGGCTGAAACGGGATTGTTGTCGGGCAAATCCGCTACCACCCATCACAGCGCTTACACCGAATTCGCCATGCAGTTTCCCGATGTGCATCTGAAGCGCGGGGCGCGGTTTGTGGAGGAAGGCAACCTGGCTTCGGCCGGCGGCCTGACCTCAGGAATCGATCTGGCGTTGCGCGTGGTCGAGCGGTATTACGGGCGTGAGCGAGCCGAGCAAACCGCCGACATGATGGAATACCAGGGGCAAGGCTGGCTGAATGCAAACTCGAACCAGGCCTACGCCAAAGCACGGGTTTCAACCGTGGAACATCCCCTCTGTCCGATCTGCCAGATGGATGTGGATCGCTCGATCGCATCTGTCTACAAAGGTCGGACGTATTATTTCTGTTCGGCAGAGCATAAAGCGATGTTCGACATGGCACCCGAGAAATTCGCCGCATAGCGCGGTTTCGGTTCCAGGCAGGACTTCAGATGCGGAGCCGATTTGCGGAATCCGGAACGGCGTGCAACGATGCCGTCAAGGACGATTTCGATTTCTGTATTTGAGGCTGAGAGCACATGCGATTTCTGCTGGGACTGATTCTCGGATTTCTGGTCATTCCGGTGTGGGTCTTTTTCTATTTCCACATGGGGCACCCGCCGGTCGCCGTGGCCGATCAGCCGTTTCTGATGGAGAGGGAGCTGGTCCGAGCTCCGCTGCACGCGCGCATCGACAAGGAAATGCCGGCCAGCTCGCCGATTGAGGCGAGCGCCACCAACCTGACGGCGGGTGCGCAGATCTATCGCGCCCAGTGTGCCGCGTGTCATGGTTTGTACGGCCGACCGTCGGACTTTGCCGGACACATGTATCCGCGGGCGCCGCAGCTATGGGCGCCGCATGGCAAAGGGGTGGTTGGCGTCAGTGACGATCCGGTGGGTGAAACGTACTGGAAGGTCGCGAATGGAATTCGTCTGACCGGAATGCCGGCGTTCGACAAAGTGCTGAACCAGACCCAGATGTGGCAGGTCAGCGTGCTCGTGAAAAACGCGGGTCAGCCGATGTCAGCCGACGTGACCAGGCTACTGCAGGCGCCCCTGGATTCTGCCGTGCCGGAGACGAGTGCGCCAGGCAGTCTGCCGTCCCCAGCTCCGCCGCAGTAATCGCGCCATAGTCGGGCTTCCGCGCGGGTCAGGACTGTGCTGCTGCCAGTTGCGGAGCCGCGTGGACCGCTGGGAGCCATTGTTCTTCGAGACGGAAAAACGCCCAGAGTCCGAAGAAGATCGTTGCCGCGTTCACGTACATGAGCATCAGCCAGCCGGCGAGGGTCGATCCGTTCACGGCGAGGCTGGCGATCCCGGGCGGTAGCAGGATCAGTGTCGACGACAAACCCAACAGTAGAAACACCCGTGGAAGCTCGAGATGAACGAAGAATCCAGCGCAGGAGACGAGCAGGGCTGCCAGGGGCAACAGCACCAGTAACAGTTTTTGCGTGAGGTGAGGCAAAAAATACAGCTTGTCGCCCAGGTGGAAGGGTGCGAAGTGCGATGGGTCGATGAGGTAAATTGGCAGCGTGACCGCCAGCGCCGTTGCGGCGACGAGGGCAACGCTGCGCAGCGCCTGCCCGAAACCGTTGCGCTGCAGGATGAATGCGAAAAGCACAGGCGGGAGAATGATCCCGTAAATTGGCCGGGAGCTGAGAGCGACGCCGAGAAATACTCCAGCGAGAACATGGCGCCAGCCGGGCTGCTTGCTCGACCACAGGAACCAAAGTACGCCAGTGCAGATGTAGAGGACATTGCAGGCATAATCTGCTCCGACGGCGATTTGGTCCATAAAGCAGGCGCTGCCCAGCGTGATGACCGCGAGATAGGCGAGTGCGGTGGCCCGTCCGCGAAAATAGCGAGTGATAACGACGGCGAAGATGGCCAGCCACGCGGGATTCTCCAGCCCCACCTTTCCCAAAAGTACAAAAGGAATCGCCAAGAGGGCAGCACCAGGCATGGGAGAGATGGGATTGTGCAGGTAGGTGCTCTGGTAGTACGGAAAGTGGTGGTGCAGGAGGCCGGTGGTTGCCAGCGTGAGAGCCTCTTCGCTATCCGATCCGATGCCGAGCTTGTGGCTGTGCGCCAGGGGCGAGAGGACCACGTAGACAGCCAGGATCGCAAGCCAGAGCGCGGCGAACCAGCCCCAGGAGAGGGAGGCCGAC
Source organism: uncultured Acidobacteriaceae bacterium (assembly GCA_963787915.1). Taxonomy (GTDB): domain Bacteria; phylum Acidobacteriota; class Terriglobia; order Terriglobales; family Acidobacteriaceae; genus Palsa-343. Next base: position 71,759 of record CAWBEP010000016.1, on the reverse strand, counting down.
GTGGGTGCCTGATTCTCTCTCCCCAGATACCAGCGCAACAGGACGAGGACGCCAGCGATCGATAGGGCACCCAACAACGTGACCAGAAAAGCCTTTCCATGCAGGTACTTGATGAACTGAGCCTCGGATTCGGTCATCCAGCAGGCGAAGATAAGGAGGAAATACCAGAAAGTTGTCTTAAGGGTCGAAACCCGAGGGGGCATAGAAAAACATTACTATAGGGATCCCGTCGGCCAGTCGCTGCCCCCGATGCTTGCAGGAAGTCAGTGAAGAACCCATCCCGGAAGTGATTCCACAGAGGGAACAAGCGTCCTTTCGGGGCTCCGCCGTGTGATCTGGATCACGGAAGCAACGGCAGCGGCCATCCTATTCTTCTCCCATAGGCAATATAGGAGCAAAATGGTCGCAATTGCGCTATCATCAGTTTTTGGAGCCGAGGCGGCGGACGATTTTGAGCTCTCCGGAGCATGGAAGTTGCGTCTTCTGAGCGAATTGCCCATAGGGACGACGGGGGTGGTGGAGTCGCTGGATCTCCCTGGAGAAATCCAGCATCACCTGATGCACATGGGGTTTGTTCCGGAGGCACGGGTGATGGTGGTACGACGGGCGCCGGCCGGAGATCCGACGGTGTATGCGATTGACGGCTTTGAGGTCGCTTTGCGGCGCGACACCGCCGAGGCGATACGAGTTCGCGAGTATGAGCGGGAAGACGTTCGCGAAAACCAGGCGTCGAACACGAGATAGGCATGAGCGACTGCTGCAGCACGGCGACGATTGATGTTCCCATTGAACCGCGGGTCGCCGGCCGCATCCGCACGGTTGCGCTGGTCGGACCGCCGAATTCGGGGAAGTCGACGCTGTTTAACCGCCTGACCGGCTTGCGCCAGAAGGTCGCGAATTATCCCGGGGTGACAGTGGAGCAGCGGGTAGGCCGGCTGAACGGCATCGGCCGCGGCGATCTGACGCTGATCGATCTGCCCGGAATCTACGGCCTTGACTCTTATTCTGAAGACGCGCGCGTTGCGGTCGAGGTGCTCCACGGCGAGATGCCGGGAACGCCCGCGCCGGATGCGATTCTGCTGGTGCTGGATTCGCTCCAGTTGCGTCGCCAACTCATGCTGGCCGCGCCCGTCCTGGCTCTTGGCCTTCCCACCCTGGTCCTGCTGAATATGAGCGACCTGATGGAGGCGCGCGGCGGGCGGGTAGATACCCTTGCCCTTGCCCAGGAGATGGGTGTGCCAGTGGCGAAGATCAGCGCGACCCGCGGCGCGGGGCTCGACTCGATCACACACTTTCTGAATCGCAATGCCGAACCCGAGAAGCTGCTCGCCACAAAAATCGAACTTCCGGTCATGGGGAATCCACGCTCTTACCGGCAATGGGCGACCGGCATCAGCACGCGCACGAAGTACAAGGCGCCGATTTCTTCCGAGTGGACGAAGCGCATCGACGGAGTGTTGCTTCACCGTATCTGGGGGCCGCTGATTTTTCTGGTGGTGGTGTTTGCTGTCTTTCAGGTGGTGTTTTCAATCGGTCAGCCCCTGAGCGATGGATTCGGCGAGTTGCTGAACGGGACCGGCGACAAAATCGGCGCCTGGATCGGGCATAACTGGGTGGAGTCGCTGCTGATCGACGGTGTGTGGCGCGGCGTCGCTTCGGTTCTCGTTTTTCTGCCACAGATCCTGTTACTTTTTCTGTTTATCGGCGTGCTCGAGGATTCCGGCTACCTGGCGCGCGCGGCCCTGATTGCCGATCGCGTCATGCGGTCGATTGGGCTGAACGGAAAGGCTTTTATCCCGCTGCTCTCGGCTTATGCGTGCGCCGTCCCGGCCATCATGGCGACGCGGACCATCGAGAACAAACGCGACCGTTTTGCGACCATTCTGGTGGCGCCCTTTATGACCTGCTCGGCGCGGCTGCCTATTTACATGCTGATGATCGCCGCCTTCATTCCCAACAAGCCGATTCTTGGGGATTTGTTCGGCATGCGCGCAGCCGTCATGCTCTCTCTCTACGTGATGGGATTTATGGCGGCGCTGGCGACAGCGCGGCTTCTGAAGTCGTCGATCCTGAAAGCTTCTTCGGCGCCGTTCATCCTGGAGCTGCCGCAGTATCGTCTGCCCACCCTCCGCTCGCTGAGCCTGCGCCTGATGGACCGCGGCAAGGTGTTTCTGAAGCAGGCGGGAACCGTGATTCTCGCGGTAACGATCGTCCTCTGGTTTCTGAGTCACATTCCTTTCCACGCGGACCTGGCGGGAAGTGTGATCGGAAGGATCGGGCAGTTTATAGAGCCGGTGATCCGGCCTTTGGGATTCAACTGGAAGATCGGGATCGGGCTGCTGACCTCGGTGATGGCGCGCGAGGTGATGGTAGGCACCCTGGGCACGCTCTACGGGGCCGATCCAGCGACTCAGTCCCTCGGGCTGCAGGCCGCGCTGCGGCACGATCTGACCCTCGGGGGTGCGATGGCGCTGGTGGTGTTCTTCGCTTTCGCGCTGCAGTGCACCTCGACGATTGCTATTGTGCGGCGTGAAACGAACAGCTGGCGCTGGCCTGCGCTGCAGTTCGTATATATGAGCGTGCTCGCGTATGTGGCCGCTCTGGCTACCAACCAGGTCATCCTGCACTTCGTGCGATAGGGAGCGAAGAGGCTGTCAGCTAAAAGCCGGTTTGCGAAGACAGTTGCTGAGCTGGGATGCTGAGTCAAACCAGGTCACTGAGCGATTATCTCTTTGCCTACGGAACGCTGCAGCCGGCCCATGCGCCGGATGCAATCGCGCATCTTGTCGCGAAGCTTCGTCCGCTGGGCGAGGGATCGATTCCCGGCGTCCTTTACGATTTTGGCGAATTTCCCGGTGCGATCATCGATGCTCTTTCGCCGCATCGGATCTTCGGTACGGTTTTTCAGTTGACGGGAGATAAGGGAGTTTTGCCGGAGATCGATTCATACGAAGGATTCGATCCCCATGAACCGGAGCGGAGCCTGTTCGTGCGAGAACTGTGTCCAGTTCAGCTGTCATCCGCAGACACGGTCCGATGCTGGGTCTATGTCTACAACCAATCGACGGCGAGGGCGCGCGTTGTGCCGAGCGGACGCTACGCACCTCGCAGCCGTTAAGAGCGTGCGGCGGACTCCGCGTCGGAGGGTGTTTACATCGGTCCTCCCCAACTGTTCGATTCTGAACACGCCGCCGCGATTGCGGACAGCACGATCTCTTTCCTAAATAAAGAAACCCTTTCTTTTGAGAGGCATAAGTTGTACGGTACTTGGTTTTACACATGCACCGTTCATATGTCAGTACACCGAAACACGGAGAGGCGTGTGTTTACCGATCGGACAGGCTCTGCGGCGCCTGAGAAAGTCGCCGGGATTCACGGTCATGGCGGTGATCGCCCGGTGCTGCGGTGGGCAGCGGCGCTCGATCCGGTGAACGCGCTGCGGAGCGAGTGAAGGCCGGCGCCTCACGAGCCTGTTGCGTTACGGGCCCCAGGCGAAAGAACGAGGTGTAGCAATGATCACCGATCTGAAATACGCGTTGCGGCAGTTGCGGAAGTCGCCGGGATTCACCTTGACGGCGTTGTTGACGCTGGCGATTGGGATTGGCCTCAACGCGGCGGTCTTCAGCGTGATGGATGCCATTGTGCTCCGCCCGCTTGCGGTGCCCAATCTGGATCGCGTGATGACGGTGGCCGAGGACCGGGGCCGCGGGAAGTTCCAGTTTGAGTGGGTGTCCGCGGCGAATTACGAGGACTGGAAGCAACAGAACCATTCGTTTGAGAGCCTGGCAGCCTTCAAGCGCCATTCGATGAGTCTCACCGGTGGAAGTGAAGCGGCCCACATCACCGCCTCCCGCTCGTCCGCAGATTTCTGGGACGTGCTGCAAATACCCGCGTTCATGGGGCGGGTGTTTCGCGCCGAGGAGTGTATGCCCGGCCGTGACGGTGAAACGTTGCTGAGCTACAGCTTCTGGCAATCGCACTTCGCCTCCGATCCGGCCGTGATCGGGCGGAAGATCGAGCTCGACGATCGCGAATACACGATCATCGGCGTGATGCCGAAGGGACTGGTGTATCCGCCGGACATCGATCTCTATCTGCCGTGGGCGCCGATCCCGGCACAGCTGAACGATCGCGCGGATCATGAGTACATGGTCGTGGGGCGGCTGCGCCGGGGAGTGGCGGCAGCCGCAGCGGACGCCGAGCTCCACGGGATCGCGACCCGTTTGGCGAAGATCTATCCAGCCACCAACCTCGGATGGTCCGTGCAGGTGGAACCATTGCTCGAGAACATCAGCGGAGAACTAACACCGCTGTACACCCGGCTCATGCTGGGCGGAACGTTGTTTGTGTTGCTGATCGTGTGCGCGAATGTAGCGAACCTGCAGTTTGCCCGCGGCATCGCGCGCCGGTCGGAGCTTGCCATGCGGACGGCGCTCGGAGCGCCGCGCAGACTGCTGCTGCGGCAGCTACTGACCGAGAATCTGGTGCTGGCTGTGGCTGGCGCTGCAGGCGGACTGGTGCTGGCGTGGCTGGATCTCCATTTAATCCTGAGCTACATGCCGGCCCGCGTGGCGCGGTGGGTTGCGGGGTGGTACACGATCCATCTGAACGGGCGCGCGCTGGCGTTTTCGATGGCGCTGGCGATCGCGGCGGGGCTCGTGTCAGGACTGGCACCGGCTCTGGAGGCGATGAAGATCAATCTCCTCGATCAACTGAAGTCCGGATCACGCACCGAGACCGGTGGCAGCAAGAGTCATCGGCTCCGAAATGTCTTTGCCACGGCGCAGATTGCTCTGGCGGTGGCGCTGGTCATCGGGTCGGCGCTCATGGGCAAAGGCATGTGGTCGACGCTCCAGTTCGCGAATGTATATCGCCCGAAGCAGGTGCTGCGGTTCAGCGTGACACTGCCGGCTACGCGGTATGGGGATGCGGTCAGGAAGGTTGCCTGGTACAGGTCGAGCCTCGAAAATCTGCAGGTTCTGCCTGGCGTGAAGCTGGCTGCGACCACAACGATGATGCCGTACTGCGATGGTGGTTGGGTAGATGATTTCCGGATCGAGAATCGCATGCAGCCGCCGGGCCAGTTCAACAGCGCAGTGCGCGTATCGATCAGTCCTGGATTCTTCTCCACGTTCCGCATTCCGATTCTGTCCGGCCGCGGCTTTGGAGAAAGCGATGGGCTCACGACCGACCCGGTGGTCGTGGTGAGCCGAAAATTCGCGGACCGCTATTTTCCCGGAGAGAGTCCGCTGGGGCATCGCATCCAGATGAACGCGGCGAGCGACAGTCACGAGCCGTGGATGAGAATCGTGGGCATCAGCGAGGACGCCGCGTATCAGTGGGTGGATCAGACCCCGCAGCCCGCGATGTACCTCGATGCGATGCAGTCGCCGGGAGCAAGTACGCAATACGCCTTAACGACCGATGGGGATCCGCTGGCGCTGGCGCCGGCGGTGCGCAGGACACTGGCGGCGATCGACCCCACGCTGCCGCTGGACACCATGGAGACCTATGAGCAGGATATCCATGAGCAGACAACGGGCCTGATGTATGCGGCGGCGATGCTTGGTGTCGATGCGGCGATCGCGCTGTTGCTCGCGGCGATCGGAATCTATGGAGTCATGGCGAACCTGGTCGAGGAGCGGCGCCGCGAGATCGGCGTCCGGCTTGCTATGGGAGCACGCCGCCAGGACGTCCTCCGGATGATCCTGCGCCGCGCGGGCGTTTTGACGGGCATCGGCACAGCTGTCGGTGTGGTGACGGCCGTGTTTTTAGCCCGGGGCATTGGCAGTCTGCTGTACGGCGTGCGTCCGAACGATCCTCTCGCGTTCGGAACAATCGTCGTGAGTATCGCGGTCATCGCTCTTGTCTCGAGCTGGCTTCCGGCGCAGCGGGCGGCGGGCGTGGATCCGATGGAGGCGCTGCGTGACGAGTGAACAGGCAGATAACAACAGGGAGTAGTCGGTACCGATATCCAGAGAAATTGAGTTAGCAGGACAGAGATCGGCGGAGCGAGGACAGTCATGATGGGAGACATCCGATACGCGGTGCGACAGCTGCGAAAGTCGCCGGGGTTTGCCCTGGCGGCCATACTGACACTGGCGCTGGGCATTGGCGCGAACGCGGTGGTGTTCAGCGTGATGAACGCCGTGGTGCTGCGGCCGCTGCAGGTGCCGAATGCGCAGAACCTGTACATGGTTCAGCGTACGCAGGGAAGCCTCTCGGTTCCCTCGCAGTCGTATCTGGACTACAAAGATCTGCGGGACCGGAACCGCAGCTTTGACAGCCTCGTTGGTTACAACATCATGGGCCCGGTGGGGCTGGATACGGGCGGCAATCCCTCCACCATATGGCCGTACGACGCCACGGGCAATTACTTCGACGCGTTGGGGATCAAGCCATACCTCGGGCGCTTCTTTCATGCTTCCGACGAGCACGGCAACAACAGCGCGCCGTTTGTGGTGCTGAGTTACGCATACTGGCACAGTCAGTTTCATGACGATCGTGGCGTGGTGGGGCGGATGGTCCAGATCAACAAGCACCCCTTTACGATCATCGGGGTAGCGCCGCAGGATTTTAAGGGAACAGAGTTGTTCTTCTCACCGGCATTGTGGATCCCGTTGGTCGACGAACCAGAGGTGGAAGGATTCGACGATCTGCAATACCGCGGAGATCACGGCAAGTTTGTGGTGGGGCGGCTGAAGCCCAGTATCCGCCCGGGGCAGGCGTCGGCCGACCTGAATGCAATTGGCGCATCGCTGGCGAAGGCCTATCCCTCCGACGACGACGGACTGAAGTTCTCACTGGCCCGGCCGGGGCTGGTCGGCGATATGCTGGGCGGTCCGGCGCGTTCGTTTATGGCCGGAATGATGATGCTGGCGGGCCTGATTCTGCTGGCGGCGTGTGCGAACCTGGGGAGTTTGTTTGCGGCGCGGGCGGCAGATCGTTCCAGGGAGATCGCGGTGCGGATGGCGCTGGGCTCCCGGCGGAGTTTGATCCTCCGCCAGCTGCTGACAGAAGCTCTGCTCGTTTCCCTGGTCGGTGGTGGGGTTGGCTTGTTGGGCGGCATCGCTATCCTGCGGTGGTTGAGCGCATGGCAGCCGATACCCGATATCCCGATCAACGTGCCGGTGAATCCCGATGTGTGGACGTATCTGGTAGCGTTCGTGCTGGCCGTGGCGAGCGGACTATTGTTTGGGATCGTACCGGTGCGCCAGGTGCTGAAGTCCGATCCCTGGCAGATTATCCGTTCCGGCGCGACGAACGTGGGCGGAGTGCGGCGGTTCACCCTGCGCGATTTGTTGCTCGTGGGCCAGATTGCTATTTGTGGAGTTTTGGTGACCTCATCGCTGGTCGCAGTGCGTGGACTTGCACGATCGCTGCACTGTAATTTCGGCTTCGATTCAAAGAGTGTGATGCTGGTGGAGACCGACCTGCAGATGGGCGGATACAACGGGGACCAGCAGCCCGCGATGCAGCGGCGGATGCTGGAAGCGGCTGAGGCGATTCCCGGCGTGACCGCGGTGGGATACACGGATCGAGTGCCACTGTCACTGGGGGGCGGCGACTCCTACGTTTATACCGACGCCACAACGGACTTCCGGCCGACGAACATGGCTGCGGATGCGATGAATTTCAATGTGTCGCCGGGCTATTTTGCCGCTGCGGGGACCACGATGCTGATGGGACGGGACATCGGCTGGCACGACGAGAAGAAGGCTCCGATCGTGGCGGTTGTCAATCGGGAATTTGCGCGAAAAGTTTTTGGATCGGTGGATAAGGCAATCGGTGGACACTTCAAGTATTGGGGCGGCGATCGCGCAGAAGTCGTGGGGGTGGTCGAAGACGGAAAATACCGGACGCTGACGGAAGATCAGCAGCCAGCGATGTTCTTTTCGTTCCTGCAGCATCCGTCGAGTGAAACGTGGGTAGTGGTGCGTTCGAGGCGCGATCCCCAGAAGATAGCCGCTACCCTCGAGCAGACCATGCACGGACTGGACAAAGGGTTGCCCCTCAACATCCGAAGCTGGGATGTCGAGCTGAGCTCGGCGTTGTTTGCTGCGCGGGTGGCGAGCGTGGCGCTTGGAGTGCTGGGTCTGCTGGGGGCGATGCTGGCGGTCACCGGGATCTTCGGCATGGCGTCGTATGTAGTCAGTAAACGCCTCCGCGAGCTGGGTATTCGTGTGGCCCTGGGGGCTCAGCAAAAAGAAGTCCTGCGGGCCGCGCTGGGGCGGACCTTCATGTTGCTGGTGGCGGGATCGGTCGCGGGCATCGTGCTGGGAGTCCTCGCTACGAAGGTCCTGTCCTACATCGTGTACCAGGCGACGCCGAAGGATCCGGTGGTGCTTTTCGGGGTGGTGGTCACGATGCTGGTACTGGGACTGGTGGCGGCTTGGATTCCTGCGCAGCGGGCGCTGGGGGTCGATCCCATTATCCTGCTGCGAGAACAGTGAACCAAAGCGACAGGGATTAGGCGCGGTCCTCCCGCGACTTTTGGGGGGTTGCGCGGGTTTGCACCAGAAGCACAGACTGTTCCAGAGGAAGCCCCCGCATGCCCACGAACTCCGTCTCCGGACTTCAGCGTTGCCTTGCCGCGTCTCTCACGCTTTTGCTGGTGATGCCTCCCGGCGATGCGTTTGCTCTCGGTCACAAGAAGAAAAAGCTGAGCGGAGCAAGTTCCTCTTCTCTGAGCCAGGATCAGCAGGCATTGCACGCGCTAAACCGGCTGACCTTTGGGCCGCGGCCCGGCGATGTAGCCATGGTCGAAACCATGGGCCTCGAGAATTGGATCGATGCGCAGCTCCATCCCGAGAAGATTGACGATGCAGCGCTCGACGCGCGACTCGCGGCCTACCCTGCGATGCGCCTGAGCCAGCACGATCTGGTGGAGCGTTTTCCTTCCCCGGCGATGATTCGCCAGGCGGAGCAGGGCAAGCGGGCAGTCCCCGCAAATCCCGTGGAGCGCGCGATCTACAGCGACCAGATTGCCGCGCTGCGCGAGAGACAGCAGAAGAAGAGGGAAGAGGGTACAGGGTTCAGAGTACAGAGTGCCCTCGCGGCTGGGCCAATGGCTGCACCGGGCGCCACCCCAGGGACACTGAGCTCAGCGAATGTTGCCGAGCCGAATTCGATGGCTCCGAGCCAGGACTCGATGATGGCTCAGAGCGCCCCGATGGCCGGAGAGGCAGGTGCAGATTCAAATCCCATGGTGGCCCATGGCGGCGATATGGCTCCGCCGCCCCCGCCCGACATGATGCCCATGACGCCGCCGGCAAATCCGCCGGCTCCGCCCATCGAGGAGCAGGAAAGGAAACTGTATGCGGATCTCGATGCCACCAATTTGGTAAACCTTCCCCGGACCAGCGCATACGCAAGCTGGTCGGGATGCAGCCGGCAGAATTCCGGGATTTTCTGCAGCGGCTGAACAAACCCGACCGCGTGGCGCTCTTTGCCGATCTGTCGCCCGAGCAGAAGGAAACCGTGTTTGCGCTGATCAATCCCCATTTGGTGGTCGGTGGCGAGGTGCTGGTGACGCGCCTTCTGCGCGATATCTACAGCGAGCGTCAGCTGGATGCGGTGATGACCGACTTCTGGCTGAACCACTTCAATGTTTATCTGCGGAAGGGCGACTTCGCGCCCTGGTATCTCGCCGAGTATCAGGACAAGGTGATCGGCCCGCGCGCCATGGGCAAGTTTGAAGACCTGCTCGAGGCAACGGCGCACAGTCCCGCAATGCTGTTTTATCTGGATCAGTCGGAGAGCGTGGGGCCGCATTCGTTTGCGGCGTTTCAGGCAGCGATGAGGCCCGCAGGCCCCAACGGCCGCCAGCGTCCTCTGGGTCTGAATGAGAACTACGCGCGCGAGTTGATGGAGCTGCACACTCTTGGCGTGGACGGCGGATACACCCAACGCGACGTGACGGAATTGGCGAAGATCTTCACTGGCTGGGGCATCGATCACGGCGACCAGGGCGGGGAGTTCACCTTCAATCCGCGTCGTCACGAGCCCGGACCGAAAAAAGTGCTGGGAAAGACCTTCCAGGATCGCGGCGAAGAAGAAGGCCGCGAGGTTCTGCACATGCTGGCGGTGAGCCCCGTGACTGCGCACCACGTTTCGCTTCAGATCGCGCAACGATTCGTCAGCGACAATCCGCCGCCCGCGCTGGTGGACGCGATGGCCAGGACATGGGTCAAAACAGGTGGCGATATTCGCGAAGTCCTGCGGACGATGCTGGCCTCGCCGGAGTTCTGGTCGAAGGATGCGTATCAGGCAAAGGTCAAGACGCCGGAGGAGTACGTGATCTCGGCAGTGCGGGCGACCGGCGGCGACGTGGTTCATCCTGCGGCGCTGGTCGAGGCGATCGGCCAGCTGGGCATGCCGCTCTACGGGTGCCAGACCCCCAATGGCTACTCATGGTCCGCCGCTGCCTGGCTCAACACGGGAGAGCTGCTCGACCGCATGAACTTCAGCCTCGCTCTGGCGGACAACAATGCGGGAACCATGATGGCCTGGGACAAGCTGATGGGTATCGAAGGTCAGCCAGGCGTGACCGGTGACGTCAAGGAAGCGAAGCTTGAAAATCTGCTGCTCGATGGTGCCGTCTCGGAGCATACGCGGAATGCGGCTCTCGCCCAGCTTGCGCAGCTGCAGGGAACCCCGGCTGGCAACCAGCAGAGGCCGCAACCACCCAGGCCGGTGAATTTTGTGCGTCCGCGGGAATTCGGCCAGTTGCTGCAGTCCGTGGCCCCCCTGCCCCAGCCCGGCGATCGCCAGGCAGCGCTGCTCGGCGGACTGCTGCTGGGCTCGCCCGATTTTCAGCGACGCTGATGACGCAGCTTGGCGGAAAGCCCTTTCCAGTCCTTTACTGAGACTTCATCTTGAAGTGCTAGGTTGATCTGCGGCGTTCATTCGCACTGAACCCGCACACACTTCAGGAGAAGTCCCAGATGACAGCAATCACACCGGGCCGCGCCTTCCGGCGCCACGTGATCCCGGGTGTCTTCGCCACGTTGGCGATGACAGCCTTCGCTCTTCCGCTTAACCTCTCCGCTCAGAACTGGAACGAACCTGAGCATCGGACTGTCTTTTATCCGGGCAATCTGGTCGTGAGCCGCAGCGTTTACGACAATCGGGCCAGCAACGTCAGCGTGGGAGAAGCGCTGCCGCCGAATTGTCCCGCCGCAACCATGGCCTGCGTGACCGCGGTCAGCGACGGCACCTATCCTTACGTGTTCAACAACGCTCCCGTCGATGGCAGCTTCGGCATTACCTCCCGGATCTTTCTCGATCAGATCACTCCGGAGGGCCGGCGGCTGGGTACGCTGGAAGTGCCGAACAGCCTCGAACGGTCCATCGATGCCGACGACAATCAGCTGGTCACAAGCTTTAGTTCGAAGTCCGAGTTAGGTTTGAACCTGTCCACCGACAGGAAGTATCTGACCTTCATGGGTTATGTAGCGCCGGTCAATGCCATCGACGTATCAAACTCGAATACTCCCGGAGCCATCGACCCGACAAATCCTGCGGCCAATAGCTACTACCGTGCGGTGGCGAGGTTGGATCAATGGGGCAACCTGACTTATACCGAAACCAACGCCTACAGCGGCAATAACGGACGCGCCGCGATTCTGAATAACAAGGATGGCGCGAATTTGTACTACGCCGCCGGCAACGCCGGAAATGGAGGCAATCCTCAACCTCTGGACATCGATCTCGGCGCAGGCGCGCAGCTTATCTATCCGGTAGACGAACGGGAGTCGGGGCAGACCCCGCCGGTGCCCTCCACTCCACTGGCCAGCTTCTCGGTAACGCAACTGGGCGACCCTGCAGACAAAATCGGTAAGGATGATAACTTCCGCGGACTTACCGTCTACAACAACGTTGTCTATTACACCAAAGGCAGCGGCGGCAACGGCGTCAACACCGTTTACTTTGTGGATACGACGGGAAGCGCGTGCCCGAAGGGAACCGGTGTGCCTTCCTCTTCCGCGACGCTTCCGGCGACACCGCTCGTCTACACCGAGTCAACGGTAACCACGAGCGGTCTGCCGAGCAACATGTGCATCCTCTCCGGCTTTCCGACGCTTTCGAACAAAGCCAAGGGCGCCAATCCGGTGAACTTCCCCTTTGGGGTCTGGTTTGCCAATAAGACCACCTTGTACGTGGCTGACGAGGGTGACGGCTCAACGAGTGGCGTGGGCACCGCGTTTTACGCGCACGCGGCTGCACAGACCAATGCCGGCCTGGAGAAGTGGATTTACGACTCCTCGACCAGCACCTGGAACCTGGCCTACGTGCTCACCAATGGACTGAATCTGGGGATGCCCTACACGGTGAACGGTTATCCCACCGGCAACAATCCGGGCAGCGCCAACACGAGCAATCCGGACGGTCTGCCATGGAGTCCGGCGACCGACGGTCTGCGCAACATCACCGGAAAAGTGAATCGCGACGGGACTGTGACAATCTGGGCGATTACATCGACGGTGAGCGGCAGCGGCGACCAGGGCGCCGATCCGAACAAGCTGGTGACCATCACTGACAATGTCAGCAACACGACAGCAGCCGGGGCGGCGAGCGAGAAGTTCGTCACGCTTCGCACGGCTCGATTCGGTGAGGTTCTGCGCGGCGTGTCGTTTACTCCGGGCACCGGCGATGACGGCGATCGCGAGGGTGAAGACGGCCGAGAGTGGTAGAGGCGGGCACCGAATGCGACGAAACTGCGGGCCTCCCTCCTGGGAGGCCCCTTTTCTGCTCGGAACTTTGCTGCATCACTCGACCGTAAACCCGGTAACGACCTCCGCGAGGCGAAGCCGAGACTGAAGCTCACGAACCTCGGCGAGCAGCCGCTCGCGTTCTCTCCGTCGATCGTCGATGTCTTCGAAAGTACCGTACCAACCAAGGATCTGACCTGAGCCTCCGATCCGAGCTGTTCCGCGAGAACGAAACCACCGATAGTCTCCCTCGGCGAGCTTCATACGAAACTCCACGTCGATCGGCTGTCCAGTTCGCAGGGACTCTTCCGTGGCCATTTTGGTCGAGGGAAGATCGTCGGGATGAAGGGCCAGCAGCCAACCTGAGCCGCGCATCTGCTCCGGTGCGAGACCCGACATGGCCACCCAGCGTGGACTCATCTCCACGATGTTGCCGTGCGGATCGGCCACCCAGACCCCGTGCGGGCTGAGTTCGATGAAATTGTGAAAGTGCTCCTCGGTCTCGCGCAGGGCAGTCTCCGCGCGCTTTCTCTTGGTGATGTCGAGGACCGCGACCAGCACGCCAATTACATCTCCCGCTTCGTCGAATGCCGGCGAATAGGACGCGAGATACGTGCGTTCCTCGCCAATTCGCGGCCCGGGCCGCACGATTTCCATATCGGACAGGCTCTCGCCCCGCAGCACCCGGTGCAGATAAGGTTGCACCCGCGTGGCGATTGCCGGATTCATCTCCTGGATGGTCCTGCCCAGATGGGCGGCGATGGGGGCGCCGTTGATTTCGGCGATGCGCCGATTGAGGCTGATGTGGCGCAATTCACGGTCGAGAAAACACATGCCCACGGGAACACCTTCGTAGAGCGCTCGCAGCAGCGCCGGTTGGTTCTCGGGCATCGCTTCAAGGCACAAGGGAATACGTTGATCCCCGTGGGAAGGGTCCTGCGGCGCCAATGCATGGGGCGGGGCCGCGAGCACATCGGGAAGCCGATCCGCCGTCACTGGCCGCCCAAACAACCACCCCTGGGCCTGTGCGCAACCGAGGCGCAGTAGCTTCTCCGCCTGCTCCTCAGTCTCCACCCCCTCCGCTACCGTGACTGCGCCAAGACTGCGGCCGAGCCCGATGATCGCCGCCACAATCTTGCGGCTCGAACGCGAAGAGGACATATCGCGAATGAAACTCAGATCCACCTTCAGCTCATCAAGGTCCAGAGACTGCACATGGCTCAGGCTGGAGTAGCCGGTTCCGAAGTCGTCCAGGGCGATCCGGCAACCAAGCGCTTTCAAATCGCGCGCAACGGTGCCGGCCATCGCGATGTTATCGAGGATCGCGCTCTCCGTAATCTCCACCGTGATCCGGTTCGGGGCAAAGCCGCACTTGTGCGCCGTATCTGCGATCAGCTCGGGCAGCCGCCGATCCTTCAGCTGCATCGGCGAAACATTTACCGACAAAGTCAGGTGAGCCGGCAGGCTGGCCGCAGCCGCGAAGGCCTTTCTGAATATCTGGCGAGTCAGCGTGTCGATCAGGCCATCCTGGATCGCGAGATCGATCAGATTGGGCGGCAGCATCAGGCCACCTTCCGGATGCTCCCAGCGCGCGAGAACTTCAAAGCCGGTGATCCGGCCGTAGCGAAGTTCCACGATTGGCTGGAAGCAGGCGCTGAGCGCATCATTCGCGATGGCGCTCCGGACCTGGGAGAGGGTCACCAGCATGGACGGATGTTAACACTCCGCCAAGAAGAAGTGATATATCCAGTCTAAGTACCTTTCCCCGGAATACTAATCACCCATGAATTAGCAAGATAGTAAGCGTGCATTCCTTGCGGGTCGGACCTGGCGGGGCGCCACTGCTATCTTTCGTCCAGGGAAGGTGCTTTCCGTGGCTTTTAACAATCGTCCGTCTCTAATCCGCCGACACCGTCTGCGGAGCAGGCTGCTTGCGGCCAGTGGAGCCGAGCAGCGTCTGCAGAATCACATACAGCACCGGGATAAAGAACAGATTCAGGACGGTCGAGACGAGCATCCCGCCGATGATCGTGGTGCCAACCGAACGGCGTCCGGCCTCACCCGCGCCGGTTGCGATGGCCAGCGGAATTACGCCGAGGATGAAGGCGAACGAGGTCATCAGGATCGGACGAAGCCGCAGCTCGGCAGCTTCGATAGCCGCATCAACCAGCGGCCGCCCTTTGCGGCGTAGCTGCTCCGCGAACTCAACGATCAGGATGGAGTTTTTGGCAGCGAGACCGATGAGCATCACCAGCCCGATCTGGCAGTAAATGTCATCCGGGAAGCCGCGCAGGGATTGCGCGAGCAGAGCGCCGAGTACGGCCATCGGCACGGCCAGCAGGATGATAAACGGCAACGCGAAGCTTTCATAGAGCGCGGCCAGAGTCAGGTAGACGACCAGGATTCCGAGGCCGAAGATGATGATCGCCTTGCCGGCAGATTCCACCTCTTCGAGGGCCAGGCCTGTCCACTGATAGGCCATGCCCTGCATCATGCTTTGCTGAGCGACCTGTTGCATCGCCTGCAAACCTTCGCTGGTGCTGTAACCAGGCGCTGCAGAACCGTCGATTTCAGCGGAACGGAAGAGATTGTAGTGGCTGATCACCTGCGGACCTGAAGTGTTCTCGATGGTCACGAGATTATCGAGGGGAATCATCTGATTCGTCGCGGAGCGAACGTAGTACTGGCGGATGTCGGCGGCTGTCTCCCGGAATTGCTGGTCGGCCTGCACATAGACGCGATAGCTTCGATTGTTGAAGTCGAAGTTGTTGACGTACTCCGAACCCATGAAGACCTGCAGCGCGTCTGAGATCTGGCTGAAGGGAACGCCGAGGGCTTTGGCCTTTTCGCGATCGATGCGCACCAGCACCTGCGGATCGTTGGACGTGAAGCTGGTGAAGAGTCCGGTGAGGTCCCTGCGCTGGCCGGCCCGGGCCGCGATGAGGTGCGCCGTGCGATCGAGATCGCCCAGAGTGTTACGGCCCAGATCCTGAAGCTCAAACTGGAAGCCGCCAAAACTTCCGATGCCGCTGATGGCGGGCGGCTCGAGAGGAACGATCAGCGCGCCGGGAATCATGAACAACTTCATGCGCAGTCCGTTCACGATCTCAGAAGCGGAATGGCCTGGGCCCCGCCGCTTGTCGTAATCGTTGAGTGCGGAAAAGATAAGGCCGTAGTTCGGAGCGTTGCCGGAGAAGCTGAAGCCGCCAACCGCGAAAGATCCCAGAATGTCTTTGTTCTGAAGCAGGACGGCGCTGACTTCTTCCTCGATGTGCGTTGTGTAACCGAGCGAAGCGCCCTGCGGAGCCTGCACCAGAATCATGATGTAGCCCTGGTCTTCCTCCGGGACGAACGCGGTAGGCACGTGCTGGTACTCCCAGGCCGCGGCGCCCAGGCCCACGATGAAGAACAGCAGCATGATCCAGCGCAGGCGCAGAACGCCATGAATCGCTCGTGCGTAACCTCGGCCCAGGGATTTGATGCCGCGCTCGGCAGCGTGGAGGATGCCGTGCTTTTCCTCTTCGCGGCGCAGCAGCAATGCAGCCAGCGCTGGAGAAAGTGTCAGGGCGTTAAACGCGGAAATCGCAATGGAAAAGGCAATGGTCAGCGAAAACTGCCGGTACAGAATGCCGGTCGTGCCGGGGAAGAACGAAACTGGAACGAAGACCGCAATCAATACAAGAGAAGTAGCAATAACCGCGCTCGTCACCTCGCCCATGGCCGCCGAAGTCGCGTGGTGCGGCTCGTTGTCGCCTTCCTGAATGTGGCGTTGCACGTTTTCAATGACGACGATTGCGTCGTCAACGACCAGGCCCGTAGCCAGCGTGATCCCGAAAAGCGTGAGGGTGTTGATTGAAAAGCCGAAGGCGCTGATGAAGGCGAAGGTCCCGATCAGGGATACTGGAATCGTAACGGCGGGAATCAGAGTCGCGCGCCAGTCCTGCAGGAAAAAGAAGATGACCAGGATGACGATAATGATGGCTTCGGCCAGCGTCTTGATGACTTCGCGAATCGATGCGCCGACGATCGTGGTGGAGTCGAAGGCAACGACATATTTCATGCCCGGCGGGAAGGATTTCGAGAGCGTCTCCAGCTCGGCCTTGGCATCGCGATCCACCTGCAGCGCATTGGCGTTGCTGAGCTGCTGTACGCCGAATCCAACCGCGGGAATACCGTTGAAGTGCAGAGAGCTGGCGTAGGTCTCGTCGCCGAGTTCAGCGCGCCCCACGTCTTTGATCTGCACGATTCCCTGCGGAGTATTTTTGACAATGATGTTCGCGAATTGTTCCGGCGTGCTGAGTCGCCCCACCACGTTGACCGTGATCTGGAAGGCCTGCTTCTCATCGGAAGGCGGCGCTCCCAGCTGGCCCGACGGCACTTCAACATTTTGTTCCTGGAGTGCATTCACAACGTCGGTCGCGGTGAGCTGGCGGGCTGCGAGCTTCACCGGGTCGAGCCAGATGCGCATGGCATACTTGCCCGTGCCGAAGATGACGACATCGCCCACGCCTTTGACCCGCTTCAGGGCATCCTTGATGTAAACGTCAAGGTAATTGCTCATGAAGAGGTTGCTGTACTCGCCGTGCTCGGCGTAGATGCCGGCGCCAAAAACAAAATTGCTGTTGGCTTTGCTGACGGTGATGCCGGTCTGATTTACCTCGGCGGGCAGCAGTCCGGTGGCCGAGGAGACGCGATTCTGAACGTCGACGGCCGCAATATCCAGGTTGTAGCCGGTGTCGAACGTCGTAGTGATTGCGCTCGAACCATCGTTGGCGCTGGTCGACTCGATGTACCGCATGCCCGGCACGCCGTTGATCGCTTCCTCAAGCGGGATCGTGACGGCCGACTCCACCTGGCCGGAATTGGCGCCGATGTACGCGGTGCCGACCGTGACCTGCGGCGGAGCAAGTTGCGGATAGAGCGAAATGGGCAGCGTCGGAATGACCACGGCGCCGGCAAGGATGATCAGCAGCGCGCATACTGTGGCGAAAACCGGGCGGTGAATGAAAAAGTCAACCAAGAAGGGCCTCGCAGTTGAATCGCTGATCGAACATGACGGTCAGAAGCCCGCGGCGGGTGGAGCGGCTCCAGCTCCGGGAGGACGAGGCGGCAGCGGCATCACCGGCATGCCATCCATCAGAAACTGGGTGCCGGAGACGATCACCTTGTCACCGTCCTGCAATCCGCCGAGGACTGCATAGTCATTGCCCATCGTGTCGCCCAGCGAGATGGCCTGCTGATGCGCCACAAATTTTCCGGAGCCGGCGTCCCTGGCGACGAACACAAAGGCCTGACCGCCCAGACGGGTGACTGCGAGAACCGGGACGATCGGATGCGGCGTCATGCCCCACACCACGCGAGCTTTCACCAACTGATCGTTGCGCAGCAAGGATGAGTGGATCGGAGCCTTTACCAGAATTCCCTGCAGCTGGTCGTCCACTTGAGGTGAGACGAAGTCGATGGAGGTGTTCTCGACCGGCTGCCCATTGTTATCCAGGATCTGAACACCGAGTCCGTTGCGCACTTCCGCTGCTCGCTCCGTGGGTATATAGATGTAGGCTTCCAGATCCTTATTCTCATCGACGGTGGTCAGCATCGTGCTGGACGAAACATAATCGCCCACGTGCACCGGGATATCGCCCACCACGCCGTCAAAGGGCGCCGTTATGCGGTAGTAGCCCAGTTCCTTCTCCTGCTCCTGGCGCGATGCAGTCGAGGATTCGTAATCGGCCTTGGAGTTGGCGAAAGCCTGCTCCGCCTGATCCAGGGCATCCTTGCTGATGATGCCATCGGCGAAGAGCTTGCGCTGGCGCTCGACCTGCAGCTGGTTGTACTGGTAGACGGCGAGCTTCTGTTGCTCCGTCGCCGCCTGTGAAGCGACCGTGGCTTCCTGCTTGGCGGGGTCGATCTGCATCAGCAGCTGCCCCTGCGTCACATGATCGCCGGAGTGAACCAGGATACGCGTGATCGTGCCGCCCACCTGCGGATTGATCGTGGCGGAGCGTCGCGATTTAATCGTCGCGACATACTCGTCGGACTGCGCCACTGGCGTGGACGCGACAGTGAGCGTCTGCACCGGCATGGCCTGCATCCCCGCACCCTGAGGTTGCTGCGGTTGCGCCTTGTTGCAACCTGTAGCTCCGGCAATCAGCAGCGGCAAACTAAGCAATGAGACAACACGATGGAAATTGACAGCTCTCTTCACGACGGGACCTCGGACCTTTGTCGAAACGGACGAAACTACCTTTTCAATCAGAAGAAACTCAGGATACAGGAGTGGTACGCGGAGCGGGCTGACTTCGTTCACATCACCTGCGCAGGGTCAAGTCTCCCACGGTTATTCCCCCCTGGGGATATCACCGCAGCTAGCCGGACCATTGGATTCGGAGCCAAAGAGGAGAGCTTCAGGAATTTTGCCGATTCTGGTTCTGTGAGCGGCGGAGGGGGACCGCGAAAACCTGTGGGAGAGATGAAAAGGCGGGCTGTCCGTTTCCGAACAGCCCGCCTGGTTCTTTGTCTGGTCCAAGCCTTAGGCTTGGGATTTCCAGGATTTCTGCTTCCGTGATCACATCGCTGTTCAGGTCCGGCATGGCCGATCCCCTCGAGGATTCGGTCCGCTGGCATGACCACTCGCCCGGCGATCGGGTTCGCGGAAGCTCAAACGCCCGCTCTGGTTTCGCCTCCAAAATAAGGGTTGCACCATTTGCGGTGCCCTCCCACGAGGCTGCGATATTCGAGCAGCGGCCTCGAGGCCAGGGTTTCGGCGCGAGTGACTCGTGCCGCGGCCCGCTCGTCAGCAGTGTTGGTATGACGATTTTCCGCCGATCCAGTTGATTTCGTCCAGACTGCAGTGGACATCCATCCTCCTTCTTCGGACTGCAGCGTTTCCGCTGTCTATATAGTTCGATTGTCCGAAAGGGTCTGGCGTTGCCAGTTTTCAGGCCGTTGCCGAAAGTTTGCGAAGGATTATTTGCGCGCCGAGGCTTCGTTGCGAGCGCGCACTTTGAACCAGATCGGCGAGCCCTCAAATCCGAACGCCTCGCGAATCTGGTTTTCGAGAAATCGTTCGAAGGAAAAGTGGAGCTTCACGTCACGATCGGTGAAGAGCACGAACGTTGGCGGCGCAACTGCAGCCTGGGTCATGTAGAAAATGCGCACGCGCTTCGCCATCGGCACGCTCGCTCGCTGGAAATCGATCCTGTCAAGAAAACGGTTCATCTGGCCGGTGGAGACCCGCTTGCGCCGCGCAACGGCAACGCGCAGGACGGTGTCGAGTACACGCGGGACGTTGCGTCCTTCCGTCGCGGAGATGAACAGCACTGGCGCATAACTGAGGTATTTTAAAACCGATCGGAGCTGCCGTTCGAAGATAGTGCGGTCAGCGGGTGGCTTGCCATCGGTGCGGCCGCTGGTCACAAGGTCCCACTTATTCACCACGATGATCACACTGCGTCCGCTCTCATGTGCGTATCCGCCGATGGTCGCGTCCGAGGCAGTCACGCCTTCCGTCGCGTCGATGACGAGCAGCGCGACATCGGCTGCTTCCAGATGCCTCCGCGCCATGATGACGGAAAGTTTCTCCGCCATCAGATGGGTCTTCCCTTTGCGGCGAATCCCAGCGGTGTCGATGATGCGCAGGTCCTGACCCTTGTATTCCATCAATTCGTCGACGGCGTCGCGCGTGGTCCCGGCGACAGGCGAAACGATGGCGCGTGCCGAACCGGTGAGTGCATTCAGCAGTGTGGATTTGCCGACGTTGGGGCGCCCGATGATGGCCACACGCGTCTCGTGCTGCTCGAAGGCACCGTGGGTTCGATGAAGGTTCGCCGCCTCGGGCACATCCGGCTGCTCCGCGACCACGCTGGATTCAGTCTTAGCTTCCGGGGAAACTTCGGCTTCCGTTTCTTCCTTCTCGCCTTCTGTCTCCGGCAGCACGGCGAAGACTTCGTCGAGCAGATCGCCGATGTTGTTGCCGTGTTCGGAGGAGATGGGCAGAACATTGCGGATGCCGAGCCGGCGGAAGTTTTCAGCGACGGCTTCCATGCCTTCGGTGTCGATTTTGTTGACCGCCAGGAAGAGGGGCTTGCCGGTGCGCTGCAGGAGACGCGCGAGGTCAAGGTCGGGAGCAGCGAGTTCGGTACGCCCGTCGACCACCATGATGATGGCATTGGCTTCCTCGAGGGCGAACCGTGCCTGGCGGAAGATCTCCGCGGGAATAAGAGCCTCGTCGTCGGGAACGATTCCGCCCGTGTCGATGAGACGCGCCGTACGGCCAGCCCAGCTGATTTCGCCGTAGATGCGATCGCGCGTGATGCCCGGCTCGTCGCCGACGATAGACCTGCGGCTGCCGGTGAGGCGATTGAAGAGGGTCGATTTGCCGACATTCGGCCGCCCCACGATCGCGACGACTGGTTCGTGCAGGGCGACAGGCGGCTTTGCGGCAAAGGACGCTCCAACAGCAGGTATTGCGCTGATGTCTTCGTCAATTCTCGGGGGCCTGATGTCGCGCTGAAGTGGCCGGCGCTCGTTGCCTGCATACGGCGACGGCCGTGACGCTTTATTCGATTTGCGCGCCGCTCGCGGGCGGCCGCGCTCCTCCGCGCGCGCAGGTTGGTTGCGCGAACTCTTGTCCTTATTGTCCGGCGCAGGCGCGTGGCCGCGGCGGATGGCCTTCCACTTGGCCTCAACTTTGCGCTTGGTCTTCTTGGCGCCTTCGCGATTTCGTTTAACGGGTTTCAATGTGGCTCACCGAACGGGAGATTTCCGGAACGCAGGGAGCCGGGCGGGCGCGCATGACCATTATAGGGATTCACGCCTCCAGAAGGCTTACGACACGGTCTCGGCGCTGTAGCGCGCGATCAGCCCCGTTCGCACTGCGTGACGGTACACCGACGTGAATGCGCGGGCCATCCCCAGCAAATAAGCAAGAGCCAGAGCGCTCCCGATCAGGAGCGGCGTGGTAGGGAAGGTGTGTCCCGTGGGCGGAGCGCCGCCGGTCTGGCGGGCGAGGATCAGGCGCATCCCCTCAAAGACATAACTCGCCGGAATGATGCGCGCGAAATATTGCATCCAGTGTGGCAGCGTCGCCAGCGGATAGAAGACACAGGCCAGCGGCGAGATAAACGCGGGGATGGGCCAGATGAACCACTCCGCGGCAGGGCCGAAGCGAAGAACCAGCGCGCTGCCGAAGATGCCCAGCGAAATTCCAAAGAGAAACAGAATGAGGAGAAACGCAGCCAGCATCGCGCCATAGACGAAGAATGAGAGGCCGAAAACGAGCGTTGCAAGGGCGATCATCACTACGAGGCCGATCAAGCTCGTCGCGATCGAAGAGAGCACCAGCCCCCCCAGATATTCCGACACAGAGAGTGGCGAAGCAAAGAGATTAAGGAAGTTGCGCGACCATACGTCTTCCAGAAAAGCGGTCGTGATGCCCTGCATCACGCGGGCGGTGAAATCCCACAGCAGGACGGCACCGAGCATGGCGGGCACAAAGTTGAAGCGCGCGCCCGAGACCGAGTTGAGATATCGGGTAATAAATCCCCACAGGATGATGTCGATTGCCACCCACGCAAACAGCGGCACCACGCGCGCCGGCGAGCCGCGCAGCAGATAGAACTGGCGCAACAGCAAGGCGCAGGTGCGGCGGAGGAACGGCGGCATTAGTTCTCCTCCTGGAGGTTGCGCAGGGTCAGCGGTTCGCGGGCAACTGCGACAAAAAGGTCTTCGAGGGTTTCGTGACCGTTGTCGGCGGGCAAACTGCGCGGATCCCCTTCGAGAAGAATCTTGCCATGGGAGAGGAAAAGCACACGATGGCAGACCTCCGCGACTTCGATCATGTTGTGCGAGGTCCACAGGACGCCAACGCCTGTGCGCTCGGCGATCTCGCGAATGGAAGCACGGATATCGCGTGCGATCGATGGATCGAGCGATGCTGTTGGCTCGTCAAGCAGCAGCAGCCGCGGCTCGTTGAGCATCGCCTTGGCCAGCGCGACGCGCGTCTGCTCTCCGGAAGAAAGCAGGCCGCACTTCGTATCGCTAAAGCGGACCAGGTCGAAGTCGCGCAGCGTCGTTTCGATCCGCTCGCGCAGACGCGGCACCGCGTAGAGCATTCCGAAAATGCGGAGGTTCTGGACCACAGTGAGATTCCCGGGCAACGGCGCGTAGACGGCGGCAAAGTTCGTGCGGGTCAGCGCCTGGCGGCGTCGTTTCCCAAGGTCGCAACCGTCGATGGCGATCGATCCGGAGGTCGGCTCGAGCACGCCGAGGATCATGTTGATGGTCGTGGTTTTTCCTGCGCCGTTGGGGCCGAGCAGGCCGAGGATCTCGTGGGCGCTGACCTCAAAAGAAAGCCCGTCCACGGCGGAAACCTCGCCGTACTGCTTGCACAGCCGAGAGACGGATAGGATCGGAGTTGACATCAGGGTACAGGTTACAGGGACCAGGCGGGAAGGTGCCGAAACGCGCACCTGACAATCATTGTGGTCTCACCTGCGATGGGATGATTGGATAAATCCGCTCCATCCTGATCGCGCGGCTGGTGGCGCAATCAGGATGAAGCGCAGGATGCACGGATTACGTCCCGAGATACATCACGTGCACATACGTGCCGAGCCGGACGTTATACGCCAGATACCATCCATCATCGTCGGGATCGGGATACAAAATGATGTCATCCGAATCCCAGAGCCAGCCGTCACAGTAGGCCACGTCCGCGGGTGCGACACTGAAGTAAAATCCGCCAAACCAGAAACGCGACGGATCGCCCCCACCCAGACGCCATACCTGGTGCACGCCGATCGTCCCGGGAAAGCGGCCGTGCTCCCACGGATGGTCGAGGTGGTAATTATGAGCGGTATCCGGCATATGGCCGACCCAGCGATCCGTGCCGGCGTCCACGTGGGGCACCGTCGGATGTCCCGGCTGGTCCGGTTTGCCTTGCGGCAACGGTGTGCGGGTTGTGGGCCCGTGAGACGGAATGTGTCCTGCGCCGACCGGCGGACGCGCGGGCCCCACCGGGGCCGGGCGCGCGCCAGGACCTGGATGGCCGCCAGCCGGTCGCTGCGCATAGGTAGGAAGCGCAAATGGCAGGAGCGCGACGAGAAACAGAATCGCCAAAGAGCCAATGTTTTTTTTCATAGATTCCTCCGCGTCAAACAGGGTACAGGGAGACGGGTTTCAGCGTACAGCCATCAACACACGGAATCACCTTCGACATAATCCCAGGAAACCGTCACCTGGGCGCCGAGACCCTCCCCAATGCGAATGGCCGCACTTTCCAGCTGCTGCATCAATCCAGAGAGGTAATCGCGCGATGCCGAAATCGCGGCGATGCCCAGCGTCGCCGATTGCCATGTCGGCGCTTCATCCATCTCCGCAATCGAAATATTAAAGCCGTGGGACAGCTTTTCCTTCAGGCTGCGCACGACCTGGCGGCGGTCCTTGAGCGAGTGGGCGTGCTCGATGCGAAGCTCGAGAAACATGGCTGCGACGGGCATGGGAAAGATTTATCTTACTGCTCGAGCTGAGACGTCACCCGGATCAGGAAGAATTTGAGTCCGATGCAAAATAGTTACCGCAGGATGTTAGAGAATTGGCTGTTAATCGAAGCCCAGTGGCCATCTTCCGCCGCGATGCCAGGCATCCCACGGGAGTTGAGCAAAGTAGCTCTACTTTTTCCGCCAAGTACGAGGAGACTGGTGTTATGAAGAAATTTTTGGTTGTGACGTTGGCCCTGGCAAGCTGTGGTTGGCTTTCTGCGCAGGAGATGAATCCTACAGCGACGGACCATTGGCCGCAGAACCAGCAGCCGGAGGGCCAGACCGATGCGGGCATTCCGGTCTACAAGATCACGGTGGTCGCGCGCGACATTCCGGCGATCAACTACTTCCACCGGAGCGGCGCCACAAAGATTGGATTCGAGGGTACTGCCCTGCTACCCATGGCAAAGGGCACCGCGGAGGTGAACAGCCTGAATGGCCGCACGGAGATCAAGGCCCACTTTGAAGGTCTGGGGCCGGCCAACGGCTTTGGCATCGAGTATCTGACCTACGTTCTCTGGGCCATCACGCCGGAAGGCCGCCCCGTGAACCTGGGCGAGGTGCTGTGGACCCACGGCCATGCGGACACGACGGTGACCACCAATCTCCAGTCCTTCGGACTGATCCTGACCGCGGAGCCCTACTTCGCCGTCACCATGCCGAGCGATCTGGTGATCATGCAGAACCGCGTGCTGCAGGATAAAACCGCCGGCGTCCTTGAAACCGTGAATGCGCACTACACCCTGCTGCCGCGGGGCGCGTATACCGATACCGCCGGACGGCACACGGTGCTCCACCCCATTACGCGCGACGACCGCTCGCCGCTCGAGCTGTATGAGGCGATCAACGCGGTCCAGATTGCCGATGCGGCCGGAGCGGAGCAATACGCGCCGGAAAGCATGGCCAATGCAAAGCAGGACCTCGAGAATGCCCGCGAGATGGACATTCACCAAAAGGAACTGAAGCAGGAAATCACTTACGCGCGCGAGGCGGTGCAGACCGCCGAGGATTCGCGGCTGATTACGATCCGCAAGATCAAGGCGGATGACGAAGCCGCCGAGAGGGCGCGTATCGAAGCGGCGCGGAAACAGGCCCAGGACCAGGCAGCCGCGGCGCAAAGCCAGGCGGAGCAGGCGAACGCAGCCGCGCAGCAGGCCCAGGATCAGCAGGCGGCGGCACAGGCGCAGGCTGCAGCGGCGCAGCAGCAGGAAGCCCAGGCTCAGGCAGAGGCGGCCAAAGCGCGCGCCGAGCAGCAGGCTGCCGAACAGGCGGCCGCGCAGGCAGCGGCGCAGACCGCGCAGATGCGCGAAAAGCTGCGCGAGCAGTTGAACACAGTGCTCCAGACCCAGGAAACCGCCCGTGGACTCATCGTCAATATGTCCGACGTTCTGTTCGCGTTCAACAAATACGAACTGAAACCGGATGCGGAAATCAAACTGGCAAAGATGGCGGGTATCCTGGCGACTTATCCGAACATCAAGCTGCAGGTGGAAGGCTACACCGACAACATCGGCTCGGATGATTACAACCAGAAGCTCTCGGAACAGAGAGCCATGGCGGTCCAGACGTTCCTGATGGCTCAGGGAGTCCAGCCCGGCAATATCACCGCTCAGGGTTACGGAAAATCCCATCCCGTGGCGGATAACTCGACAAACTCGGGTCGGGCGGAGAACCGCCGCGTGGAGTTAGTGGTCTCCGGCTCCTCGATCGGCGTTCAGGAACAGGCCCCGACGACCTCGAACACCCAGCCGATGGCAACTCCTCCACCTGCGCCGGCGCAACAGCCTGCGCAGAACAATAATGCGACCGGCGTTGTGAACATGCCGCCCCAGTAGACCTGCTCCCTCAGCAAACCGCGCGAGCGGCGTTGTACGAACAATCGCTAATGAAAGGGGTCGCCTCCGGGCGGCCCTTTTTCATTGTGGAAAATTATTCCCGAATATCACTTGCAAATCACAAGTAATTCTTGCTAGCTTGGCGAACGTGGCAAAGAGAGCTTTTGCTCCGCGTCGTTCCGGTTGCCCGGTCAACATCTCTCTGGAGGTATTCGGCGACCGGTGGTCGCTTTTGATCGTGCGCGATCTGATGGTGCGGGGGTTTACGACATTTCAGGACTTCGTGGAGTCGGGGGAGGGCATTGCGACCAACATTCTGGCCGATCGTCTGCGGCGACTGCGGAAATCGGGGATCGTGATCGGTGAGGCGGATCCAGCGGACCGTCGCCGGATCATCTATCGGCTCACCCCAAAGGGCATCGACCTGGCGCCGGTCATGCTGGAATTGCTGATCTGGGGCGCGGAGCACCAGAAAACAGGCGTTCCTCCGGGTGTTATCGCGGAGTTGGCCAGAAATCGACGAGCAGTGCTCGAGGAAACGCGGCGGCGCTGGTTGGAAAGAGATACAACACCCATCCTGCCCTGGCTGGGCGGCCCGCGGCGGCTGGAACGAGAGCAGAGTGGCAGGTAACGAACGATAGATTTGTTCCAAAAATGGCTATGGAGACCATGTGGAGGTGGAGTCGACGATGGGAAATATGCAGAGTGCAGTGGGTGGCCCATTCAAGCCCTCTGTTGGCTTGAGTGTGACAGAGCCGCGCTTCGTTGACGGGCGGCCGATGCGTATCGCAGGCCTGCGCGGGCACTTCACCCGCGAAGAGATCGATCGCATCCCCGCGCAATGGCAGCGGCTCATCGCCCTGGGCGAGGTCCAGGGCAGAATTGGACGCATTGAGTATGCCGTTGTGCTCATGCTGCCCGATGGGTGCGATTACATCTCCGGGTACGAAGTCGAGCCAACGGCGGAGTTACCGGCCGAGTTTCATTCCGTGCACTTACCCAGTGAAAAATATGCGGTCTTCTCACATGAAGGGCACGTGTCGAAAATGCGATTCACCTTCAACGCAATTTTGAGTCACTGGCTGCCCGAATCGGTTTATAAAGTTGCCGATTCGGTTGAGGGCACGGCGTGGTGCATCGAGCGATATGGAGAAAAGTTCAATCCCCAGTCCGGCAGCGGGGACGTCGAGATATGGATTCCGGTAAGGGAACGGGCCTAGCGGCTAACTACAGATCACAACCAGGGAGAGAATGATGAAGATTACACCTTATTTGCTGTTCAGCGGGCAGTGCGAAGAAGCGTTCAAAACCTATGAGCGCATACTCGGCGGAAAGATCGTCGCGTCCTTCCCATTTGGAACAAGTCCGATGGCCGCGCAGTTTCCGGAGATGGCCAACAAGGTGATGCACGCGCGCATCGATGTTGGCGACCAGATGATCCTCGGTTCCGATTGTCCACCGCAGTTTTTCGAGAAACCGCAGGGAACCTCGGTGTGTCTTGAGCTCGACGACACAGGGGACGCCGAGCGTGTTTTCCGGGAACTTTCACAGGGCGGAACCGTGAAGATGCCCATTCAGGAAACGTTCTGGGCGAAGCGTTATGGGCAATTGGTCGATCGCTTCGGCACGCCCTGGATGATCAATGTACCCGCGCCGGCCTACGCTGCGGCGTAATAACAGGGAAGAGGATACAGGGAACAGGAACAGGGCTCGGCGTTCCACACGGTGCCGCATCCTTTGTTGGAGAAAGACAAAACTAAAACCGGGAGCGAGCATGAGCAGAGTGCGGGTGCTGGTGGGAACGCGTAAAGGCGCGTTCGTGTTGACCGCAGATGGCAAGCGCGACAACTGGGAGGTCAACGGTCCTTTCTTTGCCGGCTGGGAGATCTACCACATAAAAGGTTCGCCCGTGAATCCGGATCGAATCTACGTATCGCAGACCAGCGGATGGTTCGGCCAGATCATCCAGCGCTCGGACGACGGCGGCAAGACGTGGCACGCTCCGGGCGGCGGCCAACAGAAATCCCCCGAGGGTTGGCCGGCCGGCGAGAGCAACCGTTTTGTTTACGATACCGGTGAGAAGACCGGCGCGCCGCTCACCACGCATCAGTGGTACGACGGCACGCAACATCCGTGGGAGTTCAAACGCGTGTGGCATCTGGAACCGTCGCTCGCTGATGCCGAAGCCGTGTACGCGGGCGTCGAGGATGCGGCGCTCTTTCGCTCGGCAGACGGCGGCCACTCCTGGCAGGAACTGGCTGCGTTGCGCGGTCACGGGACAGGTCCAAAGTGGCAGCCGGGCGCAGGCGGCCTGTGTTTGCACACCATCGTTCTCGATCCGAAGGACCCTGCCCGTATCTACATCGCGATCTCAGCGGCCGGGGCGTTTCGCACCGACGACGCCGGGCAGACCTGGAAGCCGATCAATAAAGGGCTTGTCTCGAATATGATTCCCGACCCCAACGCCGAGGTCGGCCATTGCGTGCACCACATTGCCATGAATCCGAAGCGTCCCGGCGTGCTCTTCATGCAGAAGCACTGGGACGTGATGCGCAGCGACGATGCCGGCGATTCGTGGCGCGAGGTAAGCGGCAACCTGCCCACGGACTTCGGGTTCGCGATCGACGTGCATGCGCACGAACCGGAGACCGTCTATGTGGCTCCCATCACCAGCGACTCTTTGCATTATCCAGTGGACGGCAAGCTGCAGGTGTGGCGCAGCCGCACCGGCGGCCACGAGTGGGAGCCCATGACCAACGGTCTGCCCCAGAAGGATTGCTACGTGAATGTTCTGCGCGATGCCATGGCGGTCGATTCGCTGGACGCGTGCGGGGTGTACTTTGGGACGACGGGCGGTCAGGTCTACGTCTCGCCCGACGCAGGCGAAAGCTGGAAGCCAATCGTGCACGACCTGCCGGCGGTTTTGTCCGTAGAAGTGCAAACCATCGCATGATCCGCGTCGATTTGCCGCATCATTTACGGACCCTCGCGCAGGTGAGCGGCCCGGTCGCACTCGAGGTCGCTCAGCCTGTGACTCTCCAGCGTGTGCTCGATGCCCTGGAGGCCCGCTATCCCGTGCTGCGGGGAACGATCCGCGATCACGATACGCAGCAGAGGCGAGCCTTCCTGCGGTTCTTTGCCTGCCAGGAGGACCTGTCGCACGAGCCCGGCGATGCTCCTCTGCCGGAAGCCGTCGTTACAGGCCAGGAGCCGCTGCTGGTCATTGGCGCGATCGCCGGCGGCATCGATTGGGTACCCCATTCAAGCCCGGTTTCGGCTTGAGTGGGCAAGAGCGCACAATCTTAAAGCGAAACGAAAGCGAGGACTTTCATGGCGACAGCGACAGCGGTTCACCCCATTGCCGGGGAGATCGAAATTCTCACACGACAGGCGAAGGCCGTGCACGGCGTTCTGCGACGCAACGTCGATGGACTCACCCAGGAAGACAGTCTCATCCAGCCGCAACGCGGCGGAAACTGTCTCAACTGGGTAGTGGGCCACCTTATCTGTATCTACGACATGGTGCTTCCGGGGCTTGGACAGCAACCAGTGCTGGGCGCCGCTGCGCTGAAGCGTTATGAACGCGGCAGCGCGGAGCTGCACGAGGCGGGCGAGGCTCTTTCGCTGGCCGATCTGATGGCCGCCTGGGACGAAGCGACGAAGCGCATCGAAGCGGGCCTGGCGACCCTCACCGCAGAGAAGATGGACGCGCTGGCCCATTTCTCGCCGTCGAACAATCCGAAGGAGACGTTTCGTTCGCTGCTTTCCGCCGTGTTCTTTCATCAGGCTTACCACACGGGGCAGGCGGGCCTTCTGCGCCGCATGGCAGGCAAAGAAGGTGCGTTGAAGTAGCGCAAATTAACCAAACGAGGAGTCTCCATGCAGAAGATCAAGCCGTTTCTCTGGTTCGACGATAAGGCCGAGGAGGCCGTGCAGTTCTACGTTTCGGTCTTCAGAAATGCGAAGGCCGGCGCGGTCACGCGATTTCCGGAAGGTGGATCGGCCCGGCCAGGGTCGGTGATGACAGCCACCTTCACGATCGACGGCATTGAGTTCATTGCGCTCAACGGTGGTCCCGGCCACCCATTGACTGACGCGATCTCTTTTGTCGTCCCCTGCGATTCCCAGACCGAGATCGACGAGATGTGGGACAAGCTCACGGACGGCGGTCAGGTGGTGCAGTGCGGGTGGTTGAAGGATAAGTTCGGCGTCTCATGGCAGGTCGTGCCTGCGAACATTGGAGAGCTGGTGCAGGGCAAAGATGCGGAAGGCGGCAAACGCGCGATCCAGGCGCTGATGCAGATGAAGAAAATCGACATCGAAACCCTGCGACGCGCCGGTGGCTTCGTGTAGCCGCACGCCCCTGCAACCTGTCCACAGTCACCTGAAATCTGCGCCGTTGAAGAATTCGGTGCCCTGGGAGGGCCGTTATTGCTATGATGTTGCCCTCCCGGCAAGTGTGGGGGACCACGCCGAAGTCGCCGATGCTCGGCGGAAAGAGGGGAAACGGCTGTGACGATCTCACGCAGGACGTTTTTAGGAGAACTGGCAGCCTCGGGAGCGCTGGCAGGGATGCTGGCCAGGCCCGACACGGCGGCGGCCATGGCCGCGGCCATCGATGACACGATCGTCGAGCCGGGCAATGGCAACGCCGCGGCATTTTGGGGCAGCTTCATGGCTGCACCCGCGCACGAGCGGGGCTTGCTGCACAAATCGGCCCCCGGAACCGATGCCGATCGCCAGGTCAACTTCCTGCACTTCGATACTGAAAAGGGTCTGCGTTACGCGGATCAGATCGCCCCCGAAGAACTGCCCGATTATCCGGGCGATGTCGCAGTCAGCATGACCGTCGGCGGAATCCGTCTCTCCACTGCGGACCGGGCAAAGTTTGAGGAGTTGCAGTCTGCGCAGTTGCGCATCGATATGCTGCAGGGCCAGCAAATGTACGGCATGATCGATCCCCTGGCGTGGATGGCGCTGGCAGCGATCTTTCCGGATCAGGGCGGCAAGCTGCCGCCGCTGCAGAATCTGAGCTTCGATCCCTCAACCACCGCGAACAATATGGAGAAGATCGTGCTGCCCGGTGGTCACGGGCATGTCGCGGTGAATGTCTCGATGGTGCACAAAGCGTCGGCATTCTGGTCCCTGATCAATACCCTGGTCACGGATACCTCGCGCCTCGCCCCGGTGCTCGGGTTGCCCGCCATCAGCGTCACTGCGCTCACCGGATTCAGCAAGCTGTATGGAGTGCTTTCCAACAGGTCAACTTTCCTCTTCCAGGCGCGGCCGCAACCAGCGTACGCCACGCAGACAGCGAGGCAAAATGCGGCCTCGACGATTGGCATCAATCTGCCGCAGGGCGACTATGTGCTGGTGCCGCAGTCGCACACCGACGACCTGAAACCTTATCTCGACAAGATGAAGCTGGCCAACGGCTATATGGTGCCGAAGGACGCTTCCACCTCCGATTCGACCTACGAGACGGCGGAGAAAGCCCAGCCGGACATCAGCTACATTACGATGCATATGAGTGTGAGCCCGCTGACGCAGATCGGCGAGCCCTCCAGCAGTAGCAGCTCCAGCAGTGGCGGCGGAGGGGGCAGCAGCAGCAGCTCGAAGAAGAAAACCACCAGCACGAGCACAGGCAGCGGGAGTAAACCGGCCACCACGAGTAAGCCCGAGACGACCAGCAAGCCCGAGTCGAATACCAAGCCCGAGTAAGTCCTGGGCACGCACGTCCGAGGGAGTTGGAAAATGAATGCGCGCGGAATCGGAACTGTGGCAGCGCTGGCTGTCGCGGTGATGGCGACGCCGGTCTACGCCCAGAGCTTCGGAATGGCGAAGACCACGGTGAAGCTGCAGCGAAAGCTGCCCGCTTTGTATCATCTGCCTGGCAACACCATCCGCGTGCGCGTGACGGCGCATGCCGAGCAGTCTGACCTTGCGACTGATCTCCAGGGCCAGCTCGAAACCGAGCTCCTGAAAAACGATCCCCACCTCCAGGAAGACGAGAACGATCCGGCCGTCACCGTCACCTGCCAGATCACCAGCTATTCGCATCCGAAACCCACGCAAAGAACGCAGCCGGGAATCGGGAAGCAGCCCCCGCAGGTGATCACCCGCATCACCGGCGCGCTGGACGTCGCCTTCCAGGCAAAGGCGAAAGATGGCCGCACGCTCGGCTCCGACAACGTGCAGGTGAATTACGACCAGGAGTTCGATGCATCGGGCAATAACGTCTCCCATGGAGTGGTCGGCAGCCTGGCCAACTCCTGGCATCGGTTAAGAGGCACCTCCGGCACCGACAACTCGGAGATGAAACCGCCCACCGATGCGGAGTTGCGTTCCCTGCTGCTCGATTCGGCCGTGCACCGCATGGCGCAGGACATCGTGAATACCAACGAGACCATCGAGGTGTTCCTCGCCAAAAGCAAGGGCCCCATCGACGACGGAGACAAGCTGGCCGAGGCCGGATTATGGCAGCGGGCGCTTGAGACCTACGAGACCGCCAAGCCGCTTTCGAAGCTCGAAGATGACGCGTATCGCCTCTACGACATTGGCGTGGCTAACGAGGCACTCGGCTACGCGGCCGAAGATCCTAAGTCCGCGATGAAGCTTCTGGATGAGGCGGCCATCAATTACGGTAAGGCGATTGACGCGAAGCCGGCCGAGAAATATTTTCTCGGCCCGCAAAAGCGGATTGAGACGGCCATTGCGCATTACCGAAGGCTCGAAGAGGCAAAGAATGCGCCTCCCCCCGCGCCCATAGCTGCGCCTCCGCCGCCCTCCGTTGTCGCTTCTGCGCCGGCAAGTACGAAACCCGCAGCCGCCAGGCCCGCCACAAAGGCCTCCACAAAGGCTTCCAGGGCGAGCGCCAACACCTCGGTTGCTACGCCAACGGCTTCAGGACGAACCACCAGTGGACCTGCGCCCGCCAGCGCGCTGACCGATGCGAAGGTGATCGCCATGGTGAAGGATGGCATCGATGACGACACCGTCGTGCAGGCAATTCGCAACGCGAAGCTGGTCGACTTCGACCTCAGCTCCTCCGGACAGCGTCGTCTCACCGCCGGGGGCGTGGGCCCCACGGTCCTCACGGCGATGAAATTACGCTGGGCTCACGAATTGTCAGGCGGCAAATGAACAGGAAGACAACCATGCGCTGCACCGGAATCTCTCTGCTGGCGATTCTGCTTTGCACATCCGCCCATGCGCAGGATGAGCGCTGCGGTGCGGGCAAAGATCTGGTCGTTCAGGCCCTCGAGCGCGTCACGCCCGGTAGCAGCGACGACGAATTCGAAGACGCCCTGCAGCTCCTGAAACACGCCGTTTCCACCTGCAGCGAACTCGGCGATGCGTGGTACTACCGCAGTCTCGTAGAGCAGCGGCTCGGTCACGCCAACCTGGCGCAGTACTCCATGTCCAAGGCGAAGATGTTCGGCTCCGACGCATTGCGCGACGGCGTGAATCCCTTCGTCCTGGCAACACCTCCGTCGAGCCGCGCTCTCACAGCCAATGCGCCCGCGGGCAAGGCCGCGCCGAGTGGTCCTGCGGTCGCGGGTCCGGTCCAGCAGAAGTGGGCGCTCATCGTCGGCATCAGCCACTTCAGCGATCGCGCTGTGCCCACCCTCGGCTACACCACTACCGACGCCAGCGCCTTTGCCGACGAGCTGAAGGACCCGGCCATCGGGCGATTTCCGGCCGGCAACGTCCGCGTATTGACCGACGATAAGGCCACCACCCGCAACATTAAGGAACAGCTGAACTGGATTGCCCGCAACGCAGCCCCCAACGATCTGGTCGTGATCTACGTCGCCACGCATGGCTCGCCTCGTGAACTGGACACTGCCGGCGGCGCGAATTACATCGTCACCTACGACACCGAGATCAAAAACGCCGACACGCCGGACGAGGACGCTTTGTATGCAACGGCGTTGCCGATGGTCGAGCTGGCCAACGCGGTGGCAACGCGCATGAAGGCGCTGCGCACGGCAGTCATCCTCGATACCTGCTACAGTGGCGGCGCAGTCACGAATGAGTCGAAGCTAATGGGTAAAGGCCTCGCGAATGCGGCTCCCGGCTCGAAGACCCTCGAACGGATGAGCGAGGGCACAGGCCGCATCGTGATTGCCGCAGCCTCCGCCGACGAGGAGTCGCTCGAGAGCCCCGAGCTGCACCACGGGTACTTCACCTATTTTCTTCTCCAGGCTCTGAAGGACAGCAAAGGCCAGACGCCGATGGGCCAGTTGTTTGCTGCCGTGGCGCAAAGGGTCTCGGATCGCGTCGCCGCCGACGGCAAGAAAGACGGCCAGACCCTCGGCCAGCACCCGGTCATGAGCCGCAGCTCCGACGATGCCGACTTTGCGTTGGGAATGACGAGCGACGGCGCGACATCCCACGGCGGCCGATAGCTCTCCGCCTCAGGCGAGACTTCCTGATCAAGGAGGCTTCCTTTTCAGCGGTTCTGGATTTGACGCCGCGCCCGCCCTACTTGCTGTACTCGTCCCTCAGTTTTGTCTGCCGGCTGACCATCGGCACCGCGACACCCTGGATGTAGACCTGCTTCACATCGGTGCGGACGTCGAGGGGATCGCCGTTGGCCAAAACCACGTTGGCCATCTTGCCCACGTCGAGCGAGCCCAGCTTGTCGCCGTAGCCGAACATCTCCGCCACATTCAGCGTGATGGCCTTCAGGGCGTCGTCGTAGGGCAGCCCGTAGGCGACGGCAAAGCCCGCGGCATAGGGCAGGTTGCGCGCGGAGTGGCTGCTGACAGGACCGCCTCCATCCGCTGACGCGATTGCAATCGTCACGCCGCGCTTCGCCAGCTCTGCCGGGAGCGTGTACACCGCGTCGTAGCGCTCGTTGGCGCGCGGCGCATCGTAGATCGATCCGATGATGACCGGAACCTTATACGCAGCGACCTCGTCGAGAATCTCCTGGCTGTGCGTCACGTGATTCAAAATCACCTTGAGATGGAATTCCTTCGCCAGGCCCATGATCGTCTCAATGTCATACGCCTCATACACACCAATCACGACCGGCCGCTCGCCCTTGAGATAGGGGATGAGCGCCTCGAATTTCAGATCGCGCTTAAACGCCTTGTCATCCTTCTTCGCTGCGGCATCGCGTTTCGCTATGTAATCCTGGGTATCGAGAAACGTCTGACGCAGCTCGGTGATGAGGCCCATCCGCGTTGAGGGATAAGCGGCTTTGCCGCCCTGCGGGCCACCGCGCCGCCGCTGCTCCGCTCCATAATTCATGGCCAGCGCTACATCGGCTCCAAGCATCATCTGCTGGCGGCTGCCGTAGAGCTGGATGAAGATGTCCTGTCCCGCAATGGAATCGTCGCTCGCCGGAGCGACGACGGCGTTGGTGACGCCGTTGAGCCTCGCTACAGGGATCAGCTCAGTCTCGGAGTGAAAGGCGTCGGCGACGTGCATGTGCGGCATGATCTCGTCCGAGCGCTCCACCAGATCGTTGGTCATGGCGTCGGCGCTGACCTCCGTCAGGCCGAAGTTCGATTCAGGATCGATCAGCCCCGGATACACGGTGAGTCCTTTGGCGTCGACGATCTCCGCGCCTCGGGGAATCTTCACTTCTCCGACTGTCCCAACCGCGGCGATCTTGCCGTCTGCAAGGATCAGCACGCCATTCTCAATCGTCCCGTGGCTCACCGTCAGCAGCTTGCCGCCGGTAATGGCGATGACCTTAGCGGGAAGCGGGGAGGTGTCTGCGGCCAGCAGTGCGGCGGGAGCCAGCAAACATGTAACAGTTACCGTTACCTTCGCCAGGAGTTTCATCACTGTCCGTCCTCCTCATCGTCGGCGCCGAATCCGCCGCCCTCGTGCATAACCCCGTTAAAGTGCGTCGTCCCCCAACCAGGAAGCGATGCGTCGAAAAATAAGTCGCCGTCGATGTACACCTTCATGGCGCGGGCGTACGTGGAGAGGGGATCGTGGTTCCACAACACCAGGTCGGCATCTTTGCCGACTTCGATCGAGCCTACCCGATCATCTACGCCGATAATCCACGCCGGATTGAGCGTGACCATGCGGATGGCCTCGTCCTCCGTGGCACCGCCGTAGTGAATCATTTTGCCGGCCTCAACGTTGAGGCGGCGGATGTGGTCGTCGGAGTCGCTCTTCAACGCGACCCGCACGCCCTGCCGCATCGACATCACCGCGTTCCACGGAATCGCATCCCAGGCTTCATCTTTGAAGCCCCACCAGTCGGTAAAGGTCGCGATGGCGGTGCCATCGGCCGCGATCTGCGGCGCAACCTTATACATCTCGAGCGCATGGTGGAACGCGCGAATCTTGTAGCCGTACTCTTTGGCAATCGCCTCTTCCGTGAGAAACTCATCGGCGCGGTAGCAGTGGATCTGCACGTAAAGCTTGCCGCGCAGTACATCGGCCAGCGCCTCCAGCTTCAAATCACGCTTCGGAGCAACAGCATCTTTGTCGCCCTTCTTCACCTTGGCGTCGTAGGCATCCCAATCGGCCATATAGTGCCGGGCATCCTCGAAGGCCATGCGCATGACCTCGAAATTGCCCATCCGCGTGGACGGAAGCTGATCGCGGCTGCCATAGACACGCTTCGGATTCTCACCAGACGCAAACTTGATCGAGCCGGGTGCGTTGGGAAACAGCATCGCATCGCGGTCGAGCCCGAACTTGTTCTTGATCACGACCGCCTGGCCGCCAATCATGTTCGCCGAGCCATGCAGCAGCAGCTCCGTCGTGACG
This sequence comes from uncultured Acidobacteriaceae bacterium, assembly GCA_963787915.1. Lineage (GTDB taxonomy): Bacteria > Acidobacteriota > Terriglobia > Terriglobales > Acidobacteriaceae > Palsa-343. The sequence continues at coordinate 34,925 of CAWBEP010000016.1, read as the reverse complement.
CCGCCCGCCAGCGCGCGATACAAATCGGCCGACCGGTTATCGAAGGCGTCGACCATGTGCATCGACGGCGTGACCGGGCTGGTGGCCTCGTTGACGTCGCCATCCAGCGCGGAGTGCGAGTGAGGATCGATGATCCCAGGCGTCAGCCACAACCCCGTCGCGTCCACCACGGTCGCCGACGCGGGAGCATCGACCGTCGCGCCGACCCCCGCAATCTTCCCCGCGTGCACCCACACAGCGCCAGGCGACAGCGTGCCGTTGCTCGCCGTCATCACCGTGGCGTCGCGAAAGACGATGTCGGCCGGCGGAGCGGACTGCGCGCGGCCGAGGACAGCGCTGGCCGGGATAAGAAATAGCGGCGCCATGCACAACAGGCGAGCAGGGAGAGTGAGCGTACGGCGAAGATCCATCGGTGACCCCCGGGTGCGGAAAGATGGGACGACTGGCCGAAAACCTGGCCTGCAGATGAAAGTGCTGTAAAAGCGGGGAGACTTCTCCGCATCCTACCGTAGCGCGAGAAGAATGTCTTCTGCCGCCTGCCATCCCTCCGGGAAAGCTCCACGTGTAACGTAGAGAAATGCCCGGAAAGCTCTCCACCGGCGTGGCCCATCGCGTCCCGCCGGACTTACGCAAAGCTCTTCTCTCCGACGCTGCGGCATGGGCGAAGTGGGAAGATATCACTCCCCTCGCCCGCAATGAGTGGATCTGCTGGGTTATCTCCGTGAAAAGGCCGGAGACAAGGCGCGAGCACATCGAGAGAGTGTGCTCGGAGCTGAAAGAGGGAATGCGCAGGCCCTGTTGTTGGCCAGGCTGCCCTCACCGCTAGCCCCGGACTCCTCTCTGCTGGCCTCTCGCGGTGGCGCGTGCGATACTGCCATTGGCATGTACAAACGCGTCGTTCTCAAGCTATCCGGCGAGGCTCTGGCAGCGGGTAAAGGCTTCGGCGTCGATCCCATCCGTATCCATGAAATCGCCGCCGAATTGGCTGACGTTCACAAGATGGGCGTCGAAGTGGCCATCGTCGTCGGCGGCGGCAACTTCTTTCGCGGCGTGGCCGAGCAGGCCAGGGACATGGACCGCGTCTCCGCCGACAATATGGGGATGCTGGCCACCGTGATCAATGCGCTCGCCATCCAGGACGCGCTTGAGAAGCGCGATGTTTTTTGCCGGGTGATGTCCGCCATTGAAATGAACCAGGTCTGCGAGCCCTATATCCGGCGCCGCGCCATCCGCCACCTCGAAAAAGGCCGCGTCGTCATCTTCGCCGCGGGCACCGGTAACCCCTATTTTTCCACGGACACCGCGGCGTCCCTGCGCGCCATGGAAATCAAGGCGGATGTGTTACTGAAAGCGACCAAGGTCGAGGGCATCTACGATGCCGATCCGGTCATCACAACTGGCGCTGTCAAATTTGAGCAGATTACCTACATGGAAATTCTGCGTCTGGGGTTAAAGGTCATGGACACGACGGCAGTGAGTCTCTGCAAAGACAATAATCTGCCGATGATCATCTTTAATCTGAACCAGACCGGTAACATTCGCCGCGTCATCTCCGGGGAGAAAGTCGGCTCTCTGGTTACGGCCTGAAACACCCCTCCGATCTCCAGCGTCTGATCTCCATAGATCATTCGCCATAGCATCCGCCCCCAGCGTGGCTCTTGTCCCGATCCGGAGCCGCAAACCCCAACAGGAGACCGATTCTGAGCGCACAGGTTCAAGTCGTTCCGCAGCCCCCCGGTTCCTGGGAGCCCAGCGAACCCCTCCAGGCTCCGGCGCCGCGTCCGGTGGCGGTCAAAACGAAGAAGGAGCGGTTGCCTGCCCTTACCGGCCTGCGCGCCTTTGCGGCCCTCAATATTGTCTTCTTCCATTTTGGCAATCCGAAATGGTTTGGCCCCTTTGCCCCGATCGTCGATAACGGATTCACCTCGGTCAGCTTCTTCCTGCTTCTCTCCGGCTTCGTTCTCGCCTACAACTACTCCGACAAGGCGCAACAGGGGAACCTGAGCACGCGGAATTTCTGGATCGCCCGCGTCTCCCGCCTCTATCCCATCTATATCTTTGCGCTCATCCTCTCGCTCGGCATGCTCATGGATGAGTGGCATGCGCGTTCGCACGCGCAGTTCACCTGGGGCGTGTTACTCACCCCGTTCCTGCTCCAGGCGTGGAACCCGTGGCTCTCCACCTTCTGGAACACGCCGGCCTGGACCATGTGTACCGAGGCCTTCTTCTACCTCATCTTTCCTCTGGTCGTTCTGTGGAAGCGTCCGAAGGGAATCGGCGCGCTGGTGGGAATTCTTCTCGGCCTCTGGTGCCTGGGCATGGTGCTGCCCACCCTCTATATGGGGCTGCATCCGGACGGCGATCTGCACCCAGGCCGCTACACCGACGGCTTCTGGATACGCGCCCTGAAGTTCTCGCCTCCGCCGCATGTGCCCTCGTTTCTCTTTGGCATTGTCCTGGCCGATCTGGACGCTCTCATTCCGCGCGGAGCGCGCCGTCGGTTGCTCTTCGGAGCCCTCGGCATGGCAGGGATTTACGCCATCCTCTACTTCGGCGACTTCTTCCCCTATCCGATGATGCACGACGGTTTGATGATGCCGCTCTACGCGCTCGCCGTGCTGGGGCTGGCGGGGCATAATATCATCGCGAAGTTCTTCGGCTTCTTCCCGTTTGTCGCCGTGGGGCAGGCGAGCTACTGTCTCTATATCCTGCACTTCAATCTATGGAATCTCATCCATAACTCGGGAATTCTGACGAAGACGCATCTCGACCGCTTTGATCCATGGCTCAGCTACGGATTGCTCGTGGCTGCAGCCGTGCTGGCCATGCTCTTCATCGAGCGCCCCGCGCAGAGATTCATCAAGGCAAACTTTCTGCCGCGAACCTCGACCGCTCTCTGATCACAAAAACAGATGAGGTGGCCCGGACCCAGGCCTGGGCAGCAGACTGCTCTCGATTTCGGGACCGGGAACCCACTGGTTTTTACGTTGTCATCGGAGCGCAGCGAAGGAGACGCTCGTCTTTCTCTAACCCACAAAGCTTGCCGTGCTCAATACAGCCACGCATCCCTCGGCGAGGTTCACGCCATAGCAAGAAGCAACCGCCTTTCCGACCCAACCAGCAACGCAACTCACACATCACCGGATTCCCACTGTACCGCCCTGTGCCGTTACGGGCAGACTTACCGGCTTCTCACCAGGCTCGCAGCAAAGCCGGCGAAGCGCATTTTGATCCGATGAAAATACAGCCGATTCAACGGCCTTCGCCAGATGACCGGGCGTAGGATTTATGCCGAATGGCCGAGTTGGACCGTGTCTCCCCATCGGCCGTAGCGAAGGAGGCATTCCGTGCAATCGATATCGAAACGGCTGCTCCATTGGGTTCCCCGCCTGCTTGCCATTCTGTTCGCCGTCTTCATCAGCATCTTCGCCCTCGACGTCTTCGGCGAACATCTGCCGTTCTGGCGCCTGGTGCCGTCGCTGTTCATGCACTTGGTGCCGACCTTCGTTGTGCTCGTCGTCCTGGCCTTGGCGTGGAAGTGGGAATGGGTTGGCGGAGTCGGCTTTGTCGCCCTGGGCCTGCTCTACCTCTATCTGTTTGCAGGACGCTTTCCGTGGTACACGTATGCTCTCATCGCCGGACCGGTCCTTCTGATCGGCATTCTGTTCGCGGTGGAATGGATCTCCCGCAAACCGGGGCACGTTGACGGTAGAAGTCAGGTCGCCTCGTCGGTTTAGATTTGCCGGTTAATGCGCCGACGGACTCGCGAAGAATCATGCATAACCCATCCCGGCCAGCACTCCCCGCATGTAAGCGAAGCTCTTCGACACGCCCGTCATCGGATCGTCGGCGTGAACCTCGTACTCCAGATCGACATAGCCGGGATACTTGATCGCGATGAGGGCTTCGAAGATGCCACGCACCGGCATTTTGCCGTCGCCCACCGCCACCTGACTCTCCTTGACGTGGAAATCCGTCAGGTCCTTCATGTGCATGTTGAACAGGCGCGGTCCGACTGCGTGGATCGCCTCGACGACGTCGGTTCCCGCGCGCACGGTATGGCCGACGTCGATACAGCAGCCAATGCGAGCATCCATCCCCTGAATGTCCTTCAGGATGTCGAGCGGCGAAGGCCACAACTTGTCCTCCGGCCCGTGATTGTGGATGGCCAGGCGGATGTCATACTCCTTCACGAACTGCTCGATGCGGGGAAGGGTCTGCGGCGACGGGTCGCCAGCGACCATCACCGGGATGTTGGCCCGCTTCAGGTATTCGAACTTGCTGCGAATCTCGTCTTCGGTGGCCTGTTGAAAGTAGATGGCTCCGGCGGCGTGGAGACCGATGTTCGCGGCCTTGTAATCCGCTACGGCCTGCGCCTCAGCGGCCGGGTCCATGGGCAGATGATCTTTCGCGTCCTTCGCATTCAATGCGAGGACGTTCAGCTCCTTCATGAAGCCGATCATTTGCGCGCGCGTGAAATTCCGGAAGGTGTAACTCGCGAGCCCCAGCTGGATGGGACCCGTGCGATCCCCGGCCGCGACGCCGGCCTGAGCGTTTGCAGACACGGGAGCAAGAGCAGCGGCGGCGGTGAGGGCTCCGGAGAGAACAAAGTCACGACGCGATACTTCGGTTTTCATGAAGACCTCCGGTGCCGTTCAGCTGATTGGTAGCAGTGTAAGTTACAGATGCGGGGCCCAGCCCTTCTCGTATTCGCGGCCCCAGCCTTTCATGGCTTCGGCGTCGCCGACGATTTTGCCATCGCTGGGATCGAGCTTCAACTCGCGCTGAACCTCCCAGGCAATGTTCGAGAGCTGCAGCATGGTCACCGCCACGTTGCCGACTTCGACGGGAGAGTGGAGCGGCTCGCCCCTGGTCACGCCGGCAATGAAGTTCGCGAAGTGGGCGTTCGTCATAGAGTCGCGGCCGACCAGGTCTGACGAAGCAGTCTTCTCTCCCTGCACGCGGAACTCGCTCGTCTTCTTCCCGGCCAGGTCGTAGATCTCATAGCCATCGCGGTCCACCAGCACCGAGCCCGTAGTCCCCAGGATCGACGAGCCGCGGTCGCGGTTGTAGACCTTCATGCCATTGCAGCAGCGCCCGTCCCAGCAGATGAGCTTGTCCTCGTATTCGAAGTTCGTCACGAGCGTGTCATAGAACTGCCAGTCATCCCTGAAGGCGTATCGTCCGCCCGCTGCGTTGATGAGGTTCGGATAGTCGACGCCGAGCGCCCATCGGCACACATCGACCTCATGCGTGCCGTTGTTGAGGGTCTCGCCGGTGCCCCAGGTCCGGAACCAGTGCCAGTTATAGGGCTGGAAGTTGTCCTTATATGGCTGGCGCGGCGCTGGGCCCTGCCAAAGGTCCCAGTTGAGGGTCGGCGGCACCGGCGCCTCTTTGCCGTAGCCGATGGACTTCCTGGTGTTCACGTACCAGGCCATTGCGTAGTACGCGCGCCCGATGACGCCATCGTGGATCTTCTGCACGATCTCGATGGTGTGTGGCGAGGAGCGCTGCTGCGAACCCATCTGTACCCGCTTGCCGTATTTCTTCTGCGCTGCGATGAGAAGCGCGCCCTCGGCCGGGTTATGACTGCAGGGCTTCTCCACGTAGACATGCTTGCCTGCTTCCACGGCGGCGATGGCCATGGGTGCATGCCAGTGGTCCGGGGTGGCGATCGATATGGCGTCGACGTCTTTGCGTTCGAGCACCTTACGGAAGTCGCCTTCGGTCTGCGGCGTGTAGCCGAGCTCCTTCTGCGCCTGGTCCGCAAACTTTGCCATGAAGGTGCTCTCCACATCGCAGATCCAGGCCACGCGGGCCGTATCGTGATTGGCTGCGAGCGCGGAAAGGTGGGCGTAGCCGCGGCCGTGAAGTCCGATGATGGCGAAGTTGAGCCGATCGTTCGCGCCCATGATCTGCGCATAGCTCCTGGCGGTGCTGTTGATAGCGGCGCCTGCGGCGCCGACGGCTATCGTGTCGAGGAACTGACGACGTGTGATCATACTGTCTCCGTGAATGCGTGGTTGCTCGTGCTCAGCAGGCCGCGCCCGATTCTGCCAGGGCCTTCTTGAGATCGGCCATGCTGATGCGCGTTGAGGCTTCGGGCGTTCCCGCGCCGCGCCAGTGCGTTTCGAGGCTGACAGCAAAGTGGTAGCCGTCCTGGCGCAGAGCGCGCAGTTGCCCGACCCAATCCACGACCCCGGTGCCGACGGGCTGCCATTCGTATTTGCCGCCCGCCTGGCGGGTGACGTTCTTCGCGTGGCAGTGGCCGATGCGGTCTTTGGGCAGCAGATCGTAGCCCCTGGGAAACGGCATGGCATCCGGGAACGTCCCGGCGTTGCCGGGATCCCAGTTGAGCATGAAGTTGTGGTTGGGAACGGCCTTAAGCACGGCTGCCGCCTCTTCGCCGGTCGCGGTGTTGCAGGACATTTCGTTCTCGAGCAGGAGGATGACGTTGCTCTTCGCGCATACCTCGGCGGCGTGGGCGAGCTTGCTGTTGATGGCGTCACGATACGGCTTCTGATCTTCGAGCCGCCAGAAGTCGAAGCAGCGGATGCGGTTGGCATCGAAGGCTTTGGTCAGCTCGATGCAATGCTCAAGCAGCGCCTCCTGCTGGCTGAAGTCATTGTCGGCATGGAACTGATCGCGGGGTGCTCCATCTTTGCGCGGCGCGCCGGGCCAGTCGACCTTGTACAGGGGGCTGGCGATATCAGTCACGCGGAGGTCGTACTTTTCGAGAGTGCGCTGGGCTTCAGCGATCTGGCCGGTGTCGAGATCGGTGACGTTCTTGTTCCACATGCTGCGAAGCTCGATCCAGTGCAGGCCAAAGTCATTCGCTGCGACGGAGCAGGCATGATCGAAGTCCTGGGAGATTTCGTCGTTGATGACGGAAAGCCGGAAAGGGCAGCTGGCCGCCACGGAGTCAAAGGCAAGTGATGAAGAGCTGGAGGGAAGAGCAGCCATGGCGCCTGAAATGGCCAGGCCGCTGAAGAATTCACGACGCGATAACGGCATCCGTTGCTCCTGCGGCAAAGCAGTGGACAGTATAGTCCCGCCAGGAGGTGGTCCGTCGAGCAGGAAGGGGACTAGTCGATGGGCTGTTCGCTGAGGCGCTCGAGGACGCGCTGGACCGTGTCCGTGACCTCGATGGGGACGACCGAGATGCGTTCTTCCCCGTGGTTGCTGGAGAAGACCTCCATGGTGGTCTCGCGAAACTGGAAGGAGACGAGGGGCTGTTCGGGCCGCAGGCGCGGGCGGCGCGAGCGCGAAACGATGAGCGACCAGATGGATTGTCCGGCGCGTAGCTTGTGGTCGTAGCCAGCGCGGCGCAGGTCGGCGATGAAGGGCAGGATGAGCGTTCGTGGCGGAAAGCGCGAGCCTTCGTACACGCGCTCGGTCATGTCCCAGCTCTCGAGAAATTCACCTTCGACCGGGTTGCCGTTCTCGTAATAGGCGGCGAGGGGGCGAATGTGCAGCCAGGGAAACTCCCTGCTCATTTTGGAGGGCGGCGCATCGTCGGCCAGCCAGCGGGTGAGGACAGCGGCCAGGGCGTCCTGATCCGAAGCCTCGAAGCGAAAGAGCTCGCAATGATCCCAATGGAAGATCGCCTCCGGCGCATTGCGGCGGGACGGGAAGTGGAGATGAACGGACCGCGCGTCGGTGCGAAACCAGAGATGGGAGACTCCGGAACCAGCCACGGAGAGGACGTTGCGAGAGGTGGTCGCGAGGCGGGGGAAGCTCTTCAACACATGCTCGCGGATCGAGAGGATCTGGCGCTTTTCCCAGTCCACGAAGCAGAAGCGGCGATACATCTCGTCGAGCGTGGCGCCATCCAGCCAATGCCAGATGGCATCGACAGTTTCATCCCGGGAAGAGCTGCGGGCGGTAGCAACCTTCTTGGCGTCCTCTTCCAGAAAGGCGAGGAACTCGGGTCCGCCCACCTCAAAACAGCCTACCCAGCAGGAGCGCTGGCCGCGCTGGGCGGAACAGCGCCATTGAACCCCACCGCCGGTCACGCTGATTTGAGCATCAGGGACGCCGGCGAAGCGGGCCATGAGTCCTTCGTACAGCTCATTGGCGTATTTGGGTTCGTTGCGTTCCACAGGAGCACCAGTGTATCGAAAGTCAACTAATGTCAATACAACTTGCTGTGTATTCGGCAGGTACCCGTATCAATATCGTTAAGGGGCTCCGGCCGCATCGAAGCTTCGGCTGGGTTGGGGCAGAGCGCGCCTGTTTCACAGGGCATATTGGGCCAAAAGCAAAAAGCGCCTGCGGATTAACAGGCGCTTCGACGACCCGGCGTTGGTTACGTGCAGTTGCGGGTCAAGAAGGATGTTTCTGAAACCTACTGATCCTGCGAACTCGCAAGGAAGTGGACGGTTTGCGTGGCAGAAACAAGGGCGCCATCGGCAGCACGGGTTTGGGCGGTGATGGTGGCGTCACCTGGGCCAACGCCTCTGACCAGTCCGGTAGCATCCACGGTGGCGACATTGACATCGCTGGATTGCCAGGTTGCCTGACGGGAAAGATCGGTGGTGTGTGCTCCGCCGTTGGAGGTCGCGATGGCGAGCAGGCGTGTCGTTTGGCCAACCGAAGTGAGGGTCTGATTGCCGGGGATTACGGTGAGCGACAGCGGCTTCGCAATCGCGCCGGTCGCGCTGCAAGGACTCTCGACGTTAATGCTGGAAACAGCGGTCAGGTTGCCAAACTCACCCTGCGTGGTCGCCAGAATGCTGGTGGTGCCGAGATTGACGCCGGTAGCTACACCTGTTTGGGAAACGGTGGCGACCGCGGGAATCGTGGAAGACCAGGTCACCATGTCGGTGAGGTCCTGGGTTTCTGAGGCGTGTCCGCCCTCGGTATAGGTGCCATAGGCCTTGAACTCCGCCGAGACACCGGGGACGACGCAGGTGTTCCCGGTGGCAGGCTGAATGGTCAGCCCGGTCAGGGAGTGCGAGGTGCATCCCGTTCCTCCGAAAAACGACGTCAGGCCGAGCAGCCCCATGCCAAGGAGCACACGCGGAGAGACCAAAGCAGAAGGACCAGAAAGCAGCTTTTTCATATCTTGACGCACCGGTGATTCCCGTCCCAGGGAGAACCGAAGAGCCTGGAGCTCTCTACTGTTCCTGAGGTGAGAATCGTATGACCGAACTATAGGGAGAGGCTGGTGACCGTGGTATCCCACTTTCAGGGAGGGAGTTTCCCTGATTTGGTTACCTGCGTTGTAGCTGTAGCCGGGAGCCGGGCGAGGAACTGTAGCCGGGTAGCGAACGCACCGGTTGTTCCTCGGCCAGGTTCACCCCACAGCAAGAAGCAAACGCCCTTCTCGTCGGAACTTCTCAGCATTTTGGTTCGGTGGCGATCACGAAAGTCATGGCATTGGGAATCATTTGTCTTTTTTGGGAAAACGGCACACGATCCGCTTGTTCCTGTTTTGGGAAGGGCACACCGCGGCTGAAGGAGCGATACGGCAGTTTGGACCCACCACAGAGATCCCAGAGGCCGCAGAGAATTCTTTTTGTAAATCGAGTTTTTCGGGCTTGGTATTCTCCTTTAATCAAAAGCTTTTAGAGGGGGTTGACCCCTCGGGAAGTTGTTGATTGCAGGTTGTGGAATCGTTGGCGGACGCCCCGGTGTTGGCGGAGTAGTGAACAGGTCAGCGAGCGGTAATTTGTGCCGGATTTGGGAAGGGCACACCGCGGCTGAAGGAGCGATACGGCCGTCTGGACTCACCACAGAGATCCCAGAGCTCGCAGAGAAATTCTTTTTGGAAATCGAGTTTTTTCGGGCTTGGTGTTCTCATTTACTCAAAAGCTTTTTGGAGGGGGTTGACCCCTCGGGAAGTTGTTGATTTGAGGTTGTGGACGACTGGGTGGACCCCCCGGTGTTGGCGGAGTCGTGAACAGGTCAGCGAGCGGTAATTTGTGCCGGATTTGCGAGGGGCACACCGCGGCTGAAGGAGCGATACGGCCGTCTGGACTCACCACAGAGATCCCAGAGCTCGCAGAGAAATTCTTTTTGGAAATCGAGTTTTTTGGGGCTTGGTGGCCTCCTTTACTCAAAAGCTTTTAGAGGGGGTTGACCCCTCGGGAAGTCGTTGATTGCAGGTTGTGGAATCGTTGGCGGACCCCCCCGGTGTTGGCGGAGTAGTGAACAGGTCAGCGAGCAGTAATTTGTGCCGGATCTTCGGGCGCGAGGTTCTGGAAAGGGGTGGCGCGGGCGGCGGCGAACTCTTCGGGGGTTTCGCCGTAGCGTTTGAAGTACATGTCCGTCATCTGATTTTCGCCGCGGCGGAGGTCTTTATCCCAGTCGGTTTTGAGGTCGCGGAAGCGGGCCCGACGGGGCGCAGGGGCCGGAGCTGGGTCAGGAGTTGGCTCGACCGCTGAGACTTCTACCGAATCGGGCACCGCATCGGGGGTCAGAGCGCAGAGCTCAGGGCTCAGTTCGGGCGGCGGGGCGTCGGGACCGGACGTGGAGGCTGGCTCATCCGGCGATTCGAAGATTTCGTCTTCGGGGATGCCGAGGCGGCGGAGGCGGAGGCGGAACTTTGCCATTTCGAGACGGCGGCCCTGCATGGAGAAGGCCTGACGGCAGCCGGCGAGAAGCATGCGTCCGTTGGCAACGGGGATGGTTCCCCAGGCGAGGGCGCGGAGGGTTTGGGAGAGGAGGAGGACGACGGAGGCCTCGTCTTCAAGGAGGGGGACCTCGATGGGGCGCTCGGGGTACCACTGGAGGAAGCGGTGGTGGCGGGCACAGTGGTTGTGGCCGCGGATGGCCCAGTCGCGGCACTTGTGGCCGTCGGATTTGGTGTAGCCGCACTGGCGGTGGGCGGGGGCGGCGCCGCCGGCGGCGATGGGCGTGGGCGACTCGGCTGGGGTGGTGGTTTCGAGCATGAGGGACCTCCGTGGCGAACAGCGGTTAGCGAAAGACGGTTAGCGAAAGACGGTTAGCGAAAGACGGTTAGCAAGAGACGGTTAGCGAAAGACGGGTTGGCAAGAGACGGTTAGCGAAAGACGGTTAGTGAAAAGCGGTTAGCAAGGAATGGTTAGCAAGGAACGGACTCGGGCGCCCCATCTGCCAAAACCGGGCATCCTCATCCGCGCCCCAAAAAGGAAAGCCCCGCCGGAAGGCGAGGCTACTTTTATTTTCTATCTATAAGTCCAGAATATCAGGTTCAGCGAATAAAACGGCCAACTTTCTTTGGGTGAGGCGGCGAGTAAGTCGTGATAAGTCAGAGGCTATTACTTCGGAGGGTAAGTATCCCTTCAGAACAAGTGATAGAATGCCCATGCCGTGACAGGGCGGAAAAATGGCCCGCCACTCGCTGAAGGGACGGGCCAGAGGTACTGCGGATGGTTAAGAATGGCAGATGACGCCTGTGGGACGCAACGGTACGAAAGTATGCCCGTGGGAATATACTAGAGAGCAATGAAAACCCGCCTGCCAGGGCGGGTCTCGGTGTGGCGAACTCTTCAGCGACATCATCGCATGGAGTGTGCCCGAAATGCAAACCGTTTTGACTGTCGATTCTGACCTTCAGTCTGTCGCTGAATTCATGCAGCAAAGTCTCCCCGCTAGCAAGCTGGTTGCGATTGCTGATCGTCTTCCGGAAGTGGCAAGGCTCCTTTGGGGACAGTATCCGCAGGAGCCCTTTATGCCTCTTACGCTCACCGTTCCTAAGACGGGTCCAGAGCATCCGTTACCAACAGCCTCCACCGAATAGTCCCTTGGGCAGCGGTGTGTTGATGATGGTTTTGAGGCGGAAGAGATTTGCCTAGCGTATGAACCACTTCTCTTCCGCACCCCTGGCAGCGGTAAATACCGGACCATGCCGTTTCTTTGCCTGGAGAATAGTCTTTTTTGAATTCTTCGTTATCCCAGTGCTGTAAGTGTTGGCCATCCCAATAGAGAGCCATATCTGTCTTTCCTCCGCGCGTAATTTTGGCGCAGTAACGCCCTGTATACCTGCCAGGGGAGGTTAGGGTTGACGCGGAGGCGCTACAGAGGTACGCTGGAGATCGGTCATGGAACCCCCGCACGGATTTAGGTTTTGCTCAACGCCCCGACTGACATCGGGGCGTTCGTGTCTCACCTCCACTACAAAATGACCAATAGGCCATTGTTACCGCAGTCCTACCTTTGCGGCTAGATGGCAACCAAGATTCCTGGCTATTTAGTTATCACCAGATAAATAGAAGTTGGAACCCGTTAATTTACGGTCCAATCGAAGGATGGGGCCTCAGAGTAAAGAGGGGGCAGCAATTTCGTCTGCTTGGGGGTAATGACCGAAATGCCGAATGACGCTAGGACTTTTAGCTTGTCCGCCACTTTTGGCTTGCTGATGTCAGTGTCCCAGGTCAGAAATTCCGTGCTCTGCGCCTCGATAGCGGATGCAACGTGGATAGCATCCGCACCTTTGAGGCGAATGTTATGTTTCCATCGCAAATCGCGCGCACGTTCGGCCACGAAGATCGAGTCTTGTACCAGTTTGAACATTCTTCCAGAACTCAGAGTTCCGATAAAGAACGCTTGGACTTCAGGACCCCAATCGTCTCCTGCCGCCACGCATTCAACTACGCTGATGGATGATGTGAATAGGTCGATTTCATTATTATTGGCAGCCGCCAGAATTCGGCGCATGAAGTCCAGATCGTCGCTGCGTGCCGGGTCATGCGTACCTCTGGCAAATTTCGCAAGCTCGATAATTGGATTCGCGTCCGAATAGATTACGCTGCTCACTGCATCCTCTTCTTAAGGAATCTCTCCACGTCTTCATATCCGTATGGCTCGGAGAGTTTTATCTCCTTAATTCTGATGTGGTCTATCTCCCGCCTGCGCGTGTTCGTCACCACCGTCCCCCTTACATGGATAACCTGTCCTTCAGATTGAAGGGCGGCGAGAACATCAGGAAAGTTCTCAGGGCGGTAGAGGCAATTAACCAGATGGCGAGTAGACAATTCTCGCAGGGTAAAATACGGCGACGGCTTCGAGCCGTTATGTAGCGAAAAGATGGTCCCCTGTATCGCGCCGAGCGCCTCCCGGAATGGGAGTATTTCCATATGACGGGCAATCTTCGCGGTCTCCTCACTCACTTCAAAGGACACGGGAGAGCCATCGTCAGCAAAAACCGTCATGTCGGCCTTTTGTTCGGCATCCAAAAGCGTCGCCAAGTCAAAAAATCTGTTGGCGGTGGATTCGTCCAGTGACGGCGGGAATTCGCCTCTGCCCAGAGTGAGCATGGCGTTGTTGAATCGCGCCAACTTGAGACTCTCAACGTCCTGGGGATACACGTTCGTAAATCCGATAGAGCCGTTCTCGAAATCGGTTCCTATCCAGCCGTTCGGTTCCATCAATTCGATGTCATCGCTAAGAGACGCAAGGAATTTGCGCATCTCTTCGACAACATGTTCGAGTTTGTCGAGGGCGATTCCCGGGAGACCCTTGTTGAAATGCAACCGAAGTCTAAGACGGCTCATTTGACCACCCCTGATACACTGAGAGTGGATCGTCTGAATTCGGCGTTACGAGCGCCGATGGCACACGATGAAAAAGCCAGCATCAAATCCGCCGCGCGATAAAACTGTCCCTTCACAGTCACTCCCGTTCACGCGGGATGACTACCACAACCTGCTAAAACGGGCGATCAGTTCGCCCGTTCGGAAACCTGATTCAGAAGCGAAACAAACATCGGCTCCTGAGCGTCGCGGCGATTGTACCTAAAGGCATACTCATTTAGGTAGCTCTGCAAATACTTCTTGCTCACCGAGTGGTAAACCCCGCCAATCCCACGTTTTACCAGACTCCAAAATCCCTCAATCGTTTGGGTGTGAATGTCGCCCATGACGTAGATTCCAGCGCTGTGATTGATGCGGCGATGCTGATACCCCTTCGCGGCGAGGCCGTGATAGGCGTTGTAATCATCGGTGTAGACCGTGGACGCGGGCAGGATTTTCTCCTGAGCAATTCCGTGAAGAGTGGCACGGGTCGCATCGTTCGCAACCATCGCCAGCACGCGACCTTTACCACTGTTACGCTCTGCGATCCCGACCACGATGCTCTTGTTGCCCGTGCTTTTGCGGCCATGTTGACCCTTTTGGCGTCCGCCGAAAACGGATTCGTCCATCTCGACTGTTGACCCCTCCAGTCTGATGTCTTCCGCCATCAGGGTTCGGACCTGCTTGAAGATGCGCCACGCGGTTTTGTACGTCACGCCCGTCTCGCGCTGAATCTGCTTTGCCGAGATTCCGCAGCGCGTGGACCCCATCAGGTACATGGCGTGGAACCACGTCCGCAGAGACGTGGTGGACTTCTCAAAGATCGTTCCGGCCATCGGGTAGATGTGGTTTCCGCAGTGGTCGCAGGCATAAGCCGTGCGGCCCGTCACGCGGTAATGCTTGCGCTCCACTTTGCATTTCGCGCAGAGGGTCCGTCCATCGGGCCAGCGCTCCTCTTTGATGAATTCGAGGCAGGCGTCATCGTCCGGGAACTCCGTATTGAAGTCCTTGAATGTGTACCGCTGGTACCCCGGTATGCTCTGTCTTTGCTTGCGCTTTGGGATGCGAGGCTGTTTCATGACAAAGACAGTTTGCCACATCTTCTACTTGTCGTCAAGGGATACTTACCCTTCGGAGTTTTGCACAAAGGCTTGACAGGAAAAGCAGGGGACAGGGTGCAGGGGACAGGGGACAGGGGACAGGGGACAGGGTGCAGGGGACAGGGGACAGGGTGCAGGGGACAGGGGACAGGGGACAGGGTAAGTTTCGTTCCGGATTTGAGTTGGAATGCGTGGCGTTTGGGAATGGACGGTACTTTGGTGCCGCGGAGGACGTCGAGTCATCTTGCCGGTCGAATGGCGGGAGCGTTTGCTTCTTGCTGTGGGGTGAACCTGGCTGGGGGGGAAGGAGGGGGGCTTCGAGGCTTCGGCTTGCTCGCGGTAGAAGGAGTCGCAGACGGTAGAAGGAGTCGCGGACGGTGGAAGGAGTCGCAGACGGTATTAAGGAGTCGCGGACGGTGGAAGGAGTCGCGGCCGGTGGAAGGAGTCGCGGACGGTAGAAGGATTCGCGGACGGTAGAAGGAGTCGCGGCCGGTGGAAGGAGTCGCGGACGGTAGAAGTCGCAGACGGTAGATGGAGTCGCAGGCGGTAGAAGGAGTCGCAGACGGTAGAAGGAGTCGCCGACGGTAGAAGGAGTCACAGGCGGTAGAAGGAGTCGCAGGCGGCGACAACGCGTGCAGGCCTTCTACGGCCAGGTTTAACCCAAAAAGGAAAACCCGCCGGTTATGGCGGGTTCCTGTGGAAGGGGTCCGGATCGTTGGGCCCGGCCCCTTCCATTTACCTCGTCAGGCGGAGGGAATCCGCCCCAGTTCGTTAGTGGCTGCCGTAGCTGTAGACGTTGTTGTCGGTTCCGATTGCGTAGTAGGACCCGTTCTTCTGTACGACCACTTCTTTCATGGTCCCAGTGAGCTGCGTCCAGTTATTCGGCGATACGAGCTGGTAGATGTTGTGGGCGCTGTTGGTGGTGACGACGGTTCCGTCAGATGCGGAGGAGATCCAGCTAAAGGCCGCCTCTCCCACTTCCGACCAGGCTCCGTTGAAGTTCCACGCCCAGTAGCCGGGGCCGGAGCCGACGATATAGTAGTCGTTGCTCTTGACCACCGACACCACGTTGGCAAGGCCGCCGCCCGGAACCAGCGTCCAGTTGTTGTCGGACACATACTTCCAGATGGTCTGGGCCGGATAGTTGGCGACGATCACGGTTCCATCGGCGCCAGCCGCAATCGAGTCCGCGCTGATGCCGACCTTGATCCAGGCGCCGCCACTGAGGCGATAGACATTGCGATCGGTGCCGATACACCAGATGCTGTTGGCGTTGACTACGGCAACCTGGGAAACAACCGAGGGCAGCTGGGTCCACTTACCGGAGGCCGGCGTATATTCCCAGACGGTCTGATAAGGGGTGTTGACCATGACCAGGGTGCCGTCGGAGCCGACAGCGATGTTGCTGGCGCTGGTACCGATCTCCACCCAGCCGGTGACGGTGATGGTGAAGGTCGCCGTGGTTTTGGCACCTGAAGGATTGGTGTAGGTTGCCACGTAAGTGTTCACACCCGAGACCAGAGGAATGTTGTCAATCTCGCGCGAGGTGGACGTGAAGCCGTTAGGACCGGTCCAGCTCCAGGAACCGCCGGTGAGGGGTTGGGGTCCGAGGTTCACGACGCTGCCAGCAGCGACCGTGACCGTGTTGGTCGCCTGCCAGGCGCCCCCGTTCACTTCAATGTAAGGAGCGATGGGGGTGGGGGGAATCGTGACGGACAGGGTGACCGAGGCCGTTGCGGTGGTGTAGTCGGTGGTGTCGGACGGAGTGAAGGTGACCGACAGAGTGTCAGCGCCCGCAGCAGGAACGGTTCCGGCTGCCGGGGAGTAGCTGAAGGTGCCTGCGACGCTGGCAGTGGCATTGAGCTGAGCCGAGCTGAGCGCCGTACCGTAGTTGATGGCGGCCGGTGTTGCCCACTTGATGGTGGGGGTCGCCTTCGTCACGGTGATGGTGCTGTAGGCAGAGACGGGATTGTAGTCCGTCGAGTCGGTGGGTAAGAACGCAGCACCCAAGGGATGCGTGCCGACGGAGAAGATTGTCCCGTTCGGTGTTGTGTAGAAGAACGACCCCGGTGTGTTGGCGGTGGCGTTCTGCTCGGCGGCGCCGATCGGCGTGCCGTAGGGGATTGCCGGAGGGGTTGGCCAGGTGACGACCGGATTCGCCTTATTCACGGTGACGCTGACCACGCCGGTGGCTACGCCGTAATCGGTGGTGTCGTTCGGAGTGAAGAGGATGGCCTCCGAGGCGGTTCCGGCGGAAGGACCGAGGCTGGGGGTAGCGAAGGAGAAGGTGCCAGCGACGGAGCCGACACCGCCGGTCAGCACGGAGGCGCTCAGAGTCTGGCCGTAGGTGATGGCGCTTGCGGTCGGAAGGGTCGTAATGGTGGGCGTTGCTTTGCCGATGGTGAGTTGTCCGATGGCAATGCTGTTCGCGTAAGTGACGCCGCCGTTGGAATACATCACGTTAAAGGTGAAGCTGCCGTTGCCAATGCCCGCGAGAGGGTAGGTGACGGTGGCCACACCGTTGGTGCTGACTGGGGCACTGACCGTTGTTCCGGCAGGCGCTTGTACCGTGAAGGTCACCGTGCCCGCGGTGACGGCCTTGCCGGCGCTGGTGACGGTCGCTGACAGGCTGACGGACGTGTTGCTGGGTTGGGCCGATGCGGGGTTGGCGGTTGTGATGGTAGCCGCGCCAGGCGCTGGGTTCACGGTAAGAGTTGCCGGAGCAGCGGTGAGAACATCGGCGCCGACGATGGGGATGGTGGCGGAGAGAGAGTCGGTAGGCACGCTCGCCTGTGAGACGACGAGATTGCCGAAGGTGGCGCCGCTGCCGCTGACCGTCGTCGCCGACAGGCCGAGGGCCAAACCGGTTCCGGTGAAGGTGAGGGTGACGGGAACTCCGCCGACGTTCTGACCACTCTCGGTGACGGAGAGGATCACGGGAGGAGTCAGGCCGAAGGTGCTGGCGGTAGAGGTATAAGGTCCGCCGACGAACTGCGCGGAAGTGTAGTCGGTCTGCACCGCGCCGGAGTCAACGCAGGGCGTAGTGGCTGAGTATCCGGTATAGGTGATGTTCTGGTTCGAGAAACCACGCTGGTCGGTGGTTACAGGAGGCAAGAGGGCCAAAGAGCCACCGCAGATTGCCGAACTGCCCGGAAGCGGAAGAACGGTGGGGGTTGGGCCGCCGTTGCTGGCCAGCGGAGCGAGGGTTGCGCCGACAACGTTGCCGTTGCCGGTGGAAGGACATCCGGTGCCCACGCACTCGGTGGTTGAGTCGAAGGCGCTGTTGGTGACGCTCAGGGAGCCGGTATTGTCGATGCCGGTGCCGGTACCGCCGGTATTAGCCGCAAAGGTGGTGTTGGCGAGAGTCAGCGAGGCGCCGCTGTTGTTGAAGATGCCGCCGCCGGTGCTGGCTGCGTTGCCGGAGAAGGTGCTGTAGGTGGCATCGGTCGATCCGGAGTTATAGATCGCGCTGCCGGTGGGCGCGGTGTTGGAGGCGAATGTGCTGCCGTTGATGACGAGGGTGCCGCCGTTGTCGATAGCGCCACCGAGGGTGGTCGCGGTGTTGCCGCTGAACAGGATGTTGTTCAGACTGACGGTGCCGGTGGCGTTGTTGATGGCGCCGCCGGTGGAAGCGCTCTTGCCGTGGGCGAGGGTCAGATTAGAAGCCACGAGGCTGCCCGTGGTTACATTGAAAATCTGATTCGCGCTGTTGCCGGAGATGGTGAGCGATCCGGTCGTGGGTCCAACGAGGTTGACCGCGCCGCTGATGGCGGGAAGGGCGCTGCCGAGGGTGATGGTGCCGGTGACGGCAGAGGAGAAGTCGATGTCTCCGTGGCCCGCGGCGTTGGAGGCGGTGATGGCGTCGCGCAGGGCGCAGGTAGCGCCGCAGGTGCCGCTGCCGGGATCGGCTGCAGTGGTGACGGTGTGGAAGCTGGTCTGCACCGAGCCGGCGTCCAGTTTGCCGGTGGAGCAGGCTGGATCGAGCGAGAAGCCGCGCTGGTCGGTGGTCAGGGTATTGCCGTTGACGTCTTTTGCGCCAGCAGTGGCGCCGCCGCAAATGACGGGGCTTCCGGGCATGGGGAGAAGTGTTTGACTGAGGCCGCCGTAGTAGCCCAGCGGCATAAGTTCGAGGACCGCGGCGCTGGCGTCAAAATTGCCGTTCGCGTCGGGGGTGCTGGGATTGGCAGGGCACTGGCCAGCGGGGGCGGGGCCGGCGGCGCACTCGGTGCTGACGGCTCCTTCCACAAAGATGTTGTTGGTCAGGGTCATGGGGCCGAGGTTGGCGATGCCGGCGCCATCGTAGGGGCTGACGGTGGTGACGTTGCCGGCGAAGGTGCTGTCGCGGACGGTCAGAGTGGCACCGCTGTAGTTGTAAATGCCGCCGGTGGGTCCGCAGGCGGGGCACTGGACGTCCTGGGCAACGTTGTCGACGAAGGTGGTATCGCTGATGGTCGCCGTGGTGCCGACGTGCTGGCTGTCGGCGTAGTTCATGATGGCGCTGCCGAAGGACGCGGTGTTGGAGGAGAAGGTGGTGCTGGTGACTTTGAGCTGGCCGAGGTTATAGATGGCGCCGCCGAAGCCGCTCTCGCTGGAGACGATGTTGCCGGCAAACGTCGAGCCGGTGACGGTGAGGGTGCCCTGTTCATTCAGGATCGCGCCGCCGCCGCTATAGTTGCTGACGTTATTGACGAAGTTGCAGTTTTTGACATTGATGGTGGCGCCGATGTCGATATAAAGGGCTCCGCCAGTACCTGGGTCATTGTTGTAGCCGTTGCCGGGGCCGACAAAGCCATCGACGAAGCTGATGCCGGAGACGTTGAGCGTTCCGGTGGCCACGGCGAGGATCTGGTACGTGTTGTTGCCGGAGATGGTCAACATGCCTGCGCCCGGACCAGTGATGGTCATGGTGCCGGTCGACGCGAGGGCGACGTTGGGCAGCGGGCTCTGGAGCGTGATCGTCCCGGTTACTCCGGAGGCGAAAACGACCACGCCCGCGGAGTCGGCGTTGGCGCTGGTAATGGCGGCGCGCAGTGACCCGGTGCCCGAGTCACTCAGATTGGTCACCGTGTAGGTGGCAGCATTGGCGGAAGTCGCGAAGGCCAGAAGCAGAGACGCGAGCCACAAGCAGTTGACAATCAGGATTGAGCGGACGCGGCGCGACGACGTAAAGCGAGAACCTACAGGCAACTTGGCAGACATAAAAAGATCCTCAGGTGAAGCGAAACTCTTTTGGCCACCGGTCGTTGGCGCGGGTGGCGTTCTGGTTTTGATCCCGTGCGCTGGGAAGGAGAACCAGTTTGGACAACAAACAAACAGGGGAAGTGCTACTCGCATACTGCGTGCGGAGGAGGGGATCGTCAACGAATCTTTGGTGGTCTCGCGGAGGTCACTGCGGGGTCAGACGAGATGTACTTTGGTGGGAGTTACTGGAGGGGTAGTTGTGGGACTGCTTAAGTCGTTTGTCTGCCGGGTGGGGTGGGGGGATTGCGATTACGATGCGCTGCTTACTCTGGAACTTTAGGGTGTCCCTACCGGGGGAGGGGTGCGTTGGAGATGCCCGGTTGGAGACTGCACGGAAGAGGGATCGGATTTTGGGCGTTCATCCGACTTTCATCGTGGCTGGTGGCAGTGTGGGTTGGGGAGCGAGTTGGTGTAGTGACAAGGTCTGAAATCCAGTGGGTCTGGAGATCCGTGGGGCACAGGCGAATCAGCCAGAGCATTCTCTTAGCAGTGCTGGTGGCGATCCGCATCGCTGGATGAGCTGGGATGAGTCACATCCAAACCGACGACAAGCTGAATGGTTGGGCAAGGCAGGTTACAAGGAGCAACTAGCGGGAGGGCCAAGGGGGCTTTCCCGTGCGCGCTCATTTGCCCAAGGTTGGATCGGGAAGGGTGGACTGTTTTGAGGCTGGGGGGGTACGTCGGTGCGGCAGCCAGCGAGGAGTCCTGTTGCCCTTCGGAAGGCAGAAGCGTTTGCTTCTTGCTGTGGGGTGAACCTGGCCGGGGGAGGCGGCGTGCGGGGTGGAGTGGTTGGGGGTTGGTGATCCCGGGTCTCAGAATCGAGACCCGGGCCAGCCGAACAACCGGTTGCGTTCGTGAACGGTCCCGGCGAGGTCAGCCAACTCAAGCCAAAGGCCGGAATGGGGCAACTGGCGGGAAGAGTGGACTGTTTTGAGGCTGGGGCGGTACGTCGGTGCGGCAGTCACGAGGAGTCCTGTTGCCCTTCGGTAGGCAGAAGCGTTTGCTTCTTGCTGTGGGGTGAACCTGGCCGGGGGAAGCGGCGTGCGGTGATCCCGGGTCTCAGAATCGAGACCCGGGCCAGCCGAACAAAGGGTTGCGTTCGTGAGCGGTCCCGGCGAGGTCAGCCCACTCAAGCCAAAGGCCGGAATGGGGCAACGGGCGAGGTCGCAACCAGTTTCTTGCTCGACTCCTCCGGAATCGCATTCCCTTCGCCCACTTTCAGCATGAAGTTCAGCAGGATCGTTCGCATCGCCAGAACCTCGGCCAGGATCGCTCGCTCCGCTGCCAGCGTGCCGGTCTCGATGCTCGATCCCTAGCAGCACGTCCCGCACCCACTCCGACAGCGTCAGCCCGGCCCGCTCCGCTCGCGACTCCAGCACCCGCAGCTCCGCTTCGGTCACCTTGGTCCCGACAGACTTGCTCCGCACCTCGCGCTTCATCGTGCGTACCCTGGCATGGTCGTGCACGGCGCATACGCCGAAAAGGCCGCACGGAACTCCGTGCGGCCTCGGCTAAGAAGACTGGCTGCTAAAGGAAAAACCTCTCCGCGTGCGCTCGACGGGGATTCGGCTCATCGCGTTCCCCGCTGCGCCCCGACACTGAAGACCACCGAGGCGCTTGCCCACTTAGACGCTGCCTATCTCAGGAAGTTGCTCTCCAGCAACCGAAGTTACTTTGAAGCTCCCATCTGGGGGAGACGTGTCCTACCTACTGCCCATGCGAAGCATGGCCTGCTGTTCTTCGCCCCAGCCACCAAATCGCAAAAGCCGCGATAACGATCAGGACATCTGCGGAGTGGTAATACGCGAACCACAACCACGGATGGGCAACGCCTCCCGGACGGCTTTTGACAAGGGCGCAACCGATGAGATTGACGCTGGCCGCGAAAAAAGCTATAGCCGGCATTCGCTTGAATACAACGACACATGCTACGACCAAAAGCCAAAAAGCAAGCAGCAGCCATAGCTGATGCGGGTAAGGGGCAGGAGCCAGATTGAATGCAGCGAAAAACCAGAGGCCCTCGATGGCGAGGCAAATCCAGAGCACGATTTGCCACACCCAGAAACGCGGTCTAGACGTCCCGTTCATCTTGTACCTTTCGCCTCTAATCAGGCCAGTTGGAGAACGGAGTGGCCGCCGTGCCCGGTGCCAATATGCCGAGACCTATGCCGTGCGTTAGCCATAACTGTATGGCCTGGGATCCGTGCTCGTTCGGATACATAATCACGCTGTCGTAAAGGGACTGATTACACGCCTTTGCAGCTTGAACTTGAGCGGTATTGAAGCTACCGATTCCTATATTGGGCAGAAACGACAACCCATGGGCGGCATAACGGAGATCGTGGGCTTGACACGCCCTGTCCACATTGCTCGTCGTTTTGCCACCTCCACCCGGCCCGCAAAACCGAGTACTAAAGAGGCGATAAGGATGACCGAGAGAACCCAACTCCTCAAGCAGGCTAACGTATGTGAAGAGGCCGTCCTTAAGAAGATCAATCCCTTGTTGGACTGGCCCAGGTTGTCCTGGAGTCAGACTCATAGGTCCACCGCCGCAGGCACCGAACTCGCATCCGGCGTCGGGCAGGCCGAGGGCCCCGGCGATATTCGGGCCATAGATAATATTATGCTCGTCCCATGGCTGAGCATTAGGTCTTGGCCGCAGCGAACCGTGAAAGGACGGGTGGTGGAACAGGTCGAAGCGGTCGTGCTGTCCCACTCAAGCCAAAACACGGCTTGAATGGGCCACCCAGCCGCCCAAATGCCGCTAAACGATATCGCCCCAAGAAGTAGCTTGTAACGGGTTTGGTCCTTGACTTGAGCCATCAGGTCCGAACGCACTCGGTCCACCGCCGCAGGCACGATGACTTCAGGTATGAAGCCGCACAAGGGCTTTCACGATCAGGTACGCGACGACCCATCCCCATCCGAATGCGATAGCTCCCGCTACCCTTAGTCTGCCTCCATAACCTTCCAGCCGCTGGACGTATCTCTGAGCTGCGGTGCTGTTTTTATTAACAACAGGAAGCATTCTCAAGACCATTCCCGGGGCAAAGAGCAGTCCTGCACCTATGGCGAGCATGACGAGAGAGACTACGATCCGCTTGTTAAAGCAAGAGTGCGATTCAGAGATTCCTGATCGATCATGTCCCCACCTCTCAAAAGCTCGTACACCACGTATAACTAATACTGCCAGACACCCTGGGTACTCCAGCGACCGGACCACCAGCTGGCTTTGTCTTACCATCGAGAGCGCCAGCTACTTGTCCTCCAATGAACCAAGGAGAGATTGCGGAGATGTTAAACCCCCATCCTTTTGCGATAGAAGCCATTTCTCCGGCTGACGAAAAAAGTGCCCCCGCGGAGACCTGCTTGAGCTCCTCAACTCCCACTTGCGGACCGGCGCAGAAGAGATGCTGTTTCGGAACGTATATCGCAGTACCGCCGACAGCTATCCCAGCAAGTCCCGGAACCGGCCACAGGGGAATCAAGAACCCTCCGTTGTAAGCAATGTCAGGGGGGCCTTGGTATGTGGGCCCGCCAGGTCCGAACGCACTCGGTCCCGCGCCGCAGGCGCCGAACTCGCACCCGGCGTCGGGCAGGCCAAATGAGAGCGATTCCTCGCATCCCCCCTCAAATCTTCGGCATAGGTGGCAGATTCTTGCCGCCGGTTCGTTTCCAGGGCCGTTCCTCCAGCGCACCGATCAACAACCCCAAGAAGAAGACGCCGATGGATATGTCTTGTGTGAGATCCAAGCGCATCTGCTCGGCACGTGTCTGGTACACGACGATGCCGTGGATATTTCCTGGGTACACCCTGCCAGTGTTTTGATCGGGAACTCGTGGAAGCGCCTGCAAGTACCGGGTCCATATCGTTCCGCTGTACACCCACACCAGAAGCCCAGGGATCAGTAATACCAACGCGATAGTTCTTCCAAGCCGTCTCTTTAGAGGGCTCATTCGATTTTGCCAGCCGCGTTACACGAGTAGCCGCCAAAAGCATGTATTTTGGTGACGGTTCGATACGCTGAAGCGGATCCTCCAGCGCCTACACCAAGCGTGAGCGACCCTCCCCTAACCTTTCCACCGGGTCCGTCACCTGATCCACTGAAATAGTCCATGGTGCCTACGGCATGCCCGGTCGGGTCGGCGTGTCCCAGTGGGTTATTAAACACGTACCCGTATAGATTGAGGCTTTGCGGATTTCCCAGTTTGGCATATGGAACCGGCATTGCTTTTGCTGCCCAGTCCGGCGACATAAAGCGTCCCATGTTGGAGGCGTAGTACCTGGCCCCGAAGTAGTCGTTACCGGATTCTGTATCGCGTTCTTTGCCGGTGAAGAGATGCTCGGTCGGCAGCGGGGTGCAGGACTCCGCGTCCCCATGGGGGAGGCTGGAGCAGGTCTGTTCGACCACGCCCAGATAATCGGTTTGGACGCGGCGCGTTCCCAGCGGATCGTCGAGATAGAAGTGAAGGCCGCTGCCCGTGGTGTCGTAGGTGGCGAGCAGCATGCCCGCCGCCCAGACGTTGGTATGCGCCCATGTCAGTGTGGCGCCGGTCATCTCCGTGACCTGCTCGCCTGACGGCCCGAGGACCTCATCGCTGGTGGTGGTGAACCCATTCGTGGAGGGATCGCAGCTCCAGGCGTTGATGGCGCCCCTGGCTACGCGAATCCCATCTGCGTTGTAGAGGTAGCCCGTCATCGTGGTCAAACCGGCCACCGGAGTGCTCGCTACGGCGCAGATGCGGCCGTCCCTATCGTACAGACAGGAGTTGGCGTCGTCACAGGTGAGGTTGCCGCCGGGGATACCGGGGCCAGTCTGCGGTTCGTGGTGAGTGAGGGTGCTTGCCGGCGAGATCAACCCACTCAAGCCAGAGGAAGGCTGGAATGAGGCACCGGCGAGGTCGGCCCACTCAAGCCAAAGGAAGGCTTGAATGGGGTACCTGTCCGGAAGAGTGGACTGTTTTGAGGCTGGGGGGGTACGTCGGTGCGGCAGTCACGAGGAGTCCTGTTGCCCTTCGAACGGCAGAAGCGTTTGCTTCTTGCTGTGGGGTGAACCTGGCCGGGGGAGGCGGCGTGCGGGGTGGAGTGGTTGGGGGTTGGTGATCCCGGGTCTCAGAATCGAGACCCGGGCCAGCCGAACAACCGGTTGCGTTCGTGAACGGTCCCGGCGAGGTCAGCCAACTCAAGCCAAAGGCCGGAATGGGGCAACGGGCGAGGTCGCCAGCTGAACAACGGGTTGCGTTCCTGAACGGTTGAATATCTTTCAAAACGAAAATCCCGGCTGCATCTCCCAACTTCTTCGCAAACCTCCTGGCGGCTGCTCCAGAAATTACAGGCGCCTCGGAAAAAATCTCCCGAACTGCCGACTCCTGGGAATTTCTGAGCGCAACGTTATATAGAAATTCCCAGTTCGTCCTCCGTGGGGCAAAGCGTCAAGCTGAATTGGCAATTACTGGTGTAACTCCAACACCTCCAATTTCATGCCGCAATTAAATTCCACAACTTAAGTAACAAAAAAGGTAACAAACCTATTGCTTTTGTCCGAGCCGCGGGATAGTCTGAGCCGCAATTCAGCTCATTCATACGCTCACAATCTGGGATCGCCTATCCCCCCGGGAGGATCCATGCAATCAGGACGCGTGCGTTTACGCGCCTTCCAGCTCACTTTGCTGGTCTCGCTGTACGGTGTGGTTTCATTGACGAGCGGGTGCGGTACCATCCTCGCCCCGCTGGGTAATCTGACAGCGATCTCGTCGTCCGCCAACAGTGTTCGCGTCAATCAACAAATTCAAATTCAGAATCGGATGGCGATTACTGCGGTCCCCCTGTCCTTTTCTGTGAACGGAATTCAGGGAGGGAACGCGGAGGTGGGAACAGTGAGTTCGGCCGGGGTCTACACCGCGCCTGCTGTGGTTCCCGTGCCCAATACGGTGACGGTGACCGCCGAACCGATCAGCAATCCTACCTATCCGGCCGGTTCGTTGACGCTGGCGATTTTGAATCCGATTCCGGTGGTGAGCAGCGTTGCGCCGACTGGTATCACGGAGGGGACAACGACCATTGAGGTCGACGGATCACAGTTCGTCTATGGCGCGCAGATCGTCTGGAATGGGGCCGCGGTGGCGACGACATTTATCTCCGCGACGGAAGTAGTGGCCTCGGTTTCCGCGGGAGTTCCCGGCAGTTATCCGCTGACCGTCAGCAATCCGAACCCAGGAGCTGCGAACGGCAACACGCTTTCGGTCCCGGTGGGGCCGGGGCAGGTGGTTCTGACGTTGCAGCCGAACTCGGGCACGGATGTACGGGTGAACAATTCGCTGAATCTCGGGCTGACGGTCGCCGGGACGCTAAATACCGGGGTCAGCCTGCAGGTGAATGGAATCGCCGGCGGCAACGCGCAGGTGGGGACGGCGGTTTCCAATCAGGACGGGTCGATTACTTATACGGCTCCTGCTGTTGTTCCGACTCCGAATAACATCGTTCAGTTAACAGTTACGAGCACGGACAACCCAAAAGTATCGATCAACCAGAATATTTCTGTTTTGAATCCGATTCCAATTCTTACTTCGGCGAATCCGATGTCGTTCAACGTTGGACCGGCGACGGTAGTGGTGCAGGGGCAGAAGTTCATTGCAGGCGCGCAGGTTCTGATGAATGGCGCACCGGTGCCGACGACGTTTAACAGCGGTGGACAACTAACGGCCACGCTGGACCTGACCGAGGCTGGCAACCTCGATCTGCAGGTGTTGAACCCGAGCCCGGGGCCGGCAACTTCGACCGACCTGATCGCACTGGTGCAGGGAACGCCGCCGGTACCGATGGTGACTCCGGAGGATGCCTCGCGCTTTCTGGAGCAGGCGACTTTTGGGGCGACGGACGCGGACATCCACACCGTGTCGATGAATGGGTATCAGGCGTGGCTTAACCAGCAATTCGCCTTGCCGCCAACGCCACAGGAGCCGACTGTCGAGCAGGCGCTGATCATTAACAACCCTCCCTGTGTGGCCACCGATGTAAAGTGCAATGCCGCGCTGTTTGTGCAGAACAATGCGGGTGAGCAGTATGTCCAGGATGCTTTCTGGCAACAAGCGTTGGCGGCTCCGGACCAGCTGAGGCAGCGGGTTAAATACGCCCTCGAAGAAATTATGGTGGTTTCTTCGAATAACTCGGCCATTGAAAATATGCCGCGTGGCGAAGCGGGTTACTATGACTTACTCGGGCAGGACGCGTTTGGGAACTTCCGGACGCTTCTGAACGACGTGACGCTCAATCCGATGATGGGTCAGTTCCTCTCGATGCTGGGCAACGATAAAGGGAATGCGACCACGGACCCGGATGAGAACTATGCGCGCGAGGTGATGCAGCTGTTCACCATCGGGCTCTATCAGCTCAACAACGATGGGACGCAGAAACTGGATGCGACGGGAGCGCCGATCCCGACTTACTCGAATACCGATGTGATGGGATTATCCGCCGTTTTCACAGGCTTTAGCTGGAACATACCGGGCAACAGCACGGATACTGCCTGGTCGAGTTGCTGCATCTACCAGGGCACTGGGTATGGGGAGGATATTCTCCCGATGCAAAGTTTCCCCAGCCACCATTCGACGGTGGAGAAGGATTTTCTGGGCGTGACGATTCCGGCATCGGGGAATCCCGATCCGGTGGGTGACCTCGGAACGGCGCTCGATACTCTCTTCAATCACCCCAACCTTCCACCGTTTTTCTGTAAGCAACTGATCCAGCACTTAGTGACGAGCAATCCGAGCCCGGCTTATGTGAGCCGCGTGGCGACGGTTTTTGCGAACGACGGCACGGGGGTTCGCGGCAATATGCAGGCCGTGATCAGCGCCATTCTTCTGGACCCGGAGGCTCGGGACTCGGCCAACGACTTCGCCAATCCGCAGTATGGCAAGGTGCGTGAGCCGCTGCTGCGCTATACGGAGTGGGCGCGCGCCTTTACGGCGCAGTCGAGGACGGGATCGTACGGGGTCGGCAGCACCGAGGACCCGATCTGGGGACTCGGGCAGATGACGCTGCGATCGCCCACGGTTTTTAACTGGTTTGCTCCGGGATACGTTCCTCCGGGGACGAGCATCGAGCAGGCCGGAATGGTTGCGCCGGAGATGGAGATCACCAATGTCTCGACGGTGGTGGGTTATCTGAACTATCTGCAGAACGCGATCGGGAGTAACTCGACCAACGGCCCCGATATCTTCTCGAATTACGGGACGGAAATGGGCCTGGCCGCGACGCCCAATCAGTTAGTCGACCGCATGAATCTGTTGCTGATGGCGGGGGAGATGGACAGCACGCTGCAAAGCCAGATTGTCAGCGCAGTCAGTGCCATCGATATACCTGCCGGAGATCAGGACGCGATCAACGCGGCGCTGACCGCCCGGGTGCAAACCGCAATTTACCTCACGATGGCGTCGCCAGCCTTCGCCGCGCAATTCTAGGAGCCCCTGATGAAGCCGATCATGAATAAATTCGAGCAGTCTCGCCGCCAGTTTTTAAGAACCGCTTCACTGGCCTCCATGTCCGGACTTTCCGTGAGCCCTTTCATTCTGGGCCTGAATTCGCTGGCCGCGATGGCGCAGGGAACGGCGAGTTCGGACTATCGCGCGTTGGTCTGCGTTTTTCTGCAGGGCGGCAACGATGGGCACGGCACGGTAATTGCGACGGATGCAGCGTCCTTTGCGGCGTTTACACAGGCGCGTTCGGGAGCGCCGGGGCTGGCCTATCCGATGTCGGAATTGCTGCCGATCACGCCGAACACTGCGCAGAGCGGACGGAGTTTCGCTCTCAATCCGTACCTCAGCGGGGTACAGAACCTGTTCAATGCGGGCCGCGCCGCGATTGTCGCCAATACCGGGACGCTGATCGCACCGGCGACGAAGGCGCAGGTGACTGCGAATTCTGTTCCTTTGCCGGCATCGTTGTTCTCGCATTTCGATCAGACGGCGGCCTGGCAGGCGATCGCCGCGAATGGTGGCAGCGCCGAACACGTTGGATGGGGCGGTTCTGTAGCTGATTTGATCGAAAGCATGAACCTGAACTCGAATTCGATGTTCACGTGTATCTCGACGGCGGGCATTGCACTGTTCCTCGCGGGCCAGACTTCGTTTCAGCTGAATGTGACGTCGGCAGGTCCGATCCCGATTTCAGGCCTTGCGCAGCCGCTCTTCGGTCAGCAGGCGGGATCGACGGCACTGGCGTCGATCCTGAGCGCCGACGAGACGAACTTGTTCGCGAAGGAATACGAGGTAGTTGTCAACCGGTCCATTCAGGCGCAGGCGCTGCTGGCCTCATCGATGCTCCCGGCGGGGGTTGGGGGAGTGCCGAATCCGCCGCAATATCTGGATCCCGTGACGAACAAGCTTGCGGATAACCCGCTGGCGACTTCACTGCAGACGGTGGCGCGCATCATCGGCGGGAGAGCGAGCCTGGGGGTCAACCGGCAGATTTTCTATGTCCAGCTGGGAAGCTTCGACACGCATAACGGCCAGGCGCAGACGCATGCGCGCCTGCTGACCCAGCTTGGCGAAGCTCTTGAATACTTCGACGGGTTGATGACGACCGCCGGCGTGGGTAACCAGGTGACGACTTTCACGGCATCGGATTTTGGCAGGACTCTCACCAGCAACAGCGACGGCACCGATCATGGCTGGGGGAGTCATCACTTTGTTGTGGGGGGTGCGGTGCAGGGGCACGATATGTACGGCCAGTATCCCGTGGTCGGGGTCGATCAAGCCAACGATGTTGGATCGGGGCGGCTGATACCTACTACCTCGGTGGACCAATATGCCGGAACGCTGGCGCGCTGGTTCGGGCTCTCGGATAGTCAGATTCGGCAGGTCTTTCCGAATTTCGCTAACTTCGGATCGAGCCCGTATCTGGGATTTATGGGATAGGGTGGAGGACCGGATTCCGGGCTGCAGTCGGATGTCGCCCGATCGGTTGACTGGCGCGTGACGAATGTTGGCGAGACAACGATCGAATGCCGCGGATCGATGGTCCCGTCAAGAATGAGCCGGAGCGCGGCCATTCGTCCCTCTTTGTAATGTGGCTGACGCACAGTGGTCAAAGCAAGAAGGGATTGTGGCCGCTGCCGGGATGTCAATAAAGCCGATAACGGAAGTCTGAAGGGGCACATGCAAACCTGCATTGTCCTGCCCGATGTGAGCGGGGGTTATAAGCTGTACCCCTTTGGGAAATATCTCAAAAATTATCCCAAGTTATATCGGGCGACTGCTATGATCAGGCGTCTGTCAGCTTCCCAATTGGATACCAACTAAGGGACCTGTGCACGCGGCACGGTGTTGATTCGTCCAGACAGGCAACTAACATCTGACTATCGTTGCATACCCCTGGGCTGAACGTTCCGGGTGTCGGCAGGATCGATGGTCTTACGTGAACGGCGCTGCTTCCCGGTTGGAGGAGTGCGGCTGTCGAAGGAGGTCTTCCATGCTTAGTGCAGCTGCTTTCCGATCGTTGGCATCCATGTTTAATCTTTCGACTGTTTTCACTAACAGGAAGACATCCCTTCTGAAGGTCGCCATGCCGCTCGCGGCTTTATTGCTGCCTGGGGGCGGGGGGCCGGGATACGCGCAAGTGGGGAAGGCGCCGGGACTGCAAATCAGCGTTATGCAACCGTCGAGTGCGCCTTCAGAATCAAGCCACGCGCCGAGGGCACTGTCGCAGATGATGGTGCAGCCTAATCTGTCGCCGGTGAACACGGGCTCCGGGATCATCTACACGTGCGATCCCACGATAGCGTCTGCCACGTGCGACTATCTGAATTCGATCGTGGCTGGGAATTACAACGACACGTTCATCAACGCAAACGCAAACATTTATATAACGTTGGGCACGACGGGTCTCGGATCGAGCCTGCAGTACGACAATTACGTTACCTACAGTCAATACGTGAACGCCCTGAGCAACATCCCCAGCAAGAGCGGGATCCAGTCTTCGGCCCTGGCCGCGCTTTCCAGCTATGATGCGACGCCCTACGGAGGCAACTATGTCAAGGTCAGCGCCGCGCTGGGCACAGCTCTGGGCTTCACGGGACTGTACGGTGCTACGAGCCCTGCAGCTGGCCCCGTCACCTACTGCACGATCGGTACGGCCGGATGCTACAACGCGATCATCACGATTACCGACAATGTGAATACGCCGTTGTACTACGACAATCTGGGCGGCACCGAGCCGTCCGACGCGTACGACTTTTACGCGACGGTGGAACACGAGACCGACGAAGCGCTCGGAACTACCTCGTGCATCTCCACGCAATCGACTCCTCTGAAGAATCATTGCGACACTGACGTTCCTTCGGGAACCGGAACCCCCTCGGCGGTAGACCTGTTCCGTTATGCCAGTGCGGGAACTCTTGTTCTCGATAGTTCGCTGAGCACCACTGCGGGGGCGTACTTTTCGTACAACGGAGGAACCACAAACGGGGCGAACGGGGTCGGTGGAACTCCGAAGGTCTACAACACGCTCGATAATGGCGACGACTACGCGGACTACGTGGCGAGCTCTCCGGATTGCGGGACGGACCAGGCGATTCAGGATGCGACGGGCTGTCGAGGGGAGGATGCGGGTCTGACGATTCTGAATGACGGCGGCTCTGAGATCAACATTCTCACCGCAGTGGGATTTCGTGTACCAGCGACCCACTGCACGAATCCGAATCCGAATCCGAACCCGAATCCGACGTCGTTTGCCAACCCGGGCGACGTTAACGGGGATTGCAAGAGCGACATTCTGTGGCAAAACAGCAGCGCCGGTGGAGAACTCTACGAGTGGCTCATGAACGGGCTGACAAGTGGAAGCCAGGGAACGCCCGGCGGCGCCGCTTCTCCGTGGACGATACAGGGTGTCGGTGATTTCAACGCCGATGGGAAGTCCGACATCCTCTGGCGGAACGCCATAACGGGTGAGGTCTATATCTGGCTTATGAACGGGACCACGGAAGCTAGTGGGGGGAGTCTGGGCGACGTGAGCTCTGCCTGGGTGATCCAGGCGGTGGGCGATTTCGATGGGAATGGCAAAGCCGACATCCTGTGGCGGAACAGCACGACGGGCGAGGTCTATCTCTGGCTGATGAACGGGCTCACGGTAGCGAACGGCGGGAGCCTCGGCACTGTGAACCCCGCGTGGGTGATCCAGGGGGTAGGCGATTTCAACCGCGACGGCGATGCAGATATTCTCTGGCGAAACAGCAGCACTGGGGAAGTCTACGTCTGGCTGATCACTGGGCTGACGGTTTCGGGCCAGGGGAGCCTCGGCGTCGTGAATTCCGGATGGGTGATCCAGGGGTTGGGCGATTTCGACGGGGACGGCAAGACCGATATTCTTTGGCGGAACAGCAGTAGCGGGCAGCTCTACATCTGGCTGATGAATGGGGTGACGAGTGGGAGCCAGGGAACGCCCGGCGGCGCCTCCTCCGCATGGGTGATTCAGGTGGTAGGCGATTTCAATGGGGATGGTAAGGCCGACATTCTGTGGCGCAACAGTTCGACGGGGCAGCTTTATATCTGGCTCATGAACGGGCTGACGAGCGGGAGCCAGGCAAGTCCCGGCGGTGCTGCCACCGCCTGGCAGATAGAGACTAACTTATATCCATAAATGGATGCACGGCCAAAGCCAGCCGCCAGAGCCTCCGGGATGAGAGAAATGCTGCGTGCCCAAATAGCTTAGGGGGTTTGCGGGGGCTGCAACCGTAATTTTCCCACTGCGGAACCAGCCAGACAAGATAGCCCGCAAACGACCTGCGCGCAGATCGATAATTCGGCAGGTCTTTCCGAATTTCGCTAACTTCGGATCGAGCCCGTATCTGGGATTTATGGGATAGGGTGGAGGACCGGGGAATTCTCCTCAGGGCACGGCGCAAAGACAGCTCGTCAAGAAAGCCGGTAGGCTTCCGAGACGAGAATCAGAGCGACCACGTAGCAGCAGAACATACCGGCCAGATAGAAGCGAGCGCGGGTATTGGCGCCGCGAAACTCATGCCAGACCAGCAGCCCCCAGAGGGCGGCGATCATGGGCGAAGCCTGTCCAATGGCATAAGAGATAGAGACGCCCACAAGGTTCGCCGCGACCAGATTGAAGACCATGCCAATGCCCCAGATGAAGCCTCCGAGGAGGCCAATGGCATGCTGCGAGGCAGCCGCGTGGAAATAATCGGCGATTCGCACGGGCGTGCCGGTGAGGGGCCTGCGCATCATCCATATATTAAAGAAGAAGCAGCAGAAAAACGCTCCCAGCGCGAAGAAGACAGCGATGCTATAGGGAGTGAGCGGGTGGGCCGAAGTGAGTGCCCTGGTATTGAACGGGGCAAAGGCGCCCATCAGCAGACCGGAGACGACGCAGATGATGGTGCCTTTCTTCGAAGCCGATGGGCCAGAGCGGGTCATCGATGCATAGGCGCGGCCGATGAGGATGACAGCGGCAAGCGCCAGAAGAACGCCGCCGGCCAGCAGCTCCACCTGGCCTTTTGGCTGGACGATGTAACTGAGCAAGACGCCCTCGACGAGCGCGATGCCGATGGAGAGCGGGAAGGCGATGGCGAGGCCGGCAATTTCAATACCAGCCACCAGCAGGACATTGGCGATATTGAAGATGAAGCCGCCGATGGCGGCGTAAAGGATGTTGGTCCACGAAGCGGTGTGAAGATTCTCAAGAAAGCTAAAGCCGCTGTGTTCGGTGGAGCCGAGAGTCAGCGCGCACAAAAGCGAGACCAACACCACGCCCAGCGAATAGTCCCAGTAGAACAGCTCGAACCGGTAGTTACGGGTGGCCTTGAAGGTGTTGGCCCAGGATCCCCAGCAGACCGTGCTGGCGATCATCATGATCAGGGCGGTTCCAAAGGTGACGGGTACAAACATTGTCCGGGTCTCCTGCGTTGCTAACTGCGGCCTGCAGCCGCGCCATGCTTTCGATAAAGGCGGTCGACTTCATCGCGCTGTGGCATGGATGTTGCGGTGCCGGGACGAGTGACCGACAATCCCGCGACTGCACAGCCGAAGCGTGTGGCCTCGACAAGACTCAGTCCTTCGGCGAGGCCAACCGCAAAGCCGCCGTTGAAGGCGTCGCCTGCGCCGGTTGTATCGACGACCGAGCCGATGGGAAAGGCCTCGACGTGTGCCGCCATGCTGTCGCCGAGGACAAAGGCGCCGCGAGCGCCCAAAGTGATGACGACGTGGCGCGGTCCCCGCCTGAGCAACGCCGCAGCGACGCGCTCGATGTCCGCCATGGTCTCGACGGGCAATCCGGTCAACTCGCTCGCCTCGTGTTCGTTAGGGGTGACGTAGTCGCACAGCCGCAGAAACTCATCGCTGCAGTCACAAGCGGGAGCGGGATTCAGAATGGTGGGCACTCCGAGTGAACGTGCGAGGCGGAGTCCGTGTTCGGCGAGCGCTAACGGGAGCTCAAGCTGCGTCATAAAGCAACCAGAGGCTGCGATCGCGTCGCGAGCGCGGTCGATGTCGGACGGGGTGAGAGTTGCCGCGGCTCCCGGTGTAACCACGATGGCGTTCTCGCCGGAAGCGTTATCGACAATGATGCCGGCCGCGCCGGTGGTGGCATCAGGGGTGGTGAAAAGGAAATCGAGATGGACCCCGGCGTTGCGGTGAAAGCTTTGCGCCAGTTCACCGAATGTGTCGGTTCCGATCTTTGAGATGAAGCGAACGTCGGCTCCGAGCCGGGCGGCGGCGATGGCCTGATTGGAGCCTTTGCCGCCTGGCCCCAGTCGAAACTCACTGCCGATGACGGTCTCACCCCAACCCGGCAATCGTGCGGTGCGGAAACTCAGGTCGGCAGCGAAAATGCCCATCACAACGACGCGAGGCGATTGCATCGGGAATCTCCATGCAATGATTGGTACTGCAACGGTAGCATTACTGGCCGAGCGGCCTGCCGGGAACGACGCGCCGAAGTTTAGCGCGAAGACGGGATCAACATTTGTGGATCTCGCGCGTTCGGTGTCGGGGCCGACATGAGGCGGACAAACATCTGCTGGAACTTAGGCCAGTCCACATCCATCTGCGCATGGACCTTCTGCAGTGCGATCGCCGGCTTGTC
>CAWBEP010000015.1:0-313686 GCA_963787915.1 uncultured Acidobacteriaceae bacterium | reverse complement strand
GATTGCTGTGGCGCCTCAGTGCGTTCCCGTTCGCGCTGAAGTTCACTGGCGTGTCTCGCGTAAACCTCCAGTAACGATTCGACCGCTGCCATCCGCATCCGGTCGGATTTGTTCTCGTCGTCGATCACGGCCTTCAAGTAGCGTGTGATCTCCGAGTACCTCTTCCTGCTTAATCTTGCTGGCATTTTCACCTCTGTATATAGAGAGCCCAAGAACCGTCACCGGAGGGTAGTCATTCAAAAAATGTGGCCCCTAACCCCGGCTTTTGTGGCTCTTAGTGGGCACCTAAACCGGGGGCAATGTGGCTCTACCCAACGTGAGCGGGAGGTTGGAGTCCCAAGACGTATTTCAGTACGCAGGAAGGCCGGGACCATATAGGGGACCCGTGGGTCCCCTTCAGGTCGGATCAGGATCGATATCGATTGGCCGCGCCGCGCTCGCCGCGACACCCATACCCACGGGGCGTCCCCGGCACCCCCTTCGGAAAGAGATTCCTTAGTAGGACCCGCCATGCCAGGGACGTTGCTGCGACGATGGCGCCGGGTGATGCGAGTGGGCACGGCGCACCGTGCAATCGGTCTGGACGAGCGTTGATTCGACCGCGTAGTGCCTAACGATGGTTACTAAAAGGATGGTCTCCCTCCGCAGTTTTCGCTTGCGTAGTGCCTAACTTCGGTTTACAGTTCTCACATCGCTCGTAGTGAGAAACGTAAACAGGGCGCTTGAGGGCATCATGAACGGCAAATTCATCGCGTACTACAGGGTTTCGACCGTGCGGCAAGGGCAGAGCGGGCTTGGGCTTGAGGCACAGAAGGCCGCTGTCACCGCGTTCCTGAACGGCGGGAACTGGACGCTGGTCGCTGAGATCGTCGAAGTCGAATCGGGCCGCAAGAGTGATCGACCAAAGCTGGCGGAAGCTCTTCGGCTGTGCCGGTTGCACAAGGCAAAGCTGCTCTGCGCGAAGTTGGATCGGCTCAGCCGTAGCGTCTCGTTCATCAGCACGCTGATGGAATCCGGCGTGAGGTTCCAGGCGGTGGACATGCCGGACGTGAATGACATGGTGCTCCACATCCTCGCCAGCGTTGCCCAGGGCGAAGCGAAGGCTATCTCTGAACGCACCAAGGTCGCTTTGCAGGCGGCGAGGGCACGCGGGAAGGTTCTGGGCGGTCTGCGGTGGGACATCACGTCTGTAGGCGAACAGGGACGCGCTGCGGCCCTTCAGACGCGACAGGAGAAGGCTTCGAAGTACCGGGCGGACATCCTCCCTGTGATTCAGCAGAAACAAGCGGAGGGGCTGTGACCCTGAAGGCGATTGCTGACGCTCTGAACTGGATGGCACTCCGGCGCCGCGTGGAGGGTAATGGTCACCGGTACAGGTCTCCCGCATCATCAGCGCCGCGTAACCTCCCACGCATCTCCCTACGCAACTGCCCTCGCTTCGGCGGGGGCTTTTTGTTGCGTGCAACTCCTAAATGATTAGTAGATAACCGACATATGATCTTTCATATGGGATTCCAATATGTGTAGATTCTGAAGTGCGGCCAACCACGGGACGGGCGATATTCGGCCTGGTCTAACAGCACGGACCGTATTCGGCTTGAGATGGGGATGTGGTTCGTTGATGGAAGCATTAGACGTATTGGCGATTACGTTTTTAAGAGACAGAGCTTGTATTGGTGTCTGGTACTCCTTCGCTCTCCGGTATGTCAGAGCGCAAGGTGCTTCCTCTCTCTCTCTCTCTCATCCCCCGGCTCACTGCTCCGCTCCAAAACGAATCTACAAACCTTTTCTAGTTCGATAATGTCCCTGTCTTCCCTCTTTCCGGTACGCTCCAACCGGCTGAATCACCGCTGGAATTTGTCACAGATTTGCAAGCGTATCCGGGTCCATAAGTTGCGTTCAGACTGGCCGAATATTATTCGGAATTTGTCAAACATGACTCTTTAGGGTCATCAGAAACCTCTTGCATCGGTTAGGCATTAGGGTCATTATCCCTCAATGCCATTCGTCCGGGCCAAGCAGGTCAAGGGATGCACGTACTACTACCTGTGCGAGTCCTATTGGGCGGATGGCAGACCTCACCAGCGAGTGATCGCCTACCTGGGTCAATACAGGACGGTCAAAGCGGCTCTCGCACACTGGCAAAAGCAAGTCAGAACGGGAGGGGATGCGGCGGCCCGAAAGCACGCACGCGAGATGGTCAAGAAGTTGACACCGTATGCATAGAAAAGAACTGCTCGGACAGGCGCCGGGCGCAACGTCAAACGCTTCACAACCTAAAAAGAGAGGAAGACCGACCTATGGAATACACGATTGATCAACTGAACGAAGTCTTGGCTGAGGTAGGCGGGATCGAAGGATTTAACGCGGTGTGGGATAAAGCGTGGGACGATTCAGGCCGTGAGACGGATGAGCTGTGGGCGCTCACGGAAGCTGGCCCGAACGGAGAAGACCTAACCGAGGCGGAAAGCCTGATCGTCTTGGACGGCAAGCTAAGCCATCCGCAGAAGGTCAGGAAGCTCCGAGCACTTAAGAGAGCGCGTGGGCGGACGCGGAGTGGGGTTGATTGCAGCGTCGTTCCGATCAGTTAGGCGGGGGGACGGCGTACCACATACGGATGGAAGGGGCCGGAGCTGATCCGGCCCTTTTCATTTCGGAGGCGTCCAGCACTAAAATACAGGAACGTTCCGCTCATCGTGTAAGCAGGAAAGGTTCGGTCGGCTATGAAGATTGGCGATACAACTGTGACGAACATTCCGCCCCGTCAAAGCGTCCCTTGCAAAAACGGATGCTCCGGCGGTGCAGTTGCGTATTTCAATGGCACGCCGTATTGCGCTGAGTGCCTGCGTGAAGAGCAGCAGCTAAAGTGGAATCAGGATGGGCAATTCTTCGAGAACAGCGAAGGCGACAGGGTCCACTACGAAATTGTGAACAAGCTGTCATGAACCCCCGCGCCGGGCGCCGTCGTGCTGCACCTCACAACAGAAGGACACTAGGTAATCCGGTAGTCTTCCCACATCCCCCATGATGTCGTCTCGACAGGGCGCGTGCGATGTTTGTGGGTATCGGCGCTGTCTTCGCTCGAATCGCTGTATCGTGCAACGCCGTGGAAGCTCAACACCTGCTCTAATCCATTGTCGAGCCTGATGCTCGCACTCACACCGTTGGCCAGGTCAAGCTGAAAATACTTGTCGCGTTCGGTTCCCGCCTTCAGTCTTTCCCATATCGAGCACAGCTCGCCTTGTTCATCCTGCGTACCAAACATTCCCTCACCTCAGTACGTCACCAAATTCGCAAACATCTCCCTCAACCTGTCCTCAATCCGTTCGTCGCTCATGTTCGCTATCTCTTCAGCGGACGTTGGGCGGTATGCCTCACACAAGATTTGCCCGTGGGCATCGTCCACGCGAAAGGAGACCCCATCGTCGGAGTAGACGTATGTGGAGCGGTACGGGGTGGCACCCATCAGCCCGCACAAGACCGTTTCAATCCTCTGCGCCTGTTCTCTTTGTCCAGTGATTTGTGCTGTCATGCTTGGATTATGACATTCATTTGAACTCTGCCGAACGTGGAAAACCTGGCGTACTGGATACCGAATGCAAGGCCAAAGCGATTTCGGCGCTTTTCTCATTTGAGCAGTGCAGAGGTGCAGATGGACAGGGGTACGGGTTCTGGCAGGGGTGCTGGCGTGCAGGTCGTGCCGCGTGGATGCGGGGCCAGCATGGGAACAAACGTGGGAACAGTTCGGGAACAATAAGCGTTGCGACGGGTTGTTTCCCGTTCCGTAATGCACTGCAAAATGTGGCAAAGTTGCAGGGATTGCCTCTGTGATCGAACTTTTAAGGCGTGGGTCCTGGGTTCGAGTCCCAGCGGGCTCACCACATAAACCTGAAATCCGGGGTCCCCAGCGAGCCGATTTTGCTCGATGGGGTGGTACGGCGTGGGTCCTGGGTTTGGTCCCAGCGGGCTCACCACATAAACCTGAAATCCGGGGTCCCCGAGCCGATTTTGCTCGATGGGGTGGTAGGGCGTGGGTCCTGGGTTCGAGTCCCAGCGGGCTCACCACATAAACCTGAAATCCGGGGTCCCCAGCGAGCCGATTTTGCTCGATGGGGTGGTACGGCGTGGGTCCTGGTTCGAGTCCCAGCGGGCTCACCACATAAACCTGAAATCCGGGGTCCCCAGCGAGCCGCTTTTGCTCGATGGGGTGGTAGGCGTGGGTCCTGGGTTCCTTTCCCAGCAAGCTCACCACATAAACCTGAAATCAGCGGGGTCCCCGAAACACGCGTTTTTACGGAGTGCGGTGCTATGGCGCGACCGGTGCGGCCAGCGCACGTGTTCTTGGCTTTGGTTATTTGTCCGTAAAATGCCTCGCCGGAAGCGCCTTCAGCCGCTCCGCCGCCGTTTCAGGTGTAATATCGCGCTGCGGCATGCCGAGCAGTTCGAATCCCACCATATATTTTCGTACCGTCGCGGACCGCAGCAGAGGCGGATAAAAGTGCGCATGAAAATGCCACTCCTCGTGCCTCTCGCCATCCGTGGGAGCCTGGTGGAAACCCATCGTGTACGGGAAGCTCGTCTCAAACAGATCGTGGTAGCGCGTCGTCACTCGCTTCAGAATGTCCGCCAGAGCATCGCACTCCGATTCGTCAAAATCCAGCAACGACCGCACGTGCCGCTTCGCGATCACCAGTGTCTCAAGGGCCATACCGCCCACCATGGCACCACGGCCAGAAATCCGCCGTTCTCTTCGACAACCCGCGCACCCTCCCGCCCCTCAAGCCTCGCGTATTCGACAGCAAACAGCTCCCATGGCTCCTGCGCCAGGCAACCTGGCACTCGGTCTCCGCGTGCGGTTCGTCCGGTACATGCTCGGTCGTCCAGATCTGTCCATGCGGGGTGAGGGTTGCTGGCCCCCATCATCGCGCCACGATTCTCAAAAATCTGTACGTACCGGAAATCCGGCTCCGCGCCCAGCGTCTTGTACTCCTCCGTCCACGCATCGACGACCTTCCGAATATCCGCGACCCGCATCCGCGCCAGGGTCAGGCTGTGGTCAGGATGAAAGCACACCACTCGGCAGCGTCCCCGCTCCCGCTCCGCCCGCAAATGCTCTGGCGCACTTTCCCGATGGGGCTCGGGCGAATCGGGCAGCAACGCCGCATAATCGTTGTCGAAGACATAAACGCTGTCGTATTTCGGCGTGACTTTCCCGCCCGCCCGCGTGTTGCCCGGGCACAAATAACACTGCGGATCGTAATGCACATCCGAAAAGCCGGACGTCTTGTTGACCTCGCCCTGCCACGGCCGATCTGTCCTGTGCGGCGACACGAGCACCCACTGCCCACGCAGTGGATTGAACCGCCGATGCGGAAAATGCAATGACTCCGTCAATCTCAACTCCGATTCGTTCTCAGGCAACTCAGCAGCGCTGGCTCTTCACAAAACTCACTGAGCACAGCAAACATTCCGCAGCAAGAACGCAGGTTTCTAACCTGCCCCTATTCCCTGCCCCTGTTCCCTGCACTCACGCCGTCGGCTTATCCGGCACCGGCGCTGTCGCCAGATACTCCTGCGCGAACTTCTCCGCATACTCATCCAGCAGGGTCTTGACCCGCACAGCATCCTCGGATCGCACGATCAATCCAGCATGATGATGCTTCCTGATCCTCAGCACAATCTCGGGCGCCGTAAACATCGCTGTATCAGGCTCCGCGGTTCGCGCCAGACAGAGCACGCTCCCAGCGTACAGGACGTTGGGCTGAGGCACACCATAGCTTTCTCCGCGCAAATTCGCCACTTCCAGCCGCGCCCACTCCCGCCACAAATTCACGTCCGTCGCCGCCTCCACCACGTCCGCGATGAACGCGCCGCCCACACGGGCAGCGGCCTCCAGAAAGTAGTACTGTTCGTCCCTGCCTCGCTCGCTCGACCGGATGTACTCCGCATGCGTTACCCCGCGCACCATGCCCAGCGACGGAATCAGCTTCGCATTGATCGCAGTCAGGGCATGCGTCGCCGCCGATTCACGATCGAGCACCCGCGTGGTGAACACACCTCCCTCATGCATCACCTGCATCGGAGGCTTCCCGTATCCGCTCACGCGCGCGAACACCACCTGACCCTCGCTCACGATCGAGTCCACGTGGAAAATATCCCCCGGCACAAACCGCTCCAGCACGAAAAAGCTCTGCCGATCCCCCAACTCCTCGAGCGTCCGCCAGACCTCGTCGGCTGCAGTTAGTTTGCGGATGCCGATCGCCGATGCCTCCGCACGCGGCTTCAGCACCCACGGCGCCGGCACCCGCTCCATCCAGGCGCGAATCTCGTCGTGTACCAGCACCCGCGTGAACTCCGGTACCAACGCCCCCGCTGCCTGCGCCTCAAACCGCATCGCCAGTTTGTCCCGGAAATGCGCCGTCGTCGAGCGGCTCATCCCCGGAATCCGCATATGCTCCCGCAGCGCCGCAGCCGTCTCCAGATCGAACTCGTCCAGGGCCACGATGCGGTCGAACTTCCTCGTTCGCGCCAGATACGTCACCGTGTTCGTG
This sequence comes from uncultured Acidobacteriaceae bacterium, assembly GCA_963787915.1. GTDB lineage: Bacteria > Acidobacteriota > Terriglobia > Terriglobales > Acidobacteriaceae > Palsa-343. The sequence goes on along the minus strand of CAWBEP010000015.1, from coordinate 307,135 downwards.
ATTTGTTCCAGCGTGAGCCCGTCCGGCATCGTGACAAGATCTTCCAGAATCTCGCGTGGCCAGTCCGCATCGCGATGTTTCTCCAGAGTCAGCAGAACCACGCGGCATCCGAGCGTCGCGCACTCGCGCAGAAACGCCTGGCCCTTCTCATAGCTGGTGAGACACAGAATTCTTGGTGCGTCGCTCATGGCCTTATCCCGCCCTCAGGGTTTTGCGAAATCCTGTCACCATGAGCGTAACCGAAGACGACCCGAATTGCGCCTCAAGGTCTCACGTAGCTCGAACTGACTTCACACCGACAGGCCGGTCCAGAACCAGCGGCACCGGCTTCCAACCCACCGCGTCGAATGGTACTCTGGAGTCTGTCCCGCCACCGCCTCCCGGGCGCGCCAGGGCGCATAACTCAGCGGTAGAGTGCCACCTTCACACGGTGGAAGTCGTAGGTTCGAATCCTGCTGCGCCCACCATAACCCACAAGTTCGAGGCGATCCCGACGCGCGGTCTTCGCCGTTACCGCCGGACTGAAAACCAACGATGCTTAAAACCGGAATTCTGAACCCGCAACTGAATGCCCTCCTGAGCCGTGTACGCCACACCAACACGCTGGTGATCGCCGACCGCGGATTCCCGTTCTGGCCACAAATCGAGACCGTGGATCTGTCTCTCGTCGACGACATTCCCCGCGTACTCGAGGTTCTTCACGCCATCCGCGCCAACTTCTCCGTCGGCCGGTTCTTTATGGCGGAGGAATTTCGTCTCCATAACTCCGCCGCCGTGGTCGAGCAATGGTCCCAGGCGATCGCCGGCGCTCCCATCCTTTTCGAACCCCATGTCGAGTTCAAGAAACGTATCCCGCACGCGATCGGATTGATACGTACGGGCGAAACGGTTCAATACGCCAACATCGTGCTGGAATCAGCGTGATTTCCGAGTCTCGTTTGACCCTCATCGGCGCGACAAAACGTCACGGCGCGCGTCAATGCGCCACAACCCACCGGAAACCACGAGGGCGCAAGCGTCTTTATCGCGATCAACTTTCCGGATTCCCCCACCCACTTTCATCGCTCGCCCGTTCACTGTACTTACGCGAAAGCCACCTGGAATGACGAGCGTCGCCGTCGCGCCATCAGGAATCGAGACCTCCATGCGCAGGTTTTCTACATCACGATTCCAGGAGCTGCTGATCTCCCCGATCCGTGAGAGATAACTCGCCGTCACATAAGTAATGTCTCCCACGATGGCGGGGTCTATTCGGATGCGTTCGTCCGTGTCCCGGCTTAAGTCGAAGTCGATTCCCGCCAGGCCGCGATAAAACCACTCCTCTGCGTGCCCCAGCATAAAGTGGTTTTGTGACGATTCAGGATTGGCATCCCACGCCTCCGTCAAAGTAGTCGCGCCGTGGGCCAGCTGATATCCATAACTGGGGCTATCGGTGCGGGACAGCATGTCATAAAGTACGTCCGAACGATTTCCTTCCGTAAGTGCTTCGACCACATAATGGAAGCCGATATCTCCGGCAGTTACATGATTATTATGCTTCCGAATGTCCGTCACCAGGTTCGCGAGAACTCCCGCGCGATGCGACTCAGGAACGATTCCAATGACGTAAGGCATGGCATTCGCTGTCTGACTGCCGGAATCGTACTCGTCTGCATCAGCATGAAAATAGCGTGCATTGAATGCTTCCTTCACCTGATGCGCGATTTCCTGATATTGGGCGGCTTCGTTTTTCCGGCCAAGAAGCATCGCGATTTTCGCCAGCGTGGTCAGGTCCTCGTAGAAGATCGCGGTTGCCGTGACACCCTTCCCGGTCAGTTGTGACTCTCCGGGTGGCCTGGGACCTGTGTCATACCAATCCCCCAGCCCGTACTCCAAAAGGTGATCGGCGGATCGGCTCTTAAGATATTCGACGTATCGCTGCATGCCCTCATAATGATCGCGGAGTAATCCCGCATCGCCATAGAACTGATAAGCTCGCCACTCGCTCAGAATCAGCGCCGATCCCCATTCCGGAGAATCGCGGAAGCCTCCGGAGAACACCGTGAACTCCGGCGCGATATCCGGTACAAGCCCATTCGGCTGTTGGGCGTCCTGCATGTCATCCGCGATCTTGACATACAGAGAGGCAACATCGTAGTTATACATAATTGACGATGCGGCGAGATGCGTCTGTTCCAGCCAGCCCAGTTTCTCCCGGTGCGGGCAGTCGGTCAGAACGCTCATCATATTACTCAGCATGGCCCGGTCAATCAGTTTATGAATCTGGCTGAATAACTCATCGGAAGAGGAAAAGTGCCCGTCAACTTTGGCCGCATCGTGGATCGCGTTTCCGCTTAGATGGTCTACATGCGCCTGACCCGCTATCTCGACCTGAATATATCGAAATCCGTAATAGCTAAAAACCGGATGCCAGCGCTCCGGGGCTCCCCCTTTTAGCACATACGTGAAAGCGTTTCTGCTATCGGGAAACGCATAGGCACTTCGCTGCGAAACCAGACCCTTATCATCGAGTAATTCTCCTGCAATCATGGTTACGGACGACCCGCTATCCCCCATAACTTTGATTTCGGGCCACCCCGCGAAGTTTTGTCCGAGATCATAGACTGCTATCCCTGGCTTCGGATGGGTCACCCTTAACGGTTCGTATCGATCAAATGGACGGATGGGAGGGATCCGTTGCGGCTCAAGGGTACCGCCGGGACCCTGCACGACGGTAACTCGCTCCCACTTTGCATCGTCAAAACCGGGCCGGTCCCAGCCATCTTGTTCCCGCCGCGCGTCGAAGTCTTCGCCTCCATAGATGGAATCGAAGGTGATGGGACCGGGGGTGGTTTTCCAATCGCCGTCACTGCGGATACTCAGCTCTTTGCCATCCGCGAATTCAACATCGAGTTCAGCGACCAGTTTCGGCTGGCCCCACGAGCCGCTGAATTTCGTATAGCGTCCTCTTGTCTCCACGACGTTGTACATCCCATTGCCGAGCAACACCCCAACGGCGTTTTTCCCGAGGCGAACCAGCTGGGTCACATCGTAGGTGTTGTAGTAAATCCGTTTCCGATAGTCACTCCATGCGGGATTCATCACGGCATCGGTGACCTGGCGTCCGTTCAGGTGAACCTCGTATTGCCCCAGGCCGCTGATGCGGAGTGTTGCCTTCCGCACCCGTTCCGGAATGCCGAACTCACGTCTGAATATTGGCAGAGGCCCGGTCCCAGTCGTATCTGGCAGGGCAGCGATCCAGCTCGCCGCCATCTTCTGTTGATCTGTCGTTTCTCCCTCACGGACGCGCCCTGATCCTTCCGCCCGGATCATGCACAGCACCGCGACGGAAGCCACCAAACATTTAGCCAACCGACGCGAGCCCGTCCCCGTGGCCTCCATTTACGCCTCTCCGACGCAGATGCAAAGGGAGGGCGCGATGTCAAAACGCGATGAAAAACCCTCGAGAATAATTTCTGCCTGCGCCGCACGCAAAACTCTTGTCATCTGTCATTCCCTGAGATACGTTAGCGTTACCGCCTCATTCTATCCCTGGCGGGAGGTGAAGCCATGGTCAATCAAACTGCAGCCGCCCACGATGGTCTTACCATCGAAGACGAATGGAGCGGCTTCGTTGCCGGCCGCTATCGTGAAGGCAAATCCCAGGCAGAATTTCGCAACTACGACGCAACCGTCGTACCCACCGTCGCGGAGTTTTACAAAACCAATCACGCCCTGCAAACCCTCGACTTCGTTCTCGGCAAGGAAAAGGAATACCTCGCACTGAAAAAGGGCAAGATGAGTATTTGGGAAGCTGCGGAGTTTCTCAATACTCTGGTGGATGACAGTGATCCCGATACCGACCTGACCCAGATCGAGCATCTTCTCCAGACTTCAGAGGCAATACGCAAAGACGGACACCCTCGCTGGATGGTACTAACCGGTTTCATTCACGACCTCGGCAAGGTGCTCTGCCTTTATGGCGAACCGCAATGGGCAGTAGTAGGAGATACCTTCCCCGTGGGCTGTGCCTGGTCGGAAAAAATCGTTTTTCCCGAATACTTCGCGGCTAATCCCGATTCGACAATTGCGAAGTATCAAACTGAATGTGGTATCTACGAACCCCATTGTGGCCTGAACAACGTACACATGTCCTGGGGACATGACGGCTATATTGCCCACGTGGTCAGGGACTACTTGCCCGAATCCGCACTCTACATGCTTCGCTATCACTCGTTCTACTCATGGCATCAGCAGGGCGCTTACCAGCACCTGCTCTCAGCACACGACCACGAGATGCTGTCGTGGGTGAAGCTCTTCAACCCTTATGACCTTTATTCCAAGGGCGCTGCCAAACCCGATGTGAAGGAACTAAAACCCTTTTACGATGATCTGATTGCAGAATTCTTTCCCGCCAAACTGGATTGGTAACAAGGGTCCCGGTTTTCCATCTGGGCGCTGCCGCCAGGAGCAGCGCCCACTTCCATCGGCAACTAACTCCCTAAAACTAACTCCCGTGAAACAACTAAACAGCCCGGCCGTTGTCTTTTAGAACGTGAGCTTCAGAGCTGCCTGCATCACGCGAGGCGCATAGGGCCCAATACCGGTGATCTGGCCAAAGTTACCATCGGTAGGATTGTTATCCGGAGAACCGTAACTTGGCGTATTAGCAGCGTTGAACATTTCCCAGCGGAACTGAGCCCTGTAGCGCTCCCTGAAGCTGAAGTTCTTGATGAAGGAAACATCCATATCGCGATCCGGAGCTGACTGGATGAAGAACTTTCGCGAATTTCCCGGAGTACCAATCTCGTTCTGCATGAATGCTGCCTGATTGAAGTAGTTATTGATCCAGTTGCTCTTTCCTCCGCTGCGAATCCTCAGTGGCACCCCCGGTACCTCATCGGCCCGGTCCTGGCCTTCGTCATATCCGGAATTGTTGTTACCATTTCCGCCGTTAATGGTGAAGGGCTCTCCCGACTCCGCTGTATAGATCACGCTCAGTTCCCAGCCACCCAGCACATTTTTCATGAACAGCCCACGACCCGCAAAGGTGGGAGCCTGATAGAGTCCGTAGCTCACCCACACAAACGGCACGTTCAGGCTCGACGGACCCTTGTCATGACCAATATCGAAAGGATCGCTCACGCTCAACTCGAGAATCCAAATATCCCAGAGCCGCCCACATCCGTTGTCTTCGCCCAGGTAAAGTTCGATTGAAATTGAACTCCATGCGAAAACTTGTGTTCTACTCCGGCCTGTAAAGAGCTATAGCTGGCTGTGCCGCCGTCCTGCACCTGGATTATCCCGCCGAAAGCCGGGTTAAAGCGCAATCCCCTGTTGGGGTCGGCCTGTCCCGCAACCCCAGGATTGCCGGGATTACGATCCACGGTCGTTGCCTGATGATAAGACTCACTCCCTACATAAGCGAGGTGCAGGGCCAGGGCCCTGGTGAATTGTTGCTCCAGTGACACATTCCAGCTCTGCGTCACTCCGAGTTTCAGGTTCGGGATGAATGTGGCGGGAACACCCGTCCCCGAACCAAAGGTCGAGTCACTCAGCAGGTTGTGTTGCACTGCAGCAAAAGGAGGAAACGGGCTCTTCCCCGCCGTCAGGCCCGGTCCGCCCGCGAAGTTAGCCCACGGATTATCAAATGGCACATAGAGCGTCGTGCTGGATTGAGGACTGTAACCTGGTGAAAATGGAGCGACGTCCCACACCCTCTGATAGAAAGCGTCTTCCATCGGAGTGGTGAACATCCCAAAGGCAGACCGAACTACCGTCTTTGGAAGAATCGCCCACGAAATACCTATTCTTGGCTCGAAGTAGGTATAACTCGAATTGTAAAGAGTATCGGTAATTCCGGTATCGCCCGGGAAGACCAGTCCAAGCGGCGCGTTGGGAAACCGCGTGCTCTGTTGTCCGGGAATGTAGTCGGCCCCGCGGCCGCCCGCGACGTGGGCTGGCGTATTCGGATCCCAGCGCAGCCCCAGAGTCAGCGTCACACGCGGCCGGATCTTGTACTGATCCTGCCCCGTAGACGCCGAACATCCACTGCGATGTTGCTCCGGCTTCGCCCGCTCCCTGGAACAGGCTGTCAGCCTTTCCAAGCAGAAAGTCGGCGAAAGGCACGCCATTGTCGTATTGACCATTGAAAGCAATGATGGGGCTCTCCTCGAACAATGACGCCTCAGTGTGATGGCGGTGGAAGAGATCCAGTCCGGCAGAAATGGTATGCGGTCCCAGAGTCTCGGTAAATGTTTCCGTTCCACTGAAATCCCGGCGTTTGGTGTTATCAGGATTACTCGAAAAAGATACAAATCCTGTGGGTGGAAGGTACGGGCTGGTCACACCGCCAGCCACCACATTCAGGTCTTCGATATAGCACGCGTTGGGCGGATCAGCGACGTTGATGAACTGGGAAAGACACAGAGGTTGCCCGCTGGAATTTGGAATGGAGGTCCCGGTATGAAAGTCGTAGCTGATGTATCCAACCGCAAAGGTGTTCAGCGTCTTCGCGTTAATTGCCCATGTGTGGTTTACCACCTCGTTCAGATAGACCCCATGCGCTCCCAGAATCGCCGCAAGGATGTTATCGGGAAGAGTTTCACTCGGCTGGTTGTAATCGTTCTGGTAGCTGCGTACAAACATGCGCTGCTTATCATTCAGTGTGTAGTCCAGCCTCGCCGTGACCTCGTTGTAAAACGTCGGCTGTGTCGGTAAAGGAAAATTGGTTAAGCCGGTCTGCGGATTTTGGCCCAAAGGCAGGTATTTCAGCAGAGCTACGGCTCCCGGGCTGTACAGGGAAGGGTCGATCTTATTGCCGACGAAAGGCGGCGGCAGAACAATCGGAGCCGGGTTTCCGCTGGCGTCCGTTACGGAGAGCAAAGCAGTAAAGTCGCCATTTCGTTCAGCCTGGGTGGGGGTGTAAGTCGTGTTTGTCTCGGAGGTCAGGCTTTGACGCGTTCCCTGATAATTCGCGAAGAAGAAAAGCTTGTCCTTCAGCACAGGACCACCAACAAAACCCCCAAATTGATTCGGTTCAAGATGTTCCCCGTCCGCTGAAAGGGTTCTTCGCGTTAAATATATCGTTGCGTAGAAATTCGAAGGCCCCTCCGTGGAATGAATTGCTTCCTGACTTGGTTTCCACACTGACCACCGCAGAAGGAGCAAATCCGTTGCGCGCGTCGAAGTTGTTTGAGATGACACGAAATTCCTGGGTTGCATCCAGGATTGGGAAACGGCAATGAAAGCAGCGTATAGGTGTCCATATTCGAGACACCATCCAGGAGGTACCAGGTGCTGCCCTGCCGCTGACCACCTGCTGAAGCTCCGGATTCGTTAGGGAACGAATTTGTAGCCTGCAGCGTAGAAGCCTGGCTGTTCAGCTCATTCGTCACACCCGCGGACAAAAAGACCAGAGTACCGGGATCCCGTCCGTTGAGTGGCAGGTCCTTGATCGTTGACTGGTCAACCACCTGACTGAGCTCAGCCGAGGTGGTGTTAATCAATTCCGCGCCGCCTGTAACCGTTACTGTGTCCTGCGCGGCCCCCGGCTTTAATGTCTCGTTCAGCGTGGCCGACTGGCCAACGGTCAACTCCACTCCGGTCGTGACCAGAGGAGAAAATCCGGCACCGAGAGCTGTCACTTTATAGTGCCCAACCGGCAGCGAGTTAAATGCGTAATCTCCGGAACTGTCGCTTTCGACGGTCACCTCGAAATTCGTCTCGACGTTATGCGCCGTCACCTTAACCCCTGGGACCACGGCGCCGCTGGGATCGGTTACCGTCCCGGTCAGTCGGGCACTGGTCGCGGATTGCCCAACGCCCATTGGCGCATTGATCAGGACGAGACACGCGCATGCGAGAACAACGAGCAGTCGTCCACTGATGGGGAATTCTTTCAGCATAAAATCTGTGATCCTTTTCACGAATGCCTCCTTGGGATCCTCGTTCTCCGTCTTCTGCACGACACACGTCATCTCGGTACTAGAAGAGTCTCCGGCGGATCTGAAAGCTTCTTTCCAGCTGCCATCGAATTGAGGGTGGATGGAGCTTCCATCGGATTGCGGACCACTGTACGTTAGCGGTAACGCTTTTCGCAAGGGCTTTTTAAAGAAAATTTCATTAGGTATTATCCCGGCATCTAATCATGACGGGGAGAGCAATGGCTGCCGTCCGCACGGATGAGTGGCAACCTGCCGATATCGCTAACGCTGACGTACCAAGCGACGACAAATCAAGCGGATACGGGGAACCCGGTGGTCTTTGAGGAGAAGTCGTGCAGCATTCCCGCTGAAGGTTCCCATTCCCCGACCGCCGGATAGAGCAGCAACGCCTTGCGCGCGCATTCAAGAGAACCCGATACCGCCGCTTCAATCGCCGCTCGCTCGTAGGCTTTAACCGCAGTCACCAGCCCGCGAACCTCTTCCGGAAGCCGTCCAGCCGATTCCGGAAACACGCCCTGCCTGGAAATGGAGCATGGCGTCTCCACTACATCCTCATATTCAAGGTCGGGAGATGGCGTCGTGGTTGCGAACATTCACCACCACTCTTCGCGGCTCCTCGCTGCGCAGGCCGTTCATCACGTCCAGAGCAATGCGGTGGTAGCCCGTTGCAACCCGGAACGGATCGTCGGTAAGAGCCGTGGTTTTGTCGAACGCGGTTCCGGCTCGGGTTTCCAGCTGCATGTAGGAACCGGAACGCTGGTTGAGGTAGTCAACATAGACGCGCAGGGCTCGCTCCTCATCGCCGAGCGAGAAAGCGGTGGCCAGGCGTTGATAGAGCTCCTCGTTGAGCGACCTTAACTCCGCGCCCCTCGTTGTGTGAGCTGCAGCCTGATTCGCCAGCGCTCGCCTGCGGCTGTAATAGAAATACAAGTATTCGGTCGGCAGTAATTTCAGGCTTCGCAGCATCTCGGCATCAAAGAGATCCGCCTGATACAGGCGTCGCAGAAGTTCGTCATCGCTGAGCAGCCGGCTCATCACGTCTTCGCCGCGCAGCATCACCCGTCGCACCCAACCCAGATGATTCAGCCCGACGTAGTCACAGCGCACCTCATCGAGCCCCGCACCCAGCACCAGTGCGATGCGGTGAAAGAGCTCCGTCGGCGTATCGCAGATTCCAATCACCCGCGCGGCCGTGTGATGACTTACAGCCTGCGTGATCATGCCGGCAGGATTGGTGAAATTAATCATCCACGCCTTCGGCGCGAGCCGCACCACCAGTCGTCCGTATCCAATCGCCGCCGCGGCATTGCGCAGCCCCATGGCAAAGCCTCCGGGGCCGGTTGTCTCCTGGCCGGGATATCCGTGTTCGATGGCGATCCGCTCGTCCGCCTCCCGCGCCTGCATACCGCTCCAGCGAATCGCTGTCAGTACGAATGACGAACCGTCAATGGCATCCTCTGCACGCGCGGCCACGCGGAGTTTCAGGTCACCTCCCTCACGTGCGATCACCGCATTTCCCAGCCGGCACATCATGGCCGCCCGCTCCGTGTCCGGATCGTAGAGAACCATCTCGTCGATTCCGAGATGCCGGCGCGATTCATTCACTCCGAAAATGACCAGCGGCGTGCGCACTCCGCCTCCGCCAATCAACGCCACCTTACCGCCTGGCATAGATCGCCTCCAGTTCCGCGGAGTCCGCAAGGCTGTTCAGCGCTCCAGGCGTTCTTGTCGCCAGCGCACCGCAGATGGCCGCCCGCCGCAGAGCCCGGAGCGGATCTCCGCCGTCGAGCAACGCATCGATAAGCCCTGCGTCGAACGCGTCTCCCGCTCCCGTGGTGTCCACAACCTCAACCTCGGGCGAAGCCACATGCAGGGTCGTCCCCCCGACGTGCATGGCGGCGCCGTCCGGCCCAAGCTTCACTACAACGTGTGTGAAGCCGAGTTCTTCAAGGCCCAGCAGCACCTGCTCCGGGTGTTTCTTGCCAGTCAGGTATTCGGCCTCTTTACGATTAGGGAGAAAGTAGTCGATCTCGCGGCAGGTTTGCAGGTTCTCCGACTCCAGATACCACAGTGGCTGCCAGCCCACGTCGAGCGATACCGTGCAGCCCGCATTGCGCAATTCAGGGAGAAGCGCACGCGCAATCTGTCTCTGCAGCGGCAGGGCAAAATGAACATGCGTCGCATGCTGCAATTCCTCCACCAGCGCCGGGGAGGCAAGGTAATCACAGAGCCGATCATTGGTTCCCGCAAAGCTGTACAACGATCGCTCGTCCCTGACCGAAACGCTCAGCGTTACGCCGGAACTGCCCTCTTCCTCCTTCAACCAGTCACTCATCACGCCAAAATCTTCGAAGCGCCGCTTTATCCACGCACATTCAACAGCGCCCACCACGCCGAAAACCGCGGTCCTGCGTCCCAGCCGCCCCATCCGCATGCGGTGATCGCCGCCCCACCACCCAGTTCGCGCAGATAAGTGCGCGTGAAGATCTCTTCTCCCGGTTGCGGCCAGTTCGCCAGCCCGGAAAACACGTGATCGATGTAGATCTCCCCCACCGTGATCGCATCCCATCGTTTTTTCATGCAGCCACCCTGGCAAATGGCCAGTTTGCCTTTTGTCGCGCGCGCAGCAGAAAAATGGCGATTCCGGCCAGCAGGAAAACGCTCGCAACCGCGATATACCTTGCGCCACTCGTGCATACGATGTAGATCCATCCGGAAAGTGCGATGAGCGCAGGGACCGGATAGAGTGGCATCCGCCAGGAATCGGCAGGTTCGCGCTTTTGCTGGCGCAGCAGCATGACCGCAACGCATTGGGCGGCAAACTGTAACAGCGTTTGCGTCACGATCATCGCCGTAATCAGGCTCTGGAGGCTGAACAGGCATGCCACAGCCGAACAAAATCCCATGCCCAGCACCGCAACATAAGGAAACTTTCCCTTCGGATGCAGGCGGCCGAACACGGAAAAGAATTGCCCTTCCAGCGCGGCCGCATATGGAATACGCGAATACCCCAGCAGGATCGCAAACACCGACCCGAACGACGCGATCAGGATCAGGACTGCGATCCACGTACCTCCCGCCCTGCCATACACCTGAACCATGAAGTCAGCCACGATTGCCTGCGAGTGCATGGCTTCGCGCCATGGCAGCACACCCAAAATCGAGATATTCATCACCAGATAGATTCCCGCTACGGCAAGAATCGAAAACAGGATCGATAGCGGTATGGTCTTCTTTGGCTGCAACACCTCGTCACCGAACAGGCACACATTGTAGTAGCCGCCGTAATCATAGAGCGCGATCAGTGTCGACGCTCCCAGCCCCAGAACAAACCCATGGTTCAGGTGAAACGCGCCTGGCGGAAAGTCGAAAGCCATTGCCGGATGAAAATGCATAACGCCCGTCACGATAATCCAGACTGTTGACGCAATGACAACGACCGCGATCAGGATCGACACATGAGAAATGGATCGAATGCCCCGGTACAACAACCATGTGTTGACGAGGCATACGCCGGCGGCCATGGCGACCAGCTCTGCGTGATGAGCACCCGGCCACAGATAGCCCGCGTACTGGGCAAAGCCCACTGCGCCGCTGGCAATCGAGATCGGCCCCAGAATGATCGCCTGCCACAAAAACAAAAAACTGAAGAGCCGGCCGAAGCCATGCGGGCCGAATGCCTGTAACAGATATTCGTAGGGGCCGCCGGAACACGGCATCGCTGAGCCGAGCTCCGACCAGACCATGCCATCGCAAAGGGAGATGAGAGCACCCAGAATCCATCCCAGCATCGCCTGCGGCCCGCCCATTGCACCGAGGGCCAGTGGAATCGTCAGAAAGGGTCCGACGCCGATCATGTTCAGGACGTTCGCTGAGGTGGCGCCCCAGAACCCGACCTTCGGCTGGACTTCTATCCGATCGTGCACCTGGTTTCTCACCTCAGTTCAGGCCAGCTACGTTACCGCTAACTCTACCATGCGTACGATCCTCATCATGATAGGTTCGCGCCCAATTTTTCCGCACCTTAAGCTCCGCACCTGCCATCCCGGTATTTCTGGGTTAGCGTTACCGCCATTCCCCATCGCTGATGTATGCTCGGGAAAGCATCGGATTGCGCGCCTTTCGCGCACCATTCTGCCCGACCGGGTTGGATTCCAATGGCGATACGCCTCAAAGACATAGCGCGCGACCTCAATGTCTCCGTCATCACGGTCTCCAAGGCGCTGCGCGGCAACACCGATATCAGCGATGCCACCCGCCAGCGCGTTCTCCGTCGCATGAAAGAGCTCGATTATCAGCCGAATATGATGGCCCGCAGCCTTGCAACCGGCCAGTCTTTCTTCCTCGGTCTGATCGTACCCGACCTGCTCAATCCCTTCATGGCTGAGCTGGCCAGGTCGCTCGCCGTCGCGCTGCGCCAGCAGTCGTATGGCCTGATCGTCGCGTCATCCGAAGAGAGCCCGGAAATTGAGCAGTCGGAGATCCGCATGATGCTGGCCCGTGGCGTCGACGCGCTTCTGCTCGCCTCCTGCCAGCCGCTCCTTCAGGGCTTTTACAGCTTTCATCACCAGGACACGCCGTTCGTTTTGCTCGACCGCCCCTTCCCTCACCTCCGCGCCAACTTCGTCGGCAGCGACGACTGCGCCGGTGGCCGGCTGGCCACCGAGCACCTGCTGCAACTCGGCCGGCAGCGACTCGCCTACATCGGCAGTCCCGACCTCAGTCCCGCCGCAGACCGCTTCCGCGGCTTTCGTAATGCCCTGCGCGATCACGATATCGATCTCCGTGAAGACTTCGTTCTCCCGGGAACAGGCGTCGATGAAGCTGCGGACTCCGCTGGCTATGAGCTGATGCAGAAGCTGCTCAAGCTGCGTCCCCGCCCCAACGGCGTCTTCTGCCACAACGATGTCATCGCGATCGGCGCCATGAAGGCCACGCTGGACGCCGGCCTCGCCATCCCCCAGGACGTCGCCTTCGTTGGATTCGATAATGTTCGCTATTCGAAGTACCTTCCCATTCCGCTCACCTCGGTCGATCAGCGGACCTCTCAGCTTGGACAAGCGGCCGCTCAGTTGGCGCTTGAGCTGGTTGGCAAGAAGGTAGAGAAACCCCGGAATATTCTGCTGACACCGACGCTGGTCGTACGCCAGTCCTCCATCGGCGACTCAGACCCGGCGCACTTCAGTGGTGTTGCGTCGCAGGCGCAGGAGATGGCCAAGCCAGATTCCCCGCGTCTTCCCGTCGCCAGGAAGCGCGCACGCAGACCCGCTATCCGAGTCGACTAGCCTGCTGGCCGCGGCGACTCCGGGCAGAGAGTCAAATCCAGGGGCTCCAGCGTCATTTCCCTTTGAGTACCTTCCCGCTGCTGGCGTCGACGAACGTCGCGTAGCCGGATTGCTTCGTACCCCACATCAGATACCAGACCGGATCCTGGAACTTATAGGTGTCCCCGATCTCCACCGCTGCGATTTCCTTGCCCGGATTCTTCTTCAGCCAATCCGCCGCCTGGGCGGCTCCGGCAGAGTAGGCAGCATCGGAGTCGACGTTGAACGATGAAAGATCGACCGGCATCGCGTCGCGCGTGGGTCCTCCCCACGCCATCTCCAGACCCGCCACCACACCCTTATAAACATCCGGCGGAGCGGTCGCGATCGAATAGGTGTAGATCCGATACTTGTGCAGGCTCGGTGAAGCGAAGACCGCTTCCCACATCCCGGCTTTGCCCGCTTCGTTCCTGAACCCCGGCAATACCTTCGCTGTTACGCGCATGACCTCCGCGTCGCCAGCCCAGGAATGGGCCTCCTTGTACATCGGCCAGAAGGCTTCCTTGGCGGGCACCACCTGGGGCGCAGCTACCGTTTGTGCCGACGGACCGCCGGCTGGATTAGCAGCCGCCGTCGGCGCGCTGCTCGTCCGTGAGCAGCCCGCAAGCAGCAGCACTGCAACCGCCGACACGCTCACCGCACACCGCTTGCCAGAAATACTCATTACAGTCCTCCACCGATCAACTTCGATCCTTCGCGATGAGCGGGGGGAGGGAACGCCCATCGCATTGATCCTAACGGGATCACCAAAGAATCGGGCGTATTCCGCATTGCACGCCATTACTAAGGTCACGGACCGGGCGCGGTGGCTGATTCTAGTCCACAAAAATGGAAGAACAATATGGGCGATTGGCGTCCGCAGTGAACCTGCGAAATGACCTGAGAGGAAACGAAAGGAGACTCGTATGGCGCGCCTGGCGCGGGCAATTCCGACTGGTTTATTTCGGTTTAGTCCGCGCTGGGAAGCGCCGGCAAAGACTTATCGCTCACGAATACTACGCAAAATCGCTGAGATCGCGCTCTACGCGCTCCGCCGCTCGTCGGCTTGCAGAGCTTCCAGCTCCGATTCGTGGGCCAGCTTCTTGCCCGGCGTGTGATTCCCATTGACCTCGACGACGTACATATCCTGGAGGTGGGCAAGCTTCCGCCTGACAATTCCGATCAGCTCACCGCGCTTCACACGAACCTGCTGCCCCTCTGTGAATGCCATGCCTGCATCTTGGTCCGATTTGTGTGAACGCACAATCACTCCAATGTGTAAATGGGGCATCCCCCCGGCGGGTGTTTCGTGCCCTTGATTCGCCACGCAAGGAGCACACCGGACGGCTATTACCACCGTGCCATTCCTGTTACTGCGGTCTTCACAGGGAGAGAACACCCCGCCGTTCCTCCGAGGCGGCACTCCCCACTTCCTTCGCATCCTTCTTTCATATGATTCGCAAACTCAAGTCCGGAGAATTTCGCCTCTACTCCCGCAAGAAAGACGCTTCCACCGGCAAGCGCCGCAACCTCGGCACCTTCTCTTCGCTCGAAAAGGCAAAACAGCACGAACGCGAAGTCCAGTACTTCAAGAAACACTGATGGCGACCACGAAAAAATCCGCACCCATCAGGAAACCGCCGGCGCAAAGGCGCTGGGTCAAAGACGTCACGACCGACTCCACGCATCCGCCGAAAGACCTCTTCACCAGGAGCGCGCCCGTCATCGCCCGTTCGCTGGCCTCCAGGAAGGTCTCGCCCAAAGGGCCGGCGTCCGGGATGCGCATGCTGACCTATTTCATCAACCGTGGCGGCAAAGGCCTGAGCGCTGCACGCAGGAAAGAACTCGAGCGCGCTAAAAAGCTCCTCCACGAACGCATCGAGAAGGAAAATCAAAAGAAAGTTGCTTGACCTGAAAGACGCCGCACGCTTTTTTGACGCTCTTGCCTACCCTTCGCCTTCGACCAGCAACCGCCGCCGCTTCCTGCGCGCAATCGCGAAAACCATCGTCCCGCTCGCGATCAGCACTGCCGTTGACACCAGCACCTTCGCCACAGCCATCCCCTTATTCGGCTCTTCATCCGCGGGAACCACGGATAGAACGATGGTCATCGCCGTCGTCGCAAATCCAACCGCGGCCAGGGCTATGGCAACCGGTTTCCCGCCCGGAACACGACGCACCGCTGGCGCCGCGGCCCTTCCCTGGAGCCGGGCCATCGCGGCAAACAGAAAAAGGTAGGGAATGAAAAAGGTGATGATCCCCATGCTTACCAGCACATCGTAGGCGCCCCGCACCGTCGTTCCCGCCTGTCCCAGCGCCGCGACCACCGTGCCTGCAACCCCATACACAGCGATCGCCACCCAGGGCGTTCTGAAGCGAGGGTGAATTCGCCCGAAGACCGGCGGCAGATAAAGGTCAATCCCCGCTACAAATGGCAGACGAGAAGTGGACGACAGATACGACGCCGCTCCTCCTACCGCATTCAGCGCCAGCAGCGCTGCCATCAGCACCGCCAGCCAGCCGAGCCCGAACCGCCCGCACAAAACCGCGACTCCTCGCATGAATCCATCCACGCCGGATACCTGACCCGCAGGCAGGGCCACGAGCAACGCCACCGTCCCGGCTACATAACCGGCGGTCATCACGCTTCCCCCGATCAGCAGCGCTCGCGGAATCGTCCGTCGCGGGTTCTCGATTTCTTCCCCCATGAACGATCCGCTCTCGCACCCGGCGAATGCGAAAAAGATCGTCGACCAGAACACGGCATTCTTCAGCGAAAGATGCGGCGCCAGAGCCGGGATGGAAAAATGCGTCGCCACTCCGAATCGTCGCGCCGAAAATGCCGCCAGCACGATCAGGATGGCAATCGGCAGCCAGCTCCCTGTCGATCCGACGTTGTTCAGCCACTTGCCCGCATCGAGCCCAACGATATTCACCAGCGTGATGATCGCCAGCCACGCCACCGCGAACGACATGAAGTAAGCGGGGCTCGCTGCCAGTCCGTGCGCCCTCTTTCCAGCGGCGAACAGAATCGACCCCGCCCCAAAGTAAAGCACCGATGCGAAGAACGGCAGGTTCGACATCCAATACATCCACGCGGTCAGAAATCCGGAGAAGTCCCCGAATGCTTCCCTCGTCCACACATACAGGCCGCCCTCTTGCGGAAAGCGCGAGGACAGCTCCATCACGCTCGCCGCCAGCGGCACAAAAAATCCCAACAGCGCGAAAAGCCACACCACCAGCGTTCCCGGGCCCGCGGCGGCGGCTGTCGCTACCCACCGTACGCTTAGCCCCGTAACGATGTAGAAGAGCGCAAGATCCCGGAGTCGCAATGCCCGCTTGAGCCGCGGTGTTCCGCCACCTGCGGTATCCGGCGTTGGGTGCCCCAGGTCTCGCCCTTGAGATCTAGGATTACCTCCGGCCCGCCCTGTCGCCCGGCCGTCGGGCCGAATCTCACCCACGCCCGCCGCTTTCCAGATCCTTCAGCACCGCCATCGCTGCGTTGCGCCCGTTCACCCCGATCACGCTGCCTCCGGGGGGCGTGCACGCCCCGCACAGGTATACACCTGCCATCGGCGTTCGCGGTGTCAGCCGGCGCGACCACATATAGGGCGGCAGACATTCGCCCTGGAAGATGTGCCCGCCTGTCAGCCCCACTTTCTCCTCAATATCGGGAGGTCCCAGAACCTGCGCATCAATCACCGCGGTGTCCATGTTGGAACAGAAACGCCCGAGGGATTGCAGCGCCAGAGCTCGCACCTCCTCGCGCCGCGTCGCCCAGTTCCCTTGCGCAAATTTGTACGGCACGTATTGCGCAAAGACGCTCATCGTATGTAGCCCATCAGGCACAACGCTCCGATCGTGCACGCTCTGGAAGTACAGTTCGCACCACAGATATTCCGGCAGCTCACCGCGCTTTGCCGCCGCGAACCCCGCCTTCCACTCTTCCTTCGTCAGCGGTGCGTTGATTTGGCCCTGATGGTGCGGGGCCGGGTGATGCGCCTCGTTAAGCCCCGGTCGCGCCTTGAAATTGGGGAGCTCGCTCAGCAGCACGTTTAGCTTCACCGTGCAGCCTTCTATCGGGACGCTGTCCACCTGCGCCTTCCACCGCGCATCCGCGGCGTCCCCCATCAATCGGAGAGTCACTTTGGGGTCGGCATTCGAAACCACCACCTGCGCCGCAATCCGCTCGCCGCCTTCGAGCACGACGCCTTCCCCGGGCACAATCTCCGCGACGCCAACCCCAGTCGCCACCACCGCGCCCGCCTCACGCGCAGCGTCGCAGAAATAAAACGACACCATCCCCATGCCGCCCCGGACGTAGCCCCACATCCCCGGCATCCCGCCCAGCCGCCCCGACGCATGATGGAAGCGGATCGACGCCGTCCCCGCATCGAATGGGCTGGCGTTCGTGCCGATCACGCCCTGCCCCAGATACGCAATCTGTAACCGCTCGTCACGCAAATAGTTCCCGACGAAATCCGCCATCGACCACTCGAAAAGGAGCTTCCGCGCCTCCTCATCCGCACCGAGCCGCTCCTCGATCTCCTCGGGCGTCGGCGCATCACCGATCCAGGCGTCGCCATCCCCTGCCGGCCGCAGCTTGTCCCTGAGCCGCCCCAGCACATCGTTCATCGCCTTCCATCCTTCGACATCATCGGGAGCGAATCGCCGCACCTCCGCCTCGCACTGCGCGTCATCGTCCCAAAGCTGCACGCTGCTTCCATCGAGAAACGGCACAAACAGACCATTCACTGCCGGTGTCCAGTGAAATCCCCGCGCCGGAAGGCTGAGTTCCTCGACCACTTTTGGGTGCAGCAGACCGGCCAGATACGCGCACGGTGACATCCGCACGCCCGGGTGCGTCTCGGGAAACGGCTCCTCAATCGTGCATGCGCCGCCCACCCGCGCGCGGCTCTCGAGAACCAGCACACGCTTGCCGGCCCGCGCCAGATAGGCTGCACACGCCAGTCCGTTGTGCCCCGCGCCGACAACGATGATGTCCCACTGCCGCGCCGCCAACTCGCGCACCGGTGCAGGCAGACCGATTTCACCCAACACCGCGGCCGTTGGCGATGATGACCCCATTTGACTCAACCCATCCTCCGGTAGCGTTCCTGCCAGTATCCACGCCTGCTGGCGAATCCGGAAGCTCAAACGCTGAGACCGGCCCGCGTCCCTTTGGGATCTCGGTTTGCCAGACATCAATAGCGCTGGCGCCCCCAACCTCGCAACCGGAAAAACTTCCAGATTAAACGTTTAAGCTGCTACGCTGTATGGCGAATCCGCGAGGCGCCGCGCTGCTTTTCTGAGCGCTGATCGCCGAACGCCGAACGCTGTCTTTGTGAGGCCCGAATGAAACGTCGCACCTTTCTGAAATCCGCCGCCACCCTTGCCGCTGCACCCGCCCTTTCACCCTTCGCAACAGCCGCCGCGCAGAACCTCCCGTCCATCACTCCGCCTGCAGCGCACCGCTTTCCAGAAAATTTCATCTGGGGCACGGCTACCGCGAGCTACCAGGTTGAAGGCGCGGTCCACGAGGACGGCCGCGGTCCCTCCATCTGGGATACCTTCTCGCATACGCCCGGCAAGACCTTCGAGGGCCAGACCGCCGACGTCGCCGACGACTTCTACCATCGCTATCCGGAAGACATCGCCCTCATGCAGCGCCTTGGCGTCAAGGGCTTCCGTTTCTCCATCGCATGGCCGCGCGTCTTCCCCACCGGCACGGGCACGCCCAACCCCAAAGGCCTCGATTTCTACAAGCGCCTCACCGACGCGCTCCTCGCCGCCAACATCGAGCCCTTCTGTACCCTGTATCACTGGGATCTTCCCCAGGCCCTCCAGGACAAAGGCGGCTGGACCAACCGCGCCACCAGCCACGCCTTCGCCGATTACGCCCGCTACGCTGTCGGCCAGCTCTCCGACCGCATCACCCACTGGATGACAACGAATGAATTCGATTCCTTCATCGACAACGGTTACGCGTCCACCGACAACGCTCCTGGGCTCAAACTTCCGCGACGCGAATTAGCCGCGACGCGCCACAACGCGGTCCTCGCCCATGGACTCGGCGTGCAGGCCATTCGAGCCGCGGCCAAGCGCCCGGTCCTCGTCGGCCTGGCGGAAGACATCTCCGGCGTGATGCCCGCCATTGCCGATGCCGAACACATCCGCGCCGCCGAGATCGGCATCCGCGAAGAGAACGCCCAGTACATCACCGTCATTCTCGAAGGCCGCTATACGGACTACTACCTCAGTACTCTTGGCGCCGACGCGCCCGTCTTTACGCCGGAAGAGCTGAAAACCATCTCCTCACCGCTCGACTTCCTGGGCATCAACGTTTACACGACGCACGAAGCCGTCCCGTCGGAAGCGGCGCCCGGCTATCAGATCTTCCCGCGGCCGGCCAGCTATCCGCATGCCGCGTCGGACTGGCTCTACGTCAATCCGCAGGCCCTCTACTGGACGCCCAAACTGGTCTCCCAAATCTGGGACGTGAAGAAGATTTACATCACCGAAAACGGCTACTCCTCCGACGATGTCCTCACTCCGGCGGGCCGCGTCCTCGACTCGGACCGCGTCATGTACCTCCGCAACTACCTCGGGCAGATGCAGCGCGGCATCGCCGAAGGCGTCCCGATCCACGGCTACTTCCTCTGGAGCCTCCTCGATAACTACGAGTGGAACTCGGGCTTCTCGAAGCGCTTCGGCATCACGTATGTGGACTTCAAGACCCAGAAGCGCACCCCGAAGCTCTCCTATGACTTCTACCAGGAAGTCATCCGAAGCAACACGGTGGTGTGAGCACCCCCACCCCCCCTCGAGTTGGGGCTGTGGCAAGCGGTTGAAAGTGCTGGGCTTATTTTGTTGTCAAGTTTGACAACTCCTTTCCAGCCCCGGAAAGCACAGGGCTCAGAGCGCAGGGCCCACGTCCCCCGGGTCTCAAAGTCGGGACCCGGCCCAGCCAGCCAAAACAAGCCGTGCAAACGAAAAGGGACTCGCGGTGGCGAGTCCCTGGTACGAGCGTCTTGTTCAAGTTTGCGATGCTGTTCGATCGATAGCAAGCCGAATCCAGACGACGATCAAACTTTGGTAAGCGGAGTGTCTTCAACGGCCACATCTGCCCTTCCGAACGCGGAACGCTGAACGCTTCTCTGTACCCTGCACCCTGTACCCTGTACCCTGTACCCTGCAACCTGTACCCTGATTCCGTGCCCTTCCGCGACTTCCTCGGCAACGAAGCCACCGTCCGCCACCTGCGCGAATCGGTCGCGGCTGGACGGCTCCCGCACTCGTTGATCCTGGCCGGCCCCCGCGGCGCCGGCAAATACACCCTCGCCATCATGCTCGCCCAGGCCGCCAACTGCCTCACGCCGGAAAAGGCCCCGCAACCCCACGACGGACTCCCGGACTTCTGCGGAGTGTGCTCCAACTGTGAACGGATCGGGCAGGCCCTCGATCTCGATGCCAGGGTCGACGAAGCCATCGCCACGCGGGAAGACATGCGCGACGCCGACAAGCGCGAGACCCGCATCCTCATCCAGACACACCCCGATGTTCTGGTGATCCCGCCCGATCCGCCGCAGCTTCTCGTCAAGATCGGGCAGGTGCGGGTGCTGACGCGCGAAATCTACCGCGTGCCTGGCGAGGCGCGGCGGGCCTTTTCCATCTTCACCAGCGCATCCTTTATGAAGGAGGCGGCCAACGCGCTCCTGAAGGTTCTGGAGGAGCCGCCGGATCACGCCACGATCATCCTGCTCGCAGAAAACATTGGGGAGCTGCTGCCCACCATCCGCTCCCGCGCAGGAATCTTCCGTCTCGGCGCTATTCCCACAGAACAGATCGAAAAGCTCCTCGCCGAGCGCCATTCCCAAACCAAATCTGCCGAGCGGGCCCTCATCGCCCGGCTCGCGGAGGGCGCCATCGGCCGCGCTCTCAGCTTCGATCTACCTGGGTACCTGGCCAGCCGCGCGGACGCCCTCGTCCTCCTCCGGAATGCGATGGGTCAGAACGACGCCTCCGATCTGTTTCACGTTACCGAAACCTACCGCGCCGGCGCCGACGGCCAGCAGAAGACCGAAGGACTCCTGCGGGCCGCGTCCTCCCTCCTCGAGGACCTGCTGCTCCTCAAAGCCGAGAGCCCCCAACTTGTCCGGAATATCGACCTCCAGAGGGAGCTTGCCGCAATGGCCGACGCCGTCAGCTTCGACTGGATCGAAGCGGCCGCGCGCGGCCTCCGCCAGGTCGAATCCGGCATGCGCCGCAACCTGTTGCGCTCGCTCGCGCTCGACAGCTTCGCCGCGCAGATGAGTAACTCATCGCCCTGACGGACTGCGCGCGACAGCTTTTGGCGCTGGATTCCAACAACCGGCCCAGGATACGATTCCTGCAATCGATTTCCACATTGTGCTTCGGCCCGTGCGACGCACCCTGCTTTTCGTGCATCACATAGGCAATCTTGTCCGTTAAGGATTGTGGGTCCTATGTCCCAGTTGCCTGCCTCAGCTGTGCGGACCTTGCGTCCGAAAAACTCGGCGCAGCATGCTGCGTCTGCCTTCGGCCCGGTCATCGCCGGCCCGGTCCCCGTGCCCCCGCCGGCTGCGATGCCCGCCCCCGCGCCTCCGAACAACACCCATGACCTCGACGTTATCGGACCGCGGAAGCTCATTCGGCCGACCCTGCCGGGCAGCGCTCTGCGCAATCGCCGCTTCCAGCGCCATGAGGAACCGGCTCTGATCGTGCGCTCCACCGGCGCCCATGCCGCTATTTCCCACGAAAGCTCGCACGCCGAATCCTTCTACTTCCAGAAGCAGGTCCAGGCCCAGACGGCGATGGTCTTCGTCCTCGAAGACGGCGAAAAGATCGAAGGCTGTATCGAGTGGTACGACCGCAGCGCCATCAAGGTGCGCTGTACGTCGTCGTCGCCGTTACGCAGGCCGCGCGCCGCCGAATCCGGAACCCGCGCCCTCATCTACAAAGCGAGCATCAAGTACCTCTACAAAGCAGGCGAGAACCAGGGCCCGTTCTAGATCACCCACAGGATGCGTCGTGCCCGTCTGCGCAGTTTTGACAAATGAGGGAAACGCGTCCCCTGTTGCCTGTTCTCTATTGCCTTCGGCCCGCCCTCATGAGCCGATCCCGTACCGCCAGCCCGATGCCCACCGGCTCGGGCAGCGGACACACAATCACCGTCACGCCGGCCGCATCCAGCCATCGCAAGCCCGCGTAGAGTTTCCGCGCCAATTCCTCCGGATTCCCCCACGATCCCCAGTGGTAGACATGCACTGTGCCGTAGCCCGTGGTGAACCCGCGCAGGTCGAATGGCTTCCTGCGCAGCAGCGTCATCGCTCCCAGGAAGCCCTCCGTGGCCATCGCCCCGACCACCTCGCCGGCCTCCTCCAGCCGATTCACCTCCACCATCATCGCCAGTTCAGCACCCGCCCGCCCCACACCCTCTACCAGCACCAGCCGCGCGCGCGGCGCATAATGCCGCAGGCCCATGCCCGGCGCCGGAGCCGCTTTTTCCTGCTCACTCTGTTCGAGCTCCGTTCGGAACATCACCTCGCCGCGGCACACCGCACGAATCTGTTCCTGCGTGATTACCCCAGGCCGATAAATGACGCATCCCTCCCTGCGGACCTCGACCACCGTCGATTCCACTCCGTGGGTTGTGTCTCCTCCATCGAGGATCGCGTCGATCCGCCCATCCAGATCCTCGGCGACATGCCAGGCATTGGTCGGGCTGATGTGTCCAAAACGATTCGCGCTCGGCGCCGCTACCGGCACTCCTGCCTGCGCCAGCAATGCATGCGCCACAGGGTGGGCCGGCATCCGCACCCCTGCCCGATCCAGACCGGCGGTTACAATCTCCGGCACCCTGGCATGGCGGGGCAACAGCAGGGTCAGCGGTCCCGGCCAGAACGCCTCCATGAGCCGGTGGGCATCCTGACTCACTTCGGCTGCCACCGTGCTCAGCATCGCGCGCTCGCCGATATGGACGATCAGGGGATCCCAGCCTGGCCGCTCCTTGGCGGCAAAGATTTTCTCGACCGCCTGGGCGGAGAGGGCGTTCGCGCCGAGTCCATAGACGGTCTCCGTGGGGAAGGCGACGGTGCCTCCGGCGCGCAGGATCTCCGCCGCCTCTGCAATCGCTGCCCGCGACGCCTCGCCCGCCAGGTCCTCTGTATTCACCGTGAGCCGCAGCGTCTTCATCGCCCCTATGCTAAACGCAGCTGAGCCAGCGCCAGCCGGCGGCTGTCCCCTGTACCCTGCTCTTATGGCTCTTGAAGTCGAAGTGAAATTTCGCGTGGACGATCCCACTGCACTCACAAGCGCCCTCATGTCTGCCGGGTTTCACGTAGAAACTCCGCGCACCTTTGAACGCAACGTCCTTTATGACACCCCCGACCGCCGCCTCCGATCCGAAACGGCGATCCTTCGCATCCGCAGGTATGGCGATCGCTGGATCGTGACCCACAAATGCCTGCCGGCGGACAACGACCCCGGCGCCCGGCACAAGTCCAGGGAGGAGACCGAAACGGAAGTGCAGGACGGCGAGGCGATGGGGCGCATCTTCGCGCGGCTCGGCCTGGAACCGGCCTTTGTTTATGAGAAATGGCGCACGGAGTTTGCCGACGGAACGGGACACTGCGTTCTCGACGAAACCCCCATCGGCATGTACGCCGAACTGGAGGGGCCTCCAGCATGGATCGACGCGACTGGCCGCAAACTTGGCGTGGACGCGGGTCAATTCATTACCCTTAGCTACGGACGGCTGTTCGATCGGTGGCGCGAGCAAACGGGCAGCCGCGCCCGGAACCTGACTTTCGACGAAATTCCCACTGCGCAGGGCTAATTTTCCCGCCAGCTTATCCGATAGCTCTGCTGAGTGGCGCGCGCCTCGCTGGCTCGGGCCCTGAGACCCGGAGGGCCAGTAGGGAGCCGCCCATGAACTTCGCCCGCATTTCGTTTCGGAGCAAGAACCGCGCGATTATCGGAATTCTGACCGCGTGCACCGCCGTGGCTGCGTTCAGCCAGGCCGCTCATCTCGACCATGCCAAAACCGTCGTCCTGTGGAGCATTGCCATTCTCGGCGGTTCGCTCGGCGTGCTGGCCCTCGAACTGAACTGCCGCTCCATCTCGGCCTCGCTTCGCCGGCTTTCCGCGCAGGCCCAGGCCATCGCCGAAGGCGATCTCAGCGGTCAATGGGCCGACATTCAATCGAAGGATGAGGTAGGCGGCCTTGCCCTTTCCCTCGAACGGATGCGGGAGTGCCTCCGCAGCAGAATTGGCCCTATGCTCGAAGCTTCCGGTGTGGTGCAGCGAGAGGCTGCGGAAATGGCCCGCGCAGCGGTCGCCTCCTTTGCGCGCACCGGCGCGGTCAGCGCGCAGACCCACCAGGCCGCCAGCGCCATGCAGGAGATGTCCATCTCGATCGCCGAGGTCTCCACCCACGCGCAAAATGCCGCCGACTCCGCCCGTCAGGCCGCAACCACCGCCCGCGAAGGTGGCGCGATCGTCGACGAGATGCTCAGCGGCATGAACACCATCTCCGAGTCCGTCAGCCGAACGGCGGAGACGGTCGAGGGTCTGGGCAGGGAATCGGAGCAGATTATCCGGATCGTCAACGTGATCGAGGAAATCGCACAGAAAACCAATCTCCTGGCTCTCAACGCCGCCATCGAAGCCGCGCGCGCGGGCGAACAGGGCCGCGGCTTTGCGGTTGTCGCCGGGGAGGTTCGGCGGCTGGCCGAGTCCACGCGCAACGCCACCAGCGAAATTGCCCAGATGATCGACGCCATTACCGCCCACACCCGTACCGCCGTCGAAGCCATGGGTTCGGGCACCGAACGGGTCCGCCACGGCCTTGAAGTCACCGCGCGGGCAGGCGATTCGCTGCGCCGGATCGTCACCGCATCCGGTCAGGTCGAGGCCATGATTGCCCAGATCGCCACTGCCTCCACCGAGCAATCCGTGGCCGCTCAGGAATTCAGCCGGAACCTCGAAGTCATCAACCGGCTCGGTGAAGAGCATGTGACGTCGGTTCCGGCCACTAAAGCATTTCTGGACACGGTTCTGGACGGCGCGGCACGCCTCCACGAACTGCTGCAATATTTCCGCACCGGCGAGGCACAATCCGTCCTGCGCCCCGCACCGCTTCCCGGCGTGCAGCGTCAACCGTCCGCTCAGCCGGTCGCGACCTTCGGCGGCTAACTCTCCCCCGTGAACGGATTCACCTCCGTCGACCTGGCCGCGGTCGGGTCCGGCTTCGCTTCTTCGTGTTTTTCCTGAACGCCGGCCGCTGCACGCTGAACGTTGCTCGCGCTGTAAACGCGGTTCGGATCTCCGGGCAGCATCCCGTGCGCGTCCAGCGCCAGCCGAATGCGCCTCTGCGTCTCGCGTTCCGCTGCCCACTGCTGATTCGCCTTCGTCCTGAGCTGCACCGGATAAACAACCTGGGAGCCCTTGATCGAGTCCACTCCCAGCAGCGCCGGATCTTCGAGATAAACATCCTTGTACGCCGGATCGTTCCGCACGCTCATCGCCGCCTCTTTCAGCACCTTCATCACCTCATCGGGATTCGCAGAATAATCCACCGAGACATTGATCGTGGCCACGGAGAAATCCCGCGTCAGGTTCGCAACGGTGGTGATCTGGGAATTCGGCACGATATATAACGTCCCGTCGCCATCGCGGATCTGGGTTCGGCGCAGAGTCATCGCCTCCACCGTCCCGCTCACGCCGGCAATGCGTACGACATCGCCCACGTTGTACTGGTCCTCGACCAGGATCAGGAACCCGTTGAAGCAGTCCTTCACAATGTTCTGCGCCGCCAGTCCGATCGCCACCCCCGCTACGCCTGCGCTCGTGAGCAGTGGACCCAGATTGAACCCCAGAACCGGCAGGACCTGCAGGATCGCCAGAAACACAATGATGCCGATCCCGGTTGCGCGAATCACGGAGGTCAGGGTGCGCAATTGCGCATAGTGCCCTGCCGAGCTCGACGACTGATCGGCCACCCGCAGGATTCGATCGGTGATCAGTTGCAGCACCCACGTCAACGCCCAGGAGAACAGCGCGACGAAAATCAGCTTCGGCAATTTTTCGTGCAGAAACTCCTGCATATCCAGGACATACTTATCTTTCAACCCGTCGAAAAACTCCTGACGGCCGACCATGATCAGTTCAATCCACATCGGTTTGCCTCAAGTCTTCCTTCCCACCCCTTCATCTGTGCGCAGTAAAACGGCCTTATAATGATGCCCATCCGGTAAGTCCTCGCTACAACCAAATAAAAATGCACGGAGGAGGCGTCCATATGCATCTCTCCATCGCCCAACACCCGATCCGGCTCGGTCTGCTGGTCCTTCTGGCCGGCCCGATCGCCCTGTCTGCCGCGCACGCCCAGCAGCAAACAACCGCCTCGAAGTACAACGAGATTGCGGGCGCCCAGAACAGCGTGGCTCACGACGCTTCGACCCTCGGCGATACGTCTGCCGACGCCGCGCAGTCGCGCATGGTCAAATCCATGGCGGAACAGCGCAGCAGCCTGCGCCAGAAACAGATTGTCGAAGACACCCAGCACCTTCTCGATCTGGCCCGGCAACTCAAGGATGCCGTCGACAAGAGCAGCAAAGACCAGCTCTCCCTCGACGTGGTGAACGAAGCCGCTGAAATTGAGAAGCTCGCCAAGACTGTAAAGAAAAGGATGCTCGAAGGAGACTAAACGGTCGCTTCGCGTTCCGGCCGGACTCCTCCGGAGGAGGGACGCGACCTGCCGCGTTCTCGTCCTGACCCATCCGTTAGCCGATGGGCCACTGCCTGGCGTCAGCTCAGTCTCCTGATCATCAGCAGCGTCTGATCGTCGATTTGCTTTCCAAACGCCCGCGCATTGCCGAGAATCGATTGCGCCATCGAATCCAGCGGCGCCTGCGCGTCGGTGTCAATCGCCCGCTCCACGCGCTCGATCCCGAACTCCTGCTGCTGGCGATTGCAGACCTCCAGCACCCCATCGGTCGCCACCACCAGCAAGTCCCCCGGCGCCAGTTCAATCACCTCGCCGGTGAACCCGGAGACCGGCAGCAGACCCAGCGGAAACTGCTCCTCCTCAAACGTCCGGAAATCCCGGCGCACCGGGCTCCAGTGCAGGACCGGCGGGCTCGCCGCCATCGCGTACCACGCCCGCCCATCCGCATTCAGCCGAAACGCGGTCAGCGTCGCGTACATCTGCGGCTCCTTCACATCCGGCAACACCCGATTCAGTTTCTCCAGCAGCAGCGGCAGCGTTCCGCCGGGGTGTCCCGTCGCCGCGTCCAGCAGCGCTGTGCGCGCAGCCGTCTTCAGCATCCCCATCAGGATCCCGGCGGGCAGCCCATGCCCGGCGATGTCGGCGAGATACGCCACGATATCTCCATTGGGCAGCAGCAGCGCATCGACCAGATCGCCCCCCACCTTATCGCTTGGCTCCGAAATTCCATAAACCTCGAAAAGCGCTGTCCGCAGCGACACGGGCGGGACGAGCGTCTTCTGAATGCCGTGCGCCAGTTCCAGCTCGCTGCGAACGCGATACGATTCCTTTCCTTCCGCGCGAAAAAAGTTGACGAACAGAGCATAGGAAAGCACGACCACCACCAGAGTGCAGGTCCCCGCGAACCGAACCCCTGTCTGCGAATCCACATCCTTCAGCGCAAACGTCGAGGCCATCCAGTGCGCCATGATCGTCAGAAGCGGGCCGAGCACAAACTGCAACGCGATGAGCGGCACCAAAATCTTCCACGAGAATCGCGACCCCGCCACGATCCACAGCATCGCATTCAGTCCGCAGGCAAATGAGATGGCCAGCACAATCGCATACGGCATCGTGCCCATGCGAATCAGGTCGTTGTAAAACCCAATCACGGTGAACAGAAAAAACACCGCTGCGGCAAACATCCACAGCCGCTTCCACGGAACATATTGCAAATGCTGCCATCGCTTCGACGTTCGCAGATACCACGGCTTTTGCTCATCCGCCATAGGCTGACAACATACCAGAACGGATCGCCCCACCCGGAAAGGGCTCCTGTCTCCCACCAAAGCGGCTGGTCCTCCCATGAAAACCGCTGGTACAATTTGCCGTCGTCTTCGCTTCAGCCTGTGCGGCGAAACAACTTCGCAATCGCGGGCGCACGCTCTAAACTGTAGGAGCGACCATTTAATGAAGTGAGGGGTCCGCATGGCCCGCACCGCGCTCTCCGGCTCTGAAATCCGCAAACCCGCCGAGCACCCATCCTCGCGCAACGGGAGCGGCTCCGCTCTGCCTCCGGAAAAGCTCATCGAAATTTACCGCCTGATGTATCTCTCGCGGCGCACCGACGACCGCGAGATCATTCTCAAAAATCAGCAGAAGGTCTTTTTTCAAATCTCCGGCGCGGGCCACGAAGCGCTCCTCGTCACCGCGGCTCTCTCGCTGCGCCCTGGCTACGACTGGTTCTTCCCCTACTACCGAGACCGCGCTCTTTCGCTCGCGCTCGGCACCACCGTGGAAGAGCACTTCCTCCAGGGGGTGGGCGCGGCCACCGACACCGCCAGCGGCGGCCGCCAGATGCCCTCCCACTGGACCAGCGCAAAGCTGCACATCGTCACACCCTCCTCCTCGACAGCCACGCAGTGCCTCCAGGCCGTGGGCTGCGCCGAGGCAGCTCTCTATTTCCAAAAGCATCCCGAGGCCGCCACGCAACGCGAGGGCGACTACAGCCAGTTCCACCCTGTCGAATTCCACGCCGACGAGGTCGTCTACGTCTCCATCGGTGAAGGCGCGACGAGCCAGGGAGAATTCTGGGAATCCATCAGCATCGCCTCCAACCTCAAGCTCCCCGTCCTGTTCGTGGTTGAAGACAACGGCTACGCCATCTCGGTCCCTGTTGAAGTCAATACCCCGGGCGGCAACATCTCGCACCTGCTGTCGAATTTTCCCGATTTCCATTTCGCCGAAGTCGACGGCACCGATCCGCTCGCCTGCCTGGCCGCGTTCGAAAGCGCTGTCGCGCACTGCCGCGCCCGCAAAGGTCCGGCGCTCATTCACGGCCACGTCATCCGCCCCTACGCACATTCCCACTCCGACGATGCCCGCCTCTATCGCCCCGATACCGAACGCGACGCCGAGTCTCTCCGCGACCCTCTGCACACGTTTCAGATGGTGCTGCTGCGCGAAGGTATTCTCGATGCGGAAGCGGTCGAGCGCCTTGAAAAGCAGGTTGATGAAGAAGTCCGAGCGGCCGCCGAGCGTGCGTTGAGTGCGCCGTTACCTTCACCGGAAGCCGCCGCCATCCTCCGCCATCAGTATTCGGAGGACTACGATCCCACGCGTCCCAGCCTGCAGACCGCTGCCGCGTCAGAAGGTGCGGAGCGCACCATGGCCGACCTGATCAACGCCTGCCTGCACGATGAAATGCGCCGCGATTCGCGCCTCGTCGTCTTCGGCGAAGATGTCGCCGACTGCTCCCGCGAAGAATACCTCGCGGAGAAGCAGGTGAAAGGCAAAGGTGGAGTCTTTAAGCTGACCGCCGGCCTGCAATGCGAATTCGGCTCCTCCCGTGTCTTCAATTCCGCGCTGGCCGAGGCCGCTATCGTCGGCCGCGCCACCGGTATGGCGGTTCGCGGTCTTAAGCCCATTGCCGAAATTCAGTTCTTCGATTACATCTGGCCGGCCATGCATCAGCTCCGCAACGAGCTCAGCGTCCTGCGCTGGCGTTCCAATGGAACCTTCTCTGCCCCGGCGGTCATTCGTGTACCCATCGGCGGCTATCTCACCGGTGGCGCCATTTACCATTCGCAGTCGGGTGAGAGCATCTTCACCCACACCCCCGGCATCCGCATCGTCTTCCCGTCGAACGCTCTCGATGCCAATGGACTCCTGCGCACCGCCATCCGCTGCGACGACCCCGTGCTGTTTTTCGAGCACAAGCGCCTGTATCGCGAAACGTACGGCCGCGCTCCCTATCCCGGCCCCGACTACATGATTCCCTTCGGCAAAGCGAAGACGGTCCGCGAAGGCCGGCACCTGACCCTCATCACCTACGGCGCCATCGTTCCCCGCGCCCTGCAGGCCGCGCAGCGCGCCCAGCGCGAACTGGGCATCGAAACCGAAATTCTCGACCTGCGCACGCTCAGTCCGTACGATTGGGAAGCCATCGCGGCCTCGGTTCAGAAAACAAACAGAGCCATCGTGGCGCATGAAGACATGATCAGCTGGGGCTACGGCGCCGAGATTGCCGCCCGCATTGGCGAAGAGCTCTTCGATTCGCTCGACGCCCCCGTCCGCCGCATCGGGGCCATGGACACCTTCGTTGCTTACCAGCCGGTTTTGGAAGACGTCATCCTCCCACAGCCGGAAAGCATCTTCCAGGCGATCGCTGGGCTGGCGAAGTACTGACGACCGGGCAGTTGCGCGTCGAGAATTCTCCGCTTAATTGCGATTTGGAAAAACACAGCGGGGAAGGCTAGAATCGCTCCTCAATGATCATTTCTCGCCTAATTTTGAAAAACTGGAGGAACTTCCGCTCGGTGGACGTCGCCTTCTCGGAGCGGGCCTTTATAGTGGGCCCTAACGCATCCGGGAAATCAAATCTTCTTGACGCGTTTCGATTTCTGCGCGATGTTGCTAAGCCGGGGGGCGGACTCCAACGCGCGATGTTCCAGCGTGGGGGCCTTTCGAAGGTCCGCTGTCTCGCAGCCCGCAAGGAACCAGATGTTGAGGTCCATGTCGAATTATCTGAAAATGGCTTTACACCTCTCTGGCAATACAGCTTGGCAATATCCCAAGAAGTCCGGGGTCGCCGCCAACCATTTCTCCGTCATGAGAAGGTTTGGAAAGATGGTCGCCTAATCGAAGAGCGGCCCAATAGCGATGATAAAGCCGACAAAGAACGGCTTACGCAAACATCGTTAGAGCAGATTAATTCAAACGCTGACTTCCGCGAGATCGCTAGGTTTTTTGAGTCAATTCGCTATCTCCACTTAGTCCCGCAGCTCCTTCGGCATTCAGAAGCATTTCAAGGTCCAGCCACTCCAGAGGATCCGTATGGGCGAAACTTCCTGGAAATGGTCGTCAAAACGCCTGAGAAGACGAGACGATCCCGCCTGAAGAAGATCGAAACCGCATTACGCGTGGCCGTTCCGCAACTTAAGGGCCTAACCGATACCAAGGATGAGGCCGGATTCCCGCACCTCGAAGCGACTTATGAACATTGGCGCCCGAACGCCGGAAGGCAGCGAGAGGATCAGTTTTCCGACGGCACTATTCGACTCATCGGTCTGTTCTGGTCCCTTTTAGAGGGCGAAGCGCCGCTTTTGCTCGAAGAGCCCGAGCTTTCTCTTCATCCTGGCATCGTTAACAAATTGCCTGAAGTGTTTCACCGGTTGCAAGCGAGGCGAAAGCGGCAAATCTTCGTTACCACACACAGCGGGGAACTGCTTTCCGAGAAAAGCATCGGTGCCGAGGAAGTAGTAATCCTCAAGCCTGGTAAAGAGGGCACAATTGCGGAGACCGCGTCCTCGAAAGACGAGGTGCGAGAGCTGCTTGAAGCAGGTCTTAGCGTCGCGGACGTGGTCTTACCCCGAACTACCCCTGCCCATCTCGACCAGCTTGACCTTCTCTAATGCCTCCTATCCCCATCAACGTTGCAACTGAAGACGAGCTCAGCGAACTGGTACTTTTCAAAATGTTGGCACGAATCAACCGGTATGCGGTCGGGACCGCGTACCGACGCGGCGGCTTCGGCTACCTCCGCCGAACAATATACGGATGGAACAGAGCTGCTCGGGGAATTCCGTTCATCGTGCTGACTGACCTTGACAACTACCCATGCGCACCGGAGCTAATCAACGAGTGGCTACCTGCTGGAAAACACCCGAACCTACTATTCCGGATTGCTGTTCGCGAAGTCGAGGCTTGGCTTCTGGCCGATGCTAATAACCTGTCACATTTCCTAAATGTCAAGGGCACCTTCATCCCGGCGCAACCGGACGCCGTAGTGGATGCAAAGGCTGCACTCATTAGGGTGGCCAGCACATCGAGATCGAAAGCGATTCGCGACTCGATAATGCCTAAACGGGGCAGTACCGCGAAGCAGGGACCGGATTACAATGGGCGGCTCGGACTCTTTGTCCGAAATCATTGGGATGTCGACGCCGCCAAGGCTAACTCGGAGAGCCTGTCGAGAACCTTGGACCGTCTCATTTCCTTCCGCCCGGTTTGGAAGTCACAGCAGTAACCAGTAGCCGTAATAAACCAAGGCTTCGCGCCATGCGAAGGAAATACCTTGTCAGCGCTCTGCTTGTAAAAAACGACCGTTCGCACCCTCAACGGGCGATCGTGTGCACCGGAAGCCGAGCCCACCTCACCCCGCGCTCCCCTCCGCTGCCTCCATCGTCGCCTTCGAGCAAATCTTCTGCAATTGCTGCAGCAAGGCCCCCGGATCGTACGACGAAACGTGATGATGCTCGCCCCCGCACGCCTCATATCCGCTTGGCGAGACGGTGACAATCGGAATCTCCGCTCGCATCGCCCGCAACCGGTCGATCAGCTCGCGGCAGGACATGCCGGGGGTCTCCGTATCGAGCACCACACCATCCACGTTGGGAAAGCGGGCCAGCGTCTGGAGCGCTTCTTCGGCATCGTAGGCGGTGACCACATTCAGCATGGCTGTCTCAATCACAAGCTTGCGCGTCGAGATACTCCCGGGAAATTGCTTATCGATTACGAGAAAACACGGTCGAACCATGTTGTGTGAGATGCATTCCGCCTGGCCGCCATAATGCATCCAATTATCGATCCCTCTGTTTTCTGAACCCTGACCCCTGAACCCTGAACCCTGAACCCTGACCCCTGATCGCTGAACACTGTACGCTGTTTTTGAATGCGCACCGTCACCGTTCGCACCGAGTCCGCCAGCTACCCGGTCTACATTGGCCGCAACCTCTTCGGGCAGATCGCTCGCCGGACCGGCATCGGCCGATCCAGCAGAGTATTCGTCGTTACTTCTCCGGCAATCTGGTCTCTCTGGGGCCGGAAGCTTCTCGCCGCCTTCCCGATATCGGTGCAGCCGACCGTTCTCTTTCTTCCCGCCGGCGAGCGCTTCAAGCGCCTCCCTCAGGTTGAAAGGCTCGCCTCCGAGCTGGCCCAGGCCGGGGCCGACCGCTCCTCGCTGCTCATCGCCTTCGGTGGAGGCATCGT
This sequence comes from uncultured Acidobacteriaceae bacterium, assembly GCA_963787915.1. Taxonomy (GTDB): domain Bacteria; phylum Acidobacteriota; class Terriglobia; order Terriglobales; family Acidobacteriaceae; genus Palsa-343. Next base: position 273,689 of record CAWBEP010000015.1, on the reverse strand, counting down.
TGGCGACCTCGGCGGATTCCTGGCTGCAATCTACATGCGCGGCATCGACTACATCCAGGTTCCCACGACGCTCCTCGCCCAGGTGGACTCCTCCGTGGGGGGCAAGACGGGCGTCAACCTGGCTGTGGGCAAGAACCTCATCGGCAGCTTCCACCACCCGCGCGCCGTCTTCGCCGACATCGATGTTCTCCAAACCCTCCCCGACCGCGAACTTCGCGCCGGCCTCTTCGAAAGCATCAAGGCCGGCATCATCCGCGACGCTACGCTCTTCCGCTTCATGGAGCAGAATGCCGGGGCTATCCTGGCCCGCGATCCCTCGGCGCTCGAGCGCGTCATCACAGCGTCGATCCGTATGAAGGCCAACGTCGTTGGTATCGATGAGCGCGAGTCCGGGCTGCGCATGATCCTCAACTACGGCCATACCCTCGGCCACGCCATCGAAGCCGCGACCAGCTACAAGCGACTTCTCCACGGCGAGGCCATCGGCTGGGGCATGCTCGCCGCGCTGCAAATCGCTCTGGCCCGTAACACCGTTGGACCCGACCAGGCGCAGCGCATCGAGCAAACCATCCGCGCCTACGGTCCACTCCCGCCCTTTCGCGCCACGCCCGCCAAACTCCTCGACGCCGCCGGTCGCGACAAAAAAAATCGCGCCGGAACCCGGCGATTCATCCTTCCCAAAGGAATCGGCAATGCGATCGTGGTTGAGGATGTCACCGAGGCGGAACTCAGCTCAGCAATCGACTGGCTGCTCGCCCGCTCCCGCAAAGGGACATAGGCACAGGCCAGATTCGGATCGAATGGAAGGTCTTCGAGAACGGCCCGAAGGGCTCAGTCGACGGCCATCGAAAGCTGATGCCGCAGATCTGCGCCCCGCACCCAGAAAATCACATCGGTCGCGATGTTCGTCGCGTGATCCGCGATCCGCTCCAGGTTGCGCGAAATCAGAATCGCCGGCAGCGCCTGATCTGTCGTCTCTGGCCGCTCCTGGATCACCTTCGTCAGATCGGTGATCGCCACGCGATTCATCCGGTCGATCTCGTCGTCCATGTCGCGCACCGACTCGGCCACCAGCGCGTCGCCATCCAGCAGCGCCTGCACTGCCGTCCGGATCATGCGCCCCGCAAAGTCCCCCATGCCGGCAATATCGACCGGCAGGTCGATGGGATCCTGGTGCAGCAAATCCAGGGTGCGCACCGCAATGCTCACCGCCATATCGCCAATCCGCTCCAGATCGCCATTGATCTTGATGACCGCGAGGATGAAGCGCAGATCGATCGCCATGGGCTGTTCGCGCGAAAGCAGCTCGTAGGCCATCTCATCCACTTCGCGCTGCGCCGTGTTGATGGCGGTCTCGTTCTCCCGCACGTACTGGCACAACGCCTCGTCGCGCTGCAGCCATGCATCCACCGCGGCCTGCACCGCCTGTTGCGACAACGCGGCCATGGCCAGCAGCTTGTCCTTCAGCTCCGCCAGTTGCAACTGAAAATGAATCCGCGGCACTCAGCCTCCTCGCGTCTCCCTGCGTCCGCTCAACCTCAGCGCGGCCGCTCCAGGAGCCAATCTTTGTATTGTGCATCCACGCAGATAAAAACAATGCAAATTCTGCGGCTTTTATGATGACTTGGTGAACCCGCGCGTCCGCGTCGCGAGCAGTCGGTTCTGCATTGTGCGCAACCTGATCACGCAACCGTATCGACGAGCCCGCTCGATCAGCAATCCCACATACGTCGCACGTCACCCGAACGCAGGCGTCATCCTGAGGGAAGTTCTGAGCACTGTTGAGTTCGCAACGAATGACGGTCCTACTGCCTACTCCCTATTCCCTATTCCCTGTACCCCCTCATGCCAGCCGCTTCTCCGCCTCCAGCGCGGCCTCGTAAATCTGATCGAAGGATTCCACGGCGTATACAACCTTCTGCTCTTCCGACACCAGAAACTGCTGGTTCAGTATCTGGTCCAGATTGAAATCCCGAATCTCCGGCTTCCCCTCGATCACGTGCGTGCCTTCGCCATGCGACGAGATCAGCCCGCTCCCGTAGAGCTTCACCGTCCCCTTCTGACGGATCACGCCAAACTCCACGGTGAACCAGAACAGCCGCCCCATCTTCTCCAGCTTGTCTTTGTCGTGCATCAGGCCGGCGCAAACCCGCCCGTAGTGCTGGAGGAAGTCCGCAAATACAGGATGAGCATGCATCGGCACATGCCCAAACACGTCGTGAAAGATATCCGGCTCCGGGGTGTACTCCATCGACTCGCGGCTCCGGATGTAAGTGGTCGTCGGAAACTGCCGTGCCCCCAGCATCTCGAAGAAGGCGTCGGGCGGCAGAAAGCCGCTCACCGGGGTCGCATTCCATCCGGTCCGCGGTGCGAGCCGCCGGCTCACCTCGGTCAGGTTGGGAATCGTGTCCTCGCGGAGCCCGATCTGCTCAAAGCCATTCAGATACTCCTCGGCCGCGTGTTGCCGCAGCTGCGGCATCCGGCGGCGCACGAGCTCGGCCCACACCGCGTGCTGCTCGGCCGTATACGCGTCCCACTGTTGCTGGATCAGGAACGGCTGAGCCACCGTCAGCGGGCCGCCCGATTGGGCCCGCCTCTCCGCTCCCGCAACAGGCCCTCGTGGATTCATCGATAACACCCCCGACAAAACCTATGAGAATGTCACCTGCCGCACAGAGATGTCAATGTTCGGGAGCGACCTGTTAAATCTCTGCGGCCCCGACATTCCTTCAACACGAATTCACGGCTTTGGCCTATGCTGGGGAGACCCCGGAACTGACAACTCTCCCGCTCGTCGCAAAGGCTGCTGTCTCCAGAAAGTTCACAGACTTCTCCGATGACGGCAATCCATCGTCGGCTATCTCCCGGTGAAAGAGAATCCGGGCGTCGCCGAAAACTCACAAAGGGGCACCGGCATGAATCGATCTTCCGCTCGCACGACCCTGCTTCTTCTGGCCGCACTCGGCTTCTGTTGCGTCTATGCCCACGCCCAGAAATCGAAATCCGGGCCATCGTCCTCCGGTTCTGCCAGTTCCGCCAGCCAGGGCAGCGATGACGGCTCTTCGGGCAACAGCAACTTCTCTATCGAGACCGAAATGTTCACCTACAAGGCGGTGGAGGAGAACAGCCAGGTCATCGCGTGCGACATTGCCCGGTATCTCTTTCAGGGAGAGCTCAACGAAGCTCCGGCGGGTTCGCGAGCGCCCTGCGCCATCAGCGGAGGCTCGTCACCAGCGCCCGGCATCATCATCGTCTCCTCCGACAGCTCGTTGTTTACCGGTTTCCAGCTTTGGCGCGCCGATATGGCCACCATGAGCTCGCTGGAGGCAAGGGCCAACAACGTCTGCGTTCCCGCAGCGCCGAAGAGCGGGCAGGAAGCGCCTTCCGCAACGGAGCCGCAGCACATCCGGTCGAGAGGCCTGGGCAGCACCGTGGCCGGACTCGCAAAATCAACCACCCCCGGTGAAGCCGCCTCCGCCCTGGGCGATGTCATGCAGCTCTTCAGCAGCAGCCAGAGCGTCAGCTCCGTCGTCGGCACGGTGCAGAATCCCGCGCTCCTCAATGAAGTGGCCCGCCAGCTCCGTTCGCTCAACGTCCAGGTTCTGGTGCCGGAGCTCTACAACCCGTACGCCCTCGGGGCCGCGGACTATACAACTTCGCCGTACCTGAAAAACCTCGCCGGGTTCTTTTCCGCATATGACAAGTGCGAAAAGGCTAAGAGCAGCTATCCGGATAACGCCGCGGAAGCGGCGGACCTCACCAGCGTGATCGGCAGCATGGATTCGTTTCTGAAAGCTGTCCTCGCTGTTGCGCAACCTGCGCAGCCTGGTTCGGGAGGCACACAGGACAAAGCGGCGGAACCCACGTCTCCCGCGGTCAACGCCCCTTCGCACTTTGCCGCCGCTCTCGCCGCAGACGACCTCGCGAAACAGATCGGCTTTACCGGTGACGGCACGGCCGGCCCCAGCGCGACGTGGCAGCACGTCCTGTGGCTGAAGGCGCTGGAGTCCGGCGGCTCGGTCAACAAGCAGAGCAATCTGTTCGGAACCAAGGTCAGTTATGGCGGCGGCGCGGTCGATACTTATTCTGTCTTCCGGCTCAATGGAGAACTGGTCTGCTCCGGTAACGTCTACAGCTTCCAACCGCCCGTACAGCTCAAGGATCTGGAGAAATCCTTTCAGGCGGCGCCGAAAGAAAACCCGGCAAAGCTGGCTACGCTCCACAGCACCTGCGCGCTGCTTCCGCCCTCCTGAAAGGCGGTGGTAAGCAGCGCACCCTTCCCTTATCTCTTCTTCTTCGCCGCGATTTCCGGCTCCTTTTTTTCGTCCGGGGGCGTGACCGGCGGCAGGTCATAGACCTCGATCGCCCCGTTGCGCAGCACGGCGAACCGCTTTCCATCCGGCGACAGCGCAGCGTTCTGCCCCGCGGTCAGGACCGGTGAAGCATCCTTCACCATCACCAGCTTTCCGCTCTCGGTGTCGTAAACTCCAGCCATCTGGCCGGTAATGTCTTCGGGGTACAGGGCGTCGAAGGTGCTGATCTGCCGGTTCACCGATATCGACTCGTAGATAAAGCGGCTGCCATTGGCCGCGCTGTCGAACCATCCCCAGACGTAGCGATTCTGCCAGCGGTCCCGCCACAGCTCGTGGCCCTCCGTCGAGAAGGCTGCTACCGGGCGCTCTTCCCCCTCCAGGTTGCACCCGACCATCAGGGCCACGCTCCCGCTTACCGGTTCGAGCGAGGGCGCGCAGCCGGACTTCAGCCGCCCCACAAACCGCGGTTCGCCGTGGAAGGGAACGTCCCGCATCAGCCACTCCGAGGGCTGCTTTCCTTCCATCGTGTCGAGCAGGCCATCCCCCACCAGCGGAATCAGCGTTGCGCTCTGCGCCTCACTTTCCGCAATCGGTGTCTTCGATCCCAGCGGGAGAATCATCACCCTGACCGGACGCCCTACGCGCGGAGCCTGCGGCTCTGCCGCCTCAGAGTGAAGTTTGACCGGATAATTCGTCTCCACAACCATCATTTGGCGATTGGGCGACACCTGGATCACTTTCAGCCCTGCCTCGAACCGAAGATAGGTCTCCAGATTCAGCGACGCGTCCGTCACAAACAGCGTGTCCCTGATCCGTACCAGGAATTTGCCGTCGGTGAACGGCCACAGGTACTGGGACCGGTCGTGCATCCGCCACTCGGCCTGCTGAACAGCCTTTCCCGTGCCCACGTCCACAACGACAGCCCTGATCTGCTGATCGTCGTCCTCGGCTGGATCTTCGGGCGCTCGCTGCAACAGACCGCCGACGCGAAAAGTGAACAGCAAATGATCGTCGTCGAAGAATCCCAGCGCGGCCGAAGACAGCCGGTAGGTCAGATAAAAGGCTCCTGGCGGAGCGTATCCGAGGGGAGCCACTTCGATGCGCACGGCCGGCGCGGCCGGTGGAGCGGCCGGCGGGGCCGTCTTTTCCGCCGACAACGCCTGCGCACACAACAGCGCCGCCACTGCCGCCCTGCCTGCCCAGTTGCCGATCCCGACCCTCGCCATGAAGTCCCGCTTCCATTCTTCGCGCTGCCGCCCCGAAGCGCAAATCACCGGCCGTGTTACCGTCGTATAGCCTCTCATTTGACGCAGCGTCCCATTGTGCGTATAAAACCTTGTCTGGATTGCAGGCAGGACCCCGCGCTCTGCGCTGTGTCTTCGAGGCAAATCACCCATGGCCCGAATGCAGGAAGTACGTGAAACATCCGCAACGCGGCGGTCGCCCCGCGCACCCGCCGCGAAAGCAGCTTCTCCTTCCGGGGAAAACCAGCGTCTTCTCCAGGATTATCAGAATGCTCTGCAGCTGATGCAGCAGGGCAAGTTTGAAAAGGCCCGTGTCCTCTTTGAGAAGCTCTCCAAAGAGTCCCCGCCGGAGATTATCGAGCGCTCGCGCGTTTACCTCACCGTCTGTGAACGCAACTGCGCCGAGTCTTCCCTGAACTTCGCGACGCCGGAGGAGCAGTACGACTACGCAATCTCGCTGCTCAACGCCGGCTCGTACGAAGAGGCTCGCGATCAGTTCGAATCCATCCTCAACTCCGCGCCACAGGCCGACTTTGCTCATTACGGCATGGCTCTGCTCAGCAGCATGACCGGCCAGGCGGAGGAGGCTCTCGACCATCTGGGGCGCGCCATCGAGCTGAACGCCGCGAACCGCATCCAGGCGCGCAGCGACCCCGATTTCGTCGATATGGCCGACGATCCACGTTTCACCGAGCTGCTCTACCCCGAGATGAGCTGAGCCCTTCCGCTCCGGCTGGATCGGGGGACTGGTTTAGACTCATACGAGTAAGCCCTTGTCATCCCGGTGAGCATCACAACCGCGAATCCCATCCCTCCCGCGGGCCTGCGCGTCGTCGCTCTTGGTGGCGGAACCGGCCTTTCAACCCTGCTGCGCGGCCTGAAACACCGCGTTCCCCATGCCGCGGCCCTGCGCCCGCCGCCAACCGCCACGCCCCTCATCGCCGATCTCACCGCGGTGGTCACGGTCACCGATGATGGTGGCTCCAGCGGCCGTCTTCGCCGCGACTTCAACATGCTGCCCCCCGGGGACCTGCGCAACTGCATGGTCGCGCTCTCCGAAGATGAAGGACTCATCTCCCGCCTCTTCCGCCACCGCTTCCGCAATGGTGGCGATCTCGAGGGTCACAGCTTCGGCAATCTCTTCATCGCCGCTCTGACCGAAATGACCGGCGACTTCGGCCAGGCAATCAAGCTCTCCGCGGAAATCCTCGCGACCCGCGGGCACATTTTTCCCGCCACCTCGGCCAACGTTACCGTTTCGGCTCGCATGGAAGATGGGTCGGTCGTTCGCGGCGAAACGAATATCACGGCCAGCCGCCAGCGGATCGTTGAACTCACCCTCGATCCTCCCGACCCGCCGCCGCCACCGGAGACCCTCGCGGCCATCGCCGCCGCCGATCTCATCACCGTCGGACCCGGCTCCCTCTACACCAGCATCGTGACGAATCTCCTCGTGCATGGCATCCCGGAAGCCCTCGGAGCCGCCCAGGGCACGCGGGTCTTCGTCTGCAATCTGATGACCCAGGCCAACGAAAGCCTGCACCTGACCGCCTCTCAGCATATCGAGCGCATTTACGAGCATGCCGGGCGGCCCATCTTCGATTACGCCCTCGTCAATACCGCGCCGGTTTCGCGCGAGCTCCGCGAGCGTTATGCCGCCGAAGGCGCGGAAATTACGATTGCCGATACCGACCGTATCGAGGCCCTGGGGATTCATTGCATCACCGGCAACTTCGCCGAAGAGGGTAACGTCCTGCGCCACGCAGCGGACCGTGTTACGGACGCCCTGCTCTCCCTGCCGGTCCGCACCCTCGCCACCGCGATCCACTAGCCCAATCTTTTGCGTCGGGTCAGCCAGGATCTCCGCATCCTTCCCGTTCTCCACCATCTTGAGTCGCCCCGGCTCAGCCGACCGCCTCCCGGAAGTCGTCCATCACATCGAATTCCCCCTCCACATCGTCGGTTCCTGACAGCAACCCCAGCGCCTGCCGCTCAAAAAGACGCCGGTAGATGCCGCCCGCTTTGCGCACCAGATCGTCGTGCCTTCCCTCCTCCACGACTTCGCCATTATGGAAGACGAGGATTCGGTCCAGCATCCGCACCGTCGACAGCCGATGCGCGATCACGATCGCCGTCCGCCCGGCAATCAGCCGCTCCATCGCCTCCTGGATCAGCGCCTCGGACTCCGAATCCAGGCTCGAAGTGGCCTCATCGAGCACGAGGATGGGCGTGTTGGCCAGAAACGCGCGCGCCAGCGCAACCCTCTGGCGTTCGCCACCGGAGAGCTTAACGCCGCGCTCGCCCACCAGCGTGGCGTAGCCCCTGGCCTGCCGCTCGATGAAGTCGTGGGCGTTGGCCAGCCGCGCCGCCTCTTCCACTTCCCGCTGCGTCGCCCGCGGCCGGCCGTAGGCAATGTTGTCCCGCAGCGTGCGATGAAACAGAATCGGCTCCTGCGGCACCAGGGCCAGCTGCGCGCGGAGCGAGTCCTGCGTGACGTGCGCGATGTCCTGCCCGTCGACCAGGATCCTTCCGCCCGAGACGTCGTAGAGCCGGTGCAGCAGTTTCACGAAGGTCGTCTTGCCCGATCCGGAATGGCCCACCAGACCCACGCGCTCGCCCGGCTCAATCTGTATGGAGAAGTCGCGGAAGAGCGGCTCGGTCTGCATTCCGTAGCGGAATGTCACGCGGTCGAAGACGATTTCGCCCGCAGTGACGCGGATCGCGCGCGCACCCGGACGATCCGCTACTCCCAACGGCAGCGCTTCGAAGCCGACCATGTCTTCCATTTCGTTGACCCCACGCTGCAGGTTGGCAATGTGCTGGCCCGTGTCGCGCAGGTACCCATGCACGATAAAGTAGCTGGTCAGGACGAACGTCACGTCGCCCGGCGAAGCCTTGCCGCGCCACCAAAGCCACACCGAACATCCCACTACCGTGGTGCGCACCGCCAGCAAGGCGATCATCTGCGCGGCGCCGCTCCAGGTGGCGAAGAGCCATGTGCGGCGCGTGCGCCATCCCCACTTCTCCAGCACCTGCGCGAGGCGCGAATCCTCGCGAGCTTCGGCGCCGAAGGATTTGACCGCCGTGTTGCAGGTAATGGAGTCGGCCAGCGCACCGCCCATCCGCGTGTCCTGCGCGTTCGACAAGCGCGCCGCCGGAGCGATCCATCCCAGCGACAGCGCGACGGAGATTCCCACGTATGCGAGTGCACCCGCTCCCACCGCCAGGCCCATGGCCGGCCACCGCAGTCCCAGAATGAGCGGACAACCGGCGAGCACCAGCAGTGCCGGCAGGAGGGCGAGCAGCAGGGTGTCGTCCATCATGTCGACCGCCCAGATGCCGCGCGTGATCCGGCGGACAATCGAGCCGGCGAAATTGTTCGCGTGCCAGTCCGTCGAGAAGCGTTGCACGCGCCAGAAGGCGTCGCCCGCCATCCGCGTCATCAGGCGCACGGTAAGACGCACGATACCGAGGAAGGCCAGAAAGCGCGCCCCGGCCAGCACCGCGCCGAGCGCGGCCATGGCGCCGATTGCGTATTCCGCTGCGCGCAGGGCTTCCGGCCTTGCCGTGCCGGCGCGTGCGACGGCGTCCACCAGGTGACCTGAGTAAACCGGCAGCAGCAGATCGGCGCCGGTGGCCAGTGCCATGCTGGCAGCGATGCCGGTGACGCACCAGGCTTCACGCCGCCAGTGGCGAAACAGAAACGCCAGCACCCGTGGCACAGCGTTCGATGAACTCCGCTGAACACTTTGGTCAACAGTTCCGCTCATAAGATCCTCGAGGTCCCGGCTACGCAGAACGCTTCTGCCGGCGTCTCTGGTTCAGAAACAGTGGGTGATGAAGGAAATGGACGCGATCGAAGGCACCTCTCCCGATGGAGCACGCCTACGGCCTGCGCGTCAGATTCGGATGAACCGTGGACCTAATGGAAGAGACTGACGGGAAAAGCACCAGGCCGCTGCGTTTTGGGATCGCGGGGCGAAGTCTGAATCTTCATGGGCGCTCTTCCTCTCGTCAAAAGATGTTTCAGCTTACCACGGTTTTCGGCTGCCCGGCTGTCGAGTCTCTAACTGGCCCGGTCCCGATGTCCTGGTTGCTCCGTGTCTGGCCTTCGAGACCCACGTTCCGCGAACGATGGTCTGCAGAAAGAGGCTCAGTCATCGTGCTTCGCCTAACGTCCTTCGCCTAACGTCCTTCCCTAACCGCTTTTCAGCCAACCGCTTCTTCGCTGACCGGTTTCAGCTAGCCGCTCCCAGTTGTCTTCTTCAGCTGTCCGCACGCGGCGTAAATATCTCGCCCACGCGGCCGCCGGACAAACGCCGGGATTCCCTGCTCGCGCAATCGCTGCTGAAAGCTTGCCACATCTTCCGCGCTCGGTGTGCTGAACGGCACCTCCGGCCCCGGATTCCACGCGATTAAATTTACCTTGACTGGAAGCTGCGCCCGCCGCACCAGCTTCACCACCTCATCGGCGTGCTGCGGCTGGTCGTTGACGCCGCCCAGAAGTACGTATTCAAACGTCACCCGCTCCCGTGGGCGCAGCGGCACCTGACGCACGGCGTCGATGACCTCAGCGATGCTCCACTTCCGCGTTACCGGCATGATGCCTTCGCGGATCGCATCGTTCGGCGCATTCAGCGAGATGGCCAGCTTCGGCCGCACTGCCTCTCCCGCAAAACGCAGAATCCCCGGCACAATCCCCGACGTCGAAACCGTCATCCGCGACTCCGGTATCTCCATTTGCTCGACCAGCAGCCGCACCGCAGCCATGAACGCGTCGTAGTTCAGGAATGGCTCACCCATCCCCATGAACACCAGGTTGATCCGGTCTCGCCCCGGCTCCGCCTGCTGTCGCTTCAGAACCGCCGCGACTTGTCCGGCGATCTCACCAGCCGTCAGATTACGAAGGATGCCGAGCTTCGCCGTCAGGCAGAACTGGCAATTGACTGCACAGCCGATCTGGCTCGACACGCAGATCGTTGCTCTCGACCAGATCTTTTTCGCATCGGGCCGCCCGCCCTCTTCGTCCGTGGAATCTCCCTCGTCCCCTCCGTCACCCTCCGGCATCCAAACCGTCTCGACCGTCTGCCCATCACCGGTCGCCATCAGATACCGTTCTGTTCCATCCTGCGATCGAAACGTCGCCACAATTTCGGGCAAGCCGACCCGAAAGCCGGCTGAATGGAGCTGTGCGCGCAGCTCTTTGGGCCAGGTCGTGACCTCGTCCAGGCCGCCAATCCGCTGCCGATACAAGGCGTTTTCCAGCTGCCGGATGCGGTACTTCAGTAACCCAAAACTTTCTAATTCTTCGGTAAGTTGCTCATTCGATTGGCCGAAAAGGGCGCGTCCTCGAACCACTCCCGAAGAGTCTAAAATGGTAGTCAGTGGTTCCCCGCCGGTAGTCATCTATAAATCCGAGCATAGCGCATCTAAACTTTGCCGTAGAGCCGGCCTCGAACGCCCTGATCGCCATGAACACCGAACGCAATATCCGCCGTACCGTTCTCCCCAGCGGTCTCGTTGTCCTTACCGAGCGCATGGAGCACGTGCGCTCCGTCGCTATGGGCGTCTGGATGCGCGCGGGTTCGCGCCACGAAGTCGCCGAGCTGAATGGCATCTCGCACTTCGTCGAACACATGGTTTTTAAGGGGACCAAGTCCCGGTCCGCCCAGCGGATCGCCCGCGAAGTCGACGCCATTGGCGGCAACCTCGACGCCTTCACGGGTAAGGAAACTATCTGCTTCAACATCAAGGTTCTCGACGAGCACGTCTCCACCGCCCTCGATGTCCTCTCCGATCTGGTCCTCAACCCCGTTTTCGCGGCCGAGGAGATCGCCCGTGAGCGCGGGGTCATCCTCGAGGAGATCAAGATGGATGAGGACAGCCCGGACACCCTCGTCCACGAAATCTTTACCCAGAATTTCTGGAAGGGCCATCCTCTCGGCAAGCCCATCCTCGGCACCCGCGAAACCGTTCGCAGCTTCGAGCAGAACACCCTGCTGCGCTTCTTCGAGCAGCGCTTCCAGGCCGGCAACATGGTCTTTTCCGCCGCCGGCAACATCGATCACGACAGCTTCGTCGAGCTGGTCGCCCGGTATTTCAGCTCGCTCGCGCCCGGCAGCGTTCTCAGCGACAGCGCAGCCCCGACCGTTACGCCGCGCATCCACCTGCGCAACAAAAAGTCTCTTGAGCAGGTCCAGCTTTGTCTCGGCGTGCCCGCTCCGCCCATCGCGGATGAATCCCGCTACACCACCCTCCTGCTCAACACCATCCTCGGCGGCGGCATGAGCTCGCGCCTCTTCCAGACGGTCCGCGAAGAACGCGGCCTCGTCTACGCGATCTACAGCGACCTCAACCCCTATCGCGATACCGGCTCGCTCTGTGTTTACGCAGGAACCTCCTCCGACCGCGCCCTCCAGGTCATCGACCTCATCATGGAGGAGTTCCGCCGCCTGAAGACCGAGCCGCTGCAGCCTGGCGAACTCCGCCGCGCCAAGGATCAGCTCAAGGGGAATCTCCTGCTCTCGCTCGAAAGCTCCATGTCGCGCATGTCGAACCTCGCCCGCCAGCAAATGTATTTCGAGCGCTTCTTCGGCATCGACGAAATCCTCGACCACGTGGATGCGGTCAACGAGGAGGAGGTCATGGCCATGGCCACCACGCTCTTTCAGCCGGAACGCGTCGCCCTGACCCTGCTCGGCCGCCTCGACGGCCTCCACCTCAATCGCAGCCAGCTGGTCTGCTGACCGTTTTTCATCCCGCGCTGAGCAGCGGTTTCCACGACACGCGCGCTTTCTCCCGCACCTGAGCGCGGAGCGCTTGCTTTACCGAACTCCCGCCGCGTTCAGGAAATCCGAATACGCCTTGTCGGTCTTCAGAATGTGGTTGATCAGCCAGTCGCGCAGCAGGTTCAGCACCTGAATGGAGCTTGCGCCGCCCTCTTCCCTGATCTGCCTGGCCAGCGCCTCAACGTCGCTCACGAATTTCCGGTGCTGTTCCCGGTGTGCCGCCAGTTGCGGATAGTGCGCCCCTTCCAACAGCGCCTCCTCCTCCTGAAAGTGAGTGTGCGTGTACTGCAGCAGCTCCCCAGCGGTCTTAACGACCGCCTGTTTCCCCTGCCCCGTGCGCATGGCATCGGCCAGTTGGTTGATGATTTCGAACAGCTTCTTATGCTGTTGATCGCATAGCGCCACCTTTACGCTGAAGGAATCGTTCCAGGTGAACAGTGCCATAGCCCCTCCCTGCCCGGAAGTCATTGCATGGCGCCGCCCCCAATTCGCACCCGATTCTAAGAAATTTCTTAGCTGCCGCTCCGGGCTACTGCGACCCGTCACCTGAGACCTGGCCCGCCGGCTGCCTCTCGAGGACCGCCGCAAAAAATCCGTCGCAGGGATGCACCCCGGGCAACGTGCGCAGAAACCCGCCCTCCGCGGCGCTCTTCAAACGCTCCCGCCCGTCCGCAGTGAGCACGCCGTGGTCCACGAGCCCCTCCAGGATTTCCTCGATCGGAACCACGCTGAAGCCGGGAACGGTTTCCAACACCTCTGCAACCACCTCTTCGTTCTCTTCAGGCTCGAGCGAGCACGTCGAGTAGACGAGCCGCCCGCCGGGCTTCAATCCCATCAAGCTCGCCCGCAGGATCGCCACCTGCCGCCGGTGTTGCCGCGCCAAGTCCGCCTCTGTCACACGCAACCGTATCTCCGGATTGCGCGCCATCGTTCCGGTTCCGCTGCACGGCACGTCGCAGAGGATCAAATCCCAACCTGGTTCGAGCTGCAATCTCGTCGCGTCGGCAACTTCGAATTGGATCGGAACCGCCCTCGACCCTGCGAAGTGGTTTTGCATCGCATCGAGACGCTTCCGGCTGACATCCATCGCCGTAATCTCCGCCTGAGGCAATCGCTCCGTCAAAATGGCGGTCTTTCCACCCGGAGCGGCACAGGCGTCGAGCACGCGCTGCGCAGGCGGCACGGCTGCCGCCGCGATCTCACCCACCAGCTGCGAACCCTCGTCCTGCACGCGGATCCGGCTCTCGCCGAAAGCTGCGCTCTGTTCCAGATCGCTGTGGACGACGCACCGCGCCCATGTCAAAAAATGGCCCGGTTCAGTTTCGATATCAGTGATCTCAATACCGGGGTCTACTCGTACGACAGCCATCGGCGGCTCCTGATCCCAGCGGCAAATGGCCTCCGCCGCCTGCAACCCATAGCGCTGCACCCAACGCTCCACCATCCAGGCCGGATGCGCCCAGCGCGCCGCAACTGCATCAAAGGTCTGCCCCGCGCTGTCCGAACGCCGATCGCCGACCGCTGCACGCTGCTCTGCAATCTTCCGCAGCACCGCATTCACCATGCCGGCGGCGCCGCGCTCGTGGCCCTGCTTCACCAGCTCCACGCCATCATGGATCACCGCGTGCGCAGGCACTCGATCCAGATGCAGCAATTGATATGCCCCCATCCGCAGCGCGGTTGCGGCTTCCGCGCTGAGCTTTGTCCCTGGACGCGCCAGCAGCGCCGTGATCCGTGCATCGAGCGCCAACTGCCAGCGCAGCGTCCCCATAACCAGCGTTGTAGTCAGATGGCGATCCTGCGCGGATAGCGCATCCACCTCCGGCAATCGCAACAGCTCGTCGCTATGGGCATCCGCGGCCGCCATTTGTAACAGGATTTGATACGAAACGCGCCGCGCCGGAGCAATCATAGCCATCCTGAGCGAACTTTGACTTCCCGAGTCGAACGCAGGCGCAGGACCTGCGGAGCGTCAGCAATCCCGCCGAAAACGTTTGTCGGAATTCGCGAGGGCAACGGACGCCTCACCCTAACAGGGTCCCGCTCGTCACCGCGTTCCCCCGGAGAAAATCCCCCGCCGTCATGCGCCGCTTGCCTTCCGGCTGTACCTCGACCAGCTCCAGCCAGCTCCCCTCGCCGCAGGCCGCAAACATCGTCCCCTCGTCGACCTTCAATTCGCCGGGCTGCGCCGCCTGTCCACCTCGGACCTCGGTCGGCAGCATCCGGTGCACCGCGAGCTTCCTGCCGCCCAGCATCGTCCATGCCCCTGGCCAGGGTTGAAATCCGCGCCACCGGTTGTAGAGCGTCATCGCCGGCCGCGAGAAATCCATCCTCCCGTCCTCGCGCGTCAGAATCGGCGCCAGCGACGCCTTCGCCTCATCCTGCCTGCGGGGACTGATTTCCCCCGCATCCAGAAGCCGCAGCGTCTCCATCATCAGATCGGCGCCCATTTCCGACAGCAGCGGAAAAACATCCGTCGCGGTCATGCTCGGCGCCAGCGCCATCTCCCGTTGCAAAAGAATGTCGCCGGTGTCCAGACCTTCATCGAGCCGCATCGTGGTGGCGCCCGTCGCCGCTTCACCATTGGCAATCGCCCACTGGATGGGCGCCGCACCCCGATACTTCGGCAACAGCGAGCCATGCAGGTTCAGATTCCCCAGCCGCGGAAGATCCAGCATCCACTTCGGAATGATCCGGCCATACGCGACCACCAGAATCGCATCGGGCCGGATCGCCTGCAGCTCCGCCCGCAGCTCCGCATTGTTTTTGATCTTTTCCGGTTGCGCGACCCGAATCCCGGCCTCCATCGCCGTCGTCTTCACCGGAGGCGCGGTCAGCTTCTGCCCCCGTCCCACAGGACGATCGGGTTGCGTGATGACCAGAGGCACGTCGTATCCCGCCCGCAACGCCAGCTTGAGCGTGGGTACCGCAAACGCCGGAGTCCCGCAAAACACCAGCTTCATTTCCACTCGCCGGTTTTCTGCAGCTTGCGAATCCTCCGCAGGATCAGATCCCGTTTCAGCGCGCTCAACCGCCACGGAAACAGAATGCCGTCGAGGTGGTCGATCTCGTGCTGGAACGCCCGCGCCAACAGCTCGGTGCCTTCCAGCTCGATCCATTTTCCTTCGAGATTCTGCGCCTTCACTTTGACCTTCGCCGCCCGCGACACTTTATCGCGAATGTCCGGCAAGCTCAGGCATCCCTCTTCCTCCAGCTGCTTGCCTTCCTTGTGCACGATCTCGGGATTCACCAGCACTAACTTGTCTTCGGGATTCTTCTGATTGCTCAGGTCAATCACCGTCACCCGCTTCGACACGCCGATCTGCGGCGCCGCCAGCCCAATCCCGATGGCCTTGTACATGGACTCGAACATATCCGCGGCCAGAGTTCGAAGCTCCTCATTGAACTCCGTGACCTTTTCCGTTGGCCGCTGCAAAATCGGGTCCGGATAGATGACAATTTCCCTGATCATTTCGCGCGTTGAATCCCCTGCATCTCGATAACTCGATAACCGTTTCCCAGCTGCTTCTTCGCTCAGTGCTTCTCGCGGCCCTTGCTAATACCCGGCCACCTGCTCCACGTAACCGTCGTAGTTACGCTTCAACTCCCGCAGCGAATCGCCGCCAAATTTTTCGAGCGCCAGCCTGGCCACGGTCAACGCCACCATCGCCTCCGCCGCCACGCCCGCGGCCGGCACGACGCACACATCGCTGCGCTCGTAAGCCGCCTTCGTCTCCGCGCGCGTGTCAAAGCGAACCGACTGCAGCGGCCGGCGCAAGGTCGAAATCGGCTTCAGGTACCCGCGAACCACGATGTCCTCGCCGTTCGAGATGCCGCCTTCCACCCCGCCCGCGTTGTTATGCTCGCGCGTGAAACGGGTGTGCCGTCCGTTCGCCTCCGCGGCATAGCCAATGGCGTCGTGTACTTCCGACCCCAGCGATTCGGCCGCCGTGACCCCACGGCCAATCTCCACTGCTTTGACCGCCTGCAGCGACATCACCGCCTGGGCCATCAACCCATCCAGGCGTTCATCCCAGTTCGCGCACGTTCCCAGGCCCGGAGGCGCCCCGTGCACCACCACCTCAAACACCCCGCCTACGGTATCGCCGGTGCGGAGCACCGCGTCCACCTCAGCCTTCATCCGCGCTTCGGCTTCTCCATCGACGCAGTTCAGCAGAACCTCATCGTTGGCCCGCAGGGCCGCAATCTCCTCCCAGCTCGCCGCGCGTTCCAACTCCGCTGCGCCCACGCGAATCACATGACTGGCTACATCTATCCCCAGCTCCAGCAGCAGCTGCTTCGCCACAGCTCCCGCCGCTACCCGCGCCGTCGACTCACGCGCTGAGGCCCGCTCCAGCACATACCGCGCATCCGGGAAATCGAATTTCAGAGCGCCAGCAAGATCCGCATGTCCCGGCCGCGGCGACGCAACGGCTTTGTGCTTCGCCGGATCGCCCGCGCCCACCGGCAGCGCCTCCGTCCAGTTCTTCCAGTCCCGATTCTCAATCGCAATCGCGATCGGCGAGCCAATCGTCTTGCCGTGACGCACCCCGCTCAGAAAATGCGCCGTGTCGGTTTCGATCCGCATCCGGCCGCCGCGCCCATAGCCCTGTTGCCGCCGCCACAACTCGCGGTTTACAAGGACCTCATCGACCGGCACACCCGCAGGCAATCCCGACAGCAGAGCCACAAGGCTCTCCCCATGCGACTCGCCGGCAGTGGAAAAACGCAGCATTCTCGCTCAATTTCCCTAACGATTGTAGATGAATGAATCGTGAAAGCGATGCGGTCGGGCCCTATTCCCTATTCCCTGCAGTTCTACTCCCCCGCGATCCACGCGTATTGCTTCTCGGTCAGCGGAACCACCGACAACCGCCCCTGCCGCACCAGGGGAGAATCCGCAAAGATCTTCTCCGCCTTGATCTCCGCGAGCGTCCTCGGCTTTTTCGTCTTCCCCACAAACTTGATCCGCACCTGCGGATTCTTCGGATCGGCCGCATCAACGGAAACAACCCTGGCCAGCCCGACCGTTCGCTTCTCGTCACCCGTGTGGTAAATCACCGTCATCTCTCCGCGCTGCAGGCCGGCGAGATTCCTCACCGCCGCTGGATTCGACACGCCATCCCAAACCGTCTCGCCCTCGCGCTCCAGGTCATCGACCGAATAGGTCCCGGGCTCAGTCTTCAAAAGGCAGGGCATGATTCGTCTCTTCCTCCCTGGTTTCCCGCGGCCCGTTGCGCAGCGCAAGCTCCGGCTGCTCCGTGGCCGTCTTCGCTGCCTTCCCGGCAGCCTCGCCAATTTCCTGACTCCTGAAGAATGCCTGCGTGTTGAGCAGCTGCCGCTCCAGCGGCCGCACCCATTCGGTCAGCTCCGAACCCGCCCGCCCATTGGCTTCGGCGCGCGCCAGCTCGCTGCGCACCGTCTGCATCTTCGCGTCCAGGTTGTCGAGATAGTGCAGGAGAATCGCCTCGGCCGTCATCGGCAGCTTCGGCGATCCGAATTCATATTCTCCATGGTGGCTGAGCACCAGATGCTTGACCAGCAGCCGCTTTGCGGCGGGAAATTCCGGAATCTCCGCGATCTTCTGCTCAATCATTCCGATCCCGATGGTAATGTGCCCCAGCAGCTGGCCTTCCAGCGTGTAGTCAAAGCTCGTTCCCCACTGCAGTTCGCGCAGCTTGCCGATATCGTGCAGGAGGACTCCGGTGAGCAGCAGATCGCGATCGACACTCGGATAATGCTGCGCCGCCATCTCGCACAAACCCATCAGCGACAGCACATGCTCCAGCAGCCCGCCGATCCACGCGTGGTGCATGCCCTTCGCCGCCGGGGCCTGCCGGAATGCAGCAGCAATCTCCGCATCGTTCAGAAAGGCCGCCAGCAGAGCCTTCAGGTGCGGATCGCGAAGGCTCGCCACCCATCCCTGCAACTCTGCCCACATCTCCTCGATGTTGCGTTCGGTCTGCGGCACAAAATCGCCCAGCTCGAACTCATCGGACGCCGCCCTCCGAATCTTTTCCACTTTGATCTGCAGGCGATCGTTAAACCGGCACACCTCGCCGCGCACCTTCACCACATCGCCGGCTTTGAATTCCCCGGCTTCGTCGATCTCCCACATCCGCCCGTCGATCTGTCCGCTGCGATCGCTCAGCGTGAGCGCAAAATAGCGCCCCCCATCCCGGCCGGTGCGGACCTGTCTGGTCGCCACGGCAAAGAAACCGGTAATCTCCCGATTCTCGCGGCTCGCCAGATCGGCAACCATTGGCTCTTTCATCGGATTCAGAACTGTGGCTGGTTCGGCGTGGTTCCCTGTGCCGGAGGCGCAGATGACGATGAAGGCGGCGTGCCCTGCGACGAAGCAGCCGGGCTTTGCGTCGACGGAGCCGCCGCCGCGCCTGAACTCGGCTGGCCGCTCTTGTCCCCGTTCTTATCGCCATTCTTATCTTCGTCCGATAAGCGCCGCTTCGGACCGCCCTTCTCCGCAGCCGGCTTCTTTTTCTTCGTGGTGTCGCCGTTCAAACCCAGCGCTGACTGCTGCTGCCGATCCTGCGCCACCTGGGCCGGCGTCTCCACCGGTGGCACAAACTTCTGCTTCTTCTTCGCCGCTTTCGCCTCCGCCTGCTTTTGCTTCGGCTCCTTCATCCGGTCGGAGAAGCGGGACTTCGGCTTCTTCTGGTCGTCGCTGCTGGTGATCACGTTGCCCTCAGCATTCGTCAACGCAACCGTAGTATCAGGCCCTGCATTGGAAGCTACCTGGGTTGTCGCCGCGGTGGGAGCCTCCGGCGGAGTAGCTCCCGCATCCACCTGCCTGGTTTCGCCAGCCGGGAGCGTCTCTCGCGGAGCCTGCCCAAACCGGATCTTTTCCTTCTTGCCCGGTTTCTGAATCCCCGCATTGCTGGCGATCTGCTTCGGCGCGCCCTTCTGTTGATTCACCTGATCGAGAGTCGGAACGCCGGCGGGAACCCCGGAGGCAGCTGTCTGGGTTTGTTTCTGCTTCCTCACCGGCCTCTGCCGGAACCGTGTCCGCTCTACAGTCTTTTTCTTCTTCGGTTGCGGCGGCGTGTAAGCGCCCTGAATGAACTTGATCTCGTTCGGCGTGGCTCCCGAATCCGAATAGGGCGACCGCACCTCAATCGCCGCCTCATCGCGCAGTTTGGCCAGATAATCGCGCAACGCCGGTTCCATCTTCGAGTAGCCGATCTGTTCCTGGATCTGATTCTGCACATCGGCCAGCGGCGCTAATCCGCCCTTCGTATGATCCGTTACCTCGAGAATCAGCCAGCCCTGCTTCGTGCGAATCGGCGCCGTAATTTGCCCGGGCTGCAATCCGAATGTGGCATCCTCCATCACTTTCGGCAGATCCCCGCGCTTGTAATCTCCGAGGCGTCCGCCTTCCGCACCCGTGGGCCCGGCTGAATCCGCCTTCGCAACCGTCGAGAAATCCGCGCCCGCCTTCAGGCGCGCCTCAATCGCATCGGCCTTTTTCTCTGCCTCCGCCACCTGCGCGGCATCATCCGGATTCGGCGTCGCCACCAGAATCTCGCTCAGCTTTACCTGCTCCGGCCTCTGAAATTCCTGCGGGTGCGCGTTGTAATAGGCCTGAATCTCCGATGGAGCAACCTGGATGCGCTGCCCTACTTCCTGCCCGATCACGTCCGACGTAATCACGCTCTCGCGGATGTTCTGCTTGAGGTCTTCGAATGAGACGCCCTGCGCCTCCGCGGCCTTCTGCAGCTCCTCCATCGTCTCCATGTGGTATTGCTTGCGCATCTCATCCAGACGCTTCACGACCTCAGTCTCGCCGTTAATGCCGAGGTCCTTGCCCTTCGACAGCAGCAGCTGCTTGTCGATCAGCGATCGGAGCAGGTCGCGGCGCTGTTCCATCAGCTGCTGCTGCGACCAGTTCTGCTGTTGCGCCTCCCGCTCCAGATCCTGCTCCGCGCGGTCGTAGTCGGACTTGCTGATCGCCTGGTCGTTCACCATCGCCACGATGTCTTCGACCACGGTCCCGTGATAAGGACTCTGGTCTGTCCGCTGCGTGGTGACATCGGTATAAGCGGCGGCGCGGGTCTGCGCGAAGGCTGGGGAAGCAACAGCGGGAGCAAGGAGAACCACGCCGGCGGCCAGCATGGAGGAAAACGGCGGAACACGAAGCATCATAGGGATCAACGTCTCATCTCGCCACTCCCGATCCGCCCAGAAGGGTGCCGGAATCCGGCCTTCTCGCGTAACGTCGTCTCGGTCGCGGGCGCTTGAGTCATTGTAACGCGCACCTTGCGCTCCCTCACCCGGCGCGCCGCCCGTTGCCTTCCCCGTTGCCGCTCCCTTTGTCCTTGCGTGGCGCACCTGGCGGCTGCATAGTGTTCACGTGGATCAACTCCAGCCAGGCTCGACGCTTGACCACTACAGAATCCTGCGCCGCATCGGCGCCGGCGGTATGGGAGTGGTTTACGAGGCCGAGGACCTGAAGCTCGGCCGCCATGTCGCGCTCAAGCTGATTGCCGGCGCGGATCCCGATCCTGCGGCGCTCGAACGATTCTGGCGCGAAGCCCGCATCGCCTCCGCCCTCAATCATCCTGGCATCTGCACGATTCACGAGATTGGCGAAGCGAACGGCCAGCCTTTTCTGGTAATGGAGCTGCTGGAGGGCGAGAGCCTCGACCGTCTTTATGGCGGGCAGGCCGTCCCCGTGCCTCGCCTGCTCGAAATCGGCGTGCAACTCGCCGAAGCCCTCGACGCCGCGCATCGCAAGGGCATTCTGCACCGCGACATCAAGCCCGCCAACATCTTCATCACCGGCTCGGGCCAGGCGAAAATTCTCGACTTCGGCCTCGCCCGCTTCGAAAGCAAAACCGCCAGCGACTCCACCACCGACGCCGGCATCTCCGAGCGGGATAAACTCACCCACTCCGGCGCCACTCTGGGCACCATTGCGTACATGTCCCCGGAGCAGGCTCGCGGCGAGGACCTCGATGCCCGCAGCGACCTCTTCTCCCTCGGGGTGGTTCTCTATGAAATGGCAACCGCCAATCATCCCTTCAAGGGAGCTACCAGTGCTGTCGTCTTCGATAAGCTGCTCAACTACCATCCGGTGTCGGCCATCTCTCTCAATCATGAATTGCCGGCCGAGTTCGGCATCCTCCTTGATAAAGCCCTCGAAAAAGACCGTGACCTGCGTTTTCAGTCCGCCTCCGATCTCCGCGCCGATCTGAAGCGTCTGCAGCGCCAATCCTTCGGGATTCATGCTGCCCCGGCTTCGGCGAGTGCCTCTTCCTCCGCCCCGTCCTATCCGGGAATGATCCGTGTCGGCGCCGCCGCGGCTGCGCCTGCCATTCTTCCGGCAGTAGCCGATACCGCATCCCCCGCTCCGCTTCAGTTGATCTCCGCTCCGCGCCGCCGATTTCGCCCCTCGTGGTTTGTTGCCGGCGTCGCCGCCCTGGTGATCGTCGCCTCCTGCCTCGCGACCGTCCAGTATTTCGCGCGAAAAAAATCTCCCGTTGTTACAAATCTTGCGCCGCCTGTCTCATCCGCCACGGCGCCGGCCACGGCCTCTCCCGGTTCTTCCTTCTCCACACCTTCGACGCCCGCTCGGGTGAAGCCGGCCCCGGCCTCCATCCCCAGGCCAAAGCCCACGGCCGGGACGCCCATCACTTCACCCGGTACTCCAGACCCCTCCGCGTCCTCGCCATCAACCGCCGTTCCTTCCGCTTCATCGTTTGAAGATGACGCTGGCTCATCGGCGGTACCTTCCGCATCCCCGGCGTCTTCAACGACTGCCGGCGCCTCGCCACAGAACATCCCGTTTCGCCGGGCTTTTGCGGCGGAACCCAGCTTTACGGCCCATCACCTCCATCATTTTGGCGGGTTCTGCGCCGGTACTTTGCAGCTGACTCCCGAAACGATTAGTTACAAATCGGATGTGCATTCCTTCAG
The DNA here is from genome assembly GCA_963787915.1 of uncultured Acidobacteriaceae bacterium. Taxonomy (GTDB): domain Bacteria; phylum Acidobacteriota; class Terriglobia; order Terriglobales; family Acidobacteriaceae; genus Palsa-343. The sequence continues at coordinate 251,411 of CAWBEP010000015.1, read as the reverse complement.
CCTCACGCGCGACCAGATCAGCGGCATCGAAGGGGATGTGATCATCGAAACGGCAGGGCGGCGATGGCGATTCGAAATTCCCGGGAAGAATAATTTTCAGGTTCACAACCTGCTGGCCCGCTGGTTCGCCGCGAAACCGTCTCCGAATTAAGGCAGGTTGCAGGTTGGGCTCTCGCCCAGACCCGCAGGTGCTACAGTGCGTCCATGCAACCCTGCTTCCGGCTTGTCCTCGCGTTCATCCTGACCCTCTGCTCACCGGCCTTCGCGCAAAACGACGCCGCCCTTACCGCGAAGCTCGAAGGGATGATCGCCGGATTCCACGGCAAAGTCTCCCTGTACGCGCTCGATCTTGCCACGCACCAAACCGTCGCGATCGATGCCGATCAGCCCGTGCCCACCGCCTCGGTCATCAAACTCGGCATCCTCTATACGGCTCTGGAGCAGATTCGAGCCGGGCGCGCCCACCTCGACGACCGGCTCACCCTCCGCCGTGAAGACCAGGTGCAGGGATCCGGCGTCCTGGCCTTCTTCGATACGCCGATGACCCTGACACTCAAAGACGCGCTCACCCTGATGATCACGCAGAGCGACAACACCGCGACCAACCTGGTGATCGATCACCTTGGCCTTCAGACGATCAATGATCAGCTGGCCAGCCCGGAGCCGCGGGGGCTAGGGCTCAAAAACACGTGGCTTTACAAAAAGGTCTTCCGCCCGGTCGAGGGTCCCGTCCCTTCGGATCAGCCGCAGTTTGGTCTTGGCAAAACCACTGCCCGCGAGATGGCCGGCATCATGGGACGCTTCGTCGCTTGCGACCTCGGCCCCGCGCCAGCAGCCGCAAATTCCGCGGCTTCAGTCCCGTCCGATACGGATCTGTGCGCCGACGCGCTCCACATGCTCAAGTCGCAGTCCGACCGGGACATGATCCCTCGCTACCTGGAAAATCTGGACAGCACAGACGGCAACTCTGCCATCGCCAACAAAACCGGCGCCGTCGATCATGCCCGCAACGATGTCGGCGCCGTCTTCACCAGGCAGGGCACGATCATCATCTCCGCCTTTACCCACGACAACGCGGATACCCGCTGGACCCCCGACAACGAAGCCGTGCTGCTGGTGGCCCGCCTCGCCCAGACGATCGTTGGCGCGTGGGCCCCGGCCCATTAGGCACAAGTGTCGGTCCACTCGCCGACTTCCTCCAAAAAAAAGAAGAGCTGTGGACTTTTGATCCACAGCTCTCTTCTCAACAGACCCGGCTCACCTTCGATTAGTTCGCCTTGTCAATCCTCATTCCATAGAACGATTTCCGTACGAAGAACATCGAGACCAGGAAGAAAGCAACAGCCAACCCGACTGCGAGCCCGTGGTGGTCGTGATTGAGCGTATCGGCAAGCTCAACCGCCAGTAATCCGAACAGGGTCGTGAACTTAATGACCGGGTTCATGGCCACCGACGAAGTGTCTTTGAACGGATCGCCTACCGTGTCCCCAATTACGGTTGCGTCGTGCAAAGGTGTCCCTTTTTGTTTCAGGTCGACTTCGACAATCTTCTTGGCATTGTCCCAGGCGCCGCCGGCATTGGCCATGAAGATGGCCTCGTACAAGCCGAAGATCGCAATCGAGAACAGATAGCCGATAAACAGGAAGGGTTCCATGAACGCGAACGCAAGGGTGGAAAAGAAGACGGCGAGAAAGATGTTGAACATCCCCTTCTGCGCGTACTTCGTGCAGATCTCCACCACCTTCTTACTGTCGCTGACCGACGCCTTCATCGCGCCTTCCAGATGGATGTTCGCCTTGATGAACTCGACCGCGCGGTACGCTCCGGTGGAAACCGCCTGTGTGGAAGCGCCGGCGAACCAGAAGATGACGGCTCCGCCGCAGATCAACCCGAGCATGAAGGGAGCGTGCAGCAGTGAGAGTTTATTCACGTTATCCGTCAGTCCGTGCGTCAGAGCCATGATGATCGAGAAAGTCATCGTGGTTGCGCCGACGACGGCTGTGCCGATCAGCACCGGCTTCGCCGTTGCTTTGAATGTATTGCCGGCTCCGTCATTGGCTTCCAGCAGGTGCTTGGCGCGTTCGAACTTGGCGTCGATCCCGTAGTCCTTCTTCAACTCAGCTTCGATGCCCGGAACCTCTTCGATGAGGGACAACTCGTAGACCGATTGAGCATTGTCGGTGACCGGCCCGTAGGAGTCCACGGCAATGGTGACCGGACCCATCCCAAGGAAGCCGAAGGCGACAAGACCAAAGGCGAAGACGGCGGGCGCCAGCATCATTCCAGCCGGGTTACCCTGCGAGTCCGGTATGCCGAGGCTGAAGTAATAGCCCAGTCCCATGAGTGCAACCATGCTCAGTCCCAGCCAGTAGGCTGAGAAATTGCCAGCCACGAATCCCGACAGGATTCCCAGCGAAGCTCCGCCTTCCTGCGCTGACTTGACGACTTCTTTCACGTGGGTCGACTTCGTCGAAGTGAAGACCTTGACCAGCTCAGGGATCAGCGCGCCCGCCAGTGTTCCGCACGAGATGATCGACGCCAGCTTCCACCACAGTGTTCCGTCCCCCAGAGTCGGGATCATCAGGTACGAGACGATGTAGGTCAGGGCGATGGAAACGATGGACGTGACCCAAACCAACGAGGTCAAAGGCGACTCAAAGTCCATTTCGTCGGAGTTCGCGTATCTGCCCTTGGCGATCATGCCATTGAGGAAGTATGCGCCGGAACTCGACAGCAGCATGGCCACGCGCATCACGAAGATCCACACCAGCAGTTGCACTTGCGTCGTGGGATTCGGGACCGCCAACAAGATAAACGTGATCAGCGCCACGCCGGTAACGCCGTAGGTTTCGAAGCCGTCCGCGCTGGGGCCAACCGAGTCGCCCGCGTTGTCACCCGTGCAGTCTGCGATGACACCCGGGTTGCGCGCGTCGTCTTCCTTGATCTTGAAGACGATCTTCATGAGGTCGGCGCCAATGTCGGCGATCTTCGTGAAGATACCGCCGGCAATGCGCAGGGCCGCGGCGCCCAGGCTTTCACCGATCGCGAAGCCAATGAAGCATGGACCCGCATAATCGCGGGGAATGAACAAAAGGATGAAGAGCATGATGAGCAGCTCGACCGAGATCAGCAACATGCCGATGCTCATGCCCGCCTTCAGAGGAATCGCAAAACACGGATAGGGTTTGCCGCGCAGGGCGGCGAATGCCGTCCGTGAGTTTGCGAAGGTGTTGACGCGAATGCCGAACCACGCTACCCCATAGCTGCCCGCGATGCCGACCAGGCTAAATAGCAAAATGATCGGCAACGTAACCGCAATCGGTTTTCCCTGCACCGGCGCCAGAAGACCGAAGTACAGCGAGATAATGACGGCGATGAAAACCCACAGCAAAAGAATGAACTTGCCCTGCGTTACCAGGTACGTCTTGCACGTCTCGTAGATCAGCTCGGAGATTTCGCGCATCGTGCGATGAACCGGCATGTTCTTCAGCTGCACATAAATCGCGAGCCCGAACAGCAGGCCGCCGACGCAGAACAGCAATCCGATCGTCAGCAGGGCATGCCCGGTCATGCCGAAGAAGTTCACGGACTTCAGATCCGGCAGCGTCAGGTTGGCTTCGCCTCCCCCCGCGTGCTCCGTCTGTGCCCACGCAAATGTGGGAAGCAACAGGCCCAGCAGGACCGCCACCGTCTTGTACTGCCGCTTAAGAAACCCTGCGCCTTCCTGAAGGACGGCGGCAATCTGCTGCCTGGCCGGTGTGCCCGTGTCAGAGCCGAGCACCTCTCCTGTAAACAGCCACTTGGCGACGAGCGACAATGCGCTCACGGCAACAAAAAAACACACCCATGCTTCAACGGACACACAACCTCCCCAGAACGTCGGTTTAGCTCTCCGCTTCTCGTACCTGAGCAGCGCTCAGGAACTGTATCACGGGAACCACAGAGCATAACAGACGCAGATTTTTTTGGCATGTGACGGTGAATACAGGCTTTAGACCAAAGTCACCCATAAGGTACGGCGGTCACCATCCGAGCGATCGCTCGCGTACTCCAGTCCTTATCCCGATCTTCAGGACACCAGTACAACATCCAGGAATCGCGGACCATGCACCCCCCGAATTCGGGTCATCTCGATGTCCGCCGTCGCGGATGGTCCCGAAATGAAGGTCAGCGGATTCGTGGCGTAACGGGCGAGGCGATCCATGGCTTCAGGAACGGTTTCTACAACCTGCTCCGCGCGAACCACGCATAGATGCCGATCCGGCAACAGCGTCAACCGCCGCGCCCCCTCGCCGGGTCCATGCGTCAGCACGATCGTCCCCGTGAACGCAATCGCAACCGTGCAAAGAGTGACGATGCCGTCGCAGTGGTTCAGGTCATCGATGCCGGATGCGCGCTCCGGAGTAAAAGCGAAGTCCCGCGGCAGGATCTCCTGCGGCAGTCCATCGGCTGCGATGACCTTCTTTTGTCCGTGCCCCCGCAGAACCGCGGCGACGGCCTGGGGCAAATCTGCGGGTTTCGTCTCCACCACGTGCGTGTCGTAATCGCGCAGCCGCTCGAGGAAGAGCTGCACGCGTGCCTCTGGATCGAGCTGGCCCGCTCGGATATAGGTCCGCGGAATCGCGGTGGAATCGACTCTTTGCTCGATTGGAACTCGATCGCCGAGCGCCGACCGAATCCGCGTCAGAACCGCTTCCCTCGTATCAGGCATGGCCGGCCTCTTTCCGGTTCCCCGCGCCGCCGGATTTAGCCCTCTGCTTCCACCATTGCCGAAAGGTCTGCCGGGGCAGCGCGCGCAGATCCCGCACCCGCGTCCAGTTGCCCAGCATGCCCGGGAGATTCCGCATCCAGCCATGCGACACCAGAGGCCATTGCCCGATGCGCCCCAGCCGCTGCGCCGCCTCAAAACGCGTTCTGCTCGTGAAAATCGCAGCAGCCATCTTCATCGCCAGGGCCTCAGGGTTAAGCGCGCTCTTCTGCTCCCGCACCACGCGCCCGCGCAGGTGGATCAGCACCTCGGGAATATTGATCTTCACCGGGCAAACTTCATAGCATGCTCCGCACAGCGAAGACGCGTAGGGCAGCGACTGCCCATACCGCATGTCGAGCAGTTGCGGCGTCACAATCGCGCCAATCGGCCCCGAGTAGCTCGACCCGTAGGCATGGCCGCCGGTCTGCCGGTACACCGGGCAGGTGTTCAGGCACGCGCCACAACGGATACAGTGCAGTGTCTGCCGCGCCTCGGCGTCCGCCAGCACGCCCGTGCGTCCGTTATCGAGCAGCACCACGTGAAAATTCTGCGGCCCGTCCTTCTCGTGGATTCCCGTCCACAGCGAGTTATACGGATTCATCCGCTCGCCGGTCGCCGACCGCGGCAGCAACTGCAGAAATACCTCGAGGTCCTGAAACGCCGGGATCACCTTCTCGATGCCGGCAATCGAGATGAGCACCTCGGGCAGCGTCAGACACATCCGCCCATTGCCCTCCGACTCCACGATGCAGACGCCCCCGGTATCCGCCACGAGGAAGTTCGCCCCGCAGACCCCGACCTTCACCTTGAGAAACTTTTCCCGCAGGTAATGCCGCGCCGCCGCAGTCAGATCCTCGGGCTCGTCGCTCAGATCGGGCAGGTTCATCCGCTCGCGGAAAATTTCCCTCACCTGGCTGCGGTTCTTGTGGAGAGCGGGGGCGACGATATGCGACGAAGTGTCGCCGCCCAGCTGAATGATGACCTCGGCCAGGTCGGTCTCGTGCGCGCGGATGCCTTCACGCTCGAGCGCCTCGTTCAGGCCAATCTCCTCCGACGTCATGGTCTTGATCTTGATCACCTCGTCGGCTCCGTACTGCTGCACCAGCCCTGTGATGATGCGGTTTGCATCGTCGGCATCGGCGGCCCAGTGCACCTGGCCGCCCGCCGCCGTGCAGGCCTTTTCAAATTGCACGAGGTAGTGGTCCAGATAACGCAGAGTGTGTGCCTTAATGGCGCTGGCGGTGCTGCGCAGCTCCTGCCAATCCGGAGTTTCAGCGACCACCAGTCCGCGCTTGCGCTGGATCACGTCCGTTGCGTGGCGGACATTTTTCCTGAGCTGCGCGTCTTCAAGAAGCGGCAGCGCCGCCTTCTGGAACGAGGGCGCGCTGGCGGATTCTCCGACCCGGATGCTCATGCGAACACCGCCCCCTGGTTGTCCTTCTCCGTCGGCGCCAGCACCTCGGCGATATGCGCCATGCGGACGCCGGCGCGCTGCCGATGGAGCCCGCCAAAGATATGCATCAGGCACGAAGTATCGACGGCGGTCACGACCTCCGCGCCCGTGTTCTCGACGTCCTTCATCTTGTCGGCCAGCATCGCCGCCGAAAGATCGCCCATCTTGATGGCAAACGTCCCCCCAAACCCACAGCAGCGATCGATGTTCGGCAGGTCGACCAGATCGATCCCCCGCACCTTGCGCAGCAGCCGCAGCGGCACCTCGCCCAGATGCAGGCTGCGTTGCGAGTGACAGCTGGCGTGGTAGGTCACACGATGCGGATAGTAGGCGCCGACGTCTTCGACCCCGAGGCGATGGACGAGCAGTTCGGTCAGCTCATACACCCGCGGCAAAAGCTCTTCGACCGCGCGCGCCAGGCCCGAATCCGCCTGCTCCGCCGCCATCTTCGGGTAATGATCCCGGATCATGGCCACGCACGACGACGACGGGATGCACACCGCCTCGGCATCGCGGTATATCTCCACAAAGCGCCGCATCACCGGCATCGCCTCCTGCTGATAACCGGTGTTGTAGTGCATCTGCCCGCAGCAGGTCTGCTCCGGATCGAAGTCAACCGTGTGGCCGAGACGCTCCAGCAGCCGCACCACGGCCTGGCCGGTCGCGGGAAACAGCGTGTCGTTATAGCAGGTGATGAACAGCGATACGCGCAAGGAGGAAGGCTCCGGGTGTACTTCTCATCCCACCACAACTGGCGGCTCGAAACAAATTACCTTTTGAAATCGCATTGGTAACGGCCGTATCTCGTCCTCAAAATCAAAGTTACAGCCTGATGTGTATGGAGTGTGTATAACCATTGCTGTTGATCGGTGAGCATGGACAGCCGGGAAATCATCCGTCGATTGCAGCGGGATGGCTGGTTTGAAGTCGGGCACGTCGGAAGTCACAAGCAGTTCAGGCATGCCACCAGGCCTGGTCGCGTGACCGTGCCATCGCCTCGTAAGGATGTACCGCTCGGAACAATACGAAAGCATCGAAAAGCAAGCGGGAATCAACACTCCGTTAATGAGGACGAAATGGAATACATAGCCTACCTCCACAAAGACAAAAATTCAGACTACGGCGTAAGTTTCCCGGATTTTCCCGGATGCATCACCGCGGGTTCGACCCTGGAAGAAGCGCGCCGGATGGCGGCTGAGGCCCTCTCCTTCCACATCGCCGGCCTGCGCGAGGATGGCGATCCAATTCCGGAGCCGTCCACGCTGGATGATCTGCGCAACGACCCAGCTATGAAAGGCGCTGTCGCATTCCTGGTGGAGGGGAAAGAGCAGCCGGAAAAAACCGTGCGCATCAACATCACCGCTCGCGAAAGCGAGATCGCAGAGATTGATAGCCGGGCCAGAGCCGCGAGGTTGACCCGTTCCGCCTATATCGTGCGCCGTGCGCTCGAAACGAGAATGACCGACGGTATGAGTTTAAGGGTAGCGAAGACAGCCACTGTTCTCACACAGCCCCAATCCGCCCGGAGACTCCGCAAGTAAAACTGGACCGTCCCAGGCCCTACCTCCGCTTCTCTTCCGCGATCCATTCCGTGATCTGCTGATCGAGCACATCGAGCGGCAGCGCTCCCTCGCCCAGCACCGCATCGTGAAACCTGCGAATGTCGAACTGTGCGCCCAGTTCGCGCTTCGCCCTCTCGCGCAGTTCCAGAATCTTCATTTGCCCCAGCTTGTAGGCGAGCGCCTGTCCCGGCCATGCGATGTAGCGATCCACCTCGCTCGCGATGTTGGTGTCGTCCATCGCCGTGTGATCGTGGAAATAGTCGACCATCTGCTGGCGCGTCCAGTGCTCGTTATGCACGCCGGTGTCCACCACCAGCCGCACCGAGCGCCACATCTCATTTTCGAGCCGGCCGTACTCGCTGTATGGATCCTGATAAAAGCCGACTTCCTTGCCCAGCCGCTCGGCATAGAACGCCCACCCCTCCGAATAGGCGTTGTACCCGGAAAATTTCCGGAATTCCGGCACGTCCGTCAGCTCCTGTGCGATCGAAAACTGCAGATGATGCCCTGGCACGCCTTCGTGATACGCAATGGCTTCGACGTTCAGCAACAGCCGATGCGTCGGGTCATACTCATTCACATTGATGTAGCCCGGCCGGCTCCCATCCGCTGCGCCCGGCGAATAATCCGCAGGCGGCGCCGATGCCTCGCGGAAAGCCTCCATCGGAATCACTTCGAGCTTCGTCTTCGGCAAATGCCCAAAGAGCTGCGGCAGCTTGCCTTCCATCTGATCCGCGTAATGCTTGTACAGGTCGAAAATCTCCTGACCCGACTTGCCGTAATGCGACGGATCCTGGCGGATGTGATCGTTGAAACTCTTCAGATCGCGATACCCGAGCGACTCCGCCAGCTTCAGCATGTCGGCTTCAATCGCGGCGACCTGCTTCACGCCCATCGCGTGAATCTGCTCCGGCGCGAGATCGGTCGTCGTCTGTGCGCGCACCGCGAAACGATACCGCGCTGCGCCATCCGGCAGCGCCCACACGCCCGGATTGGTTCGTCCCTGCGGCGCGTAGTCATCTTTCACGAAGGCCGCGAACTTCGCATAGGCCGGGTCGACTTCATCGTGAATCGCGCCCTGAATGGCAGTCGTGAGCCGCGCCTGATCCGCCTGCCCGATCTCCGCTGGAAATTTCTGGAGTGCCTCGCCGAAGGGGCTGGTGGTCAGAGGCTTCGTCGCAATGTCTTCGGCCTGCGCCGCAACCTTGTCGAGCAGGTACCGCGGTGGCATCAGGTGATCCGCCATTCCCTGCCGCATGTCCGCCGTCACCTGATCCAGGACGTGCGGAATCCCGTGCAGCCGCGCCAGGTAGTTCTCGTAATCCTTCACCGTCTTCAGCGGCATCTGCGTCATCAGGCTGGGAATGCCGAGCTGGATGCCGTTCATCTGATCCACCGGCATCTCCCAGTCCCTGAATTTCGCTCCCTCCACCGCCTCGCGGAGCTGGCGCAGCATCAGCGTCTTATCCAGGGCCTCCTGCTTCGGAAATCCGGTTGCGTCGATGCTCTCGAAGACGTGAATCTCCGCGCGCGCATGTTCGGTCTGCCGCGCCTGCGCCGCCGCCGAGTAGTCGCTCCACTGGTCGTTGTAGCGCGGATCGCCGATCTCCGTCGCCATCTCCGGACTGGTGCTCAGCTGGTACTGCCATTCCTGCTCGAGTGCCTCGCGCAGCTTCGCGCGCCGCGATGCGAGCGATGCACTTTGCCCGAAGCTATAAACCTCGCAGAATGCGAAACCCACCAGGATCAAAACCGTCGCGCGACGAAAGCTGAGCATCAGGCTGAACTCCGTAAACAGGATGAACGTGCGCGACCAACCGCGACGCACAGACAGTCATGGTACAGAAGAGGCAGCCCTGATCGAGGCCGGAAGCTGACCTCGGCAGTATTTGTTAGAGTGTTGGGGTTTGGCTGAGGGGATTGCCTGGGAGATACGAACGTGTTTCTGGGAATGGATGTGGGCACCGGCGGCACGCGCGCCGTCCTCGTGGATCACAACGGAAAACTCATCGCCTCGGCCTCCTCCGAGCACGCGCCTTTCCGTACCCCGCATCCCGGCTGGGCCGAGCAGGACCCCGACGACTGGTGGCGGGCCGCGCTGCAGGCCATGCGTGAAGTCCTCGCCGCCGTGCCGGGCGTTCGCGTCGACGCCGTCGCCCTCACCGGCCAGATGCACGGCGCGGTCCTGCTCGATAAGGACGGCCACGTGCTGCGTCCTTCGCTCATCTGGTGCGATCAGCGCACCCAGCCGCAATGCGACTGGCTGCATGCCCAGTTCGGCCCCGGTGACTCCGGCCGCGAAAAGCTCATCGAACTCACCGCGAATCCCGCCCTGCCCAACTTCACCCTCACGAAGCTCCTCTGGGTCAAAGAGCACGAGCCGGAAATCTTCGCGAAGACCGCCCACATCCTCTGCCCCAAGGATTACGTCCGCTATCGCCTGACCGGAACCTATGCGATGGACGTCCAGGAAGCCTCCGGCACCCTGCTCCTCGACGTCGCACACCGCCGCTGGTCGAAAGAAGTCGCGAAGGTCGCCGGCATTCCCGAAGGCTGGCTGCCGGAGCTCTTCGAGTCTCCGCAGATTTGCGCGAAGATCGCCGCGGAAGCCGCTGCCCTCACCGGTTTGCAGGCCGGTACACCCGTCGCCGCCGGAGCGGGCGACCAGGGCGCCGGCACCGTAGGCATGGGCATCCTCGATCCCGGTTCCGTCTCTGCGACCATCGGCACCTCCGGCGTCGTCTTCGCCGCAACTGCTGCGCCTACCCGCGACCCGAAAGGGCGTTTGCACACGTTCTGCCATGCCGTCCCCGGCCGCTGGCACGTCATGGGTGTTACCCAGGCCGCCGGCCTCTCCCTGCGCTGGCTTCGCGAGACGCTGGCGCCAGATCCGAGTCAGGCCCAGAGCTACGACCAGCTCACCGCCGCCGCCGCCACAATCGCTCCCGGCAGTGACGGCCTCCTCTGGACGCCTTACCTCCTCGGCGAGCGCACCCCATATCTCGACTCCACCGCAACGGCGGCCTTCGTCGGCATCACCGCTACCACCACGCGCGCCCACCTGACCCGCGCCGTTCTCGAAGGCGTGGCCTACTCCCTCAAAGACACTTTCACCCTTTTCTCCGAACTCGGTATTCCCGTCAAAGGCGTGCGGCTCGGCGGAGGCGGCGCGCGCGGACCGCTCTGGCGCGAAATCCAGGCGAACGTCTACGGCTATCCCTGCGAGCGGCTCGCCGCCGAGGAGGGCGGCGCCTTTGGCGCGGCCCTGATGGCCGGCGTTGGCGTGGGCGCCTGGCCTGACCTCGAAGCAGCCTGTGCCTCGGGCATCACCGTCGCCGAAACGATTCGTCCAAATCCAGCGCACGTTCGGCGTTATGCTGAGGGATACGCGGGCTATCGCCGCGTCTATCCCGCCCTCAAAGGCATTCGCGGGTAGACAGCGGCTTCGAAAACGCACAAGCCCGCCGTAAGCTGAGTCTTTTTGCCTGGGGGCCTGATGTTGCGCGATGTGAAGACCGCCATCGTTCTTCTGCTGCGTTCTCCCGTGTTTACCGCAACGGCCATCCTGATGCTTGCCGTCGGCATCGGCGCCACGACCTCCATCTTCTCCATCGTGGAAAGCGTCCTGCTGCGCCCCTTGCCCTTTCCGCACCCCGAGCAGCTGGTTGTTCTTTCCGACCGGCTCAATAACGCCCAACTCGGCGGCAGCGGCGGCGGTGAGGCCGGAGTGACGTCGCGGGACATCCTGGCCTATACCCGGTACACGCATAGCTTCACAGCTCTGGGAGGTTACGGATACTCCAGCTACGAGCTGTCCGGCATCGGCGACGCGGCCCGTATCAATGCCGCGCGCATGACCGCCGATGTCTTCGCGGTTCTCGATGTGCCGCCGATGCTTGGCCGCGTCTTCACCACCCAGGAAGACGAGCAGAAGCAGAGAGTCGTCGTGCTCAGCTATGCCGCGTGGAGCAGCCGCTTCCAGCGCGACCCGAATATCGTCGGCCGCAGGATTCTTCTCGATCGCGCTCCGTATGTCGTCATCGGCGTCATGCCACGGACATTTGAGTTCCCCTTCTACTCCGGTCACGCCAACCAGAGCGAGTTGTGGGTCCCCATGAGCTTCACCGCTGATGAACTGGGCGCCGGCGCGGCTGGTTGGGACTTCGCTATGGTCGGCCGCCTCAAGCCCGGCGTCTCCGCCGAGCAGGCCCAGAGCGATGCGGAACAGGTGGCGCAGCAAACCATGCGCGCGTATCCCGCCTTCATGGCCAGCATGCGCATCAGCGCGGTGGTGCGTTCCCTGCACGAAGATCTGGTCGCGCAGGTGCGGCCGCTGATTCGCACTTTGTTTTTTGCCGTCGCCGTGGTCCTGCTCATCGCCTGCGCGAATCTGGCCAGCCTCCTGCTGGTGCGCTCCATTCGCCGCCGCCGTGAGATTGCCGTCCGGCTGGCGATCGGAGCGCGTGGCGGGGCCCTGCTCCGCCAGGTCCTCTTCGAGAGCCTGCTGATCAGCTTCACCGGTGGCGCCCTCGGACTCCTTTTCGCCGCCATCGTCGTCCGCATTGGCACGAGTTTCCTGCCCGAAACGCTGCCCCGCCTCGATAACGTCGGCATCGACTGGAACGTCGCGCTGTTCGCGCTCTTCCTTGCCGTCCTCACCGGACTCCTGTGCGGCGCGGCCCCCGCTTTCGCTGCTTTGCGCACCAACGTCAACGACGTTTTGCGGCAGGGTGGACGCACCGGAACCCCGGGCGCCGGCTATGCCCGTTTGCGTTCGGTCCTCGTCATCGGCGAAATCGCCATCGCGCTCGCGCTGCTGTGCGCTTCTGGTTTGCTGCTGCGCAGCTTCAGCAGGATGCGCGCCGTCCACCTCGGCTTTCGGCCGGATCATGCGCTCGTTGCCTGGTTTTCTCTTCCGCCGGCCGAATACCCCACCCAGCCTGCTGTCAATCTCTTTCACCAGCAGCTGCTCGTCCGATTGCAGCAGCTGCCCGGCGCAATTGCATCGGGCATCAGCGATCAGCTACCTGCTTCCGGCACCGGAGGCACGTCCTTTGCTTTTGTCGCGGAGGGTTATGCCCCCCCTGCCGGCGCGCCCCTGAACCTTGCCTGGCCTTCGAACGTCGCGGGCGACTACTTCAGGGCAATGGAGATCCCCCTGCTCGCTGGCCGCCTTTTCACTGCTGCGGACACCGCCGACACCCAACCCGTCGTCGTCGTCAATCGAACTCTGGCCGAACATTATTGGCCTGGCCAGAACCCACTCGGCCGCCATATTCGCTGGGGCTTGCGGGAGTCTCCCACCCCCTGGATGACCGTGGTCGGTGTGGTCGGCGACGTGAAACAGGGACGCCCGGATCAGCCAACCCGCGATCAGATTTACGAGACCGCAGTCCAGGCCGACACCGCCTTCGGATCGCTTGCCTCTCCGGATGACCTGACCACCAATAACGGCGCGATTGTGCTGCGCACATCGCTTCCCGCGGAGCAGATGGAGAATTCGCTGCGCACCGCCGTTCACTCCATCGATCCGCAGCTCCCTCTCACCCAGATGGAAACGATGGAGCACGCGATTTCCGACAGTGAAGCACCGCGGCGCTTCAATACCGTCGTCATCTCGGGATTCGCGGCAGCCGCCGTGTTGCTGGCCGTACTCGGCATTTACAGCGTTATCGCCTTCTCGGTTGCTCTGCGTTCGCAGGAAATGGCGATCCGTCTGGCGCTCGGCTCCCAGCGCATCGCCATTCGCGGCCTCGTACTCGGCTGGGCTGCGAAAATGGCCCTCACCGGCTGCCTGATCGGACTGGCCGCTTCGCTGGCTGCCTCCCGTTTGCTGCGTTCGTTCGTCTTCGACGTCAGTCCCTTCGATCCGCTGGTGCTTGCCCTTGCCGCCATCTCCGTTCTGCTGCTGGCCGTTGCGGCCGCGCTCCGTCCTGCACTCCGTGCGGGCTCGGTTGACCCAATCCAGGCTCTTCGAGCAGAGTAGAGATAATCGTTCGAGGCGGTGCAGCGCGGCGCTCGCCGCAGGACTTCGATGCAGGGCCAGGTCATGCTTCAGATCGCTAAATTCGCAGCCCTCTGCCTCAGCATCCTCTCGCTTTGCGCCCTGCTCGGCCACGCCTTCTTTGTTCCCGGCAGTCCATGGCAGGATCGCCTGCTCGATGCCGTTGCCCTGCTCGGACTCACCGGCAGCATCTGCCTTGCCAGCGGACTTCTCTTCGCGATTCCCAACCGCAAATTCGATCCCGAACCCGTCCCGCCTCTCACGCAGACCCTCCCCGTACGTCTCTTCTTCTGGGGCGTGGGACTCATCGCCGTTCTCTTTCTGTTGTCGTGGTTCCTTGCCGAAGACTTTGCTCCGCTGATCTGGAAAAACCAGCCGTATTAGCGATCAATCGCAGCGAAACACCGCTCGAGTTGCGATACGAGTTGCGGCAAATCGTTGGAAATAATCTGCCACAATACATCGAGGTCCACGGAATCGTATCCGTGAATGAGCCGATTGCGTAGCCCCGCGATCTGAGTCCACGGGATAGATGGACATACCAGCCGCTCCTCATTGGTGGTTCGGTTTGCAGCTTCGCCAACGATCTCCAGTAGCCGCACAATGGCCAGGTTGTACATTCTGTCGCTGTTGAGGTCGGCGCGAGTCCGGCCCGCGGCCATCGCCACAGCTTCGCGCGAGTGGTCGAGCATGTGGCGCAGCCGGACCAGACCTTCACGCTGCGACATACTGATCCTCGGCCGTGCTCAGGGCGTGATCACGGAAATAGCCGCTTAAGAAACCTGGTGTATTCAGGTCCACCTTGCGCCCCAGAATTTGGGAAAGTTCATCCTCCATTCCAAAGAACGCAAGACCTGGAACGAAGCCGGGGGCGAATTCCACCAGCACATCCACATCGCTGTCAGGGCCGAAATCCGGTCGCAAAACGGAACCGAACAGACTGAGCCTGCGAATATGGTGGCGGCGGCAAAAGGCTTCGATGCGCTGCTTCGGTATTGCAATCCTGGCACAGGTCATAGACGAATAACGGGGCTCTGCCAGCAGTGTAGCGCCGATCCACTAAGGCTTCTCCGCAAGACCGGGAGCCGGCTTCCGCATCTTCCGCCAGATCCACCATCCCAGCGCGCCAAAGATCACGGCCAGCACCAGCAGCGTTAGTACGAGATGCCGCTTCGCCAGTTCGGCGACCACCGTCACGATCTGTGGACCGTACTTCACCACCAGCGCCGTCTCAATCCCGAAGCGAATACACCTGCCCACGAACACTGCCAGCATGAAGTTCAGCGTCCTCATTTCGAAGACACCCGCTCCAAAAACAAACAGCTTCCAGGTCGTCGGCGGGGGCATCAGCGACGGGATCATGATCGCCAGGAATTCCTGCTTCTCAAACTGCGTGCGCAGCGACTCGAAGCGCGCACGATTCACCCGCTTGAGAAGAAACAGTTCGCCGCCGGCCTTGCCCAGATAAAACGGAACCAGCCCGCCCAGCGTCGAACCCGCCGCCGCCAGCAGCGCGTAAAGATAAAAATGCCGCTTGTCCGCCCACGCCCATCCGGCGATCAGAACGTCGATCGGAATCGGAATCGAAGCGGAATCGATAAACGACGCCAGCAGCACGCCCCATGGCCCCAGCGGGATCAGCCAGTGTTGCGTGAGTGAGGTGAGTTTTGCGATGAGCGATTTCAGGCGGGTTAACCTTTCCCCTTATTCCGATGGCCCTTCTTCCCGGCGCTCACCCGTCGTTGCGCATGCTCCCGAGCCTCGCCCATTCCGCTGTGGTCCGTCTTTCCCTCCAGCAGATCGAGCGCGTGCGGCAACACCGGCAGCGCCGCGCGCAGCGAACTCACCGCGCCTGCCGGGCTTCCCGGGACATTCAAAATCACAGTCGTGTTCAGTGTTCCGCAAACGGCCCTGCTCAGAATCGCCAGAGGCGTTTCACGCCGTCCCTCCGTCCGCATCAGCTCGGCTACACCCTCCAGCAGCCGTTCGCAGACCGCCCGGGTCGCCTCCGGCGTCACATCGCGCGCCCCGATTCCCGTCCCGCCTGTCGTCACCACCAGCCTCGCTGCACCAGCGGACCGCCGCAATGCGTCCTCAATGCCTTCCTGTTCGTCTGGAACCGTAATGCGAAGAACCGTTTCGAAGCCGGATTCGTCCAACAGGCGGGCCACCGCCGGACCCGACAGGTCCTCCCGCAATCCCCTTGAGCACGCATCGCTCACCGTGATCACTGCGGCGGTCCTCCCTGTCGACGGATCGGACGGGTAAGTCACGTTTTCGATTGTACAAACAGCAATAACCCTCGCGATTTGATGAGAAAATAGTCAGTACGCTTCCGTGATCCTCCGCTGGACCCTGCGGCACCTGTGCAGGCACTGCAAGGACCTCGATCGGAGCAGCAAGGCCCGCAGTCACCCAGGAATGCCGATTCGTCTCAATCTGACCGACGCTCCGCCCGACGAGCCCATAGCCGAGGGGACCGCGGAGGCATCTCCCGACACCGCTGCGCACACCACCGGGCCCCTCGGGCTCACGGTCGAAGAGCCGCTCCCTGAATCTCTCCATGCCGCACCAGCCGCCTCGTCCAATGGCGCAGGCGCGATCCCCACCTTCGCTCGCAACAAGTACGAGGGTCTCGACCACACCGACCTCCTGCACATCATCGAGGAGATCGAGGACAACCGCTCCTGGGTCAGCCTGCGCGAGAAACTGTGGATCGCCCTCATCGTCCACATGCTGGTCGCCTGGTATCTGCTTTACGGGCCCAAATACATCTACCACGTCCGCGTCGTCGATCCCTCGGTGGTCATGAAGCAGCGGCAGAAGGACCTGACCTTCCTCGACCTGCCCCCCGACGCATTGAAGAAGATCAAGCCGAAGCCAACCACCACCCTTTCCGACAAGGATCGCGTCGCGCAGACCCCTCACCCGACCCTCGACCGCAAGACTCTGGAGGAACTGGAAGCCATGCGCCGCGCTGGACCGCCGGTGCCCGCCCCGGCTCCCCAGCCCGCGCAGCAACCCCAGGCCCCGGCCGCCCCTGAACCGCAGCAGGCCGAGCAGCACGCGCCCACGCCGCCCGCCCAGCCCCTTCCGCAAAATAATCAGGCCAGGCTGGAAGCGCCGCCCCAGGCTCCGCAGCCCAGCTTCCAGTCCAACTCCGGCAATCCCAACGAGCAGCTCCAGCAGGCCATGCGCAACGCCATGCACGGCAACTCCGGCCAGTTTGGCGGGGACAATGGCGCCGGTATCCCCTCGCAACACGCCGGCCTCAACGGCGCCGTCGATATCCTCAGCGACACCATGGGCTGGGACTACGGCCCCTACGTCCAGCGCGTCGTCTACGACACCGAGCGCGCCTGGTGGCCCATCATTCCCGAATCGGCCCGCCCGCCCCTCGACAAGCAGGGCAAGGTCATGATTCGCTTCAAGATCTTTCCCGACGGCACCGTGCGCGACATGATCCTCGAGGGCCCATCCGGCGATGTTGCCCTCGACCGCGCTGCCTGGGCCGGCATCACGGGCGCTTCACCCTATCCGCCCATCCCCAAAGCCTTCAAGGGGCCGTTCCTCGAACTGCGCTTCTACTTCCTTTACAACATCCGTCCTGGCCAGGAGTAAGCCGTGTCAGGCCAGCCCGGCTCCTCGAATGCCCCGGACCGCCTGCGGCGTCAGAGGGTCATCGGCATTCTTCTCCTCGCCGCGGTCATACTGCTTTTCACCCTCCTGCGCGCAGACTGGCGCGGCATCTTTCCGCCAGGCTGGTGGCATTGGTAAGTCCGGTAGTGTCTCAGTTGGAAAGGCAATTATCTTCGGCCGCCATCGCGGGGGCGATCCCGAGTGTTGCAATTGGCCGGAAATTGGGGTCAGGACACTACCGTCACTGTCAGACCTGTGAAAATCCAGGCTGCACCGCTACGGGTAGGCCTGCTCACTTGTTTTTCCGATACACAAAGAAGTACACTCTATACACATCCGAGCCGGACATGCGAACCAACATCGACATCGACGACAAGCTCATGGCCAGGGCCATGCGCTCCAGCGGCGCCCATACCAAAAAAGCTGTTGTGGAGGAAGCCCTGCGCGCTCTGATTCGGCTCCATGGACAGGCTTCCATCCGCGATCTCTTCGGTACCGTGGAGTGGGAAGGTGACCTGAAGCGATCTCGCCGCGGACGCTTCCCTAAATCGCATTGACCCCATGGTTATTGTCGATACAAGCGTTTGGATCGACTTTTTCGCCGGCATTGCCAATCGGGAAACCACTTGGTTGAGGCGCGCCTCCGGCCTTGTTGGCCTTGCCCTCACCGATCTGATCCTCTGCGAGGTGCTGCAGGGAGTTCGCCACGACGCCGACCTGATGCGGATTCGGAGCCGTCTCCTGAACCTCGATGTCTTCGATTCAGGTGGTTCCGGCCTGGCTCTCACTGCGGCAAAGAACTACCGCTCCCTGCGAGCAAGTGGATACACAACAAGGACCACCATCGACCTGATCATCGCGACGTTTTGTATTGAATTCGACCACGAACTCCTGCACCGCGACCGCGACTTTGACCCCTTTGAAAAATTTCTCAGACTCCGTGTCGTCCACCCGTAAGCCAGTCCCGTTTGCCCCTGACTTCAAACGCAATTCCCGGAGTGTCCCCGACCCCGCGCCTCTGCGATTCTCACCCTACGAGGTGCGAGTACCATGTTTGCAGCCGCTATGTTGACCGAAGATCAGGCCTGGGCCGCAGTATTGGCCCGCGACCCCGCAGCCGATGCGGAGCTGGTCTACGCCGTGACCACCACCGGCATCTTTTGCCGCCCAACCTGCCCCAGCCGCCGCCCTGCGCGCGCAAACGTCCGCTTCTTCCCCGACCCGCCCGCCGCTCTCCATGCGGGATTTCGTCCCTGCCGGCGCTGCCGCCCGCAGCAACGCCACATCGACGCCGCGCTGGTTGAGGATGTTTCCTCCCGCCTCAATCGCGACCGCCCCGTTACTCTCAGCGAGCTCAGCCGCGCGACCGGCCGCAGCCCCTTCACGGTCGAGCGCACCTTCAAGCGC
Source organism: uncultured Acidobacteriaceae bacterium (assembly GCA_963787915.1). Classification (GTDB taxonomy): domain Bacteria; phylum Acidobacteriota; class Terriglobia; order Terriglobales; family Acidobacteriaceae; genus Palsa-343. Next base: position 232,596 of record CAWBEP010000015.1, on the reverse strand, counting down.
GTTCTGGGCGTCACTCCCGCGCAATATCAGCGCCAGACCCGCGCCGCTTCGTTTCGCCGCGAACTGACCAACGGCTCCGCGCGCGTCACTGACGCCATCTACGACGCCGGCTTCTCGGGGCCGGGCCGCGCTTATGAAAACACGCAGCTCGGCATGGCGCCCACCGCCTATCGCGCCGGTGGTTCCGATGCCCAGATTGGATACGCCCTCGGCGACTGCCCGCTGGGCAAAATCCTCATCGCCGCCACGCCCCGCGGCCTCTGTGCCGTCATCCTCGGCGACAGCGAGCAACAGCTGACGAGCCAACTCCATTCACAGTTCCCAGCCGCAGCCATTCACCCGGATTCAAAGCTTGACTCCTCGCTCGCCCAGGTCCTTTCCCAGTTCACCGAACATCCCGCCGCGCTCGATCTCCCGCTTGACCTCCGCGCCACCGCCTTCCAGATGCGCGTCTGGGAAGCTCTGCGCCGCATTCCTCGGGGCGAAACGCGCAGCTACGCACAGTTGGCGCAATCGCTCGGCCAGCCGGCCGCCGTTCGCGCTGTCGCCCGCGCCTGCGCCACCAATCCGATCGCCGTCGTCGTCCCCTGCCATCGCGTCATCGGCAGCAATGGCAAGCTCACCGGCTACAGGTGGGGCGTAGAACGCAAGAAGCAGCTGCTCGAAATCGAGTCGGCTCGCCCCCCGCACGCCCACAAACCGCAGTAACTCCGCACCTTTCGGGGGAGTTTCTCCCCCAGCCCTGTCTGCTACTGTCTCGCTGCAGGGGGACCTGTGGCAGCCTCTGCCGTTGACGGAAGCATCGATCAATCGACGAGTTTGCACGTGTCGAGCACGCATTCGTCGAATCCGGAGCGAGGCATCTCCCTGCCGGAGATTCTCTCCGCACTGTCCTTCGCCCTCGATTTAACCGAAGGGGCCGTACCCGGTCACGCGCTCCGCAGCTGCGTCCTCGGCATGCGCCTGGCCCGCGAGCTTGGCCTTCCCGCCGACCGGCGAGCCAGCCTCTACTATGCTCTGCTTCTCAAAGACGTCGGCTGCAGCAGCAACGCCGCGCGCCTCTGCCAGATCATCGGCGGTGGCGATGAACGCCTGGTCAAATCCGGCGTCAAGCTCGAAGACTGGACCCGGCCCAGCCGTCCCAAACCTTCGACTCTTCGTCTCCTTTGGAGCACCGTTCTTCCGCAAGCGGGCCCTCTGCGCCGCGTTGCCGGCATTGCTTACATTGGCCTCACCCAGCACCGCAATAATCGGGAAGTCATCACTCTCCGTTGCGATCGGGGCGCCCACATTCTTCGCAAACTCGGACTCGGAGACGTTGCCGCCGAAGCGGTTCGCGGCCTTGATGAGCACTGGGACGGCAGCGGCTATCCGGAACGGCGCACCGGCCAGTCGATTCCTCCTGAATCCAGAATCCTCGCTGTCGCTCAGCACCTCGATGTTTTCGCCTCCGAACAGGGCACGGACCGCGCGATCCAGGTCCTGCGCGAACGCAGCAGCCGCTGGTTCGATCCTGAGCTGGTAACGCTGGCCGAGCATCTTCACGCCGACGGCCTTCTCTGGGAGCACGCCCTTTCGGGTACGGCGGAAAATGAACTCGTGCAGCCGCGCTCGATCTCGCGCCCTCTCAGGTCAACGACCTCGAAGGCGCCGATATCGACCTTATTTGTGAAGCCTTCGCCGACGTTGTCGACGCCAAATCCTCATTCACCTTCCGCCACTCGGTCGGTGTCACCGGAGCTGCCATGCGCATCGCTCGCGCTATGGGCCTGAGCGAAGACCGCGCCCGCCTCGTGAATCGCGCCGCCCTTCTGCACGATATCGGCAAGCTGCGGGTTCCAAACTCCATCCTCGACAAGGCCGGTAAACTCGACCCCGCGGAGTGGCAGATCGTTCAGGAGCATCCGCGTCTCACCCGCGAGATTCTTTCGCGCATCGGCCCTTTCCGCGACCTGGCGGCTATCGCCGGTGCTCACCACGAAAGACTGGATGGCCTCGGCTACCCGGATCGCCTCGCCGCCCACCAGCTTCCCCTGGAAGCCCGCATCATCGCAGTGGCCGACGTCTTCGGAGCGCTCACCGAGGATCGCCCTTACCGTCCCGGCATGTCGTACGATGAGGCCCTCGCGATCATCTCCCGCGACATCCCGCACAAACTAGATCCCGACTGCGTCGCGGCCCTCACGGCGGCTCTCTGAGGATTGTTTCCCTCCCGGCTTCCCGCCTCCCGCTCAGTCCACATCGTTCCCCATCACCACGTTCACCGGGGGATTCGTCGTCAGTTGCGCATCCATGATCAGCGCCGTCCGCACCTGACCGTCCACGAACGTCAGCATCGAGCTCGTGTACGGCGTCGTCAGTACGCCTGTTGGCGTCACCACGAGCGTATAGGTCCCGGCCGGCACATTCACGTACCCCTCCACGGCCTGCGGCTTTACGCCGCTGAATAACGCCTTCGTCCCTGCCAGCGTCGCGGTGCTCGGCACCAGATAAATGTCCACTGCCCCGGCCTTCGCCGCCTGTTGCAGAAATCGAATCGAGAAAAATCCGGCAGGAGCCGCCACTGCCTGGTCGGCCAGAATCGTCGCGCCGTAAATCCCCGCCGAATCCGTGATCAGCACCGAATGCTGCTGCGCAACCTCAAATTCTCCCTGGGCCGTCACGCCCATTGTGGTCGTCCCCGTCGGATAGACATACGCCGTCCCGTTTTCCGGCGGCAGGAAAGCATAGTCGGTGAACGTTCCCGCCCCGATATCCGCCGCAATCTCGGTCGTCCCCACCTTCACATCCACAGACGGCGCGTTCTGCGACGCATCCACCACCCGCACCATCGTCTGCGTCGGTGCGGAGTTCTCGATCGTCTGGCACCCGCAGAGAATCGCGGTGATCAGCGTCAGCGTCGCCACCAGCGCCGTCAGTCCGATGCGCCGGCGAGCCTTTTTCCCGTGCCGTGGAGAGCTGCTCAAAACAATTATCCCCGCCTTGTCGATGGAACTCACATCGGAGGGCGCCGGCTTCGATGACCGAGCCGGTCATTCGCGCACTTACGGTGACACATTCAGGCCGGCAATACCAGACGCTGGTCTCCATTTCAGTTGACGAAAGTACCGGACTGAGGGGCACGCGAGGGTCAATGCGGAACAATCGGCTGCGGGTCGTGCGTATACTGTTCGCCTATGTTCCGCACCTCGCGAAAACTTGCTCTGCCTCTGCTCCTTGCCCTGGGCGCAACCGCGTTCGCGCAGACCCCGGCGCCGGCTCCGCAAACCCCCTCGCAGCCGTCCGCCGCCTCGACGCCGCAGAAAGATGGGAGCGGTATTGTGATGGAAAATCAGGACAGCTTCATCGTTGTCGGCCTCACCGTTCGCACCAACAATGCAAAAGAAGCCAGCGGTCAGGGTGCAATCTCCCCGATGTGGCAGGGCGCTATACAAAACGGCACCCTCGAGCAGATTCCCAACAAGGTCGGCGACGGATATGTCGTCGTCTACAGCGACTACGCCAGCGATCACACCGGCGACTATAGCTACACCCTCGGCTATCGTGTCTCGTCCGCCGAGAAGATCCCCGATGGCATGGTGGCCAGAACGGTCCGCTCCGGAAAATATGCCGCGATCGCCTCGGAAACAGGACCGCCCCAGGAAGTGATCCCGGCTCTCTGGCATCGCATCAACACCCTCTCACCCGAGCAGCTAGGCGGCGACCGCGCCTACGCAACCGACTTTGAAACCTATGGGCCGATCACCGACTGGGGCAACATGAGCATGACCGCTCACATTGGCCTGAAATAGCGAGGCGGCCAACTCCAGGCGGGTGCAGGGCGGTCCTTGACAGCGCGGGTACCGGCCGGTGGTTCGCACATCGGTCATCTGTCACCCGTGACCACCAGCCTGTACCCTGTTTTTATGAGTTCCATTCAGGTCCAGCTGCCCGACGGTTCAGTCCGCGAGGTCCCGTCCGGCACCACGCCCCGGCAATCGCCGAAAGCATTTCGCCTCGCCTCGCGCAGGCCGCTGTAGTCGCTCGTATCCGCCCTCTGAAAGCCGCCCCCGCGGCCCTCTCATCCTCCGACGGCAGTGAGGCCTCCATGTATGCCACCGAGGACACTCACGCCGAGCGCCTCGTCGATCTGACCACCCCTCTTCAGGCGGACGTTGCCCTGCAATTGCTGACCGAGAAAGACGCGGACGCACTGAAGGTGCTGCGCCACTCCGCCGCCCACGTGATGGCCACCGCCGTCACCGAGCTTTTTCCCGAAACCAAGCTGGGCCACGGCCCCGCCACCGACTCCGGCTTCTTTTACGACTTCTGGCTGTCCCCACGCCCTTTACCCCCGAAGATCTCGAAGCTCATCGAAGGCCGCATGGCGGAGGTAGCCGCGCGCGACGACAAGTTTGTCCGCGAACATGAGCCCCGCGAAACGGGCCTCGAACAATTCAGGTCCGCTAACGACTTCATGAAGGTCCACTTCGTCGAAAAGTTCACGAAGCCCGGCGACGAAATTTCCCTTTATAAAAACGGCAAGTTCGTCGACTTCTGCCGCGGTCCGCATGTCCCCTCAACCGGGCGCGTCAAGGCGTTTCGCCTCACCAATCTGGCTGGCGCCTATTGGCTGGGAGACGAGAAAAATCCCCAGCTCCAGCGCATCTACGGCACCGCCTTCTTCTCCAAAAAAAGCTGGACGAACACTTCGTCCGCCTCGAGGAAGCCGCCCGCCGCGATCATCGCGTCCTCGGTAAACAGCTTGACCTGTTTTCCATCCAGGACCTCGCCGGCCCCGGCCTCATCTTCTGGCATCCCAAAGGCGCCATGATCCGCAAGATCATGGAAGACTGGATGCGCGAAGAATGTATCCGCCGCGGTTACGATCTCGTGGTCACCCCGCACGTCATGCGTTCTCATCTGTGGGAGGTCAGCGGCCACGCCGGCTTCTACGCGCAGAACATGTTCACCCCCATGGAGCTCGACGACGCCGAGTACCGGCTGAAGCCCATGAACTGCCCCGGCCATATTCTGATCTACAAGAATTCGCCGAAGAGTTATCGCGACCTGCCCGTCCGCCTCGCCGAATTCGGCAACGTCTACCGCTATGAGCGCTCCGGCACCATGCATGGGCTGCTGCGCGTGCGCGGATTTACCCAGGACGATGCGCATATTTTCTGTACGCCGCAGCAGATCGAGGACGAGGTCGTCGCCTGCATCGACTTCGCCCAGGCCGTACTGACCACCTTCGGCTTCAAAGAATTTCAGGTCGAGCTTTCCACGTGGAATCCCGCCGATCGCGCCAGTTACGCGGGTTCCGACGAAAAATGGGATCTCGCTGTCGGTTCCCTCGAGCGCGCCCTCGAACGCAAGGGAATCCCGCACAAGACCATCCCCGGCGAAGCCGCCTTCTACGGCCCCAAGATCGACATCAAGCTGGTCGACGTGCTCGGCCGCCTGTGGCAGCTCTCGACTGTGCAGTTCGACTTCAACCTGCCCGCTCGCTTCGAGCTTGAATATGTTGCCGAAAGCGGCGAGCGCGAGCAGCCCGTGATGGTCCACCGCGCCCTCTTCGGCAGCATGGAGCGTTTTTTTGGCGTCCTTATCGAGCACTATGCCGGCGCTTTTCCGCTGTGGCTGGCTCCGGTGCAGGCTGGACTCGTCCCCATCAGCGAGCGGCATCAGGCCTACGCGCAAAAAGTCCAGCAGCGGTTACAAATGGCGGGATTGCGTGTCGAAGTCGACGGCCGCAACGAAAAGATGAACGCCAAGATTCGTGACTTCACGATGCAGAAGATTCCCTACGTCCTTGTCATGGGCGATAAGGAAGAATCCAGCGACGCGGTCAGCGTTCGCACGCGCAGTAAGGGCGATCTGGGCTCCATGCCCCTCGATCAGTTTGTCACCCACGCGCAGAAGCTCGTCGCGGATAAGTCGATGGATCTGTAGAACCGGTCTCAATGACAGTGCCGCGGCACCGGCAGGCTTCATGAGGCGCGCATCAACGGCGGCCCGCACACGCTGCATTTTGTCGATTGCGGTTGATGAGACCCGTTCCGGTGGAAACTGTCCCAAATCACGCCATCTTTACACCAAAGTTTCTTCTTTCGCGGCTTGATGGGCGATTCCATGGACAAATTCTTCTCCCTACAATCGACCCTGAAACAGAAATCTTTAGCTCCCTGCGAGGACCTTATGGCGCCCACCATCGCTTCCGAACCCATCCGCGTCAGCGCCCGCTTCCGTCTCACCCTCGAATCCGCCATCCTCCAGCTTGAAGCCGCTGCCGCACGCGATGAACGCCTTCTGCCGCGCCTCCCGCATGGTGACCATCGCCGCCGCCACCAGCTCCTTGTCGATGCTCAGCTCGATCGCGCCTACCGCCTTCGCGAGCTCCTCGCCCGCACCACCCTTCACTCGTTGTAAGTGCGGGCGCTCGCAAACAGACTTATCGCTGCCTATCCTCCGGTCTCTTATCCCGGTCTCCCTGCTTCGGCGGCGGCGCAGGCTTTTCTTCCGGCTTCGACTCCGGTGTCGGCCTTGACTCCGGCGCTGGCCTCGATTCCTGTGCCGGCCTTGACTCCGGCGCTGGTCTCGACTCCGGCGCTGGCCTCGACTCCGGTTGCTGTGGCTCCGGCTGTGGTCGCGCTACCGATTCCGGCGCTGGTCGCGACTGGGGCTGGGGTCGTGGCTGTGGCGCTGGCCGTGATTCCGGCTGCGGCCGCGATTCCGGACGCTGCTCCGGCTGCGGCTGATTGCGAGGTAGGGTCGCCGGATGCCCCTCGGGACGCTCCGATGGTTGCGGCCGTTGCTGTGGTGCCGGCCTCGATTCCGGCGCTGGCCTCGATTCCGGTGCTGGTCTCGATTCCGGTGCCGGCCTCGATTCCGGCATCGGCCTTGTTACGGGCCCAGGTCTCGTCTCCGTTCTCACCTCCGGCGCTGGCCGGCCCGGCTCCGGACGAATCCCGCCGCCTGGCGCCGGTCTCATCCCGGGAGCTGTTGCTGGTGTTCCCGCCTCCGGACGCGGCGTCGCCGCCGGATGATAATCCTCGGCGCGCGGCGCGGGTGCGGCACGCCCATCGCTCACCGGCCGGCTTTCCGCCACCATCTGCGGATGGCCATGATTGGCGCTGGCGAACTGCGCCCGGTTCTGCATCGCCGTCTGCGCCATGGTCCGCTGCGCCGGCAGCGGAGCCACATGACGCTCATTGCGAGCCGCCGCCTCTGCCGTGGACGGGCGATACTTCAATCCGCCGTTGCCGCCGTTATAGCTGACGCGCGTGTTGTTGTAGACGTTCGTGATCCGGTAGTTGTAAACATTGCGCACCACCGTCTCGTTCACATGGCTCACGGCCGTGTTGTAGTAGAAAGAATTGTTCCGCCAATACCCGCCTTCGTACCCGCGTCCGTCGTAGCCGTGCCCGTAGTCCACGCCCCCGTAGAAACCAATGTGCCGGCCCCAGTAGCCGTGATACCAACGGTAGCGGCCTCCGTAATAGCCCCAGTAGCCAGGCGTCCAGAGTGCACCGACGTACGGCGCCATCACCCACGCGCCAGGAACCCAGTAGTAGCCCTCGGAAGCATAGGACCAATAACCCGGCGTCCAGAGGTAGTCGTCGCCCGGCGCCTCCGGCTGATCGTAGTCCGGCAATGCCGGCGGAGGATCGGGCGCGACGTCGTACGCCGTGTCCGCGTAATCGGCCGGCGTACCTCCATCCTGGTCGCCCCCGTACTGGTCTCCATACTGAGCATTCGAGGGCGCTGCCCCGCTACCCTGATCCGCTGGCGGAGGCGTCGGATTCTCGGCAGCGGATTGGGTCGTGTTGCTGGCGTTCGCAAGATTGACCGCCGCTGGATCGTCGCCGTTCGTCGTCGCGTCCTGCGCCTGATTTTGATTGCCGTGACATCCCGCAAGTGCAAACGCCAAAAGTGCCGTTGGAAGCGCCGACGAAATTGCCCATCTGCCGAACCTGTTCCCGAGCCTGTTCATGGATGACTAGGATGCCGGAATCGCCTCGCCGGAGTGCTATCCTCCTCACAATGAAGCCGATTGTCCGCCGAATTGCGGCTCTCTTTGTGCCCCTTTTCGCTGCCGCCATCGTGGTCCAACCGCCAACATCCGCCCAAAACCCATCCCCTGCGACAGGAAAGGCCCCGATGCATCAGGCCACTGGCACCTTTGACGTCAAAATCGCTCCGCAAAAGCCGGATAACCCGCAGGCCGAGGCGGCCGCTTTGGGGCGCATGTCCATCGACAAGCAATTCCATGGCGACCTCGATGCCACCAGCCAGGGAGAGATGCTGAGCATCCTCGACAAGACCAAAGGTTCGGGCGGCTATGTCGCCCTCGAGCGCGTGACGGGAAAACTACAGGGACACACCGGCACCTTTGCCCTCCAGCACAACGCCACCATGAACCGCGGCGTTCCGCAACTGAGCATCATCGTTGTGCCGGACTCAGGCACCGGCGAGCTCACCGGCATCACCGGCACGATGCAGATTCGCATCGAAGGCGGTCAGCACTTCTACGATTTCGACTATTCGCTCGCTCCGTGATCAGCGCTCCTCTACTGTGATGGGTTGTGACCCGTCCGACATCGCGCCCGTTGTTTGCGCCATGATTTCACTCAGTGTGTCTGGCCGGCCTTCCCGCAGCGCCTCACCCACCAGCAGAATCGACGGTGCCGGTCCCGGCCGCACGCGGTCCAGCTCCGCCAGCGTCGTCCGCGCGATCTCCTGATCCGGTTGCGCCGCCCGCGAGACGATCACGCAGGTCAAGTCCGGCGTCAGGCCCTCCCGTCGCAGTTGCGCCGCCACCGCGGTGAGATCCCGCCCCGGCATGTAGATCACCCGCGTTGCCCCTGCCAGCGACGCAGGCTGCAGCGCTGAGCCGGGCGCGTGACTGCCCGCGGAGAAGCTCACACTCGACCCGCCGCGCCGGTCGGTGAGCGGCCGCCGCAATGCCGCCGCCGCCGCGAATGCCGCCGTGATCCCTGGAACGACTTCGAAGGGAATCTCAGCCGCAGTCAACGTGTCCATCTCCTCGCCCGCGCGCCCAAAGATCAGCGGGTCGCCGGATTTAAGCCGAACCACCGCCATGCCGCGCCGCGCATAGTCCACCATCATCCGGTTGATCTCTTCCTGCGAAATGTTTTTGCGCCCGCATCGCTTGCCCACATTGATGGCGAGCGCACGCTTCGCATGGACCAATACCGCCTCCGGCACCAGATCGTCGTGCAGCACGACATCGGCGGTCGCCAGCAACCGCGCCGCTTTGAGCGTCAGCAATTCGGGATCGCCCGGCCCCGCGCCAACCAGATAGACTGTCCCCGCTCGCGCCGCCGTCACGCGAGCACCTCGTCCCGCTGCTGCACCTCACGGATTCGTTCTCGAGCCAACAGGCGCGCCGGACACGCCGCCGCCCCGCAAACCTGGCGCTGCGCCAGTTCGTGAAGCAGAAAGTTGCGCGGTTCGCCGGCCGCCGTCGCTTCCCGCACTTCGCGGCGCAATCCGCCCAGCTCCTCCAGCCACGGCCCCAGATCGCCCGGGAGCTGCGCATCGATCTCTCGCCGCAGCTTCTGTGCCACTGCCGGACTCTTGCCCGCCGTTGAAATCGCGACCTGCAGATCGCCCCGCGTAACGACCGACCCGAAATAAAAATCGCAGTTCGGTGGATCGTCGACAGCGTTACAAATCACATTCCGCCGCAACGCCTCCTCATACACAGTGCGGTTCACCTCGGTGGCGTTGGTTGCGGCGATCACCAGAGAAACTCCCTCAAGATCAGCCGCCTCAAAGACGCGCCGATGCCAGCGCAGCAATCCCTGCTGCGCCAGCTCCTGCACCTGCGCAACGGCCTCCGGCGCCACCACCGTGATGGCCGCTTCGGCCCCGCGCAGGCTCTCGATCTTCGCGAGCGCCACCGTTCCCGCACCAACCACCAGGCAGGGTCGGCCGGTCAACCGAAGAAAAACGGGCAGCAATGTCATCGCGCTCTCCTCATCCGGCCAGCTCCGCCGGCACGCGCCCGCTGGGCCCATCGCGGTCGACAGGGGCGATCTCCTCGCCCGCCAGTGCCGCTCGCAATTCCGCATCCCCGCTGCGCGCGAAATACGCCCGCAGATTTTCGCTCGGTCCCCGCTCCGCCAGATACTTCCGCAGCAACCGCTCCAACGCCTCCGGCACCAGATGCGACGGCGTTCGGAATCCCACCGGCCGCGCCGTCCCCGCATGCTTCCCCACCGATCCCCCCACGCAGAAGTAGTAAGCATCGGTCAGGCGCCCCTCATGCTTGATCTTTTTGCCTTCGAGGCCGATATCGGCGATCCAGTGCTGTCCGCAGCTGTTCGGGCACCCGGTCACATGCAAACGCAGCTGCTGATCGAACTCCGGCAGCCGTTCCTCCATCTCGCCCACCAGCCAGCGCGTGAAGCTCTTCGTCTCCGTAATCGCCAGCTTGCAGAACTCCGTGCCCGTGCACGCGATCGCGCCACGCCAGAACTCGCTACCCTCTACACGCAACCCAATCTGCTCCAGTTGCCCCGCCATTTCTCCGGCGCGAGCATTCGGCACATTCAGAAACAACAAATTCTGCATCACCGTCAGCCGCAGATCGCCGCTGCCAAAACGTTCCGCCAGCTCGGCCGCGGCGGCCAGCTGATCCCCCGTCAGACGCCCGCGCAACACGCTGGCCCCCACATAACTCAACCCATCCTGCTTCTGCCGATGAACGCCGGCGTGATCGCGAAGAATATCGTCTGGGACGCTCTCCTCGACTCCCGGATCCAATTTGTAACCGATACGGTTCTCAATCTCGAAAAGAAACCGCTCCGCCGTCCAGCCTTCCTTCATGAACAGATACTTCAGCCGCGCGCGGTCGCGGCTCTCGCGCAGCCCCTGTTGATCGCGGAAGATCTCAGTAATCGCTCGCACCACAGCCGCCGCCTGCTCCGGCTGCACAAACGCATCCAGCCGCACCGCAAGATGCGGCTCGTTCGAAAGCCCGCCCCCCACGCGGACCGAATAACCCACCTCCGCCCCGCGCCGTACCGCCGTCAGCCCGATGTCGTTGATCTCCGGATAAGAACACCACACCGCGCATCCCGTAATCGAAACCTTGAATTTCCGCGGGAGATTGAAGAACGCATCGTTGCCCTGCAGCGCGCGAGAGACCTCGACTGCCAGCGCCGAGGCGTCGACAATCTCGTCATGCGCGATCCCGGCCAGCGGACAGCCAGTGACATTGCGGACTACATCGCCACACGCGCCCCTGGGCGACAGGCCCACCGCATCGAGCGACTCCATAATCTCCGGCAGAGACTCGATCGTCAGCCAGTGGTATTGAATGTTCTGGCGAACCGTGATGTCGGCAAGATTGCGCCCGTACTTTTGCGCGATCTCCGCCAGCACCCGCACCTGATCCGCGCGCAGAATCCCATTCGGCACGCCCACCCGCATCATGAAATAGTCCGTCGCTTTGCCTTCTCCGCCTTTGCCGCCCGTCACCCCGGCGCCATCGCCCTGCGTGTAGATGCCCCACCAGCGGAAGTACAAATTCCAGTCCTCGGGAATCGAAGCACGTCCGCTCCGGGCAAACGCGCGAATCTCCTCGATCGCCTGCCACGGATTCTTCTCCCGCTTCAGGCGCTCCGCTTTCTGCGCTCGGCTCTCTTTGGGTACCGCGGTCTCTGCCATGTTTTCTCCATTCAGATAAAAGGCAATAAAAAACCCGCGTCAGCGGATTGCTGAAAGCGCGGGAGCAGGTGGGTAGTCTGAGGTTAGAGGCTCATCCACAACTCCGGCGCGGAGCACAACAACATGCGCAGCAACACGCGCAACCCATCGCCGGATTCATGCGGAAAGCCATTGGCACCATGTTAGGGGACCGCCCGAAGCCGGTCAAGCAGCCGAACGCCCCGTATCCCATCACGAACGCAAACGCAAGCCTCCTGCTATTTCGCACGCCCCGTCTGATTCAGCTCCTTGTAGAAGCCGAGGTCCCGCTCCTGGAGCATCTTCGTGATGTACGTAATTTGCCCGTAGTGCAGCCCGAAGTGCTCCACCACCTGATAAACCGCTTCGAGGCCGTACACGTCGTAGCCCTGAATTTCGTAGCGCGCGATCAGGTCCGCCTCGCTCAGGCCATTGATCACCTGTTCGCCCTCGTGAAGCGTCCACGCAAGCCTCTCCAGCAGCTCCTTCCCGGACATCGATCCTTCCGCACTGAATTCGGCCGGGCGATCCCGCTTGTCCTCCCGCCTGCTGAACGAATCCACAAGCCATTGCCGCACATTGCCGTTCAGATGAAGAACCAGGTTGCCGATCGAATTGCTCGCAGCGTTCGGACGCCACCAGATTTGCTCCTCATTCAGCGATTCGACACAGCTCCGCAACCGTGGCCAGTACTGGTTGATCAGCTTGTCCCGGGAGAACATGAGAAACAAATTCGTCGCGTTAGGCTGAAATTGCGCGGACATAAGAACCTCCCCAAACTCTTCATGCGACCAGATGGATCAGCCGCAACGTGTCCGTATCTGGCCGCCGGCCGGCTCACTCGACATTCAGTTCTGTCTTCGCGATCCGGACAATCTCTTCGCGGCTCGCCTGCCACACCGCCCACACCGAGACGCACCACGCTTCAATCCGCGCATCCCTCGCCGCGCCCGGAGCAGCCGCCAGCACATCGGCCACCGTGACCGCAGCCTTATTCTCCGGGAGCGGCAACCGCGGCCACTCCTTGCGCTGCCTGGCCATCTTCATATGCGCCCGCTGCACCTGCTTCCCCGTGAACTTCTTCTCAAGATGCAGATAGAGCCCGATCAACGCAAACACCACCGCGATCGGCTTGGTCGCCGCGTCGGCATGCTGGGCCGTATAAGCATCGACGCTGAGTTGGTGGATGAAGGCCGGGTCTGGATGCGCCAGCGTGTAGAACGACAGCTCGTCGAAAAGCTCCTGATCGGTTGCCGTCGCTCCAGCCTGCTTCATGAACTGCTCGTGTGGTCGAGGATGATCTTCCATCCCGACGGCTCCTTTTCGAACACCAGCGAGAAAACGCCCGCGGCCTCTCCCCCGCCCGCCTGTGTGCGCGTCAGATGGAAGTGCCCGGTCACCACGGCATGATCCTCGCCCAGCATGCGCACCGCGATCTCGCTGAAATCCAGCTGCCCCATTGCCTCGCGCGTTGCGTAGCTTCGCTGGTAGCGCGCCAGGATCATCGCATACCCACGCTCTACCGACTTGCCGATGAACGTCGTCTGCGGTGAATCGTCATACCCCTGCATGAACGCGGGGATATCACCGCGATTCCATGCGCTCTGCTGATCGACAAGAACCTGCCGAATCGCATCCTCGGCGGTTTGTGCGCGGACATCGCCGGCGCCGGGCAACAGCATTCCCGCGACCGCGCAGGCCAAACAGATCAACCAGCGAAATCTGCCTCTCACCACCACCCCCGCCTTCTGTTCCAGCGATCCCGGCCCCAATCCCACGGTCCGATAGACTGGCCCTGACCCATGAAGACGTTTTATCCCAAATTCCTCAAGTCGGCGACCGATGCGCAGCACTTTCCGCCTCCCGGTGCGCCCGAGATCGCCTTCCTGGGCCGCTCCAACGTCGGCAAGTCCAGCCTCATTAACGCCCTCCTCGACGACAAACAGGCGCGCGTCTCATCGACCCCCGGCCGCACCCGGGCCATCAATTTCTTCGAGCTGCGCGACGCGCCGCAACGCCATCAACCCGCGCTGATCTTCGCTGACCTGCCCGGCTACGGTTACGCAAAGATCTCCAAATCGATCTCCGCCGAATGGCCGAAATTTATCGAGCCCTATCTCCAGGAGCGCAGTTCTCTCGCGCTCTGCGTTTGTCTGGTCGACAGCACCATTGCTCCAAAGGCCAGCGACGCTCAGCTCTTTACCTTCCTCGCGAGCGCGGGCCGCAATTTTCTCATCGCCGGCACCAAGGCCGATCGCCTCTCCGGCAATGGCCGAACCCAGGCACTCAAAGCCCTGCGCGAAGCCTTTGGAACGGAGCATCTGCTGCTCTGCTCTGCGAAAACCGGAGCAGGCATGAAGGAGCTTTGGCAAGCCATCCTCCAGGCTGCCGGCGATTGACCTCGCCACCCCTGACTAAGGCTTCAGCCTCTCAAGGATCTGATTGGGATGGATCGGCTTCAGCAGAATCTCAAACTCATGACCGCGCACACGCGCATCGCGCAGCAGGTCCGATGTGGCCGCTTGTCCGGAAAGCAGCAGAACCCGGCACCCCGGAAGCATGCCGCAAATCTGGATCGCGGCCTCAATCCCGCTCATCCCCGGCATCACTACGTCAGCGAGAAATACCTCGGGCCGAAACAGGCGTGCGGTCTCAACGGCCCTCTGGCCGCTGTAAACAGTGGCGACTTCGAACCCACTGTGGTTCAGAATCATCCCCAGCGTGTCGGCGATGATCCGTTCGTCATCGGCGATGAGCACTCTGGGCCTGATCCCTTCGTCGCTGGAACGAGGGTCCATAGGGCCTTGCCAGGCAGCACAAACTGGGGGTTGTTGACCGTGAGTATATAGCCCTGGTTTCCCATATGGATTGCTTTATTTCTCCCATAAGCGTCGCATGGCGCGCTTTGGCCCTCCCAGCCACGCTCCTCGCCTTCCGCCGCTTTCTCCCTCCGGACTCTCGGCGCGCTCATCTGCTTTGACTTGCGGCGGGTGAGGATTTATAACGGGCTATCCGGACCACCCGGTCCGGACACGGCGTGAGGGTGCGGCGGGAATCGTTCCGCAGGCTTGTTCGCGATTGCATTTCAGGACGACGGGAAGTTCGGGAAGGCGGTGCAAATCCGCCACTGCCCCGCAACTGTAAGCGCGCGTCTCTGCGTCTGCTCTTTTGACGCAGCAAAAGCTGAACCAGTGTGCCACTGGGGCTAACAGCCCCGGGAAGGCGGTTCGGCCCGATTCCACGGCCGTTGGCCCAAAGAATCGCGTGCGCAAGTCAGGAGACCGGTCCCGTTTGCCCGGCCTGCTTACAACAGGCCCAATCACCGCGTTCCGAGGGAACGGAGGACAATATGACCCTGCTGCCGCGGCCGAATGGCCGTCTCCTGCCCATGCTCCGCCTTCCATCGGCCGCTCTCTTCCTCGCGATTTTCTCTTCGACGCTGCAAGCGGCCAGCGTCCATGGAACCGTGACCGATCCCCTGGGCTATCCCATCGCCGGCGCCACCGTCGCCCTTGTCCAGAACGGCGAAGTGCTGATCAATGGCCGCACCGGCCCCGATGGCGGCTTTACCCTGGTCAGCGCCGCCTCCGGCCGTTTTTATGTCTTGGCTTCAGGCATTTCCTTCCGCCAGCTGGCCACGCAAGGCTTTTACGCCGGCCGATTCGACAACGTCGAACAAAACGTCGTCCTCGAACCGGAGTGGGTCCGCGAATCCGTCGTGGTCACCGCCACTGGCATCCCGCAGCCTCAGGCCCAGGTGAGCGGCGCCGTCACCGAGCTGCCCGCTACCGACTTTCCCAACCGCGCCGACCTCGTCGACCCACTCCGCCAGGTCCCCGGTGTCAACGTCGTCGAGACCGGGCAGCGAGGCGGAGAGACCTCGGTGTTTATTCGCGGCGGCAACTCCACTGCCAACCGCGTTGTCATGGATGGGGTCCCCATAGAAGACCTGGGCGGACGCTTCGACTTCAGCAACGTCGCAAATACCGGCGTCCAGGACGTCGAGGTTTATCGCGGTCCCAACACCGTCCTCTACGGATCGGACGCCGCGGCCGGAGTCGTCGCGATCACCACGCCGCGCGGCAGCACGCAGTTTCCCTCCCTGCTCTTTGAAAGCGATGCCGGCGATTTTAAAACCTATTTCAACCAACTCCAGCTCGCCGGTATGAAGCGCAAGCTTGACTACTACGGCGGCTTCTCCAACTTAAGCACGCAGAACGCCACGCCCAACGACGGCTATCACAACGATACGGCCGTCATGAACCTCGGATGGAGTCTGTCCGCCAAAACCGCCATCCGGATCACCGGCCGCAACAGCGACTCGGCCACCGGCATCCCCTCCGCCAACGGCGGCTACTCCTTCGACTACTTCTCCAACGACGGCAAACAACTCGACCAGGACATCTACGGAACCGGCGCAATCGACCACACCTTCCGCGACAACTGGACTGCCACCGTTCGTTACGGCCTGGTGCGCAAGCGCGAGGAATCCGAGCAGTGGTATCCGGCCGGCAACCTCATCGCCGGCAATTACTACGGCAACGCCGTCACCGTCCTCGGCGCCAATGGCTATTCCACCGCTGGCCAGGCGCTCATGAATTACGGCACGAGTTTCGGTGCGATCTATCCTTACTCCCTCGCTCTCGCGTCGAACCGCGACAACCTCTATGCCCAGACCAATTACCAGTACAACTCCCATCTCGGCATCATCGCCGGCTTTCGTTACGAAGATGAACGCGGCCTCGAAGGCGAACCGGTCTATGCCTACCGCGAAGGGCTGGAGCGGGCGAACTACGACTACCAGGCGCAGGTCGGGGGCGAAATCAGGAACCGCTTCTTCTACACAGCGGCCGGCGGCGTTGAGAAAAATCAGCTCTACGGGACCGTCGGCACCCCGCGCGGTGGCGCCTCCTGGTACGTGGTCCGGCCCGGCCAGGGGCTCTTCCACGGCACGCGTCTGAACGTCAACTTTGCCCGCGGCTATCAGGAGCCCACCCTCGATCAGCAGTTCGGATCGCTCTACACCTTCCTCGCAGCCAATGGCGGCCAATCTTCGATTGCGCAGTACGGCATATCCCCCATCGGCGCGGAGTTGTCACGCACCTACGACGGCGGCATCGAGCAGAGTCTCCTCAACGAACGAGTGATCGCGCGCGTCACTTACTTTCACAATGAGTTCGGCAATCAGATTGAGGCCGTGCCGGCCTCGGTCGTCCCCCAGCTGCTCCCGAACCTCTCCACCGCACAGCAACAACAGCTCCAGTCGTTCCTCAACAACAACTTCGCTTACGAGCTTGATCTCAATTCCATGTCGTACCGCGCGCAGGGTGTCGAATCGGAATTCCAATATGGACTCGGCAAGAGCATCTTCCTGCGCGGCGGCTACACGTATCTCGACGCCGTCGTCCAGCGCTCTTACTCATCCGACGGTATCGGCGAATGCAGCGCCACCGGCACAGCCGGGCCCTGCACCAATCCCAGCTTCCCCGGCATCCCGATCGGCAACTATGCGCCGCTGGTGGGCGCGCGGCCCTTCCGTCGCCCTCCGCATACCGGATTCACCACCGTCATCTACACGGGCAAGCGCTGGTCCGGCGTCCTCAATGGCGCCTACGCCAGCCGCAGCGACGACTCTACTTTCCTCGGTGGCGACGACGTCAACGGCGGCAACAGCCTCCTGCTCCCGAACCGTAATCTGGATTACTCCTACGCGAAGATCGATCTGGCCGCGACCTATCAGGTCAAGCCGTGGATGTCCGTCTACACCCAGATCGACAATCTAACCAGCAGCCAGCACATCGGCCCCATCGGCTACCCTTCGCTGCCCTTCAATTTCCGCACCGGCGCCCGCTTCACGCTGAGCCTGGGAAGAAGGCACTAGGAATGCCCTGGCGGCTGCGATTCAGAGCACCCTGGCATCCAGACCAACGATAAAACCGATGCCGGTCACGTTCAGTCCCAGCAGTCTCTGATCGTTGGTCATGAATAAATCGCAACGTGTTTGTACGGCACTCGCCAGATGAATTGCATCGGCAGGCAACACGGCGTGTGCTGCGCGAATCCGGCTGTACTCGTCCGCGGTAGCTCCAGTGAAGGGCATGGCAATAACATACTTGGCTAAAGTGCAGGGTTAGACAAGGTATAATTTGATTGGGTCTGTAGCTCATCGGTAGAGCGGGTGCCTGCAAAGCATCGCGAAGGCGGTTCGATTCCGCCCGGACATTTGAAGCGCCAAGGTGACCACCATCCCTTGGCGCTTTTTCTCGATCAAAGTCCGCGCCCCTGCTTCCATTCCGCCCATGATCTTACATTGGAACCAGACCAAGCCGCGAAGTGCTGGAGTACAAGCGCAACATCGTTAAATACCGAATGGTCTAGTGGAATAATTTGCTTATCCGGCGAGAAGCACAAATTTATGCCATACATTGGATCGTCTGACCACACGGCAGAGGCAAGGCATCGAACCCTAAACTTATCCTGAGAGTTTTTTTTAGGCCACGATGCAATATCTACGCATGCCGACATCTGCTCGACGCAGGCCATTTGCGCCGGGTGTGCGGAGGCCATGGCCTGGATCAATAAGGTTTCCAGACAGCCCCGTGCATCGTTGGCCGGTGAAGGGTGAGGGAGCATAAGGATGCCCATAGACGGACAGCCGTTTTTCTTCGCAATTTCTAAGGGATGCGCAGGGATCGGGAATTTAAGAGCGTCCAGTTGATCCCTGATACTCTTGAATGAATCATCTGGCGACTCGTCGTTGTCGCTGATGAGCAGAATGGCCTTGCATTCGCCGAATCGCGGCGCCGCTGACATAGCGTCGAGATACTTACCAAAGCCCCCGTTCCCGCCAACCCAGCCTAGCGTCAGATTTGTAATCTTGCGGTCTTGGCACAGATAATGCACGAAGGATTTATCTCGCTCCCCTTCACCCAGCACAACATACTGTCCTATAACCTGGGGAGGACGAGCGCCCACAGTATCTCCGATCGTTACTAGCGCACTTCGAAATCTAGACTAGTGGCAGATTCAAGCGAGTGTGCCGGAATCTTTTTAATCACGCGCTCGCCTTTGGCGTCGATTTCCGAGCGCATCAGTTGCGAATCCTTTGCTATGCTTTTCTCGGCAAGAACTGGGGCTGAAGCTTTTAGGAACTCATAGCTGTGCGTTGATACGATGAGCTGCACATTTTCGTTAATGCAAAGTTTAACCAAGGCGGCCCAGACCCCCGGCATATCCTTGTAGTAGAACCCAGATTCAATCTCGTCTACTATGACAGCTCCGCCAGGGTTGGCGAGTATACCTAGAGCAATTGTGACGAACTTGGTTATCCCCCCCGACAAATCTCCAAGCGGCAACCGCTCATCAAGTTCTGTCGCGACGCACAACGTTGTGTCTGCTCCAATTATCTCTAATGTCAAATCTTTCACTTGCGGGTAAATAGCCGCAATCGCCTGCACGAGCGCTGTAGACCTAAATCTTCTGCTCAGCGAAGAAAATGCAGAACTCGTTTCGAATGATGTCGTATTGATCGCGTTGTAATAGGCTAGAGCGGCAACCGGGGCAGACCCCTCGATTGTGAACTTTCCTTCTTTGAAAAATATTGAGGTGTTATGCACGATGCCTTTAACCTGCCACTTAAAATTCAGCGGCGAGAGGGTAAAAGCATGAGGTTCTGGCCCTTCTAGGTTGAGCCCGTACTCCCTCGAATCGCCATATGAGATTTCGAGCTTTCTGGAACCAGCATCGCTGTCCTCCGATCGAAGGACAGCGCCTTCATTTTGGTCAAAGTTATAAAACAGGTCGCGAAACAGAGACTGATAGTTTTCTCTAGTCCCCGAGAGACCTACAATGCGCGAAAACCCCCTCCAATTCCGCAAGCGGAAATATATTTCTGGCGAACCGCCGCCCAAAAGAAACAGGGCTTCCATGAGAGCGGTCTTTCCACTCCCGCTTTCGCCGACCACGATATTGAATTTTTTGAGAGAAATATCCAAGTGCCTGAAGCACCGAAAATTCCTGAGTTCTAAACGGTTAATCATGAGGTACCCGCCATTCTCTGCGCGGCAAGGATCAGCGTCAAGCGAGAGGAATTGATTTTGGACACAACTCGGCATATGCTCTCCTTGCGCAGAGCATGCCGACCAAAGTCCAAAGCCCGCTGCAACGGAAACTCACGGCGATTTCGGCAAGTTCACGAATTTTGTACGGTGGCTGATGGCTGTACCGCACAGCGAAGTCAAAGAAACGGAAACCTTCTTCCTCTTCCCGCGCCTCTGCCGAGGCTTCCAGCCAGCATGTAGATAAAAAGCATTGTGTCCCAGTAAATAAGGCTCACTTTGGCCTTTTCACCGGTGCACTCTCAGGTACCTCGTATCGGAAAGTGAGTTTTTCCCGCTCCTCACGGATAAACTTCTCCCCTCCGCCCAGCTCGCGAAAGACTTCGGATGCAATCCCATAAAGCCTCTCGAGGCGGCCAGACTCTCTGGTTCCTGAACCCGACGAGCCCTCTCCTGAACGGATGCGATAGGTAAACACGACGGTCGTGCTCTGCCCCGATGGAGGACCATCCTTCGCAATCAACTCGATTCCCATGGCCTTCTGCAATTTTTGAGAGGAGAGCGTGGTGCAGACTGACGGCACCCGATTCGCCCAGCGCAGATCGCGGTGCACATCCCCCGCCTTGACCCGAATCGTGGATTCTCCGCGCTGCCGAGCGGGCACAACATAGGCTCTCTCAATATGTCTCAGAACTTGCTCGCTGAGGGTCATGTCCTTCCCGCTCTCATAAAGCAAGCATAAATCTACATACATGCAAGAAGAGGACCGCAAAGAGGATGGAACCAACAAAATGGTTGCCATCCCCTTGATTTAACTATACCTACTGCCGCGCCGCGGCTTTCCCTCGAACCGCCTCTTGCGCGTGCACAGCGCCGTTCGGAGGCACCGCAGGCAGCTCCTCGCTTGCCGTTTTGGGAATGATCCCAAGCTTCTGCCGCAGCTGCGTATCGATTTTGGCGTAGGTGTCGCGGTTGTCCTTCAGGTATTGCCGTACATTTTCGCGCCCTTGCCCGATCCGCTCCCCGGAGAAGCTGAACCACGCCCCGCTCTTCTCGACGATGTTGTTCGCTACCGCCAGATCGAGAACGTCGCCTTCCCTCGAGATGCCTTCGCCATAAAGGATGTCGAATTCCGCCTCCCGGAACGGCGCGGCGACCTTGTTCTTCACGATCTTGACCCGCGTACGCGACCCCACCACCGTGTCGCCTTCCTTCACCGCCGCGATCCGTCGAATGTCAATGCGCACCGAAGAATAAAACTTCAGTGCACGCCCGCCGGTCGTCGTCTCCGGGTTCCCAAACATGACGCCGATCTTCTCCCGTATCTGGTTAATGAAGATCAGGCTGGTTCTCGATTTGGATACCGTGCCCGTCAGCTTGCGCAGCGCCTGCGACATGAGCCGCGCCTGCAGGCCCATGTGCGAATCGCCCATCTCCCCGTCCAGCTCCGCTTTCGGAACCAGCGCCGCCACCGAATCCACCACCAGCACGTCGATCGCCCCGGAGCGCACCAATGCTTCCGTAATCTCCAGCGCCTGCTCGCCGTAATCCGGCTGCGAGATCAGCAGGTTGTCGATATCGACGCCCAGCTTCTTCGCGTACTGCGGGTCCAGAGCATGCTCCGCGTCCACAAACGCCGCCAGGCCGCCCGCCTTCTGCGCCTCTGCGATCACCTGCAGCGTGATCGTCGTTTTGCCCGAAGACTCGGGCCCGAAAATCTCGATCACCCGGCCGCGCGGAACGCCTCCCACCCCCAGCGCCGCGTCAAACGAGATCGACCCCGTGGAGATGACGGAAATCGGGACGATGGCCTCTTTGCTGCCCAGGCGCATGATGGATCCCTTGCCGAATTGCTTTTCAATCTGCGCTAGCGCCAGGTCTACAGCGCGCTGACGATCATCTGCCACGTGATGCTCCATTCCGGGGTCTTTCCCACCCCTGGGTTTTCGCCTATTCTTTGCCCTGTCTCTTTGAGTCTACCATCGGATCGCAGCCGTCTCTCTCCCGGTTCATGCTGAATTTCCCCGCTGGTAACGGTGAGGGATTTCGAGCAGTCTACAAGGTTTGGCTGGTACAGGTTTTCCTCAATCGCGCGCGTTCGAACCGGCCCCGCGCTACTTTAGAGTGGCTTGCGATAGAGAACGCTGCGGCCCACCTCTTCGTAGCCCAGCGCTGCATGCGCCCGCTGCGACAACGCATTCTCGATCAGCGCGTCCGACGCCATCTCCCGGCATCCGTGACCGCGCGCCCAGTCTTCGGCTGCCGCCAGCAACTGGCGGCCGATCCCCAGACGGCGACAGCTCTCCTCGACATACCATCCCTCCACATACCCAACCGCATGCGATGGATCGCAGCAGTCGGCATGCGAGCGTAGTCCCGCCTCCAAAAATCCAGCCAGGCGGCCATCGCGCGTCTCCGCCAAAAAGTAAATCAACGGCAGCGTCGAAGCACTCCGCCCCTCCAAAATCTCCACCAACTCCCGCCGATGCTCCTCACGCGGCGACTCCGGCCACAGAGCAAAGCACAGATCCGCCAGCCTCTCCGCGTCCGCGCGAACCGCCCTTCGGATCGCAACCTCCGCCATCGTTAATCCGCTCCCTGCAACACCGCTCCGGAGTCTGCAGAGCTCCGCTTTTCCGATCGTGCCCGCTCCACCACGTCCAGAATGGTGTGAATGACCAGCTCCGGCTCGTCCAGATGCAGCCAGTGTCCGCTGTCCCGCGCCACAATCTGAAAGCTGTTCGGCCCAAATTTCTCCATCTCCTCAATCAGGCGGGGTTTCCCTGGTGTGATCACCACCACCGGCGCCTTACGAATCGGCGCCGCTGTGTGCATCTCCTCGACCGTCGCCGGAACAGCCCTCAGGTGTGCCCGCAGCCCCCGATAAAATCGCGGCGTCGACCACTGCGCCGCAATGGAAGGCCGCACCTGCGCCGGCATCTTGCTGATCTCCTCATCGAGCCGCCCCGCCAGGTATTCACCTCGAGCGCCTGCCATCCGGATCAACCAGCCTGAAAGCCTTCGCGAACCGCACAGGTGCGAATTCGCCGCCAGTCGCGTAAAGCCGAAGCGCGCGCAATGCTCTCCCACTCCGCTCAAACGCAGCGCCCGCTCCAGCCTTTCACTCTGCGACGCGTTCACCGGCGGCCACTCCTCCGTGCGCATCGGATCCAGCAGAACCACCCCAGCCGTTTCCTCGGGATACTCCAGCGCGAACCGTTGCATCACCAGCCCGCCAAACGAATGCCCCACGAGAATCCACGGAGGCTCAACACCAGCCGCAAGCAGGAGTCGCCGCAGCTCGCCGGCCACCTGTCGCGGGGTCCGCTCCGACGTCGCCTCGCTGCTCCAGCCCAAACCGCACCGGTCGTAGGCGACCGAGCGCACCCGCTCGGCCAGCCCTTCCTGAATTCCCATCCAGTTCAGGCTCGTGGCGCCAAATCCCGACTCGAAGACCACCGCAGGCCCGCCACGTCCTTTTTCGACCAGATACAGCTGGCATCCCTCGCCGATCGTGACCAGCCGCCCCCGCCCGAGCAACCGCCGGCGATCCAGAGATCCGCCGATCCACTGGTACAGGACGCCGCTCAAAACCAGCAGCCCAACCGCGGCAACCACAATCCCAATGGCAAGCATCATGGCGCCGTCTCGCTCCCCGCGGGCGCGACCGGCGCGCCCAGACTGAAATCCTTCCGCTGCAAATGCGCGTGCGGCGATCCGTGCTCGATGATCAGCAGCGACGATCCGGGCTTCCCTTTCTGCTTCGCCTCCACCTGCCTCGACACCCACACCCCGCCTGTCTGCTCAATGTCGTAAAACACAAATTGCTTCTCCGGCTGCCCACCCCTGGGAACCGCCTCCACGTACACCCGCGCTCCGTTCTTCTGATCGATCCACGTCGTCACCGATGCGTATTGCGTCAACTGGCCCGCTCCCGGCTCGCTCTTCAACACAAAGCAATCCCGCGCCCCGTACTTTGCCGGAGGCAGCACCGCCTGCTTCGCCCAAAAAAACTGCCCATCCGCGAAATCTTCCGGCGAAAACACCGTCCCTGCAATCCCCTCGCCCCAGCGCTCCGGCGTCAGCTTCAACGGCGTCTTTCCATCCCTCCCCATCACCTCGATCGCCGTGTGTCCCGCCTCATCCTGGACAAGCAGATACCGCACGCTGCCGTGGCCGGGACTGCTGACCGTGATCATCGTCCGCAGCCCATCCGGAAACGAGTGGGAAGCCAGCGTAAGCGTGTTGTTGGTGCGCGCACCATTCGCCGCTATCGCCACCAGCCGCCCCGACGCCCGCACATCCGACTGCTCCACGCGCGCCCGCGCCGCGCCCACCACCGCCTTCAGCGATCCCCCCGTCGCCGCGGACTTTGCAGGGCCCTGTGCGAAACTCGCCGCGGACAGAAGGCAAACCACGACCCGGGCCACGGCTCTCAGTCGGTGGGTCACTTTGCTTTGAAGGGGCACGGCTTCAGCCGTGCCTTTAGAACTGCAAAACAAACCGGGCTTCAGCCGCTGAGGTATGTCTTTCGCTTTGAGATCGGGCGTGATTCCAGACTTCACTCGCATATCCTTCCGTCCCGCATCCTCACATGTCTATGCGCCGACGCCGCGATGCTCTCGTCGTGGGTCACCATAATCAAGGTCATCCCATGGCGCGCCTGAACCTCCGCCAACAACTCCAGAATCTTCCCTGAGTTCACGCTGTCCAGGTTCCCGGTCGGCTCGTCCGCCAGCAGCACCTGCGGGTTGTTCACCAGGCTCCGCGCAATCGCCACCCGCTGCCGCTCCCCCGCCGACAGCTGCGTCGGATATTGTTGCAGCCGATGCTCCAGCCCCAGCTCCACCAGCAGCGCCCGCGCTCTTTCCTCCCGTCCCTGTGCCGGACCGCCACGGCCCAGCATCGGCACCTGCACGTTCTCGATTGCGTTCAGCGACGGCAGCAGATGAAACGACTGGAAGATAAACCCCGCCCACCGCGCCCGGTACGTATCGAGATCGATCGACCCCGCCCCATTCGCGGCCGACGATTCTCCCAGCACCTGCCCGCGAAAAAACACCTGCCCTTCCGTCGCCACATCGAGCCCACCGAGCAAATGCAGCAGCGTCGACTTGCCACTCCCGCTCGGCCCCGTAATCGCCAGGAAATCGCCGGCCGCAATGCCCAGGCTCACGCCGCGCAGCGCTTCGATGCGCCCATTCTCGTAGCTCTTCTTCAGATCCCGCACTTCGAGCAGCCACTCGGCGGCTGCCACCGTCGAAGCATCACTCATGGCGCAGCGCCTCCACCGGCGAAAGCTGCGCACCGCGCCACGCCGGCACCGACCCCGCCGCTATCCCCACCACCGTCGCCATCAGCAGCCCTTCCAGCAGCGTCGCCACCGGCAGCGTAGTCGATGCGATGCTCGCCGTCTGCGGCAACGCGCCAAGAATACTCAGCGCTCCCCATCCCAGCAGCACGCCCACCGCTCCGCCCGCCAGACCCAACGCTCCCGCCTCCGCCAAAATGAGCGCCATCACTCGCCGCCGCGACCACCCCATCGCCCGCAGCACCCCGATCTCCTTCGTCCGCTCGAAGACCGACATCGCCATGGTGTTCGCAATCCCCAGCGCCGCCACCAGCAGCGCGATCAGCGATGTTCCCCACGCCGCCGCATGCGCCAGCGTCACCAGCTGGTTGTTGCTGGCCCGCTCCGCCGCGGGAACCGCCCGCAGTCCGGGCAGCGCCGCCTCGATCGCCGTCTCCGCCTCCTGTCGCCACTGCGCCGGGGACACCCCAGCCGGCGCGGGCTTCAGCTGCACATGAAACGCCGTCACCTTCCCCGTCGTACCCGAGAGCGACTGCATCTCGTCGAGCGGCAGGATAATCGCTCCGGCCTCCAGCGCCGATCCGCTGCGGTAAATGCCCACTACTTTGAACTCGCTTCCCTGCAGGTCGATCGTGTCGCCGACCTTCTTGTTCAGGCTCCCTGCCAGCAGTTCGCCCAGCATCGCCTCCTGCTGCCCATCGCCAAAGCGCCGCCCATCCAGAATATTGAGCGCGGAAAACTCGAACGTGTCGGCCTTCCAGCCATAGACCAGCGTGTTCACCTCCGGCGTCACCGCCATCATGTTGATGACCATCGGCGCCGCCGTCTGCACCTCGGGAATTCGCGCCAGCACCGGCGCAATGCTCTGATCCACCGACGTGTTCAGAAACGTCTTCTGTACGACCGCCAGATCCGTGCCCGCGCTCTCATACATCTCCAGCCACGCGTGCTCGAAGGAGCGCGAAAATCCCACCAGCGCTACAAACGCCCCGATACCCATGCCGATGCCACACAGCGTGAGCGCGGTCCGCAAACGGCGCCGCCACACATTCCTCCACGCAAAACCTATAAAAGAGAGTCGCATCGATTGGGGCATTCAGAGAGCAGCCATGTTCAAAGAGGCCACCAGCCTACGAGGATGACGCCGGAATGTCCACCTGAAATCGGCGTCAGGTCCCCGCAATACCAGATCGACGTTCTCTGGAAAATTGGGCACTTGTTGACTCGCGGCCTCGTGACGCTCGCTGTGAATCATTTGTTCAACGAATGGGCCTCCTCCCGATCCCCGCCGGCCGGCTGGCCCGTTTTGCCGCCGACCAGCCGATGTGACACAATGAGTCACATGAAGACGATCACCATCCGCGAACTCCACGAATCCACTGGACGATGGGTCCGCCAGGCGCGGAGCGGAGAGGTCCATGTCACCGACCGCGGACAACTGATCGCCAAAATTGTTCCGGCCTCCCCCCTCCCCGCGGAACCGTTCTTCGCCAATCCACCCTGGTCGCGTGCCTTCCTTCGCGAGCGCAGGCGCCTTCGCGGCGGAACCGACTCGACAGAATCCGTCAGCGAAGAGCGCGACCGCGAAATCCGGTGATCTACTTCGATACCAGCTACCTCGTCCGCCTTTATTACCAGGATCCGGGCGCTGATGCGGTTCGCGCGCTGGCGGCGACGGACCATATCGCCTGTGCGGCCCACGGCCAGGCCGAGATGATTGCCGCGTTCCATCGCAAGCTGCGGGAAGGCGCCATCCGGACGGTCACCTATGCCGCCCTCATCGGCCAGGTTCAGGCGCACATCGAGGCCGGCGCTTTCCGCTGGCTCCAGCAAAGCGCGGACATTCTCTCCCGTATCCGCAAGGTCTACGAGAAGCTCCCGGCCACTGTCTTTCTGCGCGCAGCCGATGCCGTCCATCTGGCAACAGCGGCCGATGCGGGCTTCCGCGAAGTGTATTCCAACGACACCCATTTGCTGGCCGCAGCCAGACACTTCGGCCTCCAGGGCAAGAACGTCATCTGAACGTGTTATTGGTTGCACGCGCGAATAGCGCAAATCAGCGTCCGTTCGTCGCCAACCAGTCACAGCTGTACCCGTTCTGGATGCCTATTCGGACTGGCAGATTCCGTGCCGCGACCTGGAAAGGGATCGCCACGTGAGTGAAGCATTCGGAAAAGCCGTCTCGGCTGCGGCGAGATCGGTTCCAGCGCTCGAAAATAGGAGCTAACGGGGTGACCAACAGGCCAGCTCTAAGTTAGGCAAACGTCCTGCAATTCAGAACATTTTCTTCTCGTCCTAGGTCTGAAGATAAAAACAGATGACGATCACACCCCAATTGATTCAAGCATGGGAACTTGGCTTCGCAGATTGTGAAAAACGCCTCCGGGCAATACCCATTCCCACTGACGAAGCGAGTGGCACCTTCTACCACATCATGTCGGTTCTGACGGGTGCCGCAGGATCCAATTACCGCGAACTTCGAAAGGCACAACATCTCGACGATCAGATCGGGATGGCCTGGGCTTGCCGAAACCTGCTAGAGATTGCGGTCTATACGAAATACGTATTGCTATCAGAGACGAACGCCACTGAGTTCGCAGTGGACCGCCTGATCGATGCAGTTGAGATCGGAACCGCGCTAAAAAAGCTCCAGGATTTGATCAACAAAGAGATTAATACCGAGGGAGCGCCTGTCGCAGGCATGCAAATACACGAATCACCCGTCGGCGCTGACCAGATCATCGACAAGTACACGAGGATGCTGGATCAGGAGAAGGTTTTGAGGCGGCGTCCGCTGAAAATGCCAGACCTCGCACGTTCCGTCGGATTGATTGAGGAATACGAAGGAATGAATAAGCTCTGTTCCAAGCTGGTGCATCCTACCGCTTGGTCTCTGTTCACGGCTGAAGTCGGATCGGAGCGTTTTCCTG
Source organism: uncultured Acidobacteriaceae bacterium (assembly GCA_963787915.1). GTDB lineage: Bacteria > Acidobacteriota > Terriglobia > Terriglobales > Acidobacteriaceae > Palsa-343. The sequence continues at coordinate 204,604 of CAWBEP010000015.1, read as the reverse complement.
AGGTAAGTGAAATCTTCCTTGTGTACGGCGCAAAGTATTACACGATGGTTTTAGCTGAGTTTGTTCCGCATGTTAGGCAATGGGGTCTGAGACACAAGCCGCCAACAGCCACACAGCCATAAATGTTGGGCACTTCGCTAAGAGATCCCTTTCTCAAGTTTGCGATCGGGAGCCGGACTTCAGTTTCGGCGAGAAATGCCACGGATCGGCCCACGCCACCCGCCTCCCGCCAGCTATCGCCCTGAGCAAACACTCTGCCCCCGCCTCCTGTGACCCACACCACAGCCCCACACCACCTCCGCCCCCTACCCTGAAAGGCCGCCGGAGGTGGCCCACGTTGGCGACCATCGTCCCCCCCGTAGCCGTTGTCGCCGACGCAATTCCGCCGCCGCGCTCCTCCGGGGCAAGAACGTCATATGAGCATGCTGAGGAATCACTGCTGGAACCCGAACCCTCCCCAACAGAACACGCAACCAACCCGCGGAACCGCGCCCGTACCTGCCGCGTATTCGCAACCGTGCGATCCTTCTTACCAATTCGTTCAGAGAAAACAAATTGAACACGGCAAAGCAAAATGACTGGTTGACTGTGGCGGCGATCTCAGCAAAATTCGCCTTCCGCAAGATCCAGTTCTGAAGAAACTTCCGGATGTATCCCCTCCCCACCCCCTGTGACCCACACCACAGCCCTCTCACCCCTCCGCCGCCTACCCTGAAAAGTCGCAGGAGAGAACCTGGGTGGCAGCGATCGTCGAGCCTCCCGTAGCCATCGTCGCGGACGCCATCACTCCGCCGCGCCCGCTCTCCTCCGTCGAAGCCGCCGCACCCACCGCCGTTCCCGCCTCCAACCCCTGGATCGTCGCCATCTCCGTCATGCTCGCCACCTTCATGGAGGTGCTCGACACCGCCATCGCCTCCGTGGCGTTGCCCTATATCGCCGGATCGCTCGCCGCTTCGAATTCCGAAGCCACCTGGGTTCTCACCAGCTACCTCATCGCCAACGCCGTCGTTCTCCCCGCCAGCAACTGGTTCTCCCTGCGCTTCGGTCGCAAGCGCTTCCTCATCTCCTGCGTCTGCATCTTCACCTTCGCCTCTTTCTGGTGCGGAGCCGCGCCCTCCCTCTGGATTCTCCTCCTCGCCCGCGTCGTCCAGGGCGCCGGCGGCGGCGCGCTCCAGCCACTCTCCCAGGCCATCCTGCTCGAAAGCTTCCCGCCCAAAAAACGCGGCGCGGCCATGGCCCTCTTCGGCTTCGGCGTAGTTGTCGCTCCTGTTCTCGGACCCACCCTCGGCGGCTGGCTCACCGACTCCTACAGCTGGCGCTACGCCTTTTACATCAACATCCCCATCGGCGCCCTCGCCATCTTCATGATCAGCCGCTACGTCCACGATCCGCCCTACATCAAAAACGCCAAAGCCGGTCCGTTCGACAATCTCGGCTTCGGCCTCCTCTGCCTTTGGAGCGGCGCCCTCCAGGTCATCCTCGACAAAGGTCAGGAGGTCGACTGGTTCAGTGCGGTCTGGATCCGCTGGGCCACCCTGATCCTCATCGTTTCCCTGCTCTGGTTCATCCGGCACTCGTGGACGGCGAAGCAGCCCCTCGTCGACCTCAGAATCCTCGCCCGCAATCGCAACTTCGCCGTCGGCTGCCTGCTCATCTTCATGCTCGGCTTCGTCATCTACATCACCGTCGCCATGATGCCCCTCTTCTACCAGGAGGTTCTCGGTTACACCGCGCTCACCGCCGGCATCGTCGTCGCCCCGCGCGGCATCGGCTCCATGATCGGCCTGCCCATCGTCGGCATCATCAGCCACAAAATCGACAACCGCTGGCTGCTCGTCTGGGGATTCGGCATCCTCGGCCTTTGTGCCCTGTGGTTCTCCAAAATCGACACCGCCATCGGCCCTACCACCATGCTCGTCCCCATCCTCGTCATGGGTTTCGCGCTCAGCTTCATCTTCGTGCCCATCGGGACCACCGCCACTGCCACGCTCTCCAATGAGCAGATGGGCAACGCCTCCGGCGTCTTCAACCTGCTGCGCAACATTGGCGGCTCCATCGGCATCTCTCTCGCCTCCACCATGCTCGTCCGTCGCATGAGCTTTCATCAGACGCGCATTGCCGCGTCGGTCCCGCTTTCCGGCATCTGGTTCCAGCAGCACAGCGCACAGATGGCCGCGTACTTCGCCCGCCGGCTCGGCCATCCCGCCGGTCAGCCCGCCGCCCTCGCCATGATGTACATGCAGCTGCAGCGCCAGGCGATGCTCTGGGGCTTTGTCGATATCTTTCGCTGGATCGCCCTCGTCTCCTTCGCCGCCGGCTGTATGGCCTGGCTCTTCCGTCGCATCAGCCATCAGGCGGACGGCGGTGTAAAGGTGCATTAGGTTCATCTCAAAGCTTTACTATGGCCTTCTAAGAAAGGAGGGCCAAACACGTCCGCCATGCATGACCCCTCACCCATTCCCGCCCTCAAACTTGAGGCCGCCAAACGGGCTCTCGAACTGGTGCAGCCCGGCATGGCCATCGGCCTCGGCTCAGGCTCAACCGCGACTCTCTGGATTCAGTTGCTCGGCGAGAAGGTCCGCGACCACGGCCTCAGAATCAAAGCCATCGCCAGCTCCGAAGACAGCGAACATCTCGGCCGAAGCTACGGCATTCCCATCGTCACCCTCGACGAATGCCCGCGCCTCGATCTCACCGTCGATGGCGCCGACGAAATCGCTCCAGGACTCGCGCTCATCAAAGGCGGCGGCGGCAAGCTGCTCCGCGAAAAAATCGTCGCCAGCGCCACCGAGCGCTTTGTCATCATCGCCGACGAAACCAAAATCGTAAATCAACTGGGCAAGACAGCCTTGCCCGTCGAGGTCATCCATATGGCCGCGCCCCTGGTCGGGCATTCGCTCGAACGGCTCGGCTTCACCGTCGCTCTCCGCGCAAACCACGATGGCTCGCCTTACATCACCGACGAAGGCAACCTGCTTTTCGATTGTTCAGGGATGCCGATCGACGATCCGGCCGCGCTGGCCGCGCAGCTCGACCGCACCGTCGGCATCGTGGAGCATGGTCTTTTTCTCAACATGGCCAGCCTCGCCATCATCGCAACCAAAGAAGGCCTGCTGGAGCGAAGCTCCTAATTTTCAGGATTGCCGCCACCGCTCTTCAATCCGCACGATGCGCTGCCCGTGATCGGAAATCATGCCGAGCAGGTCCTTCCCGTCCCGGTTCCAGATATCCATCATCTGATCGATGTGTTGACCCAGACGCTGTTCCACACGATCGATACGGCCGTCGAGGCGATGAAGTCCTGTCTGGTTCAGCAGGATTCCCACCAGAGCCAGAATCGATGGCGCCGCGATAACAACCCAGAGCTGAAGTTGAGACACTATCACCTGCGTCCGATTTTAACCCCGCTCCCAGGGCCAACCCCACCGCAATCCTCTTCCCAATAAACCCTCGGCACCGTGAACCCCGGCTCACATCGCCGCCCTTCCATCTGAATCGCCCTCTTCCTTCTCTGCGCTCTCCGTGTCCTCTGTGGTGGAGCTTTTTCTCACGCCGCCAGCCTCCGCCACAGGCACGCCATCTTCTCCAACTCCACCTCCTCCGCGCGCGCCTGCGCAGAAATCCCGCACGCCTCCAGCCCCGCCGCAATCGCACCCGATTCAAACCCCGCGTTCCGCAGGTTTTTCCCCAGCATCTTCCGCTTCTGCGCGAAACACCTCCGCACAAACGCCAGAAATCCCTCCGGCTCAACCTCCAGTTCCTCGAACCGCGGCGCCATCGTCAGCCGCACCACCGTCGAATGCACCTGCGGAGGCGGCACGAACGCACTCGGCGGCAGCGTCATCAGCTTCTCGACGCGCGCATACATTTGCGTTGTCGCCGAGAGTACGCCGTAATCGCTCGTCCCTGGATGCGCGGCCACCCGATCGGCAACTTCCCGCTGGATCATCACCACCGCCCGCTCGATCGACGCGCTAAACCGGAACAGCCGCAACAAAATATCCGACGTGATGTAGTACGGCAGATTGCCGGCCACCATCAGCTTGTCCCCGTCCTCGCCGCGCAGCGCTGCAAAATCCGTCGCCAGAACATCCTGCTCCAGTACCTCGACCGATGCGCGCCCTGCAAACTGCTCCCGCAAATGCGCCGCCAGCTCGCGATCCAGTTCGATAACGGCCAGCCGCCGCGCTCGCGCCGCCAGCAATGCGGTGATCGCGCCCCGCCCCGGCCCAATCTCCACCACCGTCCGATCCCCCACGTCCCCCAGCGCATCGGCGATCGCCGCCTGCGCCGTTGCACTCACCAGAAAATTCTGTCCCAGCCTGGGTCGTTCCGCTCGTCCCTGCATCTTTATTGATTGTGCATCGTCCCGTACCCAAACACCTGTAACCTGTCACCCGCAACCTGACACCTGTCGCCTGTCACCTGTACCCTGTAGCCATGCAAATCGTTTTCGCCGCTTCGGAATGCGCGCCCTGGGCCAGGACCGGGGGTCTCGGCGAAGTCATTCGCGGCCTGCCCCGCCAAATCGCCGCCCTCGGCCACAAAGTCTCGGTCTATATCCCGTACTACCGCCAGGTGCGCGAGCAGGCCCGCGATCAGTCGCCTGAGAAACGCTACGCTGTCCGCAGCATTACCATTCCCTTCCAGTACTACAGCCGCTTCGCCGCCATCCTCGACGGCGGCATCCACGATGGCGTCCAGATGTACTTTGTCGATTGCCCCGAGCTCTTCGACCGCGAATCCCTCTACGGCACCCCTTCCGGCGAATACCCCGACAACTGGGAGCGCTTCGGCCTCTTCTGCCGCGCTGTCCTCGAAGCCTCCAAACAGCTCGGTGTCCCCGACCTCTTCCACGCGCACGACTGGCAGACCGCGCTGCTGCCCGCCTATCTGCGCACTCTCTACTATTACGATCCCGTCCTCCGCAACCGCGGCGCGGTGCTCACCATCCACAACGCCGGCTACCAGGGGCGCTACCCTCCTTCCACCGTGGAACGCCTCCTCTTTCCCTGGGACATCTACACTACCGAGCGCGCCCAGCACTATGGTCAGTTCAATTTCCTCAAAGCCGGCATCGTCTACGCCGACAAGCTCACCACCGTCAGCCCCCGCTACGCAGAAGAGCTGCAAACCGCCGAGTTCGGCCAGACCCTCGACGGCATCCTGCGCAAGCGCGCCGCCGATCTCACCGGCATCCTCAACGGCGTCGACTACCACCAGTGGAATCCCGCCCACGACGGCAACATTGCCGCCCATTACACTCCCGAGGATCTCGCCGGCAAGTCGGAGTGCCGCCGCGACCTCCTCCACGCGTTCGGCGCCGGTGCTGTCCCGGAGAACTCGGCCGTCCTCGGCATGGTCACGCGACTGACCACGCAGAAGGGCATCGACATGATCGAACAGATCGCCGAACCCCTCTTTGGAGAGAAGGCCCTCGACAACGTTGTCCTCACCGTGCTCGGTAACGGCGAAGAGTACTACGAGAACCTCCTCCGCTCCCTCGCCGCGAAATACCCTGGCAAGGTCCTCGTCCGCATCGGATACGATACGACCCTGTCGCACAAAGTCCAGGCCGGCTCGGACATGTTCCTCATGCCTTCTCGCTACGAACCCTGCGGCCTCAGCCAGTTCTACGCAATGAAATACGGCGCGGTCCCCGTCGTCCGCGCCACCGGCGGTCTCGACAGCACTGTCGAGGAATGGAACCCGGAAGCCCGGACCGGAACCGGCTTCAAATTCGAGGGGTACGAGCCGCAATCCCTCCTCGCCGCGATCCAGCGCGCCCTTCAGGTCTTCGCAGACAAACCCACCTGGCAAACGCTCATGCGCAACGGCATGGCCATGGACTATTCCTGGATCGCCCCCGCCGCAAAATACGTCGAGGTCTACGAGCAAGTCGCGCGCGGCCGAAACTGAGGGTCTGTTTCGCGGTTTCCATCAAGGCATCCACCAACCCAGGCAATGTCATCCTGAGGAGCAGAGCGACGGAGGGTCTGCGCTGCTTTTCCCTCACGAAGCCCGGCTGGCCCGGGTCTCGCTGTTGAGACCCGGGGAACCGAGTGGGCGGGTGGACGGGTCCCCCAATCAAGCCTTGTGGTTTGGATGGGACAGCACGACCGCTGGACAAAGTCTCCCCGCTGCTCGTTCTCGCTCCGACCGGCCCTGGACCTGCTTAATCATATGAATAATGAATAATTATATTGATCTCTTCTCATTTGTATGAGAATATCAATTCGAGGGAGGAGGAGTTATGACGTCCCAAGCAGTTATGGAAGATGTGTCATGCGCAGTCGAGGTCTTCCTGGCGACCGCGATGCTGCACCGGGAGCAGCCAGCGAGACCGGATTTCACCATCCAGGAGATCGTGAGCCGAGCGGCTCGGGAGAACATTACAGGGGAGATCCGCTCCGGCGTAAATGTTCACGCCTCAGTGCATTGCGTTGCGAACAAAGCCCCGAACCCATCGAAGCACAAAATGATCTTTGCTTCGGGTAAGCACACTCGCCGACTGCTCTTGCCAGCTGACGAGATACACGCTGGAAGAACCGGCAAGATCTTTCCGGATCCGGACGAAGTGCCGGCACGATACCTCCCTCTGCTGGAGTGGGCAAGGCGGCGGTACGACCACGGCGGCACTCCCTCAAACGGGCCGGGCAGTGGCTCCAACCAAAATGGATCTAACCAAACGGAGCGATCTCTGCGCTGGCTGGATTCGCTCTTCGAACTGGATGGGCTCGGGCGGGAACACCTGAAAGGCGTTGATCCGGACGAATTCGTTAGGAAGTTGCGTGAGGGTTGGGATTGAGCCGCATCTTTCTCGACACCAACTTCTTCATCTATCTAATCGAAGGATCAGGCCCGCGGGCGACCCGAACCCGATACCTTCTGCGAGCGTTCTCTGCTCGACGAGATGAAATCTTCACGTCGGTCATGAGCCTCGGAGAGGTTCTTGTAACTCCCATCAGGGCGGGAGACTTCGCCCTCGCCCAACGATACAGAGAGATCTTTCACGCGCCCGGGATTACCGTCGTTCCATTCGTAGAACAAGCAGGGGAGGGATTCGCTGTGCTCCGGGCAGGAGGCAGGATCAAGCCGCCGGATGCGATTCAATTGGCGACTGCGGGGACTGCGGGTTGCGATCTCTTTTTGACCAACGACGAGCGCCTTACCGGGACGACAGTCCGCGGTATCCAGTTCATAACCTCATTTGATAACGCACCGATTTGATTAACGTTCCCCATTCAGGGAAGCAGGAAAAAGGTGACCCATTCAAGCCTTCCTTTGGCTTGAGTGGACAGCACCAAACTTCCGTACCGTCCCACCCTCCCATTTTCCTTGCCCTCCTCAAACCCGCCACTCTACCCTGATTCCACGGGGATTGCCTGCCTTGCAGACAATCCCCTTCGTCGTTGGCGGACTCCCAGGACTCCGCCCGTTCTTAACGTTCTTTGAAATCCCATCGCCCGCTGAGCACCACGGGTGCCCCATGCAAGCCCTCTTTTGGCTTGAGTGGGACGGGTGCCCCATTCAAGCCCCCTTTTGGCTTGAGTGGGCAAAGCAGAACCGGACGGGTGCCCCATTCAAGCCTTCCTTTGGCTTGAGTGGGACAGCAGAACCGGACGGGTGGCCCATTCAAGCCCCCTTTTGGCTTGAGTGGGATTCAAAGCACGGGTGGCCCATTCAAGCCCCCTTTTGGCTTGAGTGGGGCCGTCTGTCCCCGTCCCGCCGAGCGTCTTCCCGCGGACAACCAGCCACTTTACGAACCAGGCTGCGGGTATGTTGTCAACTTCGACAACATTTTAAGTGGACATCTTTTCAACCGTTTGCCACAGCCCCGGAAGGAGGGGGGAGGGGGATACCCCCCCACCGGGTAGCCGTTCCCCCGACCCGAGGCCCACTTTTGCAAGTGGCGCAAAACAAGTGATCTCTTTACTGTCACTTGCCTCAAACTGGCCTAAGCCATTATCGAGAAATTACTTAGAATCATGTACTTAACAAATACATGCTCGGAAAAAAACGGGTGCCCCATTCAAGCCTTCTGTTGGCTTGAGTGGGACAGCACGACCGCCTCCGTTACGGCCTAATGGCGAACACCGTTCCGCAACCGGAGCTTCCGTCCATCTCGCAGGTCAGGTCGCCCCCCTCGTACGTGGTTCCGTAAAGAGCCACCCTCCGCATGTCGAGCAGCAATGACCCGTACGGGTAGCCGCCATCGGCGCCGCCCGTGAAGGTATGCAATGTGAAGAAGCTTCCCCGCGCCGTCCGGACGAAAACCGTGCCGCAATGACACGTCGGATCACCGCCCAAAGGCGTCGTCCCATAAAGATCGCCCAGCGGATCGAGGATGAGGTTGGCATACGGAAAGCTTCCGTCCGCCTTCCCGGTAAACGAATAAAGAATGGTTTCTTTCCTACCGGTCCGATCCAGCTCGAAGATCACTCCGCATCCGGCGGGGAAAGCCTCGTCGTAGCAGTCGTTCAGATTTCCGCCGAACTGGGTGATCCCGTAGAAAACCTGCCTCCGCGGATCCCAGGTCAGGCCTGCGTACGGATGCGATCCGTCGGTTCCGTCGAATTCGAAGGTCTTCGTCTCGGTCCAGCCGCTCGCTGTCTTCTCCAGCTTGAAGACGATGCCGCAGCCTTCATGCAGGCAGGTATTGTTGCCGCCCGACCAGGTCGTTCCCCAAAGCGCACCCGACCCATCCATCACCAGCGGACCGTACGGGAAGATGCCGTCGACACCGCCAGCGAAGGTGTGCAGGATGGTTTCTTCACCGTTGGGCGTGAGCTTATACGCGACGCTTCCGTTGTAGCCGCCATATGTCGTGCCGTAGAGATTCCCTTCGCGGTCGGCGATCAGGCCCCCGGTTGGATTGGCGCCGTCGTCGGAGGTGTAAACGCCGCCTTCGAAGGTGTGGAGGATGCTTTCATTGCCGTCGGAGTCGAGTTTGAAGACCGTACCGCAGGTCAGCGCTCCGCCATCCTCGCAGGCATCTCCGCCAATATCGGTGGTCCCGTAGAATGTGCCGCGCCCGTCGTGCAGCAAAGGAGCATAGGGGCTCGCGCCATCGCCGGACAGGATGCCGAAGGAATGGATCGTGCTGAACTCGCCCCATGGGGAAAGCTTGAACGCGGTTCCCGCCTGGAAGAAGACCAGCGAATCGGGTCCGCCGTTTTTCGTGGTGCCATACAAATTCCCATCGTGGCCGTGAACAAGACCTGCGGCGGGATTGGCGCCGTCCGCGCCCGTGAAAGTGTGGACTGTCGTGAAGGTTTGAGAGTGTGCGGCAGAGAACGAAACAGCGGCAAAGATCATGGCAGCGACAAAGGACAGAGTTGTCCGATGAACGATCCGCATGGTGGCCCTCCTTGCGGGTGATGAGCTGAAAATGGACGAGCTTGTGCCGTGGGATGCCTTGGGGAGGGCCAGCCACCCGATTGTAGTTACTAAAAGGTAAAAAGCAAATCGAAAGTTTTGGTCTCGATGCAGGGCGCCCCAGTGTCATGCGAAAAAAGGCGGTATCAGGATCCGGCGTGCGCCTTAATGAGTTCGTCCAGATAATCCGGCTTTCCTTCGTCCCGCGTCAGATGGGGAAACCTTCCCCCACCGTGGTAATCGATGGTCGCTGTCCGGTAATAGTCGTCGCTGACGAAGAGGATTGTGATCGGCTTTGCTCCATCCTTCGCCTGCTGGATTGCGTCTTCGAGCCCATCGTGCGTGTAGACGCGCCCGTTCACACCGATCACCTTCATCCCGTAGGTGATGCCCGCGTTATAAGCAGGACTGCCCACGATCGAATCGTTGACCATACCATCTTCGCCAATCTGCAGCCCGATCGAGTACGCATCGCCGGTATTGCCGCGGCGGCCGGGCAGGTGGAGAGGCTGATCGTTGTAGCCGACCGTCCAGCCGCCATTCTCGATGCCGCCCAGCGGCGCATTCGGGGAGATCGAGTTCAGCCTTTCGTGGAAGAAGCCGGCCCAGTCGTAAGGAGCAACGCCGTTGAGCGTGCTCACCAGTTGATCGAAGGTGTAGGTCTTCACCTGCGGGCCGTCGTTGGGACCGCCATGAAAGATATGGCAGAAGTCGTCGATGGACTTCTGGCCATTCGTTACGCGGTGGATGATCGTGGCCACTTCGAGCCACATCAGATCGCCTTCGTCGTAATAATCCGTGCCGCGGCGCCAGTTCACCCAGCCGCGCGCAAAGCCGAGTCCAGGCTCGCCGACGGCCGTATCGAGCAGAGGCCGCCATGTCCGCCCTGGCCGACCAGGGCCGAGCATCGCCGCAATGCTCGCGAGAAAATCGTGGTACTCCTCCGGCGTCCACAGTCCGCTGCGCGCTGCCAGCATCGGCCCGAGGTAGTCCGTCAGGCCTTCATAACCCCAGAGCAGATCGGTTTCCATCGGCTGCTCGAAGTCAGGGGTGGTGAGATCGGCCGGACGCCGGAATTTGCCGTTCCACGAATGCACAAACTCATGCGGGAGCAGCGCCCCCACGGTGAAACCCGCTCCGGGAGAGATCAGCACCCGTTCGGGGAGCCGGCTGTCGTTCGATTCGTGATGCTCGAGGCCAAAATGGGCGACGTGATCGCTGAGCGTCAGCAGAAAGTGATAGTCGCGATAATGACGCGTGCCGAAGAGGACGCCCGATTCGGCGACAACGTTTGTCAGGCCTTTTTGAACGGCCGGGGTGATGGCCAGCGCCGCTTCGCTGTCGGCGACCAGATCGAGTTCGTGATGGATCGGCTCGCCCGGCGGCGTCAGGTCGATGACGCGGTAATATTCGCCTTCGATCACCGGCGAATCGACCAGCAAATCGAACGCGATGGGCTTGAACACGACGCGATTTCCGGACTGACTGTCGACCGGCAGGGATGTCCCGAACTTCCATCCCTCGGGCAGGATCAGAGTAGCGTTATAGGTCAGCTGTGCGGAAGGCTTCCCGGCTGGATACAGCGCCACCTCATTCCACTCGAGAACGAGGAGCTTATCAGTCGCCGAAGCACCGGCTGCTTCGATGTAGTCGTAAGCCGCATCGAGATGGGTTACGCCGGCCGGGATGTCGACATGGAAGGTGAACGTGTCGAGGAGATCGCGCTGCCACGGAACTTCCCTGCCGTCCGCGGTGAAGTGCAGCCCTGTCAGGCTCGTGATCGGCCCACTCGGCGCGTGCTCACCCGGAATCCATTTCGGATAGTAGAGCGTGAAAGGTCCGGGCTGAACGGGGATCGTCTCGCGGACATGGAGGATCTTCTCCGGCGAGTGCGTGGTGTCGACGGTCAGCGTTATCGGCGAGCCGGACTCGGCGACCGTTACGGGAGCAATCGCGGCAAAGCAACCTGCGGCAAAGAGGCCGAGACAAAGAAGGCGTGGGCGCATGCATCAAGCTTCAAAGCAAAAGGGATACGCCATCATACCGCCCCCACCTCAGCGGACTACGGCGCTTTGGTGGCTGGGGCAAGCAGCGACTTCAGGTCGCCGGCGAGCGATGCATTGGCGTCGGCGATGTTCCTGCGCCAGGTGCCTTTCAGATTCGCGGGCCGCACAGGCTCTGTCAGCGTCCACAACAGGAAGTGTGTCTTGGCGTCGAAAATGGTGATCTCTGTCTGGAACTGCCAGGTCGTGTTGGCGGCAACCTCTTGAAATTTCCACGTATTGTGCTGACCGACGTTGGTCAAAGGCGCGGTGAAGCGAATCTCGAGGACCAGGTCGGCGTCGGCGGGCAAAGATACGAGTTCATACTTGCCCCAGCTGCCGATCGCTGTGTAAAGCGAATCGTAAGCGTCGGTGCCCTTCAGTCCCAGCTCTTCAAAGGCCTGCAACGAGAAGGCGTCCATGCCTCCGTTGGCGACGAAGATCTTATGAGCCGAGAGAATGGGTGCAGGAACGGGCGCGGAATTCTGCGCCCCCAGGACCGGAACGATCGCGAACGCTGCGGCCAGTAATACAGTTTTCCAGATTCGTGGCATAGGTCGTACCCCACTTCCGGCGAGGCGAACATCGCACCGTGTGAGGACGAACCAGGCGCAAAGAAAGACTCTCTCGAATGCCGAGGCTAGTGAATCCGGATATCCCCGGAGCCCGTTTCCACGCGCACCGTCGGCCCTCCGCCGTTGACGTCGCCCTGGATGTGATGGCGCTCGAGCGCACCGTGCGTGGTGAGCGGCGGATCGCTGTGGACGGTCCCCGAGCCAGTGCTGGCGTCAAGGGTGAAGTGAGCGGTGCCGACGTTGAGCGTGACCGATCCAGACCCGGTTTCGAGCTTCCAATTCGAAGCGGGATGTCCGCCGATCTCGATGTCGCCCGAGCCGGTCTCGGCGAACAAGGCGCCCTCGACTCCCTGCAGATGGATGCTGCCGCTGCCGGTCTCGGCCTTCACGTCGTTGGCCGACTGCAGCCCGGCGCGGATGTCACCGGAGCCGGTCTCCAGCTGAACGCGGCCGCTGAAGCCGCCAGCTTCAATGGTCCCGGAGCCGGTGTTGGCCTTGAGCGGGCCGCCGAGATCCTGGAGGCGGAGATCGCCGGAACCAGAGGTGGCTTCGAGCTGTGTGCCGTGCGGCGCCGTGATGTCGTAATCGATGGAAACGTTTCGAATCCAGTCCTGATGCCGTCCGATGGTGATGATGTTGCCGGACTGCTCGATGGGAGGATTGGCCACCACCTGCTTCACCCGGTCGTCGGCAGAGGCGCCGAATCCCCAGCCATTCGCACGCACATGGCCGACGATATGCACTTCGCTGCCGGAGCCCGGAGACACGTGCACATAACCGGAACCGGTTGAAACGCTGAGCATCACCGAGCCGTTGACCTGCAGCGTTTTGTCAAAGGTGCCATCGGCCGCAAACGCGGCGGCGGGGATCAGCGCCACGACAGCGGCGAGCGCGAGAAACTGCGTCCTGCGAGAAGTAAACATTGGGTTCCTCCTGAACTGCAAAATCGAAACGATGTCTTATTGCTGAAGCACGACCGTGTCTCCCTCTTTGAGCCCGGACAAAATTTCCGTCCGGCTGCCGTTGGAGATGCCCGCCGTCACGGGCAATTTCTTCTGACCATCTTTCGACTTCGGATCGGGCACGAAAACGAAAGCGTTCTTCTGGTTATCCCAGCTCATCGACTGCTCCGGGACGCTCAGCGCGTTCTTATGTTCGGTGACGACAATCTCGGCGTTGGCGGTCATGAGCGCCTTCAGCTCGCCAGTTGGATTGTCGATCGAGACGCGCACCTCAAACGTCGTTACGTTGTCCTTCTCCACGCCCAGCGGAGAAATCTTCGTTACCTTGCCATCGAAGGTTTTGTTCGGGAACGACTCCACATGGATGCGCGCAGGCTGGCCGAGATAGACGTTTCCGATATCCGCCTCGTCCACTTTACCGTCAACATAAACCTGATGGACGTCGCCGATCGTCATGACCAGCGTCGCCGTTGAGCCGAGGATCAGGATGGAGCTGACCGCGTCGCCAACCTCCACGTCGCGGGAAAGGATCATGCCGTCGATGGGCGCAACCAGCGTTGTGTAGCTTAACTGCTGGTTGAGCTGGTCGAGGCTCGCTTTGGCCTGTTGCACCTGGGCCTCGGCCTGCTTGAGCTTGGCCTGGTCGACGCCGATCAGCGCGACCGCGCCATCCCGCTTATTCTTCTGGGCCAGATAGTCGCGTTCCGCGTTGTCGAGGGCCTGTTGGGAGACGATACCGTCCTTCAGCATCTGCACATTGCGCTGGTAAGTCTCCTGATACATGGGAAGATCGGGCGCGGCCGCGTTGACCCTATCCTGTGCGATGTTCGCGGTAAAGGTCGTGACGTTGGCTTCCTGGGCTGCCAGCTGCGCCCGCTGCGCCGCTACCTGCGCGAGGATTTCCTGCTGATCGAGCTGCGCGAGTACCTGACCCTTTTTCACGGTCTGATTGATGTCGACATACAGCTTCTCCACCAGACCTGAGGCCTTGGACTTGAGTTCAACTTTGTTGATGGGCTGGATGGGGCCCGTTGCGACGACAGATTTCGCGATGTCTCCTCGCGTGACCTTGGCCAGACGGGCAGCGGGGATCTTCGTGTCTCCGCTGCGCATAGCAAAAGCTGCCACCGCGACGGCGATGACAACAACGGCGACCAGGCCGCCCCAGAGCCAGATTCGGTTCCTGCGTTTCCGCGTCTGATTCACTGCGAACTTCCTCCGAGCGTGTTGGGGTGAATGAGTGGATTGGGTTGACGGATGCTGCGGACGATTTTTATCCGTGCAGAACGACCCGCGACCCAGGAAACGCGCCACCCGGCTCGGATGGGAATACGCAGCCGGCCGCAGTTTTGTTCCCACCCGAGCCGCCTGTTCAGGCGATGCCTTTGCGGGGAGCGTTCTGTTGAGATTCTATCGGTTGCGAACGACTGCGCCGTTGACCCCGAGCCTGGCCGTCATCTCCGCGTAGAGGAAGCCCCGCCCGGGACGGTAGGGCTGGACCCACTCACCGTCAATGACGAATTGCGGGATCGCGCGTTTGCCCACATGAGCGAGCACTTCTTCAGCTGCGCCGGGGGTTTCCTCGATATCGATATCGGTATAGGGGATGTTGTGGGATTCGAGAAACCGTTTGGCCTCACGACAGTCACGGCACCAGGATGCGGAGTAAACAAGGACCTGCACGATTTTCATCGTATCGCAACAAACGGCCGGTGCGGCGTGATGGGAATCACCCAAAGGATGCATTGCCTCCGCCCCGTTGCCCTACCCTCTGTGACAGCGTCCGAGGCTCAGCTCCCTCCGAGCGAAAACACCACACTGATCGTCGTTTCCACCTCCACAGGCGCGCCATTCAGCGTCCAGAGGCGATAGCGAGCCCGCTGGATGGCCTCAACGGCGGCCGGAACCAGCAGCGGCGGACCGCTGACCACGTGAAGGCTCTCGATCCGTCCCTCTGTAGAGATCGTCGCTGCCACCACAACGGTTCCCTGCGTGCGAGTGGCGAGCGCGATGGCGGGATAGTGCGGCTGGATCGGGACGATGAGTTGGCCGGACGCAACTCCTGCCGAAACGCGGATCGGCCCGGTTGGCCTGGACGGACGGACACGCGGAACCGCCGGCGACGGGCCAATCCCGAGAGGCAACAGCCCTGCCGGACCATTGCCACCACCGATATTCGATCCGGGATTCAGCCCGGCTGGAGCCGAGTCGGCGACGAGAATCGGGTCGCGCGGAATGACGGTGGGAGCGAGCACGGTCGCTGCCAGAAGTTCTGTGCGCGTAGCGGCCGCTGCGGCGACCCGTGGTTGTACGAGGGGCGCGGCGGGGGTGGGCGGCGGCGCGATCAAGGGAACATTGAGCCATTTGCGCGGCAGTGCAGCCGGGTAGAGATAGGGGATCAGCACGATTGCGGCAACGAACACCGTCTCCAGGAGCAGGGACCCGGCTGCATAGCGGCGGCTCCGCGTGCGGATGCGGCCGCTGGACTCAACCAAACTGTCTTCGAACATAGTTCTCCCTCCGTAGCTAATGCGGACCAGAATGAGGAGAGAGCGAAGTCGGAACGAGATCCGCAAGCGGGTTGGCTCACAGAGTCTCTGCACGATAGACAACGGTTCTGCGATGGAAGTTCCCGACGGGTGCCTAAACTCCCAGCTTCCCGTGGTCTGACTTTCCGAGTCCTGATTTCCCGAGTCAGGTTTCCCGAGTCAGTTTAGGATGCGTTCATGCCAGACATCACCGCCGCTGAGCTGAAGTCCTTACTCAATCTCGAGCCGCACCCACGCGAGGGCGGCTGGTTTCGGCAAACCTGGAAAGCGGCAGAGACCATTCCAACGGCCGCGCTTCCGCCGCGCTACCCTGGAACGCGGTCGGCCGGCACGGCGATCTATTACCTCCTCGAGCCGGACAGCTTTTCCGAGATGCACACCCTCGCCTCCGATGAGGTCTTTCATTTCTATCTCGGCGATCCCGTGGAGATGCTCCAGCTGTTGCCCGACGGTACAGGGCGCCGACTGGTGCTGGGGACAAACATTGCCAGCGGCGAGTGGCTGCAGACGATCGTCCCGCAGAAGGTCTGGCAAGGATCGCGGCTCGTTCCGGGAGGCAAATTCGCGCTACTCGGCTGCACCGTCAGCCCAGGTTTCGATTACGCCGACTACTTGTCGGGCGAGAGGGCGGAATTAGTGCGCCAGTGGCCGGACTGGCACGCGATGATCGAGGCGCTGACACGAGGATAGCGCTCGCGCTGAACCCTGTCCGCACCTGGTCCGCACCTGGTCCGCACCTGGTCCGCACCTGGTCCTTGATACCCCAGTCCTTGATACCCTCACAGTATGAGTACCTCCGAAGCATGATTAAGGGCCTCACCTTCATTCGCCCGGTGGCCAATGCGGCTGAGTTTGACGAGCTGGTGAGCTTCTTTTCCACGCTGGGCTTCGAGCCGGGGCGCGGCTGGGATGAGCCGTCGCGCCAGTCTGGCGCTGCCAGCAAAGGACGCCCGTTTCTAGCCCCACTCGGCAATCTTGAATTGATCGATGGCGCCCCTCCGACCTTGAATGCCGACTTGCTGATTGAAGTCACCGCGCTCGACGCCGTGCATCAGGTCGCCAGCGAATGGCTGAACAAGAGAGCAGGCACCAATGGAACGACCAACCCTATCGGCGCGGTCGAGGACACGCATTGGAAGTCGCGGCTCTTCACCGTCCAGCCGGTGCCCGGATTTTCTGTGGCTTTTTGGGAGTGGCAGGACCCGCTGCGCGGCAAAGCTATCGCGCTCGAAGGCGATCTGAGCGCCGCAGGCATGCGCTTTGCTGTGGTTGTTGCTCGCTGGAATGCGGTCATCACCGAGCGGCTGGTTCAGGGGGCACTCGATGCCCTGATGCGCAGTGGCGCGCGCCGCGAGGATATCCAGATCGCTCGCGTGCCCGGTTCCTGGGAGATTCCCGCCGCCGCGCGGCCACTCGCCGAAACCGGCAAGTTCGACGCGATTATCACGCTCGGCTGCCTGATCCGTGGCGAAACCGCACATTACGAGGCCATCTACAACGAGGTTGCCCGCGGCATCGGCCAGTCCCAGCAGGAAACCGGTGTGCCCCACTCCTTCGGAGTCCTCACCTGCGAAACGCTCGAGCAGGCGCTCGATCGCGCCGGTTTGAAGAGCGGCAACAAAGGCTTCGAAGCCGCCGCGGCCGCCATTGAAATGGCTTCGCTCCGCCGCAAGATCGCCGCTCACGCCCCGGGGCCGCGAGCATGACGCTCGTCGGCAAACGCCGCAAATCCCGCGAACTCGCCATGCAGATGCTCTTCCAGGCCGACATCGGCCGGCAAACGCCCGATGAAGTGCGCGCGACCTTCTGGCAGGCGCGCGAAGAAGCGGACCCTGACACGCGCGGCTTCGCCGAGGATCTGTTTCGCGTCGCCACCGCGCGTGAGCCCGAAATCACTGCGCTGCTCGAACAGCACTCGAAGAACTGGCGTCTGAGCCGCATGCCCGCCGTCGATCGCAACCTGCTGCGCATGGCCATCGGCGAACTGATCGGCTTCCCGGGCACGCCGGCGCCCATCGTCATCGACGAGGCGCTCGAGATCGCGCGCCGCTACTCCGGACCGGAATCGATCGACTTTCTCAATGGCGTCCTCGATGCTATCGCGAAAAGCCGCTCATGAGCGGCGATAGGCGAGAGAGGTGGGGCTGGGGCTCGCGCATCGGCGTATCCTGACCTCGTCCCATGAAACTGCTCGCCTGGCTGATGGAAACGTTTATTACAACCTTCGGTATCACGCGCCCGAAGCCGGAGCAGGAGCGCACCGCCCAATTCATCATCGGTGGGTTTCTGCTCGTTTTCCTGCTTCTGGTTGCGGCGGTGACTGTCTTCCTGCTGGTCGCGATCCGCGGCTGACATCAATAGACATCCCTGAGATACCGCTTCTGTTTTTTCATTTCGGCAAGGTATTCCTGCGCGTACTCGGGGCCACGGCCGCTGTGCGTGGCGACAGCTTCGAGTAAGGCCGCTTCGACATCGGGAGCCATGCGCTTGGAGTCGCCGCAGACGTAGAAGTATCCGCCGCGATCGAGCCAGTTCCAGAGCTGGGCGGCATTTTCGCGGATGCGCTGCTGAACGTAAATCTTCTCCTTCTGATCGCGCGAAAAAGCCGTGTCCAGACGATCGAGCACGTCGGTAGCCAGCCAGCGTTCGAGGTCCTCGCGATAAAGAAAATCCTGCGAGGCGCGCTGATCGCCGAAGAAGAGCCACATGGGCCAGCGTCCGCAACCGGCCTGTTTGTGTTCGAGAAAGGCGCGGAAGGGCGCGACGCCCGTGCCCGGCCCGACCATAATCACAGGGACATCGGGATCGGCAGGAAGACGGAAGAGCTGGTTGGAGTGGATGAAGATGGGGAGTTTGCCGCCTTTCGGCGTCCGCTCGCCGATGTGCGAGGAGCAAACGCCCTGGCGTTCGCGGCCGTAGCTTTCGTATTTGACCACGCGGACAGAGAGGTCGATCTGGTTCGGATGCAGCGCCTGACTGGAAGCGATGGAATAGAGGCGCGGCGCCAGACGCGGCAGCAGCTTGAATAGCTGCTGCGGATCGTCGAGTTTCGCGGGAGCATGTTCGAGGAGGTCGAGGAACTCGCGTCCCCAAAGGTAGGCGTCGAGTTTTTCTTTGCTGCCAGGCTCGATAAGCGCGGCGAACTCGGGATGGCTGGTGAGTTTGGCCCATGCTTTAAGGGTGCTGCCGGAGAGCTTGCCGATCATCAGCCAGGAGGTGAGCGCTTCGCGGAGGGTGAGGGGCTTGCCGTAGAAATCGGTGACGGGCTCATCGCCGGCGAAGCCGAGGCGTTGCAGCACCAGCTCGACAGCATCGCAGGTGTTGACGGGCAGAATGCCGGCCGAATCGCCGGGAAGATATTCGATGGAGGAGCCGGTGAGATCCATCTCGATGTGGCGCGTTTCTTTTTCCGAGCCTGAGCCGGTGAGAAGCCGGTTTTCGAGAACAGTGGCGGAAAACGGATTGCTGCGGGAATAAACGGTGCGAGCCGGCGTGTTCTCGAGTGTCCCGGTTGCCTCAGATTGCATTCTGTTTTGTCCCCTTACGAGCCCACTTTGATTCTAACGACTCGCAGCCCTGCCAGGGCTAGCCCGCCGCTAGCGAAACCACGGTGATGCGAATCCCCCATTCGACTCGCTGCTTGCGCAACCTCGCTCAGGGCAGGCTCCATTCGACTCGGAGCAGCGAGATTCCTGTTGGGTGGGCGTTACGGGTTGGGCGCCTGGCCGCCGCACTCCTGGGGCAGTTGACGCGGACCATACTCGCGGATCACGCCCTCGTCCATGCAGGTGGCCATGACGTTGGCCTGCTGCAGGCCGTAGAGAGCGCTGCTCATGCCTGCGCCGCCAGCGGAGGCGGGTGGCGGAGGGGCGGTGACGGGGGCCAGTTTTTTGGCCAGCATCGCCTGGGGGATTTTATAGCTGGAGAAGACGGCCTGGGCGACGGGGGCTTCCTGTGCGGCGGTAGTCGGGGGGGCCTGGGCGACCATGATGAAGTTCTTGAAGGCGCCGGCGGTGTCCATGGGGAAGGAGCAGAAGATGCCCATGATCTTCGCAGGCTGCGCGGGTCCGATAAGGTTGGCCACGAAGCGGCCGCACTGGCCGAGGACAGCGGGCACCTGGATCGGCGTGGCAGAAGTGAACGTGATCTGCGGGACAGGTTTGCCGCTGAGGGCGCCACCTTGCTGGTAGATCATAATCAGCTTCTGGGTCAGCGGGGCGTTGTACGGCATGGTGAGGTCAGCGCCGTTGGTTCCCTTTTGACCGGCATGGAACGTGCCGTTGCGGGCTATATAAACACGGCCCAGGATGATGGACTCATCCTGTGGACCCGTCAGGGTGATGGTGCTCTGAGAGCCTTCGGCTTTCCATCCGGAGGGCACACCGGCGGAGGCGGTCTGGTCGGGGGTGGTGTAGGGGGCGAGCTGGATCGCGGAGGAACCGGTTTGGGCGCTCAGGAGGGAGGCTGCGGCAACGGCGAAGCTGCCCACCACGGCTGCAGATGAGAGGAAAAAGCGAGGAACCTGCATGGTCACGTTCTCTTTCGAAGAATCAGCACCGCGGTTTATCGTTCCGTGGCGACCAGGTGGTGCGCGATTGCGAACATGGCCAGCTCGAGGCGGGTGGAGACGCCGGTCTTGTCGAAGATGTTCGACAAGTGGCGCTTGACCGTCTCCTCACTCAGACCGAATTGCTTTGCGATGTCGCGGTTGGAACAGCCTTCGACGATGCAGCCAACCACTTCCATCTCGCGCGGGGTGAGGCCGAAGGTTTTGCGATCGGGAACAGCGGCCTGCTGCATCAGATCGTGCAGTGCGCCGACGAGGTTGACGACCCGGCGTCCGCCGATCCAGTAATCGCCGCCGGAGACTGCGCGGATAGCGGCGGTAACGTGCTCGGCGACCGCATCCTTAATAACGATGCCACGCGCGCCAATCTGGAGGGCCTCGATGATCTGCTGGGTGCTGATCGTGCTCGTGAGAAGGATGATCTTGACCGAGGGCGAGCCGTTCATGATGGCGCGCATGGCCTCGATGCCAGGCAGGCGCGGCATGTAGACGTCCAGCAGCAGAATGTCGGGGAGCAGCTCGAGAGTTTGGGTGATGGCTTCGTCGCCGTCCGAGCATTCGCCGACGACCTCGAGGCCTTCCTCGTTCTGGAGCATGTTGCGCACACCGATGCGGATGACCGGATGATCGTCGGCAAGGAGGATGCGGATGGCCGGAGAAGACGTCCTGGAGGGTCGCGTAGGCGAGGGACGAGCGGACCTGGTAGGGGAGTTCATGCTGTGAGCCTCTGTCTGAGGATAATCTCGGCGAAACGGCATTGTGCTTCCATCTCGTCAAGTTTGCGCGTCCGATCATCAGGATCGTCAATACCCGATTCGATGGCGGCAGCGGAGCGTGAAATCTGTACAGCACCCACCATGGAAGCTCCGCCTTTAACAGTATGCGCTTCTCGGACGATGGTTGCAGGATCGGCGCAGCGCATAACCGCAATGCGTTCGCGTGTGTCTCGAATGAAAACGGAGAATACTTCCTGGAGGCCGTCGGGAGTGATGGCGCGGCGCAGGCGATCGAAGATGTCCTGATCGAGGATGACATCGTCTTTGGAAGCGTGGGAAACCGGGCCCTTAGCCTCGGTAACGCGCCGAGCGAAGGCGGCGCGGAGACTCTGCGGCGTCAGGGGCTTCCGCAGGATGCCGTCATAGCCTTCGAGCTCCGGCGGCGGGGTAGCGCTCATCGCCAGAAGCAGAGCGTGGGGCGCGGCCTTGCGCAGGGATCGGGCCAGTTCCGTGCTGTTCAGTCCCGGCATGCGCAAATCGGCGAGGACGCAATCAATGAGATTGGCAGAAACCATTTCCAGCGCCTGCGCGCCGCTTTCCGCTTGCAGCACAACGCAGCCTTCCGCCTCGAGGAGGATAGCGGTAACAGCGAGGCTCACGGGATCATCGTCCACGGCGAGCACGCGGCGAGGGGGGGAGGGAGGCCCGGATTGCATGACGGGTCGATTTTACACATTCATTGTGACGGATTCACGGTCCATTTGCGCGGCTTTAACCGGGGATTTGCCGCAAGTGACTTAGGTTCGGGATATGAAGCCACAAATCAGAGCTTTTTTTGTCACTTTCCTGGCAGGCCTTTTCCTCATCGGTTCCAGTGTCGCGCACGCTCAATACGAGGACGGCAGTCTTGTGGGGACGATCCGCGATGCCAGTGGCGCGGTTGTATCTGGAGCGACGGTGACCGCTGCCAACTCGGCAACCGGAATCACGCAAACGGCAACGACGACGGGCGAAGGTGAGTACGAGTTCCCTTCCCTCCGCAACGGCGTTTACACGATTACCGCGACCGCACAGGGATTCGACCAGGCGGTAGCGCAGAACATCACGATTTCCGTAGGGAGCCGGCAGCGCATCGATCTGAGGCTGGATCTTGGTCAGGCGCAGACGACCATCGAAGTATCGGATGTTGCCCTGCAGCTGGAAACCGACTCAAGCCAGCGCGGGCAAAACATCACAAATTACGAAACCGAAGCATTGCCCCTCGTGAGCCGGAACTTCTCTGACCTGCTGGCCCTGGTGACAGGTGTGCGTCAGGCGCCGACAGCGGCGACCACCAGCTCCATCAGCAGCCTGGTGCGCGAGGGCGCGTACAACGTCAACGGGCAGCGGAGCATGTTCAACAACTATCTGCTGGACGGCATGGATAACAACGCCTACGGCGAGAGCAATCAGGGCTTCGACAACCAGATCATCGCGATCGCACCGGATTCGGTGGCGCAGTTCAGCGTGGTGACCAACAACGAGAACGCGGAATACGGGCGGTCTTCGGGCGCGACCGTTAATGTGGCGTCGCGGAGCGGCGGGAATGCATTCCACGCGACCCTTTATGAGTTCCTGCGCAATACGGACCTGAATGCCGAGGGCTTCTTCAAGCCTAACGTGGTGAGCAACACGGGCGGGGTCACGCCCTTCCAGAAGCCGACCTTCAACCGCAACCAGTTTGGGATGAACTTCGGCGGTCCGATCATGAAGGACAAGCTGTTTTTCTTCCTCGACTATGAGGGTTTCCGGCAAACGCTGCGGCCTCTGAGCGTGCTGACGCTGCCGACGCAGAATGAGTTAAATGGCGTGCTGGTGGTTCCGGTGCGCGATCCGGTGACCGGGACGGTGTACCCGGCGGGAACGGCGATTCCTTCAACGGCCTTCGATCCGTTGAATGCCCAGGTGGTTAATGCTTTCAAGAAGATCGCTCTGCCGCAGTCGGGGCTGGCGACCACCGGCCTGAATTCGAACGACTATTCGGTGGAGGCACCATTTACCGATAACTCGGACAAGGGTGATCTGCGTCTGGATTATCAGCAAAGCGCAAACAGTTCGTGGTTCCTCCGAATCAGCGACCGCAAAGAGACGGGCGTGAACCACGTGACGATTCCTCTGCCGCTGGACGGGCAGACGAACGGGACCATTCGCATTCTGGATCAGCAGGTAGCGTTGGGGTACACGCACCTCTTCGGACCCAACACAATCCTCGACGCGCGGCTGGGTCTTTCGCGCACCAAGGCAGGAAAGTACAACCTTTCCATCGGCGATGATGCGTTCTCGATTCCGGGATTGCCCTCCAATCCCATCGTGGCTGGAGGCTTGCCGTCGGAGGGAATCACAGGCTTCACCGGATTCGGGCGCCAGAGCACGAACCCGCAGTGGCAGAACCCGGCGCTGGCCGATCCGAAGATCAACCTGACGTGGGTGAAGGGCAACCACTCGCTGAAGTTCGGATATGAGTACGAGCACGTCTGGATGGCCGTCAACGACAACAATCCACTGTACGGATCGTGGACCTACGGCGGGGGCTACAGCCTGTGCGACGCGGCCATCTCGGCGAGTTGCGCGACCACAGCCAGCGGCGCAGCTGCTCCCACGGCGCCGGTTTCCGATACCTACTGGGCGGATTTCCTGTTCGGCGCGACCAGCAGCTATCAGCTGGCCAACTACTTTGTCGTTCACCTGCGGCAGACCCTCGACAGCGCTTATGCGCAGGACGACTGGAAGGTGGCGCCGAAGCTGACGCTGAATCTTGGAGTGCGGTGGGAGTACGGATCGCCGTATTCGGAGGCGAATGACTACATCTCGAACTGGGATCCGATTTCGCAAACAGTACTGACGACCAACCCGAACGTGGCGACGGCAACCGCGAGCCTGACACCGGTGACTTCGGGAGGCGTTTACGGAAAGACGCTGGTGAATCCCGACCTGACGGACTTCATGCCGCGGATTGGATTCGCCTGGGCGCCGCTTTCGAAAACGGCAATCCGGGGCGGATTTGGAACGGGGTATGTGCATTACACCCGGGCCGGATCGGGCGACATCCTCGGCATCAATGCGCCGCAGGCGCAGTTCGCCGTGGTGACGCAGATTAAGCCAACCGTCGCAAACCAATGCCCCTCGCCGCTGCCGTCGCAGATCATCGCGACGGGAACCACCACGCCCAGCTGCTTTGCGACGGCGAGCCAGGGATTCCCCTCGGGGCTGGTGACGGCATTCAATCCGGCGACCGACAACATTACGTGGGTTCCGAAGAACACGCCAGACAGCTATGTCGAGAATTTCTTCCTGAGCATCCAGCAGCAGCTGGCAAGGAACTCGCTGGTGGACGTCGCGTACGTCGGCAACCACGGCGTGCATTTGCAGGGGTTCCTCAACGGAAACCAGAAGAATCCGACGAACGGATTTGCGCGGCCTTTCACCAACTGGCCGAGCGACATTACTGAGGCGCTCAACGAATTCTGGTCGCACTACAACGCGCTGCAGGTGCGGTATGAGCAGAGGTCGGTGTTCGGACTGACGCTGCTCAACTCGTTCACGTGGGAGCATTCCCTCGACAATGCGTCGGCTTCGCTCGAAGGCAACACGCCCTCGCCGCAGAATGCCTACAACATCGCCGCGGATTATGCGCAGTCGGATTACAACCTGCCCATCTCGAACGTGACCAGCCTGATTTACGAGCTTCCCTTCGGCAAAGGCCGGGCGCACCTCAACGGCATGAATGGCGCAGAGGATGCGGTCCTGGGGGGTTGGCAGATCAGCGCGATCAACACCGCGCAGGCGGGGACGCCGTTCAACCTGACCTACACGCCGAACAGCGCGCAGCAGGTATCGCAGCAGATTTCGGCCACGTACCGCGGCGCCAACGAGTACCGAGCGGACTTCGTTCCTGGGCAGAAGGTGACACAGGGGCGGTCTTCGCGGGCTGCCAATACCGGGTACGTGAACTACATCAACTACGCGGCGTTTGTGCTCCCGCCGGTGAAGGACGCGGCCGGCAATCCGCTGAGCCCTTTCGGCGATGCATCGCGGAATCCGGGACGCACTCCGGCGTTCTACGAAACCGACCTGGACGTGAACAAGCGGTTTAACACGCCGCTCGAGAACATGAAGATCGAGTTTCGCGCGGAAGCATACAACGTCTTCAACCACACCAATCTGTATCTGCCAAACACGATCAGCGGTACCCAGGGAACGACGACATCGACGCTGGGGACCGGCGCAACGCCGGGCCTGTCAGCGATTAATGGCGGGGTACCGAGCAGCGGCGGGCAAATCTCAAGCACCTTCGAGCCGAGAATCCTGCAGTTCGCGATCAAGATTCTCTACTAACAGCAACGCATACTTTCCTCCGATGGGGGCCGGCAACGGCTCCCATTTTTTGTTTGGCGGAACCAGCGAAGGGCTGCGCCGATGGCGGACAAGTATTCGTGGAATCGCAGCGGCGCGGGGTGTAAAGTGGGCGGCAATGGAGCCGCGGCCCGAGGGGAGTCTCGAAGCGCAGATTGCCGCCTTGCGCGGTCGTGTGTGGCGGCTGGAACAAACGCTGAAGGATCATGGCATCGCGCTGCGGGACGAGCCTGCGGTGGCGCATCCCGTGACCTCAGTTGTGGCCGAGCCGGTGGCGGCTGCAACGCTCGTGGATGGGGGAGCCGGCGCGGCGCGCATTGAGCCCGCTCCTTCGACACCGCAATTTGCATCGGTCACGCCGCGATCCGCGGCCGACGATCGCTCCCTCGAAAGCCGCATCGGCTCCCAGTGGTTCAACCGCATCGGGATTCTGGCGGTCCTGATCGCAGCGGCATGGTTTCTGAAGCTGGCCATCGACAACCATTGGATCGGCCCGCTGGGGCGCGTGCTGATCGGGCTGATCGCGGGCGCTGGTTTGATCGCGTGGTCGGAGCGCTTCAGGACCCGCGGCTACACCGCTTTTTCTTACTCGCTGAAAGCAATCGGCAGCGGCGTATTGTATTTGTCGCTGTGGGCGGCCTTCTCTCTTTATCACCTCGTCGATTCGACGGTCGCCTTCGCGGCCATGGTTGTCGTGACAGCGTTCAACGGATTCCTCGCGTGGAAGCAGGATGCGGAGCTTCTGGCGCTTTACGCCATCGTGGGTGGCTTCAGCACGCCGCTGTTGCTTTCGACCGGAGAGAATCACGAGGTTGCGCTCTTTACCTACCTGCTGTTGCTCGATGCGGTGGTGCTGATCCTCGTAGCGCTCAAGCCGTGGTCGCGGCTGCTGTGCGGAGCATTTCTCGGCACGGTGTTTTTCTTTGTGGCGTGGTCCCTCCAGTACTACGCGCAAAGCGAATTCGGTACGACGGCATTCTTCCTGTCGATCTTCTTTCTCATTTTCGCGTCCGCTCCGCGGCTGGTACAGCTGCGCGAAGAGGGCGGAGGACCGAATGCCGGCTGGGATCATCTGGCGCTGGTGGTTGTGCCGCTGGCGAATGCGGGGCTGGGGTTTCTCGGCTTCTATCTGATGATCGACAATGCCGGCAGCCCCGGAGCGGAGCCGTGGGTCACCGTCGCATTTGCGGCGTTCTATTTATTGTTGCTGCGATTCCCAGCGCGCGGTGCACTTCGCGATGCCGCCGAAGCGACATCGGCACTGCACCTCACCATCGCGGTGGTTTTCCTGACCATGGCGATTCCGCTCAAGACCCATGGACGATGGCTGACGATCGGGTGGCTGGCTGAGGGCACAGCGCTCGTATGGCTGTCCACCCGCGTGCGGTCCCTTTTACTGCGGGTACTGGCGGTCTTGTGCATTGCGCTCGGCTTGTTCGTGCTTGTCACGATGAATCCGCCGGCCTCGGTCACGCCCATCTTCAACGAGCGGTTTGGGACCTATTTATTTGCCATCCTGGCCTGTGCATTTGTGGCCTGGCTGGGCTCACATGCGGCCGCTGAACCGCACACCGAACACGCCCTCGCGTGGCCAGGCATAACGCTGGCGGCGGGGCTTGCCGTGAACGTGCTCATCCTGCTGGCGGTGGGCTGGGAGATTCACAGCTACTGGTGGTTTTTGCGCTGGCGCGGCGGCTGGCGGCTGATGCATGAGTACCGCATGTATGCGCAGTTCACCTACTCGGCGTTCTTCATGCTCTTCGGAGCTGCGCTGCTGGCGCTCGGGTTCTGGCGTCGTCTGGCCCGGCTGCGCTGGCAGGGACTGCTGCTGCTCGCTGTATCGATCGCCAAGGTCTTCACGGTCGATATGAGCACACTGAGCCAGGGCTATCGCATCTTGAGTTTCCTCGGATTGGGCGCCCTGCTGCTGGCGGTCAGTTTTGTGTATCAGCGGGACTGGCTGAACCTGCGCAGGGCCGAGGGCGAAGAGAAGGTCCCGGCATGAATCTTCGCGGGGCTCTCGTGCTGATGGCGTTGGCGGCGGCTGCGCCCGAGATCCGTTATTTCCGGTATGAAGCGCCGATTGCGGGACCAGCCGCCAAAACGGGCCAGACTTGCGCCGCGCTGGATGCGGGGATCTTTGCGCACGCTGCGCCGGGACTAGCCGATGTGCGTCTGTATCGAGACGGCACCGAGACGCCTTACGCGGTTCGTGAGGCGATGCCGGTGGAGCAGCGTCAGCCGATGCTTGCCCCGCTCAATCTGGGCAAGCGAGGCGCACAGACGACGTTTGAGGCTGCGATGCCGGAGGGACGGTACAGCGACGTTAACCTCGACCTTACCGCGAAAAATTTCATAGCGACGGTTGCGGTCACGGGAAGCCAGTCGGAGGACGGCTCGGAAGGAACCGAGCTGGGGATTTTTACGATCTTCGACCTGAGCGGGCAGAAGCTGGGGCGGAGCACGGTCCTGCATCTGCCGGAGTCGGATCTCCGCTACCTCTATTTCGCGATTAGCGGACCGGTGAAGCCGGAGGATATAGCGGGGCTCTCGGTGGAGCGGGTTCCAGCGAAGCAAACCTACGTCACCGTGGCTGATACAAATCAGGTGACGCAGAAGGGGCATGCGACAACGGTTCAATTTAAGGTGCCGGCGGACGTGCCGGTGGAGCGGATTGAGTTTGTTCCTGGTGCAGAGCCGGCGAACTTCAGCCGCAACGTGACGGTGAAGGTCGAGCCGGCATCCACGCCGCAGCAGACAACCGCCGAGGAACCCCTGGCGCCCGTCGAGTCGTCGGGAACGCTGCTGCGGCTCCACGCTACGCGCGATGGGCACCGGATCGACGAGGAGGATCTGGCGGTCGACGCTCCGTGGATGGCGTTCGCCGGGGCGGCGACGCAATGGA
Organism: uncultured Acidobacteriaceae bacterium; assembly: GCA_963787915.1. GTDB lineage: Bacteria > Acidobacteriota > Terriglobia > Terriglobales > Acidobacteriaceae > Palsa-343. The sequence continues at coordinate 176,518 of CAWBEP010000015.1, read as the reverse complement.
CGGTTTCGATTGACAACGGCGACGACGCTCCTCTGGCGCTGACCGACGTGCGACTGGAGATGGCGGAGCGGCGGCTGTGTTTCGATGCCGCGGCTGGAGCGAGCTATGCGTTGTTCTACGGCGATCCGGCCCTGACAGCTCCGCGGTATGACTATGCGACGCTGTTTGTGCCGGAAGCCGACGCGGCGCTGGCGAACCCTGGGCCCGAGGAGAACAATCCCAGGTATCAGCCGCGGCGGGATGGGCGGCCGTTTACGGAGAGGCATCCGGCTCTGCTGTGGCTTGCGCTACTTTTGGTGGTTGCGGTCCTGGGAGGGGTGGCCGTCAAGACGGCGAAAGAAGGCGTCGCGAAGGCAGGGTAAAGGAACGAATCCTGTTGTAGTCGTGACTCGATCCGTCTTCGCTACTTTTCTTCGGCGTCCGGGTCAGGTAGTCTGAGGTTGACCTTATCGACAACCCGTCGGTTCCCGGAATGTACATTCGTCCCCTGCTGATCTTCGCGGCCAGCCTCTTGCTGGTTTCTCCAACATTTGCCGCCACTGCGTCGGTGCATCATCATCGCGCCCATGTGGCGCGTGCAGCGGGATGCGGCACTGTGGCCGGCCACGCTTCCCACACCGTCCTGGCGAATCCAGCCTCGGTGGGATGCCGCGCCACAATCGCTCCGCAGGCTCGCGTAGTGACCCTGACTACCCAGCCGGTTCCGCGCCACACGAATATCGCGCCGATCGCGCGAGTGCGCTTTGTTCCGCCGCTGCGCGGTTCCCTGGAATCGCTGGTGCGCCAGAACCAGCGCGACGAGGCCGAGGGCCTGGTTCGAATTGCAGACGATGCTCAGCTGGAGCAGCTGGAGGCGAGCCGCGAGATCGTTCCCCTTCCCGCAACTTTCTCGCTGCGGGTGAATCCCGATCTGCCGGCCAATCGACGTTATTGCCGGCCGTGGGCGGCGCGTTTCCTGGCAGATATGGCGCGCTCCCACTACGCGCGTTTCCATCGCGCCTTCCAGGTGAACTCCGCGGTGCGGACCGTCGCGTTTCAGCGCGCGCTGCTCGAAGTCAACGGCAATGCTGCTCCGGCGGATGGCGACATCGCCTCGCCACACCTGACGGGCGCCGCCGTCGACATCGGAAAGAAGGGGATGTCATTTTCTGAGCTGTCGTGGATGCGCGCCTGGCTGTTGCCGCTTCAAACCGCGGGCAAGATCGACGTCGAAGAGGAGTTTTACCAGTCCTGCTTCCACATCACGGTCTACCGCAGTTATGCGCCGATCGCTGCGCCCCGGAGCGCTCCGCCGCGGATGATCGCACGCCGCCGCCACTCATCGACGGCCCTGCTGGCCGCTGGCGTGCACTGAGGAAGGCGGCGAAAGACCGGCTAGCGAAGGTTTATTGGAAAAAGCCGCTTAGCACTTGCGGCATTTTGACAGGATGGCCTGGTGCAGACGGTCCCGCAGCTCGTCGGGCAGCTCGTACAGTTCGTGGCTGCGGTAAATCTCAATCGTCTTGCGCGTCGTGCTCAGCGTGATTTCGCAGTGCTCGCAGTTTTCAAGATGCTCCTGAAGATCGGCGCGTAAGGGTAACGCCGCATCCTGATCGAGCATGTCATCGAGCTGAGCCAAAAACTCCGTGCACGTCACTTCACACCATCCTGGGCCTGTTGTCCCCGCTTAAAGTAGCGGCTGAGCCGCTCGCGCAACTGCAGACGCGCCCGGAGCAGGCGCGATTTCACTGCCGGGATGCTGAGTCCCAGCGTCTCGGCAGTCTCTTCGGTCGAAAGCCCCTCGACGTCGCGAAGCACAAATACCACGCGGAAGCCCGGGGGCAGCCCCTGGATGGTCTTGCGAAGAATGTCGGCGATCTCCGACTGGCCGTACAGCGCCTCCGGATCCGGACTCCAATCCGCCAGATCGCGCGGCATCGAGCCTTCTTCGGTCTCGACATCCTCGTCGATCGAAACCATTCTGCCCGTGCGCCGTTTGCGCAGACGCATCAGCGATTCGTTGACCGCGATGCGCACCAGCCACGTATAAAACTTCGAATTACCCTGGAACTGGTCGAGCTTTTCGTAGGCCTTCAGGAACGCGTCCTGCACGACATCCTCGGCGTCTTCGCGGTTCTGAACGATATGGTTGGCAATGCGGAAAACCTGGCGATCGTACTGCTTCACCAGTTTCTCGTACGCCGCCATATCGCCCTGCCGCGCCCGCGCCACGAGCAGAACGTCAGGATGAACTTCGGCCGTTCCTTGTGATTGGATGGGAGAAGACATGAATGGCTTCAGAATCTGGACCGCAGCAGACAACTTGCTTCTCCCCCATACTAAACGGCTCGGCTGCATGGCGGCAAAACCGGCGCCCACAGCTCTGCTCTGCGCTTTGTTCTTCCTTTCGATGGCCGGCTGCGGCAAAAAGACTCCGACATATGCGGGGCCTCCCGACACGGTCCGCCAGATTGTGATGAAAAAGTGGGAGATTGACCCGGAGCGGGTGGAAGTACCGCAGGGCGCACGCGTCGAGCTGGTTGTGACCTCAACCGACGTTGAGCATGGGATCGCCGTCCCCGGCCTCGGCATTCGGGAGCCGGTGCAGCCTGAACATCCGGCGGTGATTCGCTTCCTGGCCCAAACGCCTGGCGTCTATCCAATGCGCTGCAGCGTGCTTTGCGGCCGCGGACACGACAAGATGACGGGTGAGATCGTCATCACACCTACCGGTAGCCGGTAGGCACCGTGGCTGTCCCCTGCCACCCGTAACCTGTCACCTGCTTTATTCGTGCCTTAGGGCCCGCATCGGATCGACCCCCGCCGCCCGCCGCGCCGGAATCCAGCTTGCGACCAGCGCCACCGCGGCCAGCGCGGCGGCCGAGGCGGCAAAGGTTGCCGGATCCCAGGGCTTGAATCCGTACAGCATCGACGTGATCAGCCGCACGAGCGCCAAGGCCCCCGCCAACCCAACGGCCATCCCGGCCGCGGTGATCCACGAGGCCTCGCCAAGCACCATACGCAGCACGCGGGCAGGCTGCGCACCCAGCGCCATGCGGATTCCGATCTCGTTGGTGCGCTGCGCCACCGAGTACGCCATGATGCCGTAAATTCCGATGGACGCCAGCACCAGCGCCAGCAAGCCGAAACCGCCGGTAAGATCGGCCAGCACGCGTTCCTCGGTCGTGATCTGGTCGATCTGCTCGGTCTGTGTGCGCACATCGATCAGCGGCAAATCGCGGTCGACGCTCCGGACGGCTGCCCGCAGCGACGGCGCAATCGCGGCGCGTGGGCTGCGCGTTCGCACAACAAAAGTGATGCCCCAGGCGAGTTCGGGCGCCTGCTTGTAATTGAGGAAGAAAATTGGCGGAGGGTCAGCGCGCAGCTGCGCATAGTGCGTGTTCGCGCACACGCCCACGACCGTGTAGAGCAGCCTTTGATCGTGCATGTCGCTGGTGGTGAAAGTTCGGCCGATTGGGTTGGCGCTGCCCCAGTACTTTTTCGCGAGCAAATCGTTCACTATCGCAACGCGCGGTGAAGTGGAGGTGTCCCCGGATGTGAAAGTGCGCCCGGCAAGCATGGGAATTCGCATCGTCGTGAAGTAACTGCGGCCTACGTCGCTGTCGAATTCGGCTGTGCTGTCGCCTTTCCTGACAACAGTGCCCGTGGGGATGAAATCATCGTTGGATTGGTTATTGGCCAGCAGGGGAGGCGTCGCCGCGGAAACGGACTCCACTCCCGGCAGTGCTGCCAGCCGTTCTTCAATCTGCTGGAAAAGGTCGGCCGTCTTCGTGCCCGTGTATCGCGACATGGGCGGATCGATATCGAACAGGACCAGGTTGCGGGTATCGAAGCCCGGATCGATTCGATTGAGGTTGACCAGCGTCCGAAGAAACACACCCGCCCCGGCAACCAGGAGCATCGACAGGGCCACCTGGAATCCGACGATGGCCTTGCCCGCGTAGCCGCGCCGCCGCCTTGTGGTGGTTTGCATGGAGTCCTTGAGCCCGCTCTGCACCTCGGTCCGGGTGGACCTCCAGGCGGGCAACATCCCGAACAGAAGTCCGGTGAGCAATGAGAGCCCCGCGTTGAAGGCAAAGACCGCCCAGCTGAACGAGGTCGGCATCGGGGAAGCCTCGCCGGAGGAGTCGGCCGTGAGGAGAAGTAAAGCATGCTGTCCCAGATAGCCCAACAGCAACCCGAGCGCGCCACCACAGAGCGCCAGCAGCACGCTTTCCGTCAGCACCTGGCGCAGGATGCGCCCTCGTCCCGCCCCCAGGGCGAGCCGGACGCTCATCTCCCGCTGCCGCGCCGACGATCGAGCCAGCAACAGGTTCGCGATGTTCGCGCACGCGAGCAAGAGAACCATGCCCACCAGAGCCATCATCACGTAGAGGGGCTGTGCCAGTTCGCGGGCCGCTTCCTGCTGTCCCCGGCTCCCATCCGTCACCACCAACCGAGGCAGGGAATCGCTGGCCGTGGGCTTCATCAGCGCCGTTACTGCGCTTTGCAGCGTCGTCGTCAACTGCGCTTGTGCCGTTGCGTCGCTGGCGCCCGCTTTGGTGCGCGCCATGATCTGGAGCCACCAATGCCGGGGGCTGGATAAAAGGGAATCGCTCCACACGCGAGAGCCGATCAGCCGGGGCTCCATGGCCAGTGGGGCAAAAATCTCGGGCGAGTTCTGGACGCTTTTTGCTCCGGTAAATCCGCGCGGATTGACTCCGACAATGGTTACAGGCTGCAAGTTGACGGTGATGGATCGGCCGATTGCCGACGGCGAGCGGTTGAAGCGTTTCGCCCAGTAGGCATCGCTGATGGTGATCGCCGGCGCCGCTTCGGGCTGATCGTCCGCGGGACCCAGCGCGCGGCCCAGCTGGGGCTCGACCTGCATCTGCTGGTAATAATTGCCGGAGACCAATTCGGACTGCACAACTTCGGCCTGACCGTCGACGGTCACATCCATGCGCCCGGCGCCCTTAAAAGCGAACAGGTCGTCCATATCGCGATTCTGTTTCCGCAACTCCTCATAGATGGGGTAGGAAAACGAGGAGCTGTAGACGCCGTCCCAGCCCTTGTTCCAGTCGCCCCAGACGCTGTGCACGACGCCGGGCTTCTTCGAGGTCCACTCCAACAGACGCAAATCCCCGGGATGGGGCACGTGCAGGCGATCGAGCAGCACGTGCTGGGTCACCGAGAAGATTGCGGTATTGGCACCAATCCCCAGCGCCAGCGATCCCACCGCGACCGCCGTAAAACCTGGACTCCTCGCCAGCATCCGCAGGGCATAGCGAAGATCACCGCGCAACTCGTCGAACCAGCGCGTTCCCCAGGATTGCCGCGTGTTTTCGCGAACCGCCGCCACGCTGCCCAACTCCGCGCGCGCCCGCCGCACCGCCTCATCGCGCGGCATCCCGGCCCGCATCAGATCCTCGGCGTAGGCCGAGATGTGAAAGCGCAACTCCTCGCTCACCTCGCCGTCCAACTCCTCGCGACGGAACATCGCCTTCCGCCACGTCGAACTTCGGCTCCTGAGACTCATCGCCACCCTCCTCACTCGATCCCCAGCCCGTCCCTGCCCCCCTGCAACCTGTGAGCTGTCACCTGCCCGTCATAGCTCCTCCGGTACTGTGCTGAGAATCCCTCCAATCACTTCGGCGAACTGGTTCCACTTTTTCGCCTCGGATTCGAGCCGTCGCCGTCCCGCAGCGGTCAGTTTGTAGAAGCGAGCCCGCCGCTTGTTTTCGCTTTGCCCCCATTCACCGGCGATCCAACCCTCATGCTCCAGCCGGTAGAGCGCGGGATACAGGGAGCCCTGCTGGATCTCCAGCCGGTTCCGGGAAATTTGCTGGATACGCAGCAGCACGCCGTAGCCATGCAGCGGTCCCAGCGAGACGGCCTTCAGTACCAGCATGTCCAGAGTTCCCTGCAAGAGATCGATCGCCGCATCCCCGCTCATTTCGAGAGTCTCCTAGTCTGTCTGGGAGAGATTATCTCGGCTTCTCCCAGACTGTCAAGGAGAGCGGTTCGACCGAAGCCGTAGTACACGAAAGGTAACTTTTTTGCGGAGTCTCGTGTTTTCCTCTCTGAAGGCCAAAGCGTTTCGTCTTACTCTGGTAGGAAGAGGGGTATCGATGGCAGGTTTGGGCAGGGTTCGTGGATTGAAGTGGTTGTTAGTCACTACGACTCTGCTGGCCGGAGCTGCGTTTGTCGCCGGGAAAACCGGCGCACAGACGGACACCACGCCGGCGGCCTCGGCGGCCCAAAAGACGGCGACGCATGGCACCGCGATCCACCACACCACCGCGGCCCATCACACCACGCCGAGCAACGCGCATGCTTCCCACAGCGCATCGGCGCGGACCGCCCGCACCCGCGCGGTCGCGCATCGCCACCACCGCCGGCGGCCCCTGACCGCGCACGAGCTGGCGCGGAGCCGCCGACTCCAGCATGCCTTTGTTGCGTCGTCGCAACTGCGGCCGATGGCCCAGCAACTGGCCCAGACGCCAACCCCGGCAGCCTACGCTGGCGTCGCCGCGTACGCGCACAGCCATACCGGGGAGGCTGCCGCGGCCGCGTATCTCGCGCTCGGCCATGCTTATCTGCTCGAACGCGATTTCCCTGAGGCGGTGAGCGCGCTGCGCTCGGCCCATCTGGCCGGCGCCACCAAAGCGCAACCGGATGGCGCCCTCGCCGACTACTCCGACTACCTCACCGCGCAGGCATTTTTGCAGAGCAATCAGCTGCCTCAGGCGGAGCTGGTGTTGAACGACTACGTGCAGAAATATCCCGACAGCATTTTTGTCCAGAGCGTGCCGATTCTGCGCGCGAATCTGATGGTGCAGGAGGGCGATCCGCAGGCCGCGATGACGACGCTCAACCCCCATCGGAATGAGCCGCTCGCCGGACACGCCGATTTTCAGTTGGCGCTTGCCAAAGCCGACGCCCTGGCGGGCCAAACGGATGAGGCCAACCAGCTCTTCGAGCACGTCTACCTCGATTACCCGCTCAGCATCGAAGCCGGGGTCGCGCGCAGCCAGCTCGCGACAAACGGCGTCCTGGCCACGCTGCCAAACGACAAACGGCGGAGTCATGCCGACGCTCTCTACAATGCCGGCCACTACAACGATGCCGAGGACGAGTACCGTTCGCTCGCCAGCCAGGCGAATATCGACGACGCCAGTCGCAATGCGCTTCTGGTCGCGGCAGCCGAATGCGACTGGAAGCTCCATCGCCTCTCGCAGAGCCAGATCAACGCCATTCCCGACACCAACGACGACGCGGGCGCTCGCCGCATGTATCTGCTGATGGAGCTGGCGCGAGATAAAGGCGACAGCGCCACCCAACAATCCATCGTGACCCAGATGGAGACGCGCTTCCCGGACAGTCCCTGGCTCGCCGAAGCCCTCTATTCCAGCGGCAACATGTACCTGCTGCTTAAGGATTATCCGCATGCAATCACGTATTACGGCGAGCTGGCGAAGCGGTTTCCGACGAATAAGTACGCGCCCAGCGCCCACTGGCGTGCTGGATGGTTCAATTACCGGCTCGGGCAATATCCTGAGGCGGCTCGGCTCTTCGATGAACAGATCCAGGTCTACGCCGGCGGCAAGGAGATTCCCGCGGCACTGTACTGGCGCGGTCGCATTGACGAGGAGCAGGATCACAAGCCGGCGTCGGCAGCCGCCTATTACCGGACCATCCTGCGCGTCTATCCCCACTACTACTACGCGATGCTGGCGCAGGCGCGGCTGACGGAGTTGGGGGCCGTCACCCCGGATTCGATCGCGGAACTCGATGCGCTCAGGCCGGTCCCGATTCCCGAGCTGACCGACGATGTGCCCGAAGACGACCCCCATGTGGTGAAGGCGCGGCTGCTGGCAAACGCCGGTCTGAATGAGTACATCGCACCGGAGATTCGCGCTGCGGACGGCAGCGACGAATGGGGAGCGTTTGCCGAGGCGGAAATTTATGCCTCGGATGGCGAATCCTGGCGCGCCATGCGTCTGCTGAAGCGCGCTATCCCCTTCTATACATTGGCGCCGATCGAAGCGATTCCTGTCGCCTACTGGCGCATCCTCTTCCCACAGATGTACTGGACGGACATCAAGGCCGATGCCGAGCGCAACGGCCTCGATCCCTATATGGTGGCGTCGCTCATCCGCCAGGAAACGGAGTTCAATCCGGTCGCGATCTCCAACAAGAATGCTTACGGGTTGATGCAGCTACTGCCCTCCGTGGGACATTCGCTCGCGAAACAGGAAGGCCTCCGGCATTTTCAGACCAGCGAGCTGCTGAACCCCTCGATGAACATTCGGCTGGGGACGCTTTATCTGAAGCAGACGCTTGATCGGTTCGGCGGCCAGCCGGAGTACGCCTTCGCCGCGTACAACGCCGGAGACGACCGCGTGGTCGATTGGCAGAGCATCGGCAACTACCACGGCATCGACGAGTTTGTGGAGTCGATTCCCTTCACCGAAACCCGCGAGTACGTGCAGGCCATCCTGCGCAACGAGCAGATCTATCGGGAGCTGGACAAGCTCACCACGCAGCGCGCTCAGAGATAGCAGGCGGGGCGCACTATTCTCCGGGAGCCGCGTATTCTCGCGGAAAACTTGGCAGATATCACCGGCCGCCTCCATTCACGGCGTTTCCGATATATCGTATTGCTCATGCAATTTCCCTTGTCCGTTTGCGCTCTGAAGCGCTTCGCCCCAGTCCTTGCTCTCGTCTGTGCCCTGGCGCTGCCCAGTCTTTCGGCAGCCGCGCAATCCGATAATGATGCTTCGAAAACGCCAGCCGCCGGAGCGGCCCAAGGCGCGAAGCCCAGCCCCGACAAGACGGTGGATAAGAATCCACCGTTGCCGCCGCTCCCGCCGGACGCGCACACCGAGCAGAGCATTATGCTCGACGGGAAGAAGCTCAACTACACCGTCACCGTCGGCACGCTCTACGTTCGCGATGCCGAAGGCAAGGCCGCGGGCCAGCTGGTCTACACCGCATACACGGTCGACGGGGCGAATCGTCCGGTCACCTTCGCGCTGAATGGCGGACCCGGCGCCGCCTCGGTTTATCTCAACTTTGGCGCAATCGGCCCCAAGCACCTTAATGCCGGCAACGAGGGTGACAGCCCGTCCGATCCGGCGACGCTGAGCGACAACCCAGGAACCTGGCTCGACTTCACCGACCTCGTCTTCCTCGATCCTATCGGGACGGGGTTCAGCCGCACGCTGGTTTCGCCCGATGAGACAAAGAAGCTCTTCTGGACTACAGAGCCCGACATCGAATACCTGTCGCGCGCGATCTACGACTGGCTGGTGAAGAACGACCGGCTACAATCGCGCAAATATCTCGTCGGCGAAAGCTACGGTGGATTCCGCGGACCGCGCATTACGTACTTCCTGCAGTCGCAGATCGGCGTGGCGATGAACGGCGTGGTGCTGGTCTCGCCTTATCTGAACCCCACGATCGAGCAGAACGGCGACCTTTCACCGCTGCCCTGGCTGGTCACGCTGCCCTCGATCACAGCTGCTAACCTCGAGCGCAAAAGCCAGCTGACGCCGGAGGCGATGAAGTCCGTCATCGACTACACGCTCGGCGACTACCTCACCACGCTCGTTCACGGCAATACCGATCAGGCAGCAACCGACGCCATGATCAAAAAAGTCACGGACCTCACCGGACTTGATCCAACTTTCGTGAAGGAATCCGGAGGCCGTCTGGAGACGGGGGCGTATCTGCGCGAGGTCCATCGTGAACAAGGCAAGCTGGGCTCCGTCTACGACTCGAACGTGACCATGTTCGATCCATTTCCTTATGCGCCGGAGCAGCGCGCCAACGATCCCCTGCTCGCTACGCTGATTGCGCCCACGACGACGGCGATGGTGGATTTTGTGACGCGTACCGTCGGCTGGAAGGTGGACGCGCGGTACAACGCGCTCTCCTATGAAGTCGGCGAGCACTGGAATCGTGACGACGAACTGCGCAGAGGCTCGGCGACGCAGCTGCGCCAGGCGGTTGCCGCCGATCCCAAGCTGCGAGTGATGATCGTGCACGGATGGAACGACTTGTCGTGCCCGTTCATGGGGTCCATCCTGACGGTGAACGAGATGCCGCTGATGGGCGATCCGGGACGGGTCTCTGTTCACGAGTTTCCTGGCGGCCACATGTTCTACACGCGCGAAGCGAGCCGGGTCGCGCTGCGCAAAGATGTGATGGCGATGTTCAGCCAGCACTAAGTGCAGCAGAAGCGGGGAGCCAGGAGCCGGGAGCTGATGCCGGGGAAGTTTAAGCTTCTTCCCTTAACGCATCGGGCGCGTGGGCGATGCGCATCAGCTTTCCGCGGTCGAGCCAGTTGAGGGAACACCGCTCGCAGTCCGAGAGAATGACGTTGCCAGGGCCAGCATAGAAGTGGGTCTCCATGGCCTGGCGGCAATGCGGACAAATGAGCCTTCGCTGCAGCTCGCTGCGATCAGGAGCCTGTGGGATCACGCCGCCCTCGCTTCCACCGCGCAGCTCCTGCACGATATCCGCGAACATATCCATGGGGATCAGCATGCCATGACAGCGCGTACAGTAGCGAATGCGTGCGTGGGCAAACGACGCGTCCACCAGACCAGTGGCACAAACGGGACACGGTTCGTCCGTGGGCTGACCCAGGACGCGCACCCCATCATCGTTCTTTTCCGGAAAGACGAGGCTGCCGCAGTAATCGCAGGTCAGGCTTTCGCCCGCCGCCTCCAGCCGCATGGGCGCGCCACAGGAAGGACAATTCATTGCGGCTCGCCGCATTCGGGGCAGAACTTCGCCCCGCGCACCATGGGCTTGCCACAGGCGGTACAGAATTTCTCGGCCGCGGTGGCGGCATCGGAAGCCCGCGATCCCGTTAGCCTCGCTCCGGTCATCGCCTGACCCATCGCCTGACCCATGGCGACACCCGCGCCCACGCCAACACCGGCGCTCGCTGCTCCACCAGGGTTCGCCGCCGCCACGCCAAGCGCCTGGGCGGTTTCGAACTGGGTATAGGTTCCCAGGTTCCCAGCCATCTGCACGCCGATGCGCTGATCCATCACCTTCGTCAGTTCATCCGGCAACGAGACATTCTCTACCGTGAACTGATTCAGCTCCAGACCCAGCGCCGCGAAAGACGGCTGCACGGCATCGATGATCTTCTGCGCCAGCGCCGCCTGATTCCTGGCCATGTCGAGGAACGGCACATCGCTGGTGGCAAAGACATCGGTCATGCGCGCCACGATGGTCTCGCGCAGCTGACCTTCGAGGTCCGCCACATAATAGGCGTCGCGGGTGCCGCTCACCTCGGTGAAGAACTTCCGCGGGTCTTTGATCCGATACGAATAAATTCCGTACCCGCGCAGACGCACCGCGCCAAATTCCTTTTCGCGAATGGTGATGGGCGTCGCCGTCCCCCACTTCTGCGCCATCTGCAGCCGGGTCGAGAAGAAGTAGACATCCGACTTAAACGGCGACTCGAAGCCCTTATCCCAATTCATCAGGTCGGTCAGCAGGGGAAGATTGCGCGTGGTCAGCGTGTGCAGTCCCGGACCGAAGACGTCGGCAATCTTGCCTTCGTCGACGAACGCCGCCAGCTGCGACTCGCGCACCGTCAGCTGCCCGCCGTTCTGAATCTCCATGTCCTGCATCGGATAGCGCCAAGCCAGGAGACCGTCTTCCGATTCGTTCCACTGGATAACGTCGATGAGCTGCTTTGTCAGAAATTCGCGCAGGGTCATGGGATCCGCCTTTCTTTCGAGAGCAATCTACCAATCTCTCCGGCGTCCGCCACTCCCACAAAGGGAGCAGCCGAGCCACAGCGGTACCCAAAAGGAAAAAGGCGCGGGAATCACCTCCCGCGCCTACTATTGCTTACTGACAGTTCCCCAATTCCTGCCTTCACACGGTGTGCTCGAGCACCTCTTCACGCACTTGCTCGTCGTGGCGCTCCTCGGCAACCGTGCGGGGAAGCGCCACAGCCAGAACGTCCTCGATGCGGCTGGCGTAGTGAATCTCGACGCCTTCGATTTGCTCGGGCATCAGATCTTCCTCGACGTTCAGCCTGTTCTCGTTGGGCAGGATCACGATCTTCACGCCCGCCCGCTTGGCGGCCAGGAATTTCTCCTTGATGCCGCCCACAGGGAGGACGTTCCCGCTCAGCGTTATCTCGCCTGTCATCGCCGTGAGCGGATGCACCGGCGTGTCGACGAGCAGCGAAACCAGGGCCGTGGCCATGGTTACACCGGCCGAAGGACCATCCTTGGGAATAGCGCCGGCCGGCACATGAATGTGCAGATCGGTGTCCTTCAGCAGATCCTCTTCGAGACCGAGGGATCTGGCGTTCGAGCGAACCCAGGTCAGCGCGGCCTGCATGGATTCCTGCATCACCTCGCCGATCTGACCGGTCATCGTAAAGCCGCCTTTGCCCTTCATGCGGTTCGCTTCGATGAAGAGGATGTCGCCACCGGCCGGCGTCCACGCCAGGCCAACGGCCACACCCGCGCGTTTGGTGCGCTCGGCAATCTCGGTGTCCACGCGGACCTTGATGCCCCCGAGGAATTCCTGAATCACCTCGCGCGTGATGACCAGCTTGTCCGTATGGCCTTCGGCGATGCGCCGCGCCTGTTTGCGGCACAGCGTGCCGATCTGCTGCTCGAGTTTGCGGACGCCGGCCTCGCGCGTGTAGTGGCGAACGATGTAGCCGATCGATTCATCCGGAAACTCGATGTTGTCCGGCTGAATTCCGTTCTCCTTGATCTGCCGGGGAATCAGATAACGGAAGGCGATGTGCTTCTTTTCTTCTTCCGTGTAGCCCTGCAGCTCGATGATCTCCATGCGATCGCGCAGCGGCTCGGGAACCGTGTCGAGGACGTTCGCGGTGCAGATGAACAGCACCTTCGAAAGATCGAAGGGTTGATCGAGATAGTTGTCGCGGAACGTGTTGTTCTGCTCCGGATCAAGAATCTCGAGCAGCGCCGACGCCGGATCGCCGCGGAAATCGCGGCCCAGCTTATCGACTTCGTCGAGCATAAAGACAGGATCGTTCGCGCCTGCTCTGCGCAGGTTCTGAATAATCTGGCCCGGCAACGCACCGATGTAGGTGCGGCGATGTCCGCGCAACTCGGCCTCGTCGTGCATGCCGCCGAGGGAGATGCGGCGAAATTCACGATTGAGAGCGCGCGCCACACTGCGGCCGAGGGAGGTTTTGCCCACGCCCGGAGGTCCGACGAAGCAAAGGATCGGACCTTTCATGTCCGCCTTCAGCCGGCGCACGGAAAGGTAGTCGAGAATGCGATCCTTGACCTTTTTGAGGTCGTAGTGATCCTCATCGAGAATCTCGCGAGCCTTGGTGATATCGACCGAGGTTCCCGACGACTTCGACCACGGCAACACCGCCAGCCACTCGATGTAGTTGCGCGTAAGCGAGTAGTCGGCGGCCATGGGCGACATGCGGGAGAGCCGGTTGAGCTCTTTGAGGGCCTCTTTCTTCGTCTCCTCCGGCATGCCTGCCGCTTCGATCTTCTGGCGCAGCTCTTCGATATCCTTCTGGCCCTCGTCCATTTCGCCGAGTTCCTTCTGGATGGCCTTCATCTGCTCGCGCAGATAGTAGTCGCGCTGCGACTGCTGCACCTGATCCTGCACTTCGGACTGAATCTTGTTGCGCAGCTGCTGGACTTCGAGCTCCTTTGCCAGGTGCTTGTTGATGCGTTCCAGGCGGAGGGTGACATCCGGGGTCTCGAGCAACTCCTGTTTGTCGGTGGTCGCGAGGAAGGGCAGTGAGGACGCGATAAAGTCGACCAGCCGGCCAGGCTCATCGATGTTCATGGCGATGGTCTGCAATTCGTCCGACAAGGTCGGCGAAGCGGTGACGATCTGCTGGAACTGCGTCACGATGTTGCGCTGCAGCGCCTCCACTGCAGGGTTCTTCGGCGCCAGTATCTCGGGCACCGTATCGACGGAGGCCACCATGAACGGCTCCGTTTGCGAGAACTCGCCCAGCCTTACCCGTTCCGTACCCTCCGTGAAGACAAAGAGGCTCTGGTTGGGCATCTTGACCACTTTGTGCACGGTCGCCAGGGTCCCAAAGGTATGGAGATCCTGCGGCTGCGGGGCATCCACGCGCGCGTCGCGCTGCGCAACGACCACAATGCTTTTTTCTTCTCCGAGGGACTGGATCAACTGAATGGAGCTCTCCCGTCCTACGGTCAATGGCAGCACGGCATGGGGAAACAGAACGGTATCGCGGACGGGCAGAACCGGCAGTACACGGTCGTTGCCCCCTTCCCGCTGTTTCGGGTCGCCGGGCTGAATAACGCTGATAAAATCGCTAGCCATGAGTGTCCTTATATCAGATAATTACCCATTGGATTCAGCAGATTCCGAAAAGTAGCAAGCCCTCCTGCTTCCCAGGAGCTGGTTCCCCGCCAAAGTCCATTAAGCCCTCTTTTTTCCTTTACTTGCCCCGATAGCAGGAAGGCTGTCTATGTACGAGCCCACTCATTTTTCTTATCGGCAGGCCGGCGACTCCGGTGAGATGCCCTGTTTCGGCCGGGGTTTGCGCGCCGCCTCACGGCTATTACGCCGCAGACGCAGCCCGGTAACGTCCAAGCTCGCGCACCATCGAACAGTGCTTTGGCAGGCGCACCAGCGCCTGATCGGCGACGGATGGGTCGGCCAGTTGATAGTCGGCATAAAAAACGTATTCCCACGGCCGGCCCGGTACCGGGCGCGACTCCAACTTCGTGATATTCGTGCTCAGGGCGGCGAATACCTCGAGCGCCGCCACCAGACTGCCCGGGCGGTTTTCGACCGCGAAGGCGAGGCTCACCTTATCCGGATGCGGATCGGCCTCGATTCTTGCCCGCGTGCGGATCAAAAAAAATCGGGTGTAATTCTCCGCGTTGTCCTCGATGCCGGCCCGCAGAATCTCGCCTCCGTAATGGCTTGCGGCCTGCGCGCTGGCAATTGCCGCCACACTCGACTCCCGTAACTCCATCAGCTGCTTCACGCTGCCGGCCGTGTCGTAGAACGGCGCCGCTTCGATCTCCGGGTGTTCTGTGAAAAAGCGCCGGCACTGCGCGAGCGCCACCGGATGCGAGTACGCCTGGCGAATCCTTTCGAGAGACGTTCCGGGTACGCCGATGAGGTTATGCCGGATGCGCAGCAGCCATTCGCTCTCAACGGCGACGTCGCGGGCCAGAAGCAGATCGTAATGCTCCAGCACCGACCCGGCGAGGGAGTTCTCAATGGGGATAACAGCCGCATCGGCTTCTCCGCTGCAGACCGCCGCGAAAGCTTCGGCGGACAGTGCACAGGGAAGAATGGTTGCCTTCGGTTCGGCCTTGAGGGCCGCTTCATGGCTGAAAGAACCAGGCTCGCCCTGAATCGCAATGCGCATCGGCCGCAATCCTCCGCTTCATTTGTATCGCAACGGCAACCCTAATCGCCGATTCGCCCCTCCTATCCATCCGTTGGACCGAACGTAGTTTGCTGGAAAGGAGATATTGCCGGATGCTTTGGACTTTGTTCGTGATCCTGCTGATTGCCTGGCTGGTCGGCTTGATTGGCTTCCACGTTGTTGCCTGGTACATACACATACTGCTTATACTGGCGCTCGTGGTGCTGGTCATCCAGTTGATCAGCGGGCGACGGCCAGTGTTGTAGAACCGCTGCGAACCGGCCGTCTCTTTTCCTCTAAAGTTACGCCTGTTCGTCAGCACACCACAAAGGGGGACCTATGAATTCGGATCAAGTGAAAGGTAAGGCTAACCAGGTTGTCGGTAAAGTGAAACAGGGCGCCGGGCAAATGACCGGCAACGATAACCTCGCCAATCAGGGCGTCGCCGATCAGGCCAAGGGTGCGGTTCAGGAAACGTGGGGTAACGTGAAAGATGCGGCTCATGAAGCCGGCAAGACCCACGAAGCCGAACGCCAGCACAAAATGCACGAAATGCGCGACAATATTTCAACGAAGGTCGAGGACGCGAAAAACAACGCGAACGACCGGATCGACAATTTCAAGGACCAGCAGCGCGATCGCCGTTCGGCGTAGGTGCTGCTGGTCCCAGGACCCAGGGGTGCGGTGCCCTAGAGCCCGATCGCCCCAGGGTGCATCTACCTCACCGGGCTCGCGGCTGACGCTGCGAGCCCTCTTTTTTTGACTCCCGCGAGCGATACCCGTCGCCCACCCCGACCGCATGCATCTCGGTGGGACATTCATCGATGGCCGGACTGAAGACACGATAGCCACATCCACGGACGGCTTTGGCGCGATAGAGAGCGATGTCGGCCTGGCGGAGCAGGAGGTCGGCCTCCATTTCGCCGGAGAACGCGGTGCTGATGCCAACGCTGGCGGTGACCGCGACCTCCCGACCGGCTACGGAGATCGGAGCCGACAAATCCTCGACGATGCTGGCCGCAATCCGTTCGGCTACCGCGATCTCGCGCAGGTCGGTGAGCAGCACGACGAACTCATCTCCGCCGAAGCGAATGACGGTATCGCTTCCGCGAACAGCATCGCGCAGGCGTTGCGCGCTGACCTGGAGAACCCGGTCGCCTGCGTGATGGCCGAGATCATCGTTGATTTCTTTGAATTTATCCAGATCGACCATAAGCAGTGCCAAACCGCTTTGCCTGCTCCGGGCGCGCTCAAGGGCGGCATCGAGACCGTCACCCAGCACCAGCCGCGAAGACAGCCCGGTAAGGGCGTCATGCTGGGCGAGATGGCGGAACCGCTCCTCGCTCTCGCGAATCCGCTTTCTGAGCCGGACGACCCAACCCAGAACCACAAGGGTTACCAATAACGCGAAGGTCAACAAAACGACTGCATGGCCGGGCGTCCACCACGAAGCTCTTTCGATGATGGTGACATCCGCGGGCGAACGCAGAAGCACGCTGAATGTCGTAGGCACAGCCGTTCCAAGACCGAGCGCACTGCGCTGGGCGTCCACCTGGACGGAGCAGATGCCGGTAACGCGGATCACGCTCCCGGTCCCCCACTTCCGGACGGCAGGACTGCTGAGGTTCCGGGGAAGAATGGCTTTGAAGATGTATTTTCCTGAGGAGAGAAGCAGGACGGTGTCGGCAGAAGCCAGGTCCCTTGAGATCAGCCGTCCATCCGTCTGGATCAGTTGCGATTCGTGGCCACCGGCCAGAACCTCCTCCGGCGTCACCATCTCGGCCGCGAACGGCACAGGGGATGAGGGTCCGGCAGGTTTGAAGAGAGCATCGGTCAGCACTGGCGCACTGCCCTCCACGCCGACGAACCCCACAACATCGATGAGCTCACCGTTGACGACGCGCTCATCCTGACTGGTTTGCGCACAGATGCCGCCGGTGGCATCTGTCAGGCAGACAGAAGAGCCGGGCCATTGCAGGGTGACCCGCCCGGCGACATGGATGCGGTGGGCGATAAGCGGAGCGACGTCCCATTGCAGCAATTTGTTGACGGGCAGGACTTGCAAGGCAAAGACATCGGCCGGAGCCGGGGTGAGGACCGTTATGCCGGAAAGTCCCGGGCAATGAATGTTGACGCCGATCATCTGGCGGCGGCTGGCGTCGAACAAGGGTCCTGGATTACCTCGAACTCTCAGGGTTGCGTCGAGCAGCCCCGCGTAGTTCGCGCGCGGATCCCTGACCAGATGCACCGTAAGCGAACCGTCGGCCATCACGAATCGCAGGTCTACATGATGCTCCTGCTCCACGATGGAATGCACGACGCCTTCGATCTCGACCCACTGTCCGTCTTCGGCCCCGGATTTGAGACGGGCCAGGCTGGGGTGGTGAGGATTTCCGGGGAGGCCCACGAACCGCAGTGGCCGGATTTGCGGCTGCGCAACGATAGGCGCAAACTCTCCCGCATTACTCACGCCCTGCAGATCGACCAGCGTCCCCACGGGCAGCGGAAAGGTCAACCGGCGGTTCACTCGGACAAATATGCTCCCGGTCGCATCCTGAACAAACAGGGCGCCAGTGCCATCTCCCGTTTCGGGATCGAAGTACGTCACGACTCCCCGCAGATGCACCGGATAAGAACGCGACGCGGCGTGGCTGGTCATGCTGTGCACCTGGTGCGTTGTGGTCAGAGTGGGTAACGAAAGAGCTGCCGGCACGGGTCCTGCCTGCGGCGCTGCGCCAGGCGCCACCAGCAGAGCGGCGGCCCCCAGGAGCGTGCACGCGACCGATCGCCTCGTCGGGTACCGGAAGATTCGGGATACCGGCAGGGCTTCGTTGACCGTCCGAGGATAAGTAAGGTCTTTCACTTGTCTTTTCTGTGGCCTTTTTCTCCGCGTTCTCCATCTAACTGGGGGACCGGCGATTGGCCTTCCCCACCTAAGTCGCGATAAAGCGTCCCTTAAGCGTCATCTATCGGCATTTATGCGACTATTTTTCACGAAGGAGAACTGTTTTGCGTAACCAAAGTAACAGAATCGCCAGTGCTGCGGATACGGCCCGTCGGGCGCACTTAGAATGAAAATCCGGCTTTAGCCCGGCGAATCTATCGCCCCCGTTAAGTGGCTCGCGGACGAGAGAGTGCTAACGCATTTATCGCGCCCCTAAGTGTTCTCGAAGGGTATATCCGCGTTGCGCAGCCCCAGCTTCGCTCCCAGCGAATAGCCGATCATCGCCACGGCCGGCCACGTCGCTATAAACCGGCCCTGCCCATCCAGCAATCCACTGTCGGCACTCAGGCTCAGAAAGGTGAGCCAAAGTTTGTCTGTGGCGCCGCAGTGGTAGCAGGCCATGGGACCGGTAGGCATATCGAGAACGTGAAGGCCCCACAGCATCCACCAGATCAGGCCCATCATCCAGGTCAGGGTGGCGCTCTCGCTCGGAAAGACCTTCGCCACTCCGAAACCCGCGACCAGCGGGATCGAGAAAGAAACAACCAGGGTCACCAGCGGCGGCACATAAGCCGGGTGAAACAGCGTGATTGCCAGCAACGCCAGGCCCCAGACCGCCAGACTCAATCCCAGGTGGAAGAAAAATGAAATCGCCTGGTAGAGCACGCGGGTTTCATGGGGACCCAGGGTATCGACCGGCCGCGAGTTCATACCGGACTCTCCGAAACGCATCTCTGTCCTCAGACTAACGCGGCTTCGCCATGGCGCGAGCAGTTTTTCCTGAAGATGAGGCGAATCGTTACAATCGAGGCATGTTACTCGAGGGTGTTTTCCCGGCCATTACCACGCCTTTCTACCCTGATGGCCGCCTCTATTTGCGCAAGCTGGAGCACAACGTCGAGCGCTACTCCCGCACGCCCACGGCCGGCATCGTCGTGCTCGGTTCAACGGGCGAAGCCGTGATGCTCGGCGATGACGAATCCCGGGACGTTTTACGCCATGCCGCGAACGCTGCCGCTCCCGACAAGGTCCTGATCGCCGGAGTGGGCCGCGAGAGCCTCTCGGAGACCCTCCGCCTCGCCGAATACGCTGCCACCCACCAGTACGATGCAATTCTGGTGCGGACACCCAGCTATTACACGCCCTACTACGGGCTGGGCAGCGGAGCAGCCAGCCTGCTTGCCTACTACCGCGCGCTCGCCGACCAATCTCCGCTGCCCGTGGTGCTTTACAGCATCCCGAAATTCACCCACTGCGAGCTGCCCATCGAGACGGTGGTTGAACTGGCGCAGCACCCCAACATCATTGCCATCAAGGATTCATCGGGCAGCGTGGAGCGGCTGACGGCTCTGGTAGCGGCTACGCGGACCGCGCCGAAGCGCTCCGTTCTGGTCACGCCGGTTTTCACGGCATTCACCGGGCGGATGATGATCGCCGAAACCGAAGCCAACTTTGTTCCTGTGGACATGCTGGGCGGCCCCGTGGGAATCGTTCCGCCGGTGTCTCTGGTGAAAACCATGCGCAAAAAGGAAGTCGGCTTCCAGGTGCTCTCCGGATCGGCCGAGTCGTTTCTGCCCTCGCTCGAAGCGGGCATCTCGGGCGCTGTTCTCGCCTTTGCCGCACCCGCGCCCCAGGCCTGCCAGGAGGTTTACACCGCCTGGAAGGACAACGACCTCGCCGTTGCCCGGGAAAAGCAGCGGCGCATCGTGCAAGCGGCGCGCGTCGTCACCGGGCAGTTCGGCATGCCGGGCATCAAGTATGCCTGCGATCTAAATGGGTATTACGGCGGGATTCCGCGGATTCCGCTGCTGCCGCTCACCGCGGCGCAGCAGGCAGAGGTGGCCGCGGCCATGACCGATGTCCGGAACTAACCAGGGCGCAGACCTCAGATCGGGCCATGCGATAATCGCTCGACTCTCGCTGAAAGTTGCTAAGCCCGATCGACGAGGATATTTCCCATGCCCGACAGCGCAATGCCGCCTGTGCTTTCCCTGGACGTGGAACATTTTGCCGGTCAGGCCGCCGTGGTGCGCTGCCACGGGAAGCTGATCGCGGGCGTCACGGAGATTCTCCTCAGCGGCGTTCGTCCCCTCTTTTCCGGCAACCAGCGCGTCGTCCTCGATCTGTCCGACCTGCAGCACACCGACAGCACAGGCCTCGGGGCACTGGTGCGTCTTTACGTGGCCGCGAAGAACTCCGGATGCAGCCTCGAACTGACCCACCTGAGCAAGCAGATTCGCAATCTTCTCGGGCTGACGAATCTGCTCGACGTTTTTACCATCGTCGGCGAAAAGGGCGTCAAGTTCATGTGACGGGTGCGTCCGGAGGCTGGCCGCGGCCTGCAGCTCCGGCGCCTCCGATGAATGGGCAGTAAAAGCTGCCCGAAATCGTCGGAATGCCTTGACATTCGCTGCGGCAAGGCGAAAGATAGCGCTACTTCCGAGGAGCACCGTTTTCCCCGTCGGCCGCCTTCGACCACCGCTCCGGAGGAGTGGGCCTGAAGTCCCCCACATCAGCAGACAAACAGCAGCGGGCAACGTCCCGATCGCTCCGATTCTCCACCTCTCCGCACGCAGGATTCGGCAGGCAGGTTCCATTTCCCGGTTTAAGGGAGGTGGTTTATCAGCATGATCGTGTCCCAACGATGTCCGCAAAATGCTTCAGCCCCAGGGAGGGCTCAATTTATGAAAGACCGCACGATCGCTTCCATCGCACTCTCCAGCTTCATGGTTCTGTCGGCTGGGTTCGCAGCGGCGCAGGCCATGCCGGAGGGTCCATCCAAAGTTCTGGTCATCCAGCGCGAATACCTGAAGCCGGGCAAGGCAGGCAGCCTGCACATTAAGTCAGAAGGCAACTTCATCAAGGCCGAGAACGACGCCAAATGGCCGACCCACTACATTGCCATGGACTCCATGTCGGGACCGACGCGAGCGCTGTTCATGTTTGGGTACGACTCATTCGAGGCGTACGGCAAGGACCGGGAAGCACAGAACTCCAACGGCAAGTTCTCGGCGGCAATCGACCAGGCCTCAATCAATGACGGGGAACTGCTGACTCGCTACGACGCGCAAGCCTATCTCTACCACCCGGAAATGAGCCTGCACACAACGGTGGAGGTTCCGCACCAGCGGTATTGGGAGCTCACGGTGTTCCACATTAAGCCTGGGAAGGAGCGGGAATGGAATGAGCTTGCCAAACTCTATGTCAAAGGTTATGAAGCGGTCCCGGAGTCGCACTGGGCAACCTACGAGAGCATCTATGGGGAGAACAACGGCGGCGTCTGGCTGGTGATTAACCCCATGAAGTCGCTCGATGAAATCGACAAGGGCATGGCCAACGGTAAGGCGTTTGAGGCCGCGCTGGGAGAACCCGGCATGGCGCACGCCGCGGAGCTGGCGGCGGCCTGCATCGAGTCGACGCAGACCAACCTGTTCGTGGTGAACCCGAAGGAAAGCTACGTCGACGCTTCCTGGACAAAAAATGCCCCTGAACTCTGGACTCAGCAGTAAGAAACTCGAGCAGCGCGAATCAGGACATACCAGGAAGCTCGCCCCAGGGTGAGGCTCCAGCAGCAAGGGCCCGAGGAGGGCCCAACCCACTATGAAACAACACAATCTCGTTTCGATCGCACTCGGCTGTATCTTCGTCGCGCCCGCTTTGGTTGCCGCCGCGCAAGCGCCGCCACCGCCCAACGTCCTGGTCATCGTACGCGAGTACATCAAACCTGGTAAGTCAGGCAGCCTTCACGTCAAAACGGAAAGCGCTTTCGTCAAGGCGATGGCCGATGCAAAATATCCCAGTTATTACATCGCTATGGACTCGATGTCGGGGCCGACACGCGCGCTGTTTATGAGCGGCTACGACTCGTTTGGCGCCTGGGGCAAGGATATGGCCGCACAACAGGCCAACGCCTCGCTCGCCGCGGCTCAGGATCAGGCCAATATCGCCGACGGGGAGCTGCTGACTGGCGTGCAGATCCACGCGTTTCAATACCATCCCGAGATGAGCGTGCATGCGGGCGTTGACATTCCGCACATGCGATATTTCGAGATCACGTCTTTCAAAATCAAGCCTGGCCATGAGAGGGAGTGGGGTGAGCTGGTGAAGATTTACACCGATGGCTACGAAAAGATTCCCGATGCCCACTGGGCGGTCTTCGAGAGCCGCTATGGTGAGGACAATGGCGGCGAATACATCTCTGTCAACCCTATGCGATCTCTGGATGAAATCGACCACGGCATGGCGAACGGCAAGACCTTCGAAGCATCGCTGGGCGAAGCGGCGATGGCGCATGCAGCGTCACTCGCGGCGGACTGCATCGCGTCGATCCAGACCAACGTTTTCGTCGTGAACCCGAAGGAAAGCTACGTCAGCGACGATGCCATCAAAGAGGATTCGTTCTGGGCTCGCCAGTAAGCGGTCCTTCAACCCGTAACTAACGCATGAGGGGGTTCTGTAACCCAGGACTTCCCCTGGTTCGTTTGCCGTGGTTCTTTGGCCCTGGTTCGTTTGCCTCCAAAGAGGCATTCCATGTGACGCCTACTGGTCCATAGAATTGCGGAGTGGATCGGCCTCCTCCCCAAACTAAGAAGCGTCCCGATTTCGCTGAACTGGTCATCGCGATCGCCTGCGGGATGGCCATCACCAGCACGGCTCTCTTTCTGGGCGTGATGCCGATGGTGCGGCATCTGGCGGGCGCGCGCGATTACGTCGTTTACTGGGCGACCGGCCAACAACTGGTGCACCATGCCAATCCCTACGACCCGATCGCGATGGGCGAGTTGGAGCGGGGCGCGGGCTTCGATGGCAAACGCGGCTCCTATTACATGCGGAACCCTCCCTGGGCCCTGCCCCTGGCGTTGCCTCTGGGCTATCTTGGACCCCGTGTTGCGGCGCTCCCGTGGTCGCTGCTGATGCTGGCCATCCTGATCGCCTGCGTGCGCATGATCTGGAAACTCTTCGGCCGGCCCGGCACGCACCTCGAGTGGCTCGGGTACTGTTTTCCGCCAGCGCTGCAGTGCGTGATCATGGGGCAAACGTCCCTCTTTCTGCTTCTCGGACTGGTGCTGTTTTTGCGGCTGCATCGCACGCGTCCTTTCTGGGCGGGCGCGGCCTTGTGGCTGTGCACGCTGAAGCCGCACCTGTTCCTGCCGTTCGGCGTGGCGCTTCTCCTCTGGATTGTGGTCTCGCGAAGTTACCGGGTACTTGCAGGTGCGTTGACCGCGATCGCGGTGAGCTGCCTGGTCACCTGGATGATCGATCCGGCGGCCTTTGTCCAGTACAACCACTGGGCTCATACGTCGGGGATCGCCAATGAATTTATTCCCTGCTTCGCGGTCGAGCTGCGGAACCTCATTAATCCGTCTGCGAAGTGGCTCGTAGTGGTGCCGGCAATCCCAGGCTGCATCTGGGCGGTCGTTTATTTCTGGCGGTGTCGTGATCGCTGGGATTGGCTCGAACACGGCAACGCACTCGTGCTGATTTCGCTGCTGGTCGCCCCCTACTGCTGGATCTACGATCAGTCGCTGGCAATGCCGGCGTTGATGTTTGCCGCATGGCGCAGTTCGTCGCGAACCGTGGTGGCGATACTCGCGCTGCTGTATATCTGGCTCGAGATTCAGCCGTTCTACACAGTGGGACTGCATTCGGCGTGGTATCTATGGCCCGCGCCGGCGTGGCTGGCATGGTATGTTTACGCGCAAAAGGCGGAGAGCCGAACTGCAGCCGCATCGCCGACCGTCAAGGAACCGGCATTGTCCATGGTGTAACGCGCATCAGCCAAATTCATGTCCCTGGATCGTCCGGAAGATTTGCCAGTCGTTGCGAAACTCAGGGCTCTTGCTCCACTCCGATCAGACGGCGCGCGGAATCGATCTGCGCGATCGTCTTCCAGCTCAAGCGTGGGTTGTTTTCAATGGCCGCATGAAACCACGCGGCATCCCCATTATCGAGCAGCAGAAAAGATCTTCGGCCCAGAATCTGCGAGCCATCGGGCAGGTTAGCAGCGAGATAGCCTTCTCGACGGTAATTCGTCATGAGGCGGAAATCCGCATCGGCGCCGGGCACGGTGTTCGCGGCAGCTTCATCGAGTGGGTATTCGACCCTGGCTGGGAGCGCGCTGTAGCGGGTCATCACAAGAAAATCCTTCAGTGAATCGCAGACGATGGTGTGACCGGCGGCGATGCCATCGACGCGGGCAACGTCCA
Organism: uncultured Acidobacteriaceae bacterium; assembly: GCA_963787915.1. GTDB lineage: Bacteria > Acidobacteriota > Terriglobia > Terriglobales > Acidobacteriaceae > Palsa-343. The sequence goes on along the minus strand of CAWBEP010000015.1, from coordinate 151,983 downwards.
GCCCGTCAGGATGGGCTAGCAAGGCTGTGGCTAGCGGTAGCAGCAGAACAGCGGCGCTAAGGCCCGCAATTCCCTTCCCGCTTCGATTCCGGGCCCAGGACGCGGCGAGGATGGCAATGCCCAGCGCTGATGGAATCATGTAGCGCGGCAAAAAAATGGGCGCCGCGACGTGCGAGAGGACGAAGAAGGCAACGGGCCCGAGGACCAGCGCGAATCCGAGAAAGTAAACGGCGCTCTCTTCGGGCGCATCGGTCCTAAGCCGACGCATCGAGCCTACAACGAGTGCCAGAACGCAGGCCGTGGCGCAGAACCATCCAGCGACGATGATCCCGGCCGGAACGTGGGGCAGCTGCCAGTAGAGTCCGGTGAAGAGCCAGAAGGAGAGGCTTGCGCCCAGATCGGGCAAGGTGGGCATGGCGATCCAGCCATGTGGTTGGCCCACGGCCGCGGAGGCGCGAATGGCCGGAATCCATGGCACGAGGGCCAGCCAGCCTGCGGTACAGGCGAGATAAACGCGCGCGCGGAGGCGGCGCCGATACAAGTCAGCGGCGACGAGGGCCAGCAGGATGAATCCCGCGTAGACGAGGCCGAGGATGTGACCGAGGACCAATCCCGCCTGGGTGAGCGCGAGAAGAGTCAGGGCAGATGCCGAGGGGCACACGGTCTCCGCAATCCTGAGCGCTTGCTCGATGACCAGCGCGCACAACAGCAAATAGAGCCCGTAACCGCGGGCTTCGCTGTTCTGGTCAAGAACGATGAGAGACGCGCAGAGCCCAAACGCCACACCCAGAAAAGCTCCGGGCGCGTTGAATCGGCGTCGCAACGCTGCGAACAAAACCAAAAAAGCTCCACAAACGCCGGCGGAAGAGTAAAGCCGCAGCGATACATCGCTGAAACCGAAGATATGCGCCCAGGGCCACGCGGTGAGGTAGAAAAGCGGCATCCCTCCGCCGCCGAGGCGCGGCACAGCGTGGAGCAAATGCATCAAGGAGGGATCGCGCAGCTCCGTGACGGTGAAGACCTCATCGCCCCACATGGGTTTCCGCAGCGACCAGAGAATGCAGGAGCCGAGCAGAGAGGCGACGCCGAGAAAAGGGAAAATCCAGCGGAAGAGCGGACTCTCCCGCGCGGCCAGGGCGCGAGGCGCACGGGGCTGGAATTTTTTCGGAGCGATGAGGAGAGTGCTCATGCGTGACGTCGTCGACGGCCCGGCCAAAGCCATATTTCGAGTGATCCAGGGCCCCCTTGTTCATCTTCCGGGCTCGACCGCGCATGGACCATGCATCTTCCGGGGGATGAGAAACGCGGAGGGCAACGCCGAGCATCCTTCGCGCACAGCGGTGCGGCGCGCGCAGCGGGTAGACTGGGGATGGAACATCATTTCAATTCCCCAGGAGTTTTTGCATGAGCGAAGTGAAGATTACGGTGCGGCCCAACGGACCCTATCGCGTAGAAGGACCGGTGACGCTGGTAGACGCCGAGGGCAATGCATGGGATCTTACGGGCAAGCCGGCCATCTCCCTGTGCCGCTGTGGAGCCTCGGTGAATAAGCCATTTTGCGACGGAACGCACTCGAAGATGGGATTCCAGGCAGCGGAAGCGGCGGTCAAAGCCGAAGAGGGCGCGACGCCGGGTTTCGAAGTAAAGCTGTAAAAGCGGGGAGTAGGGAATGGGCCCGGGGCTTAGCCGCTCTTCAGGAAATGCAGCTTCAGCTCACGCTGGCGAGGGCCATCCAGCTCGACGAGGATGACACGCTGCCAGGTCCCGAGCACCAGCGATCCCGCCTCGACCGGCAGCGTGAGGGTGGTGCCAATCAGCGAGGACAGGATGTGGTCGGGAGCGTGCTCCGGGTTGTGGGGATGCCGGTAGCGGAGCTTCGGCATCATGGCCTCGAAGGCGTCGAGCATGTCGAGATCGGTGCCCGGATCAAGGTCGGCGGTGGTGAGAGCGGCGGTCGTGTGCAGAACATTGAGGCAGCAGATGCCGGACGCCTGGTGCAGGTGTTTTTCCACCTTCTCGGTGATGTCGAGGATCTCGCGCTTGCGATGGGTGGCGATGGTTAGTCGGGGCATGACGGGTTAGATTCAGGGACCAGGATACCGCGCCCAGCCTGTCGCAAGGATATCGTTAGCCGCGACATAAAGTGGGTGGCGCAACTCTCGATGTTGACGCCGGCAGGCGAACCTGAAACCAGTCAGGAATTGCTCTGCACAGGCCACGCGTCACGCGATGGCCGGCGCGGTGGGAACAATCGGCGGCTGCGGTGGCGGCGGATAAAGAATATCCCCCAGCAGCCGATACCGCCCCCCGTAAAAGATCAGCGCGTACTCGCGGATCGCCGTGCTCAGCGGCCCGCCGAAGGCGATCCCGACTAGAAGTGCAAGGCCGGTGGCAAGAACGCCGATGGAAACCTGCAGAAAAATGCCAATGGCAACCGCAGAGCCGGTAAAGGCCGCGTGAATCGCAACTTCAACCAGTGCGACGAGAGCGATGAAAATGATCGCCGGAATGATGAGCACAATGAAAAGCACAATGAGGGCGACAATCGGAAGCAGGATGCGGAGCAGCGCGTAGGCGAAGAAGGAGCCCTTTTCGTCCCGGATGTGCGTCCACGCGGCGGTCCACGCCTGCCCCGCTGTGGCATTTTCGAGCGCGAAATGCGGAAGCATGAAATCGCGAAGAATCAGATCGATGGCCAGCCCCACGAGAACGAGCACAAAAATGATGGGGATGAGCGGCAGGAGGAGCGCGAAGATCACGCCGAGGTTGGGATGACCGCCGGCTGCCAAATTCCGAAATAAACCCAGAAAGCCAGCCGCGAAAGGAAGCGCGATCAGACCCATCAGCAGCAGAAAGCAAAGGCCAACCACAACGTTCAGCCAGAAGAAGCGTGTGGCCGGCCCGCGGTAAAGACGCCAGCCGGGCCGAATCTCCCGCACGTTATGGATCAGGCAGTGAAAATAGGCAAAGCGCAGGCGGGTGATCAGATAGTAGAGAAAGAAGCAAATCACGAAAACCAGCGCAAGTGCCGCGATGAAAGCCACGATCCATTCAGGCTTGAACACGCCGTGCGAATAGGACGGAAGCCCGGATCCATGGCTCGAAGAGTGGTGACCGCCGCCGGTGCCCGAAAAGTTGGAATTCCCCCCAAAGCCTTCGGTGATCATGGCGACGAGGCAGAGCTTCAGATAGGTTCCCAGCCGGAACGGCCGGAAGAGGAAGTTTCTGGTCCGCTGAATCGCGGGAGAGATGGCATCGGCAGCGGAGATGGCGGGCATAGTCAATCCCTTCGCGGACGGCCAATTCTACTGCATAAGCGGCCGGTGAGAACGGGATTTGTGGCAGGCGGCCTTGCAGACGTTCCTGATTCGCTCAAATGATCCCCTGAGCCTGAACCTTCGACCGTCATGATCCAGCTTTATTGCGGCGGCGTTTGGTTTTGCTGCTGGCTATCGTCTTTCTTTCCGAAAAGCTTGCCCCAGAAGCCCGGTTTCTTCTTCTTTTTCTGATCCTGATTCTGGTCGTCGTTCTGGGCCTGAGCGACCGGCTGCGGCAGTGGTGCAGGCTGCTGCGGCGGTGGTTGTACAGCACGCTGCTGCGGTGCAGGCGCCGGGGTCACGGGCCGCTGCCCGAGGCCGAAGATCTTCTGGAACAGGTTGCGCTGGTCACCCATCGAGTGGTCGCAGGTGTCCGTGGGCTGCGTGCCGTCCAGGAAGGATGCCGTGTAGTCGTCCGGGCAGGCGGCGTCGGCCAGCAGGTTGGTATTTTCGTCCAGGCGAACCTGCACCACGCCGGCAGGAGGAACGAAGTCATGCACATCGGAGAACTGCGGCAACTTGACCGCGTTCTTCATGAAGTCGGCCCAGATGGGCCCGGCCGCGTGGGCGCCTTCAATTTTGATGTCGCTGTAGTCGTCGTTGCCAACCCACACGATGCAGAGCAGATTGGTGGTGAACCCGGCGTACCAGGCGTCGTGCGAGGTGCCGGTTTTTCCCGCGGCAGGTGCGGTGAAGCCCATATTCCGGACGCCGGCGCCTGTGCCGTGGGGATTGTTCAGCACCTGCTCCATCATGCTGAGCGTCAGAAAGGCAGCTCGCGGATCGAGGACCGGCTTCGTGTCGGGGTGGTAATCGGCGATCACATCGCCATTGGTAGCACGCACCGAGGCAAGCATCCATGGATCGATGCGGACGCCGTCATTGGCGAAAACCGTGTACGCGCCGGCCATCTCGAGGGGAGTGGCATCGTAGGCGCCAATGGCCATCGCCGGTGTTCCGCGTGCGGACTTCACACCGGCGTCGCGAGCCAGCGCGGCGACATTGTCGAAGCCGACCATCTGCGCCAGGGAGATGGTCGGGTTGTTCAGCGAGCGATAAAGAGCTTCCGTGGCGGTGATGTCGCCGTAGTATTTGTTGTCGAAGTCGCGGGGCGTGTAGTCCTGCTGGTCGAAGGTGAAGGTCGTCTGCTCATCGTGCAGAACGGTCACCGGGGTAAAGATCGCGCTGGTGCCATCCGCGTTGGTGAGCGGCGTTCCGGCAATGGCGGTATTGAAGGCCGCAGCGTAAACGAAGGGCTTGAAGATCGAGCCTGTCGGCCGGTGCGAAACCGCGTGGTCGAACTGGCTGATGCCGTAATTGCGCCCGCCCACCAGCGCCAGCACCTGCCCGGTATGCGGATTGAGCGCGATCAGCGCGACCTGCGGATAAATCAGCGCAGGAGGGGCTTCGCCGGCTTTGGTGGCAGCACGTACCAGCCGCTCGTGGCGGGCGGTCACCAGCTCATCCACGTGCTTCATGCCGTCGGCGACCGCGTCCTGCGCAATCTGTTGCAGCTGCGGATCGAGGGACGTGTAAATGCGTAGGCCCTGCTGGTTGTATTCGGTGTCGCCGAGGCGTTGCACCAGCTGCTCGCGGACGAGGTCGACAAAGTAGGGCGCTTCACCGGAATCGAAGGCGCCTGGCTCCAGCTTGAGCGGCGCGGCTTTCGCCTCTTCCGCCTGAGCTTTGGTGATATCGCCGGTCTCGACCATGGCGTCGAGCACCACGTTGCGGCGCTCCAGCGCGCGCTCCGGATGCCGGAAGGGGTTCAGCCGGCTCGGGCTCTGAATGATGCCGGCCAGGAGCGCGCATTCGGGCAGGTCGAGTTGGCGAACATCTTTGCCAAAGTAGGCCTCGGAGGCTTCGCCGAAGCCGTCGATCGAGAAGCTGCCGCGCTGCCCGAGCGGCACCTGGTTGGCGTACATCTGAAAGATTTCCTGCTTGGTAAAGCGGTGCTCCAGCTGAAACGTGATGATGATCTCGATCACTTTTCGCTTCAGGTGTTTTTCCGGCGAGAGAAAGAAGCCGCGCGCCAGCTGCATGGTCAGCGTCGAGCCGCCCTGGCTGTAGCGGCCGCTGCGCAGATCGTCGAGCACCGCGCCGGCAAGGCGGAAATAGTCGACACCGCCGTGCTGGAAGAAGTGGCGATCCTCGATGGCGGTAACCGCGGGAACGAGGTATTTCGGCAGCTCGTCGTAGGTGACGAGGCGACGCTTGGCCCGGTTTTCATCGGAGAGGCCGGTGACGAGCAGAGGCTCAAGCTCGTAGGCGGCCAGCGGCTGACCATTGTCGCCGTTAATCTCGCTGACGGCGTTGTCGTCGAAGCTGATGGTCGCGCCGTCCTGGGAGTGATACGACTGCGGTCCGGGATGAATGGTGACGGCGTGAGCGTTCACGGCGTAAGTGCCCATGGGCGAGGCCGTGCCGTCACCGTCGGTCGAATAGCCGGCCTGTTGAAGCTCATGCTCGATCTCGGAAGGACGCAGTTTCTGCCCGGGACGAATTTCCGGCGGCGCGGCGTAGATTTTGGCGGTCTGGGCAAAAAGCGGCTGCTTCAGGCGGTCGTCGACGATATGGCCGTACTTGTTCCAGTAGAAGGTGAAGACCAGAAGACCGAGCAACAAGCCCACGCCGCAAACAAGAGCAGCGACAATGAGGACCTCCTTGCCGGTGATGTTCACCCGGACACGCCGGTTCTTCATCTGAGGAATTTTGACCTTGACTGCCAAATCCGATTTCCGCCTTCCTGTCGCGATCATGACCTCGACAGATTGCAAGGTTGCAGGGTGTGGGCCACTGGACACCCGCAGATAACAAGGGAGTTACGAGCTCAAGAGGCACGCTCGTCGTGTACGAACGGACACGGTGAGGCATTGCGGACACGCAGCGGGCGTCGGCAGACAAAGAATGGTCCGTGGTGCGAGCAATCCGAGTTCCGCCGTCCTTGCCATTCCGTGGCCCCCGCTCTGCGATCCCCAACGAATCGCCACTTCTTCAGACGCACTTGCGCAAAATCCGTTCACGAATCGGATGCAGAAACGCCGCCAGGAGTGTGTACGATCAGCGCCCCGACGTGGTTCCCTGCGTTCTGCCGCGCAGCTCATCGGCGATGCCGGCGATGGGAAGATCGCGGGCCGAGGTGGTGGAACGCTCGACCAGCTCGACCTTCTCTTCGGCCACCTTCTTCCCCACGTTGATGCGCCAGGGGACGCCGATGAGATCCGCATCCTTGAACTTTACGCCTGCGCGATCGTCTCTGTCGTCGAGCAGAACGTCGAAACCCGCGCCCTCCAGATCCGCCGCGATCTTCTCGCCCGCCGCCTTCAGAGCCGCATCGCCGACGTTGGTGACGGTGACGATGACATCGAAGGGTGCGATGGTGCGGGGCAGCCAGAAGCCGTTGGCATCGTTGCCCTGTTCGACGGCGGCGGTGAGGATGCGCTCGATGCCGATGCCGTAGCTGCCCATGATGGGTATGACTTCCTTTCCGTTAGCGTCGAGAACGCGCGCTCCCATGGCGTCGGTGTAGCGACGGCCGAGTTTGAAGATGTGGCCGACTTCGACGGCCTTGGCGACTTTTAACGGCTGGCCGCATTGCGGGCAGGCTTCGCCTTCGAGGACGTTGCGAATATCGGCAATGACGGTCCAGGAAAAATCGCGGCCGGGAACGACGTTGCGGTAGTGGTAATCGAGCTTGTTGGCGCCGCAAACGAGGTTTTGCCGATTCTCGAGGCCGGGGTCCAGGATGACATTCACCTTGCCGTCGTTGACGGTCTTCGCAGGATCGAGATTCATCGGCCCGAGATACCCGGCTGGACCATGTAGCCATGTCTCCAGCTCCTCGGGCTGCATCGTGCGAAGTTCCGTCGCGCCAAGGACACCGAGCAGCTTCGTCTCGTTCACAAAGTGGTCGCCGCGGAGGAAGGCAACAACCGGGGTCTCCGCGTCCGGCGGCTCTTTCTTGCCGTTTTTACCGCCCGCGCCCGGCATCTTCGCCATATAAGCGACGCACTTGATGTCGGAGCTCGATTCGATGTTGAAGAACTTCGTCACGTCGGCGATCGATGCCTGGCCCGGGGTCGAGACCAGCTCCGGCTTGCCATCGCCGGTGGGGGCCATTTCTTTTACCGGCGCGAGGCGAGACGTCGCCTTCTCCATATTGGCCGCGTATCCGCAGGCCGCGCAGCTGGCGATCAGGTCTTCGCCGGCGTCGGTATACACCATAAATTCCTGGGACTGCGACCCGCCCATGGCCCCCGAATCGGCTTCGACCGCGACAAATTTGAGGCCGCAGCGGGTGAAGATGGCCCGGTAAGCGGCGTCGTGGAGCTCGTAGCTGCGGTCGAGGCCGGCCTGGTCTATGTCGAAGGAATAGCTGTCCTTCATGATGAACTGGCGGACCCGCAGCAGACCGCCCTTCGGGCGCGGTTCGTCTCGGAATTTGGTCTGGATCTGATACCAAATCTGCGGAAGCTGCTTGTAGCTGCGCAGTTCGTTGCGGGCGATGTCGGTCATGACCTCTTCGTGTGTCATGCCCAGGCAGAGATCGGCGCCCTTGCGATCCTGCAGACGGAACATGTTGTCGCCCATCAGCGTCCAGCGGCCGGATTCGCGCCAGAGATCCGCGGGATGGATCGTGGGCAACAGGAATTCCTGCCCGATGCGGTCCATCTCCTCGCGGACGATGCGAATGACGCGGTCGATGGAACGCTGTCCGAGGAAGAGGTAGGAGTAAATGCCCGCGCCCAGCTGGCGAATGTATCCGGCACGGACGAGGAATTTATGACTCGCGACTTCGGCGTCTGCCGGAGCTTCGCGCAGAGTAGGAATAAAGAGCTTCGACCAGCGATGCATGCGTGATTACAGGGTACAGGGTACAGCGTGCAGGGTACAGGGCGGAGGGCACGGGGGTCGTCAGCACATGATATGTCCGGTGGGATTAGCAAATGAAATTTCCGCATAGCGTGCGGCGTGTGACAGTCGCCTGGAGCTGCGATTTTGCGACTCATCGTGCGCACGACCTTCGACCGACCTTATGGCGCCCAAGCGGCCTCAATCCCCTTCGCCAATTCATCGACGTCGATTGGATTTCTTGTGTCGACTTCGATCACAGGGCCCAGCGCAAAAGGCTCTTCATACTGCGCCATGCGCTCGGGCGGCATCTCCGCCAAAACGTGGGCGGGATGATGGCGCTCTGCGTGGGCACGTTCAGCGAATCGGCGTGAAGCTTCTTCGCGCGGCACGCGACAATAGACCTCGATAAGGCGCGCACCGCTTTGCGCAAGCGCAACGAACCTGGCGCGCTCATCGGCGGATTGTGTCCGAAAGTTCGCTTCCAGCACCACGGCTGGGCAATGCGGTGCCAGCGCCCACAATACTTCCATCGCGGCGTGGCTCATGCGGCGCGAGAACGCGAGATCTCCCGCGCGGCCTTCGAGCGCAATAAACAGCGCCTCCTTGATGTCGTCTTTGCTCAGCAGGGCAAAGCCAAGCCGTTCCGCGAGCGGGCGCGCGATCGTCGTTTTGCCGGAAGCGGGAGGCCCGGAGACAAGCACGATGCGGCGCTGGTGAGCTGAAATCATCCGGCTTTATTGGAACCGAACCAGTATGTTGCATGCGTTCGGCCCATTGCGGGTTATCTCGAATGACACGGATTAGCCATGCGCGAAGGGGTTCCGCGCTTCATTTTCTGATGACTTCCCATGGCGCGATATGACATGCTGAACGCACTCCCCTGTGCTTTCTTCACTGGCCCTGGACGACTGTCCGGCTCGTTCTCAATCAGGGGACGGGCTCAGCGTTTGTGGAGGGTTGGGAACAAGCACTCATGTATACGCCTTTCCTGATGTGCGGTTACGCCGCCGCCCTGGTGCTGATGCTGTTCGGCTTCCGGGGCGTCCGCCGCAGCACTCCCGACCTTCATGGCAGCCGTCAGCTCACCTGGTTCATCCTCTGCGCCCTGATTGGGGTTCTGCTGATCGGAATGCGCCCCTGGATTCCCGGGGTCCTCAGCATCGTGGTGTCGAATTTCCTGCTTTTTACCGGCGCTTTGTTTCTGTATCAGGCGGCCGCAGAAATTCTGGAACAGAAGACCCGCCTCTTTCCGTTGCCCGCAGGAATTTGTGTTCTGGCTCTGCCGCCCTTTATCTGGTTCACGTTTGTTCATGACGACCTGCGTGCGCGCCTGCTGATCCATGCGATCGTGGTCGGAGCGATTTTTCTCATGACGGCGATGATGCTGTTCCGCGAGTCCGAGGCGGAAACGCGGCAGGCGGCGAGAGCCTGCGCGTGGTTGTTAATTCTGACGACCTGCCTGCAGGGCGCCTGGTGCCTTTTTGAATACCGACTCGGACTGCCTAAGGTCAATCCGGTGCACCCGGATCTGATCAATGTCGGGTTTAGCTATCTGTCCATGGTCCTGGGGCTCGCCACTGTAATTGGGCTCCTGTGGTTGGCGCTCACCGTCCATCGCCTCGACCTGCACAAGATGGCGCAGACCGATTCCCTCACCACCCTGCTGAATCGCCGGGCCTTTGAGGAGATTCTGCGCCGCGAACTCGCACGCTGCCAGCGCGCTGGCGCGTCGATGGGCATCATGCTGATCGACATTGATTACTTCAAGCAGGTCAACGACTCGCTGGGTCATTTTGCCGGAGACGATGTTCTGCGCCGGGTCTCCATCGTACTGCGTGACGGAACGCGGCCCTCCGATGTTCTGGCGCGCTATGGCGGCGAAGAGTTCGTCGTCCTGCTAAGAAACGTCGGTGTGGACGAGGCGAAGTCCGCGGCCGAACGCATCCGTTTGCGAATAGCGAACCTCTCCGATCTGCCCGGGCACGTCTCGTTGACGGCCAGCATCGGCGTGGCCGTGAGCCAGCCAAAGGAGACGGCGACGGAGTTTCTGCTGCGCTGCGACGAGGCGCTCTACCAGTCGAAACGCGAAGGACGCAACCAGGTCAGCGTCTACCTGAAAGAGCGGGCGGAGCTCCCCAGTTCCGAGCCGGAGTTCAGTCAGCGCGGTTAAGTTTCCGTCAGCAAAAAAGGCTGCACCTCGTCGCCTTTCGCTTTGGGCCTCAAAAAAATCTCAGGCAGGCTGTTTCGCGCACAGTTCGTTGAAGGCGCGCGACAGCTCATCGGCGATGCCCTGGGGCGTGCTGTTTTCGATGATGAAGCGCTGCATCAGGTAGACCAGCTTGCCGTCGCGCAGTATGGCGATGGCGGGCGAGGTAGGCGGATTGCCCTCAAAGTAGGATCTGGCGCGCTCGGTGGCCTCACGATCCTGTCCGGCGAAGACGGTCACCGAATGGTCGGGAGTGACGGCATTGCGCAGGGCCATCCGCACGCCAGGTCGCATCTTGCCGGCTGCGCAACCACAGATCGAGTTCACCACCAGCATCGTCGTGCCAAGCCGCGCCACCGCGGCATCGACTGCTGCGGCGGTGCGCACTTCTTCAATGCCGGCGTGGGTCAGTTCTTCGCGCATGGGAATCAGCATCACTTCGGGATACATTTTTGGGCTTCCTCCGGGGTCAGGGGCGTCACAACTCCATCTTCAATTGTACGGGCCGTGTGCGCGGTGCGCCACTGGCTGGTATATCTCAAGGGGTGCTCTTCCGCGAACAGGTTCCGCTCGCTCCGTACACCACCTTCGGCATCGGAGGACCGGCGCGCTGGTTCGCCGAGTGCGCGGACGAAGAATCGATCGTCGAGGCGGTGTGCTTTGCTCGCGAACGCGGCGTTCCTCTGTTTGTGCTCGGTGGGGGCAGCAATCTTCTGGTCGCCGATCAGGGTTTCCCCGGCCTCGTTCTGCGCATCAACCTGCTGGGTGTGGATCGGCAGGACAATCTGTTTCACGTGGCAGCCGGGGAGCAGTGGGACAGGTTCGTTTCGATGGCTGTCGATCAGAGCTTCGGCGGCATCGAGTGCCTGGCGGGAATTCCCGGCACTGTCGGTGGAACACCGGTGCAGAACGTCGGCGCCTATGGGCAGGAGGTTTCCGGCACCATCGTGTCGGTGCGCGTGTTCGATCTGCACACCAAGCAATTCGCCGAACTGCCGGCCGCGGCCTGTGGATTCGCCTACCGCCGAAGCATCTTTAACTCGACGCAACACAGCAAGTTCATCGTGACGCGCGTGGACTATAAGCTGCGTCCCCACGCTTTTCCTGTGCTCGCGTACCCGGATCTCCGGCGCCATTTCGCTGGACGCAACGACACGCCTTCGCTGGCAGAAGCGGCCGCCGCCGTGCGCGAGATTCGCCACGCTAAGGGCATGGTGCTCGTAGACGGCGAACCGGACAGCCGCAGCGCGGGCAGTTTCTTTCGAAATCCTGTGGTTGCGCAAGCACGGTATAACGACCTCGCGGCCGAATCGGCAGCCCCGATTCCCTGCTTCGCGGTGACGCGCGGCTTTGTGAAGATACCGGCTGCCTGGCTGGTGGAGCACGCTGGATTCCAAAAGGGGTTCGCCATGGGTGCAGCCGGCATCTCCACCCGCCACACACTGGCCCTGGTCAATCGCGGCGGTGCAACCGCGTCGGAGATGCTGGCGCTGCGCGATCGGATTGTCACCGCCGTTGAGAAACGTTTTGGGATTCGCCTCGAACAGGAGCCTGTCTGGCTGGGCTGAATTCCGTTCAATTGCAACTTCGGGAGAAAAGATCATGACGGGAATTTCGAGAAGAGATTTCGTGAAAGGGGCCGTGGCCTCCGCGGCGATGTTGCGGGCAAGACCGGCCTCGGCCAACCCGCTGGGACTGCCGTTGGGCCTGCAGCTCTACTCGGTGCGAGAATTCCTGCCGAAGGATTACGCTGGCACCCTGCGCCAGCTCGGCGCCATGGGGTATCAGGAAGTCGAGGCGGCCGGATTCTTCGGGCACTCCGCTGCGGATGTCAAACAGGCAATGACCCAGGCGGGATTGCACTGTGTGAGCGCCCATTATTCACTGAGTGACCTTCAGCCGAATCTCGACCAGCTCATCCAGTTTGGCACGGATACCGGGCTGCGCTATCTGGTTTGCGCTGCTCCGATGATGCGGGATCCCGCGAAAGCGAAAGGGCTGAGCTGGATTGCCGGTCTTGAGGCCATGAGTCTGGATGACTGGAAATGGAATGCGGAGCAGCTCAACAGAATCGGAGAGCGGGTCCGAGAGGCGGGAATGCAGCTCGGCTATCACAACCACTACATCGAGTTTCACGCTCATGATGGGTTTCTGCCGTACAATGTCCTGCTCGAAAATACCGATCCGAAGCTCGTGACCATGGAGATGGATTGCGGATGGGTGGTCATCGGTGGACACAAGCCCGAGGATTACCTGACGAAGTATCCAGACCGTTACTCGATGCTGCATATCAAGGAATTCAAGCTCGAGGGCTGGACGCCGGGCATGGAACCGGTTTCGACCGAGATGGGACGCGGCAGCATCGATTACAAAAGCATCTTTGCCGCCGCAAAGAACGCGCCTCTCCGCCATATCTTCGTCGAGCAGGAGGCATTTCCCGACATGCCCGCAATGGAAGCCCTCAAAACAGATGCCGATTGGCTCCGCGGCGTCAAAGCCTGAGACACTCAGCGCGCCATCGCCAGAATCCCCAGGTTGAGAGCGACCATCAGCGCCGACGAAGCTGGAATCACCAGCAGTGCTTTGCGGAGCCGTTGTGGATCGGCTCCGGCAATGGCGCCGATGACATGCGAGCTCACGGCTAACCCGGCCCACCCGCAGGTAATGACGATGCCAATCGCAGTCCCGGTCATGCGTGGAAACGCGTCGCCCACGATGGCGAGCGTCGTCGGGAAGACGGGTGCCATCGAAAGCCCAGCGAGAAAAACCAGGGCAGCCGCCGCGGTAGGCCTGTTGGTACGCAGCATCAGGAAAGTTGTAACCGTCATGGCGACAGAAGCGCCCAGCGTCACGTAAATGGGCGGAACGCTGATCAGAACAAACGAAGCGGCGAAGCGTCCCACCAGCAACCCCAGCGCAAATCCCAGGGAGAGAATATTCAGCGCGGGATTCAGCAATGCCCTGCGCGATGAGGTGGCGGACGAGCCAGTTCCAAATGCCCACCTCGCAGCCGACATAAAGAAAAAGGAGAAAGCCAAGCAGGAACAGGATGGGCCGGCCCAGGACAGGGCCCGCGTCCGCGAAGATAAATCGCCCTGTGCCTGTGGGCGGCGGCATATGCGCGGCGGCCTGGATGGCCAGGGTCGCGACCGTGAGACCCGCGATCGTGTAGCAGAGGCGGACCCAGTTGCTCCTGAACAGATTGGCCGCGATGAAGGGCGTGGCAAGTCCGCCGAGTCCAAAGCCGATATTGACGAGGTTGAGCGCGATGCCGCGATGCGCCTCTCCGACGTCGCTGGTGAGGGCGTTGGCGCCCGTGACGACGATGCCGCCGCCCATGCCGAGCAGAAACAGCAGAAAGACCACGCTGCGGAAGCCGCCGCTGCGTGGCAGCGCGAACAGAGCAACTGCGATGAGCGCGAGCCCGAGAACCAGCCCGGCTTTCTTGCCAAAATCATCGAGCAGCGGCCCTACCGCCAGCGACGCGAGCATAAGGCCGACAGCCTGGGCAAGCGCAATCGTGCCATTCTGGCGCGGCGTGAGCTGAAAGCGGCTCGAAAGTTCGGGCAGGATGGTGCCGAGCATCGCGGCGGTCATCCCGTACACGAAGATGGCGACAACTGCGGCGAGAATCAGCAATGGGTCCCTTTCAGAATTCGCTCAGACAATCTTCGCCCAGTTGCCCGTGCGATTGCTTTCGAGTTCAGCGCCGAGGATAACGAGCTGACGGAGACCGTCGGCGAATTGAGGGTACTCGAGCGATGCTTCGGGCCTGCGAATGGAATGATAGAAGCGCCGGAAGACCTGCTTAAACGTATCGTCGTAGCCTTCGCTGTGCCCTCCAGGCAGATCGGCGAATGCACGCGCGGCGGCCTTGAGCAGCGAGGGATCTTTCACGATGATGCAGTTGGGCGCGTCGCGGTGGCCGATCCACAGCTCGTCGGGGCGCTCCTGATCCCACGCAACTCCGGACTTGGTGCCGTAAATCTCGATGTTGAGGCGATTCTTACGGCCCGCCGAGACCTGGCTGGCGGTCATGGCGCCGCGCGCGCGGTCGCCCATCCGGAAGAGGACCGCGCCCAAGTCCTCGGTGTTGACGGGAATTTCGTTTGTCTGCGATCCCGGCAGCATCTTGTTGGCGAAAGTCTCGACCGGACCCTTTGGCTGTTGGCGGGTCTTGTGAACCGTGTTGAGATCGGCGCAGAGAGCGCTCACCCGCAGCCCGGTGACGTGCTCCGCCATGTCGAACCAGTGGGAGCCAATGTCGGCCATGCAGCGTGAGGGGCCGCCGTCGGCGGCGTTGACGCGCCAGTTCCAGTCGCTCGAATAAAGGAGCCAATCCTGGGAATAGCTTCCCTGGACCACCAGGATTTCCCCCAGTTCGCCGGCCTCGCGCATCGCGCGCATTTGCTGGACCATGGGGTAATAGCGGAGATTGTGACAGACGCAGTTACGTAATGCTTTTTGCGCGGCCAGGCCGGCGAGTTCCTGGGCCTCCTCGACACTCACAGACAGCGGCTTTTCGCAGAGAACATGCTTCCCGGCCATCAACGCGGCTTTGGCCATGGGAAAGTGCTGCGCGTTCGGCGTGCAGATGTGCACTGCATCGATGGAGGCATCGTGCAGGATCGTGTCGAACTCGACATGCGGAACGCCAAAGGCGAAGCCGAGCCTTTCCGCAGCAGCGGCGTTGCGCCCAGCGATGGCGGCAACCTCTACCTGTTCGACGCGGCGCAGCGCCTCCAGATGGACCCGCCCCATGAATCCTGTGCCAATAACGGCGGTGCGAATGCGGTCGGTCATCGATGTCTCAAACCTTCTGCCCAAAACCCTATACCCACCACGCCGCTCCCGGCTGCTCGCGCATGACCAGGTCGTTGAGGAACGCGGCGGCTTTGGTCAGACCTTCTTCGGCGGCAAGCAGCGAGTCTTCGTGCTCGATGGAGAGCACATGATCGTAGCCATACATGCGAAGCGTCGACACGAACTCCTTCCACCACTCCGCACCGTGGCCGTAG
This sequence comes from uncultured Acidobacteriaceae bacterium, assembly GCA_963787915.1. Taxonomy (GTDB): domain Bacteria; phylum Acidobacteriota; class Terriglobia; order Terriglobales; family Acidobacteriaceae; genus Palsa-343. The sequence continues at coordinate 136,588 of CAWBEP010000015.1, read as the reverse complement.
CCGCAGGTGCGGAAGATCCAGCCTCGGTGGCGCTCGTCGGTGTAGGGTTTGGTGTCGAGCACGCCAGTGCGCGGCAGATTCGCCGGGTAAAGCTGCGTATCTTTCGCGTGAACGTAGAAAACGGCTTCGCCGAGGACGCGCACAGCCGCGATCGGATCGATGTTCTGCCAGAAAAGATGGCTGGGATCGAGGTTGGCTCCGACAGAAGGGCCGGCGATCGAACGCAGCCTGAGCATGGTCTCCGGCGAGTAGACGACGAAACCCGGATGCATCTCGATCGCGATACGCACACCATGGTTGGCGGCGAATTTGCCGTGCTCGATCCAGTAAGGCGTGACGACTTTGTCCCACTGCCAGGCAAGAACGTCGAGATAGTCCGGCGGCCACGGGCACGTGACCCAGTTGGGAGCCTTGGCAGTCGGCGAGTCCCCAGGGCACCCGGAGAAATCGACCACGACCGGAACACCGAGCTTTTCGGCGAGCAGGATGGTTTTGCGGCTGACATCGCGGTCGTGTGCCGCGCGCGCCGAGTCCGGGTGCAGGGCATTGCCATGGCAGCTGAGCGCGCTGATGGAAGCCCCGTGGTCGGCGAGGACTTTGCGAAATTCGGATAGAGCGCTCGCGTCCTCGAGCATGGAAAGCTTGCAGTGCGCGTCGCCAGGATAATTACCCGTACCGAGCTCGATGGTATCGATGTGCAGGGACTTGAGCTTGTCGACGACGGCGGGCAGAGCAAGCTGAGAGAGCAACGGCGTAAAGACTCCGACCTTCATGCGTAACAGGGTACAGGGTACAGAGTGCAGGTGACAGGTCGCAGTCCTTGCGTCTCGGAACACGGGACAGGTGCCCCTGAGCCGCGCGGAAAATGAAATCCATGGACCCGATACGCCTCAGGCAGGACCCGACCCGCTGGGATGAAGTAAGCCTCGGCGAGGTGATGCTGCGGCTCGATCCCGGGGAGGGGCGCATCCACACCACGCGGCAGTTTTCCGTTTGGGAGGGCGGCGGCGAGTACAACGTTGCGCGCGGATTGCGGCGCTGCTTCGGTCTGCGAACAGCGGTGGTCACGGCGCTCGCCGATAATCCGGTGGGGCGTCTGGTGGAGGACCTGATTTTGCAGGGCGGCGTCGATGCTTCCCAGCTCCGCTGGGTTCCCTACGACGGCGTCGGGCGCACCGTGCGCAACGGGCTGAACTTCACTGAGCGTGGCTTTGGGTTGCGTGCTGCGGCCGGTTGTTCCGATCGCGGACACACCGCGATTGCCCATACTCAGCCCGGCGACTTTGACTGGGAGATGATCTTCGGGCCGCAGCAGGGGGCGCGGTGGTTCCACACGGGAGGAATTTTTGCCGCACTCTCGGAGTCAACGCCGGCTGTCGCCGTGGAAGCGATGGACGCTGCGCGCCGCTATGGAACGCCGATTTCCTACGATCTCAATTTTCGCGATTCGCTGTGGAAGAGCATCGGCGGCAAGGCGAAGGCGCAGGAGGTCAATCGCGAACTGGTGCGCAAGGTGGATGTGCTGCTCGGCAACGAAGAAGATTTTTCCGCGATGCTGGGGATCTCGCTCCAGGGTGTGACGGAGGATTTTGGTGAGCTGCCTGTGGCGAGCTATGAGCAGATGCTGAAGGACGTCGCAGCCGCATATCCAAATCTAAAGCTTGTCGCCACGACGCTACGGACCGCGCACACGGCGACGCGGAATGCCTGGGGAGCGATGGCGCTCTGCCAGAACGAGGTTGTGCTGGTGCCGCAGCGCGACATCGAGATTCTGGATCGCGTGGGCGGCGGCGACTCATTTGCATCGGGACTGATCTATGGGTTGCTTGCAGGCAAGCCCGTGGAGTGGGCGGTGCGGTGTGGCGTGGCGCATGGCGCGCTCGCGATGACCACGCCTGGCGACACCAGTATGGCCACCCTGGCCGAAGTGGAGCGCGTGATGAAAGGCGAGTCGGTGCGGATCGCGCGATAGCGGGTTAGCGATAAGACGATCCGCGAAGAAGCAGTCAGCGATGAAGCGGTCAGCTAGAGTGCTGTTGTGAGCGCCCAGGAGTACGAATGAGGTCGGAGAACACGAAGGAGTGGATCGAACAGCTCGGCATTGTGCCTGTTCTGCGGGCGCGGTCGGCCGCCGAAGGACACGCGCTGGTGGAGGCGATGGTCGCGGGCGGCATCACCGTGATGGAAGTCACCATGACCGTGCCGGGCGCCGTCGAGCTGCTGCGCGCTCTGCGAAAAGAATATCGGGACAAGTTGCTCCTGGGATCGGGGTCGGTGACGTCAGCCGCACAGGTAGAGGCCACTGTCGGTGCGGGCGCCGAGTTCGTGGTGAGCCCCAGCTTTCATCCCGAGGTGGTAGCGCGGACCAAAGAGTTAGGGAAGGTTTCAATCCCGGGATCACTGACGCCCACCGAGGTGATCACGGCGTGGCGCGCGGGCGCGGACTACGTGAAGATCTTTCCCTGCTCCGCTGTGGGCGGCGCAAGCTATCTGAAGGCGCTGCTCGCGCCGTTTCCGGAGCTTCGGCTGATCCCAACCGGTGGCGTGACGCTGGACACCGCGACCGATTTTCTGAAAGCGGGCGCGCGGGCGTTAGGCGTGGGGACGGACCTCGTAAATCCGAAGGCGATCGAAGAAGGCAAGCCGGAGAAGGTCACGATGGCGGCGCGGTCCTACGCCGAGATCGTACGGCAGTTCCGGAAGACTTCTGCGCCGTAGCCAGAATCAGAATCGCGAGCCGCTACAATTCCCTCCATGGTCACGAACAAAGCCGCAAAGAAGCCGGCGAAGGCGTCGCCGCACGCCGGAAAGACCCGGAAAAAGCCGTCTGCGAAAAATAAGAAACCAGGCGCAAAAGACGCTCCGCTCGAGCTGGATCCGAAGCGCATTGCGGAGCTGCTGCGGAGACTCGCCGCCGCATACCCCAAGGCGGAGTGCGCGCTCCAGCACCGCAACGCATGGGAGCTGCTGGTGGCCACGATTCTCTCGGCGCAGTGCACGGATGCTCGCGTGAACATGGTCACGCCGAGTCTGTTTCGCAAATTCCCCTCCCCGGCCGCTTTTGCCGAAGCGTCGCTGCCTGCCATCGAAGAGGAGATTCGATCGACCGGCTTCTATCACAACAAAGCGAAGTCCATCTCCGGCGCCGCGAAGAAAGTCGTCAGCGAGTTCGGTGGGAAAGTCCCGCAGACGATGACCGAGTTGCTGACTCTGCCCGGGGTGGCGCGAAAAACCGCGAATGTTGTGCTCGGCGTTGCGTTCAAAAAAGCCGAGGGCGTGGTCGTCGACACGCATGTGCTGCGGCTATCCCACCGGCTGGGGCTCACGCTCGCCGAGGATCCGAAGAGGGTCGAAGAAGACCTGATGCGAATCATCCCAAAGGATCGCTGGATTGCTTTTTCCCACGAGATGATCCACCACGGCCGCCGGATTTGCATGGCGCGCAAACCCCGATGCGCGGAGTGTCCTCTGGAGACCCTGTGCAATGCGCCGGATAAGACGTGGAGCAGCCACTAACGGGCGGTTGCTTTGGCGCTCGCCCTACAGGCCTTCGGTGCTAGACTTCCGGGTGCCGCCGCCCGAGGAGTTGCAACGGCTGCTGTTGGGAGACCCCATGAAAGATCAGTCCCAGGGTTCAATCACGGTTCGTTCACTCTCACGGCGTCGTTTCCTCCAAGCCGCTGGCGCGTCTGCTGTGCTCGCGCGCAGCGCGTGGGCGCGCGCCGCCGCCCAGGTGGCTCCGTCCAATCGCATCACCATTGGCGTGATCGGCTGGGGGATGATGGGCCCCGCAAATACCAAAGCGTTTCTGGCCCAGCCGGACTGCCAGGTCGTCGCCGCCTGCGATCTCGACAAGAATCACCTTCAGGCAGCGCTCGACACCATCAACGGACACTATGGAAATCAGGATTGCCGCGGCTATCGCGATTATCGTGAGCTGCTGGCGCGATCCGATATCGACGCTGTGATGATCGCGGTTCCGGACCACTGGCACGCCATCCTCGCGACCGAAGCCGCCAGCCATAAGAAGGACATCTACGGCGAGAAACCGCTGGCCCGAACGATCTTCGAACAGCAGGCGATCCTGCGAGCCGTCGAAAAGAACGGCATCATCTGGCAGACGGGCTCTTGGCAGCGTTCGCTTCCCTCTTTCCGCAAGGCTGCGGAGATTGTGCGCAACGGGCTCATCGGTGACGTAACGCACGTCGAGGTCGGCCTGCCGGGCGGCCATCACGATTTTCCCGGGACGCTCCCGGCGCTGATGGAGAAGCTGGCTGGGCTGCCGAATAAGCCGGAGAGTCCCGCGCAAATCGTACCCGGAACACCAGCGTGGGACCTGGCTGTCTCAGACCCGCCGGCGGATTTCGACTACGACACCTGGATCGGCCCCTCGAAAATGGAGCCCTACATCCCGGTGCGCGTCTACCAGAACTGGCGCTGGAACTACGACACCGGCGGCGGCCAGCTGCTCGACTGGATTGGGCACCACGGCGACATTGCTCATTGGGGCCTCGGCTTCGATCGCACCGGGCCCTCGGTGGTCGAAGGCCACGGCGAGTTTCCGCCCGCCGAGGCCGTTTGGAATACGGCGACGAAGTACACCATCGAGTGCACCTACCGGAAAGAGGTCACCAACTACCCGGTAGACGTGACCATGACGATTGCAGGCGGTTCGCCGGCCATCGCGATGGGGACTAAGTGGATCGGCAAAGATGGCTGGGTGTGGGTCGATCGCAGCGGGATGGACGCCTCCAATCCCGCGTGGGTGAAGAACACCGCCCTGCCGGACGAGCAGCGGAAGGTGAAGCTCTACGAGTCGCAGGAGCATCGGCGGAATTTCCTCGACTCTGTAAAATCGCGCAAACCTACCATCACGCCAGTGGAAACGGCCCATCACTCCACGATTCCCGGCCACCTCGGCCTGATTTCGATGCTGGTGGGGCGAAAGTTGGAGTGGGACCCGGTCCGGGAAACGATTCAGAACGATGCAGCCGCGAGCGAACTCTTATCGCGGCCTTATCGCCCGCCATGGAAGCTCGCGTGAAAACGGCGGTCGGCGGTCAGTCATCGGAAAATCACCGCCGATTCGGTAGGCCTCACAGAAAGTCCGTCTTCCTCGTCTGGATGGAGAACGTCAGACCGCGCAACACCGGCGCCATCGCCAACTCGCCTGGCCGTAAGAGAAAGAACCGGAAAAGCGCAGCCATCCAATTTTCCAAGCCATTCGCCAGCAGAATTTTGGGCTGTTAGTCTTCTGATTGCCCAATCGGGATCGGGAGGGAATCCATGTCCGCACATTCGCATACCCACACGCATGAAGCCGTTACGCACACCCACGAGCACTCCCACGACGACGGGCATCACGACCATACTCACGCGCAACCGCCGGCAACAGGAACAACACATTCCCATGAGCACACGCACGGCGGAGTAACCCACGCCCATCCGCACGATCACGACCACACGCACGATCCACATCACGACCACCAGCACTCCTAAGCGTTGGCAGAGCGTGGAGCCAACCCCGCGCGACTTATAATCAGTTCGACGTGCGGCTACCGGTTCGATTTCGCGCAGTTATGATTTCCCTGCTGGGAGCGACATGCCTCGGCGCGAGCCTCCTCCATGCCCAGGAGCCGGCAGAAACCAAGCCCGTCTCACCGCCCGCCGACCTGAGCGAGGCCAGCGAGGTGCATGGCCGGCTGCTGCTGGTACTCCCCTTTGAGAATCGCAGTGCCGTGGCCGGTACGGACTGGATGGGCGCCGCCTTTCCCGACGTTCTGAACCGCAGGCTGAATGCCGCCGGATTTCTGACCATCAGCCGCGGCGATCGCCTGTACGCCTTCGACCACCTTGGATTGCCTCTGAACCTCGAGCCGACGCGGGCGACGGCCATCCGCATCGCGCAAACGCTCGACGCCGACTACGTGATCTATGGGCACTATACGGTTTTGGCGAATCCGGCTGGCGGCGAGACCACAGGCCAGGCGCCGGGAACAGCCGCCAACCAGATCACCGCACAAGCCGAAGTCCTCGACGTATCCGCGCTGCGCCTTTCTGCGCCGATCGAAAAGCACGGCGACCCCGATCATCTCCTTGCCATGATTGACAGCCTCGCGTGGCAGGTAACGCGGCAGCTCGATCCGGCCTACGGGGTCGAAGAGCAGACCTTCGTTGCTGCGGACAAGAATCTCCACGCCGATGCCTTTGAGGCGTACATCCGGGGACTGGTGGCAGAGGATGCACAGCACACCATCCAGCACCTGCGCGATGCAGTCAAACTCGATCCCGGTTTCGCGCCGGCCTGGCTGGCGCTGGGGCGCGCTTACTTCGGCAATCAGGATTACGAGCTGGCGGCAACAACCCTCGGGCATCTGCCTAAAGATGATCCCAATGCACTGGAGGCCGATTTCTACCGCGGCCTGGCGTGCTTCTTTACCGGCAATTATCGCGAAGCCGAAGACGCTTTTGCGTTTGTGAGCATGCGCCTGCCCCTGCCCGAAGTCGTGAACAATCAGGGTGTCGCCGCGAGCCGCCGCGGCAAGGATGCGGGTGCGTTATTCCAGCAGGCCATGACGGCCGACCCGCGCGACCCCGATTATCACTTCAATCTCGCGGTAGCTTTGGCGAGTCGCAGGGACATCCCGGGCGCTTTGAAGGAACTGGATCAGGTGCTCGCGCTGCGTCCGGCCGACGCGGAGGCTCAGGCCTTTGCCGCTCAGCTGAAGACCCCAGGCGGCGCGATGCCGAATCCCGATCCCGGCCATGCGGTTGGCGATACCCAGGGACCGCTGACGCGCATCAAACGCGGTTACAGCGAAGCGGGTTTCCGCCAGGCTGCTTTTGAAATGGAGCAGGTGCAGCAGATGCGCCTAGCCTCGTTGGCGCCGGTCCAGCGCGCCGCGGAGATGGTCAAGGATGGCGATCAGTTCTTCCAGCGCGGACTGGTACTCGAGGCGGAACGGGAGTATCGTGAGGCCCTGAAAGCCGATTCGGGATCCGCTCTGGCCCATGCCGGGCTGGCGGCGGTTCGCGAGCGCGATGGCGATACCGATTCGGCTCGCCAGGAAGCCCATATGTCGCTGCAGCTGACGCCCAACGTTCCGGCTTACCTGGTCCTGGCGCGCATTGATTTGCAGGCGAACCAGCTGAGCGCAGCCGCCGGCGACGTTGGCGATGCGCTCAAGGTGGATCCCGCGAACGCCAACGCCAAAGGCATGAAAATGGCGCTCGAGCGGCGAGGACAGGCGACGCCATGAAAACCGCGATCAGCGCGCAGCGTGCAGGCTTTAACCGCAGCAGAACAACCTCCACTCGCCATCCGCGATTCACCATCGGACACGCGGGGATCTTTGTTGGTTTGATTCTCCTGCTCGTCTTTTGCCTCCTGGGACCCTGCACCGCCGCGGCGCAGAGCGCGCAGGTGGTCGTGCTGCATCTGGATGACACCATTCAGCCCATCAGCGCCGATTATTTGAAGCGGGGCATCGACAAAGCAGCCGAGCTGCACGCGCAGGCGATTCTGGTGGAATTAAACACGCCGGGCGGCCTGCTCGATTCCACGCGCACTATGGTTGGCGACATTCTTGCATCGCCGTCCCCGGTCATCTTCTACGTAGCCCCGGCCGGCAGCCGCGCTGGATCGGCCGGCTTCTTCCTGATGGAAGCGGCGGACATCGCGGCCATGGCCCCCGGAACCAATGCAGGCGCGGCGCATCCGGTCGTCGAAGTGGGAAAAATCGACGACACCATGAAGCAGAAGATTCTGAACGACACGCTCGCCTTCCTGCGTTCCTATGTGTCGATGCGGAGACGCAATGTCGATGCCGCGCAGGACGCAGTGCAAAATTCGAAATCCTACACCGACCAGGAAGCGCAGAAGCTGAACCTGATCGACGTCATCGCGCCCGATGAACGCGCGCTGCTGAACGATGTTGACGGACGTACGGTGAAGCGCTTCAACGGGACCAGCAACACCCTCCACACGCGCGGTGCCGCGCTCGTCCCCGTCGAACCGACCATTCGCGAGCAGATCATGGATCGGCTCATGGATCCGAATCTTGCGGTTCTCATTCTGATGGGCGGCGCGTTGCTGATCTACCTCGAGTTCAACACGCCGGGGACGATCATCCCCGGCGCCCTGGGCACGCTGCTCCTGCTGGTGGCGCTGTTTTCCCTGAATTTGCTCCCGGTGCGTTACACCTCGCTGGCGCTGATGGCAGGGGCTCTGGTCCTGATGGTTCTTGAGGCGAAGTTTCCCAGCCACGGAATTCTGGCCGCGACCGGAACGGTAGCTCTGGTGCTGGGCGAGCTTACCCTTGTAGCAGGACCGATCCCCGAGATGCGCGTGCAGCTGGCAACGGCCATTGCCACGGGGGTCGCATTCGGATTGATCACCACCTTCCTGGTCAGAATTGCACTCATTGCCCGGCGCAACAAAGTCCAGGTTGGCCCGCAGGCCCTGGTCGGCGCTATCGGCGTCGCGCAGCAACCGCTCGACCCGCAAGGGCAAATCATCGTCCATGGCGAGTTGTGGGTGGCCGAATCGCCTGCGCCGGTTGCCGCAGGAGACACCGTCCGCGTGCGCAGCGTGAACGGGTTGAAGTTACTGGTGGAACCCGTCCACGACCGCGTGACTGCCTGATTTTCGCGGTCTTTGCCCCACCCGGTACGGTACAATCGCAGCCGGGCGTAAGGGGCCCTGGCCATGGAATATCCCGTTCTTATTGTTCTTGCGATTCTCATTCTGTACCTGCTGAATTCCATCAAGATCCTCCGCGAATATGAGCGCGCTGTGATCTTTCGCCTCGGCCGGGCTTTGCCGCAGCCGAAAGGGCCCGGGATCATACTCGTCTTCCGGCCTCTCGATCAGATGGTCCGCGTATCTCTCCGCCAGGAAGTGATGGAAGTCCCACCGCAGGACGTCATCACCCGCGACAACGTGACGATTAAAGTGAACGCCGTCATCACGATGCGCGTCCTCGACCCCGCTAAAGCGGTCATCGAGGTCACGAACTACGTTTACCAGACCTCGCAGTTCGCGCAGACCACCTTGCGCTCGGTGCTGGGCGAAGTCGAGCTGGACGGCCTGCTCTCCCATCGCGACGCGCTCAATCAGCGGATTCAGACCATCATCGACCAGCGCACCGAACCGTGGGGCGTGAAAGTGGTCAGCGTCGAGGTCAAGCAGGTCGATCTCCCCGATACCATGCTCCGCGCCATGGCCCGCCAGGCTGAAGCCGAGCGCGAAAAGCGGTCGAAGATCATCAACGCTGAAGGGGAGTTTATGGCCGCCCAGAAACTCGTCGAGGCCGCCAATCTGCTCGCGGAGCAACCGGTAACCCTGCAGCTCAAGTACCTGCAAACCCTTACCGACATCGGGGTGGAGAAGAACACCACCATTGTCTTCCCTCTGCCCATGGAGCTCATCTCGTTGCTGCACGGCTTCACGGCGAAGATGGCGCCGCCGCCACCTGAAACAAAATAACGGGTTCTCATCCCCAGGAGGCTCGCTATGGCATTTTTGTTCGACACCGAAGAAGAGCAGCAAACCAGCAAAAACAGGCGCTCGGCCGCGCTGGGGCGTGCCGTGGGCGCCGACACCGAAATTGCGCTCGGAACCCGCTCCCTGCTCGGCATCTTCTTCGGTTTAGTTCTGATCTGCGCCGTCTTCTTCGGCCTCGGCTATTCAGTCGGACGCGGAAGCGGCTCGCGTGGCCCGGGTCAGGTCGACGCCGCCGCAACAAGCGCCGCCTCGGACACTCACCTCAGCAAGCCCTCGCCCCAGCAGAGCCTGACGCCCGTCGAGCCAGGGCCGGCAGACGGCAATCAGAATCCCGCGGAGGCCACGCCAGCAGAGTCCGAATCCACTCCAGCACAGCCTCCGGCCAGCACTTTTACCCAGCCAGCCACTACCAGGCCGGCCACTGCTTCACCGTCCTATGCCCAGCCCGCTGCCACGAAGACGCCTTCTCTGGTGCCGACTCCGAGGCCTGCTCCCACCGCTGCTGCACCCGCGCCCGGATCGGGTGCTGGAGCAGAAACTGCACCAGCTGTGCAAAGTTTCATGGTGCAGGTCGCGGCCGTCCGTGTTCCCCAGGATGCCGACATCCTGGTGGACGCGCTCAGGAAGCGCGGCTATACCGCGGTCGTGCGCCATGAGGCGCAGGATCAACTCCTGCATGTTCAGTTGGGGCCCTTTACCTCCCGCGCCGATGCGAACACCATGCGAACGAAATTGCTCTCCGACGGCTACAACGCGGTACTGAAGTAGCTCAGCTCCGCATCCACTCCGGCAGACCTGACGCAATCGCTGTTCGCACTGCGGCCATCAGGTCGTCGCGCGTCGCATAGTCCCGGGGCAAGAGCGGCGCGTGGAAGACGACCCGCGCGCTTCCGGGGAAAATCCTGAGACTGCCCTTCTTCATCATGTTTTCAGTACCCGAGATGGAAACCGGAACGACCGGCGCCCCTGACTCCATCGCCAGATAAAACGGTCCCTTCTTGAACGGCTGCAGCCGCCCGTCCCGCGACCGCGTCCCCTCCACGAATGACAGCACGTGGACACCCGACGCGAGCACCTGCCGCGCAACTGCAACGCTCTCGGCGGCGCTCTCCGCTCGGCCGTCGCGATCCACGGGAATAAAGTCGCCCAGCCGCATACCCCAGCCGAGGATCGGAATCTTCATCAGCGAACGCTTCAGGAAAGCCGAGGTCCGTTCCGGAAGCAGAGGAATGAGAATCGGCGGATCGAGATTCGAGATATGGTTCGAGAGGAAGAGGTATTTCTGCGCTGGATCGAGCCGCGCCCGCCAGACCGCCTCCACGCGAATGCCAGCCAGGCGCAATCCGGTTCGAACCACCCATATTGAGGCACGATAGAGCGGGACGACGCTTTTTGTCAGGACGGCCCATGGCAGGGTGACGACGGCGACGGGAATGCCCAGGATGATCCAGGTGCAGAAAAGAACCGTCGCCGCGAACATAAATCAGCTCTGACTGGCGTGTTGTTCAAGCGCTGCGGGCAGCTTTTCGTAGATGCCGTCGAAACCGCCATTCGACAGGATCGCGACGACATCGCCGCTCTCGAGCCGAGGAGTCATATTTGTAACAATGGCATCGGCATTTTTGAGCAGGATGGCATCGTGACCGGCTGTCACGAGCCTGGACACCACGTTTTCCGGGTGCAGTCGCTCGGCAGCCGGGATCTTCTCGGAATGAAAGACACCGGCCAGGACCACTTTGTCGGCCAGCGCAAGGCTCTCGACCAGTTCCCGCTCAAAGACATTGCGGCGGAGGGTGTTCGAACGCGGTTCGAGGACGGCCCAAAGGCGGCGTCCCGGATAACCCGAACGCAGCGCGCGCAGGGTTTCGCGGATCGCGGTGGGATGATGCGCGAAGTCATCGATGATCGTGATGCCGCCAATCTCCGCGCGCACTTCGAGGCGTCGTCGCACGCTGCGGAAGCTCGACAGCGCCTCCACGATGGCCTCGAGCGGAAGTCCCTGCCCCGCGGCCAGCGCTGCGGCCGCTGTGGCATTGAGCGCGTTATGCTCGCCTGCCATGGGGAGAGAAAGCTCGGCCCACGCCTGGCCCCCGCGCAGCACCGCCCAGTGGCTCGCGCCGCCTTCAAAACGAAAATTGGATACCTGCCACGCAGAACCCGCAGCGAATCCGTAACGCTCAACGTTACACATCGCGTGGCTGACGCACTCCGAAACGTTTTCCGAGCCATCGAAGGCGACGATGCGCCCCCGGCGCGGAACCAGATTCACCAGCCGCTTGAACGCGGTCTTCACCGCCTCCAGATCGCTGTAGATATCGGCATGATCGAACTCCACATGCGTGAGGATGAGCGCGTCCGGAAAGTAATGCATGAATTTCGGCCCCTTGTCGAAGAAGGCCGTGTCGTACTCGTCGCCTTCGATGATGAACGCGCGTCCCTCGCGCAGCTGAAAGCTGGTCCCGAAGTTTTCCGCTACACCGCCAATCAGAAACGACGGCGCGAGCTCCGGCCGGCTCCTTGCCGCGACTTCATAAATCCACGCCAGCATGCTCGTCGTGGTGGTCTTTCCGTGCGTCCCCGCGACCACCAGCGATTCATGACCCTTTTTCTCGCCAGGCGTAATGAACTCGTCATGAATCACCCTCGCCAGTGACGTGAACGGAATGCGCTGGTCGAGCACATACTCCACTTCGACGTTGCCCCGCGACATGGCATTGCCGACGATTACCAGATCGGGAGCTGGCTGCAGATTCTTTTCGGAGAACGGCTCCATGATCGGAATGCCCAGCTCGCCCAACAGGTCCGACATGGGCGGATAAGCGGCCTGATCCGACCCGCTGACGCGATGCCCCTTCAGCTGGAGCATCCCGGCGAGCGACGCCATGGCTGTGCCGCAAATCCCAATCAGATGGATGTGTTTCTCAGCTGGCATGTTTCGGCGAAGCAACGGCGGGTTCCAGATATCGTAACAACGGCGGATCGCTTTCGAGATCGAGTTCGGCCTCGATGCCGAGCGGCAGTGTGACATTACCGCACGAAACGTGGCCCGACCGAAGACCCGCCGCGATCGGCACCTTATATCCATCGAGGACGTGCACAATCACGTCCTGCAGAAGGTCGGGATCGGCCCCCCGCGAGCCGCAATTGAGCATCTCGCCAAAAACGAATCCGCGCACGCCCTCGAATTTTCCGGCGAGCATCATCTGACGCAGCATTCGGTCGATCTGAAAAGGCTTGGCCCCCACATCCTCAATGAACAGAATCCTGCCCTCGGTCTGCGGCGCATACCGCGTGCCCAGGGCTGCGGTGAGAATACTCAGGCAGCCACCATAGACGACGCCGCGCGCGCGGCCCGGGCGCAGCACGCGCAAACCTTCATACGCCCCCGCTTCCATTGCTCCCCCGGTCAGCGCGGCGCGAAAGCTCTCAACGTGAATGCCATCGGGAACGGAGAAATCCGACGCCACCATCGGCCCGTGGAAGGACACGAGGCCAGTCTGGTCGAGCAGCCAGGTTTGCAGGCTCGTCATATCGCTGTAGGCAAAAAAAGGCTTTGGGTGCTTACGGATCAGGTCGAGGTCCAGACCGTCGAGCAGATAGTTCGATCCGTAACCGCCACGGGTACAAATGATGGCCCTGGTTTCCGGATCGGCGAAGGCGGCGTGCAGATCGGCCAGCCGCTCCTGAATGGTTCCCGAAAAATAGGGGGGATGCTTGCCAAAGGCGTGCGCGGAAGCTACCGCGTCATAGCCGGTGGACCACAGTACTTCAAGTCCCCGATTGATGCGGTCGGCGCGTGCGCTGCTGGCCGGCGATACCACGCCGATGCGCGCGCCCGGCCAGGCGGGGAGGGGCTTGAGAATCCGTTCAGTCAAGAAGAACCTCGCCTTCGGCGACTAAATCGGCGGGTCCGGTCAAAGTCATCTCCGCTCCCGGGCCGGCCCAATCCACGCGCTGCGCGCCGCCGGGCGCACGCACAGTTAACGGTGATTTCCCCCCGCAATGCACAAGCACGGCTGCAGCGGAGGCGCAGGTGCCGGTGCCCGATGAGCTGGTAGGCCCGACCCCGCGCTCGAAGATGCGTATCTCAACTTCATCCGCGCGCATCATGCGGACAAACTCCACGTTGATCTGTTGCGGGAATTGCGGATGGTGGCAAATCTCGCGGCCCAGTTCCTGCCAGCCGCGTCCGTGCGCTCGAAAATTGTCGTCGTGCACCACAATGACAAAATGCGGATTACCGATCGAAACGTGTATCCCGTGCACGACATTCTTATCTGCCAGGGTCACCTGGGTCTGGCTCACCTCCGGCACGCCCATGCGGGCGGCGATTTGAAAATGGTTGTGCTCCCCGCCCACGATCGTGCACGCACGCCTGCCCGCGTCCGTCTCCAGGGTGATCACCCCGCCGGGTGCTGTCTTGTCTTTGTACGCGAGCCAGGCGGCAACGCAGCGCGTTCCGTTGCCGGAAATCTCAGCAGTGGATCCGTCCGCATTGGCGAGACGAATGCGGCCGGCCAACGGTCCCGTGGCCTCCAGAAACTCGACACCATCGGCGCCGATGCCCGTATGCCGCTCGCAGAGTCTCCTGGCCAAAGCGGGATCGCAGGGTCCTTCCACGATCAGAAAGTCGTTGCCGCAGGCATTCGTTTTCGCAAACCGCATCACTCATCCTCCGGATCGCGGAAGAAGTGCACGTCATCGATGGCCGGCGCGCCCTCCAGCGCGGCCAGCAACTGCCGGTGGGTCTTCCGGTTTGCCGACAGCGAAAAAGTCAGGCGCTGCAGCTTGCCGACCGGACCATTTTCCACGTCCTCCATCCGCCGGTTCACGCGGTCCATCACGCTCAGAATGGAGACGCTCATCTCTTCGGCATTTTCGCCGCGCACCTCATAGGTCACGGAATAAAGCTTGAGGTTGGCGCTGTATTCCAGCAGCCGGATCAATTCGAGAACCACGAGCACGACGACCGTGGAAAAAATAGCGGGAAAATACAGCCCCGCGCCACAGGCCATGCCAATCGAAGCAACGGCCCACACCGTCGCGGCGCTGGTCAATCCGCTAACGCGATCGCGGTTGTGCAGGATGAGCCCCGCGCCGAGGAAACCGATGCCCTGCACGATGTTCGAGGCAATCTGGCCGCGATTGGCGCTGTTGTCTCCCGCAATCACCGCCGAGAGAAATGTAAACATCGCTGCGCCGAAGCAGATGAGTACATTGGTGCGCACGCCCGAGGGGCGGTGGTGATACTCGCGATCGATGCCGATGGCGCAGCCAAGCCCCGCCGCAAGCAGAAGCCGGCCGGCGGCGCCGCCGGTGAGCAGCACCTGCTCGATCCGGCTGAACGTCTGCATGTGGCCCGCTGTGTCAGTCGTGAGAATCACTTGCCGGTGATCCTATCACCGGGTGCGGGCAGGTTTGAACGATAGAAGCGCACGCAGGGTTGACCAGTAGAGCACACGATATTGAGCAGCGTGAGGCCTTCCGGATGCGTCGCAACCGCCTGCGCCACCGCGTCATGATCCGCCGCGATAACAAAGGCCGCCGACTGCGCCGGATGATCGAGCGCCGGCCTCCATTGGTAGTAGTCCGTCTCGTTGATCGTGCGCCGCAGGGGAATGCCGGCGCGCTGGAAGGCGCCAACATGATCCGACGTCCAGACCAGGATTTCACCCTGCGGCGGAAGCTGTTCGAGGGCCCGCGCGTACGCGGCCTCAAACGGAATACGGGTACGGGAATTTTCAATGGCTTCGCGCAGAACCAGCGGCGTCGAACGCATCAGGGCGAAGCAATTGACAATGATCGGCACCATCGCGGCCAGCAGAATCAGCGGCGCCCAGCGCGGCCACCGCTTCTCTGTCAGATTCATCAGCCAGGCAACGAGGAAGCCCAGCGAGAGCCCGAAGATCGGCAGCATTTCCATGCCGTAGCGCGTGTTGTACCAGGAGTGCGGCCACCACAATGGGATGAAGATCGGCACCGAGCCCCACGCCACGGAATAGGCGTAAAACAGCAGCGGCATCCAGAACAGGAGCATCGGGGCGATGTTCTGCTTCCGCCACGCGAGGATCGCGGCAAGACTCCCGGCCAGCACCAGCAGAAGCAGACGATTCGCCCACGCGGCCGGTACCGCACCCATCTCCGCGGACTTGATGTAGTACAGCGCGGCCACACGCATGCTGTGCCAGCCGGGATAATGCGGAGCGCCGGGCGTCGAGGTCCGCGCGTCAATGGCTTTCGCGGAATACGGTCCGCGCATGAAATCGAGCGGATCGCCGTACTGGCGCGCATTCCACGCGAACCACAATGCCGGCGCGGTGACCAGCATCGCGGTCAAAAGAACGAAGGCCCCGCCCACCGGCGACTTCCATGCGCGGGCGCGCCAGAGCGCGTGCAGAGCGATGAGCCAGACGATCGTTGCGAAAATCCATCCGTCGTACCGCGTGAAGATGGCCGTGACGAGGATGACGCCGCAGGCAACAAGTGCGCGCGCGGCTCGGCGGGACTCGCCGTCCAGACGCACTCCGTCCGGATCCGTTTGCGGTGGCGCGCCGATTGCGCGCAGGTAGGCCATCAGAAAAAGAGCCGCCCAGATCATCTGGCACAGGAAAACCGGCTCGTTCATGGCCGTAGTCTGCATGTAGAGCAGGCCGGGGTTGAGCGCGAAGAACAGCGCCGCCACCACGGCCCCCGGGGGACGCAGCCAGTAGCGCGCGAGCCGCCACAATCCTGCGACGCTCAGAACGTAACACGCCATCGACGGAATCGCCCCGGCGATGCCGTTTTGCCACCACGCCAGCCGCGCCGCAAGAGGCATCATCAGCAGGTGCGGAAACGGCAGCCATACCGAGCCGATCTGGCGGATACCGGGGTTGAGCGAGTCGATCAGGCGCCGGGCAATGTGCAAATGCGCCACCGCGTCGCCGTAAAGCAGAAGCATGTTGCGCGGAAAGCAGTACCCGAAGGCGAGCACCGAGAAGAGCGCCGCGACCATGCCGGCAAAGATGGTCTCGTGCCGCAGGGAGCGGGCGAAATCCCCGGCCGTAGTGACGGCCTCTTGCTTCGGTCTGCGGCGCAAAGGCTTAATCGAGGTGCGAGAGCTGGCGGAAGAGCGCAAACCTTTCCTCGATTTCCTTAGGGTCGAGCTGCTGCAGCCGCTCCGTGCCGAATCGCTCCACTGCGAACGATCCCATGACGCTGCCGTAGAACATCGCGCGCCGGAAGACCGCCGGCGTCAGCTCGGGCTGCGATGCGATGTAGCCGAAGAATCCGCCGGCAAAGGAATCGCCTGCGCCCGTGGGATCGACGACTTCGGCCAGCGGCATGGCAGGCACCCGGAACGGCGTCGAGACCGCACGTCCGTCTCCACGAAATGCACGTTCGCCGAAAAACGCCGTAGCGCCGTATTCGCCATGCTTGACCACCAGAGTCTTCGGGCCCATGTCCAGAACCTTGCGCGCCGCCAATACCAGATTGTTCTCCTTCGCCAGCATCTTCACTTCGGTGTCGTTGATCAGCAACGCGTCGAGGCCCTTGAGCACACGCGCCAGATTCTCTGCGTGGTCCTTGATCCAGTAATTCATGGTGTCGCCGCACACCATCTTCACCTTCGGCATTTTGTGCCGCACGTCTTCCTGAAGCACGGGATCGATGTTGGCCAGGAACAGATACTCGCTATCCTGGTATTCAGGCGGAATCTTCGGAGAAAAACTCTGGAAGACATTCAGCTCGGTGTTGAGGGTCTGCGCCTCGTTCAGGTTCTTCATGTACGAGCCGCTCCAGAAGAAGCTCTTGCCGGGAACGTGCTCGATGCCGCGCGTGTCGATTTTGCGGCGGGAGAAGACCGCCTCCTCATTGGGGCCGAAGTCTTCCCCGACGACTCCGATGACCCGCACCGGCGTGAAGTAGCTGGCGGCAAGAGCGAAGTGAGTGGCCGCGCCGCCCAGGCAACGATCCCTGCGGCCCGAAGGCGTTTCAACCGCGTCGAATGCGACGCTTCCAACTACCAGAATGGCCATGCGGCGATTTTTCCTCGAGTTCCTGGTTTTAGGTCAGATACTTCCCGATCAGCAGATCCAGCTTCTCGCGCGCCGCCGCGGGAATCGCATCGCGGCTGGTGAGAATGGCGAATTGCAGCGCCGAGGCGCAGGCACAGCGGCGCTCGCGCGGCATGGCGCCAACTGCGGCTTTGACCACGCGGCAGGCATTGGCGGCATTTTGGTTGAGCACGGCGACAATCTGGTCGATGGTCACGTCATCATGCCCTTCATGCCAGCAATCGTAATCCGTAACCATGGCCGCAGTGGCGTAACAAATCTCCGCTTCGCGCGCCAGCTTCGCCTCCTGCAGATTCGTCATGCCGATCACGTCTGCGCCCCAGCTGCGGTAGAGATTCGACTCCGCGCGGGTCGAAAACTGCGGACCTTCCATGCAAACGTAGGTCCCGCTCGGCTTCGCCGTCACGCCCTCCGTCTTGCAGGCCGCGGTGATGGTGCTCGCCACGGTCGCACAGACTGGATCGCCAAAAGCGACGTGCGCAACGATGCCGTCCCCGAAAAATGTCGAAGTGCGTTGAAAGGTGCGGTCGATGAACTGGTCGGGGATAAGAAAATCTCCCGGCTTGTGTTCCTCTTTGAGCGATCCCACGGCGGAGACGGAGAGAATGCGCTCGACGCCCAGCTTCTTCATGCCGTAAATGTTGGCGCGGAAGTTCAGCTCCGAGGGTAGAAGTCGATGTCCCCGGCCGTGGCGCGCCAGAAACGCGACCTTGCGTCCCTCGAGATCCCCCAGAACGAAAGCGTCGCTGGGATCGCCAAACGGCGTCGTGATGCGCTCTTCGTGAACGCCGGTGAGCCCGGGCATGGAGTAAAGCCCGCTCCCGCCAATGATGCCAATCTCTGCCTGTTGCAAAACCACTCCCTGTCGGAACGCGCGCCCGTCCGCTGGAGACGCATTGAAGCGAATCCCCAGTGACATGCAGCGCTGGATGAACGCAGGGAATCAGTATAAATGGTGCGGCAGAGCAACCTTCATCATGCCGCAGCCGGCCATGAAGTTGACCACGCTGCCCGCCAGATCCGACTTTGGAGCCTTGCGCTCAGACGCTACCTGCTGGCCGCTTTGCTGCTGCGCTCCCAGCATCAGGAATTGCAGTTTGCGCGCCACGGCGAGATCGAAGCTTTCGCTCACGAACACGTCTTTTCCAGACGTGACAATGAGCACCGGGCCCTCATTCGTGCGATAGATCTGATCTTCCTGGCTGGTTTCGGCCGAAGGATCGCGATCGGCATGCGTGTATTTCTTGTTCAGCTCCTCCGCGTACATCCTCGCGAAGGCATGCGCGGCGTCTTCCGACTTCCACTGCGAAAGATAGAGCAGCGCGACCGACGAAGTGGAATCCTTCGATGGAGAATCTTTCTTCTGGGCTGCGTAGTAAATGCCGCCATCCCACGCCGGAGTCAGCTGGGCCGCGATCTGGTTGTCACCGAAAAGCTCGGCCAGAATGCGCACGTCGAGCTCGCCCATCACGCCAATATCGTACGGACTGTATTCAGCGTCGATAACCGGATGGATGTCAGGCATGTTCAGTGCCGGGACCTTCGCCTCATGCTCGTACGCGTGCGGGTTCATGATCTCGTAGCTGCTGGCGGGAGGCCGATCGAGGACCGCAGCATAGGCGCCAGCCGCAGTCTGCGAATCAGCAACCAGGGTCGCCTCGAATTTCAAACCATCCTTATAGGGGAAGAGCAGAGATTCCTGCAGCAAAAGAGGTGCGCGCGAAAGCACCGGTGAATCGCCGTCGTCGGTCATATTGTCCAGAAGATTCTCGATGAGTTCAGGAGCGCTGCGCAGGCTCTTGTGAGCCGGGGCCAGACTGTAGTCGACGAAAACCGCCATCGCCTGGCCCTCGAGCACCGCTTCGCGCGCAGTGTCGTCCTCGTCGGTCGCAACGTGCTTCTGGTCTTCGGCAAAGCTGTGCGACAAATCGTCGCTGGTCTGGTTCTGCCACTTATCCAGATTCACGCGCTGGTCCTGCAGGGCATGGGTCAGCTCATGCGCCAGAACCGGCTTCTGCGTGTCCGGCGCAATCCAGTCGAGCAGATTCACTGTCTTCGTCTTGCTGTCGTAATATGCCGCGATCTGCTCGTCCAGCAGCTGCACCAGAAATGTCTGCAGATGGAAGTCCGCATCGAGCAGCCCGAATTTCTTCAGCACGATCTCCGAGCGCTCCATGCGCTTCGCATCTTTGTCGTCGTGCATCTTCTCGTTCAGATATTTTTCGACTTCAGGCCGCGTGGTCAACCGCGGTCTCACCTCGTGCCTGATGGGCAACTTCGTGTCGTCGGAAGCGAACTGGAGAATCGGCCCGATGGAAGAGAAGAGCTCTTTCGCCTGCTGCTTCGTGATGTGGGTCTCGGAACTCGATTTGTCCGGCGGCTGGGGTTGACTCGACGGCTCAGCCGCTGCGGGGGCGGTTGTCTGAGCCGGAGCCTGGTCTGACGTGGGGTTCTGCGTCTGGGCCGGCGTGCTGGGTGTCGTCTGTGCTCCAGCAGCGAGCGCACCCGCCAGAGCCAGCAATGTCCACCACACGTTTTTCCTGCTTTGCATCGTGATCCTTTCGGCCCGCAGGCCCGATCCTTGCCGACGGAGCTATCCGTCTGCCGCACCTGCCTGCTAACCACAGACTATAATTTTTCTGAGAGCATTTCTATGAGCCAGACGTACCAGATTCCCGATGCCGCCCTTGCTGAAACTCCTTTGGCGGCCCTGCTCGCCGCCCGATCCTCTGCTCTCGAAATGAAGATGCACCGCGGAGCCCAAACGCTGACCCTTTTTTCCGACTCCAGGACCGAATTGCGGGCCCTTGCTTACGGTGCCGGCATCTACGACCTCGGCTACCGCACCTTTCTCCGTGCCACAGGGAAAGACCGCGTTCGCTGGCTGAATGGCATGATTACCCAGGCGGTCAAGACTATGACCCCAAGCCAGGTCGGCTACACGCTGGTTCTCAACGCGCAGGGCCGTATCCAGGGCGACGCCGATGTCTGCGTTTCCGACGATTTTCTGCTGCTCGAAACCGACCGCTCCCAGTCCGAACGCCTCCTGGCGCACCTGCGCCGCTTCATCATTATGGACGATGTGAAGCTGGAAGAGTTAGGTGCCGGGACAACGGCGATCGGTATCGCCGGACCCCAGGCTGCTGCCATTCTCGCCAGTTTGGGAGCCTCCGCTCCCGAGCCAGGCTCTTTCCGGCAGACGCAGCTGAACAGTATCGAGGTAACGCTGGTCCACGCTTACAGTCCGCTTGTCCCTCGATTCGAGATCCACGTCGCGACGGAACATGCCCTGCAACTCTGGGATGCGCTTGCCACGGCGGGCGCGAACCCTTGCGGCGTTGCAGCGACAGAAGACCTCCGCATCCTCGAGGGAACCCCGCTTTACGACATCGATTTCAGCGACAAGCAATTGCCTCAGGAGACCAACCTGCAGCGCGCGCTCAACTTCACGAAAGGCTGCTATATCGGCCAGGAAATTGTCGAGCGCATCCGTTCCCGGGCCAGCGTGCATCGGTCTCTGCGCCAGTTCGAGCTGATCGGAGCAGCACCAACACAGGCCGCTGGCGAGAAAATCGAGCTCCGCGCAGCGGAAGCAGCCGTTGGCGAGCTGACCAGCATGGCTCATATCGAATTACCGGGCCTGTCAAAAACCCTGGCGCTCGGCATTATCCGCGTCGAGGCGCTTGAAAAAAGCGAGACCGAACCGATCCGGTACGACGGAGGAACCGCGGAGGTGCTTTCGTCCCCGCCCATCCTCGATCATCGCCAGATTCCCGAGAATCTCTAACCCGGACGTCGATCCACACGGGAGAATCAGTTTATGAGTGAGAAAGAGCCCACGTTTACAGTCACCGACCGGCGCAAGTTCACCCTTGATGGGGAACTGCGCGACGATGCACCCGCCTCCGAGCCGATCGAGGAAACCCGTCCCGCTCCGACCCCATCGCCGGCTCCGGAAAAAGTGGTGACCATGCCCGGTCCGGAACACCGCACCGCCGCCACCGACGAGCCGGTTGCCGCCGAGCCCGAAATGCCGCAGTTTACGGCACAGGAAACGGCCGACCAGCATGCGGCTTACAAGGAGTCTTCGCGCCAACTCGACGACATGCTGCGCCAGGCAAATCCCGGCATGGGATCTTCCGGCACGGTCACCTTTGAGCACGTCATCCAGTCGTTCTACGTCTCGGCGATGATCGCTATGGGTGCGGGCACCGAGCCAGGCCAAAAGCCGCGCGTCGACATACTGGGCGCGCGACAAAGCATCGATATGCTCGCGCTGCTCCAGGAGAAGACAAAAGGCAACCTGACCCAGAAGGAAGAGGCGACCCTCCAGAACGTGCTCTTCGAGCTGCGCATGATGTTCCTCGAAATCACCAATGCCATTGCCCAGTCGGCCCAGCGTCCCGCCGACGGCAAGAAGAAATAAGTCCTCCCCGCATGAAAGCGGAAATCATCGTTCTTGGCAGCGGCACGTCCATGGGTGTGCCCACCCTCGGCTGCCGCTGCGAGGTCTGCACCTCAACCGACCCGCGCAACCGCCGCACCCGGCCCTCCATCGCCATCGTCTGGAACACCAGCGATGCCGAACATATCGTCGTCATCGATACGGGGCCGGATTTTCGCGAGCAGGCGCTCCGCGAACAGATCCGCCACGTCGACGCTGTCTTCTACACCCACGCCCACGCCGATCACATCCTCGGCCTCGACGACCTCCGCCCGCTCAGCTTCGCCCACAAGCCCGGCTTTCTTCCGCTCTACGCCGACGAGAAGACCGGCGACATTCTCCAGCGCATCTTCGATTACAACCTCTCCGCCCACTCCACCTACCCCACACGCGCGCGCGTGGAACTGCACAAGCTCGAAGACTCCCAGACCGTCGACGTGCACGGAGCGCGCTTCCAGCGCGTACCCATGCTCCACGGCCAGATGGAAGTAGCGGGCTTCCGTTTCGGTTCAGCCGCCTACCTCACCGACATGAGCAGCATTCCCGAGTCGAGCCTGCCACTGCTCCAGGGCCTCGACGTCATGATCCTCGATGCCCTCCGGCCGCAGCCGCATCCCAGCCACGCCAATATTGCCGAGGCGCTCCGTTGGGTGGAACGCATTGCGCCGCGCCAGGCGTGGTTTACCCACATGTCGCACGAAGTGGACCACGCCACTGCGGAAGCGACTTTCCCCGCCAATGTACAGCTGGCCTGGGACGGGCTGCGCATTCCGTTTGAACTCTGATTTGGAACTCTGACCGATGCAAATCTTCCGATCCATTATCGAGCTGCCCAAAGGCCTTCCGAGAACCGTGGCGGCCATCGGCAACTTCGACGGTGTGCATCGCGGCCATCGGGAGATCATCGGGCGCGTGCGCGAGCGGGCACGACTTCTCGGAGCGCAGGCCATCGCCGTCACCTTCGATCCGCATCCGTTGGCTTTGCTCCGCCCCGAGCTGGCGCCGAAGCTGATTACGCCGATCCCCGAGCGCCTCCAGCTGCTCGAACAAACCGGCATCGATGCAACCTTGGTCGTTCCCTTCACGCGCAAATTCTCTCAACTGTCGGCGCGGGAGTTTGCCGAGGACGTTCTCGTCGGCGCGCTGCACGTCGCGGAGGTGCACGAGGGCGACACCTTTCGTTTTGGCCACAACGCCGCAGCGGACATCGCCGATCTCCAGACCCTCGGCGCGGAGCTGGGGTTCGGCGTCGTGTCGCACCCGGCCCTCACCGTTCGCGGGGTCACCGTCTCCAGCAGCGAAGTCCGGCGACGCATTGCCGCGGGCGAGCTGTCGATGGCGCGCGCCCTGCTCGGGCGGCCGTTTTCGATCCTCTCGGCGCCCATGCGCGGCCGCGGCGTAGGCACGCAGCTGACCACGCCCACCATTAACCTCGCCCCATACAAGGAGCTGCTTCCGCCCGACGGCGTTTATGTGACGCGGCTGCGGATCGGCAACGGCCCCGATGCCCCGATTTTCAATGCCGTGACGAACGCCGGCTCGCGGCCCACCTTCCATGGCGCGGGCTATGCGGTCGAATCGCACCTGCTTGACGGGCCGCCAACCGTGCCGCTGACGGACGCATCGCGCATCGAGCTGTGCTTCCTGCTCCGCCTCCGCGAGGAACGCCGCTTCCCTTCCCCCGAAGCGCTCAAGGAACAGATCAGCCGCGACGTTCAACGCGCCCAGCGATACTTTCGACGAGCACGCTCGCCCTTCCCTGTTCGCGCATGAGCCCCGCAGACCTATTCTCTGAAACCTGACCGCTACTTCTTCTCGCCCACGGAAAACTCCGTCCACGGCCCTGCCTTCATGTCGCGCAGGATCGGCGCCTGCCAGGCGTACTCCGGATGCGCGGCCAGAAACGGCTTCGCCAGAAAATCCTCGCCACACGGGTGCCCCGCGTGCGCGATGAGCGTCATCTTTTCGGCCAGATCGCTGCTCGTCACCTTGCCCTGCACCGCGCCGCCCGGATAATACGGACCCCAGTCCCACTGCGGAATGCCGTCCTTTACCGTGTCGACGTGGCCGCAGAGCGTGCGCTGGTTCGCGCCCACTTCGCGCGTGAAAGAATCTTCGTGATCGGCCAGGAACTGCTCGGCCAGATCGACGTCGATCTGGCCCTTGTGCTTCTTCATCTCCTCGTCCCAGCGCGCGTGACGGGCGACTGGAGAAGACGAGTAGTCCTTGCCATCCCAGCCATCGGTCTCATCCTTAATGAGAGAAGCATCGCGCGGAAAGTTCGAACTGACGTAGAAGCCGTCTTTGGTCCGCCAGACCGGCGTGTGCTTCAAACCCAGCTCGAGGTAAGCGATCTCCCCGGTTTTGCGGTCGCCAATGAGCCAGTCGTTCGCGTAGCCCCCGTTATCGCCCTGAATCATCGTAGCCACGTAGTCGTCGATCGAATCCGCATACTGCAACGCTTTACGCGAGCGGACAAACTCCGGGACGCCGTCGGAGTTCCATCCCTCAAACCGGCTGATGGTCGTTTCCGTGATCATGATGCCCGCGTCGTTGAGCCCGAAGTCATCGTTCGACGTAATCATCCCCGGAACGCCGTCCTGCAGGATGCGGTGCCCGTGCGCTGGCTGGATGTCGAACATGATCGTCCAGCGCGAGCCCTCCGCGTAGGACGACCAGTTGTTGTGGGCAATGACGATCTTGCCGTCCTTGGTGTAGTTCCCCGTGGCGATAAACGCCGAGCAGTTGCCGGGGGCGTGAACGCTGGGCACATTCAGCGCGTGCTGCTGTTTGTCGAGCCACGGCACGTAGTACTCGGAAAGCTCCATGGTGCCATTCAGCGCCACGATGTCCCAGACGTCCACCTTGATGCCACGCGCTCGCGCCCCTTCCGCGATGCCCTTCAGCTCGGCCTGGTATTCGGCATCGATGTGCGGCCAGAACATCTTCTGTGCAGCGTCGCGGAAGAACTGCCAGTCGCGTTTCGTCGAGTGCACATCTTCGACCCGGAAGACATGAATGGCATCGGCGATCTGCGGGGCGAGCAGGTAGCCGTGCTGGAAACCAACCTTCTCCGGCGTGCCTTCGAGGTGAACGTAGGTCCACCCACCCCGCGAAAAAGTGTAGGCGCCGGCCAGGCGCGGATCCTTGGAAGCGGGTCTGGCGGCCTGCGCGGCAGGCAGAGAGGCAAGAATCAGGACTGCGGCCGTTACAAATGCCGGGATGGGGAAGCGCATAGGGTCGGTATCTCTCCCGAGTCAGGAAGGAATATGGAGAACGATATCACGCCCTTTTCCCTGGGCCGTCGACTGCGCTTCGTGGGCTTGCCGCCCAAAACCGCCGGTCGTCTGGAGCTAGTCGATCTTCACATTGCCATCGCTGGTGCGGATGGAAAGCGGCGTCCCTCCCCCATTCAGCTTGCCGTGTAAGTCGTGACCCTCTCCCCCGTTCGACTCGTAGTGATCGAGAGTAAGGGGAAGTGAGCAGGCTACATGTCCATCGCTCGAGTGAACATTGAGATCGGCGGCGAAATTCGCGGGAAGATGAATCGCGACCGGCCCATCGGACGTTTGGATGGTCGAGGCGTCGGTGAGCTTCGTTCCCGGCCGCAGGCTGAGGTCAAGCCTCCCGTCGCTGGTGTGCAGCGCGAGTGCGTGGAAGAGGCCGTCAACACTGAGACTCCCGTCGCTCGTGCGGGCTTCGAGCGCACCTTGTGCGTCGGTGACCGTCACGTGGCCATCACCGGACTTGACGTGCAGGTCGCCCGAGAGGTGGTCGAGCGTCACGTTGCCGTCGCCGGTGGTCAGACCCAGCTGGCCCTCGAGCCCGGTCATCGTCACGTTGCCGTCGGAGGTCCTGGCCTGGAGCGTCAGTTGCGCCGGCGTTTCCACCGTCACGCGGGTCTGCTCGCGATGCCAGGCGATGTGGACGCCCATCCGCGGCTGCTCTTTGAAGAGAAAGTGAATCTCGTCGCCCGACTGCCCCTCCTCGAGGCGATAGTCGCTGAGCGGATGTCCCACAACTTCGACGTGAATTCGAACCTCGTGGCAGTCGCACGGACGAATGTCAACGTTGGCATCGGAGGTGTCAAAGTTGAGGGTGGGCTTGCCCGTGACCGGATACGCCTTCGACCAGGAGTGCTCTGCATCCTGCGCGAGCGCAGTGCAGGCGGTGAGCAACGCAAGAACAGTAGCTGCCAGGGCGGTCTGTGTCTTCATGCGAGCAGGATACGGAAGGGTTCGGAAAAAGGTTCCAGGAAATTTCCAGAGAGAGCTGGCGCAGCCCGGGCGCCGGAAACAGTGCAGGTGCGCTGGTACTTGTATCGCTTACTCCAGAATCAGAACGTTCGATTTGTACCGTGCTCCCGCCAAATAGGCGATCGCCTTGTCGAACGTGACCAGTACGCCATCTTCCTTCACGGCCAGCCCAGGCAGGTAAGCGTCCGTGACGCACCTGACAGCTAACCGCCCTTGGCCACCGCCCTTTCGCCCACCGCCTTTCGCTACCCGCCCTCCGCTAATCGCGAACCGTCGATTCCGTCACTCCATTTCCACACCGCCAGATGCTAGCCTACGCGTTAACCCTTGGTCATCAAGGCTTTGTCAGATCGAACCTCACAAACCATGGCGAACCTCCACGAGATCGGTCTCTTCGAGCAGCCTCCCGCCCCCGCCGGCGACGGCATGGAGGTGACCCGAGACGCGCCCCGGCGATCCGATGCCGTTTCGACCGGCATCTTTCCATCGCAGATGCTCGCCGACTTCGTCGACTCGGGCAGGATCATCACCCCCGAGCCGCTCCTACCGGGCCAGATTCAGCCCGCCAGCATCGACCTCCGTCTCGGCAACGTTGCTTATGAGGTCCGCGCCAGCTTCCTGCCCGGCAACTCGACCGTGGACGGCAAAGTTCGCGACCTCCTGATCCGAAAGATCTCCCTCGAAGAGGGCACCGTCTTCCCTCCCAACTCCGTCTTCATCGTGCCTCTCGCCGAAAGCCTCGCTCTCCCCGCGAACATCTATGGCAAGGCCAACCCCAAGAGCACCACCGGCCGCCTCGATATCTTCATCCGCCTTCTCTCCGACGGGGGCACCGAGTTCGAAATTATCCCGAAAGGTTACAAAGGCGCTCTTTACGCGGAGATCGTCGCGCGTACCTTCCCGGTCGTGATACGAGCGGGCATGCGGCTAAACCAGCTTCGTCTCATCCGCGGCAAATCGGAGTCGAGTGATTCCAAGCTCACGCAGTTAGCCGGTCGCGAGAGCCTCATCTACGAAGATGAGGACAGCCCGCGCACCCCCCACATCGATCGCGGCCTCAGCTTCTCTGTCGATCTCGAGGGCGACGAGTCGAACATCGTCGCGTACAAGGCGAAGAGAAATACCCCACCCATCGATCTCGACAAGATCAACTTCTACCAGCCGGAAGAATATTGGGACGTGGTCCGGGCGCCGCGCTCCAGACAACTGATCCTGCACCCGCAGGACTTCTACATCCTGGCCTCCTCGGAGCGGGTCGGCGTGCCGCCCACGCATGCCGCGGAGATGGTCGCCTTCGACCCGGCCTTCGGCGAGTTCAGGATTCACTACGCCGGCTTCTTCGACCCCGGATTCGGTCATGGCGTGAACGGCACCAAAGCGGTCCTTGAAGTCCGCGCCCATGAGGTCCCGACTCTTCTGGAGCACGGCCAGATCGTCGGGAAGCTGGTCTATCACGCCATGGCCCAGGTCCCGGAAAAGGTCTACGGGGCGGCGATCGGCTCCTCCTACCAGAAGCAGGGACTGACGCTGAGTAAGCAGTTCATCCGCAACGCCGCGACCCTCTGACGCCCGGCCCCTTGGCCGCAGCATCCGGGGTGGTCGTGAGCACCCCCCTCCCCCCTGGGTGCGGGGGTGTGGCAAGCTATTGATCCCAAGCCGCTTATTTTGTTGTCAAGTTTGACACCTCCTCCCGAGCCCTGGAGAGCGACGTTGTGCTGTTCCCGAAGCAGCCCCCGGTCTCAAAATCGAGACCCGGGCCAGCCAGCCGAATCACACCAAAAGCAAAAGCTCCGTGCGCGAATTCGCGGACAGAGCTTTCCTTTATCCAGCTTAGAGATGGTATCGGGCTGTCGCAAGGGAGATTCGGCGGCGGCGGGGTACGAAGGTCACACCAAGCCTGTAGCCAGTGGCTCTTGGCTCCCAGCTCTTGGCTTTTAGCCCTTAGCTGGGAGGCAGGAGCCAGGATCCGCTTCATTCCTGAAGGTCTTCTTCTTCAGCGCCTCTCTCATGGGAATTTTCCTTCTGGGCAAGATACAGCTTCCGGAGACGTGTCCCGTACCTACCTTGTAGCTACACAACAAACGGCGTCCAGGGAGTCGGAGTTCGATCCTGCGAGTGCGCCTCTCGGGGGGGGCGCATCGCGCGGGATCGAGCATGGATGGCGCTTCGCGCCGGCTGTTTTTTTGGCACGGCTTAAGCCGTGCCCTGATACAAAAGCCGCTGGGGAAGGTTCGTGCTTTCCCACATCTGCCAATACTCGGCAGATGTGAATCGTGATTGCTACCTAAGTTCGCTTAGTTTCTTCTGCATGGCAGTGTCACACTCCTGCCGAGTAAATTTGTGGTCAGCCTTTGATCCGGCGTTCCATTCAGTCTCGGGCACATTCACAACATCCCCGTGGTGTTTCTCCACCACATCTAGGCGCATATCTGTGACTACGCCGTATTCGTCGCACTGAAAGAGCACGCCTTGCGTGTCGATCAGATACATTCCCCCCTTGAGTTCGTAGTGATCGCCGTAGGACTTGCCAGCCATGCCTTTGAAGAGATCGGGCTGTTTTTCGTCCATCCGTGTTCTGTCGATCACTTCAACCTCATTGGCGTCAGGATGAATGAGCAGGGTTGTAGTTGTGGCGCCTGTGATGCCGCGCTCGGCATCGGTGGCGATCACTTCATCACGATTCCACGAAGCGATGCGGTAGGCCTGAGTCTCCGAGTGAATCCCACCAAATTGTGTGTAGCCTTGGTTCTCAGTGCAAACGTTGGGGTCATCACCGATCCGTCTGTTATCACTGAAGTCGCAAGTCAGATCGACCGCATTCGCCTCTGCGACGGGCTGCTGGCCCGGGTCAGAGCTTACGGGAGCCCAGTAGCCTTCGGCGTGAAGGTGATGATACCTGCCATAGTCTGACCGCACTATATGAAGGGGCCGCTCGGAAGGATGCCACTTCGGAGGCGCGATAAAACCGTAGGTGAGGTCGCTCACTGCGAAATTCATAGCGCCAGCGTCCTTAGGGTCTGCGATCACGTCGATCTGTATGCAAGTATGAAGCTTTTCACTGAAGAACGATTGGAATGTCTCCCGAATTTTGTCGTCCGGCGAGAGTGTGGAATTGTAGTCATTCAACTTGGCTGTGCAATAGGCGTCCATTTCTCTCTGAAGCGACGATTCGCTGACGGTCGGACTTCTTTTGCTGACGAGCTTCGCCCTCAGGAAGAAACCCGCGCCGAACATCGCGATAGCCAGCCCCAAGATCAGCACAAAACTGCCCACTGAAACTTTCATGTGGTTCGCACCTTCAAAATCTCAGGCTGACGAATCGCTCCCGTCTTGGGCTGGTCCTCGGCACGCCTCTAGAAAGGCCGCCGCAAATGCTGTGAAGAAATAATCGTAATCAACATCCGACAATGCCATTCGGTCGACTACGCTCACGATTCCTTCTAATGAACGGGTATCTTTTAGCTCTTTGAAGCCTTCCAACTTGATTTTGTACTCTCTTCTTATAAACCCGAGCCGCTCGAGCGTGTCAGCCGTCACGCCATCTGGCAAACCGCCCCGTTCGGTAAGGGAATGGTAGCTGATCGGGATGAAGTCCCTTTTCCAGTTTGGATGAGCTGCTTTCTCAGAGTCGTACATCGTTCCTAAGTATCTGGCTTCGACAGGCGTCAACTGCTTGAGTGTTTCGACGAATGAGGGCGAGACCGTATCGGCCCTCTGAGACGATGTTGCCAGAAGTCCCGCCCACATCTCCTGAAGCGTTTCGTTGTCCTCTACCGAACACGCCTCCGTTATCGGCAGGAACAACCGAGACGGAACAGCCTTCGGGGGCAATCCCGCGTCTTTCAGTATCCGCTCGGTCTTCTCAACAGTCCTGACCCAGTTTTTGATACGGAACACTCGGGCAGTATCACCGAGCATCATTCCGCACTCATCCGCGAGGGGTCCGGCAAGTCGGTTTATCAGGTCGGCTATCTTGCCTCCTGCCTCCGACTTAATCAAGTCAGCAGTCTGTTGGTCCATGCAGGCTCTATTACGTTTGCCGGTATCGTAGCACTTCACAACCAAGGGGAAACAAAACGGGCTTCCCTTTCGGGAAGCCCGCTGTTGTTGCGCCGAAGGCGCTTCCGCCTGAACGGCCAATTCTTAGTACATGCCTTCCATGCCGCCGCCGTGGCCGCCGCCCGCGGGGGCTGCGGACTTCGGCTCCGGAATTTCCGAAACCATGGCTTCGGTGGTCAGCATCAGTCCGGCGATCGACGCGGCGTTCTGCAGGGCCGTGCGGGTCACCTTGGTTGGATCGATCACGCCCGCCTTCACCAGGTCCTCAAAGGTGTTGGTCTGGGCGTTGTAGCCGTAGTGCGCGTCCTTGCTCTCGAGGATCTTGCCCACCACCACTGCGCCTTCTTCGCCGGCGTTGCCGACGATCTGGCGAAGGGGCTCTTCGAGTGCGCGGCGAACGATCTGGGCCCCGATCTTCTCGTCACCCTGCAGGGTGCCGATCAGGTCCTGGACGTCCTTCTCGCAGCGCACCAGCGCAACGCCGCCGCCGGGGACAATGCCTTCCTCGACTGCCGCGCGCGTGGCGTGCATCGCATCCTCAACGCGAGCCTTCTTCTCCTTCATCTCGGTTTCGGTAGCCGCACCGACCTTGATGACGGCGACGCCGCCGACCAGCTTCGCAAGCCGCTCCTGCAGCTTCTCGCGATCGTAATCGGAGGTGGTCTTCTCGACCTGGTTGCGGATTTCCTTCACGCGGCCTTCAATCGCCTTGGACTCGCCACGGCCTTCAACGATCGTGGTGTTGTCCTTGTCGATGGTGACGCGCTTCGCCTTGCCCAGGTCTTCCAGCTTGATGTTCTCCAGCTTGATGCCGAGGTCTTCGGTGATGGCCTTGCCGCCGGTGAGGATGGCAATGTCGCCGAGCATGGCCTTGCGGCGATCGCCGAAGCCAGGCGCCTTCACGGCGGCCACATTCAGCGTGCCACGCAGCTTGTTCACCACGAGGGTCGCGAGCGCTTCGCCGTCCACGTCCTCAGCGATGATCACGAGCGGCTTGCCGTTGCGGGCAACCTGCTCGAGCAGCGGCAGCAGATCCTTCATCGAGCTGATCTTCTTCTCGTAGATCAGGATGTAGGGCTCTTCCAGAACCGCTTCCATGCGGTCGGGATCGGTGACGAAGTACGGGCTCAGATAGCCGCGGTCGAACTGCATGCCTTCCACGACTTCGAGCTGCGTCTCGAGCGTCTTCGACTCTTCAACGGTGATGACGCCGTCCTTGCCAACCTTCTTCATCGCCTCGGCAATGATGTTGCCGATGGTGGTGTCGGAGTTGGCGGAGATGGTGCCGACCTGCGCGATCATGTCGCCGGTCACAGGCTTGGAGAACTTCGCCAGCGCCCCACCGGTCACCGTGCCGTCCTCGGCGCGCTTGCCGACGACCGCTTCGACCGCCTTGTTGATGCCGCGCTGCAGAGCCATCGGGTTTGCGCCGGCGGCCACAGTCTTGACGCCTTCGCGATAGATGGCCTGGGCCAGAACCGTGGCCGTCGTGGTGCCGTCACCGGCGACGTCCGAGGTCTTCGACGCCACTTCGCGGACCATCTGGGCGCCCATGTTCTCGAGCGCGTCCTTCAGCTCGATCTCTTTGGCCACCGTGACACCGTCTTTGGTGATGGTGGGCGAACCGAACTTCTTCTCGATGACGACGTTGCGGCCCTTGGGACCGAGCGTCACTTTCACCGCATCCGCCAGAATATTCACACCGCGCAGAATTGCCTGGCGGGAATCTTCTCCGTGCAGAATTTGCTTTGCCATTGCTCAAATCTCCTTAGAACTTTGTGGAACAGATGTTTGCTTATCCCACTCAAGCCAACATCGGGCTTGAATGGGCCACCCAGGGCAGCGCTATTTCTTCAGGATGCCGAGGACTTCTTCTTCGCGCATGATCAGGAACTCTTCCCCATCGATGCGAATCTCGGTGCCGGAATACTTGCCGAAGAGGATGCGGTCGCCCTTCTTCACATCGAGCGGGAAGACCTTGCCTTCATCGTTGGATTTGCCCTTGCCGACGGAGATGACTTCGCCTTCCTGGGGCTTTTCCTTGGCGGTGTCGGGGATGATGATGCCGCCGCGCACGGTGTCGTTCTCCTCGATCCGGCGGACGAGGATGCGATCGTGCAGCGGGGTAAACGTGGTGGTCGCGGTAGCTGTTGCGGTTGCTGTAGGCATTGCGTTGCTTCTCCTTCAGAGTTTCCTGGAGCGCGCACATACGGGCGGTCGCTCCGCGTGGTGTTGCCCGCGAGATCGATCCCGCGGAAAGAACAAAACTTTTGAGGCCTGATCGGTTGTGGATTCGGGGCGACCGCCGGACGCCTTTTGGGGGTTCGGAACGGCAATGCGCTCTCAAGTTTGCAGCGCGGATGCCGTGTTTAGCACTTTCGCCCTATGACTGCTAACGTAGCTGGGTCAGGGTGCGGCTGTCAAGGGGTGGCGAAGTCAAAAGTGAGTGAATTACGCTCAAATAGGGTGAGCCGGAAACCAGAAGCGGGGAGCGAGAGCCGGGAGCTGGGAGTCGGGACTGGAACGAAGGTTTTGTGACGCTTTCGTTGTACTTATGTATATGCGCAAATTCGCATATACTGCTCTCAATGCCCGATTCCCTGCGCCAATTCAAGGCCGAGATCTTTCAGGCCCTCGCCCATCCCACTCGCATCGCGATCCTCGAACAATTAAAGGATGGGGAGCTGACGGCCGGCAGCTTTGTCGAACGGCTGGGGCTCGAGCAGGCCAATCTCTCCCAGCATCTGGCGGTCATGCGCGCGCGGCAGATCGTCGTGACCCGCAAGGCAGGGAACCAGGTGTTTTACTCTGTGCGCGATCCCCTGATGCTCGAGATGCTCGACCTGATGCGGCGCTACTTCCATCGCCAGGTGGGCGAGTCGATGGCCTTGTTCCTGGAGATGGGGAAGACCGGCGAGGGAGCCGCATGAGGATTGCGGAGAACTGGCTTCCTCGATCTGTAACAGCGCTGCGCACCTATTCGATGCGCAGGTTCTCGCACGATCTGGCCTCCGGGGTGACGGTGGGCCTGGTCGCGCTGCCGCTGGCGATGGCCTTTGGCATTGCCTCCGGCGTGACGCCGCAAGCGGGCTTGTACACGGCGGTGATCGCCGGATTCCTGATTTCAGCGCTGGGCGGTTCGCGGGTCCAGATCGGCGGCCCAACGGGAGCGTTTGTTGTGATCGTCGCCGGCATCGTGGCGCGATTCGGCACGGCCGGCCTCGCCCTGGTCACGCTCATGGCGGGCGGGATGCTTGTCGTAATGGGCCTGACCGGGATGGGCACAGCGGTGAAGTTCATCCCGAGGCCCGTGATCATCGGCTTCACGAACGGCATCGCGCTGCTGATCGCGTCCACGCAGATCAAAGACTTTCTCGGACTGAAAACGGGCGCGGTTCCCAGCAGCTTTCTGCCGCGCATGCGGGTTCTCGCGGAGAGCATCGGGACGATGCAATGGTCCAGTGTGGCCATTGCGTGCGCGACCCTCGCCATCATTCTGTTCTGGCCGCGGATCAGCCGGCGCATTCCTGGGTCGATCCTCGCGGTGCTGGGCTGCACGGCCGTCGCCGCGCTGCTGCATCTGCGCGTCGAGACCGTGGGCACGCGCTTTGGCGGCATTCCGCAGGGCTTTCCTCCCATCACGCTGCCGCATCTCCATGCCGAGCATATTCTGCCGCTGCTGCCCTCGGCGCTGACCGTTGCGATGCTCGGCGCAATTGAGAGCCTGCTTTCCGCCGTGGTGGCCGACGGGATGGCCGGCGACCGGCACAACTCCAATGTGGAGCTGGTGGCGCAGGGCGTTGCCAATATCGCCTCGCCGCTGTTCGGCGGCATTCCCGCGACCGGCGCGATCGCGCGCACGGCCACCAATATTCGCTCCGGTGCGCTCACGCCAGTTTCAGGAATGGTGCATGCGCTGACGCTGCTCGCGATCCTGCTGGTGGCTGCTCCGATGGCGCGGTTTATTCCTCTGGCAACGCTGGCCGCTGTGCTGTTTGTCGTCGCCTGGAACATGGGCGAGTGGCGCGAGATTGGCGGCGTGCTGCGCCTGGGCAAAGCCGACGTTGCCGTGTGGGCTGTGACTTTCACCTTGACGGTCGTGGCCGATCTCACCGTCGCAGTGGGTGTCGGGATGGCGCTGGCGGCGCTGCTCTACATCTATCGCATTGCAGAGACAACGACGGTCGAACCGGTCACGGAAGAGTACCTGCGCGATGGCCAGATGCACGTTCTCCAGAACCGGGAAATACCCGCCAACGTGGCGATCCTCCGGATCCACGGGCCGTTTCTGTTTGGCGCGACGCAGAAGCTCGAAGAAGCCACGCAGGATCTGAGCAGCTTTCCTTCTATTGTGATTTTGCGCCTGAGGAACATGACGGCCCTCGATGCCACGGGACTCTACGCCCTCGAAATCTTTGCCGAGCGGCTGCGGGCATCGGGGCGGACTCTGTTGCTCTGCGGGGCGCGCGATCAGCCTGCAAAATTCATCGAGAGGGCGGATTTCGTGGAAGAAGTCGGGCGCGAAAATATTCTGCCCCACGTGCAGGCCGCACTGGCCCGTGCGCGCGCCATCGGATCGGACTTCAACGGCCTCGGCGCGGAAATCGCGTACGAGATGGAGTCGGCGAGCGTTTAGGCGGGAGTAAGAAGACAGGGAATAGGGAATAGGGAATAGGGAATAGGGAATAGGAAGACAAAAGCAGGTCCTCCCATCTTCAGGCTCCTGGATCCGTGCTCTCGCATTCTCTGCGGCCTTCGTGCTCTCTGTGGTAAGGCCGGCTTTCCCGTACGAGGGGCCATTGGGAGGACGCCCGAGGTTGGTCGCCCATGGCTGGGAGCCGACGGCCCTGCAAAAATGGCGCGCCCGGCGCGGGTTCTGTGGCACTATGGCTGAACCGTGAGCCTGCGGGTATCTCCACGCGACACCGACGAACATCACCTGCACCGATCGCTGCGCCTGCGCGATCTGGTGCTGGCGCAGATTCTTTGCGTCGTCGGCAGCTCCTGGGTTGGCGTGGCGGCTGGGCTGGGACGCGCGCAATCGCTGGTCTGGGTGGCAGCGATGCTGCTGTTCTATGTGCCCATGGCGGCGTCGGTCATCTGCCTCAACCGGGCGATGCCTCTCGAGGGCGGACTCTATGTCTGGGCGCGCGAGGCATTCGGCGACCTCGGCGGATTCCTGACCGCGTGGAACTTGTGGGTGTATGGAATCGCCGTGACGGCGACCATCCTCTACGCGATTCCAACAGAGCTCTCCTACCTGATCGGGCCGTCGGCGGCGTGGCTTCCCGAGAACCGGCTGGTATCGCTGGCGATCGTGACGGCGATGCTGGCGGGGGTGACGTACGCGGCCTTACGCGGCCTCGAGCTGGGCAAGTGGATCCACAACATCGGCGGCATTGCCATGCTGATGGCGTTTGGCGCGCTGATCCTGCTGCCCCTGGTGGCCTATGCGCGGCATGAGCCGGTGCATTACACACCGTTCTCCATTGCCGCTCCACCCCTCGATATGCGCTCGTTCGCGCTCTTCGGGCAGATGCTGTTTGGAGCGCTGTGCGGGCTCGAATACATTGCGATCCTCGCGGGCGAGAGCCGGGACCCGGCGCGGTCCATTGGCCAGTCGGTGATCGTCTCGTCGCCGGTCATCTGTGCGATGTTTATCCTCGGGACGGCGTCCATCGTGGCGCTGGTGCCGCGGAGCCACATCGACTTTATCGCGCCGATCCCGCAGGCGTTGCGCTTGACGCTCGGGACGACCGGCCTCGGAAATGTTGCGGCGATTCTGGCGATCCTGTTGTTGCAGCTGCGGCTGCTGGGCGCGACGAGCTATCTGTTTACCGGCGTTACGCGGCTACCAATGGCGGCGGGATGGAATCATCTGGTGCCGGAATGGTTTGCGCGGCTCGACGCGCGACGCGGCACGCCGGTGAACTCGATCGCTTGCACCACAGGGCTCGTCTTTGCGATGGTGTTGCTGGCGAGCACAGGGGTCCATGCACAGGAGGCGTATCAACTGCTGACCAACGCGTGCCTGACGCACTACGAGGTTGCGTACCTGGCGATGTTCGCGGTGCCGCTGGTCGGAGCAGCGACGTTGCGGCGTGCGCTGCCAGCGTGGCTCAAATGGACTTCAGCCGTGGGCTTCGCTGCGACTCTGTTCAGCTTGTTTATCTCGGCGTATCCGTTTGTGAATGTGGTGAGCGCGCGGACGTACGCGACCAAGATAGTCAGCACGATCGTTCTGAGTAACCTGATTGCGGTGGGCTTCTATCGGCTGCGGACGCGCAGCGCGGCGCGGAACGATGAAGCCGCACTCGAAGACGCTGCCTGACCCCCGAGAATCTCGTCCCCCGATTACGCGCGGTGGGTGACGCTCATCTCGCTGAGGCGCAGAACCAGGCACTTTGCGGCGCCTCCGGCTTTGAGGAATTCCGACAGCTCCAGCTGGACGATCTCGAAGCCGCGCGCTTCAAGCCTGGCTGCCAGCTCGGCGCTGACCTCATTCAGCAGGATGGTCTTGCCGATGTTCACCGCATTGCAGGCAAACAAGAGCGCATCTTCTTCCGAGACGGTGATGCGTTTGGAGCGGCTGTAACGCATTTCAATCTTGCCAATGGATTCAACGTCGAACGCGCCAGGGAAGTACATCACGTCGCCATTGGACAGCGGGCAAAAGCAGGTGTCGAGGTGATAGAAGCGTGGATCGACGAGGTGCAGCGAGACAACCTCGACACCCCACAGATCCGTTAACTGACGATGGCTGCCCTGACGGGTGCGCGGCCCATGACCGGCCCACAAGCGCGAACCGTCGGCCTCGAAGAGCGCATCGCCCTCGCCCTCAAACGAAGTGACGCGCGGCATATCGCGGACGGCAAAACCCGATTCGTGGAACCAGCGCCGGAAATGCTGCTCCTCGCCCTGGCGTTCGGGATGATGGAAGCTGCTGAGGGCCACGATGCCGTCGCGCACCAGGCCTGCGTTGGCAGTGAAGACCATGTCGGGAGAGCCCGGTTGCGGCTCGACCAGCATGACCCTGGCGACCTCGCGCATGGCGGCGTGCAGGGTCTCCCACTGCGCCGTGGCCCGCTCGCGCGACGACCGGTGGACGTTGCCGGCCATCCACGGATTGATGACGTAGTTCACCTCATAGAGCTTCGGGGGGCACATGAGAAACGTTGGCTGCCCGCCCGCTGCACCCGGCGTACGCGTATCCGTTGTCAGGGGTTCCATGACCGAGTGTGCTCTGCTTTGGGCAGCTCGTCCATACCCCAGGAGGAACATCTGCGGGTACCCGACAGGGGGTTACTGAGGGGCTAACGTGTCTCCCCCAGCCGGGTTTGGGTGCTCCCCTATCCGCCCGCAGCTGAGCAGACGTGGGATAGCACTCCGGATCCAGACTCCCTATTCCCCGCTATTTGTTGGGCTGGAAGAGGGCGAGGCGCACATGCCAGGAGACCGACTTGCCAGGCTCGAGCGTCACCATCCCGGTATTCATGCTGCCCCACTCCTTGCCGAAGGGGTCGCCGAAGTTGAACTGTTCTTCGATGGCGGCGAATTGTTTCGTGGGCGGCGCGTAGGCCTGGACGGTGCGAATCTCGGGCGAGAGCCCGAGGATGTGGACGCCGTAATTCGTGGCCGGATCGGCGAGAGTCACGTCGACGGCATTGTTGGTCCGCTGGAGCGAGGACCAGTTGTCGTCCAGGTAGATGTCGTCGAGAGCCTTGCCGTGCGGGGCGCTGAAGTCGTACTTGGTTCCCTTCACCGGTTGCAGATCGCCGGTCGGAAAAACGTCCTGGTAGTTGTTGATGGCCGCGACCCGCTGGGCAGGAATGTGGAGCAGCGCCTGCTTGCGGTCGCCGCTGGGGATCGCGAAATAGGGGTGCCAGCCGATGGCCATCGGCTCCGGCTCCTTGCCGACGTTTTTCGCGACGATAGTGGCGTCGACGGCGGCGCCGGTGAGCGTAATCGTGAAGCTGAGGTCGGTCTGCGAGAGCCAGTGACCGCCGAAGTCGCCAGCATGGATGGTGCCCGTCAGGGTCTGCCCGTCGGCCGTCGGCTGCGTCTGCACGTCCTCGGCTTGCGAGGCAAGGATCAGGCCGTGCATCGCGTGCTTGTTCTTGGTTGGGTCGTCGCTGTTGTGCCAGTTGGCGGGGAGGGTGATGGTCTTGCCGTGCCACTTCGTAGTGAGGGTCTTGCCGTCGGGCGAGAGCGGGCCGACAATCCGGTTCGGATATGGCACGAGGAACGCGCCGCCGAAGCTGAAGCTGGCGTTGCCGTTCTGGTCGTCGGGGCCGCCGCTGAGTTTCGCTGCAGCGTCTTCAAGGGTGGGCGAGGCGAGGATGGGAATTTCGCCTTTACCCGGAACGTTGGCAGTGATCTGGAAGACATTCATACCGCGGCCGGGGAGAACGGTGACGGAGAGGAACTCCATCTGCTGGCCGTTACTGGTGGCGGGGCGGGTGAGCTTCACGACGGGCTGGCCGCCGATTTGCGGAGGCGCGGCGGGCGCGGGCTGCGCAGCGGGCTGGCTGGCCTGGGGCGCGGGCTGGGACTGGTGGCCGCAGCCGGCGAAGAGGATGAGTGCAGCCGTCATGGTGGCGGCGGCGAAGCTGTGCATGCGAATCGACATGGATTTGGTCTCCCGGAAGGAACAACAACTGCCCTTGATACCGAAGCGCACCCATTCTACGTGAAGCTGGTCGCTGGTAGCCGGGAGCGGGGAGCTGGAAGCGGGAAGCGCGGAGCGTTCGTGGAATCGCGGCGCGTAAAGTTCAACGCAATCCCGTGAAACGGGGACTGCGGGAGCGTGCAGAAGGTTGGGCGTGGAGCGGCTTTCCACTAGGTCACGGGCGTCGCGGGAGGCGTGGAGATTTGAATCGGAATGGACAGTGAAGGAGCGAGAACGAGCAGCGGGGAGACTCCCGTCCGGCGGTCGAACGTCCCACTCAAGCCAAAATCGGGCTTGAATGGGCCACCCGTCCGAAGTTACTCCGCAGCTCCCATCTGGGGGAGACGTGTCCTACGCAAGTCCGCTGCCACGGGCAGCTTAGTCCTTCCCTGGATGGCCTATAGAGGCCGATTGCAGCAGAGACGGTCACAGGTGCCCACTTGGCATGCTCAACAGGCTGGAGCAGCTCTGCTCCAGAACGCCCGCGTAGCCGGTTTGGGCGCGGCGGGTGCCGAGTGGATCGTCGAAGTAGAAGTGCAGGCCGTCGGGATCGTAGGTGGCGATCAGCTTGCCGGCGCTCCAGACGTTGGTGTGCTGCCACGCCGGGCTGCCATTTGCGTCGATGCCCATCTCCGTGACCTGCTCGCCGGCGAGGCCGAGCACGTAATCGTTGATGGTGTGGAAGCCGCTGAGGGCGGGATCGCAGCTCCACGCGGAGATGGTGCCTTTGGCCACGCGCAGCCCGTCGGCGTTATAGATGTAGCCCGTCATGACGGCTGGTCCGGAGGCCGGGGCGCTTTTCACGGCGCAGATGCGGCCTTCGCCATCGAACAGATAACGAATGCCAGCCGCATCGATAATGACGTTCCCGGCCTGATCGTAGGTGAATTTGCGGACCCCGGGTCTTAGAATCGGGACCCGGGCCAGCCGGCCCTATCCGCGTTAGCTCCCTATCCGCTCTAGCTGGCGTTCCGTACTGGCTCGTCCGACTGCAATCGACGTGCTTCGATCCAATCGATTCTGAAGTTGTATCCGTGTTTGCTCAACAGGCCGAGCAGTTCGTCGCCGTTCAGGAGGGTCACGGGCTTATTGTTGGCGAATGCATAGGCGTCGGCTGCGTAGGTTCTGGTGGTGACGAGGATCCCGCGGGCAGCACCTTCTTTGCGGACCAGAGTGCAAAGATCCCGCACGGCGTCCACGTCGACGGTTTTTCGCCGCGCGCGAATGATGTACTTGCCTCCGTGAATGGGATCGGGGTCGAACACGACTGCATCGACGCCGGCGTCTCTGGTTGCCCGCGTGATGGTGACTTCTGCGCCTCTTCCGGAGAACTCCTTCTCGAACAATTCCCGGATGAGGGGAACAAAATCTTCCCACTCCATCGCGGCGAGATTGGCGTCTGTATTCGAGCCAGCCAGGCCAGGCCTGGCGACGGCCAACCGGGCATCGGTTCTGTTCAAATTCAGGGCTGGCTCGATGGGAACGATCTCCATGGGCCTGCCGGCCGATTTCCCGTTGAGCTTCTGGAAGGCGGCCAGAGGGTCGATGTTGCGAAGATTCAGGGACAGGATCTGATGCGGCTCGACCATGAGGGATGCCGCGTAGACCTTGGTTTCGACGCCGGTGGCGGGATCGAAGAAGTTCACCCAGCCATTCAGCGCCAGTAACTTGACGGTACCCGACTGATCGTTGCGAAGGATCTCGAATGCGACTCGCAGCAGCATCGCGGGATGGACTTTGGGTATGAATTCTTTCCGTTCGGCCTGGGAGACGGGCTTCATCACCGGGCCACTCTTCAATTGGACGGTCTTGACGGGCGGACGATGGACGAGGTCCGGCAGGCCAATCTCGACGATGAGAATCCTCTGTTCTTCGTCGAAATCGATTTCCCATAAGCGCGGAACCGAGCCGGGCAGGCTCATGCTGCCGAGGATGCAGTT
Source organism: uncultured Acidobacteriaceae bacterium (assembly GCA_963787915.1). Taxonomy (GTDB): domain Bacteria; phylum Acidobacteriota; class Terriglobia; order Terriglobales; family Acidobacteriaceae; genus Palsa-343. The sequence continues at coordinate 95,659 of CAWBEP010000015.1, read as the reverse complement.
GGTTCTCGCGACAACATAGCTTTTGACTCCACGTTCAAATCCGTCTGCGATTTGCCTGAATTCTTCCTTTTGCTCGGTGCAATCGCGTGCGTATTCCTGGGCGTGTTGCCGAAAGCTGGTCAGTTCCTCGCTGGCCATCGCGGTGCTCGCATCGATGTAGTCCTTCCACCGCGCGCGCTGTTCCTGGTTCCACGCGGCGATCTCGCGGCTGAGTTCTGCGTGTTTGGAGAGGATGGCGAGGCGTTGCCGGTTATACTCCTCGACTTTTCTGCGCTCCTGACGGAAGAATTTGTCCGCGTCCCTCTGACTGACCGTCGTCGGATCTGCTGCGAAGACCGCTTCGGCGAGCTGGAGCGGCGGGACCTGTAACTCGCGAAAGTCCAGGTGATGGGAAGAGGGAGCGCTGGACGGACAGGAGCAGTCCTGGGCGAGGATGGCGGACTCTTTTTCCGACCACGGCACGAGATCGGGGTTGAGGATGGAGTCGATCTCGGCCATCTTCATCTCCGTATAGATCGAGCTCTGCGGGGAGAAGGATTGCCGGAGAAATGTTGATCGTTCCCAGACAGGACGCACGGGGGTCCACACCGTATCGGCTTGGCGCGAGCGAAATTCGGCTTCCAGGCGCTCGAGGGATTGCCCGGCCTGGGCGAGTTCATTCGGTTCGACGATTCGGACAAACGGTGCGAATTGTGCCTTTGTTGTCCTAAATCTTTCGGCGCGCCACTCCGCGAAACGCTTGCTTAACCCATCCTGGGCCGTGCTCAGGGCCGTTACCACAGTGCCGATCAAGGCGACGAGGCCCCACAGAGTGAGGAACAGGATGACAACCCCGATGGTGATTTCTTTGAGCATTTTCGCAGGCTGAAGGCCGTAGTCTCCCCCAACTTACTACGATGTGAATTCCGCGTGCGACCCTTTTCGGGAGCCGGAATCACTCAAACCCCTTGGGAGAACATGGAATGGTACGGGGGGCTCAGAATCGAGTGCCATTCGACTCGCTTACGCTCGCTCAGGCTCCGGGCCAGCCGGGGTAAAGGAGCGGGTACAATCCCAGCAACTCCGGCGGCGACGAAAAATCGGCTGCCGCCAATACGGTCGCAAGGAGAACCGTCATGGGAACCGTACTTCCTCTTTCGGATGCGTCTCGACGGACGCTTTCTTTTCCGATGGCAACGGTGACGATCATCGCGGTCAACGTTGTGGTGTTTCTGCTGGAGCTGGCCGGCGGCAATGCTTTTGTGGACCGCTGGGCGGCGATCCCGAAGGTGATCGTGAGCGGGCACCAGTGGATCACGATATGGACCGCGATGTTTCTGCACGGGAGCTGGTCGCACATCATCGGCAACATGATCTTCCTGTGGGCATTTGGCCCGGAGATGGAAGACACCATGGGCCACGTGCGTTATACGGTGTTCTATCTGCTGGGCGGAGTAGTAGCCATGCTGGCGCAGATCGCGGGAGGACCGGGGTCGACGGTGCCGTGCCTGGGAGCGAGCGGCGCGATCGCGGCAGTGATGGGCGCGTTCATCGTGACCTATCCACGGGACGAGATTCGCTCGGTCCTGATTATTTTTGTCTTCGTACGGATCACGATGATTCCGGCGGCGCTGCTGATCGGAGTATGGTTCCTGATTCAGCTGTTCAGCGCGGGCTCGGTGGCGACGGTGCAGACGGGGGGCGTCGCGTACCTCGCGCATGTGGGCGGCTTCATCTTTGGAGCGGTGACGGCACGGCTGTGGAGACGCGTGATTCCAGAATTAAGCGATGAGAGCCGGTGAGGGGTCTGCTATGTCCTGTGCGCATTCGCTGAAGGCTAAGCTGGCCGGAATATCCGTCTTGTTTCTGTGCGGCGGCTTGCCTGCAATCGCGCAAACCTGCGAGGCAACCGGAATCGCAGTACAAGTGCTCGGCTCGGGCGGGCCGGAGTTACAGGACAAGCGCGCCTCGAGCAGCTATCTGATTTGGGATCGTGGCAGGGCCCGCGTGATGGTGGACGCGGGCGGCGGCAGCGCTCTCCGCTTTGGCGAGAGCGGCGCGCGGATGGCGCAGCTGGATGCTTTTCTGTTCAGCCACTTTCATGTGGATCACAGCGGGGATTTTCCGGCTTTGGTTTTCTCGTCGTGGTTTGAAGAACGGGGGCGGATGCTGCCGGTGTTTGGTCCGCCGGGAAACAACATTATGCCCTCGACCACGGAGTTCGTGCAGGATCTGTTCGGCGAAAAACATGGGGCGTGGCGCTATCTGAGCGAGCTGGTTGAGCCCGGCGAGGGAGGAAGCTACCTGCTGGAGCCGCACGATGTGAGGGCCGGGGCAACACCCGAACTGGTGTGGCGCAGCGCGGATCTGGCGCTGTATGCGGTGCGGGTTGTGCACGGAGCTTTCCCGGCACTGGCGTGGCGGGTTGAGATGGGCGGCAAACGCATCGTCTTCAGCGGAGATACGAACGGAGACGGAGAAGGCCTGACCGAGCTGGCCGCGAACGCGGACCTGTTTGTCGCGCATAACGCGGTGCCGGAGAATGCAACAGGACTGGAGAGACGCCTCCATATGCCGCCATCGGTGATCGGAACAACCGCGGCGAAAGCGCACGTACAGCAGCTGGTACTGTCGCATCGAATGCTGCGAACTTTAGGGAAGGAGAGCGAGACGGAGGCTGTCATCCGGCGAAGTTATGCCGGCCCGCTCGCGTTTGCCAACGACCTCGATTGTTTTCCGCTGAAGTGAATCCCGCGTCAAAACTGGAGCTGTTGAAGCAGCGCGTGGTCGCGTGCGAGCGCTGTGCGCGGCTGCGGCAGCATTGCGCGGCCGTCGCGGCAAAGAAGAAGCGCGCGTATCTGGGTCAGGAATACTGGGGCAGGCCGGTTCCTTCGTTCGGCGATCCGGAGGCGCGCGTTTTGTTCGTCGGCCTCGCGCCGGGCGCTCACGGATCGAACCGGACGGGGCGGCCCTTTACCGGCGATGGTTCGGGGAACTTTCTTTATCCGCTGCTGCATCAGGCGGGGTTCGCCTCGCAGGCGTCGTCGACGGATCGCGGCGACGGCATGCAGCTGACGGGCGCGTGGATCACCGCCGTGGTGCGGTGCGCTCCGCCAGGCAACAAGCCGCTGCCGGAGGAGCTGGCGAACTGCGCGCCGTTTCTCGACGAGGAGATTGCGGCGCTGAAAGAATTGCGCGTGATTGTCTGCTTCGGGAAGATTGCGTTCGATGGGGTGGTTGCCCATCTGCTGCGTACGGGCCGGATCGAGCGGCGCGGAGGACTGGTTTTCGGCCACGGCGTGGAGTATCGGATTGCGGATCACGCTGGCCCGAACACAGCGCGAGGCAATTCTCCCGGACCGGAATGGTTGCTCGCGAGCTACCATCCATCGCTGCATAATACGAACACCGGCAAGTTGACGGCTGCGATGATGCTGCGGGTGTTTATGAGGGCGCGGCGGCTGGCGAAATTGGCACCCTTGTGATGTGCAGCCGGACATCTTTGCCGCGCATGGCGCGCATCCAGTTGTAGAGCCTGGGAGCGACTTCAGCCTCCCGCGCGCAAAGGGGAACCCATGATTACGATTCTGCTCATCATTCTCATCCTGATGCTCGTCGGAGCATTTCCGTCGTGGCCGTACAGCCGGGGCTGGGGCTACTATCCGAGCGGAGGCATCGGCCTGATCCTGCTCATCGTGGTGGTGTTGATGCTGCTGCGGGTGTTCTGACCCCGCGGCGGGACGGTTGCGACTGGAGCGGGAGACGGGGATCGAACCCGCAACCAACGGCTTGGGAAGCCGCTACTCTACCATTGAGCTACTCCCGCTTCGACCCCAATTATACCGAGGACCAGCGCGCTCCCCATGCGCCGAACCATCGACGTTCAGGCATGCGCGGAAGCGGCCCTTGCACTCGGCGGCGGCGTCCGAACGTGGAACCACAGCGTTAACTGTCAGAGACCCGCGTACCAGTCGTACCCGAGCCGGGTCCAGTAATCGTCCGGCTTCACATCGGTATAAGCAATGAGCCCGATGCGCTTGATCTGCTTGTAGCCATACTTGATGGGTGCGTGCAGGCGCAGGGGCGCGCCGTGCAGCTGGGTCAGAGGCTTCTCGGCCATCTCGGTTACGAGCAAGGTCTGCGGATGGCGGCATGCCTCCATGTCGTAGCCGACGTAGTAATCGCCGCCTGGCGTTTCCATGTAGACGTATCGCGGGAGGGAGCCATCGGGCTTTCTGGCTGGCGGATAAGCGTCGATGAAGTCGGCCATGCGGACGCCTCCCCAGTGGGCGATCTCGCTCCAGCCTTCGACGCACTTGAATTCGGTCACGAGTTCATGGCGCGGCAGCTCCTCGATATCCGCGAGCGTCAGCAGCAGGCCAGGCGTGGCGGCTTTCGGTGTGGATCCGCTCGGGCCCGCCTCTGCAAAGCCGTTGGGCGGTTGTCCCGCCCGTCTTCGGATGACATCCTTTCCACTCAGCGAGAGCTCAGCCGGAACAGAAGTGAAGTGATCGCCTTGCTTCGCCTCGGGCTGGAGGACGTACTCGTATTGCCAGGCTGTGATATCGGAAACATATTGAGGGAAGTTTTCAGCGGCGCCGACGCCCGCGACCTGAAGACGCCATTTCTCCGGAACGATGGCCTCGTCCAAACCGACTAAACCATTGAGGCGCAGGTCTACGGCGCGATCCAGGGAATAGGTGGGGGCAAGGCCGCGCTCGTCGAAAACAGCGCGCGCAACTGCGGCGTTGATCTGAAAGGCACGCCGGCGCGGCAGAGGTTGACCGCCGATACTGCGGCTGTAATCCACCCAGCGATAAAAGCCGAAGGCCGCGGCGGCGCCGACGGCCGCAACAGCGAAGCTCCGGCGGGTGTGCCGCCTGGATGCAGCCAGCACTTCGGCGTTCTGCGCAGCGATCGTTTCGGCGGGAGAATCCGCAAACGGCTGGTCGCTTTCAATAGGGTCTTCGTTGCCCTGTGTCTCTTCCTCGTTCATTGCCATCTCCTCCTTTCCGCTTCGATCGACGGTTCGCTGGCTGGCCTGATTTCGTATCCGCTGACCATGCCGCGGAAGTTGTTCCATCCCGCGTTCACGACCTGCAATACATGGATGATAAAGAACAGGCAAAAGCCAATGGTGAGCCAGAAATGCTCCCAACGCGCCCATTCGTATCCGCCGAGGATGGTAGTGATGAGATGCAGCTGCGTGGGCTTGTAAATCGCCAGCCCGGTGACGAGGCTGGCCGCCCCCATTGCAATGACGGCGGTATAAGCGATTCTCTGCGCGCCGTTGTATTTGGTCTGCGTTGGCACCCGGCTCCGCAGATGCAGCGCCGCGAGCATTCTGTGGACTGCATCCCGGAGACTGGCGCGATTCGGCACCAGAAAGCGCCACTCCGCCGAGATCAGGATATACAGCACGTAAGCTATGCCGTTGATGGCGAAGATCCACATGTAGAAGAAGTGGTCGCCCATCCCCTGGGTTACGTGCCACGGAATATCGAGCGCTTTCCACACCGGGGCGGGGAAGATCCGGAAGAGCGTGAACGAGCCGATACCGACGCGATAGACGGCGTGCGGATGAAGGTGGGCGTTATCGGAATCGTTCCAGTAGATGCGGATGCCGCTGAGGATCATGATGAAGAGCACGGGAAAGTTGATCCAGTGCATCCAGCGGATGGCGAGGGGATGTTTGCGTTCCAGCCGCAGTTCGACGGGGGAAGCGGCCGCGTCTTTTTCCATGGAATTGAGAGGTGCCAGGATGAGCCTCACCTGGGAAAAGGCTACACCTCTCTACGGACATGGGGCGAATGGATACGCGGTCGATATCGAGGCAGAGTGGAGCGATGCGGCTAGAGCGAGACGCCGCGTTTCCACGGAATGAAGTCGTTCTGTCCGAGGATTTCGGCTTTGCTCAGGGTGCGGCCGCTGGCGATGTCGAGGATGGTTTCGAGAATGGAGTCGCCGGCCTGATCGACCGTAGCCTCGCCGCGAATGATGGCGCCGGTATCGATGTCGATGATGTCGGACATATGTTCGGCGAGCCGGGTATTGGTCGCGACTTTGATGACCGGGGCAATGGGATTGCCGGTGGGCGTGCCGAGGCCGGTGGTGAAGAGGACGATGTTGGCGCCGGCTCCGACCTGGGCGGTGACGCATTCGACATCGCTGCCCGGGGTGCAGAGCAGATTGAGACCGGGGTGGGTCGCGTATTCGGGATAGTCGAGGACGCCCTGGACCGGCGAGGTGCCGCTTTTTCTGGCAGCACCCGCGGACTTCATGGCGTCGGTGAGCAGTCCATCCTGGATGTTGCCCGGCGAGGGATTCATCTCAAAGCCGGAGAACACAGCTTTGGCGCGGGCGTTGTAGTCGCGCATGAGCTGAATGAAGCGGTCGGCGTCGGCCGGGTCGGCGCAGCGGTCGATGAGATTCTGCTCGACGCCACAGAGCTCGGGGAACTCCGAGAGGATGGATCGCGCGCCGAGCGCGGCGAGCAGATCGGAAACGCGGCCGAGCGCGGGGTTGGCAGACAAGCCGGAGAATCCGTCCGAGCCGCCGCATTTGAGGCCGACAGTGAGCCTCCCAATGGGAGCAGGCTTGCGTTCGAGCTGGTTGGCCCGGACGAGGCCTTCGAAGGTGGCCTCGATGGCCTGGGTGAGCAAGGTTGTCTCCAGGCCCTGTTGCTGCTGGTCGAAGAGAAGCACCGGTTTGGTCAACGCAGGGTCGCGCTGACGCAGCTCGTCCATGAGGATGGAGGCTTGGGCATGCTGGCAACCGAGACTGAGGACGGTCGCGCCCGCAACATTGGGATGGTGGATATAGCCGGAGAGCAAGCCACACAGAGTTTGTGAATCCTGCCGCGTGCCGCCGCAACCGCCCTCGTGGGTGAGGAAGCGGATGCCGTCCACGTTGGGGAAAATGCGCTCGCGCTTCGCAACGGCCGGCGTCGGCACGGGGGAAAGCTGCGCGTGCCGCTCGACGAGCTTGCGGACGAGCTGGCCATATTTCCTGGGACGGCTGTAGCCCAGCTCTTCTTCAAAGGCCTCTCGGAGCGCCTCGACATTGCGGTTCTCGCAAAAGACCAGAGGAATGACCAGCCAGTAGTTTCTGGTGCCGACCTGGCCGTCTTCGCGGTGATAGCCATCGAAGGTGCGGCGCTGCCAATGGGTGACGTCAGGAGGGGTCCAGTGGAAACGCGCCTCGCGGCGGGCGAAATCTGTTGCGTCGTGCTGGACGTTGCGCGTGGTGAGCAGGCCGCCGCGCGGAATGGCCTCGCGGACGCGTGCTACCACCCCGCCGTACATGATCACGTGTGCGCCGACGGCGAGGTCTTCAATGGCGAATTTGTGCTTGGAGGGAACCGCGGCTAAGGGTGTATAGGTTGCACCGTTGAAGGTGACGGGTTCGCCCGCCGGGAGCGGCTCAAGGGCAACCAGAACATTATCGCGCGGGTCGATTTGCAGGAGTTTGCTGGAGCCCATCGGCAGTCGCTGTCTCGCGGAATCATTCTTGCAGATCGCTTCATTCCTGCGCCACTATCCGGGCAATTTCTCAATCCTCGCTCCCAATGCCCGCATCTGATTCTCCGGCCGAGCGTCTAAAATTGGAATCTGCGGCATCATGGCCTGTAAACCGGGGGTACAGCAAATGGCAGCCACCACAGTCGCGACCGACGTCAAGATCGCAAAAACGCCGAACCCGCCCACGTTCAAAACCGTCGAAGAAGAGCGCCTGCACCGCAAGCAGCGTCTGGCCTCCGCATTTCGCCTCTTTGCTAAGTTCGGCTTCAGCGAGGGCGTCGCGGGTCACATCACCGCGCGCGATCCGGAACGGCACGACCACTTCTGGGTGAATCCATTTGGCATGCACTTCGCCCACATCCGCGTCTCGGATCTGCTGCTGGTGAACGAAAAGGGGGAAGTCGTAGAGGGCGATCGCCCGGTGAACGAGGCTGCCTTTGCCATTCACTCGCGCCTGCACATGGCGCGGCCGGATGTGGTGGCGGCCGCGCACGCACATTCGCTCTACGGAAAAACCTGGGCTTCGCTGGGCCGGCTGCTCGATCCTCTGACGCAGGATGCCTGCGCTTTCTACGAGGATCACAGTCTCTTCGACGACTACACCGGCGTGGTCTACGACATGTCGGAAGGCGACCGCATCGCGCTGGCGCTGGGACATCGCAAAGCGGTGATCCTGCAGAATCACGGCATCCTCACCGTGGGCCGCACCGTCGACGAGGCGGCGTGGTTCTTTATCACCATGGACCGCAGCTGCCAGTCGCAGCTGATGGCCGAAGCGGCGGGCAAGCCCGTTCCCATCGCGCATGAAAGCGCGCTGGTGGCGCAGAAGCAGGTGGGCAATCCGCGGGTGGGCTGGTTCCAGTATCAACCGCTGTGGGAGATGATCGTTCGCGAGCAGCCCGACCTGCTGGACTGACGCACCCGCATTTTCACCCCAGCCACTGGGGATTGTGGAACGTTCCGTCGTACATGTTCGAGGACTTGTAATCCTCGAACTTGCCGCCGTCCGCAAAAGGCGCTGTCTTTTGCAGGATCGCAATCTTCTGCTGCACATCCATCGGCTTGAAGTTCCGCGCCACGCCCAGAGCCTGTTCGAGGTTTTCCATGGACTGGCAACCGGTGATCGTCATCGTCACCGGCACGCTCATCGCGTAGTGCAGCGCCTCCGCAGCGGTGATGGTGTTTACTTTGAGAATGGCCGCGTTGCTCAGCGGCTTCATGCCGAGAATGGCCATTCCGTGCTTCTGCGCCACCGGGATCACCTTCTGGCCGAAGCTGTCGTAGTGTTCGTCGAGCGCATTCACCGGCATCTGCACGGTGTCGAAGGTAAAGCCGTGCTTGCCGGCGGTCTCGATCATGTGCAGGTGCATCTCGGGACTCTTGTGGCCCGTAAAGCCGATGAAGCGAACCTTTCCCTCTTTGCGCATCTGCTGAAGCACGTCGACGACATTGCCGGGCTGGAAGGCCTGCTCCGGGTCGGTCATGCGAATCACTTCGTGAATCTGGATCAGGTCGATGTGATCGGTCTTCAGACGGCTCATGGACTGCTCCAGCTGCTGGCGGGCAGCCTCGCCGGTGCGGCCATCGATCTTGGTCATGAGGAAGGCCTTCTCACGATAGCCGTCCGCGAGCGCCTTGCCCATACGCTCCTCGCTGACGCCGGCGTTGTAATCCCAGCAGTTGTCGAGGAAGTTGATACCCTGGTCGAGAGCTGCCCGGATGACACGGATCGCTTCCTCCTCCGTCACGCTGCGGAGGCCAAGGTGATAACCGCCGATGCCGATGATCGAAACTTCCGCATCCGCGCGCCCCAGCTTTCGCCGGCCGATTCCGTTGACTTCCCTCACTACGGGCAACGGGGTATGCGCGGCCACACCCAGCACGGAAGGATCCGCGACGAGCGCATGGCCTGGGGAATTCTTCAAACCCGCAAACGCGGCTGTTGCAGCGGCCTGCTTTAGAAAGCTACGACGCTCCATCCTGAGATCCTCGCCTTTTGCATGATTGGGCCGGCGGCCGGGCATCTGGGACGCGGCCGCGATGCCGTTTGAACGATCATACTAAGAAGCGAAAAAGGACCCCAAAAAGGAAAAGGCCCTCGGCGGCTCCTGAACCAACCGAGGGCAAACGTTGAGCTTCCGTTGCATCCGATGGAGGCTCAACCGGGACGATAGCGGGAGATCGCCTGGGGCAGCTATTCAACCTAAGTTGTAGGTTAAGGGCAGCTTTCGCCCTATCTTCGCCTTCAGTGCTGCGAACAGCGTGGGTCCGGGCCGTCGTGGCTTACGATCGGAGTTTTCCTGCCGTTAGTTACTAACCGGAGATGTCGTAAAGGCCATAACTACTACAACCGATATGGAATGGCGGGGGGCGAGCGATCCGATCAGACTCAGGAACAGTTAGAGCGGCTCTGCGTGGATCCAGGGAGGTCTCCTCGATTTAGCGTAACCACAGGGAGAGTTGATGACGAGTTGCAAGCACCTGCTGAAGAAACTGCTGAACGAGGATGGCGGTCAGGATCTGATCGAGTACGCGCTGGTGGCAGCGTTGCTGGCGCTGAGCGCGCTGGCAGCGATGGGTCCGCTGGCCAACAAGATTTCCAACGAGTTCAATATGGTCGGAAACAGCATGTAGGCCTGAGGCCGAATGCAAGCGTCCCGCTGCAAAAGCGATCGGGGGCGCAGATAACTTTCAGAATTCGAGAAGGGCGTGGGTCGACCAACCAATCACCCGCTCCTGCACGAGATAGCGCCTGGAATCCCGATGGATCCCAGGCGTTTATTTCTGGAGCGGAGCCGGCTGTGCCGCGGGGATTCGGGCCTGTTCAGGACGCTGGCTATCACATCCGGCGCCCCAATCACCAGCTCGCAAATACACGAATGGGGGATAGCCCACTGCAACCTCTTCGGAGTGGCGGGCAATCCTGGTAAGGCCTAAGGTGACGAGACTGCGTCAAGAGTCGGCTTTCTTCCTCCGACGAGCGGATTCGAGGAAACATAGATGAAACCTATCGTGAAGCGGTTGCGGCATCTCCTGGCCGACGATTCCGGGCAGGACCTGATCGAATATGCGTTGGTGGCGGCGCTGATTGCGCTGGGCGCGATCGTCTCGATGGGTAGTTTGGCCAACAAGATCGACAACACATTCAACAGGGTCGGTAACAGCCTCTGATCGCTTCGGCCCCGGACGTGTCGGGCCGCTGCCCTGCGATATTTCTGCTTGCCGGGGCGGACGCAACCATTCAGTCAGTTCAGGACGGGTCATTCACCGAAGTGGCGTGATAGGCTTGGTGCGTTTCAAGATGATTCTTCCGCCGGGTCAGCTCCGGCCGCCCGGCCGATGTGAAAGCTGAGACGGATTCCTGAGATGAAAAATAAGAGTGTGGCCGCCCTGCTGTGGGCATTCTCCCTTTCCATCGCGTCCGGGATGGTTCCGGCGCGCGCGCAACAATATCCATTCAACGATCCGAAGCTGGCCGAAGACAAACGCATCGACAACCTGCTATCGCTGATGACGGTCGACGAAAAGATCGATGTGCTGGGCACGCGTACAGGAGTGCCGCGCCTCGGGGTTCCGAATATCGGGAGCTCGGAGGGAATTCACGGCGTGGTGCAGCGCGAGGGGCACGGGAAGCACGAACCGATTACGACCACGCAGTTTCCGCAGCCGCCGGGAATGGGCGACTCGTGGGATCCGGAGCTGGTGCGGGAGGCAGGCGGCGTCGAGGGGTATGAGGCGCGCTTCATCACGCAGACCGCGAAATACGATCGCCAAATCCTGATGTTGTGGGGACCGCAGTCGGACCTGGCGCGCGACCCGCGCTGGGGACGCAGCGAAGAGGTATACGGCGAGGATCCGTTCTTCAACGGGACGATGGCGACCGCGTTCGCCCGGGGCATCGAAGGCGACGACCCGAAATACTGGCAGGCTTCGCCGCTGCTGAAGCATTTTCTGGCGAACGAGAATGAGGACCGGCGCAACAGCTCGTCGTCGGACTTCGATGAGCGGCTGTTTTGGGAGTATTATTCCGTTCCCTTCCGCATGGCGTTCCAGGAGGGCGGCGCGAAGGCGGTGATGGCCTCGTACAACGCGTGGAACGGAACCGCGATGGCGGTGAATCCGATCCTGAAAAGCCTGGTGCGGGATCAATGGGGCGTGGATGTGCTTTCGACGGACGGAGGCGCGGTGAAGCTGCTGGTCACTCCCCGGCACCTGTATCCGAACCAGGAAGCGGCGGTGGTGGCGTGCATCAAGAACGGGATTAATCAGTTCCTGGATAGGTACGCAGACGAGGCGAAGGCCGCGCTCAAGGATGGGTCGCTGACCGAAGCCGACATTGATGCCGTGCTTCGTTACAAATTCAGGATCGCGATCAAGCTGGGGCTGCTCGATCCGCCGGAGATGGTGCCGTACACGAAGATCAAGGACGCGCCGGAGCCGTGGAACATCGATCAGGATCGCGACGTCTCGAAGAAGCTGGCGCTGGAATCGGTGGTTCTGCTCAAGAATGACAAAAACTTTCTGCCCCTGGATAAGACTTCGATCCAATCGATTGCGGTGATTGGGCCGCTGGCGGATTCGGTGCACTGGGACTGGTATGGAGGGACGCCTCCTTATAAGGTGACGCCGCTGCAGGGGATTAAGGACGCGGTGGGGCCGAATGTGAAGGTGACGTACGCAGCCGATGACACGATGGCGGGCGAGGCCGATGCACTGAAGGCGGCGAGCGAATCGGAGGTCGCGGTCGTGGTGGTGGGGAACGATCCGACCTGCGGGCCGGATATGGCGCATGCCTGGTACAGCACGCCGGATGAAGGCGGAGGGGGCACACTTCCCTGCACCGTGCAGAGCGACGGACGCGAAGGGCGGGATCGCGAGAGCATCAACCTGGAGCAGGAGCAGCTGATCAAGCAGGTCTTCATCAAGAATCCGAAGACGGTGGTGATGCTGATTTCCAGTTTTCCGTTTGCGATTAACTGGACCGAGGCGCATGTGCCGGCGATCCTGCACATGACGCACGCGTCGCAGGATGAGGGAACGGCGCTGGCCAAAGTGCTGTTTGGCGATTACAACCCGGGCGGGCACCTGGTGGAGACCTGGCCGAAGTCGCTCGATGCGCTGCCGCCGATGATGGATTACAACATTCGCGACGGCAAGACGTACATGTACTTCAAGGATGAGCCGCTGTATCCCTTTGGCTTCGGGCTGAGCTATACGACGTTCCGGTTTTCGAATTTAAGGACGAGCCCCGGCGAGCTGGCGAAGGGTGGGACGGTGACTGTATCTGTGGATGTGACGAATACGGGTAGCCGGCCGGGCGACGCGGTGGTGCAGCTGTACGTGTCGCATCCGCATTCGAAGGTGGAGCGGCCGCGCGAGGAGCTGGAAGGCTTCCAGCGCGTGACGGTGGAAGCTGGGCAGACGAAGACGGTGGAGATCCCGCTGCCGGCGTCGCGGCTGGCATATTGGGACACGACGGCAGGGGCGTTCCGCGTTGAGGCAGAGCCGGTGCGGCTGATGGTGGGCGACTCGTCGGCGAATCTGCCGCTGGCTGCGACGGTGAAGGTGGAGTAGCGGCCGTCTTCTTTTCTCCTGGTCCCGGCTTTCGAAGTCGAGACCCGGGCCAGCCACGGACAAGCCACTGAAAAGTGGGGAGTGAAGTGTTATCCTCAACGGCTGGGTTGTAGGATCGGCAGAACAGCGGACGAGGATCGATTGTGTTCAGGAATGGATTAGGAATCGCAGCAGCAGCACTGATTTTCAGCGGCATTGCGCAGGGGCAATTTCTCCAGCAAAGCTTAGACATTGAAAAGCGGCTGCCCGACTCGGAACGCAGCGTGATTGCGCGGCTCGAGAGCCTCGGCCATCTGCCCCCGGGCGTGTGGCACTACCATGTGGGCGACATGGCGCACGCCGAGGATCCGAACATCGACGACTCGTCGTGGCCGGTGGCCAAGCCGGATTCGACCTTCCCCGAACAGGCGTTGTGGTTCCGGATGTGGGTGGAAGTGCCGAAGAACCTGAACGGCTACGACCTGACGGGGACGCGCATCTGGTTTCGCTTTGAAGCGTGGGTGAACGGCCAGCTTCCGCAGATTGTTTACTTCAACGGGCGGCGCGTGGCCGCGGGCGACGACCTGGAGCCGATTGTGCTGTTCGATCGCGCGCGGCCGGGCGACCGGATGCTGATCGCCGTGAAGCTGATGGCGACCGTGGATCAAAAGCACTTCAGCGGCAGCCCGATGAGTATCTCGTTTTCGACGGAACGGCCGAGTCCGCAGGATGTCGGTGAGGAGTTTTTGTCGGCGGCGGTGCTGATCCCCAGCTTGTCAAAAGACCCCACGACCGATCAGGCGACGCTGGAGAAGGCGATCGGCCAGGTGGATGTGAAGGCACTCGACAACGCGGACCAGATGCAGTTCGATTCTTCGTTGCGCGAGGCGGGGACGACGCTGGAGTCGCTGAAGCCCATGATGGACCGGGCGACTTTCCATCTGACGGGCAACTCGCATATCGACGCAGCATGGCTGTGGCCGTGGACGGAAACCGTGGACACGGTGAAGAACACCTTCTCGACGGCGCTGCAGCTGATGAACGAGTACCCCACCTACACCTATACGCAGTCGGCTGCGGCTTACAACGACTGGATGGCGCGGGATTATCCGGAGATCGATGCGCAGATCAAGAGACGCATTAAGGAAGGGCGGTGGGAAGTGGTGGGCGGGATGTGGGTGGAACCCGACCTCAACATGCCCGATGGGGAATCGACGGCGCGCTCGCTGCTGATCGGGAAGCGGTGGTACCTGCAGCATTACGGCGTGGATGTGCGGATCGGCTGGAATCCGGATTCGTTTGGATATAACTGGCAGCTGCCGCAAATCTACAAGAAGTCGGGCGTGGATTACTTCGTCACGCAGAAGATGACGTGGAACGATACGAACCAGCTGCCGTTCAAGCTGTTCTGGTGGGAATCGCCGGACGGGAGCAAGGTGCTGACGTATTTCCCGCACGATTACGCGAATACGAACCTGAATCCGGTGCGGCTGTCCGTGGATCTGGAAAAGGCGCGCGAGTATGCGACGGGGATGACCGACATGCTGGACCTGTACGGCTCGGGCGATCACGGGGGCGGTCCGACGCGTGCGGTTCTGGACGAGGGATTGCACTGGATGCAGCCGAACAAAATCGTGCCGAAGATGGAGTTTGGGACGGCGCAGCCCTGGTTCTCGAAGGTAGAGAAGGAGCTGGCGCCGCAGTCCCAGGAGTGGGATTACCGCAGCATCGCGCAGGGCTACCATGAGCCGCCGCCGGTGGAGGGGGCGATCGATATCCCCACCTGGAAGAGCGAGCTGTATTTCGAATATCACCGCGGGGTGTTCACAACGCAGGCACAGCACAAGCGCAACATGCGGGAGAGCTCGGAGTGGGCGCTGAACGCGGAGAAGTACGCGTCGCTGGCGTGGCTGGATGGGAATGCTTATCCGGGCGATGCGCTGACGGAGGACTGGAAGAAGATCACGTTCAACCAGTTTCACGATCTGGCGGCAGGCTCGGGGATCGGCGTGATCTACCAGGACGCGCAGAAGGATTACGACGCTGTGCGCTGGTCGACGAACGAAATCTCCGCGAAGGCGCTGAAGACGGTGGCGGCGCACATCGATACGCGGGCGCCGCAGGGCGTGCCGGTGCTGGTCTTCAATCCGATGGCGTGGGCGCGCGGCGGAAATGTAACCGTCGACGTGCAAATGCCGTCGCCGGCGACGGATGTCTCGGTGCTCGATGCGCACGGAGCGGTGCTGCCGTCGGAGGTGCTCTCGAAGGATGCGGCGACGAGCACGTTCCATCTGCTGGTGAAGACGCGCGAGGTGCCTTCTCTGGGCTACGCCGTGCTACGGGTGGTTCCGGGGAAGCGTCCGTTCGCGAGCGATCTGAAGGTGAGCGGAACGACGCTCGAGAATGCCGTGCTGCGGGTGGTGGTCGATCCGAAGAACGGATGCATCACCAGCCTGTATGACAAGAAAGCTGGGTTTGAGACGCTGGCGGAGGGGTCCTGCGGCAACGAGCTGCAAACCTTCAAGGACACGCCGAAGGATTATGACGCGTGGAACATCGATCCTGGGACGCTGGATGTGCCGCCAACGCGCATCACCGACGCCGACTCGGTCGAATTGGTGGAGAAGGGGCCGATGCGGGCGTCGATCCGGGTGACGCGGCACTGGCAGAGCTCAAAATTCGTGCAGGAGATTCAGCTCGAAGCGGGATCGGATGAGGCTGTGGTGGTGAACGACATCGACTGGCACGAAACCCACGTGCTGCTGAAGGATGCGTTCGCGTTGTCGGCGACGAGCCCCTTCGCGACCTACGAGATTCCGTACGGGACGATCCAGCGGCCAACCACGCGCAACAACAGCTGGGAGAAGGCGCAGTTTGAAGTGGGCGCGCAGCGGTGGGCGGACCTCGGCAACGAGCAGCACGGGTTCAGCCTGATCAATGAATCGAAGTATGGGTACGACGGCGTGGGCAATCTGCTGCGGCTGACGCTGCTGCGGTCGCCGACGTGGCCCGACCCGAATGCGGACCGCGGACATCATCACTTCAGCTTCGCGCTCTATCCGCATGCGGGAGACTGGAAGCAGGCCATGACGGTGCGGCATGGGTTCAACTTCAACTACAAGCTGCAGGCGATGCAGGTGGAGGCGCACGCGGGATCGCTGCCGGCCGAGCATTCGTTTGTGGGCATCGGACCGGACGACGTGGTGCTGACGGCGATGAAGAAGGCGGAGGACAGCCACGCGCTGGTGTTCCACTTCTACGAGTGGGCGGGCAAGGGCGGGAGCGCGCAGTTGCGGGTTCCGCCGGGTGCGACCGGGGCGGTGGAGACGAACCTGCTGGAGAAGCCGGAGGGCGAGGCGCTGCCGATCGAGGGAGATCATGTAACGGTGCATTTCCGGCCGTACGAGATTGTCGCAGTGCGGGTGGATTATCCGGATACGGCGCATTGACCGGGGCGCGGCGCGGCTTGGTATACTCAATGGGAACCATGCGGGAGTAGCTCAGTGGTAGAGCATCGCCTTGCCAAGGCGAGGGTCGCGGGTTCAAGTCCCGTCTCCCGCTCCAGCACTCCGAAGCCGACGTCCGAGGATTTTGGTCCTGTGGATGGAGCGCGATCTGCGCTGGCGGCCAGTTCCCTGCCGGGTGCAGGATTCCTGTTCCGGATTGGTTTTTCAGGGGCGCGGTACCCAAGTGGTAAGGGAGAGGTCTGCAAAACCTTTACGCGTCGGTTCGATTCCGACCCGCGCCTCCATGAACTAAACAGCACGATAAGAACGTTAACTTCAGGCATCGCGATTTTGTGGCAGTTTTTTGTGTGACGCTTCCCAGCGCAATGAGGAAGGGGCTGGCACAATCTACAAACGGTGATTCGCACGGACTCTGACAGTGAAAGAATCCTCCGCGAGTTCGTAGAGGCCCGTTTGCGTCGGAGTCCCCTCAGCAGAAATCTCATATTCAAGAACTAGTCCCTCACAGACAAAGAGCCTATCGGCGAACTCATACCGATAAACAACCGCCTGGGGGGACCGACGCCGCGATCACCTTGATTGACCGCGTTCTGGATTAGGTTTCCAATGATGCGCGTTTCGCGGGGGTAGATCACGTCATCGACTCCGCCTCGAAAAACGATCCACTGGGGTTCAGAAGGGCGCGGCGGAAGGCCAAACCCCCCGTTCCCGTCAACACCCATGTTATCGTTCGTCAGGTTCTTGGCTCTCTTGAAGCGGATGCCGGGGAATTTCGCAATACCCCGGCCGGCGTTGGTGAGGCCAAATCTGAGGAGCCGCAGCGGATTACTGATAATAGCGTGCCTTTCGACGATGGGCTGAGGCTCGATGTGAACCTCTAACTTCGGAAGAGGACGCTTTCCGAAACGCTCCTCAATCTGGAAATACTCCATCGGGAGCGTACCGGAAGCAACCCGAACGTAGAAATGGCGATCAATCTTCGAGCGCCTCGGGCTTCCATCCGACGGGGGCACATAAAGAATCACGAAGCCATAGTTGGCGGACCTGTTCGCTGAAACAATTCTCGTCCTTATACCTTCTATCCCTGGCTCGACAAGCTTGTGAATGATATCGAGCGATTCGGACGCGACTGCCCCCGGGTTATCGACAGGGACAAGCTCCTGAACAACGTCCGGCGTTTCCAAGCCCCGGCCTGCGGCTCTGATGCCGACTACGATCACACCACCGGTCGCATTCGTGAAACCGCACGCGGCCTTCACGACGGAACCCCGGTTGGCATCTGTCCGGGTAGACCACACCTTGCAATCAAAGTCGGCGTCCTCCGGCATTCCGACGAGGCTTTGCAGGTCGGATTCCGAGACCAATTGGTCAAACAATCGTTCGGCAGATGTGGGCATTTGCGATTAGGGTAGCAGCTTCACCAACTACCTCTATCGGCGGCGATGAGACCCGCAAGGGCTGCCGTTGCCCCAAACATGAGTCAGTGGTGTACATACCAGAGGTAGTGTCCTGATTTGGCTTTCATGTGTTGTAGTTGTATCCCTCTGGCCCGTCAATACCGAAGCCTCCGATCTTTGCCTCGGTATGGTTCTCCAGCGTAACGCTGCCAAGGCGCGGATAGTAGATTGCGCAAAATTGAGTAACGGCGTGCCGCTTGAAAGCATCCTCGTATTCGATCCGGCCATACACGCACAGAACCGACTGCAAGAGACTGATTGTGGCGACCGCCTCCCCCCAGTCTCGCGGGGCTTCCAACTGAACATGTCTGGGAGACTTATCCCCCGGTGCAAGAAAGATGGGGTTGTTACGAACCTCATTCTCCGGCAGGTAAACCGGCACCTTTTCCAACTCTGGGGTAAGACCGGCGGCCCCCTTTACCTGAGGGATAACCCGGTATCTGTATTTTTCGCTGAGGATACGCGCGGGCGTGTTCCCTACTACTGCTACCTCACAAAATACTCCGGCCATCACGGCATTAAGAACCGCATGGGGTTCGCGCGATTGCGTGCCGACGCTAACGAGTATCCAGGCACGGTCGGAGTCCATTTGCGCAGCCGCTTGCAGTTGAACCGCTCGCACGGTTCGCCATGCCAAGTATCCGGCGATTCCGCCGACGATAACGAGTGCCCAGTTCGGCAAGTTTGCTGGGCCGAAAGCCTCTTTCCAATAGCTCGTTTGCTGCTTCGGGCGATCCTCCCTTGCTTCCCCTGCGACTGTTTGAGCGATGGTTCCCGGCTGTTCCGCTATTGGGGAGTTCGACGCACTAACGGGGTTGCTCTTGGCTGCATCATGGGTCGCATTGAGCTGCTCGTCTCTCGCTTGCCCTGGAGCATTCACTGGCGCTTGTGTGATCGCGAAAGCAACAGCGAGAAGCCAAAGGGCGTTCTGCATAATTCTGAAATTGTACCCCTGCACCTCGTGCTGATTTGTGCTAATTGGGCGTGGGTTCGGCGCCTCCACGGTCATCTGGTAATGTATCCAAGTTGATCCCTATCATAGGTTTGCGAGCGAAGGCGGGGAGGGAAGGACTATCGATCATTCCCCCCACGGGTCGCAAGACTAAAGCCCCCTCGATTTGGATTCAGTACGGCTGAAGCCGTGCCCTGATACAAAAACAGCTGCGTGGTTCCCCGGGTCTCAAGGTCGAGACCCGGGCCAGCCGGATGTCTGGAAAAGGACATGCCTCAGGGGCTGAAGCCCGCTCACTCGCGGTCTTTGGCGGCACGGCTGAAGTCGTGTCCTGATACAAAAGCGGCTGCGTGGTTCCCCGGGTCTCAAGGGCGAGACCCGGGCCAACCAGCCCACTCAAGCCAAAACCGGGCTTGCATGGGCCACCCGTCCGTGCCGCTTTACATCAGCGGTCGTTCAAAACAGAGGGTTGATCGGCCAGAATCGCTAGGCTGCTTCGTGGACGTGCTCGTGGATCCGGTGGATCGCGGCGAAGGGGACGCCCAATCCAAAGGCAGGATCGTTCCACAACTCAAGGTTGGCGATGCGCTCGACCTTATCCACGCGGACAACAATAAACCGGCCATCATGGCCATCGACGTGGACGCTTTCTCCCCTGCGCGGTACCCGTGGTGCTGTCATACCGGCATTGTCGCACGTTCCCGGCGAGAAAGCTGTGTCTTTCGGCTCAAGGCCGATGGGTGACGATAAGGCCCCTTTATTCAGGGATATCCGGCAGTCGGACCGCGCCTTCGCTCACCTGATAGAGCCGGATGGGATCGCAAACATGTCCTACTTCGAGGGGGCGCAGATCCTCTTCGTTTTTCGTTGTGGCGACGGTCGCATGACATGCGGCGCAGATCGACCGGTGGCTGCCGTCCTCGATCTGTCTGTGGGAGAAGCGTCGGTTTGCCTGTGAGGCCATCTTTCGTCCTTTGTCCTCAAATAGAAGACATGGCGCATTCGAGTGTACGTGCCGGCCGCCAGGGCCGACTGAGCAATATTGCTCACTTTCGCAGAGCTTTCCTAACGGTTTGGGGGAGAGACAAACACCTTCCCATGTGTTCGCTATTGATCAGCAATCCCACCGGCCTGATGGGAGACTGAGGGTCCGGAATCGTTGTTGGATGCCGGATGCGAGGTGTACGATGTCCGAGCAAAGAGCCAGTCTCCTGGTTGTCGACGATGACGCACGGTTTTGCAGAAACCTGTCGATCATGTATGGCGCGCTGGGATATGCGGTGCGAACCGCCGCGGAGGGTTTTGCAGCACTGGGCGCGATCCGGGAAGAGATTCCCGACATCCTTCTTTCGGACCTGAACATGCCGGGCATGTCAGGATTCGAATTGCTTTCCGTGGTGCGACGCCGGTTTCCGTCGATTCGGGTGATCGCCATGAGCGGTTCATTCTCAGGCACAAAAGTGCCCGCGGGCATAGCCGCCGATGCGTTTTATGAAAAGGGGAGCCGCGCGGGGCTGCTGCTGCGGATGGTAGAGGCGATGGCGCTCGCGCGGAAATCGCTCCTTCAATCTTCGCCGCGTTCCATTGCGCCTCTCTGGATTCCCACCAATGGGCATGATCCGGCCGGGGAACCGTACGTCATGATTTCCTGTCCTGAGTGCCTCAGGGCTTTCCCGCAGATTCTGGGTAAGAGCAGCGAACCTGCGCAGCGTACCGCTTGCGTTCACTGCTCGAATCCGATTCAGTTCGCGATCGTCCACGGCGCGGATCCTGTGCAGCCCGTCGGTTAGGGGAATTTCCGTCGCGAGGCTCGGGCCCGCTTCTGGTCAATGAGGCCGGGCCACGTGAGCACCTTCTTCGGTGGAGGAACGTGCTACAAAAACACATGGCTCGACTGCTTCCGCGCTTCCCTGCCCTGTTTACGAACTTCCCTGCCCTGACCATTGTCGTTGCCCTCGCATCGACCTTGCATGCTCACGCCCTGAAATTGCCCGCGGAGCCTGGGAGCGCCGACGCATCGGGTCAGGCGAGTGTGTCCGCGGAATCGCCGAAGACGCTGGCGGAGCGGACGGCGGCGATGCGGCATCTTGCCGGCCTGCTGCCGCTCGACTGGGACGCAAAGGCGGGCAGGCTCTACCTCGAAATTCCGCTGACGGGCAATACGGCGCACACGCGCTCGGCGGATCTGATTTACGCGCATTCCCTGCCGTGGGGTATGGGGTCGAACGATGTGGGGCTCGACCGCGGGCAGGTTTCGCGGGGCGAGCTGGTGCACTTCGAGCGGACGGGGCCGAAGCTGCTGCTGATCGAACCGAATTCCGAATTTCGCACGAGCTCCGATGATCCGGCGGCGCAGCTGGCAGTGGCGGAGTCGTTTCCGGCGTCAGTGCTGGCGGGGTTCACGGTAGTTGCGGAGAGCGCGGACGGAACGGTGCTGGTGGACGCGACGGATTTCGTTCTGAGCGATGTTCACCACGTGGTGGAGGCGCTGGCGAATGCCGGGCAGGGCGTATACCGCGTCGATCTGCCGCGCTCCACGGTCGCGCTTGAGGGGACGAAGGCCTTCCCGAAGAATACGGAGCTCGAGAGCGAGCTGACCTTCGTGCCGAAGGAAGAGACCAAGGATGGGAAGGGCAAGTTCGTGTTGGATGTGACGCCCGACCCGCGCGCGATGACGGTCCACGAGCACCAGTCGTTTCTGGAAGCACCGCAGCCGGGTTTCACGCCCCGCCGCTTCTCGCCGCGTGCCGGCTATTTTCCGATGCGCTACCGCGACTACGACACGCCGCTGGGCGAGCCGCTCGATCAGCAGCTCATCATCCGGCATCGGCTGATCAAAAAGGATGCGAACTGCAGACAGGCCTGTGAGGCGGTCACTCCCATCCTGTACTACGTCGATCGTGGGGCGCCGCCGCTGATCCGCGAGGCGCTGGTGGAGGGTGCAAGCTGGTGGGACGAAGCATTTCAGGCGGCGGGGTGGGCGAAGGGCACGTTTCGCGTGGACCTGCTGCCGGCGGATGCCGACCCGATGGACGTCCGCTACAACATGATCGAGTGGGTGCATCGCTATACGCGGGGCTGGAGCTACGGCGCGGCGATTGTCGATCCGCGGACAGGCGAGATTCTCAAGGGGAATGTGACGCTGGGCAGCCTGCGCGGCCGGCAGGATTACCTGATCGCCGAGGCGCTGCTGGCGCCGTATGCGAAGGGCAAGGCGCCGGCGGATGCCGAGCACGATGCGGCGCTGCAGATGGTGCTCGAGCGGATTCGGCAACTGGCGGCGCACGAGACGGGGCACACGCTGGGACTGGCGCACAATTTTGCGGCGAGCAGCTTTCCGCACAATCCCGAACAGACCGTTTCGGTGATGGATTATCCGCATCCGTGGGTGACGGTGGGAGCGGATGGGGTTCCGGATTTGTCGCACGCGTATCCGGCGGGGATTGGGATTTGGGATAAGGTGGCGATCGACTACGGGTATCGGGAGTTCGATCGCGATGGGCAGCCGCTGGAAGACGCGGCCGGGCTCGAAAAGATGCTGCACGATTCCGAGCAGACGGGGCTGATTTACATCACGGATGAGGATGCGCGTCCGCTGGGGTCGGCGCATCCGCACGCGCACCTTTGGGACAACGGGAGCGATCCGGCGGCGGAACTGGATCGGGTGCTCACGGTACGCACAGCGGCGCTGGCGCGCTTCGGGGAAGATGCGATCCACGAGGGCGCGCCGCTGGCGCAGGTGGAAGACACGCTGGTGCCGCTGTATCTGTTTCACCGCTATCAGACGGAGGCTGCGGCGAAGGAGATCGGAGGCCTGGATTACCGGTACAACGTGCGGGGGGATGGGCAGATGATGCCGCGGATCGTCGCGCCGGCGAGCCAGAGGGCCGCGCTGGCGGCGGTGCTGAAGACGCTTTCGCCGCAGACGCTGACCCTGCCGGAGCCGCTGTTACGGCTCATGCCTCCGCGTCCGCCGGGCCTGCCGCGGACCCAGGAGAGTCTCCCTGCAGCGACAGGATTGACTTTCGATCCGATTGCGGCGGCGCAGGCGGCAGCGGACCTGACGGTGGGGCTGATCTTTAATCCGGAACGGGCCAACCGGCTGGTGGAGTACCACGCGCGCGACACGGCTGCGCCTTCTTTGACCGAGGTGATTGAGGCAACGCTGGCTTCGACGGGTGCAGAGGAGACGACGGGGCTGACGCTCGAGGTGAAGCGGGCGGTGGACAACCGGATTCTGGAGGCATTGCTGGCGCTGGGGGCGAATCCCGGTTCTTCGGCGGAGACGCGGGCGACGGTGCGGGCGGCTGCGGCCCGTCTGCATGAGAAGCTGGCGGCGAATGGGACTTCGAACGAGGAAGAGCGTGCGTTCCGGGTAATGGAATCGGCGCGAATCGACGAGTTTCTGCATGATCCGGCCAAATTTGTTGCGGTGAAACCGATCCCGGCGCCGCCGGGCATGCCGATTGGCCAGGACGAAGGCGAGGACGAGGAATGAGCGGCCTCCTGCCGTGCCTGCCGCGCGCGCAGTGCGGGCCCAGGCCCGTCCCGATGGCCCCATAAAAAGATGGCGAATGACGCGAGAGTGCGGGTATAGTGTCACCTAACCGACAGCTGGCCTGAGCTCCGACGGAACGTTCGCGGCGGCCACTCCCCGCAGTTACGAAGTGTCACAAGTTGCCTTCAATCAGGAAAGGAATGGGTGACGTATGGCTTTTTGCGGCAAGTGTGGAACGACGGTGGGTGACGGAGTGGCTTTTTGCCCGAGTTGCGGAGCACCGACCGGGCCTGTCGTGTCGACCGGCGCGCCAGCCGGTTCGCCGTATTCCGGACCCGGGGTCACGCCCATGGTCGGAACCGGTTCAAGCGGACTGACAGAAAACGTGGCGGGGCTGCTGTGCTACGTGCTGGGGTGGCTGACCGGGATTATCTTCCTGATCATCGATAAGCGGCCGTTCGTGCGCTTTCATGCGGCCCAGTCGATCGTGGTGTTCGGGGCGCTGACCTTAATCCGGATCATCCTGTCGTTCTTCTTCCTGGGCGGGTATAGTTTTGGCCTGTTCTGGCTCTGGTCCATGATTTCCCTGCTGGTCGGCCTGGTGACGCTGGTCGCCTGGATCGTCCTGATGCTGATGGCCTACCAGGGCAAGATGTTCGAGGTGCCGATCGCGGCGGGAGTCGCGAAGAGCATCGCAGGAAATCCAAAGCTTTAGCCCTACGGCGGGTGCGCGGCGCCCCCGTCCCCTCGAGGGGCCGGGGGGGCGGCAAGCAGCCCGTCGCCGGTAGCGCGCTGCTTCGGGCAGACTGAATGGGTTCTGTTCCCCCTGGCTTGACCTCCACAAAGAAAGAGAGACGACGATGGCGGTTTTTTGCACGAAGTGCGGGACACCAAGCGCAGGCGACACGCAATTTTGCACGAAATGCGGAGCGCCGCTGGGTGCGGTGACTGCGGCCGGGACGCCGGCAGCGGCCTACACGCCTCCCGCAGCATACGGCCAACCGGCGGCCACAGGAATGCAGCCGGTGAGGACGAGCGGCGGCGGCGCGCTCAAGATCATTCTGATTATTGTCGGGGTTTTCGTGGGGCTGGGCATTCTGTCGGTCTGTGCGGTGATGTTCGGGCTATGGCGGGTTTCGCGGGTGGTGAAGGTCAACAACGCCGGCGGAGGGGATGTTTCGATATCCACGCCTTCGGGGACGCTGACTGCAGGGGCCAGTGCCGCGGTGAGCGCATCCGACCTGGGCGTGGACATTTATCCGGGCGCCAGCCAGCAACAGGGCGCGGTGCGCGTGAGCACGCCCGGCGGTGCAGCGGTGACGGCGGCTTATACGACGAGCGATTCGCTGGACAAGGTGGTTGCGTTCTACAAGGACAAGCTGGGCGCGGGCGCGTCGGTATATCAGAGCGACAAGAGCGCGGTGCTGACGGAGACGGACACCGAGAAAAAGACGAGCATCATGGTGACGGTGGAAACGGAGTCGAGCGGGACAACGAAGTTCAGCATCCTGCATTCGACCACCAGCTCTTAACCCTCAGCGGTGCTGGACCTGGGTTCCGCTGGCGACCTTTAACGTGAACAGGCTCGCGGGCAGATGGGTGTTGTAGCGGATGCCGCTGTAGGTGACCGTGCGGGTATCGCCGGAGGGCTGATACATCACCTGTTTGAGGGAGATGTCGCGGGCGAGGTCGATCCAGATGGTTAAGTGCGCGACGTTGTTACGAATATTGGCCTGCTTCGGCACCAGATCGAGTTTTGCGGTCTGGATTCCGTCGACGGCTTCCATGCCCTGAAGGGTAACGGTCCAGGCGGCAGACAGGTCTTTGCCGCTGGCGCCGAAGCCTGTCGCCAGCAGGCTATCGTATTCGACTTTGTTGGCGCCCGCCGCGAAGATGGTTTCCTGTTTCAGGGTTGGCTGGTAGAAATCCAGCTCGCCGTTTTTATAGAGCAGATCGCGCTCCGAGGGCTGGCCGTTGTCGGTTTGCAGCTGCGTGGACATTTCCATCGAGTGGCCGACGCGGCGAAAGGCGGTCTTGCCCTTCTGGATTTCATGATCCTGGACGACAGCGGTGAAGAGATCGACGGAAATGTCGGCCTGCACGTCCTGGAATTTTGCCGAGGAGGCATCCATCTGGCTGAGAACTTTCTGGAGATCGGAGTCCTGAGCGAAGGCAGAGGAAGCGATGAGCAAGAGGAGCGCCGGAATCGAAAAGCGGATCGATTTCATGGGTTCAGGGATGTCCCTCCTGGGTTACGGACCCGCTGATTTGGATGCAAAGCAGCGGCGTCGATTTTGCCGCTAGCGATGCGCCCAGACGCGCCAGGCGATGACGCTCCCACCGATTTCCTTAACTGCCAGCTTGCGGTCGACGGTGACAGGTCCCGAAGTGCGAGCGATAGCAGCGGCAAGCTGCTGATCGGTGGGCATGGCGTTCGACGCCGGATCGGAAGGCTGAATCATCTCGACGGGAACCTCGTAGATCATGCCGCCGGCGGGATCGACCGCGGCGCGAATCTCATTGGCCGGCCAGTCGGGCTTGGGGCGGTCACCGTAGTTGAAGAAACGCGGGGTGAGGAAGATGAAGGCGAGGATGAGGGTGACCATGACGTCGTAGTGAACGCTGCCCCGCTCGTGCGTCCACCAGAGATAGCTTTTTAACGTGCGCCCTGCGCTCAAGGCCGAAGCTCCTGACGCGGCTCGATGACCTGCTGGCCGCCCATATAGGGTACCAGCGCGTCGGGAATACGGATGGTTCCGTCGGCCTGCTGGTAGTTTTCGAGGATGGCGAGCCAGGTGCGGCCGACCGCAAGAGCGCTGCCGTTAAGGGTGTGGACGAAGGCAGTCTTGTTCTGGCCCTTCGGTTTGTAACGGATGTTGGCGCGCCTCGCCTGGAAACCCTCGAAGTTGGAGCAGGAGGAGATTTCGCGGTAAAGGTTCTGACCGGGGAGCCAGACTTCAAGGTCAAAAGTCTTGGCCGAACTGAAACCCGTATCGCCGGTGCAGAGCAGCATACGGCGGTAGGGCAGGGCGAGATGCTCGAGGATAGTTTCGGCGTTGCGGGTAAGCTTTTCGTGCTCGGCGCCGCTCTCTTCGGGGCGGGTGAATTTGACCAGCTCGACCTTCTGGAACTGATGCTGGCGGATGATGCCGCGGACGTCTTTGCCGTAAGAGCCGGCTTCGGAGCGGAAGCAGGGCGTGTAGGCGGTGAGGGAGATGGGGAGCTTCGCCTCGTCGAGGGTTTCGTCGCGGTAAAGATTGGTGACGGGGACCTCGGCGGTAGGGATAAGCCAGTGGTCGTTGTCGCGATACTGGCCGGGCGTGTAGCCTTCCGCGTCCTGGCAGCGAAAAAGGTCTTCGGCAAATTTGGGGAGCTGGCCGGTACCGAAGAGGGATTTGCTGTTGACCATGAAGGGCGGCAGGACCTCGGTGTAGCCATGCTCGCGAGTATGGAGGTCGAGCATGAAGCTGATGAGGGCGCGTTCAAGCTTCGCTCCGTCGCCCCAATAAACGGCGAAGCGGGCGCCGGAGATTTTTGCGGCGCGTTCGAGGTCGAGGATGCCGAGTTGCGCACCCAGTTCCCAGTGCGGTTTCGGCTGAAAGTTGAAGGCGGGGATGGTTCCCCACTTTTTGACCTCGACGTTGCTGCGCTCGTCGGGACCGATGGGGACTTCGTCGCGGGTGAGGTTGGGGATACGGGTGAGGATGCCACGGAGCTGTTCTTCGGACTCGCTTGCGGCGGCTTCGAGCTCATCCATGCGGGTTTTGAGGGCGCGGGTTTCTTCGACCACGGCGCTGGCATCCTGGCCGGATTTCTTCAGGCGTGCGACTTCTTCGGTGAGCTTGTTGCGCTGCGCCTTGAGCTGTTCGGCTTCCGTGATGCGCTCGCGGCGGCGCTGATCGAGGTCGCGAAAATCACCGAGCAGCGCGGCGGGATCCTGGCCGCGGTCCCGCAGTTTTTTCTCAACGAATTCAAGGTTGGTGCGAACAAAAGCGAGGTCGAGCATCAAGATCAGGTTACAGGTTTCAGGTTGCAGGTGACAGGTTTCAGGTCACAGTGCTTGATCTGCAACGCGTCACCTGCAACCTGTGACCTGTGACCTGCGTTCAGTCGAGCCGGACGAGCCAGGCCTGGCCTTCGGCAGGCTGGAGAGTTTGTGCGATGGCCACGGCCAGGGCGCGGTCGTCGTTCGCGGGGCGGATGCGCACCCAGTAGCCGGTTGGGCCCTGAAACTCGATGACATTGGCGGTGCGATATTGGCGCTGTAATTCGGACTGGAGATGGAGTGCCGGTCCTGGATGCAGAAACGCGCCGATCTGGACGCACCAGCGCCCACCCTGGTCCATGGGTTTTGGTGTGCTGAAGACGTCGATGCGGACTTCGCCGGTCCCGGCGCGCCAGAGGCCGACCGCTTTGGCGGCGCCGACGGAGAGATCGAGAATGCGGCCCGCGACAAAAGGACCGCGATCGGTGACGCGCATGACGGCCGACTGGCCAGTCTTAGCGTTGGTGACGCGGATGAGCGATCCCATGGGCAGGGTGCGGTGCGCCGCGGAGACGCCGTTCTCGTCGTAGACGAGTCCGTTGGCGCCGACGCGATTGTGGTAGGGCGGCCCGTACCAGCTGGCGATGCCGGTTTCCGTGGTAAGGGGCGTGTGCGTATCGACGAATTGCTCGTCCGCGGAGAGCGATGGAAGCGGGGCAGGAGCAGGAGGAGTGGGCGTTGGTGCGGACTCGGCTGGAAGGGTTGGGGCAGGCGGGATGGACGCGGTGGGCTGCTTATGCGAGCAGCCGGTCAGGGGCCACAGGGCTGCGCTGAGGATGAGGCTGGCGCGGACGATGCCGGCCGGAAGATCAGGTTTGCGGGAGAAGGGGATTTCTCCAGGCATCATCGGTGCGGTCAGGCCTTGCGGGTGCGATCGAGATGATCGGCCAGACGCGCCAGCTGTTCTGCAGCGGCACGGAGCGCTTTCGAGGAGTTCTGACGAACCTCGGGAACGACGCGGTCGTTGACGAAGTTCACCACGCGCTTCACGTCCTCTTCGAAGCGGCTGCTGCAACCACCGACGTGCTCGTCGACTCGACGTCCCCAGGTTTCGAAGCGGCCACTGGCTGTTTCCGTCATCTGTCACCCCCTTGCAATGCTGATGCATTCAGTATTGCGAGAGAGGCGGCGGCGGTCAATCACCGATTTCGCCCGGCGGCGGATCAAAGGCCGGGAAGCGGCGATCGAATGCATCCCAAAAGGCGGAATCCTCTTCCAAGCTGGTGAGCTGACAGGAGCCTTTTGAAAAACTTTTTGCCGAACCCCTCTGTTTTATTGACCGTATCCGCGCTGCTTTTTGCCGCAGGTGCGGCGTCCGGGCAGACGGCCAGGTGGTTGCCGGATGCGCCTCTGCCTCATGCAGTCACCACTGCGGCTGAAGTTGAGAGTGGCGATGCGGCAACGACGAGCCCGGCCGATGGCGAGACGGAGGGCCTGATTCAGAATCAGAGTCCGCCGGCGAAGGCCGATCCGCAGGCGACCAGCCCGATGAAGCATGCGGCCTACGAGAAGAGGAAATGGGGGCAGTATGTCGATCCCGGCGAGCGGATTCCGGCCCTCTATCCCAGGGACAAATGGGTCTTCTGGCTGCATGAGGAGGCGCGCATCTCGACGGTGTTTCCGGCTCTCCTCTCCGCCGGATACGGTCAGCTGACCGATACGCCTGACTACGGGAGCGACAGCGAAGCGTTCGGGGACAGGGTGGGCGCAGCGTTTCTGCGGCAGGCCACAATGCGATTTTTCTGCAGCAGTTTTTATCCGGTCCTCTACCGTGAGGATCCTCGTTACTTCCGCAAGGCCGCAGGCGGATATGGAGGGCGCGCCGGTTGGGCCGCGGAGCGGGCTTTTATCACGCAGAGGGACAGCGGCGCCCACGGTTTCAACTTCTCGAATATCATCGGCCACCTGACGGCATCGGCGTTGACGGCAGCTTATTATCCGCAGAAGAGCGTCAACGCGCATGTGGTAATGCAAACGTGGGGAACGTCGATTGCGGGTTCAGCGGGCAACAACCTTTTCCTCGAATTCTGGCCGGATGTGGTCAATGCGATCCACAAGCACAAGCGGGATGCGGATTCGTCTGGAAAGCGGTGAGCTTCGTCTGTAACCTCAGGGGATAGTTTGCGGAGCAACCGGAGCGGAATCGGATTCGGTGCGCCGCGACCGGGAGGTACACGCACCGCGAATGCTCTCAGTAAGACTGCGAGGATCCCGGAGACGGCCGATTGGCTGGGAAGTCAGTGAAGGCGCATTGCGACGATGCCGGCGCTCCAAGCTGCTCCGGATTGGCCGCACCCGCGGCGGGGTCTGTTTGCTTTTGCTCGCCTCGACATCGATGAGAGTGGGCTGGGCGCAGGCGAATCTGCCCGACGCGCCCGCTCCGCATCGCGAATTGGTGGCCGACGCCAGCCCGGCTGGTGGCACGGGAGTTGCGCCGGCCAGCTGGAGTGAAGGCTTTCCGGGCGAGCCTGCCATGGGTCAGGAGACGTTTCCTCCTGCAGCCAGGCAACTGCCGGGCCTGAGCGTTCCCGGGCTGCAGCCTTCCTTCGTTCCACTGCCGCAGGCATGCCGAGCCTATGCGTGCACGGAAGCGGCGCCACTGCGGACGTGCTGCGAGCCGGACCGCGATGTCTTCGCCAATTATCTGAAGCAGAACGCGATTCACATCTACTCGCCTGCTGAATTAGGGCGGATCGCCATTCACGGTGTGATCGATCCCTTCAACCTTCTCACCATTGGCGGCACGTCCGTGATTTCGGTGGCCGGGGATGCGCATTCGCTCTACGGCCCCGGGGTCAAGGGATGGGCGAAGCTGAGCGGCGTGACCCTGACCGAAGACATGACGGGTGAGTTTGTGGGCACGTTTCTGATCCCGTCGATCGATCATCAGGACCCGCATTATCACCGGATGCCGAATGCGTCTCTGGTGCGGCGGATTCTGCACTGCACGTATCAGCCGTTCTGGACGACCAGCGACACCGGCAAGGGCATGGTGAACTATTCGACGATCGTCGGATCAATTATTGATGAGGCGGTCGATGTGACGTACGTTCCCTATCAGAGGGTGGGATGGGGCGCGGGCGCGGAACGCATTTCGAGCGGCTGGATTACCGCTCCGGTGGGCAACTACGTGACCGAGTTTATTCCCGACCTCGCCAACCACATCAACTTCAAGGTGGTCTTCATCCAGCGGATTATCAACCGCGTCGCCATAGAAAATGGCGGGGGGTGATCCTGCTCGCCGCGAGCGCATTCACCGCGCGAAGCCTTTGCGTAAGGCCGCCTGATGGTTCGCAGCCATCGCCATCTACTTTGCGAAATACCGCGGCTTCCGTCCTGTTTTCCAGGGATCGTAGTGAGCAGCAAAAGCAGCGCGCTCTTCCGTAAAGGGATGGTTGTAGGTCCAGAACTCGACGAACGGATTGGGAGCGGGATCGTCGAGCCAGACGACGGCGTCGCTGCAAAACGAGCTGACGGTTGCCGCCTGGGGATCGGCGACCAAACCGTGGATGACCTCCTGGCCGTAGACATCGGCCTGATGCTCGATGGCGCGGCTGATGGTGTTGGCAACGGGCGCGGATAGAAAGCTGAAGACGGTTGCGAGCAAAAGAACGAGGCCCAGGGATGCCCAGCTGTCCACGGCATCGATCCCCCACGACCCGCCGCGCGTGCGCACCAGCCACTGCAGGATACGGAACGCAAACCAGTAGCCGAGCAGAAATCCGACGGCCGAAAGAACCAGGCCGATGGCGACATGATGGAGGACGTAGTGTCCTTGTTCGTGGCCGTAGGTGAAGAGGATTTCGCCGGGGGATTCAATGCGGAGGGTCGTATCCCAGACGACGATGCGCTTCGATGCGCCGAGGCCGGTGACGTAGGCATTCGCGCCGGTGACTCGCCGGCTGGCGTCCATGAGGAAGATGCGATCCGGTGGAATGCGCAGACCTCCGCGCGCCGCGACTCTTTCCAGCTGATCGACCAGGGCGGGGTTCGAGGCGGCCAGCGGCGTGAAACGGTTGAAGAGCGGATCGATGACGAGCGGGGCGGCGAAGATCAGCAGCGCTTCCACGGGCACGGTGAAGATCCAGAACCATAGCCACCAGCGCCGCGGAGAACTTCGCATGAGCGCATAAAGAACGCTGAGGATGAGCACGCCGAGAAGCAGCGTTATCGCGTTGGATTGAAGCCAGTCCGCCCACCATGCGAGCCAGGATTCGATGGAGAGGCCGTAGCGCAGGCTGAGATGATGGCCGATGACGGATGCCGGCAATTCCAGAGCGCTGAGAATCAGGAGCGAGAGCGGGGCGGCGACGAGGCCCTGGATCCAGGGACGAGAAGAGACGCGCGCCGCCAGACGAGCGATCGTCGCGCTGAGACGAAGGCGCACGAGCAGGATCAACGCGAAAATCAACCACGCTGCCCCGCCGAAATAGAGCGCGGTGCGATCGTGGCTGAGTGCGATGGCCTGGGTTAATTTGGCGGGAGGCAAGGAGCAGAGCGGCTTCGAAACGAAAGCCATCAGCGGGCTGGCGGGAGACGCAGCGCTCAGAGAGTCGAGGCTAAAGATTGAAGAGCTCCCGGAGGCGGCGGGTTTGGGCGCGGCTAACCGGAATCTCGGTTTGTTTCTTGTCGGCCATGCGCAGCTGATAGCTGCTCTTGAACCACGGAACCACTTCGCGGATGTGGTTGATATTCACGAGGAAGGAGCGGTGGGCACGCCAGAAGACCGCGGGGTCGAGCAGATCGAAGAGCTCCTCGAGGGTGCGGCATTTCGACTGGCCTTCGAGATTGGGGGTGACGACGGAGATGACGCCGTCATCGATGGAGGCGAAGCAGATGTCCTTTTGATCGATGAGGAGGAGCCGGCTCGCGGCCTGGAGAACGATCTTGCCGCTGTGCGGTTTCGCCGCCTGATGTTGCTCGATGAGCTTAAGCAACGTGTCGACGCGCAGATCCCCGGAGAGCGGTTTTGATTCCCCGCCCTGCCCGGGCTCCTGGAGGCGCAGGCGGGCGCGCTCGACGGCCTGCAGCACGCGATCGCGGTCGAAGGGCTTCAGCAGATAGTCGATGGCGTTGACGTCGAAGGCGCGAACCGCATACTGGTCGAAGGCTGTCGCGAAGATGATCTGAGGCAGCTGTTCTCCCCGATTGAGTTCGAGCAGCTTTTTGAGGACGGCAAAGCCATCGAGGCCGGGCATCTGCACATCGAGAAAGACAACATCCGGGTGATGGGTGCGGATAAGGTCGACGGCTTCAACACCATTCTTGCCTTCGGCGACAACATCGACGCTGCCCGCGCCGTCGAGCAGATACTTCAGCTCTTCGCGAGCCAGTTCTTCATCGTCGACAATGAGGGCGGTGATGGACATAAGCGGCGAGCGCAACTCAAGAGTATAGGAACCGATCCGTGGGTGGTCAACGAAGGAAAAGAAGGAGAGAGCTGCTACTCGGCGAAGGCGTGCAGGCGCGCGGGGGGATGGTCGGCAGCCAGGTTGTGTCCGCAGTAGACGCAGTGGAGGTCGGTGACGCGGGCGGTGCGATGGCAGTTGCCGCAGCAGGGCGAGACCTGGTACGCGCACTGCGGGCAGAAGTGGTAATCGCTCTCGACGCGCGCATTGCAGGCGGGGCAGTGCGACAGCGCGGGCAGCCGAAGCAGGAAGTAGAGGACCGCGCCGATGCCGCTGGGGATCACCACGCAGACGATCATCCACAGCGGGGTGCTCATGCCGCGACGCGGTGAGTCGCGGCTGATATAGCCGACCATCAGCACGTAAAGCGCAGCAAGGGCGCCGATGCTGATGTTGAAGTACATCCGAAATCCGAAAGGAAGATTGGGAGGATGATGGCGGTGAGCGGGCACGACGACCCACATCACGTACTCCATAAGGGTGAAGGCGACGACCGCCCCGGCGACGGACCAGAGAGGGATGAGGCGCAGCTCGCCGGAGAATCCGCCGGTTTGAGCTGGTTCGCGTCTGGGAATGTTGATGTTCATACGCGATAGTGGCCCTGCACGCGGGACTATTCGTCCTCGGCGCGGGCTTTTCCGCCTCTCCAGGTGATGAGCAGGATTGCGAACATCGCAGACAGCAAGACCAGAGAAAGCGTCAGGACCATGATGGGCATATCGAAGAAATGCTCGCCATTGCTCAGGTCGTTGGCAACGCTCCACAGCGCGGGAGTAAACAGTAGGACGAGTGCGCCAATAGCGAACAGGGCGATGCCCGCGTGCCGGCGGCGGCGTGCCCGCGTCTCGTGCATCTCATGGGCGGCTTCCATGACGGAACGCCGGGTACGGAGGATGACCTCGGGAATGGGGTGACCGTTGCCGCGTGGAGGATAGATTTCGCTGTTCACAGCCCCTCCGCGCGGTCGGAATTGGGAGCCATGGAGCGGGTCGCCGGTTTGACGTGCGGCTTCAACGCGGCGAGTCCGCGATAGAGACGCGACTTGACGGTCGAGAGCGGAGCACGGGTCATGCGCGCGATTTCATCGAGAGACATTTCTTCGTGGAAGCGCAGGACCAGAACTTCGCGGTGCAACGGATCGAGGGTCAGGAGAGCTTCGGCGACCAGCTGGCCGGATTCGAGGGTGGCGAGATGATCGAAAGGCGTCTTCTCCTGGCTGGGGACTTCAAAGGGGCGCTCCTCGTCGGCCGATTCGAACATTTCGTCCAGGCTGGCCATGGAGCGGCGGCGGCGAAGATCGATGACGAGATTTCTGGCGATGGTGAAGAGCCAGGTATCGAAGCGCGAGTTGCCGTTAAATTGCGCGCCGCGGGTCAGCACCCGCATCCAGGTTTCCTGAAAGAGGTCTTCGGCGACTTCGCGATTGCCGGTGAGGTAAAGAAGATAACGCAGGAGCCGGTGGTGATACTGCACGATCAGCTCGTCGAGCAGCGCGGGATCGTGGCGCTTGAGGCCGCTGGCAACGCGCGCGTTCTCCAGCTGAACCTGCTCTGCGAGTTGGAGCGCGGCCGCACTCATATCAATTTCACAGACGCGGGAATGGGGGCGGAAGACGCTGTTGGCGATGAGTTTTTCGAACTTTTGCGTGAGATCCAAAACAGGTCACCCGTCATTGCATGAACATACGGCGCGGCAAAACAGCATCCCCGCTCGTAACTCCTCCATTATCAACCGGATTTGGCGGTGCTCGCAAGGATAGACTGGAGACAGGATGGAAACCCTGTATGGCCTGCATCCGGTAGAAGAAGCTCTGCGTTCCGGGAACAGGCGCTTCGATCATGTTTGCGTGGCGCGGGAGCGGCTGCAGCACGGGGACGCTAAGCGGCTTGAGGAGATGGTCGCGCTGTGCCGTGCGGCGGGAGTGAAGGTGCGCACGGAGCCGCGCGAGGCTCTGACGCGGCTGGCAGGGACTGCGGCCCATCAAGGGGTGGTGGCGGTCGTCAGCGAACGGAATTATCTGAGCGTTGAAGATCTGCTGGAGGGGCCCAAGCCGCGGCTGGTGCTCGCGCTGGACGGCATTGAAGATCCGCAAAATCTGGGCGCGCTGCTGCGGACGGCGGAAGGCGCGGGCGTCGACGGTGTTCTGTTAACGGAACGGCGTTCGGCGCCGCTGAGCGCCGTGGCGATGAAGGCTTCCGCAGGAGCGGCGGAGCATTTGCGTCTGGCGCGGGTGGTCAATATGGTGCGGGCGCTCGAAACACTCAAGGAGCGAAACCTGTGGTGCGCAGGCCTGGATGAGCGCGGAACGCAGGACTACGACGGCTACGACTTTACGACGGATACGGTCATCGTGCTGGGACGCGAAGGCGCGGGGCTGCACGAACTGGTACGGAAAACCTGCGACCATCTGCTGCGCATTCCCATGGCGGGGCGCGTCGATTCACTGAACGTCTCGGCCGCGGGGGCAGTTGTGCTGTTTGAGGCGGCGCGACAGAGGCGAGCGCGGCCCGCTGTGAGTGCAAGCCGTCCAGCGAAACCGCAAAAAGGGCTGGGTTCATGAAGTTCTGGATTTTGGCGGCGACGCTGGCCTGCGGTTCCCTCTTGTTTGCGCAACAGAGCGAGCCAGCCGCGCCCAAACCGCAGGTCTTGTACTCGGGTCAGCCGCAGGCGCAGGAACAGAAGCCGGCAACGGATCAAGAGGCTGGGCAAGCCGTGCCCGTCACGGATGCGATGCGCACCGCGGTGGCGGTGACCGCGTGGGAACTCGATGTCCACCTGATGCCGCGCCAAGAGGCGATCGAAGCGCATGCGCGGGTCACTCTGCGCAACAGCGGGGACCTTCCGCTGGATCGGATTGCATTGCAGCTTTCGTCCACATTGCACTTCGAGACGGTGGGACTGCACGGAAAAAAGCTGGCGTTCACGCAGAACCTGCTCGCGAGCGATGCGGACCATACGGGGCAACTCAACGAGGCGGTGGTTTCGTTGCCGGAGGCGCTTGCGTCCCAGGCCAGGATCACGCTGGAGATCGACTACGGCGGCACGATTCCTTTGACGGCGCAGAGGCTGAGCGCAATCGGCGCACCCGACGCGACGGCGCAGGCGTCGGATTGGGACCGCGTGTCAGAGAATTTCACCGGCCTGCGTGGATTCGGCAACGTGGTGTGGTATCCGGTGAGCTCCATTCCTGTGGCGCTGGGCGATGGCGCGAAGCTGTTCACGGAAATCGGACGGCAGAAGCTGCTGGATCAGGATGCGACGGTCAGCCTGCGCATCAGCGACGAGTTTTTCTCGCAGCCCCCGACGGCGGCGGTTCTTGACGGACATTTCATCGCGCTCGAAAAGCCGACAGCGATGCCGACGGCTTCGTTTCCCGGGGTAATCACCTGTACTCTGCCGGCGACGAGGCTGGGATTCGAGACGCCGTCGCTGTTTTTGTCCAGGCGCGCGATCGTGGAGGGTCATGGTCTGCGCGTGCTGGCCACGGACGGCGACACGGCGAACGCACAGAGATATGTGGCGGCTGCGGAGCTGGTGCAGCCGCTGATTCGCAATTGGCTCGGAGAAAGGCCGGGGACTACTTCGACGATTCTCGATTTGCCTGAGCCGGATGACGCGCCTGCAGAAACGGGCGCGGTGCTCGCAACCCCGCTCGCCAGCGACGATCCGGAGAATCTGGCGCCGGTAGTGGTGCATGCGCTCGCCCGTGGTGCGTTCTACTCTGCACGCGGATGGCTGAATGAGGGAGTGGCCAGTTTCATGGGAACGTTATGGATCGAGGCGAATCAGGGGCACACTGCGGCGATGGAAAATCTGAACGCCGATCGGCCGGCGCTGGCGCTCGCCGAACCCGCGTCGCCGGGGGCGGGACCAGGTGAAGATTTGCTCTATGCGGTGAGCGCGGTCTACTACCGCACTAAAGCGACGTATGTGCTGTGGATGCTGCGCGGAATCGCCGGCGATAAGGCGCTCGAGAGCGCGCTCCAGAATTATGAGCCGGCGCAGGACACGACGCCGGAGTATTTCGAGCACCTGATCGAGCACGCCTGCGGAAAGGATCTGCGCTGGTTCTTCGACGACTGGGTGTATCAGGATCGCGGGCTGCCCGATCTTTCGATTGCGAGTGTGTATCCGAGTCCGGAGGCGCACCAGCAGGTTTTGGTCGCCATCGAAATTGCCAATGAAGGATACGCCGCGGCTGAGGTACCCGTGACAGTGAAGGGCGCGGAAGCCGCGGTTACGGAGCGAGTGAGAATTCCGGCGCACGGCCGGATCACCTACCGCATGACACTCCAGGAAGAGCCAACCGAAGTGGATGTCAATGACGGAAGCGTGCCTGAGGTGCAGGACAGCATCCACCAGAAGATTCTTCAGACAAGGTGAGCGCCGGAAGCCGGCTCGATCAGGGAAGCAGCGGCTGCGCCAGGGTGCCGGCAATCTTCACGCGGCCCTGGCGCGTTTCCATCGAGAGGTTCAGAGCACGATCGAAGCCGATGACGCCGTGCACAGCGGTGGTTCGTTTTGCATGCGCGATCGCGCTGGTGGTGAGCGACAAGCTGCTTTTGGCGATCGTCCCCTTCGCCGTCCAGCGATCGAAATTCTCGAGAGGCGAGGCGCTGCCGGCGATGGGCAGATCGCCATTCTGCCATGTGAACGAAAAATCGCCGGAAGCGGAGGATGCAAGGTCGGCGGTGTGATAGCCGCTCATGACCAGATCGACGTCGGCGTTGATTGATCCCGGTCCCCATACTTCGCCAAAAACAGCAGCCGCATCGGTTGCGGTTGCGCCGACGGCACGAATCACCAGCTTCCAGTGGGGCGAGCCGTCCGTCATGGTCATGTCACCGGCGGCGTGAATATTGCCGCCGAGAGCGCTCGCGTCCAGCGAGGCAACATTCAGCTTCGCGCCTTCAACGGCGACGGAAGCGTCCACGTTGCGCAGCAGGAGCTTTCCGAGCTGAAGGCTGTCGCACTGGATTTTTCCCTCCAGGGGCGGCCAGGGCGCGGCGCCGTTTCCCAGCGCACTGGTGAAAAGCTGTCCCAGAAAACCGTTGCTGGCATTGGCGCCAAAGGCAGCCTCGAGCGACGCCGCATCCACGGTTCCCGATGTAAGGGTGTAAGTTGCCGGGCAAGCAGACGGTTGGTTGCATATGGCGGGAAATTGAATGGAACCGTGCATCGTCAGGTTCTGGTAGTGAAATGCAACGTTCCGCCAGGAGATGGTCTGAGGCGTCAGGTCCATCTCGGCTGCATCCACTTCGACCGGTGCAGGCAGAAAAGTGGGCCGCAGTTCCGCAGCCTGGATGTTCAGGGTGCCGTTGGTTCCGATTCCGGAGCCGGTGCTGGAAAGAGGGCGCATCCAGTTGCCGGTGGTGATCGTATCCATGGTGACCCGGCCCTTCGGCGCAACCACCGTCATCGCGTTTTCAAAAAGCCCGAGGTTCGCGACGGCGGGAATTAACCGGGCGAGCGCCGCCTGCCCGGACAAGTGCAACTCGAAGCCTGCCGCCACGAGGCGCCCATCGACCACGAGAGGCCTGGGCTCTCCCATGGCAAGAGAGAAAGGCTGCAGCTGGACGATGTTCGGCTGGGGCTGCGCCTGGGCTGGTGTTTTTGCTTTGCGCGGGGGCGGCTGCGGCGAGGGTACGGCGAAGTGCAGCGCGGGCAAAAGCAGCTGGCCACCGGTGTAACGGAGCCTGACGCCGGTTGTGGTCGCGTCGCCGCTGAGCAGGGGCCGATCCACGGTGAGAAGGCGGAAGCTGCCGTTCACTGTACCGGTGACGGTTACGTTTTGCGCATAGGGGCGCATGAGCCCGAGCATGGTTACGGGAAAGGCCGCGGGAATCTGGTTGATCTCGAGTTGGAGGTCGGCGTGGGGAGATGCGAAATTCTGAACGCTGCCGGTAAGCAGCAGATGTCCGCTGGCTATGGGCCAGAAGCAGGTTAGGTTATTGAACGCCTGCTGCGCACGAACATAGTCGGAGCGGCAGGTGGCATCGACATCGACGGTGGCCGCGGGCTGAAATTCCTGACGCCGCAGTTCGCCGATTTTGATGTGCGACTCCAGAGCTGGACTGCCGGCATTGCCTTTGATTGACGCGGTAACGTCCAGATCGCCGCGCCAGCCGCTGTCGAAGCCGGTCATCAGGCGGCTCACCTGGCCCAGTTGCGCGCCGTTCCACTCCGCACGCAGGTCGAGGGGCATGGCATTGAGATTGGCGGCGCGGTGGAGCGATCCCTCAACGGTCAATTGGCCGGTGTCGGAGAGGCGAAGCTCCAGATCGGTGCGGACCGGCTGTGCGCGCAGGCGCAGACGCCACTCGTCGCCGCTGGCCTGCCACATGGAAAACTCGGCATTCATCAGTGAAAACGGCTTCTTTTCGACACCTTCCTTGAAATCGATGCGGGCGTTGGTCGCTTCGATATAAGGAAAACGGGGATGCGCGCCCTGGCGCGGCTCGCCAGTCGGCGCGTTGGGAATCTGCGAGGCGCGCAGCAGTACGGAAGCGATGCTCCACTGGCCAGTGCTGTTCCTGACCAGATTCAGATTGGCTTCGTCGAGGCTGATGCGGCTGACCTCGAGACGTCCACGCCACAGCGAAGTGAGGCGCAGCGACGCGACGACCGATGAGGCGTGTAACGCCGGCTCGTAGCCGAACGCCGGATCCTCCTCGACGGTGAAGTCGCTCATGACGATGCCGGGCACCGGGAGCAGGCGCAGCTGCATTCCGCCGACGTAGACGGGCCGGCCCAGCGCGTCGGACATGCTGGCCGTGATGGAATGCCGGTACTTTCCCAAATTGATGAGTGGCGGCAGGAAGATCGCCATCAGCAGCAGGAGAACGAGTGCGGCGGCGATGAGCAGGGCGCGCCACGGAGGACGGCGGGAGGGAAAAGGCGGTTCGACAGAGCCATCCACGAGAGCGTCAACGGACTCGCGGGAAGACCGCGGCTCATCGAGCGCATCCATGGCTACTGCACTCGATGCAGCGTGCGGCGCCAGCGCGTCTCGTCAAAGAAATGAAGGGTCTCGTGGAGGATCCAGCCGACACGGTCGCCGAACGAGGTTTGATTTTCCTGCGATTCCGGCGTCTCGAAGGACCAGTAGACGAAGAGCGGACGGCCAACGATATTGGCGCGCGGGACGAGTCCCCAGAAGCGGCTGTCGAGACTGACGGTGCGGTTATCGCCCATGGCGAAATACATGCCCGGAGGGACGACCAGGTCCTGCCCCTGAACGAGACCAGGAAGGGTTTCGGCCCATTCCGCGGTCACCTCGGGATTGGTAGACGGAGAGACCGACGGAAAGTCGTCGCGATACGGCTGGTAGTCCTCCTCGTTGGGCATACCCGCGTAAGGCTCGTTCAACGCAACGCCATTGCGGTACACCACGCCGGCGCGGAGATGAATGCGATCGCCCGGGAGGCCGATGACGCGCTTCACGAGGAAGAGATGTTCTCCGTTGGGCTCAAGAGTGGGCTTGTAGAAGACGACGATGTCGCCGTGGCGGACGTTGCGGTAATAGACGAACGGAGCATAGTGGGCGGGTGGAGCGAGGGTGATGCGATCGACGAGAACGTGGTCGCCCACGAGCAGAGCCTTCACCATCGAAGAGGACGGGATCGCGAAATTCTGAAAGACGAAGGTCAGGACGAAGAGTCCCACAGCCAGAACGCCGCAAATGGAGGCGAAGGCCTCGAGGGGCGTCTCCTCATGCTTAACTTTTGTCTGATCTTCCTGGACTTCTGCCATCGAATACCTGTTATTCCTCAGCGAACGACGCGCAAAAAACGGCTCCAGCGCGCAAAATCCTCGATCCTGTCCAGCAGATCGTTTTTCTGTCCGAGTCTATCATCCGGCAGCTCCGCAACATCGGTGGCGGAGGGCTCGCGCAGCGAGAAATAGATGACGAAGGGACGGCCGACAATGTGATCCCTGGGAACGAACCCCCAGTAGCGGCTGTCGCGGCTGAAATTGCGATTGTCGCCGAGGACAAAGTATTCGCCCCTGGGAACGACGAGGTCACCCCCGCGCACCTCGCGGCGCATCTCCATCCACCAGCGCGGATCGACGCCGGGATCGGTGTAGAGCTGGGTAGGAAAGCTGTCGCGAAAATCGTCGGCATAGGCGGGCTCGAAGACCGCCCAGGGCTCATCGAGACGCTGGCCGTTGACCCAGGCGAGCCCATTCTCAAGATGGATGTGGTCGCCAGGCAAACCGATGACGCGCTTGACCACATGCTCCGGCGGATCGGGCGGGAAATGAAAGACGATCACGTCGCCGCGTTTGACGGCACGGTAGGGCAAGAGCCGTTTCCAGGGTCCGGGAGGCGCAAAGGCGGCCTTGTTGACGAGCAGAAAATCGCCGACCAGGAGCGTGCGCTCCATCGACTCGGACGGAATGCGGAAGGGCTGCACAACGAAAGTCAGAATGAAGAGCGCGATGACCAGAACGATCAATAAGGATCGGGTCATCTCCAGGACGCCGGGGAAGAGGATGATCCCGGAACGGCCGATTGTCACCCGCCCGAATCGGTCGCGGGCAAATGAGGGGCCGGGGTTGCCATCGGGAATGGGGCGCGGAAACTGGGGAGGGGCGCTCATTCCGGTACCTTCGCGGGTTGCAGTTTCTCGATCGCGCGTCGCGCGGCATCCTGCTCGGCGTGCTTGCGGGTACGGCCTTCGCCCTCGGCAAAGGCTTGCCCGGCGACGCGCACTTCCACGAAGAATCGTTTGCGGTGGTCGGGGCCGGTCTCGCCGGTGATGTGATATTCGGGCTGACCCTGTTTGCCGGCCTGCAGGAATTCCTGCAACGCGGATTTGAAGTCGCCCATGCCGGCGTCGGCGGTGAGTTGCTCGCGCAACCCGCGTATAGCGGGGGCGATGGCGTGCGTTTCGATGAGCTGCCGCACTGCCTCGAGGCCGGCGTCCAGGTAGATCGCGCCGATGATCGCCTCCATGGCATTGGCCATCAGTGCGGGCTTCATGCGGCCGCCGCTGCGCTCCTCACCACGGCCGAGCAGCAGATACTTGCCAAGGCTCAGACCCTCGGCCACCTGTGCGAGATGCTTGCGGCTGACCAGGGCGCCGCGCAGGCGGGTGAGTGCTCCCTCGGAGAGTTCTGGATATTGGCGGAAGACGAAGTCGGCCGCCACCATGCCCACGACTGCATCGCCGAGGAATTCGAGGGTTTCATTGTCTTCGCGCTGGGGCTCGTCGGAGCCTCGCTCGTGCGCCAGAGAACTGTGGGTAAGAGCACGGATGAGGAGGTCACGATTGGCGAAGCGATGCCGCAGTGTGGCTTCGAGTTCTTCGAGATTGGCGGGGGCCGCAGCTGACTCGCCCGAGGGAGGCATGTCGATGGGCGAGCTGGAAGGATGGGCGAAGGACTCCATGCTGGCTGCTTGTATCAATTATTGCAGAGCGCGCTACTGGGGATGGGCCGGGCTGGGCGGCGCAGCGGGCTTCGTGGTGGCCGGGTCATCGTCAGCGCCGGCGGGCGCTTCACGATGCGGCAGGGCGAAGGGCTGTTTCAGGCCTGCTTCCGCGGCGGCCTTCGTGTCCGGCTGGCCGTCGCGGACGGCGAGCGCGGCGCTATATTCCGTTACTGCATCGTCGCGCTTTTCTTCGACGTCGAGAATGCGGCCGAGGTAAATGTGAGACCACGCCTGCATGCGCGGATCCTTTGAGGCGCTCAGGGTGTCCTTGAAGGCCGACTCCGCGTCATCGATTTTGCCGCGCATGAGATCCGCCCGGGCCAGAATAAAATCGGCCTGGCCCGCATCGCCGCTGTGCGTGTCGAGGGCCTTCTGGGCCAGCTCGGCGGCGCCGGCGACATCGCCCTTCATCAGCTTCACCTCCGCCACGTCCAGTTCCTTTGGCTGCGGGGGATGCTGAGGAGCGCGGCTCATCATTTCGCCTTCGCCATGCTCGTCGAACGTGATCTCTTTAGCGCGATGGGTCTCGATGCTGACATCCATGCCATAGACCATGGGACCGATGGCTTCATCGAGGCTCTCCGGATTCTTCTCGAAGTTCTTCAGCTCGTTGTAAAAGTACTGGGTGAGTACGTAACCCTGGGTCATGGAGTGATTCACGGCCTGCTGCCGGACAGCTTCCTGCTTCTGCTCGGCGATCGTGCGGGCGTGCTCGAACTGTTCCGCCTGGCTGTGCGGCAGATTCGCAGGGATTCTGACGTCGGGAATGCCAGTTTCCATGGTGCGCGCTTCAATGGCGCGGATCATGCACTCGATGACCAGGGCGACGATGTCGCTTTTGAATTCAAACTCGAGGGGAGCATCGTCGACAGCGTGCAGGATCGGCAGCATGCGATCCATTGAATTAGCGCGGGCGTAGAGCAGCGGCTCGATCATGTAATGCAGATAAGCGTGCCGCACCAGGTCCATGGAAATCTTCCCGTCTTTTGGCGAAGCGACGACAACGTAGTCCTGTCCGTAGATGCGGGCGTTGGTCTCTTGCGGCGAGAGCAGCGGTTCCAGCACGACGAGGAAGCGCCGCCCGCTGGTCGTGGAGGCGGGCGTCTTCAGATAGTAGTTGGTGCTGACGATCATCTGCGTCAGCGGATTGTGCAGCCGGTTCGCCGCTTCTTCGTAGGCGGGCCGGTTCTGCAGCCAGATCACGTGCAGATCGATGGCATTGGCGAAGCGCCGCAACAGAGGAAGCATCTGCTCGACGCCCACCGCGTCCGGTGGCATGTCCTGCTCTTCGACGCTCGGAGTGAGCTCGGGCGGCGGTGTGAGATAGAGGGCCAGCGAAACGTACTGAGCGAGGTTGTGCGCCACATCGGAGAGACGGTGCTGGTCAATGAAATAGCAGAGCTTGTCGCGGTCGTCGCGAGCTTCCGCGGAGGCCTCGGTTGCCTGGTTGACCTGATCGCGAATCTTTCTGCGCACGGGATCGGATTCGTCGAGGCCCTGGTTGTAGCCGCAGGCGTTGAGCGCCACGCCGATGTCGAACATGGCTTCGCTGGTCTCAAGGCTTACCGTGGGGCCGGCGGGATCCATGAGGGCCGGGGCTTTGGGCATGCCGGTCTGCTCGGTCTGCTGCGGGAAGTGGCGCAATGTCTGGGCGGGCGCCTGCGCGGAGCTGTCTCCCGGAAGCTGCGACGGGACCTGGGACGAGGAGCTTCCCGAAGCCGGCGGATTCTGGTTTTGTTGCGCGAGGCTCGGAATTGCGGACAGCGCTGCGGCTAGCATCAACAACAGCGAACGACTGCGGAAAAACGACGGCATAATCACTTTGGACGGATGGACTGCCCTTCAGTCTATGCAAGGGGTGGAGGGGGGTCAAACGCAATCGGGGGAGTGATCGGAGCTGGCGGGCTGCCGTACAATTCTGGCAATCGCAGTGAATCTCCAGC
Source organism: uncultured Acidobacteriaceae bacterium (assembly GCA_963787915.1). Classification (GTDB taxonomy): domain Bacteria; phylum Acidobacteriota; class Terriglobia; order Terriglobales; family Acidobacteriaceae; genus Palsa-343. The sequence continues at coordinate 51,401 of CAWBEP010000015.1, read as the reverse complement.
CCATGAAAATTCATCCGTTCCGCGCCGCCTGCACACCGCTGTTCCTTCTCGCAGTCTTCTCTTCTCTGGCCACGGCGCAAACGCCGCCGGCCGCGCAGGACGCCGCGCCGGATGACGCAAGCCAGACCGCGCTGATGCTCAAGAACGACGAGCCGGTGCGCGCGCCGCACGCCATGGTCGTCACGGTCCATCACCTGGCGACGGATGCCGGCGTGGAGATCATGAAATCAGGGGGCAATGCCGTCGATGCGGCGGTGGCGGTTGGGTTCGCGCTGGCGGTGGTCTATCCGTTTGCGGGGAATCTTGGGGGCGGCGGATTCATGCTGATCCACCAGCATGATGGGAAGAATATTTTCCTCGACTATCGCGAGAAGGCGCCGCTGGCTGCGACGGCGGATATGTATCTCGACGCGAAGGGCAATGTGATTCCGGACGCCAGCGTCGTGGGCTATCGCGCGATAGGGGTGCCGGGATCGGTGGCGGGCCTCGTCCACGCCGAGAAGAAATACGGGCGGCTCACCCTGGCCAGGGTGATGGCGCCGGCGATCCGTCTGGCCGCGGACGGGTTTGTGCTCGGCAACGAAGAGGCTGCTTCGCTTCACGACAAAGTCATGACGGGATTTCCGGAGTCTCGGCTCATTTTCCAGCGCGATGGGAATTTCTATCGGGAGGGTGAAACATTCCGGCAGCCCGAGCTTGCCGAGACGCTGCGAAAGATCGCGAAGAACCCGGACGATTTTTATCGCGGGGCGATGGCGAAGCAGATTGCCGGCGCGGTGCACGAGGGCGGCGGCCTGATCACGCCGGAGGACATGGCGCGCTACACCGCGAAAGAGCGCGAGCCGCTTCTGGGCACGTATCGCGGATACACCATTGTCGCCGCGCCACCACCCTCGTCGGGTGGCGTTGCGCTGATTGAGATGCTGAACATCCTCGAGGGCTACGATCTTCGGCCGCTCGGCGACCGCACCGCTCCGGAGATGCACCTGATCACGGAGGCATTTCGGCGCGCATATATGGATCGGTCCGGTTATCTGGGCGATCCGGACTACGTGAAGATTCCGGTCGAGGAGTTGACGAGCAGGAAATATGGAGAAGCGTGGCGCGCTTCGATCAGCGCGGATCAGGCGAGCGCGTCGGCGAAGCTGGAACGTCCGGCGGGATTTCTGCCGCCCGTGCCGACCATGGCCGATGTCCGCCAGGAGGCCGCCGACACGACCCACTACTCGGTGATGGATGCACAGGGGGATGCTGTTTCGGTGACGACCACGCTCAACGGTGGGTACGGATCGGGTGTGACGGTACCGGGTCTGGGATTTCTGCTCAACGATGAAATGGACGACTTCGCCTCGAAGCAGGGTGTGCCCAATATGTTCGGGCTGATCCAGGGTCCAGCGAACGCGATCGCTCCCGGCAAACGGCCGCTCTCGAGCATGACGCCGACGATTGTCCTGAAGGATGGCAAAGTCAGCATGGTGTTGGGATCGCCGGGCGGCGGGCGCATCATCACGGTGGTGGCGAACATCTTTCTCAGCGTGGCCGATGAAGGCCTGAACATCCAGCAGGCGGTCGATGCGCCGCGGTTCCATCATCAATACATGCCGGACATGCTGTTTATGGAGCCCGGTTTCTCGCCGGCGGCGATTGAGGGGTTAAAGACGATGGGCTACAACCTGAAGGTCCTCGGACACTGGTCCGATGGTGAGTGCATCGCGGTCGATCCGAAGACGGGCGAGCTGAGCGGCGGCCAGGACCACCGACATCACTTCGGGAAAGCGGCGGGGTACTGAAGACAGGGAGTACGTGTGAGCCCTCGCACCGGATATAGTGTCGATCGAAAACTCCCATACGCCGGGAGCTTCCTCCTGAATTCTGCGGGGCGGCTTATTTCGCCTGCACATTCACTCGAGCACGCGACCCATTGTTGCGGACCACGCCACTCCCGACCCGGACCGCCCCGTTTCCGCTCCGAACTGGATATAGCCCTTCCGCGGGCAATCTCCGCCGTGATCGCTTCCCCGTTGCTCTCGCGGCCGGCCGCTTCCGCCCCTTTGCGGCTTTGGTCATCGCGGGATGCAAAACCGTCAGGACGGCGCCCGGATTCTCGGCAATCACCTTCAGGAACGCCCGCGCCGCAGCTTCCGGGGTCCGCCGGCCGCCCTCCCAGTGCTTCACCGCATCCAGACTGAAGCCAAAGACCTCGGCGAATCGGGCCTGGGTCATGTCCAGCCGCTGCCGAATGCTCTTCACATCGATTTCCGAGGGAAGGCTAACCTTATAACCATCCTTTTGGCCGGCCAGAAAAGCCTCGACTTCATCGAGCCCCGTCATCATGTCGTCGAACATTGTGCTCATGGCTTGCCTCTGTATCTCTCGAAAACTCTCCGCCGTTTTGAGCCACGAGGGCGTCTCGACGACAGTTTGCCCACTGCGTTTATACTCCAATGGACACCTTAGGGCCAATCTCTCCCTTGCGTGACACACAATCGTTTTGACGCCTTCACCAGCAGCCACGGGTCAGATGGTTCACGTCCCTCCACTGGTCGAATTGTCTCCGCCTGCACCCTCTGGTTTATCCTTCCCGAAAAGCGCAGAATGCGTTGGGGAGTTTCCCAACCGGAGATCGTATGCCAGAAGCCACCTGTGATATCGGCCTGATCGGCCTTGCTGTGATGGGACAAAACCTTGTCCTGAACATGAATGACCACGGATTCAAGGTGGCCGTCTTCAATCGTACCGTCTCCAAAGTGGAAGACTTTCTCGCCAACGAGGCGAAGGGCACGCAGGTGGTGGGCGCGCACTCGATCCAGGAATTTGTGGGGCTGCTCAAGACCCCGCGGCGCGCCATGCTGATGGTGAAGGCCGGCGACACCGTCGATCAGATGATCGATCACCTGCTGCCGTTCCTTTCCCCGGGCGACATCATTATCGATGGCGGCAATTCCCTGTTCACCGACTCGAACCGGCGGACCAAAGATCTCGCGGCAAAGGGAATCCTGTTCATCGGGACCGGCGTTTCCGGCGGCGAGGAGGGAGCGCGCTTCGGGCCGTCCATTATGCCGGGCGGGAATCCGGCGGCGTGGCCCCATGTGAAGGAGATTTTTCAGTCCATTGCCGCCAAGGTGGACGAGGGCGCGGGCGGGAGCGGCAAAGGAGGCACGCCCTGCTGCGACTGGGTGGGCGATGCCGGAGCGGGTCACTACGTGAAGATGGTGCACAACGGGATCGAGTACGGCGACATGCAGCTGATCTGCGAAGCCTACGATTTGCTGAAGCATGCGCTCGGTCTGACGCCCGACGAGCTTTCCGCCGTCTTCGCGGACTGGAATAAGGGCGAACTGGACAGCTTCCTGATCGAGATTTCGTCGATCATCTTCGCGAAAAAGGATGAGGACGGACAGCCGCTGGTGGACAGGATTCTCGATACGGCGGGGCAAAAGGGTACGGGAAAGTGGACGGTGATGAGTGCGCTCGAGCTGGGCATGCCGGTGACGCTGATCGGCGAGTCTGTGTTTGCGCGTTGTCTTTCGGCGATCAAAGAAGAGCGCGTTGAGGCATCGAAGGTGCTGGAGGGACCGACGGGCCAGGCAGCAACTGCCGACCGCGCCGACTTCATCGAGAATGTGAGGCGCGCGCTGTACTGCTCGAAGATCATCTCGTACGCACAGGGCTATATGCTGCTGCGCGAGGCGGCGAAGGAGTTTGGCTGGCGCGTGAACATGGGCGGGATCGCACTGATGTGGCGCGGGGGCTGCATCATCCGCAGCCGCTTCCTCGGAAAGATCAAAGAGGCGTACGACAAGCAGCCGGAACTGCACAGTCTTCTCTTCGACAGCTTCTTTGCCGGCGTGCTGAACAACTACCAGGCATCGTGGCGTAAAGCGATCGTCAAAGCGATTGCTCTGGGCGTGCCGGCGCCGGCGTTCTCGACCGCGCTCGCGTTCTATGACGGATACCGCACCGCCCGGCTGCCAGCCAATCTCCTGCAGGCGCAGCGCGATTTCTTCGGAGCGCACACCTACGAGCGCGTCGATCGGCCGCGCGGGCAGTTCTTCCACACCAACTGGACGGGCCGCGGCGGCAGGGTGTCTTCGACGACTTACAACGCCTAAGTTCCGCTATAAGTGGAAGGCCAACCTGACTTATCGCCGGGATGGGCGGCCGGTTTGGCAGGCTATGGGGTTGTCAAAAACATTGTTATCGTAGTGTGCAATTGCGGCGCGAATGTTGCCCCGGCAACGGCTTCAGCTGATTTTGCAGCCGCGCCGTCTTCACGAAAAACTTTCCACTTGACAGGCGCTGCGGGCGGCGTTAGTCCGCGCGAAATCGGCGTGAAATGACCGCTTCATATGGCGTTGACAAAGCGCACGGTCAATCGCACAATCGGATTTCAGCTTGATTCCATCGTCTCCTCCGAGACTCGTCGCTTCAACCCACGCTCTCCGTTTGGCAACAGCCTCGACGATTGGTGTCCTGCGAATTGGCAACGGCTCACGATACTCTCTGAAGCCGCGGGAAGGGTTCGTCGCATTGAAAGCGCTGCTGGAAACCGATTTCCGCAACCTGACACTGGTAGCCCGCGGCAAGGTCCGCGACATTTACGCGCTCGGCGAATACCTGCTGATGGTCGCAACGGATCGCATCTCGGCGTTCGATCATGTTCTGGCTACCGGCATCCCCGGGAAAGGCATGATCCTGACGCAGCTGTCGCTCTTCTGGTTCGATCATCTGCGGGAAATCGTGCCGAACCATCTGGTCGCATCGAATGTGAAGGAATTTCCCGAGGAGGTCTGGAAATACCGCAAAGAGCTGAAGGACCGCACCATGCTGGTGACACGGGCGCAGATGTATCCGGTGGAATGCGTGGTGCGGGGATACCTGGCCGGATCGGGATGGAAGGATTATCTGGCCACGGGAATGGTGTGCGGCAACCGCATCGAACCGGGATTGCGGGAAGGGGACCGTCTCAGCCGTCCGATCTTCACGCCGGCGACCAAGAGTTTTCGCGGAACGCATGACGAGAACATCACCTTCGACCAGATGGCGACCCTGGTGGGCGGCGAGGCGGCGGAGCGGCTGCGCGACATCAGCCTGAGTTTGTATAACGCGGCGGCAGAGCATGCGGAGAGCCGCGGGCTGCTGCTGGCCGACACGAAGTTTGAATTTGGATCGACCTCGCTGGGCATCGTTCTGGCGGACGAAGCGCTGACTCCGGACTCTTCACGCTTCTGGATGCGGGATATGTATTCGCCAGGCAGGGCGCAGCAGTCCTTCGACAAGCAGTACGTGCGGGATTATCTGGAGAGTATCCATTGGAATAAGCTGGCGCCGGCGCCGTCTCTGCCTGAGAATGTAGTGAACCGCACCCAGCAGAAATATCTGGAAGCATACCGGCTGCTGACCGGCAGGCCCCTGGCTGTTTAGTGGAGAACGGAATGGCGATCGTCGACTGGGTGATCCTGATAGTCTTAGTTCTTTCTGTTCTGTCGGCGGCGAAGACGGGTCTGGTGGTGGAAGTAATCTCGCTGGCGGGTCTGATTCTCGGACTGCTGTTGGCGAGCTGGGATTATCAGAAGCTGACCCCATGGATGGCGCAGTGGATTCACTCGCCTTCGTGGTCTCAGGCAATAGCGTTTATCGTTATCGCTCTGGCGGTGATGATTGTTGCTTCGGTTGTGGGGCGCGTCGTGCGCTGGTCGGTGAAATCGATAGGGCTGGGATGGGCGGATCGACTGGCGGGTGCTGCCTTCGGTCTGGTGAAAGGGTGTGCGCTGGTGACGATTGCGGTGATGGTGATCGCCGCGTTCTGGCCGGGCGCAACGTGGTTCCGGCAGTCGCGCTTTGCTCCGGGTTTTCTGTCGATAGCGCGCCGTGCCGCAGTTGTGGCTCCTGCCGAACTGGGAGATCGGATCAGGAGCGGCGTGATCGTCCTGCGGAAGTCGCAGCCTGAGTGGCTCAGGCCGGCTGCATAGTTTTGGGCTCGAACAAGTTTGGAATATTGCCCCGGCAAAATCCGGGATCGGGAAAGAGGTTCCTGTGAAACGCGAGCTGGACAACCTTGTCACCCAGATGCACACAGGCGGCATCACTTACGACGAAGCCGTGCGCGAATTTAAGCGGCGGTTCATTCTTGAAGTGCTTGCGGGGCACCGGGGCAATCAGTGCAAGGCGGCAAAGGAACTGGGTGTGCACAGGAACACGCTCAGCCGCATTCTGGCCGAGCTAAAAATCGATCCGGCGCAGGTGCGCACCGGGATGCGGCGCCCACCGCGCAGCGAGCGCGGCGACTTCGGCGCGAAACAGGGAACGCGCTAAGGACGGCTCACCGGCCGAGGTGTTTGTCCGGCTGAAAGCTGATTTTTCGAGGATTGGGAAGGCGCGGAAGCGTTCCTGAACGCCTGCCCGAACCGCCCCGAGTCGCCTCCCGGCGGCTTCACCTTATACCCTAGAGCTATGAGCACTTCTCCGGAGCCCCGCGTCTACCTCTCCGAGGGCTTCCGCTGGGACGAACAGCGGGCTTATCTTTTCGATATCGATGGAACGCTGTTGCGCCACGCCGACCGGGTTCACGTTGACGCCTTCTTCAAAAGCGTGCGCGACGTTATGGGCCGGGAGCTGGTTCTCGACGGCGTTACGCTCTCGGGAAACACCGACCCCGGCATTCTCCGCGATGCTTTCCGGCTGGCCAGGGTCGAGGACAGCTTGTGGCGTCCGCACCGCGAGGACGTTCTGAGAGCGATGTGCGTCCATGTGGCTGCGCGGCGCGCGGAGTTGCTGCCGAGCATCATGCCGGGAGTAGAAGCCACGCTCGCCCACCTGCAGGAGAAGGGAGCGCTGCTGGGAGTGGCGACCGGAAATCTGGAAGAGATTGGCTGGCTCAAACTCGAAAACGCGGGAATTCGCTCGTGGTTCAGCTTCGGCGGCTTTTGCGATCGATTCGAGGCGCGGGCCGACATGATTGCCCACGCTGCGGAAAAAGCGCGCGCGATCCTGGAAGCCAATAAAGGGCTGCAGGTGGGGCACTCGGCCCCGAGCGTATGCGTGATCGGGGACACGCCGTTCGATATTGCAGCGGCCAGCGCCAATGGGTTGCCGACCATTGCCGTGGCAACGGGCCGTTACAGCTTCGATGCGCTCATGGAGCACCATCCCGCCGTTTGCACGACGACGCTGGAGGCGCTGATGGCAGCGACCGGCGTTACGTCGAGGACCGAGCAACATGCGTCGTAGCCAGGCATGCATCGCCCTTCTGACGCTCGCCCTTTGTGGTGGGGCTACGGCCCAGCAGGCTTCGAGTCCGCAGCCACCGGCGGCGGCGACAGCGCAGCAACCTGCTCCGAATGCCGGGGCTGCGCCGCCCCAGACGGCAACGGCCCACCGGCCTTCCAAACACGATCGCGAGAAGGCACAGAAGCTTTTCATCCAGGGGGCGAAAGACGTCGATAAGGACAAGATCCGGGAAGCGATGGACCTGTTCGTGCGCGCCGCTGAACTCGATCCCGAGGAGCGGAAATATCAACTGGCCGACGAAATCGCTCGCCAGCATCTGGTGAGCGAACTGATTCAGCAGTCGGACAAGGATAAGATCCTGGGCCATGTCGGCGAGGCGCGCGCGAGGATTGCCGAGGCGTACAGCGTGGATCCGGGCAGCCCCATGGTGGCGCAGCATATGGACGAGCTGGCTTCGGAAGTCGTGGCCGGGGAGCCGGCGGATCGGCCGGAAGCCGTGGCCGGGGCACCTCCGATCGTGCTGCAGCCCAAAGCCGCGCGGCTCAGCTTCCACCTGCGCGCGAGCGAGCGCAACCTGATCTCACAGGTGCTCCCTGCGTATGGCATCCAGCCCACGCTCGACGATTCGGTTGGTGTGCAGGAGATTCATTTCGACGTGGACGATGCGGATTTCGCGACCGCGGAGCGGAGCCTGGAGCTGGCAACGGGCACGTTTCTGGTTCCACTCGATCCGGCGCGCGCGCTGGTGGCCAAAGACAGCAAAATCAATCGCGATAAATTCGAACGCGAAGCGATGGAGACGGTGTATCTGCCCGGCATGGGTACAGACCAGCTGACGGAGGTCACCACTCTGGCCAAAAATGTCTTCGCTCTGCGCACGGCGACGACGGATGTGGATCAGAACGCGCTGACGGTGCGGGGATCGAGCGCCGATCTGACCGCGCTGAACAAAACGCTGGACAGCCTGCTGGAGGGACGCAGCGAACTCCAGGTCGATGTGCGCATGTATGAGATCGATCGCACGAAGGCAGTCAATCTGGGCGTGGTCCTGCCAAATCAGACGACGGTGTTTAACGTCTATTCCGAGGCGCGCAGCCTCCTCAACAGCAACGCGAGCCTGGTGCAGGAGATCATCTCCAGCGGCCTGGCCGCACCGGGCGACTGGGAGGCGATTCTCGCCATCCTGATCGCCTCGGGGCAGATCAGCAACTCGATTCTGACCCAGCCCTTCGGCGTTTTTGGCGGAGGGTTGTCGCTGACGGGTGTGATCTACCAGGGCGGATCGCTCAACATGAAGCTGAACTCTTCGGATGTGCGCGCGCTCGATCAGATCCAGCTGCGGGCGCTGGATCGGGAGGAATCGACGATCAAGGTGGGCGAGCGTTACCCGATCGAGACCTCCAGCTATTCGAGCCTCGGGGCCGCGCCGCTGTCGATTCCGGGAATCTCGAACGCGGGACTTTCGAGCACGCTCCAGAATCTGGGCGTGAGTTTGTCGTCGCTCCAGTCCGCCGCGAATCTGAATATCCCCCAGGTGCAATATCAGGACATCGGCCTCACCCTGAAAGTAACGCCGACGATCCAGGGCACGAACAGCGTCTCGCTCAAGCTGGACCTGATCCTGTCCTCGCTGGCCGGTTCGTCGCTGAACAGCATTCCGGTGCTGAACAATCGCGAATTCAACGCCATTACATCGGTGCGCATCGGGGAAAGCGCTTTGCTGGTCAGCTCGATCTCGCGCCAGGAATCGAACGCCATCACCGGCATTCCTGGCCTCAGCGAACTTCCCGGCTTCCAAAGCACGACGAACAAGGACAGCAATCTGGACGTCGCCGAACTCGCCGTCGTCATTACTCCGCACATCGTCCGTTCGGTGCATCGTGAGGCTTCGGAAAAAATGATCATGCTGCCCGGTGCACCGTGATGAGGGTCACTTCCCTGCTTTCCGATGCAGAGATAGACTGAAGCCGTGATGGGTTTGCTGCATCGCCGAAGCTACAGAGTGCTGGCGCTCTTGCTGTCCGCCGTCTGGATCGTAACGCTGGTCTCTTCGGACACCGCGGTCACCCCGGCGATGCATTGCAACCGGAGCCACATGCCCTGCTGCCCGCGTACGGGCGGCAATGGGGAGAGCTGTTCCGGCGCGCAATGCACCGAGCAGGTCCCGGAAAAATCTGAAACGCAGGCCGCTCCGGCACGCGAACGCCAGGTCGCCGCTGCAGCGGTGCGAAGAGATACCTGCCGAGCTGCCGCTGCTGTGCCCGTGCGCGAAATCACCGCGGGCCTTCGGTTCGAGGCCCCTGTCTTCCGGCTCAAAGACGATTTTCGCGTTTAAACCTCAACGTGTGTGACGCGTGTGTTCCTGCGCCTGTGCGCACAACCGTCCCTGTTCACATTAAGAGGAGAATTTCCATGAAAGCGAAAATCCTTGCTTTAGTCGCAACGTCGCTGTTTTCTCTTTCCGCGCTGGCGCTGACCGGCGCTTCCTGTTGCACACCGGGCGCGAAATGCTGCGCCGGAGGAAGCTGCTGTGGCGCGAGCTGCTGCCAGGGCCAGTCTTCCTGCTGTCCGGGCGACTGCTGCGGCCAGAAGAAATAACTACAAACTGCGGGACACTTCGCACTTTCGGGTGCGGGGTGTCCCGTTCTTATTGGCGGCCGAAGCGTATTTTGAGCGCGAGAATCGTGAGGGAGATGACCAGGGCAATCGCATTGGCAAGGATGATGGGCATGGCGTGGATGAAGATGCCATACAACAGCCACAGAAAGACGCCGAGCGAAAACACAAGGTAGGTGATCAGCGAGATTTCGCGAGCGCTGCGCAGCTGCCACACGCGCACGAGCTGCGGGATGAAGCAGGCGGTGGTGCAGAAAGCGGCCAGCCATCCGATGGCGCTCACGGCCGGGGCGACGACGCTCGGCCCCGTCATCACAGGGCCTTCCGGTGCAGGAAGAAATAGATCGCGATGGTAAAACCGAGCACGATGATGAACGGCCGCAGCACGCGGTCGCTGATGCGCCGGGCATTGCGCGCGCCGGTGTAGCCGCCGGCGGCGCAGGCGATCATCATCAGCCAGCAGAAACGCCACTCCACCGCGCCTCCAATGATGAATGTGATGACGGCGACGCCGTTCGCCACGGTGGTGATGACCACCTTGAGGGCGTTGATCTCGGCAATGCGCTCGACGCCGCAAAGCGCCAGGGCCGTCATGGTGAGCAGGCCGGCGCCTGCACCGAAATAGCCGATGTAGTAAGTAATGGCCAGTAACGCCAGCAGCAGAGGAATCATGGCGACGTGGGTGGCCTGCTCCGGGTGCGCGGCGTGATCGTCCATGCGGCGGCGCACCATCCGCGATACCGGCCCGCTGACGGCAAAGCTGGTCGCTCCGAGCAGGAAAAGATACGGCACAAGGCGCAGGAAAGAATTCTGGCTGCCGCGCAGGAGCGTGAGCGCACCCGTGAGGCCGCCGATCAGCGCGACAATGCCGACGGGGATGACCAGCCGGTGATTTTTGCGCAGATCCTCACGATAGCCGGCGATCGAGGTGAATTGCCCGGGCCAGAGAGCAACGGTTCCGGTGGCGTTGGCCTCGATGGGCAGCAATCCCGCCTTCAGCAGCGACGGAAAGACGAGAAAGCCGCCGCCGCCCGCGACCGAGTTCACGAGGCCGCCGAGTCCCGCAGCGAGCGCCAGGAAGATGTAGTGGAAGACGGTGGGGTGCACTGGTTACAGGGTACAGGGGACAGGTTGCAGGGGACAGGTTACAGGGTGCAGGGTGCAGCAAGAGCCCGGAGCCCGGAGCCAGAAGCTACTCAAGTTGTTTCAATCTCCGGCGTGGCCGCCACCAGCTGTCGCGTGTACTCCTCGCGCGGCGCTTCACAGACCTGATCGCGGCTGCCGAACTCGACGAGCTTGCCCCCACGCAGCACCGCAATGTTCGTCGAAAGATAGCGGACGAGCGGCATCGAATGCGAAATGAACAGGTAGGTGAGGGAGAAGTCGCGCTGCAGGTCACGCAGCAGGTTGACAATCTGCGCGCCCACGCTGACATCGAGCGCCGACACCGGCTCGTCGAGGATGAGCAGCTCGGGACGGAGGGCCAATGCGCGCGCGATGTTGATGCGTTGCCGCTGGCCGCCGGAAAATTCGTGCGGATAGCGGGACATGGCCGAGTCGTCCAGGCCGACCTGACGCAACAGCTCCTGGCAACGGCGGCGGCGTTCGGCGCGGCTGTGCTTCTCGTGGATGATGAGCGGCTCGGTAACGATCTGTTCAACGCTCATACGCGGATTGAGCGCGGCGTAAGGGTCCTGGAAGACAGGCTGCATGCGGCGGCGCACGGGACGCAGTGTCCGCTGCGAGACGCCGGTGACCGGCTGGCCGTCGAAGGTGACGGTGCCGGAGGTGGGCTCGATGAGGCCAAGAACGATGCGCGCGATGGTGCTCTTGCCGGAGCCGGATTCGCCGACGAGGCCCAGCGTCTCGCCGCGCTCGACGGAAAACGAGACGCCGTCGACGACCGGGGCGGCGGATTTCCCGCCGTAGGTTTTGATTAACTCGCGTGTAACCAGCAAGGGCATAGGAGAAAAGTAGCAGCCCGCGCGAGCGATTAAAATAGAGGAGAGCCGATCCCTTGCAGCATCTCCTCCAGAAACTCAACCCGCAGCAGCGTGAAGCCGTCGAGGCTATCGACGGGCCGGTGCTGATTCTGGCCGGCGCGGGCTCGGGGAAGACCCGCGTGATCACGCACCGCATCGCGTATCTGATCGAGCAGCGCGGGGCTGCTCCCGACTCGATCCTGGCGGTGACGTTCACCAACAAGGCCGCGGCCGAGATGGCCGAGCGCGTGGAGAAACTGATCGGGCACACGTCGCTGGCGAAGCCGGTGGTCTCAACCTTCCACTCTTTCTGCGTGCGGCTGCTGCGGCGCGATATTGAAGCGCTCCGGATCAACAACGAAGGGCTGACGAAGTCGTTTGCGATTTACGACGAATCCGATCAGCAGGCGGTGGTCAAAGCGGTGATGCGGCGCATGGGGCTCGACGATAAGCAGCTGACGCCGCGGGTGGCGCTTTCGAAGATTTCCTGGGCCAAGAACCACATGATCGATCCGCAGGAGTTTTACCTGCAGTCGGCCGACCCGATGAGCGAGCGCGTGGCCCACATCTTCGAGGGCTACAGGCAGGAGCTGCGCAAAGCGAACGCGCTCGACTTCGACGATTTGCTGCTCGAGGCAGTACGCGTGCTGAAAGTGTCGGCCGAGGTACGCGAGCGCTACAACCGCCGCTATCGCTGGCTGCTGATCGACGAGTATCAGGACACGAACCGGCCGCAATATGAGCTGATGAAGCTGCTGGCCGGTGAGGACAAGAACGTCTGCGTGGTCGGCGACGAGGATCAGAGCATCTATTCGTGGCGCGGCGCGGACATTCGCAACATCCTGGAGTTTGAAAAAGATTTTCCCGGCGCGAAGACGGTGCGGCTGGAGCAGAATTACCGGTCCACGCAGATCATCCTCGAGGCCGCGTCGGCCGTGGTGGCGCGCAATGCCCAGCGCAAAGGCAAGAAGCTGTGGACCTCGCGCGAGGGCGGCGCGCTCATCGGCTACTACGAGGCTCCCGATGGGGAGAACGAGGCCCTTTTCATCGCCGACTACATCCAGAAATATCTGCGCAAGGCGGCAGAGGAGCAGGCCGATCCGAAGTGTGCTGTGCTCTACCGGACCAATTCGCAGTCGCGGCTGGTGGAAGAGGCGATGCGACGCTATGGCATCGCGTACACCATGGTCGGCGGGTTCTCGTTCTACGAGCGCGCGGAGATCAAGGACCTGCTGAGCTATCTGAAGCTGGTACAGAATCCGCACGACTCGATCGCGCTGCAACGCGTAGTGAACACCCCTGCGCGCGGCATCGGCAAAACGACGATGGAGACGCTGGAACGCCTTGCGCTCGAGACGGGATCGAGTGTGTGGACAGCGATCCGTCGGGCGCTCGACCACAAACTGCTGCCCTCGCGGACTCTGTCGGCGCTCGACAATTTTCAGCGGATCATCGCCGATGCGCGCGCCATGCTGTCTCCGGGCTTCGCGGAAAAGCTGACGTCGGATGTGGCTTTGCCGGGCACAGAGCTCCTGGCGCCGGCCCCCGAAAGCGCGCAGACCGACGACACCAGCTTTGATTTCGGCGCTGCCGCACAGGGGATGCTGGCTCTCACGCACGACGGCGACGAAGATGTTGCGGGCGACGATTACATTTCGGAAAGCGCTGAAGATTTTGAGCCGGCTAAGTTCCGCATCTTCGACGAAGAGCCCGCCGTGGAACACGCGGCTCCGCAAGACCAGGGTACAGGGAACAGGGACCAGGGAACAGATGAGGCAGGGGCAGATCAGGAGGCGGTGCCCGGATTCCGCAAGCCGGGCGATGCGGCCACACTGCCCGAGCTGATCAAGTTCCTCATCGATCGCACCGGCTACATCCGGTCGCTCGAAGAGGAAGGCACGCCCGAGGCCTTCTCCCGCATTGAAAACCTGAAGGAACTGGCCAATGCGGCCCAGGATGCGCAGGAGCGCGGCGAGACGCTGGCGGAGTTTCTGGACCACGCAGCGCTGGTGAGCGACGCCGATCAGTACGATCCCGAGTCGCGGGTGACGCTGATGACGCTCCACTCCGCGAAGGGGCTCGAGTTCCCGCTTGTGGTGCTCGCGGGTTTGGAGGAGGGATTGTTTCCCCACTCGCGGACGCTGAACGATCCACCGCAGATGGAGGAGGAGCGCCGGCTTTGTTACGTGGGGTTGACGCGCGCTATGGATGCGCTCATCGTGACCCGGGCGCGCTATCGTCGCCGCTACGGCAACGATATGCCGGAGGCCTCGATCCCGTCGCGCTTTCTTGAGGAGATTCCCCAGCATCTGCTCGAAGACCTGAGCGGCGGCAGGACGCGCGCCAGCAGCTGGGGCGGCTACGCGGCCAGTTATACGGAAGCGCCGTCGCGCCTGGCACGCAGCGGCGGCGACGATTTTGGTTCACGCCATTACAGCTACGAAGATGAGGATCAGAGCGCCTCCGCGCGGCAGAGCGCTTCCCGCAGCGATCGCTTCTCGCGGCCGCCTGCCGCACCGAAAGCCGATTCTGTCGACAATATCGCGCGGTTTTTCTCCGGACGGGGCGGCGTCCCGGCGAAAGGAGCTCGTCCAAAGCTGCCGATCCCGGAGCCTACGGGAGCGAAGGGATTTCGCAGCGGGCAACGGGTGCGCCATCCGAAATATGGCGAAGGCATCGTGTTTCGCCGCGAGGGTGACGGAGAAGACGCGAAGATTACTGTACAATTTTCAGGATTCGGCGTGAAAAAGCTGGTGGAGAAATTCGCTCAGCTCGAGCGGCTCTAAGCACTGCCCACTCAGGCCAATGATGGTTTGAATGCGGCACCCAAAGTTCGAAAAAGGATTCTATGGCAAACACAAAGACGATCGAAGACACAAAGGAACGCAAGAAGCTGAAACGCGCGGCCCGCAAAAAGGCTGCCCCCAAAGCGAAGCGCACCACCCCCCGCGGGTCCAACAAGAAGAAGGTCCGCAAACTCACGCGTGGCCAGAGCAAGCGCTAAACACCCTCGGCGCGGCTCGAAACAAGACAGGGGCTGGCGAATTCTCTTTCGTCAGCCCAGCGAACCAGCTAAACTCTCTCCAATCCACCCTCCCCGCAGGAGCTGTCGTTGGCGGATCAGCCCGCGCTTCCATCTCGGCCCGAAGGGACGCAAGCCAAGTCCCAGATTTTCTCGCGCAAGTCGATCGACAAGCTGATTTCCGATTCGGAGCAGCCGGAGCACGCGCTCAAAAAGACGCTGGGGCCGGTCTCGCTCACGGCTCTGGGCATCGGCGCGGTCATCGGCTCGGGGATCTTCACCGTCATCGGCACGGCGATCGCGGGGCAACAATTCCCTACCGCCTCGATCGAAAACACGCCGCTGATCGACTACTTCATCCGGCACACGGCGATGGTCGGCCGCCCCGGCTCGGGACCGGCGCTGGCCCTGTCGCTGGTTCTTGTAGCGATTGTCTGCGCCTTCACCGGCCTCTGCTATGCAGAGCTGGCGTCGATGATCCCCATTGCCGGCTCAGCCTACACCTACACCTACGCCACCATGGGCGAGCTGATCGCGTGGATCATCGGCTGGGACCTGATCCTCGAATACGCGTTCTCCAACATGTCGGTGAGCGTCGGCTTTGCCGCGCACGTAGTCGACCTGCTGGACTGGTTCAACATCCATCCGCCGCTGAAGTGGATTTCGCCGGCCTATCTGCCCGAGGGCCTTCAGGATCTTGCCGGCAATGATTTGTATCCGCCTGGCTGGCATTTCGGATTCAACATACCGGCGTTTCTGATTGTGTTCCTGCTGACGGTGGTGCTGGTGCGCGGCATTCGCGAATCCGCCGAAACCAACAACATCATGGTGCTGGTGAAGATCGCGGCCATTTTGATCTTTGTCTCCTTCGGCGCCAGCTTCATTCAGCCGAAGTACTACCATCCCTTCTCGCCGAACGGATGGTCGGGCGTGCTCACCGGCGGATCGATCATCTTCTTCACCTACATCGGGTTCGACTCGGTCTCAACCGCCGCGGAGGAGTGCAAACATCCGCAGCGCGATGTGCCGATCGGCATTCTGGCCACGCTCGCCATCTGTACCGTGCTCTACATCGGCGTAGCGGTGGTGCTCACCGGCCTGGTGCCCTGGAAGAGCATGATGGGCGACGCGGCGCCCGTAGTCAACGCGCTTAAGAAGCTGTCGGTCCTGCCGGGGGCGCATCGGCTGCACTGGATTCGGCTCTTCGTCGTGCTCGGCGCGCTGACCGGCATGATCTCGTCGATCCTGGTCTTTCAGCTGGGCCAGGCGCGGGTATGGTTCTCGATGTCGCGTGACCGTCTGCTGCCGGCGATCTTCTCCCACGTCCATCCAAAGTACCGGACGCCCGCCGTCGCCACCTGGGTCGCGGGCTTTGTCGTCGGCATCCCGTCAGGACTATTCGATATCGGGACCGTTTCCAATCTGTCGAACATTGGAACGCTGTTCGCCTTTGTCCTCGTTTCTGCCGGCGTGCTGATCCTTCGCTACCGCGAGCCGAACCGTCGGCGCGGATTTCGCGCTCCGCTCGGCCCGCTGTTTCCGGTGCTCAGCATCATCTTCTGCGTGGTGCTGATGATGGGTCTCGAAGTCATGACCTGGATCCGCTTCTTTGTTTGGCTGGCCATCGGTCTGGTGATTTATTTCACTTACAGCCGGCACCGCAGCGAGTTCAGCCGCGCCCGGCGCTGAGATCCGGACGACCCAGGAGCGTCCGGGCGTCTTCGTCACGGCACGCATAATGGAACGATGGAGCAGCATCTTGTCTCCCGGCCGGAACTGGAAGCTCTGCTCGACTCCATCGCGAATCGAACCGTCGATCGACGCGCAGGCATCTTCGGCCCCGAGTCCGTCACCTGGAAGATCAATCGCGAAGCCGCGTTGTTTCTCGGCGCTGGACGCGCTGCGCTGCTGCAACTCGCGCATCCCTGGGTAACGACGGCCCTCGCACAGCATTCCACGCTGATGGGCGATCCCATCGCGCGCTTTCATAACACCTTTCGCATCGTCTTCACGATGATCTACGGGAGCCTCGACCAGGCACTGGCCGCCGCACGGCACCTGCACTCGCTGCATACCGGCATTCGCGGCGAGTTACAGGAACCAGTGGGTGTTTGGCCGGCAGGTTCGCATTATGAGGCCAACGAAATTGCGGCGCTGCGCTGGGTCTTCGCGACCCTGGTCGAGAGCGCGGTGTTGGCATACGAATGCGTGCTGCCGCTCTCCGACGCAGAGCGCGAGCAGTATTACGAGGAAAGCAAAACGATGGCGGCTCTCTTCGGGATTCCGGACGCGGCGTCAATCCCACCGCGCGAGCCATGGCGCACGCGATCCTCGCCGGAGCGGGATCCTGGATTCGCCCGCCTCGCTGGTATCGGGCACTGACGATGGAATGGATGCCGCCGCGTCTGCGTGAGGAGTTCAGCCTCGAGTTTTCGGAGCGGGATCGGCGAGCCGCCGCTCGCGGGCGGCGGTGGTTACCCCGATTTTGGCGCATCCTCTTATCTCCCATTCGCTTCGTGGGCCCCTATCGGGAAGCGAAGGCGCGCCTCGGTAACCGTCATCCGGGAATCCTCACGCGTGCGAGTAACCGCTTCTGGATCGGACAGTCACTTCTTCCCTTCACCGATGCGTCAGGAGACGGCTCCCCCTCCCGTAACTTATTGCAGTGACGCAAGATAAGTGTAGAAATCCAATTTTCTGTGGCACACTCTTCTCCATTCACCCTCCCTGGTGAATCCCCCAAAAAGACGGGGCTGGAGAGAATATGAATCGCACCCAAATTGGTCTCGTCGTTGCAGGAATCCTTGCCCTGTCCTTCGTTGTGCCCTGCCGTGCGCAGAGCCACTCCCTCATCGATGCGCCGTTGCCCGCCGATGTGGAAGCCGCACAACCCGGCGATCCCAGCGCGGGATCCATGGGTGTTTTTCCAGTGCAGCGTGTCCCCGAGGCCAGCGATGAGACGCCGCGGCTAAAGGCTCTGGACTGGAGCATGCTCGGTGCCGCCGCTACCCTCCGGGTTCTGGATTTCACGAGCACCGAAAAGGCTCTGAGCCAGCCGCAGTATTTTCACGAGGCCGTTCTCCCGAAGGCGCTGGTCGAGAACAAGCCGGGGTTCGCCGCGTTCCAGGCCGGAACCGTGGTGTTGAACTATGAGGCGTACCGCCTGCTGGTCCATCACCACATGCGCTCGCTGGCGCGCGTCTCTCAATACATGTACGTGGGAGCCATGACCTTCCAGGTTGCGCACAACTATCAGCTGCTCGGCCAGGTTCCGGCAAACTAACATCGCCCGCGTTGCATTCACCCAGCAGGGCCGTGCCGCCGGTTGACATCCGGCTCGGCCAGGCCCTAGTCTGAAACGAGTATGGTTCTTGTCTCCACCACCTGCGCGTGTATGTGCTGCTGCTGTTGCTGCCGCACCGGCCGGGTGTGTGTCTGAGAGAGCCAATCTAAAAGTTCAACAACGCTCCCAGAAACCCACCCGCTGCCACAAAGGCCGGGTGGGTTTTCCTTTGGTCCCACAAGAATCAGGAACTGCCCAGGAGGAAATTTTCATGTCGCTTCGCATCAACGATCTTGCCCCGGACTTTACCGCAGAAACCACACAAGGAGTCATCCGCTTCCACGAGTGGATCGGCGACAACTGGGCGGTGCTTTTTTCACACCCAAAGGACTTCACCCCGGTCTGCACGACGGAGCTGGGCGCCGTCGCCAGCCTCGAAAATCAGTTTGCGCAGCGGGGCGCCAAAGTCATCGGCCTGAGTGTCGATCCGGTCTCCAGCCACGCGAAGTGGGCCTCGGACATCCGCGACGTCGGCGGACACGAGGTCAACTACCCGCTGATCGGCGATCCGGAGCTGAAGATCGCCAGGCTCTACGACATGCTCCCCGGGGATGCGGGCGAGACCTCCGACGGCCGCACACCCGCGCAGAATGCTCCCGTGCGCACGGTCTTCGTCATCGGACCCGACAAGCGGATCAAGCTGACCCTCGCCTATCCCATGACCACGGGACGCAACTTTGACGAGGTCCTTCGCGTGCTCGACTCCATTCAGCTCACAGCGAAGCATCGCGTGGCCACGCCGGCCAACTGGAAGCAGGGTGACGATGTCATCATCACCGGCGCTGTTTCGAATGAAGAAGCCGACCGCGTCTTCCCCGGCTACAAGACGGTGAAGCCGTATCTGCGGACCACCGCACAGCCGCAGTAGCTTCGCGGCCGTATCTGCCGTCCAGGAAGTTGGCGGCACAGGAATTAGAGAATCCCCGCCGCGGCGCGTGGCTGCGGCGGATCGATGAGCACCGGTGGCGAAGTGGCTAACGCGCTGGTCTGCAAAACCAGTATTCGCGGGTTCAATTCCCGCCCGGTGCTCCAATATCTTTGGTGAATGGGAGTGGCGACGGGGTCCTTCCCCGTTCTCCTGAAGCGGTTTTTCACCTCAACCGGCCGGCTTACGCAGCGTGTAGTGCGAGACGCCCCATTCGCTCCCGCCGGCATAGCCCCACAGCTCCTCGCAAGCCATGTAGAAGATGCGCCACCGGTTGAACCATCTCCGCGCCATCGCCCTCCGCTCGCCGCCGGAAAGACGGGTGGCATAGGCCGATTCGAACAACGCAAGGATTTCCTCCCGATGCGTGTCCGTCTTGTCGAGCCACGCCCGTGCGGTCTTTTGATAATGGGTTCCGCTGAGGAGCCAGTGATCTTCAATCCGCAGATCGCGCTGAAAATTGAGCAACAGCGTATCGCTGGGCATAATGCCGCCGGTGAAGAAATGCTCGGCGAGCCAGTCGCCTGCGTCCCGCACTTCAAATGGGTAAGTAAAGATGCGGTGGGTGAAGATGTGGATGAAGAGCAGGGCGTCCGGACGCATCCAGGAAGCAATGCTTGAGAGCAGCAATTCGTAATTCCGCATGTGCTCGAACATTTCGACAGAGACGACGCGATCGAAGGACGATGCCGAGTAAGCGCGGGCGTCGAAGGAATTCATGTCGTCGGTGACGATGTGCACGTTGCCGAGTCCGCGCTGCGCCATGCGCTCTTCAATGAACGCGCGCTGCGATGCGGAATTCGAGACGGCCAGAATCGTGGCGTTCGGAAAACGCTCCGCCATCCAGAGGGTGAGCGATCCCCAACCGCACCCCAGCTCCAGGATGCGCTGGCCATCTTCGATCTGCGCGCGCTCCGCGGTGAGCGCGAGCATTGCCTCTTCGGCTTCATCCAGCGACCGGCAGGCCGGACCCCACAGCCCTGAGCTATATTTCAGCCGTGGCCCGAGGGTAAGCTCGAAGAAGCGCGCCGGCACTTCGTAGTGCTGCTCGTTCGCCTTGTCGGTGGAGAGGGCGATGGGGCTCGAACGCATCTGCGCGAGAAACTGGCGTAGCCAGTCACTTTGCTCTTCGAAACCGCTCCGGAATTCCTCCCGCAGGCGCTGCGCGAGCAGACCGCGAATCTGGCGGCGGATCAGGGCGTCAGGCACAAGCCCGCGCTCGACCAGACCGGTGGACCACGCAACCGCCGCCGCATTCAGACGGGAGCCGACGTTCTGCGATTCAGCGACAGCGGTCATGCAGGCTTTCCTCGTTTTGGAAACCACGGGATAAAGGCGCTCGTGGTTCTTTGATACTCAGCATAGGCCTCGCCCTTGCTGCGCAGGGATTGCTCCTCCGTGGCGGGAATCCCGGTGACCCGCAGCAGGAAGAAGAGCATCAGCAGGGGGGCGCTCCAGGCAATCCAGCCCCAGTGAACGGGCAGCGCGAAGAGCGCCCAGCCGATCCACACCAGCCACTCGAAAAAGTAATTGGGATGGCGAGAATAATTCCAGAGCCCGTCCCGGCAGACCGCTCCGTGATCAGCCTGGCGCTTGAAGTGGGCCAGCTGGGCATCGGCGACACTCTCCCCGGCGACGGCAATGACCCAGATGACGATCCCCGCGATCTCCGCGAAGTTCAAATTTGCCGGCGCGCTCGGGTCGGCGCAAACGAGGAGAAACGGAATCGAGAGCAGGATGTCGAGAACGGCCTGCGCCTCAAAGAACAGCAGAAACTTCCAGGCAGTGCCGGAAGACCACTGGCTCCGCAATTGCTGGTAGCGGCCCTCTTCGGGCTTGCCGACGACGCGCCGGAATAAATGCGTGCCGAGTCGGCCCGCCCACAGCACAACCATCGCCGCCATGGTCCAGCGCGGCAGAGTCGGAGCGCTCCCAAGAACCGCATCGAGCAGCGCCAGCAGCCCCAGGCTGTACGCCCAGCCGATGTCGACAATCCCGGCGTTGCCGATGCGCTGCTGAATGATCCAGAGAACGAACATCACCCCGGCAACGACGGCCAAACCGAGCAGCGCCAAATGAAAGATGGAGATCATGGTGTCACCATGGCTTCTTCGCCGTTCCGTCGCATCGCCCGGGCCATGCGCGCGATGGGAGGCAGAGCAATGAAATAGACAACCGCAAACATGAAAGGAGCGAAGATCAGCCATGCGAAGATAGCGTGCACGGCCAAACGCCAGAGGATGTGCAGGCCTTCCATGTGGTTGTGGCGAAAGAGCGCAATCATTTGTTCCAGCGTGAGCCTGGTGCGATCGCTGCGCAGGATGAACTCGCCGGCGCGAATGAAAGGCACGATCAGCGCCAGCTGCAGCGGATAAAGGAAGTAATTGACCAGCTGGACGGCCGGGAGATTCAGGCCGAACAAAAGCGCTGCGCCGCCACACAGGAGAGTGGTGCTGCCCATGACAGGAAACAGGCCGCACACCACGCCACAGGCGAGGCTGCAGGCCAGTTTGCGCGGGCTAGTGCCCTGGCGAAGCAGCGCGAGCAGCGGGCGAACAATGCGATTCTGAAAAAAGGACGGCACGTTGAGAACGGCTACCTCCGGCTCAGGACGGCCGAGGCCGGCTCGTCGGCACGCAACCGGAACAACTGCAGGAGAACGTATCCGGACATGGCGATGTTGCCAAGGGTCATGATCAGCACAAACCAGAGCAGCTTTGCCCAGAGAGCGCGCTCCCTGAAGCATACCCAAACGAAGAAGGTTATGAATCCGAAGTAAGCGTCGAAGAGGGTGGCGCAAGCCCAGGGGCTGCTGCTCCAGTTGAATTCCCCCGGAGATAAAAGCAGGGACTTGTGCGCCTGGACGTGGGCGGTCATGGCCACCATCCAGAGGAAAATGCAGCCGAACAGGATCTTCAGGAAAGTCTTCATAGGCGCGTCTCCATTGGATATCGGAACGCGGATAACGGGCTTATCGGGCTTTGAAGTGGGGCTGATTCGTTTAATCTACAGGAAACCTTTTTCAACTGTATTGAATCGCAATTAAACGGTTTCGCCGCTCGGGAAATCCAAATCCGCACGGTCAGCGTAACTCCCATAGAGTAGGTAGCAGACTATCCTTCACCACATCACAGAGCGACCGCATTTGCGGTTCGCCGTCAATGCGTTGACAATATCAGGCTTAGCTAAACAAGGCGGGGATCGAAAACTCATGGTACAGGTCGAAGCCGTTCGGAACCGCGTTTCTGAGGGAGCCGGATATCGCTTTGGCGCCGTGATTCTTTTCTTTGCGATCCACGTCGCGTGCGTGGGCGTCTTCTTCATTCCGTTTCACTGGCGGTATGTCGAACTGGCCCTGGCGCTCTATCTGGTGCGCATGTTCGGCGTGACCGCGGGATATCACCGCTATTTCAGCCATCGGACCTTCCGCCTGAGCCGGCCGTTGCAATTTGCGCTCGCCTTTCTTGCAGAAACCTCTTCGCAGAAGGGTGTGCTGTGGTGGGCGGCGCATCATCGTGTACACCACGCCGAGTCCGATTCCGAGCAGGATATTCACTCCCCTAAGCAGGATGGCTTCTGGTGGGCGCATGTCGGCTGGGTCATCTCGAACGACTACGACGAATACGATCCGCGGCTGATTCAGGATTTTGCCAAGTTTCCGGAGATCCGCTGGATCGATCGCTACTTCTGGCTGCCTCCTTTGGCGCTGGCCGTGGCGACTCTGGCGCTGGGCGGCCTTCCAGGATTACTGTGGGGTTTTTGCGTCTCCACAGTTGTGCTCTTCCACGGAACGTTCGCTATTAATTCCGTCGCGCATGTGTGGGGTACGCGCCGGTTCAATACTCCGGACCAGAGCCGCAACAATTTCCTCCTCGCGCTGGTCACCCTCGGCGAGGGCTGGCACAACAATCATCACCAGTACATGTATGCCTGCAGGCAGGGCTTGCGCTGGTGGGAGATCGACATCACCTGGTATCTGTTGCGCGGTCTGCAGGCGGTGGGGATTGTGCGGGAAATTCGGACGGTGCGGCTGCCTTCCAACGGCAGATCATGAGCCGCATCGCCGTCATCGGCTCTGGAATTTCCGGAATGGCCGCGGCCTGGCTTCTGAGCCGCAGGCACGAGGTGTGGCTATACGAGCGGGACACGCGGCTGGGCGGTCATACGCACACGCACCAGCTTGAGACTTCCCGCGGCACTCGCGCCATCGACACCGGCTTCATTGTGCATAACGATCGCACTTATCCGAATCTGGTGCGGCTTCTGCGTGAACTGGGAGTCGAACGGCAAAAAAGCGACATGTCGTTTTCCGTATCGGATACAAAGTCGGGGATGGAGTACAGCAGCCGCGGACTGGCGGGATTTTTTGCTACTCCGAAGAACCTGTTTCGGCCAGCGCACTATGCGCTCTTTCGCAGCATTCTCCGCTTCAATCGCGAGTCCATGCGCCTGGTACAGGGAGACATTCCGCCCGAGATAACTCTCGCTGAGTATCTCGCGTGCTACGAGTTCGGCGCAGCTCTGGCGAGACTCTATCTCTATCCCATGGCATCGGCTGTGTGGTCGACATCGCTCGAGGAAATTGGACGATTCCCGGCATCCACACTGCTGCACTTCTTCTACAACCACGGCTTTCTCACGATCAATGAGCATCCGCAGTGGTATACCATTCAGGGCGGTAGCTCCGCTTACATTGACCCGCTGACTGCGCCCTATCGCGATCGCATCGTTACAGGAGCGGGAATCCGAACGGTCTGCGGAGGAAGTACGCGGCCCGTACTTCATTTCGAGGATGGAAGTAAGCAGGCGTTCGATGAAGTTGTTTTTGCATGTCATGGACCCCAGGCACGGCGCCTGATCGGAGACAAAACAACTGCCGAGCAGGCAATCCTCGGTTGTTTCAGCACGACCAGGAATATGGCAACCCTGCACACCGACGAGCGCCTTCTGCCCCGAGCCAGGGCTGCGCGGGCGTCGTGGAACTACCGGCTAACAGCCCATAAGTCCGTTCCCACCGTGACCTACCATATGAACCGGCTCCAGTCGATCGACACTCCGGAACAATATTGTGTGACGCTGAACGACGCCGATTCCATCGACCCCGATACAATTCTCCGCACCATCGAGTACGATCACCCGCTCTACACCATCGACGCGGTGCGAGCACAGGAGCGCTGGGCGGAGGTGAGCGGGGTGCGCCATCTTCATTTCTGCGGCGCATACTGGTTCTATGGTTTTCATGAAGATGGCCTGAACTCCGCGATCCGTGTGGCCAGGGCCCTGGGAGTGGAGTGGTAGATGATCGAGTCCGGCATTTATACAGGCACTTTGCGGCATCGACGACGCCAGCCTCGGCAGAATGACTTCACTTATCCTGTTTTCCTTGCCTTTCTGGATATCGATAAGCTGCCGGAGCTTATGGATATCTCGCCTTTCTCCAGCTATAACCACGGCAATGTAATCAGCTACCAGGAGAGAGACCATTTCGGCGATCCGGCACTGCCTCTGCGGGAGCGGCTACTCCGGGACGCGAAGAGATCCGGCTCAGGCGGCAAGTCAGCGGACTCGGTCTTCCTGCTGACCCACCTGCGGACTTTTGGTTATAACTTTAACCCTGTCTCGTTCTATTACTTCTTTAACAACAATCAGTTTGACTTCGTCATGGCCGAAGTGAACAACACTTTCGGTGAAACGCAGAATTACTGGCTCGGGCCGGAGGCTGAGGCGGCAATCGACAATCGCGGGCCGGAGACGCTTCGGAATGGGGCTCCGAAAAACCACGTGGTGTCCCGGCGTTATCGCTTTCCAAAAACCTTCCACGTATCGCCATTCATGAAGATGGATCAGTGCTACGACTGGACGTTCACAGCGCCGGACCAGGATCTGGTGGTCCAGTGTATGAATTTTGAGGCGGGTGAGCTGGTCTTCGACTCGACTCTGAAGCTGACACGACGGGAATGGACGCGGCGCGAACTCCATCGCGCGATTGCGGAGTTCCCGCTGATGACGGTGCGTGTGATTGCGGCGATTCACTGGCAGGCCGTGCGCCTCATGCTGAAAGGAGTCCGCACCGTGACACACCCAGGAACAGGAATCTATACCAGGCGGAATGTTCGCGAATGGGGGGCATCGTGGAAGACACGCTAGCAGCAGCGTCTGCCAGGCCAGGCGTGGCCGAGAGGCTTTTTTACGAATCACTGAAAGGTATCCGCGACTGCTGCATTTGTGTGCGGCACGGCGCTGCGGCGCGCACCTTCGGTGATCCCGCAAGCCCGCTGACCGCGGAGTTAGTAATCCATAACGCACGGTTCTTTGCGCGCGCGGTCCTCGGCGGCGACATCGGGATCGGCGAAGCGTTTATGGACGGCGACTGGTCTTCCCCGGATGTGGTCGCGGTGATCCGTGCTGCGATTCGCAATATGCCCACACTGGATGCACGCAACCGCATGATTTCGATGGCGACGCGCAGCCTGAACTATCTGCGACACTGGCGCAACGACAACACGGAGACAGGGAGCCGCAGGAACATCGCCTACCATTACGATCTCGGCAACGAGTTCTATAACTTGTTTCTTGATCCTTCCATGGCTTATTCCTGCGCATACTACGAAACCCCCGGCGACTCACTCGAAGCGGCGCAGGAGCATAAGTTCGAAGCGATATGCAGGAAACTGGACCTGCGGCGCGACGACCATGTGCTTGAAATCGGCACGGGCTGGGGTGGATTCGCCGCTTATGCCGCCACGCAATATGGTTGCCGCATCACGACGACGACTATCAGCCAGGCACAACATGCCTACAGCAAGGAACTGTTTGCATCGCTCCCTGGAACGAAGATCGAGCTTCTTTTCGATGATTATCGCAATCTCACCGGCAGCTACGACAAGTTGGTCAGCATCGAGATGTTCGAGGCGGTTGGATATAAGCACTACGACGACTTCTTCAGCGTCTGCGAGCGCTTACTAAAACCCCAGGGAAAGATGCTTCTCCAGACAATTACGATGAATGAGCAGCATTTCAGGCAGTACCTGCGCCAGAGCGACTGGATCAAGAAATATATCTTCCCCGGTGCCGAGCTCGCGTCGATCCAGGGAATCCTGCAGTCGACAGCCCGCGTCAGTTCGCTGCAACTGGCGGGCGCGCAGGACATCGGCGAGCATTACGCGCTCACACTTCGGGCCTGGAGGCAGCGCTTCACAGGCCGGCTGGCGGAAGTGCGCAGCCTCGGATTCGATGAGCGCTTCGTGCGCATGTGGATCTTATATCTGTCTTACTGCGAGGGCGGATTCCTGGAGCATTACATCGGCGATATGCAGCTGCTTCTGGCCAAGCCGGGAGCTTCGCGTAACTTTGCTGCGGAGTTACTCACCGGGAGTTTGTGAAGCAATCGACGAGCGCTTCCACCTGTGACGATGATGTGGATAATGGCAAAGAAATGGGCATGGATATCTGGGGTCGGGATGAAGTTTGGCGCACAGGATGCGGTCGGGCCCGTTCGAGCGGAGGTAAGCCTCAGCCGCACTCAGCATACCGAGAGGCGGCGCGACGAAATAGAGCCACACGGCAGTCCAGATGTGAGCAAACACAGCCGAGCCGGTGGTTCGTGCCGGGTTGATGCTGAAACCCGAAACTGGAGCGAAGAAGAGGATGTAGAACGCGATCAGTAGTCCAACAACGTCGCCAGTGTACCGGGCCACCGCGGGCCGATTCGATAACACAAGAACCACACCCATGAGAAGCGTCGCCATAAACAACTCAGCCAGGAACGCGCCCGCGGTTCCA
The DNA here is from genome assembly GCA_963787915.1 of uncultured Acidobacteriaceae bacterium. Lineage (GTDB taxonomy): Bacteria > Acidobacteriota > Terriglobia > Terriglobales > Acidobacteriaceae > Palsa-343. The sequence goes on along the minus strand of CAWBEP010000015.1, from coordinate 24,501 downwards.
TATTTGCCTGGCACCGTCACGGCGTAGGCAACGGCCGGGTCGGCAAGATTTTTACCCATAAAGATCGCCGCAACCGCAACACCAAGAACGCCACCCATGAACTGGAAGACGACGTAGAAACCGGCGTCCGGCGCTGCGATCTTACCCAGGCGCAGATAGGTCAGAGTAATAGCTGGGTTGAAGTGCGCGCCGGATCGTTTCCCCATCGGGGAATGAATAATCAGGATGGCCGTAATACCCATCGCTATTCCCATCAGCGCGCGACGGATGGCTGCATTGGGAATCAGATGAAAGACGGGCCAGGATGGATCAAAGAGAATAACGGTGAACACGCAGGCCGAGATCATGAAGATCGCGAGTTCGAGACACTCACAAACATAGAGCACCCAGTTACGGGAGAATACCTCGCTCAGTCCCGCTCCCGGCATCGACCTGGGAGATGTGCCCTCGATCGTTTCTTCGTCATCGTCGCTCTCTGCAAAACCACTCATATCAAAAATTGAACTTAGCGACGAGCTGGACGAGGCGTGGCGCTGCGGCCTCGACAATCTTTCCGAAATTCGGATCTTCCACCTGTCCGTCGACGGCCGCAGGGCCGTAAAACTGTGCATGGTTAAAGGCATTGAAAGCTTCGGCTCGGAACTCGAGCGATCGCGAGTCTCTGATCGGCACGTTCTTCTGGAGAGTGAGGTCGAAGTTTTCGATACCGGGTCCGTAAAACATCCGGCGTTTGGATTCACCGAGCCGGCCGAGGGTTTCCTCCGGAAAGGAAGAGGCGTTGAAAGCCGACTTGCCATTGCGGCCGTTGGTGTTGATATGGAGCGGTCCGGGCAGATACCGCGGTGTATCCAGCAGATAGTTATTGACACCGTTACCGAGCGTGCCGAGCAGCGAGTTGTCGGAATTGTCGTAGAGCGTTACCGGAAATCCGGTGGCACAACGAGTGGCGCCGGAGAGCGACCACTCCGAGGTTAACGGGTTGGATCGCCGGAGAATCTGCTCGACGGGCAGGGCGACGGTGTAACTGGCGACAAAAGTGTGCTTCTGATCCCATGCAGAGATGGTTCGGCTTTGCCGTGGGTTGAGAGGGTCGAGCTGCTCGCCGATGTTGGAGCCCTGATCGATGGACTTAGCGTAGGCATAGCTCAATAGAAACTGTGAGGCGGAGCGCCGGTAGCGCAGGGTTGCTTCGAGCGCGTTGTAGCTGGAGTTAGCGATGGTGGAGTCGGAGGTGTTTTCGCCGTAGTTTTCACCCTGACCGGCCAGGGGTCCGCTGTTCTGGCCTGTACGGGTTCCGTTGATGATTTGGCCGGTCGGGGTGGCGTAGGTGTTGTCTTCCCCAAACGGGCCGCATCCGGGAAGGCTGAGGCATAGGGCAGGATTCCCGAGGTTAACGGAAACTACTGTGGGGATGCGGTGACCCTGATTGCCGACGTAACTGGCGGTCAGCAGCGCGCGCGGCGTGATCTGGCGCTGAAGGGAGAGCATATAGTTACTCACATACGGCACGCGATTATGGATGTCGAAAAACGGATCGGCTGCGAGCGGCGCAAAGTTAGACCAGTCGATGGACCTATCCGGGTGCGACGCGTAGACATTATGCGGCGGGAAAGGAAACGGGAAACGCTGTCCGTTGTCGACGCCGCTGCCGGCCGAAATAAATGGCGTCGCCAGCAGCGGCGGCGCTGGACTGAGGTAGTTATAACCAAACGGCGGCACAGCATACATAATCCCGGCCAACAGACCCGGGAATTCGGTATAGAAAAGACCATAGCTGGCCCGAATGCTACTCGTGCCCCCATTGCCGAGAAGCATTCGCCATAATCCTCGGCTGGATTTCGGAGCATAGGCCATCCCGACTCTCGGTGCAACATTTCCGTAACTCGTGGGCGCAAGCGTCCTGGGTATGCCGGGATCGCCGGCAACGAGAAGCCCCGGCAACGCGCCCGGATAGAGCGTGGATTCCTTTCCCGGAACCCAGGTTTGCAGCTGGTTGTACTTCTCCCAGAAGGGCATGATCACGTCCCAGCGCAAGCCGGCATTCAGCGTCAGATCGTCGCGCACACGCCAGCTGTCCTGACCGTAAGCACCGAAATAGCGATTGCGCAGGTAGAAAGGCTGGCCCGATGACTGCGTATAGTTGCTGGCCACGCCGATCAGAAAATCGGCGTAGGGGTTTCCAGTCTCTGTGCCATCGATGTTGAACGTCCCGTTGAACGTTGCATTCGGATGCTCATTGACCTCATCGACGTGAAACTGCGCACCGATTTTCAGCGTGTGCGCGCCGAGGATGCGAGACAGTCCTTCCCCAAGATAGTAGGTGTTGTTGATCTGAGTCTCGTTGGTGATGGGAACGCCCATCACGAAGGTGGGAAAAGTAATGTTTTCGACACCTTCAAACTGCGGCGCCTGGACAACGATGCCGGGAGTGCCGGGTCCGCTCTCAAAACCCTGGGCTGCCATGCTGACACCAAGTCCGCCCCTGGGCTCACCGATGATGTTGGCATTACGCAGATAGCCGAGATGCAATTCGTTGACGGTGTGCATGCCGATGACCTTGTTATCGCTCAAGGAAATTAACTGCGCCCGCCCGATAAACAGAGCGTCGAAGCCCGGGATACTGGCACCGGCCACGGAACCGGGGTAAGGATTGTCGAGGTTGTAGTCGTCGATGAAGTAATAAGCGGATATCTGGCCCAGGCGGCTATTCATGTCCACACGGGCCGAACCTTTGTCGTCGCGTACCGTTTGAGCGAATGCGGAACTCGAATATTGACTGGCGCTGACATTGGGCGAGGGAATGTAGGCGAGCAGGTTTTTGCCTGGCGCGGACCAGGCACTCTGCGGAATGGCGCCGCCGGGAAAGACCCTGGTGTAAGCCTCGCCGGACGTAACGGCGCTTCCAAGTTCCTGCGAGAGCAGCGAGGCCAGGTACGGACCGCTCACCGATCCGGTGAGATCGTTGAACTCACCGCTGCGCTCCGCGAGGGTTGGCACGGAGATATCGCCAGTGGAAACACCCTGATCGGTGCGCGTTCCCTGATAGTCGGAAAAGAAAAAGACTTTATCGCGGCGGACAGGACCCCCAAGCGTACCACCGAATTGATTTTGTTTGAAAGTAGAACGTGTGGGATCGAAATATCCACGCGCATCCAGCGCGGTGTTGCGGAAAAACTCAAACGCATCGCCGTGCAGCGCGTTGGTTCCGGGTTTGGTCACGACCGTGACCATGCCGCCGTTGTAGTTGCCGTATTCCGGATCGAAATTGTTAGTCAAAACGCGAAATTCCTCGATCGCATCGAGGTTGGGGATGATGGAGGTTCCACCGTTCATGTGCTCCTGCACATCGATCCCATTCACCAGAAATCCGTTGGCGGATTCGCGCTGGCCGTCGATGGAGAGGTTGCCCGGGTTCAGGTCGCCCGAAGGGTCGAGGCTTCCGGTGACGCCGGCCATGATGACCGAACTCGGCAGCAGCGTTGAAATCGGCGCAACGCCCGGCTGGATAGCGAGCAGGTCCGTATAGCTCCTGCCATTCAGGGGCAGAGCGGTGAGTTCCGCGCCTGAGATGACTTCGCCGAGGTGGGTCGCGATGGTTTCCACCTGAACGCCGGAGGCGGTGGTGACGGTCACGGTGTCGGAGTGCGCGGCGACCGTCAGGGTGAGATCCACCTGCAGGGCGGAGTCGGTGTCCACCGCGAGATCCAGCTTGCGCTGGGTCGCGAATCCGGGAGAGGCAACGGTGAGGTCGTAGTGGCCTACGAGGAGATTGGGAAAGGAGTAGAAGCCCTGTTTGTCCGATGAGGTCTGATAGACGGACTGCTGTCCGGTATTCACCAGCCGGAGGGCAGCTTCGGGAATCAGCGCTCCACTCGGATCGCGGACTGTGCCGGAGATGCTGCCTCCGTTGGCTGCGCGCAACGGCAGCGCGGCCACGACCAGGAGCAGGACCACCACTCCCAAAACCCGGCTGGGCCCTTTAATCGGGGATATTGACCCCGGCGTCGACATGAGCACCTCGGCAAAGCAAATCGGATCAGGCCGGGAATGGACTGGTAGCTCTCAGAGTACGCGCGGGCTCCCCGTTTCGGATGCATGCAACAAATTTCATATTATTTAACCCCTCGGGCAATCCGAAGTCAGAATCCCCGCGTAATCATCACAACGAACGGCGAGTTTCTGAGCTTCCACCTACCTCCCCTGCCTGCTTCAGATTTTCCGTTCCGACCCTGGAAAAATCGAATCTGGAGAACCCTATGTCAAAGCTTAAGCCGTGGATCGGACTCACGCTGGGTCTGATGATTGCAGTTCCGCCTTTGGCGCTTGCATCGAGCCATCGAGAAGCGCCGATTACCGCCCTGGACCACACCGCTGACATCACCGATTTCTACGCTTTTGTCAGCTACGACCATCCCGATCGCGTCACCTTCATCATGAATGTCGATCCGTTCCTGCAGCCAAGCAACGGCCCCAACTACTTCCCCTTTGACCCCTCGCTCGTCTACCAGATCAAAATCGACAACAATCACGATGCCGTGGAAGACGTGGTCTTCTCCTTCCGCTTCCAGACGACCATCCGCGCGCCCCAGGTATTCACAGGGTTCGTGGGCGCCGGCAACGGAATCGATGCGCCGGCTAATTCCCCTGCTCCGGTCGCTGCCGGCACGCCGATTGTGCCCCCGGCGATCACCTCTTTGAGCGGCCCTGGATCGGCGGGCCTGAGTCTGCAGCAAACGTTCTCGGTGGAAATGTACCGGGATGGCCGCTGGATCTCGCTCACCAATAAGAGCGGCAGTCCTCTGATCGCCGTTCCCAGCAATGTGGGCCCGCGCACCATGCCGGATTACGATGCCCTGGCGGCGCAGGGAATCTATGAGCTGACCGGGAATGACGCTTCCAATATTCGCGTCTTCGCCGGCACCGTCGCCGATCCTTTCTTCATCGATCTGGGCGCGGCGTTTGACAGCTTCAACTTCCGCACCTCGGCCGGTGGCGGCGTCCTGACCGCAGCCGAAGATAAGGACAACTACCTCAACTTGGCGCCGAACGCCGTGGCCGGATTCAACGTGAACACGATCGCAATTGAGGTTCCGATCGCCCTTCTGACCAGCGATCGAGCGGTCCATCCCGCCACCAGTCCCAAGGCCACCATCGGCGCATGGGCGACTACTTCAAGGCCGGAAGTGACCATCCGGTCTTCCTACAATTCTCATGGTTCCTATGGTTCCGAGGAGCAGTTCGGCAACCTCGCTCAAATCCAGCGACTCGGCAATCCCCTCGTAAACGAACTGCTGATCGGAACTGGCAGCAAAGACAAGTGGAGCATGTCGCAGCCGGTGAACGACAGCCAGTTCGCCTCCTTTGACCTGGATCCCCTTCTCGCACGTGTCCTCAATGCAGTGTATGGCATTAATATCCCCACTCCTCCCCGCACCGATCTCCTGCCTCTGGTGACCTACGCGCCGCCGATCGCCGCGGCGGGAACTCCGGCCGGACCTGTCGCCGACCTGCTGCGCCTCAACACCGGCGTAGCCCCGACACCCTACGCCAGCCGCAGCCGCCTGGGATTGATCGCAGGCGATGCGGCCGGCTTCCCCAATGGACGCCGCCTGACCGATGACGTCGTGGACATCGCTGCACGGGTCGTTGGCGGGGGCATCCTGAGCCCCGGCTTTGACGTAGCGCCGAACAACCTCATCGGCGATGGCGTCAACGCGCCCGATGTACCGCCCCAGGAGACGTTCCCCTACGTTCACTATGCCTACAGCGGCCGCGACAGCCGGCACATCAGCCCGGGCGATCCGACGGGTTGCGGCGATCAGCCCAACCCGTCCAGCACGCAAAACAGCGATGCTGCGCCAGCGAATCAGGGAGGAAGTTCGCCCTGCCCGGTTAACTGACTCCAACGCGGCTTTGTTGAGCGCGCCTGGAACAATGCTCTCTGCGCGGACACCCTCCGCGCAGGGAGCTAACTATGAACTCCGGAAGCAGGCCATCATGAACGTTTGGGGCACAGCATTTTTTATTCTCTGCGGCTTGGTTTCGACCGCCGGTCCGGCACAAACCACCGCCGGCGACGCGAATCATCCGAACTCTGCCGGTCCCGCGAATATTGAGGATGCGAGCCCGGCACAGCAGCGCATCGCGGCGGCACGGGAGCAGCTGAAGGCCGATCCCACGAAAGCTCAGGCGTATAACGAGCTGGCGCTGGCATCCATTCGCCGTACGCGCGAGACGCTCGATCCGCAGTACCTGAACGATGCGGATGCCGCTCTTGCCGAGGGGTTGAAGCTGAACCCGGACGATTTTCAGTTACAACGAACCAGGGTAGCCCTCCTCCTGAGTCGCCATTCCTTCGCCGAGGCGAGAGATCTCGCTGTGGCGCTGAATCGCCGCATTCCCGACGACGTGATGACTTACGGGTACATCGCCGAGGCAGATATCGGCCTTGGCAATTACCCCGACGCCGAGACCAATGCGCAGTGGATGATGAACATGCGTCCCAACAACACGCCAGCGCTTCTGCTTGGGGCAACTCTGCGGACCTTATACGGCGATGCCCACGGGGCCATCGATTTTCTGAATCGCGCCTATGAGCAGACTTCGCCGGTCGAGGTCGAAGACCTGGCATGGATCGCCAACCAGATCGCTTCGATTCAGATTGAGTCGGGCCAGAACGATGCGGCGGAACAGACGCTCGCAAGGGCAGAGCAGTTCTTCCCCCACTATCCCCGGACCCTTGAAAATCTGGCCCGCCTTCGCATGGAACAGAATCGACCGAAGGACGCGATTGAGCTATGGATGCAGGCCGGGGCGATGGATCGCGATCCGCACGTTTTCTATGAACTGGCAGCTGCACAGGAGGCGGCGGGACACCCGCAGGACGCGCAAGCGACATTGGCCACATTCGAGAAGCTGGCCAGAACGCCGGAGACGGCTACCGATCAGTCCACTCTCGACCTGATCCTGATGGAGGCGGCGAGCCCCGCGACAGCGCCCGATTCGCTGCAACTCGCCCAAAAGCAGGCCGCTGCGCGGCAGGATGTGTGGACTCTCGACGCCTGCGCCTGGGCGCTCTATGCCAACGGCCAATACCAGGAAGCCGCCAGCGCGGAGCAGAAGGCAATTAGCGTGGGAATTCAAAGCGCGCAGATCTTCGATCACGCCGGGCATATCGCGCAAAAGCTGAATCGGAACGACGAAGCCGTCAGGAACTTCAAGCTGGCTCTGCAATCGAATCCAGCGTCCGAGTTCGCGGCAGATGCAATTCGGTCGGCCAACCTGGTTGCCGGACCGGAACAGCACCAGCAAGTGACCGCGCAGACCGCGGCGATACCCCATCAGCCGAACGACGCAGCGCCGCCGGACTTGTTGACAGATGCGCATCCTGCGGATCGCTCGACTGTATCCGCCAACACCATCCCTGCCAAAATTGCGCCCGTCTTTCGTCCCGTGCCTGAGGCACTTTTGACGCCCCAGCCGACAGGAACGGCGCGCCTGATCCAGACCGCGCAGGCCGCCGTTGCGCGCAATCCCAAAGACGCGGCGGCTTATGCGGGACTGGGAGCTGCTTATTTCCAGCATGCCCGCGAAACCGGCGACGTGGGCGACTATCAGCTCGCGGAAGAGGCTCTTTCCAGGTCGCTCGATCTGGACTCGACGGACTTTTCGACGGACGACGCCCTCGAAACACTGGCTGCGGTCTGCATGGGTGAGCATCGTTTCACCGATGCGCTGCACTACGCGCAGAAAGCACTGTCGCTGGGAACCGGCGACGTTTCACCCTTCGCCATCGTGGGCGACGCCTATGCGGATATGGGCGATTACGACAAAGCGGCGGCTGCCTATGCCCGGCTTACGCCGCGGGATATGGTGCTGGCTCCGCGTGCTGCCTATGCGCGCGACAGCCGCGTCTCTTACCTGCAGTTCATCAAAGGCGACACCACCGGCGCAATTGCGCTGATGAAGACCGCAGTTACCGAGGGTATTGAAGCGCAACTTCCCGCCGAAAACATGGCGTGGTTGTACTACGAGCTCGGCGAATACGACACGCAGGCGGGCGACATCGCGGCCGCCGATGCTGCTTATCTTGCCGCTCTGAACACGCATCCGGGAGATTATCGCGCTCTGGCCGCTCTGGCGAAGCTGCGGGCGAACAACGGCAGAGTCGCCGATGCTATAGAGCTCTACCAAAAAGCCATTGCCGTTGTGCCCATGCCAATCTTCATTGCCGAGCTTGGCGATCTCTACATGAAGACCGGGCAGCCACAGGAGGCGCAAAAGCAATTTGCGCTGGTCGAATACATCGGGCTCCTGGGACACATCAACCAGGTCCTGCACAATCGCGATCTGGCGCTCTTCTATGCCGACCACGACAGGAAGCTCCCTGAGGCGCTCGACCTGGCAAGGAAAGAGCTGGAAGTCCGGCGCGATATCTATACCTGGGATGCGCTGTCATGGGCTCTGTACAAGAATGGGAAATTCGCCGAAGCGGCACAGGCGAGCCAGAAAGCGATGCAGTTCGGAACCCAGGATTCCCTTCTTCTTTTTCACGCGGGAATGATTGACGAACAGATCGGTCACCGGGAACAAGCCCGGAACGAACTGAAGCAGGCTCTTGAGATTAACCCGAATTTCCATCTGCTTTACGCGCGCACGGCCAGACAGAAAGTGGACACGCTGAATGCGCAGGCAGAATCGAAGGAGGGACCGGCCAATGATGCTCGCTAAGCGGTGCTTGCCGCTGCTTCTTTTGCTGAGCCTTGGCCGCGTGGCCTCAGCTCATCCGATGGGCAATTTCAGCGTCAACCATTATTCGAAGATCAGTGTGGAACAGGACCGGATTCGCGTGCGCTATCTCATCGACCTGGCGGAAATTCCCACTTATCAGGAGTTACAGCAGGCGAATATCGCAGCGGCTGCAATCGATCCTCAGTCACCGCAGGTGATTCACTACGTAGCCGCCCGTGGCGCGGAGCTGCTGCGTGGGCTCACCCTCGACCTGAACGGAAAGCCGGTTTCGCTTCGCCTGGTCTCCAGCGGAGTTATCTTTCCACCGGGTGCGGGTGGTTTGCCGACGATGAAGATGGGCTTTCTCTACGAAGCGTCCTATCCGTCGGCCATGGACAGGCAACATCTCGAGATTCATTATGCGGATGGGAATTACCCAGGTCACAACGGGTGGAAAGAGATCGTCACTCTGGCGCCAGGAGGACAATTGCTGCGCAGTTCGGCTCCTGCCGCCGATCGCAGCGGCGAGTTAAGCAACTATCCCACCGATCTGCTGACCAGCCCTCCCCAGGATCTTGAAGCCTCGTTCGTGGCTGCACTCCCGCCGTTGCCGGCGACAGAGGCGACACCGCAGATCGCTCATGCGTTCCGTCCTGCAGCGGCTGCCACGCTGAGTGTGCCATCGTCGGCCCGCGCCCGGTTGCACGCACAAAAATTTCCAGGCAAGCCCACCAGCCAGGTCGCAACCCGGACATCACCCCCGCGCGATCCAGCCTCCACCCAACCCGCTCAGCCTGCGCCGTCCATGCACCTTCAGGCGAATCGGCAGAAGACGCCGCGCAGCCGCTTTACCGAGCTCATTCAGGCAGAACACCTGAGCGCCTGGTTTCTATTCACGGCCGCGCTCATCGCAGTCGGTCTGGGAGGGCTGCATGCGCTGGAGCCAGGCCACGGGAAGACGATCGTCGCCGCTTACCTGGTGGGCTCGAAGGGCACCGCGCGCCATGCTGTTCTTCTGGGAACGATCGTGACCGCTTCACATACAGCTGGGGTCTTTGCGCTGGGAGCCATCACTTTATACGCTTCGCGGTATATCGTACCGGAGCAACTCTATCCATGGCTTGGCGCCCTCTCGGGAATTACGATTGCCGGCCTGGGTTGTTATATGCTCCTGCGCCGGCTCACCGGTACGGCTACGGATCATTCCCATGCACCCGGCGCGGCCCATGCTCACTGGATCTTCTGGAAGCGCCCAGCGGTCGAAGGATCAGAAGTCGGCCGAGATGAAAGTCCGTTGCCCTCGCAACGCAAGGTCAGCCTCTCCCAGCTCTTTGCTCTCGGCATCACGGGCGGCATTATTCCCTGCCCCGCTGCGCTCATTGTCCTGCTGAGTGCCTTCGCACTCCACCGAATTGGCCTCGGCTTCTTCCTGATCGTGGCCTTCAGCGTGGGACTCGCCTCGGTTCTAATTGGTTTTGGCATGTTGATGGTCTACGCGCGCCGCTTCATGACGCATCTGCAAATGGACGGCCCCATCACGAGGCGCTGGCTTCCCGTCGCTTCTTCAGGATTCATTACGGTTCTCGGTTTGATTCTCACCGTGCAATCGCTCTCCACCATTCACATCAATTTGCACATGTTCTCGAAAGAGCGGCTGGGACCGGTCTTGTTCGTTACTATTCTCGGTCTGATCCTTGGGATGCGGCACTCCACCGATGCCGATCACGTGGTGGCCATCTCCACCATCGTCAGCAAACAGCGCAGCATCCGCAACGCAGCCTTCATCGGCTCGGTCTGGGGACTGGGTCACACCATCACCATCTTTATTGTCGGCTCCCTGATCATCCTCTTCGGCGTTGAAATTCCTCCTCGTTTAGGGCTTTCCATGGAGTTCACCGTCGCCCTCATGCTGGTTTTGCTCGGCCTTCTCAACTTATCCGGAGTAATGACAAAGGTGACGAGTTACCTGACTCCCGGAACTCCGGCAGCCGGAAAGATTTCTACGACTAGCCGGCCGGGCAAAGACACTACGAGACTCGAGAGATGGCTCGACTGTTCCGTCGGCAGATTTGGTCTGTATCAATGCATGAGACCCTTGATCATCGGCCTTGTGCACGGACTCGCCGGCTCGGCGGCGGTGGCTCTGCTGGTCCTGTCCACGATTCACAACCCCGTTTGGGCGACGGTGTATCTGCTTATCTTTGGCGCGGGAACGATGGTCGGGATGATGTGCATGACGGCTGCCATTGCCTTCCCGCTTGCCTTTGCCGGCGATCGCTTCGCCAGCCTGAGTCGGCATCTGGGGATCGTCTCAGGCGTGGTGAGCCTCTGCTTCGGCTCCTTCCTGGTCTATCAGCTCGGCTTTCTCGGAGGACTCTTCACGAGTCATCCTCACTGGACGCCGCAATAACCAGCTCGACTTACTGCTGCTCGAGATGAATCCGGCGCATTAAATCGCCAAATCGAGGATCGGAGCGCAACGGATCGAGACAGGGATCGACCCGGAGATAGACAAGTCCCACATCGTGGGCCTGGTAAGCCTCTTCAAGCCACTTGAATGCATTGTTCCGATCGCCGAGTCCCGCGTAAACAAGAGCTATCTCGTAACGGCCGATCCCGTCCCGTCGAACGCTCGACTCAAGACGGCCGATAAGCTTCCTGGCTGAGTCCGCTTCGCCCATGCGCGCATAGGTATTTCCAAGATGACCAAGCGAATAAGGACCGTCCCCGGACTGGATGAAAGCCGCCTTGGCTTCAGGGTAATGCCCCGTCTCCGCATCGATGTCCCCTAAGAGAAAACTGCGGTCGGGAAGACTGACGTTGAGCCCCTGCACCGTGCGAGTCACGGCCAGAGCGCGGTCGTATTGGTGCGCGAAGTAGTAGATGAAGCCTTCGGCATGAAATGTGCTTCCCGAGACGGGATCCAAATCGACGCTGCGCTCGATTTCTGCGATGGCTTCGGAAGGATGCCCGGTGCGGATCAGATAGAACGCGTACTTCTCGTGATCCGTGGCGGAGTTAGGGTTCAGCTGCAGCGCGCGACGGAACTCCGCGGCCGCCGTGGGCCAATCCCAGTCCAGCGTCATGGCGGTGTTCCCCAGCTCGGCGTGGGCCTCCGATACAGAATCGTCGAGGCGGATCGCCTTCAGCGCCTCGGCCTTCTGACGCGTAAAGGCCGCTTCGTACGGCATACGTCCGGATTCGCCGAGGAGGCCATAGCAGCTGGCCAGCGCGGAGTGGCCCTGCGCATATCCGGGATCGCCGTCAATGGCTCGATCGAAATAGTCGATCGCATGCTCGCAGTCCGCCTGGTTGCGCAACAACACGCCGTGCAGATAAAGATCCTGAGTTGCCGGATCGACCGGACGCCGCCGGGCCAGCAGCGCCTGCTCCTGTGGAGTTACGGAAATCTGGATCTGGTCGGCGATGGTCTGCGCCACATCGCCCTGCCAGGCGAGAACACCCGTCAGATCCCGCACGTAGGTCTGCGCCCAGATGGGGCGGTCGGTTCGCGCGTCGATCAGCTGCGCGCTGATGCGCACCTGATCTCCATCACGAAGCACGCCGCCTTCCACCACCGCATCGACGGAAAGTTCATGCGCAATCTCAGGCAGCTTCTTGTTGGTGCCCTTGTAGCTCATCGAAGAAGTCAGCGAAATGACTCTCAGGGTGGACACCTGACCGAGATCGTTGATCAGCTCTTCCGTCATCCCGTCGGCAAAATAGTTCTGATCGGCGTTTCCCGAAAGATTTTCGAGCGGCAGTATTGCGATGGAATGGATGCCCTTCGGAGATTCGGCATTGTTTTGCCAGCGCCGGTAGCCGAAGTAAGCGGCCAGTGCGATCAGTACCGCGGCTGCCATAACTCCGGCAACGGTGGCTGTCCTGAATCTATTCTTGGAAGCTAAAGGCGGAGGTGCTTTGGCAACGGACGATTCCGGCGCCGCCACGGTGCTCTGATCCGGGCGTGCGGGATGATCGCTCCCTGATGAAGCCGTTCTCTCTTCAACGGAAGTCGCCACCTCCGACCCAAAACGAAACCGCGGTACGTACGACCCGCCGGGCAGTTCGATGCGAACCGCGTGGTGCTCCTCGCTGGACTCACTGTAGTAGAGAGCCAGTTTCTTGCGAACTTCGCTGGCGCGCACACGCACCACGGAATCGCTGCCGGTGTCGTAGCTCACCGGACGGCCGAACATCTCAGCCCCGATCATCCGCTCCCGCAGGCTGTCCATGTCCCCTTCGAGCGCGTGCCGGACGATCAGGCGGAGGAAGTCCTGCGTTCGTTTGCTGCCGGAGAAGAAGTGACTGGCCAGCACCAGCTCCAGGTGCTCGCGCACCATCGCGGCCTGCTCCGGACTGAGCCCCTGCAACTCAGCAAGCGACGATGGAGCGGCTCGTGACATTACCCCCCAGTAAACCCGTCCCTACTATATATCGCTGCCCAATGGTCTTGAAATCCCCACCTCGGACCTCCGCGCACCCGCGTAACGGGCGCTGATCTGCGCTTGCATATCACTGCTGGAAAAAGACTTACTCGTTCGTAACGTCCCCTGATCCGTTATTAGCATTACGGCGGCCGCAGTCGCAGGTATTGAATTCTCGCTGCTGAAGGGACCAGACCCCGGGCCGTTTTCTGAAAACGCACCCGCCTGGCCGGGCGATTGATGCGTTTCCCAGAACTTCGAATGCGGAACCATATGGCAGGATCATCGAAGCACGCGAGGTACACGATGAACTTCCTGCATACCCTGACTGACTCCCTTTGCATCGTCTTCGAACACACCTTCCTCAGCAACGCCCTTTACCGCCTTCGGTTCCCGCTGTCCGCGGTGATCCTGGCGGTGAGCGTTATTTCAATGCCGGGCCGGTCCGCCGCACAGAATTCCGCGGCCGAGGGCGCACAGCAGGCCATGGCCGCAGGCTCGGCCGCCATGAAGGCCGGCAATTACGGCGCAGCCATCTCCGCTTACAGCGAGGTGACGCACTCCCTGCCCGGCTTCGCCGAGGGTTACTTCAACCTGGGACTCGCCCTCGAGCAGGCGGGCCGCTTCGACGATGCACGGTCCGCCCTCGAAAAATCCCTGCGGCTCAAACCAGGGTTGCGCGGCGCGAACCTCTTTCTCGGGATCGTCAACTACCGCGAGAACCGCTTCCCGGATGCGGAGACCAGTCTCGAGCGGGAGACCGCCATCGACCCGAGGAACGGCAAGGCGTGGATGTGGCTGGGGGTCTGCCGCCTCGCCGAGAACAACCCGCAGGGCGCGATTGCTCCGCTCGACAAGGCTTACGCTCTTGATCCCACCGATGTGGACATTCTGTACCACCGGGGACGCGCGTACCTGCTGATGGCCAACGCCTCCTTCGACGCGATGTACAAAGTCGATTCGAATTCGCTGCGCGTGCACCAGGTGCTGGGCGAGGCCTACGCGCAGGCGTTCCGCACCCAGGAGGCCATTGATGAGTTCGAACGGGCCGTGCAGCTGGCCCCCGCGCAGCCGGGGCTGCATGAGGAGCTCGCGGATCAGTACTGGATTCTGGGAAAGCTGGATCAGGCGACCGCGGCTTATCGTGAGGAGCTCTCGATCGATCCACACGCCGCGACTGCCCGCTACAAGCTCGGCGCGTTGCTGGTGATGAACCACGGGGCCGCCGAAGGCGTCGAGATGCTGCGCGCCGCGCTGCATGAAGATCCATCGCTCAGCGATGCCCACTACTACATGGGAACCGGACTGCTGGCTCTGAACCAGGATCAGGAGGCGATCCGGGAATTTCAGCTTGCTATTGCCGCCGATCCTGCCAACGGCCGCGCCATGAGCTCGTGGTACAAGCTGGCCTTGATTTATCGCAACGCCAACGACACACAGCAATCGCAGACCGCTATGCAGAATTTTCTGCGGGTCAGGGCGACTTTGCATCAGCGCCATGGGGACGACACATCGCCGATGATCCGCAGGCGCACGGATCTTCCGGTTGCGGATCCGGAGCAGGCCCAGATCGCGGAAGGACAAGGCAATGGCTGAAACATGAGGTTCGAAACGGGTTAATTGGGGAATCAGCAGCGCGGACATCGAGACAGGAACGATCCACCGAGCAGAAAGCATCGTCAGGAGGCAGAAACTATGAATTCGCACCGGTCACAGGAGCGCAGGATGGTCGGACAGACAATCTCACACTTACTAAAGCAATGGTTAATCCTCGTCGGGATACTCGCCGGCTTCACGGCTTCGGCGATCGCTCAGCTGGATACCGGATCCATCAGCGGTACGGTGACCGATCCGACAGGAAAAGTCATTACCGGGGCGCCCATCATGGCTCGCGAAATGGCCACCGGCACGACCTACTCCACTATCACCTCCAGTGCCGGATACTATGTCTTCCCGTCGCTGCATACGGGAGCCTATGACCTCACCGTGAGCGCACCAGGCTTCAAGAAGGGTGACTATGCGGGCGTGACCGTTGCCATCGGCGTGCAGACCGCGCGGGATATGACGCTTTCGGTCGGGTCAACCACCGAGATAGTCAGCGTGAACGCCGCAGCTGTGTCACTCGAGACTTCTACCTCCGAGGTCGATGCCAGCATCTCTCAGCAGCAGGTGGAGGATCTCCCTCTGCAGGTCACGGGTAATCTCCGTTCTCTCTCCACACTTGAATTCCTGGTGCCCGGTACGGTCGGCCCTGGTACCTCGTCCGGTGGTTCTGGATTCCAGATGACCAAGATTAACGGCGGACAGGAAGAAGGTACCGATTACCTCGTGGATGGCATCACGACCAACCGCATGGAGAACGGATCGGGCAGCTTCGATATCGTTGCCCCTTCGGTCGAGGCTGTAAATGAGTTTCATATCGACCTGTCCGGCCTGCCGGCTGATCTCGGCCGAACCACCGGAGGTCTGGCGAACTTCAATACGAAGAGCGGTGGGAACCAGTATCACGGCGCAGTCTTCGATTTTTACAAGAATGGCGCTCTCGACGCGAATAACTGGTTTAACAATGGCTATCTCGCCGAAACTCCGGAGAGCAATGTCGCCGTCCGTAACAGTCTGCAGCGTTCCGCGGATACCAAGAACGATTACGGCGTTTCGCTCGGCGGACCGATCCGGATACCGCATTTTTACAACGGCAGGGATAAGACCTTCTTCTTCTTCGCCTGGGAACAACTGCGCTATAACACTGGCTCCGCTGTTACAAGCCTTATTCCGACGCCGGCTGAACTGGGCAGCAACGGCCAATATTTCGATTTCACTTCGACTCTCGGGAGCGCGATCCCCGGGGGAGCGGACGGTTGTAACTCGACCCTGTACTACGGGGAAATTTTCGATCCCACCACAGAGAAGAACGTTGGCGGTGTGAACTGCCGGACCCCCCTTACCTTCAACGGTAACCTGAACGAAATTCCCCTGTCGCGGGAAAGCACGGTGGCGAAAAACGTACTGAGCTACATGCCGGCGCCCAATCTGACCGGAGCCGGCACCAACAATTATGTCTACGACACCCAGGACACCATTGCCCAGACCGTTTACAGCCTCCGCATCGACCAGAATCTGACCGCCGCGCACAGAATCTGGGGCTTCTACGATTCACGGGAAAATACTGATCAGGGCAACGGTCTCAACCTGCCTCCACCGATCAACTCAGGCGGCAGCGGTGCCGTGAATCAGCTGGGTAAGCTCTTCCGTCTGGGTTGGGACTGGGTTATTACTCCGCGGGTTGCGAATTCGCTCACCTTCGGGACCAACCGATCCAACAATTACAATCTGTCGCGCGCAGCCGACTTAGGCACCGACTGGGACAACAAGCTCGGCATTGCCAACGGCAGCGGCCCTGTCTTCCCTGGATTTGTCTTTATCGGCAGTCCCTATCCTAACTTCGGTGAGAACATCGACGCCCAGGATGTCGACAATACCATTGCGCTGAACGACATTGTCCACTGGCAACACGGAGCGCATAGCTTCCTGTTCGGTGGCGAAACGCAGTATCACCAGTATTCGTTTGTGAGTAAGATCGGCGGGACCTGCAGCGGTAACGCCGGTTGTTTCACTTTCTACGATAATCAGACCGCTTCAGATACCACTTACTGGGGTCGCGACGGCAATTCCTTCGCCGCATTCCTGATCGGCGAATCCGCCTCCGCGAACGCCATATCGCAGTTACACGCTCCTCGCTGGATTACCCACTACAATGCACTCTTTGCTCAGGACGACTGGAAGGTTAGGCCCAATCTCACTCTTAACCTCGGTCTGCGCTGGAGCTTCGATACGCCACGCCACGAAGCGGATGGCGATACTGCCATCCTTGACATGAAGGCGCCCAACACGGCGGCCAACGGCATCCCCGGCGCTCTCGTCTTTGCGGGCAAAGGTACCGGCCGCAACGGCAACACCGGAGAAACCTGGGCCGATACTTACTATAAAGATATCGAGCCGCGGGTTGGCTTCTCGTGGGAAGCGCTGCGCAGAGATGTCCTCCACGGCAGCGCTGGTATCTATTACGGGCCGCTGGTCTATGCCGATTTCGGGCAGGGAACCATGCAGGGCTTCACTCTGAACCAGACGCTGTTCACGGCGGACCCCCTTGCCGGACCGCAGGTCGACGCGGGACTTCCCCTGTTACCTTCTTCGCCCGACCTCGATCCCACACAGTCCAATACACAGAGCGTGGACAGCATTGAAGCCACCTTTGGCCGGCCCGCCATGGTCGAAACCTGGACCCTGGAAAACCAGTACCAGCTCAATCCCAGCCTCTTTTTCTCACTCGGCTACCTCGGGATGCATTCGACGCGGCTCCACGGACTCATCGACTATCCCAACGACATACCACTCAGCGATCTCTCGCTCGGCCTCGGCCTGTTGTATCCGGCCTCCGCACCGCCTGCCGGTTCGGGCGTAACCGCGCCCTACGCCAACTTTTTCAACGAGTGGGGTCCCGGCGTGCCCGTCGAACAGGCGCTCCGTCCCTTCCCGCAATACGGCTACATCAATCAGGACAGTTATCTGCAGAATGTCGGGCAATCCACTTACAACGCGCTGGAAGCGAAACTCGAACAGCGCTTTCACAATGGCCTGAACGTCCTGGCATCCTATACCTTCTCCAAGACGCTCACCGACGCCGACGCTATCCAGCCTTACTACAGCACGCTGCAGAACCAGGGTGGCACACAGAACCCTTACGATCACAAGGCTGAGAAAGCCGTCAGTAATGAAGACATCCCACACAACTTCGTAGTTAGCTACCTTTACGAGCTCCCTGTCGGTCGCGGCAAGAAGCTTCTCGGTTCCACACCCGCCCCGGTAAGCGCGGTAATCTCCAACTGGCGCATCAGCGGTGTGCAGCGCTACCTGGACGGCCAGCCCATTAGCTTCTTCGGGTCCAATGGCATCCCTGGGTTTGACAATGGTATTCGCCCGAACCGCGTACCCGGCCAACCTGCAAAGCGCTCAGGATCGTTCAATCCATTCTCCTTCCACAACGACGGCAACACAGGTTACGACCATTCCTCCGGCGCCTGCACTACCGGCTACTGGAATTGCGCCTTCGTGACCGATCCCAACCCCAATCCCCAGGTTGATGTTCCTTATCAATTTGGAAATATGCCACGGAACTCCGCGGATATCCGTGGCTTTAATTTCTACGACGAGGATTTCGGCATCAACAAAACGATTCCTATTCGAGAAGGAATCAATGCCGAATTCCGCGGCGAAATGTTCAACGCCTTCAACCGTCACATCTTCAACAAGCCTGATTCCGGGGTCCAGGACACGAACTTCGGCCAGGTTGGCAGCACGTTGAACGGCCCTCGAAACGTGCAGTTCGTGTTGAGGATCACCTACTGAGGAAACGACGCGGGCATGCCGCCATGGCATGCTCGCGTCCTCTACAACGGGCTGGTTTCCGCGCAGAAACTTCACAACAGTTTGCCTGCCGCTGTTGAGCCCACCTCCTCTCTAACTCGCGGCGGCTATCGCAGCCGCACGGAGCTCCAGTTGACTTCTGGTGATCGAAATCCTGTGAACAATTTACGAATCATTGTCGCCTTTGTGTTTGGTTGTTCGCTCCTCGGTTGCAGCGGCGGATCAGGCAGCCCGTCTCAGGGAGGAGGCGGCGGCGGCCAAACGCCGGACATGGGAACGCTGGCGACCATCAGCGACAACGACGGATACACGATGGGCAATGCCGCCAGCGGCCTCGTGCTCGGCATCGCAGGCCAGAGCCAGACCGCCGGGGCCAACCTCGCCCAGGAAGCCGCCGCCGGAGCGACGGACGACGCCTGGCATTTCATCCCTATGAACAATAGTCAGTACAACGTTGAAAATCTTCTGACCCATCAGCTGATCGGAATCAGCAACGCTTCCACTGCCACGGGAGCACTGGCCGTGCAGTGGGGCGACTCCGGCACCAGCGATCATCTGTGGGCGATGTATCTTCTGAGCGACGGCAACTATCTCATCAAGAATGTGAACAGCGGCTTATACCTGCAGGACGATAACTCCGGCGCGACCGTCGACCAGGCAGCGCGTGCCACCACCGGAACCGGCTGTACCTGCCAGGAATGGACGCTGACCCCAACCAACACTGCCGCCTATCCGGCGCCAATGTCCGTCAATGTCTCCTACACCGCGCCCGATACCTCCACGATAGGCATCCACGATCCTTCCGTTCTGAAAGCCGGATCAACATACTACCTTTTCTCTACCCATGCCTTCATCCATGCCCATCAATCCACGGATCGTGAGAACTTCTCCGACGAGGGATCCGCCATGGCCTCGCTGCCATCCTGGACAAACGCTTATACCGGCGGAAGCGGCGATTTGTGGGCCCCCGACGCCTCATCGCACAATGGCGCCTACTGGCTTTACTACGCTGCTTCAACTTTTGGCAGCGCTAACTCGGCTATCGGTCTGGCCACTAGTTCCAGCGGGGCGCCAGGCACCTGGGTGGACTCCGGCGCGCCGGCCTATACGTCAGGCGCATGTCCTGGATCGAACGCCATCGATCCCGCTTCCGTGGTGGATACGTCAGGCCAAGCGTGGCTGGCCTTCGGTTCCTACTCGAGCGGAATCCAGATCGTTCCCGTGAATAACGCGACCGGAATTCCTACCGGCACGGCGTGCACTCAACTCGCATTTCACCCTTCCGGCACCGGTATCGAAGGGTCTTATATCTTCTCTCATGCCGGTTATTACTACCTTTTTGCTTCTGTGGATACCTGTTGCAATGGGGTTACCAGCACATATCGCATCATCGTTGGGCGGTCATCGTCTGTCACTGGACCTTATACGGACCGCGGTGGTCTCGCCCTAACTTCCGGCGGAGGCACGATCCTGCTGAGCGCTCACAGCAACATTAATGGTCCTGGCGGTGAAAGCGTTTTCTCCGACACAGACGGCGACATCCTCGTCTACCACTACTACGACGGCAATAACAGCGGGTATCCGGCACTGGGCATGAACCTGCTTGGATGGACATCCGACGGATGGCCTTATGTCCAGTAGTTTTGCAGCCTACCAGCCCACTCCATGCGACATAACTGCCTGGAGCAATCACAATGGGCACAGTACGGAGGGTCAATAGTTATGCGCTGGTTAGAACGTTTTGGCATGCGACCATGGATTCCGGCCGTCCTGCTGCTCTGCGGCTTTGCCGCCCTCGGGTCCGCTTCCGCGCAGCAGCCCCAGGCCTTCCCGCTCACCGGCGATTTCTGGGGCACGCACGACCCGTCCGTCATCAAAGCAGGTGATACCTGGTATGTATTT
Source organism: uncultured Acidobacteriaceae bacterium (assembly GCA_963787915.1). Classification (GTDB taxonomy): domain Bacteria; phylum Acidobacteriota; class Terriglobia; order Terriglobales; family Acidobacteriaceae; genus Palsa-343. Next base: position 4,018 of record CAWBEP010000015.1, on the reverse strand, counting down.
GCCACCGGCAAAACGCACGCCGGTGGGCAGTTCCAGATCCGTTGCTCTCCCGACCTGCATTCCTGGAAGTTGTGCGGACAGGTCTTCGATGAGATACCCGAGTGGATTCGGAAAGATAGTCCGGGTACAAAGGAGCTCTGGGCGCCGGATATCTCTTTTGAGAACGGAGAATTTCTTCTTTACTACGCCTACTCCCTGTTCGGAAAAAATACCTCCGGCATCGCCCTGGCTACGAATAAGTCGCTCGACCGTTCCAGTCCCAACTATAAGTGGGTTGATCGCGGCCTTGTTCTTCGCTCCACCGCGGCCGACGACTACAACGCCATCGATCCAAACTTCGTCCTCGATGAGCAGCATCACGCCTGGCTCGTATTCGGCAGCTTCTGGGGTGGGATCAGACTACGGCGTCTCGATGACAAGACTGGCTTGGCAGGCAATCCCAGGCTCTATTCGCTGGCGACCCGGCGACGTCCCGACAATCCACCTCCCGCGCCTCCCGGCCTTCCTCCGGATTGGGAAGCGATCGAGGCTCCTTTCATTGTTCACCATGGCGGTTATTACTACCTCTTCGTCTCCTGGGATCTCTGTTGCCGCGGCGTGCACAGCACCTATCGCACCATGGTGGGTCGGTCCACACAAATCGAGGGTCCATATCTCGACGATCATAATATTCCCATGATGCAGGGCGGAGGCACGCCACTGCTCAGCGCAAATGGGCGCTGGCTTGGACCAGGGGGCGAGTCCGTCTTCATGCAGCCCGCTGGCGACGACATCATTGTTTTCCATGCCTATGATGCGCACACCGGCATGCCCGCGCTGCAGGTATCGACTCTTGTATGGCGAGATGGCTGGCCGCAGGCCGCCCTGCAGCCCTAGATAGAGTTGCGTCAGGTTAAAAATGATCGCCACTCCTGAGTGAGCGGTCGCCCTTATTGGCCGCTCAGCAACCGGGGGCAGGCCGATGAATCACCCAGGACGGCATCGGGATCACCGCAGGTTGCGTCAAGCCTGAATGAACTGCCGTGATCGGGATGGAACGGCGCTGGAAATGTTCTGGCTGCCCCCCAGGCAGCCATTGTTGTTGGTAATAAGCGGTTCATTTGAATATCCGAAACAGATACCCCGTTTCGTACTCCACAGGTTTGTTGACTACTTCGAACTGCGTGGTACGTCCACGGACACGCGTATCGAGCCACCGTTCACGCGGGCTGGCGCTGCAATACTCGTGGGTGACGTTGCCACGTGAGTCAGCTGTGGCGATCGCTCCATCAAACTGGCGAGCGGGCTGCCAGCGCGGAAAGCGGCACTGCACTGGTAACCGTCGGCGATATCCAGGCGCTGCGCGTGGGACGTCAAACCACGAGTGCCACCGTTCTGCTTGCACTCTTCCCCGGGTTGCACGCCGCATGTGGGGCAGACGAAATTCAGAGAAAAAGTGTTACCTGGCATTCAAGACCTTCTAGCCTTATTTCGCTGAAAAACCGGTCAGTTGTGTACACTCCTGCCCGCCAAACCAGATTCTCGTCATGTCTTAGCGTCAGCTCCGATCGCACAGTAGTTATGTTCGCTGGTGGGAATTCCGCTAGGCGCATCGGGACGCGTGAGAGACGAGCCGCTTGCATTCCGTGGATGCGACATCGCTGCTACTGCCCTCAGCAACAAATGCGGCCGATGGCATCCCTTTTCGTAGAATGCATCCGCGGCGGCGCCTTCCGGAACGGCCGCGCCTGCGAAATCACCGCTCATGGCGACGACGCGAATGGACGGATATCGGCGTCGGACGATCGAGAGAAGTTCAAATCCCGACATGCCCGGCATATACAGCTCGGCAAGCATGATATCCGGAATCTCATCGTTGATAGCAGCCATCGCAGCAGAGCCGTTCTGAGCGGTTCGGGTCGCATAACCAAGGGCGCTGAATATGATCGTCATGTTTCTGCGAACCGTCGCTTCGTCGTCAACAATGAGAAGCTTTGCTCTTACGTCGAGAATCGGTCACCTCGGGGCGGCGTGAAAGTGAATCCGCATCTGCAGTTTCCCACCGCCTCGCGTCAGTTACTGGTCAATACGGCACACGCAGCTGAGTTGAGCCAGTGAGTGGCGGCTTTTCCCGCGACCAACGACAGTGACCACGCCAAAATCATGCCGGCAACGACTCTACACTGGCACCGTCAATCATTCTTCGGACCCGCAGACAGTGCGGTTTTCCGGCGGCGATGTCCCATTGATGCGTGCCGTGCCGCTTCAATGTGAGCAGAATTGCTCAGTCCGGGAATTGGGACGGTGGAATACTGCGTTCGCCGGGCATTCTTCAGTGTTTTCGGCGACAGGATGTGCAACCGGGAGGTCGAGATCTCTTCGCGGGCCAGTCAGGCGTCTGAGATGTTGCATGGGCCGAGGGTTGAATGGTTCATTCGGAGCTGGATGTGGATGTGGACCGGAGAGATGAGCGCACATGGTATCAATGCAAATGACCGACCCGGGCCAGACGCATCCACACAGAGTGAGCGAGTTCCTTGGCTCTTTAGGCTTCAGCGCCTTCCGGGAATTCCAGACCTGCCTGTCGCTGGTTTGTTATCCGGCGCACGCGGTGCTGTTTGAGGAAGAGCAGGAAGCCAGCAGCATCCTCATTGTCCTGGATGGTTGCGCAAAGATTTCTGTGAATTCCAGCCAGGGGAAACGGCTGATCCTGTGGGTTGCACGACCGATCGAGTTGTTGGGACTCACGTCTGTACTGCGCGGAAGCTGCCATGAAGTAACGGCAGAAACTCTGCATCCATGCAGGATCGCATCGATTCGCCGCCGGGAGTTTCTTGATTTTCTGGTGCGGTATCCCGCTGCCTACGAGGGCGTGGCACGTGAATTGAGCGTGGAGATGAGTCGCGCACGCGAACAAACGCGGATCAGGGGGCTGGGATCCTCGGCCACGATAAAACTGGCCTGGCTCCTGCTGGACTGGTCGTCAGACTGTTCGCAAACGGCGGAACGCGGAATCAGGGTCACCGTTCCTCTGACGCATGAAGAGATGGGGGAGTGCATCGGGGTAACGCGGGAAACGGTGTGTCGAGCTTTGGCCGAACTTCGCCGGCAGCGCCTGATCGATCTGCAAAGGGCAGCGCTGATCATCACAAACCGATTCGCGCTCGAATCTTTTGCTCAGGGGTTCCACAAAGCAATGCCTCGACAAGCTGCTTTCACGTCGAATCGGGCCGGCCAGCCCAGTTGTTCAGCTACTCTTCCGCGAGGAGTAACGGAGATCACCGCGGGGCGACGACTGAATTGACGCGCGACCGTTTAACTACAAGAGTAAAACCTCACGTCCGGACTGAGGGATGTCGACGAATCTAAAAATCAGGCTCTCCTTGTTCACTTAAAACGTGTAAGCGCATCCTGTTGCGCCACGCGTTGGGTAGCAACGTCGATGCGGAAAGGGCTATGGAATGGTTGAGCTTGAGAAGCTGCCCTTTGACGCCGAAGCCTTTCTGGCGAACGCCGGGCTTGGTCGGAAAATTGTTCACCTTAAACCGGAACAGGCTTTCTTTGCCCAGGGAAATGCAGCCGACTCGATCTTCTATCTGCAGCAGGGCCGGGCAAAGCTCACCATCATTTCCACAAACGGCAAAGAAGCTACGATCACCATGCTGGGTGCGGGTGATTTTGTAGGAGAGGAGTCGCTGGCTGCAGTCGGCGAACTCCGCATGGCCACGGCCTCCGCGATTACCGCCTGCACCGCGCTGAAGATCGAGAGAGGGGAGATGATCCGCGTGATGCACGAGGAGCACACATTCTCCGATCTGTTTTTATCGTTTCTGTTGGCACGAAGTATGCGCGTGCAGGCCGATCTGGTCGATCAGTTATTCAACTCCAGCGAGAAACGGCTGGCGCGCATTCTGCTGTTGATGGCTGAATTCGGCAAGCCCGGCCACCCGGCAACCGTGATCCCGAAGATCTCGCAGGAAACCCTGGCCGAGATGATCGGCACCACGCGATCGCGGGTGAGCTTCTTCATGAACCGCTT